>CAWBSJ010000016.1:0-319803 GCA_963791405.1 uncultured Solirubrobacteraceae bacterium | reverse complement strand
GCGAAGGAGCGCCGTCATGAGGGCAACGACGGCAGACGTCCGCCCGTTCCAGGTCGAAGTCCCGGAGGAACGGCTCGACGATCTGCAACGCCGCCTGGCCGCGACGCGCTGGCCCACCAGAGAGCTCGTCGCCGACCGTTCGCAGGGCGTGCAGCTGGCGACGATGCAGGCGCTCGGCAGTACTGGGCGACCGAGTACGACTGGCGCGCGTGCGAAGCGCGGCTGAACGCGCTGCCGCAGTTCACCACCGAGATCGACGGCGTCGACATCCACTTCGTGCACGTCAGGTCCGCGCACGCCGAACGCGCTGCCGCTGATCATGACCCACGGCTGGCCCGGCTCGGTCATCGAGATGCTCGACTCCGTCGGCCCGCTCACCGACCCGACCGCGCACGGCGGCACGCGCCGAGGACGCGTTCCACCTCGTGCTGCCGTCCCTGCCCGGCTACGGCTTCTCGGCCGAGCCGGCCGAGGTCGGCTGGGACCTGGGCCGTACCGCGCGGGCCTGGGCGGAGCTCATGCGCCGGCTCGGCTACGACCGCTACGTCGCCCAGGGCGGCGACGTGGGCGCCGGCGTCACCGACGCGATGGGACGGCTGGCCCCCGAGGGGCTGGTCGCCATCCACACCAACCTGCTCGTGCCGGCGCTCAACGATCCGGCGCCGTGCCGAACGACACCGAGGCGGAACGCGCGGCGCTGGCCGCGATCAAGCACCTTCCAGACAGCGGGAACGGCTACTTCGTGGAGATGGCCACCCGGCCGCAGACGATCGGCTACGCGCTGCTGGACTCGCCGGCCGCACTGGCCGCCTGGATGATCGACCACGACACCGACGCCTACTACAAGATCGCCCGCGCGTTCGTCGACGGTCAGCCCTCGGGCAACCTCACCCGCGACCACATCCTCGACAACATCACGGCCTACTGGCTGACCGGCACCGGCGCGTCGGCGGCCCGCTCGTACTGGGAGGCCTACGGGCCGGACGCGCCCGCCGCCGGCCGCCAGCCGCTGCCGGCGCCGCCGATCCCGGTCGGCTTCACCACGTTCCCCGGCGAGATCTGGCGGACGCCGCGCAGCTGGGCCGAGCAGGCCTACCCGAACGCTCAGCTACTTCGGCGAGGCCGAAAGGGGCGGCCACTTCGCCGCCTGGGAGGAGCCGGAACTGTTCGCGGCGAGCTCCGCGCCGCGTTCCGATCACTCCGCTAGCTCACCGGCCGAACGTTGGGTCACGAGGCAGCGAGCGGCCAACCTCGCAACGGCTGAGGGCTGGCGCTCGACCCAGGTATGAAACCTCGGTGACACGCTTCCGGATACGGCGCATCGTGAACTCCGATCCTCCATGCCGGCCAGCGAACTCCAGCGCGGCCGTGGGCCGACATCGCTCCACGTCGTGAGGGTGCGGTTCCGCTAGCGCGCGACGGCTGGGCGTCCAGCGACGTCGGCGCTCTCGTCCGGCGCGTGTGCGGCGGGGTCGTCGGTCGGACTGGTCCCGTCGTGCCGGAACGGCGGTTGCGCAGGACGACAGCGGCGAGCATCGTCGCGGTGAGGGATCCGGTCGAGGACCCCGATCTTGACGTGGTCGTGGCGGGCGTGTCGGCGCCGAAGGCCAGTTCGCCGATGAGCAGGGAGACGGTGAACCCGATCCCGGCGAGCAGCGAGAGGCCGAACACGTCCCACCAGGTGAGATCGTCGTCGAGGCGCGCGTGGGTGAAGCGCGCCACGAGGACGGCGGGCCCGACGATGCCGATCGACTTGCCGATCACGAGGCCGGCGACGATCCCGAGCGTGACGGGGTCGCGAGCGCTCGCCCAGGGCGCGCGCGCCGTCGATCGCGACGCCGGCGGAGAGCAGCGCGAACACCGGCACGGCGACCCCGGCCGACAGCGGTCGCAGCCGGTGCTCGAAGTGCTCGGCGAGTCCCGGCCCGGCGTCGGGTCCTCCGGCGGCCTGGGAGCGGACGACCGGGACGGTGAAGGCCAGCAGGACCCCGGCGACGGTGGCGTGGATCCCGGATTCGTGCACCAGCGTCCACGTCGCGAAGGCGAGCGGCAGGAGCAGCCACGGCGAGCGGATCCTGCGCTGCACCAGCAGCGCGAACACTCCGAGCGGCAGCAGCGCGGCCGCCAGCGGGAGCGGCTGCAGGCTGTCGGTGAAGAAGATCGCGATGATGCTGATCGCGAGGAGGTCGTCGACGACGGCGAGCGTCAGCAGGAACGTCCGCAGCGCCGGCGGCAGGTGGCGCCCGATGACCGCGAGTACCGCGAGCGCGAACGCGATGTCGGTGGCGGCGGGGATCGCCCAACCGTTCGCGTCGCCGTCGGCGGCCGCATTGACGACGAGGTAGACGATCGCCGGGACGGCGACGCCGCCGACGGCGGCGACGATCGGCAGCGTGCGCGGCGAGGGTCGCGCAGGTCCCCGGCGACGAATTCGCGCTTGAGCTCCAGGCCGGCGACGAAGAAGAAGATCGCGAGCAGCCCGTCTGCCGCCCAGGTGCCGAGCGAGAGGTCGAGGTGCAGCAGGCCCGGACCCACCCGCGTGTCGCGCAGATCGACGTAGCTGTCGCCCACCGGCGAGTTGATCCACACCAGCGCGACGAGCGCGGCGCCGACCAGCAGGGTGCCGCCGACCGTCTCGCGGCGGAGGATCTCGGCGATTCGTGCGGCTTCACCCGCAGTGGCGCGAGTGAACAGACGGCGCAGGCCGGCGGCCATGGGCAACTCCTCGGAAACGGGTTGGCAACGTCACGCCGACCCGTCTTCCCGGCTCACCACCGTCGATCGTATCTCGCCCCGGGCCGGGCGCGACCGCTCCAGACGCCCGCCGCGTTCTCATTCCGCACCGCCGCACGATGAGCGGTGGTGCGACGGGGGGCGGGAGGTCAGAGCAGGACGACGAGCACGACGATGATCAGCAACGTCAGGACGGCGGCGAGCATCGCGCGCCCGGCGACACGGCTGCCACCGGCGCCTGTCGAGGTCTCGGGTCGTGAGGTGTCACGCGTCTCGGCCTCGTCGAACGCGGCTCGGCGATGCGGGCTCTGCGGGTACATGTGCGCCCCTTTCGGTCGGTGAGACGATCCTGCCTCGTGCTGCATCGGCGCGGTATGGGTGGCTCCGCCCATCGGGTCAGATGGGACGGCGCCGGGTGCACGATGGGGAGCGCTTCCCATGGTGCTGCGCGGTGACGGCGACCATCCTGGGTGACGTGTCGTTGTTCCGTCGCGTGGTCGCGATCAACGCCACGGTGCTGGTCGCCGCGGCGGTCCTGCTCGCGGTCTCCCCGGCAACCGTGAGCCCGTCCCTGCGGCTCGTCGAAGCGGTCGTCCTCGCCATCGGGACGACCGTCATGATCGCGGTGAACCTGGTGCTCATGCGCCGCGTGTTCGGACCGCTCGAGCAGCTCAAGACGCTGATGCGGCGCGTGGACCCCTCTGCGCCGGGCCGCAGGCTCAGGTTGCGACGATCGGATGCCGAGGTGAGCGAGCTCTGCGAGGCCTTCAACGCCATGCTCGATCGCCTGGAGCAGGAGCGCCGCAACAGCGGACGCCGGGCGCTCGCCGCCCAGGAGCATGAGCGCCGCCGGCTGGCCCGCGAACTGCACGACGAGATCGGCCAGACCCTCACGGGCGTCGTCCTGCAGCTGGAGGCGCTGCAGCGGACCGTTCCGGACGAGCTCCAGCAGGCAGTCCTCGACGTGCAGGAGACGGCGCGCGGCGGCGTGGAGGACATGCGTGAGATCGCCCGCGGCCTCCGCCCGCAGGCGCTGGACGAGTTCGGCCTGCGCAGCGCCCTGGTCTCGCTCGCAGCCCAGGTCTCGGACCCCGGGCCGATCCGGGTCCGCTCCCGACTCGCCGAACGACTCCCACCCCTCGCGCACGAGCACGAGCTCGCCATCTACCGGGTGGCGCAGGAGAGCCTCACCAACGTCGCCCGGCACGCCGGCGCCCACGAGGTCGAGCTCTCACTCACCACGACACCCGGTGACGAGGTCGAGCTCCGCGTCCGCGACGACGGCCGTGGCATCACGGGTGACGAGCTCCACGGGGACGGCACAGGTCTGGCGGGGATGCGCGAGCGTGCGTTGCTGATCGGCGGCGAGCTCGCCATCACCGCCCGGCCGGAGCAGGGCACCGAGGTGCGGTTCACCGTCCCCACCGGCGCGGGATGAGCGTCCCGCTCTGTACGCGTGTCCTGCTCGCCGATGACCATCACGTGGTCAGACGCGGCTTGAGCATGGTGATCGACGCGGCGCCGGATCTGCAGGTCGTCGGAGAGGCTTCAGACGGGATCGAAGCGGTCGAGCGGTGCCTGCGTGACGACATCGATCTCGCCGTCCTCGATGTCTCCATGCCGCGACGCAGCGGACTGCAGGCCGCGCGCGAGATCGTTCGGCAGCGTCCGCACGTCCGCGTGCTGATCCTCTCCATGCACGACGTCGAGACGTATTGCTTCGAAGCGCTGAAGGCCGGCGCCTCCGGCTACGTGCTCAAGACCGTTGCGGACCGCGACCTGGTCGAGGCGTGCCGCGCCGCGATGCGCGGCGAGCCGTTCCTCTATCCGCCCACCGTCCGCGCGCTGATGCGCACCTTCCTCGACCCACGGAACCGACCGGTCGAGCCCGCTCAGCCCGCGCGAGGAGGAGATCACCAAGCTCGTCGCCGAATCACACACCAGCGACGAGATCGGCCGGCTGCTGCACATCAGCACGCGCACGGTCGAGCGTCACCGCGAGAACATCTTCGCCAAGCTCGGAATGCGTGACCGCGTCGGGCTCACGCGGTGGGCGATCCGCCACGGCCTCATCGAGCCGTGACGGGTGCAGGTTTGGGCACGCCACCCATGGCTTGCGCAGGCCCGGCGGTCCAGCATGGTCGGCATGATCCGCGTCGCCATCGTCGATGACCACCCGGCAGTCCGGCTCGGACTGCACACCGCGATCCGCACCGAGCCCGGGCTCGTGCCGGTCGGGGCGGCCGCAGACGCCGCCGAACTGGCGACCCTGCTGTACCGCAGCCGGCCGGACATCGTGATCCTCGACTACAACCTGCCCGACGTCGACGGCCTCACCGTCTGCCGCGACATCAAGCGGCAGGCCCTGGCACCGGGAGTGATCCTCTACTCCGCATTCGCCGACGGCTCGATGACCCTGCCGGCCATCGTCGCGGGCGCCGACGGGGTCCTCGACAAGGGCGTCCCCGCGCGTGAGCTGTTCATGGCGATCCGCCAGGTCAACGCGGGAGGCGACGCGCTGCCCCGCATCACGCCTGAGCAGCTGAACGCGGCCAGCGCGGCGATCGCCGAGGAGGACCTGCCCATCCTCGGCATGCTCGTGGACCGGACGGCGCCGTCCACGATCGCCGCCACGCTGCAGCTCGAGCCGTCCACGCTCAAGCGCCGCATCGGCCGGATGCTGGGCCGGCTGACCGCCTCGGTCCCGCCGGCCGCACGTCGCCCTCGTCGAGCCGCCGTGTCATGAGGGCCGCCGACGCCCGTGGCCACGCGGCCACTCGGATGCCTCCACGCCGATGACCGTCGCCGGCCTGGTTCTGCTGCTCGTGGGCGCCGGTCTGCTCGTCGGAGAGGCGCATATCGCCTCCGCCGGTTTGCTGGCGGCGCTCGGGACGGTCGCGGCGGTGGCCGGGACGGTGCTTGCCGTGCAGGGTGCGGGCGGTGGGTTGGTGCTCGCCGTCGTTCTCGCGTTCGTCGTCGCCGTGCTGGCGGGCGGATTGTCGGCCTTGGCGCTCGGCGCGGTGGTGCGCTCCTCGGGTGGGCGAGTGCGCAGCGGGCGCGAGGCGCTGATCGGCTGCACCGGCCGGGCCCGCACGGCGATCGGCGAGGGCGTGGGCCGGGTCTTCGTCGACGGGTCGCTGTGGCGCGCGCGCAACGCGTTTCCCGACGAGCCGGTGCAACCCGACGCCGCGATGTGGTGGTCGCGGTCGACGGGCTGACCTTGACCGTCCGCAGAGCCGAAGCCTGGGAGCTGAACCCATGACCGCCGTCCTCGTCGTGCTTGTCGTCATCGTCGCGCTGCTCCTCGTGCTCGCGGGGTCGGCGATCCGGATCCTGCGCGAGTACGAGCGCGGCGTGGTCTTCCGGCTCGGCCGGCTGATCGAGCCGAAGGGGCCGGGGCTGATCGTGCTGATCCCGATCGTCGATCGCATGGTGCGCGTCGACCTGCGCACCATCACCCTCGACGTCCCGACGCAGGAAGTGATCACGCGCGACAACGTGCCGGTCAGCGTGAACGCCGTCGTCTACTTCCGCGTCGTCGACCCCAACCGCTCGGTCACCGAGGTCGAGAACTTCCAGCACGCGACCTCGCAGATCGCGCAGACCACGCTGCGCTCGCGTGCTCGGCAAGGCCGATCTCGACGACGCTGCTGGCCGAGCGCGAGCGGCTCAACGACGACCTGCAGACGATCATCGACCAGCAGACCGAGCCGTGGGGGATCAAGGTCACCGCCGTGGAGATCAAGGACGTCGAGATGCCCGGACGCGATGCAGCGCGCGATGGCCCGCCAGGCCGAGGCCGAGCGCGAGCGGCGCGCCAAGATCATCAACGCCGAGGGCGAGGCGCAGGCGGCCGAGCGGCTCGCCGAGGCCGCCGACGTCATCGGCCGCAACCCGGCGACGATGCAGCTGCGCTACCTGCAGTCGCTGCGCGAGATCGGCAACGCGCAGAACGCCACGATCGTCTTCCCGATGCCGATGGACGTGATCCGCCCGTTCCTCGAGACGACCGAGCAGCGGCTCCGAGCAACGCCGAGGCGACGACCTGTCGTCGCTCGCGGGTCCGTCACGCGAACGCGAGCGCGTCGAGCGGCGGTAGCGATCAGCGCAAGCCGCTCGACGAGCGCGAGGAAGAAGTCGCGCCGCGTGACGATCCCCGCGCACCCGGCCGTCGTCGATGACCGGCACGATCAGCACGCGGTGGTGGATGAAGATCTCGGCGAGCCCGACGTCGGAGAAGTCGGTGCCGCACGTCGATGTGCTCGCGGTTCATGTGGCGCCGACCGGCTCGAGCGGCAGGCCTGGCGCTTCTCGATCGCGGCCTCGATCGACTTCGGGACGAACGCCGGCGTACCCGAGCGTGCCGACGTACCCGGGGAACAGTGCGGTGATGAGCTCGCGCTCGCCGAAGATGCCGGCGTAGCGCTCGTCGGTCGTCGATGACCGGGAGCGCGGGCACGCCGGCGTCGAGCGACCTGCTCGATCGCGGCGCCGACCGGCGTGTCGAGCCGCAGCAGCGGCACCTCGCGGCGGACGAGGTCGGCGATCGTGCGCGGGCATCAGGCGTACCTCAGCGAGGATGTAGCCGGTGGCGAGCACCATCGACACGAGCGTGACGGGCACGCCGACCTTGAGGAACTCCATGAAGCGGATCGGCCGCCCGGCGCGCTCGGCCATGCCGGCGGCGGCGACGTTCGCGGCGGCGGCGACGAGCGTGAAGTTGCCGCCGAAGCACGCGCCGAGCGCGAGCGCCCACCAGTAGGCGTCGTCCATCTCGTCGCCCTGGAGCTGCTCGACGACGGGGACCATCGTCGGCGGTGAAGGGGATGTTGTCGACGATCCCGGAGGCGATCGCCGAGATCCAGGCGATGCCCAGCAGCTCCGCGGTGCGGTCGCCGCCGGTGAGGTCGGCGACGCCGTCGGCGACCTTGCCGATCGCGCCGGTCTCCTCCAGCGCGCCGACCATCACGAACAGGCCGATGAAGAAGAACAGCGTCGGCCACTCGATCCCGGCGAGCGCGTCCTCGAGCGGCTGCGTGGTGACCAGCAGCAGCACGGTCGCGCCGAGCAGCGCGACGGTCGCCGGCTCGAGGTGCAGCGGCTTGTGGACGAAGAACAGCAGGATCGTCGCCGAGCAGCACCGGCAGCGCGCGCGCAGCTCCGCGGGGTCCTCGATCGAGCGGCGCGCGTCGAGCTCCATGACCCGCTCGCGCGCCTCGGGCGCGATCTGCAGCCGCGGCCGGTACCAGCAGGTAGAGCAGGCCGGTCACGACGACGAAGCGTCACGAAGGCGATCGGCGCGAGGTTGGCGATGAAGTCCATGAAGCTCAGGCCGGTCGCGCCGGCGATGATGATGTTCGGCGGGTCGCCGATCAGCGTCGCCGTGCCGCCGATGTTCGAGGCGATGACCTCGATCAGGACCAGCGGGATCGGGTCGATGTCGAGCGCGTCGGCGAGCAGGAACGTGATCGGCACCATCAGCAGCACCGTCGTGAGGTTGTCCAGGAACGCGCTGAGCAGCGCGGTCGAGCCGGCGAGCGCGACGACGACGCAGCAGCGGCCGCCCCGCGCGAGCTGGCCGGCGCGGATCGCGAGGTAGGTGTAGACGCCGGTCGTCTCGGTGAGCTTGACGATCAGCATCATCCCGGCGAGCAGCCCGATCGTGTTGAAGTCGATCGCCTCGATCGCCTGCTCCTGGTCGATCGTCTGCGTGAGCGACGACCAGCGACCGCGCCGGCGAGCGCGATCTTGGTCCGGTGGATCCGCTCGCTGACGATCAGCGCCAGCGCGACGGCGAAGATCCCGATCGCGAGCGCCATTCAGAGCTCCTCCGTCGATGCGCGAGCACGCGCGGGTGCATGCCGAGCAGCCTCAGGTCGCCGAGCAACTCCGCGCAAGGCCGGTCGCGGACGACCTCGCCGGGCGTGCACCCCTCGGCGACCGCAGCTCCAGGCACCAGTCCCACCCGGCGGCTGGGCGCGGCGCCGCCGGCGCGACGGGATGCAGGGCGACGCGCAGCGACGCCGTCGCAGCGTCGAGCCCGGCGATCCGCGCGCGGCCCAGCGCGGCGTCCTCGTCCGGCGGCGACGCCGCGGCAGGCGTTCCAGAGCACGAGGATGCGCACGCCGTCAGCATGCGTGCGCGCGCGGCGCCGGCCGTCGATGGGAGCGTCGCTCCCATCCCGGGCCGGGCGCTCCCCATCTCAGGGCTCGACGAGGCCGCGGCGGATCGCGTAGCGGGTCAGCTCGACGCGGTCGCGCATGCCGAGCTTGCCCAGGATGTTCTCGCGGTGGCGCTCGACGGTGCGCGGGCTGATGTCGAGCAGCTGCGGCGATCTGCTCGCTCGTGTGCGCCTCGGCGATCAGCTTGACCACCTCGAGCTCGCGCGGGGTGAGCGGGTCGCGGCGGCGCCTCCGGCGCGGGCGAGCAGGTCGCGCGATCAGCGCGCGTCACCGCCGCCGGGTAGAGGAACGGCTCGCCGCGCAGCGCCGCACGGCACGCGTCGACCAGGTCGCGGTCGGCGCCGGACTTGAGCACGTAGCCCGACGCGCCGGCCTTGAGCGCCTCGAAGAGGTACTGCTCGGAGTCGTGCATCGAGAGCATCAGCACCCGCAGCCCGGGCCGGCGGCGCGCGAGCTCGCGCGCGGCCTGCAGCCCGGTCAGGCGCGGCATCGCCGACGTCGAGCACCGCGAGGTCGACTCGCTCGCCGCAGCGCCGGCCTCGACCGCCTCGGCGCCGTCGCCGGCCTCGGCGACGACCCGCAGGTCGGGCTCGGCGTCGAGCACCAGGCGCAGGCCCGCGGCGGACCATCGCGTGGTCGTCGGCGAGCAGGAGCCGCGCCGGCGGCGCTCACGGCGGCACCGCAGCATGACCTGCGTCCCGCCGCCGGCGCGCCGCGCCGATCTCGAGCGTCGCCGCCGACCATCAGCGCGCGCTCGCGCATGCCCGCGCATGCCCGCGCCCTCCGCGCGTCGCCGCGGACGCCGCGGCCGTCGTCGGCGACGCGCAGCACGCGACGCCGCCGTCCGCGTGCTCGAGCGCGAGCTCGACGCCGCGCGGCGCCCGCGTGGCGCAGCACGTTCGTCAGCGCCTCCTGCGCCACGCGGTAGACCACGATCTCGGCCTCGGGCGCGAGCGCGGCAGCCGGCGCCGATGCTCGCGCTCGACCGCCACGCCCGCTGCGCTCGGCCTCCAGCGCACAGCTGGCGCGAGCGCGCTGCGCAGCCCCAGGTCGTCGAGCGCCTCCGGCCGCAGGTTGCGCGGCGATCGCGCGCACCTCCTCCAGCGTCGCGCGCGCCGCCTCCTGCGCCTCGCGCGATCCGCGCCGCCGCGGCCGCCGGCCGTCGCGCCGGCGCGCGCTCGAGCTGCAGCACGACCGCGGTCAGCGACTGCCCGACCTCGTCGTGCAGCTCGCGCGCGATCCGCCGCGCGCTCGTCCTCCTGGGCGGCCAGCGCGCGCCGCGCCGACTCGCGCCGCTCGGCCTCGAGCCGCTCGAGCATCGCGTCGAACGCGCGCGCCAGCGCGCGCCACCTCGCCGGTGCCGGTCTCGGCATCTCCGCGCGCCGGCCGGGCTGCGAGCGGGTCGACCTCGCCATCACCGCGGCAGCCGCCGCAGCGGCGCCGAACGCCGGCGCAGCAGCACGTAGTTGATCGCGAGCATCGACCGCCAGCCCCGCCGCCAGCACGACGGCCTCGCGCGCCGCCCGCCGGGAACGACACGGTGGCGGGCGTGAGCACGAGCGCGAGCGTGCCACGCCGAGCACGGCGGCGTTGCCGAGGAAGACCCGCCAGAGCAGCGACATGACGATCCATCGTCGCCGATCCCCGGGCGGTCTGCTACGGGACCGCCCCGCGGGCACCAGCGGTAGACGCTCGACTTCACGCACATCGTCGACGACGAGGAAGCGGACCGTGCTGCCGTCATGGCTGAGGACGCGCGACCACGGTCAGCCACCCGAGCGTGTCGGTCGTGCCCGGATCGAGGGTCAGGAACGGGTAGGCGAAGTACAGCGGCAGCCACAGCAGCAACACAGCGGTTTGGACCGGACCGCCAGCCTCGCATCGGACGGAAACGGGTAGGGCCGGAGCATGACCGACCGTGAATCCGAGACTGACGAGGGCGGGGGAGCGCCGGCACCCGCGGCCGGCTCCGGAGAGCGGTGCCCCGAATGTGACGGGACGGGTCGGCGCGATGGTCGCGAGTGCCCGGCGTGTGAGGGCACGGGCAATGTCATGCGCGGACTCGGCGGCGGCTGACCCGAGACCGCCCGAGCGGCGGTGAGCTAGGCGATCTGCCGCCCGGTCTCGGCAGTCGAGTAGCCGCCCATGGCCTCCACCTGCGCGTGGAAGTCGTGGTCTTGCATGAGTGCGAGCAGTGGAGCGACTGCGGGTTCGCCCGGGCGCATGACGAGGTCGAACGGCTCACGCGCGACGGGGACGAAGTCGAGTCCGAAGGCGCGTGCTGCGGCCATGACGCCCAGGCCTGCGTCCGCGCGGCCGGCGGCGACGGCGGCGGCGACCGCGAGGTGCGTCGGCTCCTCGCGCTCGTAGCCGGCGACCGACGCCGGGTCGACGCCGGCTCTGCCGAGCAGGTGGTCGAGCAGCACCCGGGTGCCCGCGCCCCGCTGGCGGTTGACGTAGCGCAGGCGCGGCAGGTCGTCGAACCCGTCGATGCCGAGCGGGTTGCCGGCGGCGACGATGAGCCCCTGCTCGCGGTGGACCAGCCGGATGACCGCCACGGCCTCCCCCGGCATGACGCGTTCGATCCACGGCAGCGTGTACTGGCCGCTCTCGGGATCGAGCAGGTGGCAGCCGGAGAAGTGGCAGAGGCCGTCGCGCAGCGCGACGAGCCCGCTGAGCGAGCCGACGGCGCCGCTCACGAGCGTCTGCAGCGGATCGCGAGCGCGGAGCAGCGACGCCGCGAGGTCGAGCACCGGGATCGTGCGATCCGATCGCGACGATCGTGCGCTCGACGGCATCGAGATCGCGGAGCAGCCGCACCTCGACCTCGGTGCCCGCGTCGTGCCCCTCGAGCGCCGCCGGCACGACCAGGAGCCCGTCGGCGCGCACGAGCGACGTGAGGACACCGGCGCCGCGCGGGAGCGGTGTCGCGACGAGTCCGCCGGCGACGCGGCCGAGCCGGACGCGGATCCAGTCGTCGGCGCCCAGCGAGGAGGCCAGCCGCCGCGCCAGCCGGGCGCGGGCGCGCGGCCGCTCCACCGGTGCCGCGCCTTCCAGCCGGGCCAGCAGCGGGACGGCGAAGATCTCGAAGGTCAGCGCGGCCGAGACGGGATACCCCGGCGCCCCCAGCACCGCGGTCCCGCCGACCCGGCCGAGCACCACGGGATGGCCGGGCCGCACGGCGACGCCGTGCACGAGGAGCGTGCCGACCCGCCCGATCACCTCTGCCGTGTAGTCGTCGCGTCCGGCGCTCGAGCCGGCGATGACGATCACCAGGTCGGCTCGCCGGGCCGCGTCGGCGACCGCGGTGCCGATCCGTGCCGCGTCGTCAGGGAGGACGGGCAGCGATTCGACCGTGCAGCCGATCTCGCGCGCCTGCGCGGCGAGCATGAGCGAGTTGGTGTCGACGAGCTCCCCCGGGGCGGGGTCGTGGCCGAGCGGCCGCACCTCGTCGCCGGTCGGGATGATCACGACGTGCGGCGCCCGCCGGACCGTGAGCGCGATGTGGCCGGCGGCACCGGCGGCCGCGAGGTCGACCGGCCGCAGGCGATGCCCCTCGGGGAGCAGCAGCTCGGTGGCGCTGACGTCCTCGCCGATCGTGCGCACGTGCTGCCAGGGCGCGGCCGCGGCCCGGACCTCCGGCACGTCGCCGACCCAGTGGACGTGCTCCCGCATGACGACCGCGTCGCAGCCCTCCGGGAGCGCGTCGCCCGTGTCGACGACCGCGAAGCCGGCGACGGTCCGTGGGGAGGTCTCGGTGGCGCCGATCGTGTCGGCCGCGCGCACCGCGATGCCGTCCATGGCGGACGCGTCGTAGGCGGGCGATGAGCGCAGCGCCCAGACCGGCGCCGCCGTGACCCGTCCGAGCGCGTCGGCGAGCGCGACCTCCGTGGGGTCGACGCGG
The DNA here is from genome assembly GCA_963791405.1 of uncultured Solirubrobacteraceae bacterium. Lineage (GTDB taxonomy): Bacteria > Actinomycetota > Thermoleophilia > Solirubrobacterales > Solirubrobacteraceae > DASQMT01. Next base: position 306,984 of record CAWBSJ010000016.1, on the reverse strand, counting down.
CACCACGCCGTCCAGCCAGACCGCGAGCGCCTCGCCGGCGGGGATGTCGGAGAGGAACGGGGCGCTCGGCGGCACGCACGGCTCAGCCATAGAGCTCGACGTCGACCACGGTGCCCGCGCCGAGCCCGGTCGCCGGCTCGGGCACGCGGATCCAGCCGTCGGCGCCCACCATCGGCCCGAGCAGCGCGGACGACCCGAAGCGCGGCGTGGCGACCCCCTCGCGCAGCGTGACCTGCACGACGTCGAGCCGCCCCGCGGCGCTGGGCACGTCGCGCGACAGCTCCGCGCGCAGGATCGCCGGCGGCGGTGGCGTCGTGATGCCCGCCACGGTGCGGACGAGCGGGATCCCGACGAGCCGGAAGACGACCAGCGCCGAGCGGGGGTTGCCCGGGAGCCCGATCAGCGGCACGCCGTCGCAGTCGGCCAGCAGGGTCGGCTTGCCCGGCTTGAGTGCGAGCCCGTGGCAGACGATCTCGCCGAGCCGCCCCACCACCGTCGCGGTCAGATCGCGTGCGCCGACCGACGAGCCGGCCGAGACCACGACGACGTCGTCGCGGCCGATCGCCTCGGTCAACGCGCGCTCGAGCGCGTCCGCGTCGTCGGGGACGATCCCGCGCAGGACGGGCTCCCCGCCGGCCTCGCGCACGAGCCCGGCGAGCGCAGGCGCGCAGGCATCGCGCACCTGGCCGGGGGCGGGCTCGCGCGGTCGTCGGGTGGGACGATCTCGTCGCCGGTCGAGAGGATCCCGACGCGCGGTGGCGCGTAGGCCGCGATCTCGGTGACCCCGGCCGCCGCGAGCAGCCCGAGGTCCGCGGCGCGCAGCGGACGGCCGGCGCGGCGTGAGGAGGTCGCCCGGCGCGGCCTCCTCGCCCGGCTGGAGCACGCCTTCGCCGGGTGCGACGCCGCGCAGCAGCTCCACGTGCCCGGGCATCGGCTCGGTCGTGTGCTCGACCATCACGACCGCGTCCGCGCCGGCGGGCAGCAGCCCGCCGGTCGGGATCGCCATCGCCCCGCCCGGTCCGACGTCGCCGGCCGGGAGCTCACCCATGCGCACCGCCCCGGTGAGCTCCAGGAACGCGGGCAGCGTCTCGGCGGCCGCGTAGGTGTCGGCGGCGCGGACCGCGTACCCGTCGACGGTCGCGCGCGCCCAGCCGGGCAGCGGCTCGAGCGCGCAGACGTCGCGCGCCGGGACGAGGCCGAGCGCCGGCGGCGCCGGCACGATCGTGCTGCGGCGCGCCGGGGCGAGCGCCCCAGCGCCTCGCCGACCGTCCTGACGGTCGAGGAACATCCGCTCAGACGTGCTCGCGCTGCATCCGCAGCACCGACATCACGGGGCCGAGCGCGACCTGCCCGAGCCCGCAGATCGAGGTCAGGCGCAACGTCTCCTCGAGCTCGTCGATGCGCTCGTCCACGTCCGCGGCACCGCCGCCGGCGGCGAGCACCTCGGCGAGGATCTTCTGCGCCTTGTGCGAGCCGACGCGGCACGGGACGCACTTGCCGCACGACTCGTTGCGGAAGAAGTTCAGGACGTTCGTGGCGGCGGCCAGGAGGTCGGTCCCCTCCGCGAGCACGACCATCGCGCCGGTGCCGAGCGCGGACCCGGCCTCGGCGACGGCGTCGAAGGTGAGCGGGAGGTCGGCGCAGTCGGGACCGAGGAAGTTCGTCGACGCGCCGCCGGGCTGCACCGCGCCCAGCTCCGCGCCGTCGCGGACGCCCCCGGCGAGCGCGATCACCTCGCGAGACCCGCGTGCCCGCGGGGACGCAGAACACGCCCGGCTGCTCGACGTGGCCGGAGACCGAGAAGAACTTCAGGCCCGCGCCGCCGTTGACGCCCTGGTCCTTCCACCACTGCGCGCCGCGGTCGAGGATGACCGGGCACGGAGGCGAACGTCTCGACGTTGTTCATCAGCGTCGGCCGGCCGTGCAGCCCGTAGCCGCCGGGGAACGGCGGCTTGTTGCGCGGCTCGCCGCGGTGGCCCTCCATGCACTCGAGGAGCGCGGTCTCCTCGCCGAGGATGTAGCCGCCCGGCGACGTGAACACGTCGATCGAGACGTCGTCGAGCAGTCCGGCGGCCGCGCGCGCGGTCGAGCTCCTCGCGCAGCACCTGCTCCTCGGGCTCGTATTCGTGGCGGACGAACACCCACGCCTGCTGCGCCCCGACCGCCCGCATCGCGATCAGCATGCCCTCGACCACGAGGTGCGGCTGCTCGGCCAGGATCTGGCGGTCCTTGAAGGTGCCGGGCTCAGCCTCGTCGGCGTTGCAGATCACGTACTTGACCGGGTCGTCCTGGCCGCGCACCATCGCCCACTTCTTGCCCGGTCGGGAAGCCGGCGCCGCCCATCCCCTTGATGCCCGAGTCGTCGAGCACGGGCACCGGGTCGTCGTCGAACGTGCGGAACACGCGGTAGTGCTCGTCCGCGCTCGCGTACGGGTCGTTGGGCCGCCGCCCTTCGCCGCGGCGGACCGCGGGATAGCGCTCCTCGACGATCGCGACGGGCGCCTGGTCGCAGCGCCCGACGCAGGAGACCTCGTGCACCGTGGCGCCGTCGCGGCAGTCTCGGCGCGGTCGCGGGCGAGCCAGCAGGAGAGGTCGCGGCAGACGGCGACCTCGAGCTGCTCCGGCGGCGAGGTCCGGAAGTGCGGATAGAACGAGATGAGTCCCTCGATCTCGTACAGCGGGCGGCGCCAGTCGCGCGAGAGCTTGACGAGCGCCTCGCGCGGCAGCCAGCCGTGCTCGCGCTGGATCTCCGTCAGCGGCGGGATCAGCGAGGGGCCGGGGAACTTGCCCGCGCGGGCCTCGACGCCCGGGACGCGGCCGTTGCCCTCGCCCATCAGCCTGCGCCCTGCAGCGCCTGGGAGGAGTCGGGCAGCGCGGCGGTCTCGCGGTCCGTCGGCTCGACCCGCACCGCGCAGAACTTGAACTCGGGGATCTTCCCGAACGGGTCGATCTCGTCGATCGTCAGCAGGTTCGCCGCCGCTTCGCGGAAGTGGAACGGGATGAAGCACGACCCGGGCGTCTCGCGGTGCGAGACCTTCGGCGGCCAGCTCGATCGAGCCGCGGCGCGAGCGTGACGCGGACGAAGTCGCCGTCGCGCGATGCCCATGCGCGCGGCGTCCGCCTCGGAGATGAACACCATCGCCGTCGGCTGGATCGCGTCGAGCGCGAACGAGCGCCGGGTCATCGACCCGGTGTGCCAGTGCTCGAGCAGCCGGCCGGTGTTGAGCACGAACGGGTACTCGTCGTCGGGCAGCTCCTTCGCCGGCATCCACTCCGCCGGCACGAGGTGCGCCTTGCCGTCGTCGGTCGCGAACGACTCGCCGAACAGCACGACGGTGCCGTCGGAGTGCTCCGGATCCGGGTTGGGGTAGAGCTTGCCCGACCGGCGCCGAGGTTGTCGTACTCGAGGCCCGTGTAGGCGGGCGAGAGCGCGACCATCTCGTCGAACACGTCGCTCGACCGACGCGTACTCCATCGGCAGCCCGATCCGGGTGCGAGATCTCGCGGATGATCTCCCAGTCGGGGCGCGCCTCGCCGGGCGGGTCGAGCACCTTGCGCCCGATCTGCACGCGCCGGTCGGTGTTCGTGTAGGTGCCGTCCTTCTCGAGGAACGACGTGGCCGGCAGCACGACGTCGGCGAACTCGGCGGTCTCGGTGAGGAAGATGTCCTGCACGACGAGGAACTCGAGCGCGGCGAGCGCCTTGCGGACCTTGTTGACGTTCGGGTCCGAGAGGAACGGGTTCTCGCCCATCATGTACATGCCGCGCACGCCGCCCTTGAGCGCGCTGCCGACGATCTCGGTCACGGTCAGGCCGGGCTGGGCGTCGAGCGCGCGGCCCCACGCGGCGCGCGAACTTCTCCTGCGCCGCGGCGTTGTCGACGCGCTGGTAGTCGGGGAACATCATCGGGATCAGGCCGGCGTCGGACGCGCCCTGCACGTTGTTCTGGCCGCGCAGCGGGTGCAGGCCGGTGCCGGGCCTGCCGACGTTGCCGGTGATCGAGCACATCGCGATCAGGCAGCGCGCGTTGTCGGTGCCCGTCGTGTGCTGGGAGATCCCCATGCCCCAGAAGATGACGCCGGCGCCGGCCTCGCCCCACAGCCGCGCGACCTCGCGGATCGTCGCGGCGTCGACGCCGCAGATCTGCGCGGCGCGCTCGGGCGGGTACTGCTTGACGAGCTTGGCCAGCTCGCCGTAGTTGGTCACGCGGTCGGCGGATGAACTCGCGATCGACCAGGCCGAGCGCGGATGACCTCGTGCAGCACGCCGTTGTAGAAGGCGACGTCGGTGCCGGGCTTGATCTGGCAGAAGATGTCGGCGTGGTCGGCGACGCGCTCGCGCCGCGGGTCGACGACGATCAGCTTCGTGCCGCGCCGGCGCGCCTGCTTGAAGAACGACGAGGCGACGGGATGGTTCGCGGTCGTGTTCGTGCCGGCGAGGATCGCGACGTCGGCGTTGATGATGTCGCCGTAGGTGGTCGAGACGGCGCCGGAGCCGACGCCCTCCAGCAGCGCGGCGACGCTGGACGCGTGGCACAGGCGCGTGCAGTGGTCGACGTTGTTGGTGCCGAAGCCCGCGCGGATCAGCTTCTGGAAGAGGTAGGCCTCCTCGTTGGAGCACTTCGCCGAGCCGAAGCCGGCGATCGCGCCGGAGCCGTCGCGGTCGTGGATCTCCTTGAGCCGCGAGGCCGCCAGGTCGAGCGCCTCCTCCCAGGTGGCCTCGCGGAAGTGCGGCATCACCTCGTCGTAGTCGACGATCCCGCCCGGGCGCGCTTGCGGCCCGCGGCCCTCGCCCTTGACGTCGCCGCGAGAGCGCGGCCTTGGGGTAGGTCGACGCGGATCAGCGGCGTGGTCAGGCGCTGCTTGGATGCGGCGTAGTCCCAGCCGTAGCGGCCCTTGACGCACAGGCGGCTCTTGTTGCCGGGCTGCTCGCGGCCCTCGGCGAACGCGATCGCGCCGCGCTCCTCGTCGACGTGGTAGGTCAGCGCGCAGCCGACGCCGCAGTACGGGCACACCGTGTCGACCGACTTGAGCTCGTCGCGCGGGCGGATCGGCACGTCGTGGATCGGCTTGTTGACCAGCGCGCCGGTCGGGCACGCGGCGACGCACTCGCCGCAGGTCACGCACGTCGACTCGCCCATCGGGTCGTTGAGGTCGAACGCGATGCGCGTCTCGTAGCCCTTGCCGGTGCGGCCGATGACGTCGTTGCCCTGGATGTCGTCGCAGGCGCGGACGCAGCGGTCGCAGAGGATGCACGCGTCGTGGTTGACGCTGATGACCGGGTTGGAGTGGTCCTCCCCGCGCCCGCGCGCCTGCGGCAGCCGCTCGGCGTGCCCGGTCTCGTAGCGGCGCGCCAGGTCGAGCAGCAGGTTGTCCCCGGTGGTCGTCTCCTTGGGGTCCTCGTCCGGGCTGGTCGGCCATCAGCAGCTCGGTCAGCACCGCGCGCTGCTTCTCGACCTTCGCGCCGGCGGTCGTGACCTCCATGCCGTCCTCGCACGGGCGCACGCACGCGGCCGCGAGCACCCGGCCGCCGACGTCGACGGCGCACATGCGGCAGACGCCGACCGGGTCGTAGCGCTCGTCGTGGCAGAGCACCGGGATGTCGATGCCGGCCTGCTTGGCCGCGGTGTAGATCGTCGTGCCCGTTCGGGACGGTCACCTCGACGCCGTCGATCGTGCAGGTGACGGTCGGCGCGTCGGTCTTGGGCGGGACGCGTCAGCGCCATGGCAGCTCCGCAGGATTGCGCGTCGTGAACAAGATATGTCCAGTCCGCGGGTCGCGGTGGTAGCCATCGACCATCGCGTCGAGCCGCTCGCGGCGTCAGCGCGGCCTCGCGGCCCGACGGCAGCGTGAGCGGGACGTCGAGCAGCCGCGCCGGCAGCGTGTCCTCCGTCGCGCGTCCAGCCCTCGCGCCGGTTGAACGCGTGCTTGGCGGCGACGATGCCGCGCGCGGTGTCGTGCAGCTCGTCGCCGTCGATATCCCAGCCGGTCACCGGGCGCAGCAGCGCCGCCCACTCCTCCCACGGCTCCGTCGAAGACGCCGCGCAGGAACTTGCAGAGGATCAGCGAGTCCATCGCCGCGGCGCGGTCCTCGGTCTCGATCGCGGCGGCGACGTGCGCGTCGCCGCCGTCGAGGCGGTCGAGCTCGCCCGAGAGATCGGCCTCGTAGGCACCCGAGCGGTTGTGGTCGGCGCCGCGGGCGTTGACCGCGAGCCCGAGCGCCATCGCGTGCAGCGTGCGCGGCTCGTAGCCGGGCAGCTCGAGGCCCTTGACGTGCATCGCGAGATCCGGCGCCCGCCACCGGCGCGGCGGCGCGGCGCGAGCCCTTCGGCCAGCAGGTCGCCGATGCCCTCGCGCGCGCCGATCAGCTCGATCGCGCGCAGCAGCGCCGTCGCCGTCGCCGAAGCGCAGCCAGCCGGCGACGCTCGGGCCTCCATCGCCCACGCGATCGTGCCGCCGGTCGAGATCGTGTCGAGGCCGAGCTCGTCGCAGCGGGCGCTCGCGTCCAGGACCACGTCGGGATCGTCGATGCCGACGCAGCGGGCCGAGCGCGAACGCGCTCTCGTACTCCACGCGCGCGGAGCGGCCGTCCCTGCGTCGTCATGATCCGCTCGCAGCCGATCGAGCACGACGCGCAGCTGTCGCGCACCGCCGCACGGTCCTCGAGCGCCAGCGTGGTCGTCTCGCGAGCCGAAGTTGTGGCCGGGCAGCGCGGAGAGCGCGTTGAACGACAGCAGGTTGGCGAGCGTGCCCGAGCTCGCGGTACTTCGCCGTCGCGGGCCCGAACGAGCGCGCGCGCAGGTCCTTCGCGGCGGCCAGCACGGCGGCGGGGTCGGCGACGGGGCAGCGGCGTGGCGGCGCGCACGGCGACGGCCTTCAGCCGCTTGGCGCCGAGCACCGCGCCGAGCCCGCCGCGGCCGGCGTGGCGGCCGTCGTGCGAGACCGTCGCGTAGCGCACGCAGGCGCTCGCCCGCCGGTCCGATCGCGGCGACGCGGTACGCCGGGCCCGAGCCGCTCGCGCAGCCGGGCCTCGGCGTCGGCGGCCGACAGGCCCCAGAGGTCCTCGGCGTCCACGAGTCGCGCGCCGTCGCCGTCGACCACCAGCGCCGACGGCGTCGTCGCACGCGCCGCGCACGACGATCGCGTCGTTGCCCGTCAGCTTGCCCGCGATCGCGAAGTGACTCGAGGCCAGCGCGTCGTTGAGACGATCGGTCAGCGGCGACTTCGCCACGACCGCGAACTTCGCGCTCGTCGTCAGCGGCGTGCCGACCAGCGGGGAGAACACGAACGCGAGCGGCGCCTCCGGCGCGAGCGGCTCGACGCCGGGCGGCGCGAGCTCCGAGAGCAGGTACGTGCCGAGCCCGACGCCGCCCAGCGTGGCGCGCAGCAGCGCGTCGTCCAGCGGCAGGACGGTGCCGCCGCCGTCGCCGAGGTCGACGACGAGCGCCCTTCCGAAGTATCCGCCGGGGGGCATGCGCCCACTGTACCCCCGCGCGCCGCTCAGCCTCCTGCGTCCGCGGCCATGAGCGCCACCTCGTCGCCCTCGGCGAGCGCCTCCCCCGGGTCGCGGGTGACCTGGTCGCCGTTGATCGCGGCCACCACGTGCGCGTCGAGCACCACCCCCACCGCGGCGGCCGCGCCGCCGAGCGTGGCCGCTCGCACCTCGGCGGGAGGACGGCGGAGCGGTCCGAAGCAGCGCACGCGCACGCTCGGCTCGGGCTCGCCGAGCGCCGCCTGGTAGTCCACGAGCTCGTTGAGGTTGCGCACGCTCCCGGGGTACGGGAGGTCGGTGAGCCAGCGGGTCTCGCAGCGCTCGAACAGCATGCCGAGCTTCATGGCCCCTCGCCCATCAGCTCCGCGATGGTGGGCACCAGCGACGTGCGGTAGGCCGCTGCGAGCGGCTGGCGGAAGCCGCCGAGATGCGGCACGGCGGCGTCCACGTCGCCGCCGGCGGCAGCGCACACGGCGGCGACGAACCGCGGATGCAGGAACGGCATGTCGGTCGCGGCGACGAACGCGACCTCCGCCGCCTCCACGGCCGCCAGGCCCGCGAGGAGCCCCTGCATCGGCCCGCGTCCCTCGCGGGCGTCGTCCACGACCCGGACAGCGCCCGGCAGCTCCGGAAGCTCCTGGCCCGGCGCGCGCACGACGACGACCGGTCCGCTGGTGCCACGTCCCACGACCGCGCAGGTCCGGCGCAACAGCGTCGTGCCGTGCCAGTCCAGCCACGCCTTCGGGGTCCCCATGCGGCTCGAGCGGCCGCCCGGCGAGCACGACTCCTGCAGGCATCGAAGGAGCCTAGCCCACGGTCACGTCCGTTCTGCGTGGACGCAGCAGTCGCAGCCCGTTGAGCGTGACGAGCAGCGACATGCCCATGTCGGCGGCGACGGCGAGGACGAGCGTGACGAGGCCGAACGGCGCGAGGACGACGAAGACGGCCTTGATCGCCAGCGAGGCGACGACGTTCGCGCGCATGATCGCAGCGGCGCGGCGCGCGCGCGGCGATGGCCTCGGGCAGCCGGTCGAGGCGGTCGCACATCAGCGCGACGTCGGCGCTCTGGAGCGCGGCGTCGGTCCCGGCGGCGCCCATCGCGATGCCGACGCGCGCGGCGGCGAGCGCGGGCGCGTCGTTGACGCCGTCGCCGACCATCGCGACCGGCCGCGTCGGCGCTCGAGTTCGCGTCGACGGCGTCGAGCTTGTCCGCGGGCAGCAGCCCGGCGCGGACCTCGTCGAGCCGCGCGCTGCGGCGACGGCGCGGGCGACGGGCTCGGTGTCGCCGGTGAGCATGACGACGCGCTGCGATGCCGGCCGCGTGCAGCGCGGCCGCGAGCGCCGTCGGCCTCGGGCCGGGGCTGGTCGGCCAGGCCGAAGAGCGCGAGCACCCGGTCGCCCTCGCCGAGCGCGATCGCGGTCTGCCCGCCTCGTGCAGGTCGTGCGAGCCGCGGCGGGCAGCTCGCCGAGGCGCTCCGCGACCAGCCGCGGGCCGCCGGCCCACAGCGCACGGCCGTCGACCGTGGCGGTGGCGCCGCGGCCGGGCAGCGCCTCGAAGGCGCTCGGCGCTCGGCACCGTCAGGCCGCGTTCGCGGGCGGCGCGGCGCAGCGCGGCGGCGAGCGGATGCTCGGAGCCGCGCTTCGACCGCGGCGACGAGCGCGAGCGCGTCGTCCTCGTCGTGCCGTCGGCGCACGATCGCGCTGCAGCTGCGGGAGCCCGCGGGTCAGCGTGCCGGTCTTGTCGATCGCGACGGTGCGCACGCGCGCGAGGTCCTCGAGCGCCTGGCCGCCCTTGATCAGGATGCCGCGGCGCGCGGCGCCGCCGACCGCCGAGACGACGGCGACCGGGACCGAGATCACCAGCGAGCACGGGCAGGCGACGATCAGCAGCGCGAGCGCGCGGTAGACCCACGTGTCGAGCGTCGCCGCCGAACGCGAGCGGGACGGTCGCCAGCAGCAGCGCGGCGACGAACACGAGCGGCGTGTAGATGCGCGCGAAGCGGTCGATGAAGCGCTCGGACGGCGCGCGGCTGCCCTGCGCCTCCTCGACCAGCGCGGCGACGCGCGAGAGCGTGGAGTCTCCGCGGCGCGCGTCGCACGCGGACGGTCAGCGCGCCCTTGGTGTTCAGCGTGCCGGCGAACAGCTCGTCGCCGGGCTGCTTGTCCACCGGCACCGACTCGCCGGTGATCGGCGCCTGATCGACGCTCGAGGCGCCCGCAGCGACGACGCCGTCGAGCGGGATCCGCTCGCCCGGGCCGGACGACGACACCGTGCGCCGACCGTCACCTCGTCGACGTCGACCAGCTGCTCGTCGCCGTCCGTCGACGACGCGCGCCTGGGCGGGCGCGAGCTCCATCAGCGACGCGACCGAGCGGCGGCTGCGCTCGAGCGCCATCGCCTCCAGGCCGGTGCCGACCGCGAACAGCACGAGCACCCACGCGCCCTCGGCGTACGCGCCGATGCCGACCGCGCCGACGGCGGCCAGCGCCATCAGCACGTTCATGTCCAGCGCGCCGGCGGCGCAGCGCGACCGACGGCGGCGCGCGCGATCGGCCAGCCGCCGACGCGCCATCGACAGCAGGTACAGCGGCTCGGCGACCACCCGCGGCGCCGACGCCAGCGACGCGACGACCGCGACGAGCAGCAGCACCGACCGAGACCGTCGTCGACAGCGCGCGGGCGTCGCGCCGCCAGAACGGCGCCGGCGGCGGTCGGCGCGCGCCGCACCGCCGGGCGCGCGCGGTAGCCGGCGCGGCGCGACCGCGCCGTGATGCACGTCGTCGGGCGCCTCGCCGTCGACGGTCATCGTCGCCGTTGCCGAACGAGACCTGCGCCGCGCGACGCCCGGCAGCGCCGCGACCGCCTTCTCCACCGTCCTGCGCGCACGCCCCGCAGTCCATGCCCGTCGACCCGGAACCGCCGGCCCGATCGACTCGGGCTCGGGCTCGACGGGCGGCGCCGGTCGGCGCCATCGGCAGCTCGATCGGACTCACGCCGGCGCCCTCCCGAGCACGCGGAACGCGCCGCCAGCCGCGCGCCGAGCTCGGTCAGCTCGTACATCACCATCCGGCCGTCGCGGCGCGAGCGCGACGCACCCGAGGATCTTCAGCAGCCGCACGTGATGCGAGACCAGCTTCTCGTCGCGACCGACGATCCACGCCAGGTCACACACGCAGCCGTGCCGCCCGCGCCGAGCGACAGCAGGACCGCCACCCGCGTCGGATCGGTCAGCGCCTTGAACGGCAGCACCATCGCGTCGAGCTGACCCCCCTCCGGCAGCGCCGGCGCAGAGCCTCCGCCTTCGCCAGGTCAAGACAGAGCAGGTCGCACGTGTCGCGGTCCTCAGCCATGCGATCACTCTATAACAACATTCGCACGTATGTGCGGATCATTCAACGCGTGAGCCGAGGAGCGCACTGGTGCACTGGCCGCCGCTGGCCGCGCGCGCTGCGATACGGACTACGAAGCCCCGCGGACGCAGGGCTTCTGGGGAGCGGGAGCGACGGGACTCGAACCCGCGACCTCCGGCGTGACAGGCCGGCGCTCTAACCAACTGAGCTACGCCCCCGTGCGGCCGACAGTATGGCAGCCCTTTCCTGACACGAAAGGCGGGCCCACCCCCGACCGGCAAAGCACGCGCGGCGACGACCGCAACTGGCCGCGGATGCGCGTGTTTGCGAGGGCGTCAACCGTACAGTCAGGAGGTGGGCCCTGTGCCCAAGTGTAAGAGGGTGCCCGCGGGTCTCGCAGTGGCGGTGCTCGCGTCCGGGGTGTTCGCGGCGAGCGCGGTCGCGGCCACGATCAACGGGGACGACGGGCCGAACCGGCTCGTGGGAACGAACGACGCGGACGTGATCCAGGCGTTCGGCGGGCCACGACCGGGTGATCGCGCTCGCGGGCGACGATCAGGTCGACGGCGGCACCGGCAACGATCGCGTCCGCGCGGGCGCGGGCAACGACGCCGTCAACGGCCGCGCCGGCTTCGACCACCTCTTCGGCGGCTCGGGCAACGACACGCTGCAGGGCTGGGCCGGGCCCGGACCGGCTGTTCGGCGGGATCGGCGACGACACGCTGATCGGCGACGTGCCCGAGGCGGGCGACCGGATCAGCCGCGACCGCCTGTGGGGCGGCGACGGCAACGACAACCTCCGCGGCGGCGACGGGCGCGACCTGCTGCGCGGCGGCGCCGGCAACGACACGAACCTCGGCCAGGGCGGCGGGGACTTCATGGCCGGCGGCCCCGGCGACGACAACCAGGACGGCGGCGACGGCAACGACGTCATCTTCGCCAACATCGGCCGCGACACGACCCACGGCGGGCCGGGCAACGACCGCCTGTGGGCGCTGATCAAGAAGGACGTGACCGGGCCCGGCGACGTCGAGGGCGACAACGTCAGCGGCGACGACGGCAACGACGTCATCCGCACGCGCGACGGCGAGCTCGACGTCGTGAGCTGCGGCACCGGGTTCGACAAGGCGATCCTCGACGACGTCGACGTGATCGCCGGCGCGACCGCCGAGCTGCCGGACGGCGACTGCGAGCGGGTCAAGCGCGCCGAGCCGCGCCCGGGCGAGGACCTCGAGGAGCAGCGCAACCCGGGCGAGTAGCCCGGCGGCGTCCGTCCCGCGGACCGGGCATCAGCCGCCGGTCCGCGGGGGTAGTCCCGGTCGCATGTACATCGGGATCGGCACGCTCATCGTCATCATCATCCTGCTGATCATCCTGCTCTGAGCGGGGTGCGCGGTCAGCCCCACCGCCCGGTGGGGCTGACCGCACCGCAGGACACTGGCGAGCCCACGTAGCCCGGACGGGCGCGTGGCGGCAACCTCGGGGACGTCCCCTCCCCTCCCCAGGAGCCTCCCCACCACATGCAGTCCCGGAACCTCGCCGCGCGCGCCGGCAGATGGAGCGCGCAACACCGCAAGAAGGCGATCCTCGGCTGGTTCGCCTTCGTGATCCTCGCGACCGTCCTCGGCGGGATGGTCGGCCAGAAGAAGCTCTCCGACGAGGACATGGGCAACGGAGAGTCCAAGCGCGGCGACCAGATCGTCGAGGCCGCCGGCTTCCCGGACGTCACGTCCGAGTCCGTGCTCGATCCAGGGCAAGGACGGCCTGACCGTCAAGGACCCGCAGTTCAAGGCGGCCGTCGACGACGTCGTCACCACGCTCGGGCAGACGAAGGGCGTCAGCAAGATCGAGGACCCGCTCACGAAGCGAGTTCTCCGGCAACGTCTCCGACGACGGCGGCTCGGCGATGGTCCACTTCGACCTCCCCGGTGACGAGGACGCGGCCAAGGACGTCGTCCAGGGCCCGCTCGACGCCGTCGCGCAGGTCCAGCGCGCCCATCCCCAGGTCACCGTCGGCGAGTTCGGCGACGCGTCGTCCGAGAAGGAGATCGGCGAGGCGTTCGAGCAGGACTTCCAGCGGGCCGAGTTCCTCTCGCTCCCGATCACGCTGATCATCCTGCTGGTCGCGTTCGGCGCGCTCGTCGCCGCCGGCCTGCCGCTGCTGCTCGGCTTCACCGCCGTGCTCGGCACGATCGGCCTGCTCGGCCCGGTCAGCCAGCTGCACCCGCTCGACGAGTCCGTCTCGAGCGTCGTCCTGCTCGTCGGTCTCGCCGTCGGCGTGGACTACTCGATGTTCTACCTCCGCCGCGAGATGGAGGAACGCGACGCCGGCCGCGGCTGGGAGTCCGCGCTGAACGCCGCGGCCGCCACCTCCGGCCGGGCGGTGCTGATCTCCGGCTTCACCGTGATGGCGGCGATGGCGGGCATGTTCCTGGCCGGGAACGCCGTCTTCGTCTCGTTCGGCATCGGCACGATCATCGTCGTCGCCGTCGCGGTGCTCGGCTCCGTGACCGTGCTCCCCGCGATGCTCGCCTTCCTGTCCCGCAAGGGCTGGGTCGAGAAGGGCCGCGTGCCGTGGGTCGCCAAGCGGCGCCACAAGACGGAGGGCGAGTCCCGCGTCTGGGGCGCGATCCTGGACCGCGTCCTCAAGCGCCCGCTGGTCTCGGCGCTGCTGGCCGGCGGCCTGCTGCTCGCGCTCGAGCATCCCGGCGTTCTCGATGCACACGGTCAACCCGGGCGTCTCCGGGCTGCCGCGCAGCCTCGACGTGATGCAGACCTACGACAAGATGCAGGCCGCCTTCCCCGGCGGGCAGATCCCGGCCGACGTCGTCGTCAAGGCCGACGACGTGACCTCGCCCGAGGCGAAGGCCGCGATCGCGAAGCTGGAGCAGGACGCGATCGCGACCGGCGAGCTGAACGCGCCGGCGACCGTCGAGATCAGCCCGGACAAGACCGTCGCGGTCGTGTCGCTGGGCGTGAACGGCACGGGCACCGACGCGGCGTCCGAGCGGTCGCTCGCGGTCCTGCGCGACGACGTCGTCCCGAGCACCGTGGGCAAGCTCCCCGGCGCGGAGACCGCCGTCACCGGCTTCACGGCCGGGTCGAAGGACTTCAACGACGTCATGCGCTCGCACCTGCCGCTCGTGTTCGCGTTCGTGCTCACGCTCGCGTTCATCCTGCTGCTGGTCACGTTCCGCTCGATCGTCGTCCCGATCAAGGCGATCGTGCTCAACCTGCTGTCGGTCGGCGCGGCCTACGGCGTCCTGAAGCTCGTCTTCCAGGACGGCCGGCTCGAGGGCGTGCTCGACTACCAGTCGGTCGGCGGCATCACGTCCTGGCTGCCGCTGTTCCTGTTCGTGATCCTGTTCGGCCTGTCGATGGACTACCACGTGTTCATCCTCAGCCGGATCCGCGAGGCCGTCGACGGCGGCATGCGGTCCGACCAGGCGGTCGCGCACGGGATCAAGAGCACGGCCGGCGTCGTCACGAGCGCGGCGGCCGTCATGGTCGCGGTGTTCTCGATCTTCGCGACGCTGTCGATGCTCGAGTTCAAGCAGATGGGCGTCGGCCTCGCGGTCGCGATCCTGATCGACGCGACGCTGGTCCGCGCCGTCCTGCTGCCGGCCACGATGAAGCTCCTCGGCGACCGCAACTGGTACCTGCCGAAGTCGCTCTCGTGGCTGCCGAAGCTCGACCACGAGCCGCGCCCCGAGCCGGCCCGCTAGGTCACCGGAACCCGGGCGGAGGGCGTCGAGCCCTCCGCCCGGAGTTGGGTTTCGCCTGCCAGGCGAGCGGTGCTCGTTCCTCGCCGCTCGCCTTCGGCGACAATACGTGCCATGAGAATGCGTGCCGCGGTCCTCGAGGAGTTCGGTCAGCCACTCGTCGTCCAGGAGCTCGACCTGGACGACCCCGGGCCGGGCGAGGTGCTCGTCCGGCTCGTGGCGTGCGGGGTCTGCCACACCGACCTGTTCACCGCCTCGGGCGTCGACCCGTCCGGCTACTCGCCGTGCGTCCTCGGGCACGAGGGCGCCGGGCGTGGTGGAGCGGGTGGGCGCGGACGTGACGCTCGTCGCGCCCGGCGACCACGTCGTCACGCACTTCTCCCCGCAGTGCGGCGAGTGCGTCCACTGCCGCTCGCCGAAGACCAACCTCTGCCTGGCGATCCGCGAGCAGCAGAACCTCGGGTACCTCCCGGACGGCACCACCCGGCTGAGCCGCGGCGGCGAGCGGATCCGCCACTTCATGGGCACGTCGACGTTCGCGGAGTACACGGTGATGCCGCAGATCGCGCTCTCCAAGATCCACCCGGAGGCGCCGCTCGAGGGGGCGGCGCTGTTCGCCTGCGGGCTCTCGACCGGGCTCGGCGCCGCGATGCAGACCGCCAAGGTGGAGGAGGGCTCGACGTGCGTCGTGTTCGGCGCCGGCATGGTCGGCCTCGGCGCGGTCGCCGGCTGCCGGCTCCAGGGCGCGGAGCGGATCATCGCCGTCGACATGTCCGAGGAGCGGCTCGAGCTCGCCCGCGGGCAGGGCGCGACCGAGGTGCGGCTCGGCGGCCCGGACACCGTCGACTGGATCCTCGAGCAGACCGGCGGGTTCGGGGCCGACTACACGTTCGAGGCGACCGGGATCGTCGCCGTCATGCGCCAGGCGGTCGAGTCGGCACGGATGGGCTGGGGCCTGTGCACGGTGGCCGGCGTCGCCGGGAAGGGCGAGACGCTCGACATCGTCCCGCGCTTCCTCATCACCGGGCGGCGCGTGGCCGGGTCGTCGTTCGGGGGGTTGAAGAGCCGCGAGCAGGTGCCGCCGCTGATCGACCGCTGGATGGCCGGCGACCTCGACGTCCAGCCGTTCCTGTCGCACGAGCTGACGCTCGACGAGGTCAACCGCGGCTTCGAGCTGATGGAGGCCCAGGACGGGATCAGGTCCGTGATCCGATTCGGGTAGCCTCGCGCCCGCTATGGCTCGCATCGGACTGCTCACCGGCGGCGGCGACTGCCCCGGGCTCAACGCCGTCATCCGCGCCGTCGTGCGCAAGGGGATCAACACCTACGGGCACGAGTTCGTCGGGTTCCGCTACGGCTGGGCGGGCGTGCTCTCGGCGGACGCGATGGACCTCACGAACGAGAGCACGAGCGGCATCCTGCACCGCGGCGGGACGATCCTCGGCACGTCGCGCACGAACGTCTTCAAGGAGGAGAACGGGCTCGAGCGGGTCCAGGACTCGCTCGCGAAGCTGCGGCTCGACGCGCTGATCCCGATCGGCGGCGAGGACACCCTCGGCGTCGCGGGCAAGCTCTCCGACGCCGGGGTCAGCGTCGTCGGCGTCCCGAAGACGATCGACAACGACCTCGCCGGGACCGACTTCACGTTCGGCTTCCAGACCGCCGTCCAGATCGCCACCGACGCGATCGACCGGCTCCACACGACGGCGGAGTCGCACAACCGCGTGATCGTCGTCGAGGTGATGGGCCGCCACGCGGGCTGGATCGCCGCGTACTCCGGGCTCGCCGGCGGCGCCGACGTCGTGCTGGTGCCCGAGTACCCGTTCGACATCGACGAGGTCTGCGACCGCCTGCGCCGGCGCCACGACCGCGGGCGCAACTTCTCGATCGTCGTGGTCGCCGAGGGCGCGACGCCGAAGGACGGCGACCTGCAGTCGGAGTTCGAGTCGACCGACTCGTTCGGCCACGTCCGGCTCGGCGGGATCGCGATCCAGCTCGAGCGCGAGATCGAGCAGCGCACGGGCTTCGAGGCGCGGATGACGATCCTCGGGCACGTCCAGCGCGGCGGGACGCCCTGCGCCTACGACCGCGTGCTCGGCTCGCGCTTCGGCGTCGAGGCGATCACCGCGGCCCACGAGGGCGACTTCGGGAAGATGGTCGCGCTGCGCGGGACCGAGATCGTGCGCGTGCCGCTGACCGAGGCGCTCGCCGAGCCGAAGCTGCTCGACCGCTCGCTGTTCGAGACGGCCGAGGTCTTCTTCGGCTGAGCCGCGGGCCGCACCGGGTAGGACAAGGGGCATGTTCAAGAAAGGCCCCGTCCCCGCCTTCGTGCACGGCCTGCTGGAGTACGCCGCCGGGGTCCTGTTCCTCGTCGCGCCGTTCCTGCTCGACTTCGAGGAGAACGCGGCGACCGCGGCGTCGATCGTCGCCGGCGTCCTGATCCTCGCCTTCACCGCGTCGACGGCGATGAGCACCGGGCTGATCAAGTCGATCCCGGTCCAGGCGCACGTGGTGATCGACTACGTGCTCGCGATCGCGCTGATCGCCGCCCCGTTCGTGCTCGGCTTCTCGGGCGACGGCGCCGCGACGGCCTTCTTCATGGCGCTCGGCGTGCTCTACCTGCTGCTCACGATCGCGACGCGGTTCATCCGCGAGGAGCGCCCGCGGCGGCGAGCGCGAGCGCGAGCCCGAGCCCGAGCGCACGACGCCCGCGACGTAGATACTAGGCGCGTGCCCGCGGATCCGCTCGCCCCGCACGCCGCCTCCCCTGCCGAGCTCGCACGAGCGGCTCGCCGCCGAGCGCGCCGGCACCCCGTTCCTGGTCCTCCGCGATCCCGAGGACCGGCAGCGCATCGTCCCGCTCTGCGGCACGCGCGCCGGCGTCGGACGGGGCGCGGGCAACGAGGTCGCGCTGCCGTGGGATCCCGAGGTCTCGCGGCTGCACGCCGAGCTCGAGCTGGTCGGCGGGCACTGGCTCGTGTGCGACGACCGGCTCTCGCACAACGGAACGTTCGTCAACGGCGAGCGGCTGCACGGGCGGCACCGGCTCCGGTCCGGCGACGTACATCACGCGCGGGCGGGACGCAGCTCGCCTTCGTCGCCCCGGAGGCCGGCGCGGAGGACGCCACGCGCACCGCCGACCGCGCCAGCCGGTGCGGTGGCGGTCACGCCGGCGCAGAAGCGCGTCCTCGATCGCCCTCTGCCGCCCGGTGCGCGACGGGCGGCGCGCCTGCGTCGAACCGGGAGATCGCCGACGAGCTCGTGCTCGCGCTCGACACGGTGAAGGGCGTGCTGTCGCGGCTGTTCGAGGCGTTCGGGATCGGCGCGGAGGTGCCGCAGAACCAGAAGCGGCCGCGCTCGCCCGGCGCGCGCTCGCGCTCGGCGTGGTCACTCCCGGCGAGCTGCTCAGGGATCGATCCGCGTGACGCTGCCGTCGCCCTTCCCGGCCGCGTACACGTGGCCGGCGCCGGAGGCCATCGCGTAGGGGTTGCGACCCGCCGGGAGCGGCTCGGCCCGCGACCGCGCCCGTCCGCGCGTCGAGCACGTAGACGACGTGGTCGGTGGTGGCGGCGACGAACGCGTGCCCGCCGGCGACGGCGATCTCCCCCGGCGTCGGCGCCACGGCGTTGGTGACCGCGGACCCGCGCTCCGGCACGCGCGCGACCGCGTCCGCGGTTGCCGTCGAGCCCCACGCCGCCCGCGCGCCGTAGGTCGCCTCGACGGCGGGCGTCTCGATCTTCGCGGTCCGGACGAGCCGACCGGCGGCGTCGAAGCGCCGCATCTGGGCCTTGCGGTTGACCGAGATCCAGATCCCGTCGCGCGCCGGTGCGATGTCGGCGACCTCGAGCGGCACGGAGATGCGCGCCCGCTCGGCGCCGTCGCGGTCGTAGCGCAGCACGAGATCGTGCGGTCGCAGCGGGTCGTACGGCGTCATCGGACGGCGCGCGGTGACCCAGACGGCGCCGTCATCGCCCAGCTCGACGTCGACCGGCGTCTGCGGCGGCGTGATCCGGTCCTGTGACGCGGCCGCTCGCGGCGTCCAGCCGGAGCACTTGCCCGCGGCGCGGGATCGCGACCCAGAGGTCGCGCCCGCGGCCGGTCACGGACATCGCCTCCTTGCCGATCCGCGGCTGCCGGCCGGACTGCTCGAGCGTCTCGGGATCGAGCCGGGCGAGGTCGCGCGCGGCGAAGCTGAGCACCCAGACCGCACCGCCCGCGACCGCGATGCTGCGCGGCCGGTAGCCGATCCCGCGTGTCGACGCGCCGACGGACGGGCCGGCGGGCGGCGACGGCCGCGGCCGACCGCGGTGCGGTCGACGCCCGCTCGTCGGGCGCGTCGGGGGAGAGCAGCGCCAGCCCGCCCGCCACGGCTGCCGCGAGGCCCGCGACGCCCGCGAGCGCGGCGACGGCGCGCCGGCGCCGGGGCACCGGGCGCGATGGCGGCGGCGCGACGACCGTCGGGTCGCCCGCACAGCGCAGCCTGCGCCGCGTGGCCGAGCGCCCCGGCCGCCGTCCGGTCGCTCGTCCGGGTCCTTCGCGAGCGCGCGCGCCACGATCGCGTCGATCGCGACCGGCAGCCCCGGCGCGCAGCGACGACGGGACCGGCGGCGGCTCGGACAGCTGCGCCCACATCCGCGCCTCGTCCGAGTCGCGCTCGAACGGCACGCGGCCCGTGAGCATGAAGAACAGGACGCCGCCGAGCGCGTAGACGTCGGCGCGCCCGTCGACCGGTCCGCCGCGAATCTGCTCGGGCGCGGCGAAGTCGACGGTCCCGACCCAGTGGTCAGGCCCGGTCGTCGTGTCGGGCGCGAGCGCCTCCTTCGCGATCCCGAGGTCGCTGAGGTACACGTGACCGTGCTCGGCTGATCAGCACGTTGGCGGGCTTGACGTCGCGATGCACGTAGCCCGGCGTCGTGGATGGCGTCGAGCGCCTCGCCGAGCCGCGCCGCGATCTCGCCCGCCCGTTCCGGCTCGAGCGGGCCGCTCGACGCTTCACCAGTGACCGCAGGTCGGTTCCCGGGACATAGCGCATCACGATGTACGCGGAGTCGCCCTCGAGCCCGGCCTCGTGCACGGGCACCACGTTGGGATGCTCGACCGCCGCCGTCGCCCGCAGCTCGCGCAGGAACGCGGCGGCGCGCCTCTCGGATCGTCGGAGCCGCTCGGGCGCGATGACCTTGATCGCGACGTCGCGTCCCGAGACCGTCCTGGCGGGCGCGGTAGACGACGCCCATGCCGCCGCGCCCGATCGTCTCCTCGATCCGGCAGCCGCCGAGCAGGTCACCCGGGCCGGGCGCTTGCATCGGCGCAACATAGCTGCCGCCTCAGCCCGTCGTCGACGGCCATCATCACGCGGGTGTCGTACTCGCGGAAGCTGCGCGCGCGCCCCGCCACGTAGACGACCACGTCGCCGGCCCGGCGGCAGCCCGCGCGGCACCATCGGGCGGATGTTGAACACCGGCGAATCGTGCGTCAGGCGGCGTGACCTGCCACGTCGCGCCACCGTCGGGCGTGCGGCGCGCCTCGAGCTCGTTCTGACCGTCCTACGGTCCGGCTGAGGACGATCCGCGACGGGTCGCGCGTGATCGAAGGTGACGCCTTCTGGTTGTGGTAGCTGAAGAGCGTCGCGCCGGCGGGGGCGATCGGGTGGCTGCGCCAGCGTGCGCCGTCCCAGCGCGCGTACCGGAACGTGTCCGCGCACGCCGTGGAGCGCGGTGTAGGCGATCACCGGCGCGCCGTCGGCGCCGGCCGCGACGTCCATCGGCCACGCACGGCCGCTGCGCGCGCGAATAGCGCTGCACGGGATCGAGCTCGTCGAAGCGGAACGGCAGGTCGGCGAGCGTGCCGACCTCGCGCCCGTCGGCGGCCGTGAAGCGACCGTCCGCGTAGCGGAGGAAGTAGAGGCTGCTCCGGAACGAGCCCGGGTGCCCGTCGGAGAACGTCATCAGCACCGTCGTCGCCCGGCCCGGCCGCGTACTTCGCGTAGGGGCGCACCCGGCGGCTGCCGCCGCCGTCCTGTTCGCTCGACGGCGGCGCCTGGACGATCGTGCGCGGCGCGGTCCAGTGGATGCCGTCGGTCGTTCGACGTGAAGTAGGCTCCCAGCACGGCCCGCGCATGAACAGGTACAGCCGGTCGCCGGCCACGACCGGGTTCGGGTAGGTGTAGCCGAGCCCGCAGCCGCGGCCGAGCGGGACCGTCCGCGTCGCGCCGAAGCCGCCGCCCGCACCCCACGGCCGCGTCGAGATCCGGTACCGGACCCGGCTGCGGCGGTCGCGCGGGTAGAGGTAGCCGCTGTGCGGCGCCGAGAACACGAACAGCCGCTCGCGGAAGAACACGAGGCTCGGGTTGTTGTGGTCGTCGACCTCGAGCGGGGCGAACACGGTCTGCAGCCGCCGGCGGCCGCTGTCGAGGTCGAAGTCCTCGAGCACCGTGCGCCCGTCGGTGGCGACGCAGCCCGTGATCACGCGGCTGTCGTGCGCCACCGCGCGCGGGTCGCCGAAGTACGACCACGAGCACGGTGCGACCGTGCCGCTGCACCGGCGCCGTGTCGCCGCCCTGGCAACCGCCGGGCAGCGTCGTGACGAGCGCCGCCAGCGCGCCCAGGATCCGCCTCGCGTCCATCGTTCCCGCCCCTCGTCCGTCGTGTGGTGACGGAGCCGAGCCTCCCGGCGGCGGGGACCCGCGGATACGCCACCAAGGTGGCCATCAGAGGCCACCCCGAGGCGGTGCGTCACGGGAGGATGTGGTCGACGTACCCGCCGTCGACGCGGAGCGCGCCGCCGGTGGTCGCCGACGCGAGGTCTGAGCTGAGGTAGGCCACGAGGTTGGCGATCTCGGCCGGCTCGATCAGCCGGCCGAGCAGCGAGCTCGGGCGGTGCTCGCGCATGAACTGCGCCTGCGCCTCGTCCCACGGCAGCTCGTCGCCGACGAGCTCGCGCACGAACGCCTCGACGCCCTCGGTGTGGGTCGGCCCGGCCATCACCGTGTTGACGGTCACGCCGGTGCCGGCCATCGCCTTCGCCAGGCCGCGCGAGGCGGCCAGCAGCGCGGCCTTCGTGACGCCGTAGTGGATCATCTCGACCGGGATCACGACCGCGGAGTCGCTGGCCATGAAGAGGACGCGGCCCCAGCCGCGGTCGCGCATCCCCGGGAGCTGGTCGCGCGCCAGCCGGACCCCGGCCATCACGTTGACGTCCCAGTAGCGCTGCCAGGTGGCGTCGTCGACCTCGAGCGCGGGCACCGGGCCGAAGATCCCCAGGTTGTTGACGAGGACGTCGATCCGGGGCAGCGCGGCGGCGACGGCCGCGGCGCCCTCGGCGGTGGCGACGTCGGCGGCGACGCCGGAGATCTCCCCGCCGTGCCCCTCGTCGCGCAGCTCGGCCACGGCCGCCTCGACGCGGCCGGCGTCGCGGCCGTTCACGACGGCGTGCGCGCCGCACGACGCGAGCCGCGCGACGATCGCGCGGCCGATGCCCTGCGTGGACCCGCTGACGAACGCGGTACGGCCGCTCAGATCGATCTCCATGCCGCTCCGGTCTACCCGCGGCGGGCGCTATCGTCACCGCCGCGATGGCCACCGCCTCCGCCCCGGCGGCAGCGCCGTCCGCACCGCTCGCCCGCCGCCTGCTGCCTCCCGTCGCGACGGTCGTCGGCGTCGCCGTGCTGCTCAAGCTGGTCTACGGGCCGTGGTACCTGAACTACGACGCCCGCTACGCGCTGCTGTGGGCGCGCGACGCGCTCCGCGGCCTGTCGCCGGAGTACAAGGCCGACTTCGCGCCGACGCCGCACCCGCTCGAGACGGCCGCGTCGCTGCTGGCGGTCCCGTTCGGCCAGGGCGGCGCGGTGCTGATGTCGTGGCTGATCCTGCTCGCCTTCGGGCTGCTCGTGTGGCTGACCTACCGGCTCGGCGCGGAGCTGTTCCACCCGGCGGTGGGGATCGTCGCCGCGATCGTCGTCCTCACCCGCCCGGCGCTCGAGCGCGACGCGCTGCTCGGCTACCAGGACACGGCGTTCGCGGTCCTGATCGTGCTGGCCGTGCTGCTCGAGGCGCGGCGGCCGCGGCGCGGGGAGGCGGTGCTCGGCCTGCTCGCGGTCGCGGGGCTGATGCGGCCGGAGGCCTGGGTGCTCGGCGGCCTCTACTTCCTCTGGATGTGGCCGAAGGCCGACTCCGCGCAGCGCGCGCGGCTGCTCGGGCTCACGGTCCTCGCGCCGGTGGTGTGGGCGCTCACCGACGCGATCGTCACCGGCGACCCGCTGCACTCCCTGCACGGGACGGCGGACCTGGCCGAGGCGGTCGACCGCCGCCGCGACATCGTCGACGCGCCCTACTGGACCGCGCAGTACTACGGCTACAGCCTCCGCGAGCCGCTGGTGATCGGGATCCCGGTCGGGCTCTTCTTCGCCTGGCGCTTCCGCCGCCGCGAGGCGATCCTGCCGCTCGTCGTCGTCGCGGCGATGACGCTCGTGTTCATGGTCGGCCCGGCGTTCGGCCTGCCGCTGATCGGGCGCTACGTCCGCACCCCGTCGGTCCTGCTGACGCTGTTCTACGGGCTCGCCGTGTGCGGCTTCCTCACGCTCCACGACCCGCGCGCGCGGCGGCTGTGGATGTGGATCGGGATCGCCTGCGCCGGGCTCTCGATCGTCTTCCTGCCCTGGCACGTGGGGATGCTCTCCGACCTCGAGCGGCGGCTCGACCGCGACGGCGCGATGTACGCCGCGCTGCGCGACACCGCGCACGACCCGGCGGTCCGGCGCGCGGTCGAGGAGTGCGGCGGCCGCATCACCGCCACCGACTACCGGCCGCTCCCCCACCTGCGCTGGTGGCTCGGCACCGATCCGGGCAGCGTGGGCACGACGCTCGCCGGCGCGAGCCCGCGCGCGGACGTGATGCTGCTGCCGCGCCGCGTCCCGCTGATGCGCCGCTTCTACCAGGAGAACTTCCCCCGCCAGGCGGCGCCGCCCGGCTGGCAGGAGATCTATCGCAACGGGCTCTGGCGCGTGGTCGCGGCGCCCGGCTGCGTCACACGTCTTCGAGCGTGACCGCGTCCTGATCGACCTTCAGGAACTCGGTGTAGGCGTCGATCACCTCTTCCGGCTCGTCCCACATCCGGAGCACGCCCTTGTCGAGCCAGATCGCCTGGTCGCACAGGTCGCGCACCGTGCCGAGCGCGTGCGAGACGAGCACGATCGTCCGCGCCTGCCCGCACAGCTCCTTCATCTTGTCCGCCGACTTGCGGCGGAAGCGCGCGTCGCCGACCGACAGCGCCTCGTCGATGATGAGGATGTCCGGGTCCATGTTCACGGCGACCGAGAACGCGAGCCGCCCGTACATGCCGGACGAGTAGGTCCGCATCGGCATGTCCATGAACTCGCCCAGCTCGGCGAAGGCCACGATGTCCTCGTACTTCTCCTCGAGCTGCGCCTCGGGGAGCCCGGCCGCGAGGCCGCCGAGCCGGACGTTGTCGCGCCCCGTCAGGTTCTTGTTGAAGCCGACGCCGAGCGCGAGCAGCGTCGAGACGCGGCCGTAGACGTCGATCCGGCCCTCCGTCGGCGGGAGGATGCCCGCGATCGTGCGGACGAGCGTCGACTTGCCGGCCCCGTTCGCCCCGACGATCCCCAGCACCGTCCCGTGCGGGATCGAGAACGAGACGTGCTTGACCGCCTCGACCTCGCGGATCGTCTTCTCGCCGCGGCCGAGGCTCGTGACGAACGTGCGCAGCGTGGGCCGCCGCTCGAACGTCGTCTTGTAGGTCACCGAGACGTCCTCGACGATCACGCTGGGCGTGGCGTCAGAGACGGACAGCGAACTCACGCTCCCGGGAGACGAAGTAGAGGAAGCCGACGATCAGCAGCCCGAACGCCCAGGCGCTCGCCACGAGCAGCTGGGTCGCCGTCGGCGGCTGCCCGAGGTTGATCGCGTCGCTCCAGGCCGACAGAAGCTGGCCGAGCGGGTTCACGTAGAGCAGGAAGCGGTACTTCTCCGGCATCTCGTTCGCGTAGTAGAGGACCGGCGACGCGAACAGCCAGACCCGCAGCAGGTACGGCATCAGGTTCTTGAGGTCGCGGAAGTAGACCTGCAGCGCGCCGACGATCATCGCCAGCCCCGTCGCCATGATCAGCAGCAGCGCGAGCAGCGGCAGCGCGTAGAGCAGGCTCGGGCCGAGCGGCAGCCCGGACGCCAGGTGGACCGGGATGTAGATGACGATGCAGGGGATGAAGCGCTTGGCCGCGCTGACCACCGACGCGATCGGCAGCAGGACGCGCGGGAACGCGCTGTTGAGGATCAGCCGGCCGCCGGAGACGACCGACTTCGTCCCGTCGCGCACCGCGTCCGAGACCGAGGTGGTAGGCGAAGATCCCGGCCACGAGGTGGGCGAAGAACCCCGGCCGGCTGGACCCGCCGCGCAGGATGTCGACGAGGATGAAGTAGACGCCCGCCAGCAGCAGCGGGTTGAGCACGAGCCAGAGCTGCCCGAACACCGTGTTGTAGTGCTGCGCGCGCAGCTTCGTCCGCGAGAGCTCGATCGCGAACTTGCGCCGCCGCCACGCCTCCTTGAGGTACGGCCCGAGCGGCGGCAGCCCGACGAGGTGCGGCTCGTAGACGTGGTGCTGCTCCGCGAAGTCGTTGTCGCGGTGGTGCGGGGCGGTGGTCGGGGCGGTGGTCATCTCTGCGTCACATGATGGGCGGGCGCCCGGCGCGGGCCATCCGGGCCAGCGTCCTGCCCTGGAGCCGGGAGCGCCCGGTGCCTGGGCCGCGCATACCGTCACGGTAGCCGCGCGCCGCCTCCTGCACCGCCGCCGGGACTTCAGCCTCGGGACGGTCCGCAGTGCGAACGAGCTCACATAGAGCGCGCCCAGCGGCGGCGGCAGGTAACGGCGTGCGAGCCACACTCGGTTGCGCGCACCGAAATAGTACGAGTACCCGTGCGGTGTTCCTGTTGGCGACGGGTGAAGGGCCACCGCGTCGCCCAGGTAGCGGATCCGCCAGCCGGCGTCCAGGACGCGCCAGCCGAGGTCGACGCCCTCGTGCACGAAGCGGAACGGCGCGGGCCAGCCGCCGGCCTGCTCGAACGCCGCGCGGCGGATCCCGACCGCCCCCTCCCACACGACCGTGATGTCGCTGCTGCGGGCGGGATCGCCGTTGCGCAGGCGCGGGATCCAGTCGCGGCTGCGCGCCCCGCCGGGGACCAGCGGCTCGACGTGGAGCTGGACCATGCCCAGCCCCGGGTCCGCCTCGAACGCGCGGGCGACGCGGCTGAGCGTGTCGGGCGCCGCGAGCCGCGCGTCGTCGTCGAGGAAGAACAGCAGCTCGCCCTCGACGTGCGGGACGCCGGCGTTGCGCCCGGCGGGGATCCCCTCGTCGGTCCCGAGCGCGACGACGCGGGCGCCGTCCGGCACGCCCTCGGGGCGGCAGCCGTTGCCGACCACGACGACGTCGGTCTCGACGTCGACCTGGCGCAGGAGCGAGTCGACGGCCGCGCGCAGGTCGTCCGGCCGCCGCCCGGCGGTCAGCACGACGCAGCCGAACCTCATCGCAGCCGCTCCGAGGCGAGGATCGCGAACAGGTGCCCGGCGGCGGTGATCGCGGCCACCGGGACGAGCGCGATCACGAGGATCCGCGTCGCCTCGAGGTCGCCCAGCGCGAGGTCGAGCAGCGCGGCGGCGAGCGCGAGCAGCGTCGCCTCGACCGCCACGAAGGCGCGGAAGAACGGGAAGAAGCCGAGCGCCCGGCGCAGCCGCCGCAGCCCCGAGGCGCGCGGCGCGGCGACCGCGACGCTGTCCTCGACCACCGGCTTGCCGGCCTCGGCGCGCGCGACGTAGACCAGCGCGCTCTCCGTCCGCACCATCAGCGCCAGCACCGCCGCGACGAGCCCGAGCATCGTGTACGTGCCCAGGTCGTCCCAGCCGCCGTCGGCGCGGATCCCGAGCGCGATCGGCAGCGCCGTCTCGGTGACGTAGTGCGCGATCCGGTCGAGGTAGATCCCCGCCGGCGAGAACTGGCGCCGCCAGCGGGCCAGCTCGCCGTCGGAGCAGTCGAGCAGGATCTGGACCTGGATCAGCAGCACGGCGGCGAGCGCCGGGACCCAGCCGGGCAGCGTGAGCACCGCCGCCGCGACGATCCCGACCACGAGCATGCCCCACGTGACCGCGTTCGGGCTGACCCGGGTCGGCACCAGCGCGCGCGTCACGTAGGGCGAGAGCCGGCGGACGTAGAGCCGCCCGGCCCAGTGCTCGCCGCTGTTGCGGGCGAAGATCGAGGCGGGCTGCGTCGCCGCCTTCAGCTCAGCGATCGAAGGCGTCGACGAACGCGCGGACACGCTCGCTGACCTCCGTGGGGTCGAGCGCCAGGTGCTCGAGGATCGTGTAGCGGTCCGGGCGCGTGCCCGGCGCGGCGGACACGGCCTCCGCGAACTGGGCCTCGGTCAGCCCGAGGTCCGCCGGCAGCCGCGGCAGCTCGTGGCGGGTCAGGCACGCGTCGATCGCGCGCGGCCATCGTCGCGTCGCCGCGCAGGTGCGACGTGAACAGGGCGCAGGCGCCGGCGAGCTCGCCGTGGCGCGCCGTGCCGGGGAAGAGGTGGTCGATCGCGTGCAGGATCTCGTGGTCGCCGCCGCTGCACGGGCGGCTCGACCCGGCGGTCGCCATCGCGAGGCCGCTGAGCACGAGCGCCTCGGCGAGCGCGACGAGGAAGTCGGGGTCGTCGATCCCGTCCGTGCGGTGCAGGATCGCCTTCGCGGCGGTCTGGGCGAACATCACCGCGAGCCCGTCGATCGGCTCGAGCCGCTCGCCGGCGGCGAGCCGCCAGTCCGCGATCGCGCCGAGGTTGGAGACCACGTCGCCGATCCCCGAGCGCCGCATCGGCGCCTCGGAGCGCTGCACGTAGTCGAGGTCGACGACCAGGCCGATCGGCATCTGGACGCCGTAGGAGCCCTTGCGGCCCTCCTCCTCCAGCGACGCGACCGGCGAGGCGATGCCGTCGTGCGCGAGGCTCGTCGCCACCGCGACCATCGGGAGGCCGGAGAGCGTCGAGGCCAGCTTGGAGACGTCGAGCGTGCGGCCGCCGCCGATCCCCACGAGCGCGTCGTAGAACCCGGCCCGCAGGCGCTTGGCCAGCGCGTTCGCCTCGGCGACGCCGCCGCCGTCGAGCGTCCAGAACGCGGCGTTGGCGAGCCCGGGGCGCAGCGTCTCGGCGATCTCCTCGCCGAGCCCGGGGCCGACGACCACGGCGACGTGGCCGCCCGACGAGATCCGCCGGTCGGCGAGCAGCGGGGCGAGCTGGGCGACGGTGCCGGGGCCGATGTCCACGTGCAGCGGCGCCCCGATCATCCGGGTCAGCAGCGGCAAGCGATCTCCCGCGCGCGCTCGAGGTCGCGGTGGTCGTCGACCTCCGCCCAGTCGACCGCGCCGATCGGCGCGACGCCGACATGCCCGCCGCGGTCCGCGTACTCCTGGAAGCCGTCCTCGTAGTAGAGCTGCGGGTCGCGCTCGAACGTCGCCTGCAGCGCGTCCGCCAGCCCGTCGGCGGCGGCCGGCTCGATCAGCGTGAGCCCGATGTACTCGCCCTGCGCCGAGGCCGGGTCGAGCGCCTTGTTGATGCGCGTCATCCGGCCCTCCGGCGTGACGTGCACCTTCATCTCCTCCTCGGCGAGCGGCTTGACGTCGTCGAGCGCGAGCAGGATGTCCGGCCCGCGGTTGCCGAGCAGCGTGCTCCTCGACGCTGGGCGGGTGGACCGTGTCGCCGTTGACGAGCAGGACGCCCTGCCCGAACAGGTGCCGCGCGCACCAGAGCGAGTAGGCGTTGTTCCAGATCTCCGCGCGGTCGTTGAAGACGAGCTCGAGCGTCACGCCGTGGCGCTCCTCGAGCGCGGCCTTGCGCTCCTCGACCGCGCCGGCGGCGTAGCCGGTGACGACGGCGACGTCGTCGAGCCCGGCCGCCTTGAGGTTCGCGAGCGCGATGTCGAGGATGGTCCGGTCGCCGTCGACCGGCACGAGCGTCTTGGGCAGCGTGTCCGTGTACGGCGCGAGGCGCCGTCCGGCCCCCGCCGCGAGCACCATCCCGATCACTCCGCGTCCTCCTCCTCGTCCTCGTATGCCTCGGGCTGCTGGGTGCGCCCGAACGACAGCCAGCTGTGCACGGCCTCGGCGACGAACACGACCGCGAGCACGATCGCGGCGGCGTAGTAGCCCGCCGGGACGGCCGCCGCCGCCGCGAGCCCGAAGGCGACGAGCAGCCGCCCGTCCCAGCCGCCGGCCGCGCGGTTGAGCCAGCGCGGCGGCGTGGCCGAGCGCTGCCGGAGCCGGTAGACGATGTCGTAGTGGCGGAAGGTGATCGCCGCGAGCAGCGCGAACGCGGCCGGGACCGACGACGGCCCGGCGAGCGTGGCCGCCCAGAGGATCCCGGCGTACTCGATCACGCGCAGCGCGGGCGGGACCGTCCAGCGCATGCGGTCGCGCAGCGGCCGCCCGGCGGACGCGCCGGCCAGCAGCACGGCGGCGACGAGCGTGCCGCCCGCGAGCCACCACGACGCGCCGTCGCCGGTGACGATCAGCACCACGAGCACGAGCGCGAGCGCGGCGAGGACGAGCGCCGAGGCCGGGAGCGCGCGCGGCGCGATCCGGCCGAGCGCGAGCGCCAGCGGCCCGTCGTCGCGGTAGGCGTCGAGCGTGCCCGCGGTGGCGGGCGCGGCGGGGTCGAGCGCGCCGCGGCGCCCGATCGAGCGCAGGAGCCGGCCGGCGACGGTGTAGGTCGCGGCGAAGCCGCCCCAGGCGAGCATCACGATGAACGTCACGCGCGCGTCGAACAGCGCGGCGGTGATCGAGATCGCGGCGAAGCGCTCGCCGATCGGGAAGCCGACGATCTTCTTCACCCAGACCGCGCGCTTGTTGCGGTCGAGTCCGCGCCACGCGTCGCGCAGCCGGCGCTTGAGCGGCTTCCGCGGCTCGGGCGGCGGCGGCGCGGCGGGCAGCTCCTCGCCCTCCGGCACCAGCGGCACCGGCGGGACGGGCGCGCCGTGCGGCGAGTCGCTGACCTGCTCGAGCGGCGGCTGGCGCGCGAGCGCCATCGCCTGGTGCTGGGCCTGCGGATAGGAGAAGTCGATGCAGTGGCGCAGCACCTGGAGCGTGAGCGCGGCGCCGGCGAGCAGCCAGACGTCGTCGCCGGTCCGCGCGGCGCCGATCGCGAGGCCCGCGAAGACGAGGTACTCCTTCGTCCGGTCGAAGACCGAGTCGAGCCAGGCGCCGAGCTTGGTGAACGTGCGCGTGTAGCGCGCGAGCTGGCCGTCGACGCAGTCGAACGTGAACGCGAGCTGGAGCAGGATCGCGCCGGCGATCAGCCCCCAGCGCTCGCCGGTGGCGAAGCCGGCGGCCGCGAGCAGCCCGATGAACACCGACAGCGTGGTGACGCCGTTCGGCGTCCAGCCGCGGTTCGCCGCCCAGCGCGCGATGTAGCGCGAGTAGGGCGAGACGAAGAACGTGGTGAAGAAGCCGTCGGTCGCCTTGACGGCGGAGTCGAGCAGCGCCTTGTCCTCGTCGTACTCCGCCATCCGCTCGGTCGCGCGGGCGACGTCGGCGTCGGTCAGCGGGCGCGTCCAGAACAGCTTGCGCAGGTGGGTGCCGCCGACCTGGACGTCGGAGCGCACCAGCCCGCAGAGCAGCAGCGAGGGGACGTCGCTCGGCGGCGGCCGCCAGCCGGCGGTCGAGCTCCGCCGCCTCGTCGGGACCGAGCTCGACGTCCTCCGCGCGCAGCCCCCGCTCCTCGGACTCCTCCTCGAGCGCCTCGTCCGAGCTGTCCTCGCGCCTGCCCGGGATCGACGAGCGCGCGCAGCGCGCGCCGGTGCAGCGCGAGCTTCCAGCGGTCGCCCTTGTGGTCGAGCTCGTCCTGCCAGCCCGGCGGCAGGTCGCCCTCGACCAGCCCGGCGAGCCGCTCGGCCACCTCCGCGAGCGCGCCGCGCTGCGCGGGCGCGATCTTGAGCACGCCGAGGAACGTCCCGTTCGGCCCGTGGACGTAGTGGTACGGCGTGCCGGCGCTGACGACGCGGCCGCGCCGGGTGCGGGTGCGCAGGCCGACGTAGCGGTAGACGCGCCGGACCGTCGTGGTGAGCATCCCGGTCGGGACGCGCGGATCGGCGATCAGGCCGGCGAGCGCCTCGCGCTGGGTGAGGATGTCGGCGTTGGCGACGACCAGCGTGCCGTCGCCCGTGCGCCGCGAGCTCCGCCACGGCGCGCAGCGCGCCCGCGGTCCCGTCGACCCCGCGCACGCGCACGGCGATCCCGTGGCCTTCGCGCCGCGGCGGTCAGCGCCGGGATCCACTCCGCGCGCGTCAGGACCTCGGTCTCGCGGATGCCGAGGTCGGCGAGCTGGGCGAGCAGCCGGCCCGGCGAGCGTCGTGTCGCCGAAGGCCAGCGTGGCCGCGGGCCCGCCGTCGCCGCCCGCCGCGGTGGCGACCAGGACGGCGCCGCCGACCACCGTCCCGCCGGCGCGGGGACGGCGCGCGGCCGGTCCGCGCGCCGCGGCGCGCGCTCGCGGCGCAGGGGGTCTGACGGTCGATTCCATGTCGCTTCTAGCTGCTACGCAGGTCCTGGAGCAGTTCCTCCCACCGCTCCGCGATGGCGGGGACCGCGTAGGTTCGCGCATTCTCCTTCGCCGCAGCACCGTAGCGGCGGCGGCGGTCCTCGTCCTCGATCAGCGCGAGGATGCCGTCCGCGAGGCCGTCGACGTCCTCGGCGGGGACGAGGATCCCGTCCCTGCCGGTCCGGAGGATCTCGCCCGGGCCGCGCGGGCAGTCGAAGCTCACGACCGGGAGGCCCTTGCTCATGGCCTCGACGATGACCATACCGAAGCCCTCGAAGCGCGAGCTGAGCACGAACAGCGACCCCGCGGCCAGCGCCTCGCCCATGTGCCGGGTGCGCCCCATCAGCAGGATCGGAGCCGTAGAGGCCGCGCTCGAGGATCATCCGGCGCAGGTCGTCGCGGCGCGGCCCGGAGCCGTAGATCCGCAGCTCCCAGTCCGGGTGCGCGGCGGCGACGCGCTCCCACGCGGCGATCAGCAGGTCGAAGCCCTTCTGGCTCTCGAGCCGGCCCGCGGCCACGACGCGCTTGGCGCGCAGCGGGGCCTCCGGGCCGCCCAGTTCCGGCACGGCGTTGGGGATCCGCTCGACGCGCGTGCCGGGGAGCGCCGCCGCGTAGTCGCGCGCGTCCGCGGCGGTGAGGACGGCGAGCGCGGTCAGGCCGCCGTAGTGGCGCTGCAGGTCGGCGGCGAGCCGCGGGCGGTGCGAGCGGAAGTTCATGTGCTCCTGGCCGACCGTGATCACGCCGGGGCCGGCGAGCCGCGCGGCGAGCAGGTTGAACGCGGGCCGGGTGGTGACGAGCACGCCGCCGCGGATCCGCCGCAGCGCCCGCAGCAGCGCGAGGTCGGTGCGGAGGCTCGCGTACGGATACGCGTAGTCCTCGGGGTGGACCAGCAGGCTCGGGATCCGGTCGAGCAGGCCGCGCTCGCGCTGGTCGTCGAGCACGGTGACGGGCGCGGGCGGCGTGAAGAACGGCCGCGCGCGGCGCCGCATCATGCTCAGCAGCTCGACCTCGCCGCTGATGCCGGCGGCCAGGTTGAAGCTCGTGCGGACGGTGCCGCCGAGGCCGTAGGCGTGCAGGACGAGGATCCGGACCGTGTCGTCGGGGCGCGGCGCGGGCTTCGGCAGCCGCGCGGCGAGCGCCAGCGCGGCGCGGTGGAGCGCGACGGCGAGCCCGCCGAGCAGCCGGCGGCGGCGGCTCACCGCGCCGGGCACGGCCGGCGGCGCCGCGGGCTCGGGCGCGCGCGACGCGCACCGAGAGGTTGTCCTCGACGGTGTAGAACGGCCGCCGCTCGAGCCCGTCCGCGGTCACCGCGGGGAGGATCAGCACCTCGCGCTTGCCCGGGAGGCCGTCGCGGTGCGTGCCGACGCGCAGGTCGCCGAGCCGCAGGTCCCAGACCCCGGCGCGCGCCAGCGCCGGCGAGCGGCAGGCGGGCGGCGAAGCGGCCGTCGCGCTGCTCGACCGGGACGCGGACCTCGTCCCCGCCGTCGCGCAGCCGCGCCACGAGCGCGTCGCCCGGGGCGCCGGCGCCGCTGCACGCACCAGCGCGCCGTCCTCCACGCGCGGGTGGTCCGCCTCGGCGTACGGCGGCAGCGGCGCGACCTCGACCGCGCCGCCGCGGAGCCGGACCCGCCACAGCGCGTCGTCCGCGCCGGCGCACGACGGCCGCGGCGGCCGGACCCTCCGCGGCCGGGCACGAGCGTCCAGCGCGCCGGCGCCGGCGGCGACGAGCGCCGTCAGGTCGAGCTCCGCCTCCCCGCCCTCGCGCGGCTCCAGCGCGAGCTCGCCGCCGTCGCGCCGGAGCACGGGCGTGCCGGCGCCGGTCACCACCAGCCGCCGTCCCTCCTCGATCTCGACGCGCGTCGCGGTTGCGCCCGCGGCCACGGCGGCCAATCTAGCGGCGCGTCAGCAGCTGCGATCGCCCCACGCCGTGCAGGCGAGGCGGATGTCCGTGTAGCTGCGCAGCTCGACGACGTCGCCCGCGTTGCGCAGGATCGTGCGCGCGAAGCCCCAGCGCTTGACGGTCGCGGTGTCCTGGGACGGGTCGCCGAGCACGCGGATGACCAGCGAGCCGCCCGGCGGGATCACCGAGCCGGGCTCGAAGTGGTAGCTCTGGGGCGCGCTCTTGAGCACGTAGCCGTCGAGGTCGATCGGGCCCGGCGGAGACGTTCGTGACGGTCACGGACTCGCGCTGCCCGTCGGGGTCCGCGCCGATCGCGACCGCGCCCGCGAGCGGGTCGGTGCAGGCGAACCGGCAGGGGTAGATCATCGACGCGCGGATGTTGCCGAGCGGGTCGAACAGGTAGGCGCCGTCGCCCATCGCGTCCTCGTCGCTCGTGACGTTCGCGAAGACCGGGGCGCGCAGCCGCCAGGCGAAGACCGAGACGCCGTCGGACTCGTCGCCGACGTCGACCATCACCGTCGCGCCGGGCGGCGACGACGGCGGACGCCGGGAACGTGAAGCGGCGCAGCCCCGAGTCGCGCAGGTACCAGCCGCCGAGCGGCACCGGGTTGACCGGGTCGAGGTTGCGGACCTTGACCCACTCGCCCGACGGGTTCGAGGTGTCGCGGCCGTCGGCGTCCCAGTTCACCCACAGCTTCAGCGGCGAGGCCGCGCTGGGGCCGACGCCGCAGGCGTCCGGGTCGTAGAGGCCGACGCCGGCCGCGCGCGCCTGCTGCGCGAGCACGCTGTACCATCGCGTTCGACGCCGACTCCGACCAGGTCGGCCACCAGAGCGCCAGGCCCTCGCGGACGAGCAGCGTCCCCGACGTCGGTCCAGCGGCCCTTCGAGCGGACGGCGACCGACCGGATGAAGCGGTGCTCGGACATGCTCAGCGGGTCCTCGGCGGCGAGCCGGACGCGGCCCTTGGAGCGGCGGACGAGCCGCTCGACGCGCTCCGTCGCCTGGACCGCGTGGCAGTCGCCCAGGCGGTGGCGCGCCGAGTAGACCGACTGCTCCATCGCCTGCACGCCGGCGAAGCGGATCCGGCGCGAGCGCGTCGTCCCGTCGTTCGCGACGTCGACGTCGAACGTGTCGCCGTCGCCGACGTCGACGACCTTGCCCTTCCACACCTCGCAGCCCGGGCCGGGCACGCCGACGATGCACGCGCCGCGCTTCGCCTGCGCGACGGCGGGCGGCAGCGCGAGGGCGCAGCAGAGCAGCAGGAGGATGGGGAGCAGGCGGCGCACGACCGAACGAGAACCCCTCTCGTAGCAGCGAAGTTGCGGCGCCGTCAACGGCGGGCGCGCCGCCGCAAGCTGCCTTGCACCTCGCGGAGCGTCCGCACGAGGCGCCGCGGCATCCGCCGGCGGAGGTTGCGCTTCCAGCCCGGCGCGCGCTCCACGACGCGCCCGTCGCGGGTCACCGCGAGCATCAGGTGCTCCGAGCCGCGGGCGCGCAGGACGCGGCCCTGGGCGCGGAAGCCGGCCACGATGACCATCGCCCGGACCTCCCACATGCCGGGCGGGAGCGGCGCGCCGCCGGCGCCGGTCGCGGCGGTCACGCGGCCGGTGGCGGTCAGCACCGCGCGCACCCCGTCGCGCCCGTCGACGAGCTCGGTCGTGACCTCGGCGGGCGCGCGGTACTCCTCCTGGCTGGCGCGCTGCTTGAGCAGCAGCTGCAGCGTGCTGCCCTCGGCGAGGGCGTCCGTCGCGTCCGCGCCCTGCCACAGGAGCCGGTCGCCCGCGCGCGTGAAGCGCAGCCCGTCGAGCTCGGCGCGCAGGCGCACCTCGGCGACCGGTCCGGCCTCCACGCCCGCCGACCGGACCCGCGCGCGCAGCGCGGTCTCGGTGTCGGCGAGCGCCGCGAGCGCGTCGAGGTCGCCGGCGCGCAGCAGCCGCGAGCGCGCCTGCAGGTTGAACGGGAGGAACGCGTCGACGCTCTCCGGGAAGCGGGCGACCGCGACCTCGTGCATCGTCTCGTAGAGCGCGCGCCGGATCGCCAGGTCCGGGTTCGAGTGGACCTTCTCGACGCGGTTGAGCATCTTCCCGCGGTACCAGCGCGCGTAGAGCCGGTCGCGGAACGGCCCCGGCTCGGTGTGCGCGTCGATCACGTCGAGCACCTCGCCCATGAACGCGAAGTACGTCGGCGGGTCGAGCTGACCCCAGGACGCGTTGACGTCGCGGTCGCGCAGGACCCAGTGGTAACAGGGGTAGTCGGCGAGCACGGAGATGCGCGGCGCCTCGAAGTACGCGCGCATCAGGAACACGTGGTCCTCCAGCCGCCGCCGTCCCTCCGGGAAGCGCAGCGCGTGCGCGTCGAGGAACGCGCGCCGGAACAGCTTGTGCGGCGTGAGCAGCCAGATCAGCGCCTCCCACTCGCAGGTCGACGCCGGTGCGGTTGCGGCGGAACAGGTTGCGCGGCACCGACTTGCCGTGGCCGACGACCTTGCCGATGACGATGTCGGCGTCGTCGCGCACGGCCATCGCGTGCATCCGCTCCAGCGCCTCCTCGCCCGAGGTAGTCGTCGTTGTCGACGTAGAGCACGTAGTCGCCGCGCGCGCGGTCGGTCCCGAGGTTGCGCGGGCGGCCCGGCCAGCCGGAGTTCGGGATGTGCTCGACGTGGACGTTGCGCGTGCTCGGCGGCGAGCGCGTCGAGCCGCGCCGGGCGTCGCGTCGGTCGAGCCGTCGTCGACGAAGATCAGCTCGTACTCGTCGTCCGGCAGCGACTGGCCGAGCAGCGTCCGGATGCAGTCGTCGATGTCGCGGCCCGGGTTGAAGACCGGGACGACGACCGAGACCTTCACGAGGCGGGCTGGACCGCCGGCGCCGGCTCGTAGCCCCAGGCGACGCAGAGCTCGTGCAGCGACGGATGGATCTCGTCCGGCGGCGGCGGCGGGTCCGCGGGCTGGATCGCGCCGGTCTTGATCTTCGCCTTCCAGTCGCCGAGGCCCGGCTTCAGCTTGCCGTGGTCGAAGCGGCCGTACTCGAGCATCGACGACTCCCACGGGACGCCGAGGTACGCGCACAGCCGCTGGGTCGAGCCGCGCGGGTCCGTGGTCAGGTCCTCGTAGCGGACCGTCAGGCCGTCGGGCCGCGCCTCGCGCGCCGCCTGGATCGCGTTGCCGTAGCGCAGCACCATCCGCGCGTTGCGCTCGGGCGTGTCCTGCGGCCGCGTCTCCTGGCGCGAGCGGGCGATCGAGCCCGGGTGGCGGAGGAGGTAGATGAACTTCGCGTCCGGCCAGCACTCCGCGATCAGGTCGGCGATGAAGACGTCGTTCGGCGTCTTGTTGACCAGCACCGACTTGTGCGCGGCCGCCAGCTCGCGCTGCAGCAGCCGGTCCCAGAGCAGGAAGCGCATCTGGCGGTCGTCGAGCCCGATCTCCCCGAGCGCCTTGGCCGCGTAGTCCGTGCGGACCTTCACGCTGAGGTCGCGCAGGTGCAGCTCCTGCGGCGAGTGGATCTGCGAGTGGCTGTCGAGCAGCACGCGCAGCAGCGTCGAGCCGGAGCGGACGCTGCACATCACGAACGCGGGCGCGGTCAGCAGCCGGTCGCCGGTCTCGCCGGCCTTGCGCCGGCGGCGCTTGGGCTTGGCCGCGGCGCGCCGCAGCTCGTAGCCCGTCGCCCGCGTCAGACCGCGGTTCAGTGCCCCCTTGAGCCCCACGCCGCGGAAGTCTACGACGCGCCCCGGGCCCGCTCAGCAGGCCGCGCGGGCCGCGCGGGCCGGCGCCGGCCGCGCACGCGCGCGGGAACGCGGGGACGACGCGGACGCGCGCGACGGCGGCGCGCGCGGGCTCGCCGCGGAGGTTCGTCGCGCGGGCGATCGCCGCGTTGCGGACGACGCCGCCCGCGGCGGTGATCCGCGCCCGCCTTGCAGGGTCCGCTGCTTGCCGGGCGCGAGCTTGCCGATCCGCCAGCAGGCGCGGCCGTCGCCCAGGATCCGGCCGTGCGAGGCCGACCGCAGCCGCATGCCGGGCCCCGGCACGTCGCAGACGCGCAGGCCGTGGGCGGTCGCGCCGCGCCTGCGGGCCCGGACGACGATCCGGTAGCCGACGAGTCGCCCTGCGGCGCGACCGACGCGCCGGCGCGCTTGCGGACGCGATCCGCGCCTTGCCGGGCTTGACCGGGATCGGCCCGAGCGTGCGCTCACGCGTGGCGATCCCGTCCCCGCGGATCGTCACCGCCGGGCCAGCTCGCCGCCGTCGGCCGGCCGGAGGCGCACGCGGACGGTCGCCTTCTCGCCCGGGTCGAGCGTCCCGAGCGGGCAGCGCACGACGTCGTCGCGCACCGTGCAGCGCCCGCCGCCCTCGACGGTCGCCGAGAGCACGTCCGCGCCCGGCACGTCGATCGTGACGACGACGTCCTCGATCGGCTCGTCGGTGGTGTTCTCGAAGGTGATCTCGGCGACGGCGACCTCGCCGGCGGTGGGCGTCTCGGGCGTCACCTCGATCGCCGGCAGCACCGGCGGCACGCGCACGACCGAGGTGACCGTCGGCGACACCGCGGACACCGGCCGCCCGGCGGTCGCGCCGGTCCCGGACGCGCTCGCCGCGTTGCTGACCACGAAGCCGTCGTCCACGCTCCCGTCGACGGTCACGTCGAAGCCGGCGGTCGTCGTCGCGCCGGGCGCGAGCGTGCCGGCGGCGAAGGCGACCGAGCGGCCGTCGGCCGCGGCGGTGCCGCCGGGGCCGGTCAGCGAGCCGGCACGAGCGTCGTGCCCGCGGGCACCGCGTCGGTCACGCCCACCCCGATCGCGGCGTCGTCGCCGCTCGTTGCGGGTCGTCACCGCGTAGCGCAGCACGTCGCCGCGCTCGACGTCGCCGCCGTTCAGGTCGGTCACCGTCTTGCCGACCACGAGCCGCGGCTGGCTCAGGTCGGTGGTGAACGTGACGACCTGGATCAGGTACTGGTCGAGCGTCGTCGACGCCTGCAGCGTCGCGCTGGTGCCGCCGTTGCCGAGCACGCCGTCGGCGACGATCCGGTCCGAGTCGAACCCGAGCCCGTTGACGAACGGCGGGATCCGCTGGGTGATCGTGTTGGTGCCCTGGAACGACACCGAGCTGTTGAACAGGTTGTTCGCCGGGTTCGCCGCGTCGGTGAGGAACTGCCCGTTGAGCGCGAGCCGGTCGCCCGGGCTGCCGCGGTCGCCCTCGTACGCGACGACGCCGACCGAGCTCCGGACCGGCCCGCTGATCGGCGTCTTGAAGCCGCTGACGCCGATCGACAGCGCCGGATCGCCCTGCTGGATGGCCGCCAGCCCGTCGAACACCGTGAGGTTGCGCAGGGCAGGGCCGGATCGCGGTAGACGACGATCAGCGACCAGCCCGCGTAGCGGTCCTCCCCGGTCCCGCTCTGCACGTTGGCGACCTCGTAGCGGCCGGCGCCGCCGGCCCGGACCAGCGCGGTGACGTCGGCGAACGCGACGTAGGCCGCCGGGACCGCGGTGCTGGGGGCCACGGCGCCGGTCACCGGGACGTACGCGCCGCTCGCCGGCGTGCGGAGCAGGGCCGCGCCGCGCGCCGCCGGGTTGGGCGCCGCGGTGCCGCCGCCCGCGCCGGCGCTCGTCCGGCCGCCCCAGTACAGCCCGGCGAACAGCACGTCGGTGCCCGGCGGGCGGCGTGAACGTCGAGCTCGACGAGCTGAACGTCGCCGGGTCCGCGTCCGTGTCGACCGGGACCATCGCGAAGTTGTTGTTGCTGAGCGCCGCGCCGGTCGCCGTCCCGGCCTGCGACGCCGCGCAGTTCGGCGGCGGCCGCCGGGCACGTCATCAGCGTGCTGCCGGTCACCCAGATCGCGCCGGGCTCGTTCGTGCTGAAGCGCGGCGACGAACGGCTGCTCGACGATCGCGGAGGCGGTGGCGGGCGCGATCGCGGCCGCCAGCAGGAGCAGCGTGACCCACCTCACCGTGCGCCGCATGCGCGCGAAGGCTAATCGACCGCGGCCGGCCCCGGCACTTTGGCGCGCAACCGCTCCCGCGCTGCGACGGCGTAGCATTCGTCGCCCCGTTTCTGAAAGGACCTCCTTGATCGGCGCTCTCATCCTCGGCCTCGTCGCCGGCTTCATCGGCCGGGCGCTCGTACCCAACGACGCCCTCAGCGGCATGAGCGGACCCGCGTCCTGGCTCGCCTCGATCGTGCTCGGCCTGGTCGGCGCGCTCGTCGGCTATTTCATCTTCACGCGCCTGCTCGGGATCGGCGACGACGACGCGTTCGACCTCGGCGGCATCATCAGCGCGATCATCGGCGTCATCATCGTCCTGCTGATCGCGGGCTTCGTCCTGCGCCGCACGGGCACCGCAGCGCCGCGGACCTGATCCGCTACGGCGACCGCGACCCGGCGCGGCAGCCGCGCGGCCAGGCGCCAGCCGCCGTCGGGCGCGGGCCCGGCCTCGATCGCCCCGCCGTACGCGCCGACGCGCTCGCGCAGGCCGCGCAGGCCGTTGCCCGTCCCGGCGCCGGCGAGCGCCGGCTCGTGAGCGCGGGGGCGTTGTCCACCTCGACGACGAGCGCGTCGCGCTCGCCGCGCACGAGCACGTCGACCGCGGCGCCCGGCCGCGTAGCGCAGCGCGTTGGTCAGGCCCTCCTGCACCACGCGGTAGGCGGCCTCGACCACGGCCGCGGGCAGGCCCTCGCGCTCGCCCTCGAGCCGCAGCGTCACGTCGAGCCCGCTGCCCGCCGCGCGCGCGACCAGCTCCTCGACGAGCGCCAGGTCGGGCGCCGCGGCCGATCGCGCCCTCGTCGCCCAGCAGCGCCACCAGCCGGCCCATGTCCTCCTCGGCCTGGTGTGCGGCGCCGGCGATCGCCTCGAACGTCTCGGCGGTCAGCTCCGGGTCGTGCGCCGCCAGCCGCTGCCCGGCGCTCGGCCTGAACCACCATCACGCTGATCGCGTGGGCGACGATGTCGTGCAGCTCGGAGGCGATCCGGGCGCGCTCGTAGCGCACCGACAGCGCCGCGTGGGCCTCGCGCTCCTCCTCGAGCTCGCGGGCCCGCTCGGCGAGCTGCGGCCGCGACCTTCTCGCGCTCGCGCAGCGCGCGCCCGCCGCCCAGGCCGGCGGCGATGCAGCAGGATCAGCGGCACCGCCGCGTCGCCGGTGAGCGGCGCGACCAGCTCGGCGGCCGCCGATCAGCAGCGCGATCGAGGCCGGCCACGCCAGCGTCCAGCGCCGGCCCCGAGCGCCTGGCGACAGAGCGCGTGGCACGGTCGCCAGGCAGCGACGTCGAGAGTCGCACGCGCGAGAGCGGCGACCGCGACCAGGGCGACGCGCGGCGCCACGCGGCCCGCGGTGCGCGGGCGGACCCAGCGACGCGCCGAGGCCGAGCGCCGCGACGCCAGCACCCGGCGGCGATCGCGCCGCGGGCGGCCAGCCCGCGACGGCCGCGCCGAGCCGAGCGGCGCCGCGCCGCCCCGACGAGGAGATCCACCGGCGCGGCGGCACCTCACGCCGCGCGCGAGGACCGGGAGCGACACCAGCGCCTCGGCGCGCCCGCCGCGCGTGGTCGCCTCCAGTGTGCCGCGCTGGAGCCGCGACCCGCTCGCGCGCCCGCTCGATCGCGGCGCCGCGCGCCGGCGGCGCCGGCCCGGAGACCGCCAGCTCGAGCGCGTCGTCGCGCGAAGCGGACGCGCACCTCGACGTCGGGCGCGTCCTCCAGCGCGGCGAGCAGCTGCTCGACCACCCGGTAGGCCGACAGCTCGACTCCGGCGGGCAGCGACGCGCGGGTTGCCCTCGACGGTCAGCCGGGCGTCCGCTCCCTTGGCGCGCACGAGCAGGGCCTCGAGGTGGGTGAGCGTCGGCTGGGGCGCGGTCGGCGCGCCGGCGCCGTCGTCGCGCAGCACTCCGACCACCTCGCGCATCTCCTCCAGCGTCCGCCGGCTCTCCCGCTCGATCTCGGCCAGCGTCGCGGTCGGCGCCGCGGGGTCAGCCGCTGCGAGCCCCGTTCGGCCAGCCGCGCCAGCTCGCCGAGCCGGCGCTGGAGCAGCTCGTCGAGCTCGCCGCGACAGCCGGGCGCGGTCGGTGGCCACCTCGAGCCGGGCGCGCTCGTCGCGCGCGCGGCGCAGCTCGGCGGTGCGGGCTCGAGCTCGTCGGCCATCCGGCTGCGGAGCGCACGAGGCGGCCGACGCCCCAGATCGCGCGCGGTCACGGCCCGAACACCGCGCGGAGAGGACGTCGACCGATCGACGCAGGTCCCCGAGCAGGAGCGCGAGCCGAGCACAGGCCGAGCCCGGCAGCGCCAGGCGCCTGTCGAGCTACGTGCCGGCGCTGAAGGCCAGCAGGAAGCCATGGGCAGGAGCACGCCGCAGCGGACGACGTCGGTGCCGAACAGCGCGAGGTGGACCAGCAGGCCGGCGACGCGCCGCCGGCGCCGCGAGCGGTGCGGCGCGCCGCCAGAGCATCGGCACGCGTCACGAGCAGGAACAGGGGGACCGCGGATAGGCAGCTGGTCCTCGATCCGGGTCGCCGCCTGGTCGTCGACGACCGTCAGCGCCAGGCCGAGGTCGGCGACGTTCATGGCCATCAGCAGCACGCCGAGCCGCAGCTCACCAGGACGGCGATCACGACGTCGAGCCTGCTGATCCGCGTCAGGGCGGCGATCATGTGAGCTGCATCCTCTCCCTTTCGTAAAGCGATCGGCGCCAGCATCCCGCGGCGTGCGCGTGCCCGCACGCGTCATCCCGGCGGGTGATCCGGCCGCGCCGCGCGTCACCCCGGGGATGACGCGCGCTCGCGCGAGAGCGGCGATGATGCGCGTCGATGGAGCGGCCCCTTCGTCACGATCCTGTTCGCCGATCTCGTCGGCGTCCGCGGCGCTGTTCGAGCGCCATGGCGACGAAGCGGCCGACGCCGTCCGCCGCGAGCACTTCGCCGCTCTGCGCGGTCGCGATCGCCGAGCACGGCGGGCCGCGAGGTCCAGTCGACCGGCGACGGGCTGATGGTCGCCTTCGCGAGCGCGGTCGCGGCCGTTCGCTGCGCCGTGGACATGCAGCGCGCGACGCGGGGCCGGCGCGGCTCGAGCTGCGCGTCGGCCTCGACGCCGGCGAGCCGCTGCCCGAGGGCGACGACCTCTACGGCACGCCGGTGATCGTCGCCGAGCGGCTGTGCGACGCCGCGGGCCCGGGCGAGATCCTCGCCTCGGAGGTCGTCGCGCCAGGTCGCGGGGCCCGCGGGTGCGCGAGCCGATCGCAGCCGCGCGGCGCGCTGCGGCTGCGCGGCATCGGCCGAGCGCGTCGCGGCGTCGCAGGTCGCTGGGCGGCGAGGACGCCGGCGCCGCGCCGCGACGCCCGCCGCCGGCCCGGCGAGATCACCGTGGTCGTCGCCGACGACCAGCGCCTGCTGCGCGCCGGCTTCCGCGTGATCCTCGACGCCGAGCCCGACATCACGCGTCGTCGGCGAGGCGGCCGACGGCCGCGACCGCGGTCGACGTCGTGCGCGCGCCGCCGCCCGACGTGGTGCTGATGGACATCCGCAT
Organism: uncultured Solirubrobacteraceae bacterium; assembly: GCA_963791405.1. Lineage (GTDB taxonomy): Bacteria > Actinomycetota > Thermoleophilia > Solirubrobacterales > Solirubrobacteraceae > DASQMT01. The sequence goes on along the minus strand of CAWBSJ010000016.1, from coordinate 264,448 downwards.
GCCCGAGCTCGACGGCCTCGAGGCGGCTGAGCGGATCCTCGCCGACCCCGAGCTCGACACCGCCGTGCTCATGCTGACGACCTTCGACCTCGACGAGTACGTCTACGAGGCGCTGCGCATCGGGGCCAGCGGCTTCCTGCTCAAGGACACCCCGGCCGACCGGCTGCTCGACGCGGTGCGGGTCGCCGCCGCCGGCGACGCGCTGCTGGCCCCGTCGATCACCCGCCGGCTGATCGAGCGCTTCGCGCGCGCCGCGCGGCCCGCGGCCGGACGGCGTCCCGGCGGCGCTCGCCGACCTCACCTCGCGCGAGCTCGAGGTGCTGAGGCTGATGGCGCGCGGGCTGTCCAACGCCGAGATCGCCGACCGAGCTCGTGCTCGGCGAGAACACCGTCAAGACCCACGTCGCCCAGCGTGCTGCGCAAGCTCGGCCTGCGCGACCGCGTGCAGGCCGTGGTGCTCGCCTACGAGACCGGCCTCGTCACGCCGGAGAGTGAGCTCGGCTAGGAGGTGTAGCGGATTTTGACGTGTCGATCGTGCCGTTGAAGGGGAACGGCGCCCGGTCGTAGTAGTCCAGCGACACCGGGCGAGCCGAGGCAGGTGCCGATGTCGAGGCAGTCGTTGGCGGTGAACAGCAGCGGCGCGCTGACCGGCACCTGCCCCGTCGCGACGACCTCTCGCCGTCGACACGTCATGGTGATGTTCGAGCGGGCCGCCGGGCCGGCGCTCGGCGTACTCGGTCTCGACCTCGATCGTGCGGCGCCCGGCGGGAGCGGCTGGTCGCGAGCGAATCTTGGTGCGCATGAGGATGAACAGGTTGTACTCGTAGCAGAGGTAGCCGTCGTCGACGAAGCAGGTGAGCCCGCCGGCGGAGCCGCCGAGTGCGTAGAGCACTCCGCTCGCGTCGCCGGGCATCTCGGCGTCGATGGTGACGATGTTGGCTCGGTTGCCCAGCGCGGGGGCGCAGAACTCCGGCATCCGGATGATGTCGCCGGAGAACTCCCACTCGCGGTAGGGCGGGGTGATCCGCAGCTCGGGGTGATAGACCGACGACCCACAGCCCGCCGCCGATCGGGAGCACGCTGTTCTTGGCCGCCTCGATCGCGAACAGTCTCCTGCATCTGCGCCAGCTTCTCGGGCATCTGGGCGGCGAGGTCGTTGGCCTGGGACCAGTCCTCGTCGAGGTTGTACAGCTCCCACACGTCGTCGTCGGGCGTCCAGTCGCGGATGCCGGGCGGCAGGCCCGGCACCCAGGGCAGTGCGCGGGCCGAACGCCGACGCCATCCAGCCGTCGTGGTAGATCGCGCGGCTGCCCATGATCTCGAAGTACTGGGTGCGCAGCCGCCCCGGCGCGTCGGGTCGTCGAAGGTGTAGGCGAAGCTGACGCCGTCGATCGGGTCCTGCGGAACGCCGTTCACCACCCGCGGCGGGGTGATGCCCGACGATCTCGTAGATGGTCGGGACGACGTCGTTGCAGTGGTGGAACTGGGTGCGGGGCGTCGGGTCCGGCGTGATCTTCGCCGGCCAGCGCATCGCCATCGGGTTGCGGGTGCCGCCGAGGTGGGAGGCGAGCAGCTTCATCCCCTTGTAGGGTGTGCTGCCCGCCCAGGCCCAGCCGGCGTGATACTGGTTGTCGGTCTTCGGCGAGCCCAGGACGTCGAGGCCGCCGAGCTCGTCGAGCGCCTCGATGTGCTGCGACGGTGGTCGGGATGCCGTTCTGCGCCAGCAGTTCGCTGATCGTGCCGTTCTGCCCTTCGCCCGACGAGCCGTTGTCGCCCCAGATGTAGAAGATCAGCGTGTTGTCGCCGTACCCCAGCCGCTCCATCTCGTCGACCAGCCGGCCGACCTGGACGTCGACGTGCTCGGCGAACCCGGCGGCGACCTCCATCAGCCGGCGCTGGAACGGCTTCTCGTCCTCGGGGATGTCGTCCCAGGCCGCCATGCTGCGGGTCGCGCGGCGGTCAGCTCCGCGTCCTGCGGGATCCAGCCCTTCTCCTTCGCGCGCGCGAAGACCCGCTCGCGGTAGGCGTCCCAGCCGTCGTCGAACTTGCCCGGCGTACTTGTCGGCCCACTCCTTCATGATGTGGTGCGGGCCGTGCAGGCAGCCGCTGGCCCAGTACATGAAGAACGGCTTGTCGGGCTCGAACGCCTTGTGCCTGTGCAGCCAGCCGATGGCGTCGTCGGCGAGGTCCTCGCTCAGGTGGTAGCCCTCCTCCGGCGTCTTCGGCGGCAGCACGCTCGTCGTGTTGCGCACCAGGTTCGGCTCGTACTGCGACGCCTCGCCGGCCAGGAAGCCGTAGAAGTACTCGAACCCGAGCCCGGTCGGCCAGTTGTCGAACGGGCCGGCGGCGGTGGTCTCCTCGGCCGGGGTGTTGTGCCACTTGCCCAACGCCGCCGGTGCTGTACCCGTAGTGCTTGAGCACCTCGGCGACCGAGCGCGCTGCTCCGCGGGATGTGGCCGGAGTAGCCGTCCCAGTCGTTGGCCAGCTCGGCGATCTGCCCGTTGCCGACCCGGTGATGGTTGCGCCCGGTCAGCAGCGACGCCCGGGTCGGCGAACACATCGCGGTCGTGTGGAACCGGTTGTAGCCGATGCCTTCGCGTGCGACGCGGTCCAGCGTCGTCGGTGCGCACCTCGCCGCCGAACGTCGTCGGCAGCCCCGGCCCGGCGTCGTCGATCAGGACGATCAGGATGTTCGGGGCATCCTCGGGCAGCCGCGCGGCTGCGCACGCGGGCTGTACATCGACTCCTGCATGGTCCGGCCGGCGATGCTCCCCGACGGCGTCGGCGGGAACGGCAGGCTCTCCTGGTTCAGCATCGTGGAGGAGAACCTCGCAAGCGCGCCATCGGGCGGCATCATCACGATCGGATGACGGTGCGCCGCGCTGCGGATGGGCGGTCCCGGGCTCGAACCGGGGACCTCCTGCTTGTAAGGCAGGCGCTCTGACCAGCTGAGCTAACCGCCCGCGACGAGAGGGATCGTAGAGCGGCGCGCGCTGCCATCATGGGCCGCCATGGACGTGTCGGTGGCCTGGCGCTCGGCGGCTGATCATGGCGGTGTCCCTCGCCGTGCTGGCGATCGTGCTCGCGGTCGCGCTGCCGCGGTCGTTCTTCGAGGACTACGGCTGGGCCGCCGGGCCGGGCGTCTGGGCGCTGTGCGCGCTGCTCGACCGCGCGCGTGCTGCGGCTGCCGTGGCTGCCGGTCCTGGGCGGCGCGGCGCTCGCCGGGCTGCCCGGGCTGCTCGGCGTGCTGCTCGACGCGCACTGGCTCGGCCCGCCGTTCGGCGTGCTCCTGTTCGGGCTCTGGTGCGGATGGCTCGCGCGGCCCGCGGACGGCGGTCGCGGCCTGATGGACCTCGGGCTGCGCGATCGCGTCGCGCTGGTCACCGGCGGGTCGAAGGGGATCGGCTTCGGGATCGCGGCCGCGCTCGCCGCCGAGGGCGCGCGCGTGGCCGTCGCCTCGCGCGACCCGGAGCGGATCCGCGCCGCCGCCGACCGGATCGGCGCGCACCCGGTCGTCTTCGACTCCGACGACCTCGACGCGGTCCCGGGCGTGATCGCCGACGTCGAGGCGGCGCTCGGGCCGATCGACGTCTACGTCGCGAACACCGGCGGGCCGCCCGGCGGGCCGGATCCGCTCGGCTTCCCGCGCGCCGCAGTGGGAGGCCGCGCACCGCTCGCTCGTCCTCTCGCCGATGGCGTTCCTCGAGCGCCTGCTGCCCGGCGATGCGCACCCGCGGGTGGGGCCGCGTCGTCGCGGTCGGCTCGATGTCGGTGCGCGAGCCGATCGCCGCGCTCCAGCTCTCCAACGCGCACCGGCCCGGGCCTCGTCGCCGCGTTCAAGGTGCTCGCCACGCCAGGCCGCGGCCGACGGCGTGACGCTCAACACCGTGCTGCCCGGCCGGATCGCCACCGACCGGATCTTCGGCTCGCACGGCTCGCGCGAGGCGGCCGAGGCCGCCGCGCGAGCGCGACGTGCCCGCCGGGCGGCTCGGCACCGTCGAGGAGCTCGCCGCCGCGGCGGTCTTCCTCTGCTCCGGCGCCCGCGAGCTACATCACCGGCACGACGCTGCTCGTCGACGGCGGCATCACCGCATCCGTCTGAGCGCCTAGACTCCGCCCGCGTAGGGCCGTTAGCTCAATTGGCAGAGCAAGGGACTTCAGGAAGGAGCGCTAGCCGGGAGACCGCTAGTACGTCGGCGGCTATTTGCTGGAACCCCCTTAGAGCCCTGGGTACCGGGTCAAGCCGGTGAAAATCCCAGTGGATTGGGCGATCAGCAGGCAACCCCGCGGTGCGGGAGAGCCCTCAGAGGCCATACGCCGCCCACCCTAACGGGGACAGCCGAGGGTGAAGAGATGGTCCAGACCGCAAGCCTGCGCCGGAGGCGCGGGTGGCCGGTGAAAGCCGGTGCGGCAGGTTAATCCCGAGGTTCTGGCTTCGAGTCCCAGACGGCCCATTCAGAGAGCGAGCCACGCCGGCCGGTCTTCGAGTACCCCCAGGGAGAGTCGAACTCCCGCTCACGAGGATGAAAACCTCGCGGTGCTAACCGCTACACCATGGGGGCAGAGCGCGGTTCATTCTAGGGTCGCCGCGAGTAGGCTCAGCGCAGTGGCAGTGAACGCTCCCCTCCAACCGGCAGCCGCGCCGCCGGCGGCGGCGGACTCCGGAGGTCGCCGAGCAGGAGATCATCGCCGCCGCCGAGGCGCTCCTGCGGGAGCGTCCGTTCCGCGAGCTGACCGTCGACGAGGTCATGCGGCGGACCGAGTTGTCGCGGCCGTCGTTCTACGTCTACTTCCGCGACCGCCACCACCTCGTGCTGCGCGTCGTCGAGCACATCGGCGGCAGAGCTGTTCACGATGGCCGACCGCTGGTTCACCGGCGAGGGCGACGGGCCCCGAGCTCGCGCGCGAGGCGACCGAGGGGATCGTCGCGGTGTTCGCCGAGCATGGCCCGCCGCTCCGCGCGCTGGCCGACGCCGCCGCCGACGATCCCGACGTCGACGAGGCCTACGGGCAGCTCGTGACCAGCTTCGTCGACGTCACCGCCGAGCACATCGAGCAGGAGATGGCCGCCCCCCGGTGACATCTGCTCGACGCGCGCGAGACCGCGAAGGCGCTCGTCTGGATGAACGAGCGCTACCTGACGCTGTCGCTCGGCCGCGAGCCGACCGGCCGATCGCGCGGTGGTCGCGCGCTACGCTGCACACGATCTGGTCGCGCGTGCTCTACGGCTTCCCTCGCGCTCTCTAGTCGACGCGCGTACTGGAGCCAGGCACCGAGCAGCAGCGAGCCGCCGGCAATGGCGGCGACCGCCGGGACCGCGAGCGCCGGCAGGCTCGTCGCGGGCCCTGAGCGTGGCGACGAGATCGGCGGCGTCGGCGAGCCATCCCCGCGCGCACCCACGCCGCCGGCACCGCGGCGGGCGCCGAGCGCGCGCAGCGCGCCGAGCGCCGAGCGCGACATCGCGCGCGCCGAGGCCGATCGCGAGCGCCTGGCCGTCGCGCTTGTCCGCGACGCCGCCGACCCAGCCCCCGGCCACCACCCGCCTGGCACGACGATCAGGCCGGCGCCGACTGCGAGCCGGCCGAGCGACTGAAGGCGAGCGATCGAGCGAGCGTCCATCCCGGCAGGCTATCCGCCGCGCGGCGCGGTGGGCTAACCGTCTCGGCGGGGGGGGGGGGCATGGCAGATCAGAGCAACACCCTCAAACCCTACGACTGGACCACGGGCGAGGAGCGGATGACCGGCGCCCAGGAGTCGCACCTCACCACGCTCGCCGGAGAGGCGGGCGAAGCCGCGCCCTCGGATCTCTTGAAGGCCGAAGGGTCGAAGCGCTTCGACGAGCTGCAGGAGCGCACGGGCCGCGGCGCCTCGTAGCGCTCGGCGGCGCTCATGCGCCGCCTCCTCCGCGCGATCGCGATCGACATCGGCCCGCTCCGCCGGCACCGCGACTTCCGGCTGCTCTACATCGGGCAGGCGGTCTCGTTCGCGGGCTCGATGATCACCTACGTCGCGATCCCGTTCGAGGTCTACGACCTCACCGGCCTCGACGCCGTGGTCGGGCTGCTCGGGCTCGCGGAGCTCGTCCCGCTGCTCGGCACGGCGCTGCTCGGCGGCGCGATGGCCGACGCGCACGACCGCCGCCGGCTCGTGCTGTCGCCGACGCGACGCTGCTGGCTGCTGGCGCTCGTCCTGGTCGCGAACAACTCGCTCGCTCGCCGATCCGCAGGTCTGGCTCCTGTTCGTCGATCGCGGCCGGCGATGTCGGCGGCGGAGGGTCCGCAGCGCCCGGCGCTCGAGGCGATGCTCCCGCGGCTCGTGCCGCGCGAGGAGCTGCCGGCCGTCGTCGGCGCTCGAGGGACTGCGCGGCACCGCCGGGCAGATCGCTGGTCCGGCGCTCGGCGGGATGCTGATCGCGGCCTTCGGGCTCGGCGCGACCTACGCGGTCGACGCGGCGACGTTCCTCGTCTCGCTCGGCGCGCTCGCTGATGATGCGCGAGATGCCGCCGTCCGAGGATGCTGCGCCGCCCAGCGTGGAGCGGATCCGCGAGGGCTGGCGCTACGCGCGCTCGCGCCAGGAGCTCGTCGGGAGCTACGCGTCGACATCAACGCGATGCTGTTCGGGATCCCGGTCGCGCTGTTCCCGGCGGTCGCCGACCGCTACGGCGGGCCGGAGTTGCTCGGTCTGCTCTACGCGGCCGAGCCGGGGCGCGGCCGCGCTGACGCTCGCGAGCGGCTGGGTCGCGCCGCGTGCGCGCCAGGGCCGCGCGATCGCCGCAGCGCCGCGCTCAACGGCGCTGGCGATCCTCGTCTTCGGGCTCGCCGACGCGCTGCCGCTCGCGCTCGTCGCGCTCGCCGCGGCCGGCGCCGCCGACACGCGTCGCAGCATCTTCCGCGCAGACGCTGTGGAACCAGTCGATCCCGGACCGGATGCGCGGCCGGCTCGCCGGGATCGAGCAGCTCTCCTACTCGATCGGGCCCACGCTCGGCACGGCGCGGGCGGGCGCGCTGGCGTCGCTCACGAGCGTCCGCGTTCTCGATCGCCGCGGGTGGCGTCGTCTGCGTCGCCGGCACGCTCGTCCTCGTGCGCGCATGCTGCCGCGGTTCTGGCGCTTCGAGGCCCCGGAGCGGTGTCAGTGCTTGAAGTGCCGGCGGTGGGTGAAGACCATGCTGATCCCGGCCGCGTCGGCGGCCTCGACGACCTCGTCGTCGCGCTTGGATCCGCCGGGCTGGATGATCGACGTGACGCCGGCGTCGATCGCGAGCTGCGGGCCGTCGGCGAACGGGAAGAACGCGTCGGAGCGAGCGCCGACCCGGCCAGTGACGAGCCGGCGTCGCGCGGCCTTCTCGATCGCGAGCCGGACGGAGTCGACGCGGCTCATCTGCCCGGCGCCGATGCCGATCGTCGCGAGGTCGCGCGACCAGCACGATCGCGTTGGAGCGGACGTGCTTGCAGACCCTCCAGCCGAACAGCATCTCGCCCCACTCGGCCTCGCTCGGCTTGCGCTCGGTGACGACGTCCATCTGCTGTGCGGTCCTCGAGGTCGATGTCGCGATCCTGCACCAGCAGGCCGCCCATCACGCGCTTGAGGTCGCGCTCGGCGATGTCGAACCGGCGCCGCTCGTTGTCCTCGAGGATCCGCAGGTTCGCCTTGGCGGCGAGCACCGCGAGCGCCTCCCGGTGAAGTGCGGCGCGAACAGGACCTCGCAGAACTGGCTGGCGATCAGCTCGGCGAGCGCGCCGTCGACCGGCCGGTTGAGGCACACGATCGCCGCCGTAGGCGGACTGCGGATCGCACGCGAGCGCGCGCTCGTAGGCCTCGCCGGCCGCGCTCCCTATCGCCGCGCCGCACGGGTTGTTGTGCTTGATGATCGCGCACGCCGGGACGTTGAACTCCTCGACCAGCAGCCGCCCCGAGTTGAGGTCGAGCACGTTGTTGAACGACAGTTCCTTGCCCGCGACCTGGCGGACCATCGAGAGCAGGTGCATGCGCGCCGCCGACCTGCGAGTAGTACGCCGCGCGCTGATGCGGGTTCTCGCCGTACGCGAGGTCGGTCACCTTCTCGAACGCCTGCATCAGCACCGGCGGGAAGTCGTCCTGCTTCTCGGCGAACCAGCGCGCGATCGCGGTGTCGTAGCGCGCGGTGTAGGAGAACGCCTTGGCCGCCAGCGACTCGCGCGTGCCGAGCGACAAGTTCCCGTCGGCGTCCCGAGCTCCTGCAGCACCGCGTTGTACATCTCGGGCCGGGTCACGACCGCCGATGACCGCGAAGTTCTTCGCCGCCGCGCGGATCATCGTCGGGCCGCCGATGTCGATGTTCTCGATCCCCTCGTGCTCGGTCGCGCCGCGTCGCGCAGCGGTCCGCTCGAACGGGTAGAGGTTCACGCACACGAGGTCGACGAACTCGACCTCCTGCTGCTCGGCGGCGAGCATGTGATCCGGGTCGTCGCGCAGCGCCAGCAGGCCGGCGTAGAGCTTCGGATGGAGCGTCTTGACCCGGCCGCCCATGATCTCGGGGAAGCCGGTGAAGTCCTCGATCGCGCGCACCTCCAGCCCGGCCTCGGCGAGCTCGCGCGCGGTGCCGCCGGTCGAGACCAGCTCGACGCCGAGCTCGGCGAGCCCGCGCGCGAAATCGGCGATGCCGCGCTTGTCGGACACCGACAGCAGCGCGCGCCGGACGCGGACGTCACCAGGCTGCGTCATCTCGGCCGCACGATACAAGCGGCGGCGGACGAGTGCTCCGCGCGCGCGCGCCCGTGCGCACCGCGGCGTCCCGGCGCGCCGCGACGTGTCGCGGGTCGATCGCGGCGACGGCGCCGCGCGCGAACAGCGCGACGACGCCGGTGAGCAGGTCGTGCTCGACCGGGCGCAGCGCCGCACGGACCTCCTCGGCGGACGGCGCGCCGGGCAGCTCGACCGCCCGCTGGGCGATGATCGGGCCGGTGTCGACGCCCTCGTCGACGAAGTGGACGGTCACGCCGAACACCTTCACGCCGTAGGCGACGGCCTGCTCGACCGCGCCGATCCCCGGGAACGCGGGGAGCAGCGCCGGATGCACGTTGACGACGCGCTGCGGGAAGCGGGCGAGGAACCCCGGGTCGAGCAGCTGCATGTAGCCGGCGAGCACGACCAGCTCGACGCCCGCGCCCGCGAGCCAGTCGGCGATGCGAGATCCCGCGCGCGGCGGTCGCCGCCCTCCACGGGGAAGGCCCGCGCCTCGACGCCGGCCGCGCGCGCCCGCTCGAGCGCGCGTGCCTCCGGCTTGTCCGAGCCGACGGCGGCCACCTCGACGCCGTCGCGTCCGTGGACGCGGTCGAGGATCGCCTGCAGGTTCGAGCCGTCCCCCGAGGCGAGGACGCCGACCTTCACGCCGCCTCCAGCACCGGGTAGTAGCCGCCGCTGGACTTGATCGTCCCGGCCTCGAGCAGCGCGTCGACGCGCTCGAGCACGGACGGCGCGGCCAGATGGCCGAACGTGCCGTAGTGCGGCAAGCCGTCCCAGCCGTGCTTGAGCAGCACCTTCGAGCGCCCGCCGCGCAGGACCTCGACCGTGCGGGTCCGCCCGAGCGCCGGCCGCGCGAGCGCCACGACCTCGACGATCGCCTCGTCGAGCGCGCCCGTGTCGCCGGGCGCGACCGGACGCTGCGCGAGCTGGCGCGGGCCGCCGCCGCGCGCGGCCGGCGACGGACCGGGCATCGGCGGGACCAGCGACGGATCGCAGACGTCGCAGCAGGGCCCGTCCGGCGCCGGCGTCCTGGCGATCGCCGAAGTGGCGCAGGATGCCGGCGCGGCGACAGCCGTCGCCCTCGACCCATGACCAGACCGAGCGGTACTGGCGCCAGCGCGCCCGCGTGCCCTCCTGCGCGGCCGAGCGGCAGAGCGCGAGCGCGCGCCCGTCCCACGTCCCGCTCACCCGTCCCGAGCACACGGTCCGGCGACGAGGGGCTGGGCTGGATGACGCCGATCCGCGCGAGATGCCCGACGATCGCGCGCACGACCTCCTCGTCGCAGCCGGCGTGGCGCGCCAGGCGGTCGACCGGCACGTCGAACTTCGAGGCCTGGCTGCCGGCGACCGCTTGCTCGGATCCGCCCGACGACCCCGTCAGCGCGCGCGCGACCGCCTTCAGCGCCGGCTCCTCGACGGTCGAGCGCTCGATGAAGAACACGTGCAGGCCCTTGTCGCGCGCGGACGCGAACAGCAGGCAGCGGGCCGGCGCCCCGTCGCGGCCGGCGCGGCCGGCCTCCTGGTAGTACGCCTCGATCGAGCCGGGCACCGCCTCGTGGCAGACCGTGCGCACGTCGGCCTTGTCGACGCCCATCCCGAACGCGTTCGTGGCCACGACGACGTCGACCTCGCCGGCCATGAAGCGGCGCTGGGCCTCGGCCCGCGCCTCGCGCGGCAGCCCGGCGTGATAGGCCAGGACCGTCCGGCCCAGCTCCGTGGCGAGCCGCGCGGCGAGCTTGTCGCAGCCGTCGCGCGTGCCCGCGTACACGATCGCCGGCAGCGCGCCCGGCTCGGCGAGCGCGGCCGAGATGCCGCGATGCCCGGCCTCCTTGGTCGGGCACGGCACCACCGCGAACGAGAGGTTCGGCCGGTCGAACCCGGTGGCCACGCGCACCGGGTCGCGCAGGCCGAGCCGCGCGACGATGTCGTCGGCGACCTCGGGCGTCGCGGTCGCGGTCGAGGCCACGATCGCCTCGGCGCCCAGCCAGCGCGCGGCGTCGGCGAGCCGGAAGTAGTCGGGCCGGAAGTCGTGACCCCACTGCGAGACGCAGTGCGCCTCGTCGACCACGAACAGGCCGATCTTGGCGTGGCGGATCCGCTCGAGGAACCCGGGCGAGGAGAACCGCTCCGGGGCGACGTAGAGCAGCCGCGCGCGGCCCGACACGGCGCGGTCGACCGCGCGCACGGTTGGCCGCCGCGTCCTGCTGCGCGTTGACGAGCGCGACGCGTCCGGGCGCGACCCGCTCGAGCGCCTCGACCTGGTCCTGCATGAGCGAGACGAGCGGCGAGACCACGAGGGTCAGGTCCGCGCGCATGAGCGCGGGGAGCTGGTAGCAGAGCGACTTGCCCGAGCCGGTGGGCATCACCACCAGCACGTCGCGGCCGGCGACGGCGGCCTCGACCGCCTCCTGCTGGCCCGGCCGGAAGCCGGCGAAGCCGAACACCTCGTGCAGCGCGCGCCTCGGGCTCCGTCGCGCGGGCGAACGGCTGCGGCGGCTCGGGTCCGAGGCCGGGCAGGGCCGGCGCGAGGAGCGGGTCGGAGACGGGTGGGGCGGACACGGGCGGACGACCATAGACCGTGCTCCGGTCGCCACGCAGGGCCTCGCCCCGCTTGGTGCGGAGTCGTCACAGAATCGGCACGAAGGCGTCACAGAGCGGCGCTGTCACGGCGCGCCGCGCGCGTCATGCTGCCTCCCATGACCACGACCGCGATCGACCGCACCCGGCTCGCCGAGGTCCACGCACGCGAGCGCGCGCGGTTCGAGGAGCGCACGCGCCGATCGGCCGCGCTGACCGCGCGCGCACGGCCGCTGATGCCCGACGGCGTGCCGATGGCGTGGATGGCCGGGCTCTACGACCACGGCCCCGTCCACGTCGCCCACGGCGAGGGCTGCCGGTTCACCGACGTCGACGGCAACTCCTACATCGACTTCAACCAGGCCGACCTCGCCGCGAGCTGCGGATTCGCGCCGCCCGCCGTCGTCGCGGCGGTCGCCGAGCGCGCGCCCCGCGGCATGCAGTTCCTGCTGCCGGTCGAGGAGGGCATCGAGGCGGCCGAGCTGCTCGCCGGCCGCTACGACCTGCCCGCCTGGCAGTTCACCCTGTCGGCGTCCGGCGCCAACGCGGAGGCGATCCGGCTCGCCCGGCACCGCACCGGACGACCGACCGATCGTCGTCTTCGGCGGCCACTACCACGGCCACCTCGACGACACGCTCGTCACCGGCGACGAGCGGCACGGCGCGCCCGGGCTGCTCGGCCTGAACCCGCGCGCGGCGGCCGACACCCGGCTCGTCCCGTTCAACGACCTCGACGCGCTGGAACGGGTGCTCGCCCGCGAGGACGTCGCCGCCGTCGTGACCGAGCCGGCGCTCACGAACGTCGGCGTCGTGCTGCCCGACGAGGGCTTCCTCGCGGGCGTGCGCGCGGCCACGCGCGCGCACGAGACGCTGCTGATCCTCGACGAGACCCACACGCAGACGGTCGCCTATGGCGGACTGACCCGCGCGTGGGGACTCGAGCCCGACGTCGTCACGCTCGGGAAGAGCCTCGGCGGCGGGGTCCCCGTCGGCGCGTACGGGATGACCGCGGAGCTGCGCGACCACCTCGAGCGCACCGCGACGCGTTCGGCCGCGTCACGGGCATCGCGACCGGCGGAACGACCTACGCCAGCCCGCTGTCGCTCGCCGCCGTCGTCGCCACGCTCACGCACGTGCAGACGCCGAAGGCGTTCGAGCGCGTGCGCACGCTCGGCGCCCGGCTCGCCGACGGGATCGAGGCGCGGCCGCGCGAGCGCGGGCTGCCGTGGCGGGCGCACCGGCTGGGCTGCCGCTCCGGGATCTGCCTCGAGCCCGAGCTGCCCCGCAACGCCGACGAGGCGGCGCGCTCGATCGACACCGCGCTGGTCGACGCGCGGCGCCTCCATCTCGCCAACCGCGGCGTCTGGGACGCGATCGCGAGCGCCGGGCCGGCGGCGTCGTTCGCCCACACGGAGGCGGACGTCGACGCGTATCCGGCGGCGCTGGGCGCGTTCCTCGACGACGTGCTGGAGACGGGGCGCGGTGCTAGGCGCGGATGAGCGGGAGCTCGAACGCGTCCTTCGACTGCGACTCGCCCGTGTTCGCGAGCGGGTAGTCGCCCGAGAAGCAGGCGTCGCAGTGCGTCTCGCGCGAGCCCTCGATCGCCTCGTAGACGCCCTCGAGCGACAGGTACGCCAGCGAGTCGGCGCCGAGCTCGGCGGCGATCTCCGCCACGGTGCGGCCGTGGGCGATCATCTCGTCGCGCGTCGACATGTCGATGCCGTAGTGGCAGGGATTGCGGATCGGCGGCGCCGAGATGCGCATGTGCACCTCGCTCGCGCCCGCATCGCGCAGCATCTGCACGATCTGGCGCGTCGTGTTGCCGCGGACGATCGAGTCGTCGACGACGGCGAGCCGCTTGCCGGCGACGATGTCGGGCAGCGGGTTGAACTTCATCCGCAGGCCGTGCTTGCGCAGCTCCTGGCCGGGCTGGATGAACGTCCGCGCGACGTAGCGGTTCTTGACGAAGCCGTCGTCCTGGGGGATCCCGCTGGCGCGCGCGAACCCGCGTGCGGCGGCGTTGCCGGAGTCCGGCACGGCGATCACGAGGTCGGCGTCGACCGGCGCCTCCCGCGCGAGGATCTCGCCCATCCGGCCGCGCGAGACCTGGAGGACCCGGCCGCCGAGCCGCGAGTCGGGCCGCGCGAAGTAGATGTGCTCGAACACGCACAGCGCCGTGCGCTCGCCCTCGACGCCCATCCGCGTCTCGATCCCGCCCGGCGTCAGCGAGACGATCTCGCCCGGCTGGACGTCGCGCAGGAAGGTCGCGCCGATGATGTCGAACGCGCACGACTCCGACGCGACGCAGTACTGGTCGCCGAGCATCCCGAGCGACAGCGGCCGCATGCCGGCCGGGATCGCGGAAGGCGACGACGCGGTCGCGGGTCATGACGACCGTGGAGTAGGCGCCCTCGAGCCGCGTCATCACGTCGGCCACGGCGTCCTCGATCGCGCTCGGACGGGTGCGTGGAGAGCAGCGCGGCGATGATCTCGGAGTCCGACGTCGAGCGGAACGTCACCCCGGCGGCGCGCAGCTCGGCGTGGAGCTCGACGGCGTTGACGAGGTTGCCGTTGTGGGCGAGCGCGACCTCGCGCTTGTCGGCGCGCCACACCGGCTGGGTGTTCTCCCACGAGTTCGCGCCGGTCGTCGAGTAGCGGACGTGCCCGATCGCCATCTCGCCGCGCAGCGCGCGCAGCTTCTGCTCGTCGAAGACCTGGTTGACGAGGCCCTTGTCGCGCATCGCCATGATGTGGCCGCCCTGGGAGGCGGCGATCCCCGCGGACTCCTGCCCGCGGTGCTGGAGCGCGTAGAGCCCGAAGTACGTCAAGCGCGCGACATCGGAGCCGGGGGCATGGATGCCGAACACTCCGCACTCGTCGCGCGGGCCGTCACGGAGGTCGATCACGACGGGGCGGAGGATAGCGGTGCAAGCGGCGTGCTCCGCCCGCGCGCCGTCCATTCGGCACTGTTTTTCCCGCGTGCGAGCGCGGCAGGACCGGCCCGCGGTCGTCGGCCGGCGACCGGGCGCCGGTGCGGCGCATCGGGGCCGGGACGGCGCGCCGTCCCGGCCCCCGCGCGCGCGTTATCGTCTGCGGCGACCCGTCCCGAGGAGAACGACCCATGGCCGTGACCGCCCCCATCACGCTCGACCGCGAGCGCATCCAGCAGCTGATCGAGCGGGAGGAGAAGGTCCTCAACGACCGCACCGGCGGATCGGGGCGCATGTTCGAGCGCGCCGACAAGGTGCTGTCGGCCGGTGTCGCGTCGTCCTACCAGCTGCGCGAGCCGTGGCCGATCTACCTCGAGCGCGGCGTCGGCCCGAAGGTCTGGGACGTCGACGGCAACGAGATGTGGGACTTCCACAACGGGTTCGGCGCGATGGTCCAGGGCCACGCCCACCCCGCGATCGGGCAGGCGATCCAGGAGCGCTACCAGCACGGCACGCACTTCGCGGCGCCGACCGAGGACGCGATCGTCGTCGGCGAGGAGCTCGCGCGCCGCTGGGGCCTGCCGAAGTGGCGCTACACGAACTCCGGCTCGGAGTCGACGATGGACGCGATCCGTGTCGCGCGCGCCTACACGGGCCGTGACGTGTGCATGAAGATCTTCGGCTCCTACCACGGCCACCACGACACCGTGATGGTCTCGATCGGCGTCGAGTACGACAAGATCGGCGACCCGGACAACCTCGCCTCGATCTCCTACGGCGCGGGCATCCCGCAGGCGACCGTCGACCTCACCGTCGCGGTCCCGTTCAACGACGCCGAGGCGATGGAGCGCCGGATCGAGCGCCTCGACGCGGAGGGCCGCAAGCCCGCCTGCGTGATCATGGAGGCGGCGATGATGAACCTCGGGATCATCCTGCCCGAGCCCGGCTACCTCGAGGCGGTGCGGGAGATCACGCAGCGCCACGGGATCGTCCTGATCTTCGACGAGGTCAAGACCGGCCTGACGATCGGCGCGGGCGGCGCGACCGAGCGCTGGGGCGTCCTGCCCGACATGGTCACGCTCGCGAAGGCGCTGGGCGGCGGCATGCCGACCGGCGCGATCGGCGGCTCCGAGGAGGTCATGAGCGTCGTCGAGGACGGCAGCGTCTACCAGGTCGGCACCTACAACGGGAACCCGCTCGGCATGGCCGCCGTGCGCGCGAACCTGCTCGAGGTCCTGACGCCGGAGGCCTACGCGCACCTCGACCACCTCAACGACCGGATCCTCGCCGGCTGCACCGAGGTGATCCAGAAGTACAACCTGCCCGGGTACGCGATCGGCGTCGCCGGCAAGGGCTGCGTGACGTTCGCGACCGAGAAGCTCGTCGACTACGCCTCGTTCAAGCGCAGCCAGGACAAGGACCTGTCCGAGCTCGCCTGGCTGTTCAACATGAACCGCGGCGTCTTCATGACGCCCGGGCCGCGAGGAGGAGTGGACGCTGTCGGTGACCCACACCGACCAGTCGATCGACGACTACGTGGCCGTGTTCGACGAGATGGCGAGCGAGCTGACGAAGTAGCGTTCCGGGGCATCGCCGCCCCGCCGCCGGACACCGATCAGAAGCGGGTCGAGCCGCTCGAGCTCTTCTTCGACCTCGTCTTCGTCTTCGCCCTCACGCAGGTCACGGCGCGGCTCGCCGAGGACCTGTCGTGGGGCGGCCTGCTCCGCGGCCTGCTCGTGCTGTCCGCGATCTGGTGGGCGTGGGCCGCGTACGCCTGGCTGACGAACGAGGTCGACGGCGACCGCCGCGGCGTGCGGCTCGCGATCTTCGGGGCGATGGTGGCGATGCTGCTCGCCTCGCTGGCGATCCCCGGCGCGTTCGAGCAGGACGCGCTGCTGTTCGCCCTCGCCTACCTCGGCGTGCGCGTGATGCACATCCTGCTGTTCGCGGCGGGGACGGAGCACGTCGACGTGCGCGCCGCGGCCGCCGCGCTCGCGCCGACCGCCGTCCTCGCCCCCGCGCTGCTGATCGTGGCGAGCGGCTTCGACGGCACCGCGCAGATCCTGATCTGGATCGCGGCGCTCGCCGTCGACTACGTCGGCGCCGCGTTCCGCGGGATCGCCGGCTGGCGCCTGAGCCCCGGCCACTTCGCCGAGCGCCACGGACTGATCGTGATCATCGCGCTGGGCGAGTCGATCGTGGCGATCGGCGTCGGCGCCGAGGGGCTCGAGCTCGGCACCGGCGAGCTGCTCGCCGCGGCCCTCGGCGTGATCCTCGCCGCCGCGCTCTGGTGGGTCTACTTCGACCCGGCCCTGGAGCGGGTCGAGCATGCGCTCGAGCGCGCGGCGCCCGGTCGCGAGCGCAACGTCATGGCACGCGACGCGTTCAGCTTCCTCCATCTCCCGCTGGTCGCGGGGATCGTGCTGCTCGCGCTCGGCGTCAAGAAGACGCTGGAGCACGTCGACCACGAGCTCAAGCCGGTCGCCGCGGTCGCGCTGTGCGCCGGCCCGGCGCTCTACCTGCTGTCGGACGTCGCGTTCCGCACGCGCTGCCTGCGCCTCACCGAGCCGCGCCGGCTGGTCGCGGCGATCGCGTGCCTGGCCGCCATCCCGCTCGCGCTCGCGCTGCCCGCGCTCGCCGCGCTGGCGATCGTCGCCGCGATCGGCGCGGCGCTCGTCGCCGTCGAGTCGTTCGCCCCGCGCGCGGCCCGGTAGGCTCCGGGCCGCCTGTCCAGCGTCGAGGGAGGTCGGAATGGCCGACAGCGTCTACCGGGTCACCGAGGTGATCGGGGTCAGCAGCGAGTCCTGGGAGGCCGCGGCGAAGAACGCGGTCGAGACCGCGGCCGGGACGGTCCGCGACCTGCGGATCGCCGAGGTCGTCCGTCAGGACCTGACGATCGAGGACGGCCGGGTCACGGGCTTCCGCGTCCGGCTCGCCATCTCGTTCAAGTACGAGTCGGCCGGCTAGCGCGCGCAGTCGGTGAGGCGGGCGACGCGGACGCCGTCGCCCCAGGGGTCCGGCGGCCCGTAGCCGTCGGACTGCATCCAGAGCCGGTTGCCCGCCCCGACGCCCTTGAAGGTCATGAACGCGAAGCCCTCGACCCAGCGCTTCGTGGACTTCGACGTCGTGTTCTGGTTGCTGCCGCGCGCGATCGTCGCGTCGGCCGGGAACTCGCGGATCATCTGGCCCTTGCCGTTGAACCAGGTGGCGGTCTTGACCTGGAGGCCGCCGTTGTTCCCCTTCGCGCTTGCAGGCGTAGTGGACGTAGGAGTCCTTGCGGACGAAGGTCCAGTCGCCCCCGGGCGGGCGCGCCGCCGCGGGCGCGGCGGCCACCAGCACGAGCAGGGCGGTGGCGAGCAGCAGCCGGATCATCGGATGTCGCAGCGGGTGAGCCGGCCGACGCGCACGCCGTCGCTCCAGGGCTGCGTCGGGCCGTAGTAGGCGCCCTGCACCCACACGCGATCGTCCTCGCGCGCGCCCTTGAGCGTGGTGAAGATCCAGCCGCCGCTCCAGGCCTTGCTCTGGCGCTCGCTCACCGTCGGCCTTGTTGCCGCCGCGGGTGATCACCGCCCAGATGCCGATGCCCTGCGCGATCCCGTCGGCGGTGCCCGAGCGTCGCGGTGCGCACCTGGAAGCGGTCGCCCTTGCCGGGCGACTTGCACGCCCAGTGGCGGAAGGCGTCCTTGCGGAGGTAGGTCCAGTCCCCGGGCGGGGCGGCGGCGGCGGGCGCCGCGAGGAGGAGGGCCAGCACGGCGGCGGCGAGGAGTGCGCGGATCATCGGCGCGCAGGGTAGCGTCAGCGGAGCAGGGCGGCGAGACCGTCGCCGTGGACCGCCGCGAGCTCGATGACCGGGACGTTGAGGACGTCCGCGATCCGGAGCACGTCCCCGCCCGCCACGCCGATCACCCGCGCGGCGGCGCCGAACGCGGCGAACGCCTCGCGCGGGCCGGAGACGACGAACGCGCCCGGCCCCTCGCCGAACAGCAGCGCCTCCCCGGCGTCCTCGAGCGTGACGTCGGCGCCCAGCCCGGACGCGACGCAGCACTCGGCCAGCGCGACGGCGAGCCCGCCCTCGGCGACGTCGTGCGCCGAGCGCAGCGCGCCCGAGCGGACGGCCTGGCGGATCGCCGCGTGCATCGCCCGCAGCTCGCCGAGGTCCGCGGCGGGCAGCTCGCCCTCGGGCGGCGCGCCGCGCAGCTTCGCCAGCTCGGAGCCGTCGAGCGCCGGCGCCCACGAGCGCGCGGCGATCAGGGCGATCGCGTCGCCCTCCTGCGCCCAGCCGAGCGTGCCCGCCCGCGCGGCGTCGGGCAGCTCGCCGAGCATGCCGACGACCGGCGTCGGGAAGATCGGGCCCGCCGCCGCCCTCGTTGTAGAGCGAGACGTTCCCGCCCACGACCGGGACGCCGAGCGCGCGGCACGCGTCGCCCAGCCCGGCGACCGCGCGCATCAGCTGCCAGGCGATGTGCGGCTTCTCCGGGTTGCCGAAGTTGAGGCAGTTGGTCAGCCCGAGCGGCTCGGCGCCGACGCAGGCGAGGTTCGCCGAGCACTCCAGCACCGCCTCGACCGCGCCGCGGTAGGGGTCGACCGCGACCCGCCGGCCGTTGCCGTCGATCGAGACGGCGAGCGCCGGCCGCCGCCCGTCCTCCGGCTCGAGCATCAGCACGGCGGCGTCGGCCTGCTCCGGCCGCCGCGCCGTGCGCGAGCCGACGATGCTGTCGTACTGCGTGAAGACCGGGCGGCGCGAGGCGACGTTCGCCGAGCCGAGCAGCGCGAGCAGCGTCGCGCCTGGCGCCGGCGTCGTCGTCGAGCCGCCGCGGCGGCGCGGGGTAGAGCGGGACGCTCGGCGGCGCGGGCTCGAGGTCGTAGACCGGGCACTCGTCGACGAGCGCGGTGACCGGCAGGTCGCCGACCACCTCGTCGCCGACCAGCACGCGCAGCCGCCGGGTGTCGGTGACGACGCCGATCGCGGTCGCGTTGACCTCCCACTTCGCGCACAGGGCGAGCACGGCGTCGACGTCCGCGGGCTCGACGACGCAGAGCATCCGCTCCTGCGACTCGGAGATCATGATCTCGAACGGCTCCATCCCCGCCTCGCGGAGCGGGACCCGGCTCACGTCGAGGTCGAGCCCGACCTCGCCCTTCGCGGCCATCTCCGCCGAGGAGGAGGTCAGCCCGGCCGCGCCGAGGTCCTGCAGCGCGACGAGCAGCCCGGCGTCGAGCAGCTCGAGCGAGCACTCGAGCAGCTTCGCCTCCTCGAACGGGTCGCCGATCTGGACCGTCGGGCGCTTCGCGCCGTCGGCGTCGCCGAGCTCCGCGGACGCCAGCACGGACGCGCCGCCGATCCCGTCGCGGCCGGTCCGCGCGCCGAACAGGACGACGACGTTGCCGACGCCCGCGGCCGCCGAGCGGATCAGCTTCTCGGTCTCGATCAGCCCGAGGCACATCGCGTTGACCAGGCAGTTCTGCTCGTAGGCGGACTCGAAGTAGATCTCGCCGCCGACCGTGGCGACGCCGATCGAGTTGCCGTAGTGGCCGATGCCGGCGACCGCGCGCTCGAGCAGGTAGCGCGAGCGCTCGGAGTCGGCCGGCTCGCCGAAGCGGAGCGAGTCGAGCACGGCGATCGGCCGCGCGCCGACCGCGAACACGTCGCGGAGGATCCCGCCGACGCCGGTCGCCGCGCCCTGGAACGGCTCGACCGCGCTCGGGTGGTTGTGCGACTCGACCTTGAACGCGCACGACAGCCCGCGGCCGACGTCGACGGCGCCGGCGTTCTCCCCCGGCCCCATGACCACGCGCGGGCCCTCCGTCGGCAGCGTCCGCAGCAGCTTGCGCGAGTGCTTGTAGCCGCAGTGCTCCGACCACATCAGGCTGAAGATCGCGAGCTCGACCTCGTTCGGCTCGCGGCCGGTGAGCTCGACGATGCGGTCGTACTCGGAGTCGGTGAGCCCGAGCTCGCGGTGGCGGCTCATGCGGCGACGAGCGCGGCGGACTCGAACAGCTTGAGGCCGTCGGCGGAGCCCGTGAGCGGGTCGACCGCGTGCTCGGGGTGCGGCATCAGCCCGACGACGTTGCCGGCGCGGTTCGACACGCCGGCGATGTCGCGCGCGGCGCCGTTGAACGCGTGCCCCGGCGACGTAGCGGACGACGACCTGGCCGTTCGCCTCGATCTCGTCGAGCACCGGGTCGGGCGCCCAGTAGCGGCCGGTCTGGTGCTTGGCCGGGATCGAGAGCCGGTCGCCCGGCTCGCACGCCGCCGGTCCACTTCGTCCGGCCGACGACCTCGAGCTCGACCTGGCGGCACTCGAAGCGCAGCGACGTGTTCGGCAGCAGCGCGCCCGGCAGCATCCCCGCCTCGCACAGGACCTGGAAGCCGTTGCAGATGCCGAGCACGAGCCCGCCGTGGGCGGCGAAGCGCTCGACCTCGGCCATGATCGGCGAGAACCGCGCCAGCGCCCCGGCGCGCAGGTAGTCGCCGTAGGAGAAGCCGCCCGGGACGACGATCGCGTCGACGCCCTGGAGGTCGCGGTCGCGATGCCAGAGGAGCACGCCGTCGCCGACCTTCGACACCGCGTGCACCGCGTCGCGCTCGTCGCAGGAGCCGGGGAACTGGATCACCCCGAACTTCATCCGACGATCTCGTAGTCCTCGACGAGCGGGTTGGCGAGCAGCTGCTCGCACATCGCCGGCAGCTGCGACGGGTCCTCGACGTCGAGCTCGACGAGCCGCCCGATGTGGACGTTGCGCACGCCGCCGAACCCGAGCGCCGGCAGCGCCCGCTCGACGGCCTGGCCCTGCGGGTCGAGGATCCCGGCCTTCGGCCGGATCAGGACCCGCGCCCTCACGCCACGCGCTCCAGCCAGGCGGAGAACGGCTCGCCGGCGAGCTTCTCGTAGGCGGTCACGTAGCGCTCGCGCGTGGCGGCGACGACGTCGTCGGGGATCGCCGGCGCGGGCGGCGACTTGTCCCAGCCGGTGCCGGACGCCCAGTCGCGCACGTACTGCTTGTCGAACGACGCCTGGCCGCGGCCGACCGCGTACTCGTCGGCGGGCCAGAAGCGGGAGGAGTCCGGCGTGCAGACCTCGTCGCCGAGGGTCAGCGTCCCGTCGCCGTCGAAGCCGAACTCGAACTTCGTGTCGGCGAGGATCACCCCGCGCTCCAGCGCGTAGGCGGCGACCGCCTCGTAGACCGCGATCGAGACGTCGCGCAGCCGCTCCGCCAGCTCGGCCGAGCCGACGAGCTCGCCGGCGCGGGCGAGGTCGATCGCCTCGTCGTGGCCCTCCTCCGCCTTCGTCGACGGGGTGAAGATCGGCTCGGGCAGCTGCTGGGACTCCTGCAGGCCCTCGGGCAGCTCGATCCCCGACACCGCGCCGGTCCGCTGGTAGTCCTTCCAGCCCGACCCGGTGATGTAGCCGCGCACGATGCACTCGACCGGGAGCATCTCGAGCCGCTTGACGCGCAGCCCGCGGCCGCGGAACTCCTCCGGCACGCCGTCGGTGGTGGAGAGGAAGTGGTTCGGGACGATCTCGTCGGTCAGCCCGAACCACAGCACGGACAGCCCGGTGAGCACCTTGCCCTTGTCCGGGATGTCGTTCGGATGGACGACGTCGTAGGTGGAGATGCGGTCGGACGCGACCATGAGGAGGTCGCCGCCGAGGTCGTAGATCTCGCGGACCTTGCCGCTGGCGAGGAGAGGGAGTGACACCCGGCCCAGGCTACTTCACAGGTCGTACGGGAAGTCGGTCAGCGTCTCGCAGCCGTCCTCGGTCACGATGACCAGGTCCTCGAGCCGGCAGCCGCCGTAGCCCTGGCGGTAGCAGCCGGGCTCCAGCGTGATCACGTCGCCCGCCGCCAGCGGGTCCGACGCGCGGCCGAGGCCGGGGCTCTCGTGGATCTCCAGGCCGACCCCGTGGCCCAGCCCGTGGAAGTACCCGTCGCGCAGGACCTCGCCCTCCGCCTTGGTCAGCTGCGTCGGCTTGCCGGCCTCGATGTAGGGCTCGCAGGAGATCCGGAAGATCTCCGCGCCGTCGGCGCCGGCGCGGACCGCCGGGTAGACGCGGTCCAGCGACTCCCGCGTCAGCCGCCAGTACTCGGCGAGCTCCGCGTCGGGCTCGCCGCCGCCGGCCGCGAACGTGCGCGTCATGTCCGCCCAGCAGCGCGACGCGCGGTCGCGCGGCCAGATGTCGACGACGACCGGCTCGCCCGCCGCCAGCGCGCCGGAGCCGGACTCGTGGCCGTCGGCCGACTGCGCGCCGTGGGCGACGATCACGTCGCCGGGGAGGTCGCAGCCGTGCTCGTCGCAGACGGCGGTCATGGCGTCGCGGACCTCCTCGGAGGTGAGGCCCGGGCCGCAGCTCCCGGATCAGGCTCGCGGCCACGCCCATCGCCGCGTCGGCCGCCTTCTGCGCGCGCCGGATGCCCGCGATCTGCGCGTCGGTCTTGTGCCGGCGGCGGGTGATGAACACCTCCGGGTCGACGTCGAGGACGACGCCCCCGGCGCGCAGGTGGTCGGCGACGGCGAGCGGGAACTCGGGCGGGACGGCCGCCCGCTCCAGCCCGATCTCGCGGCACGCGCGCAGCGCGATCTCCAGCGCCACCTCGTGGCGCCCGAGCCCCTCGGCGAACAGCGCGTCGGCGCCGAGCGTCGACGGGTCGACGATCTCGATCCCGAGCGCGGCGACCTTGTCGGCGTCGAGGACGCTCGGCGTCGCGATCCGCCGCCCGCCGGCCTCGGCGTACAGGAACGGGTCGCCGATCCCGACCGGGATCGCGTGGAACAGATCGGGCGACGCCTCTGGCGCGCCGTAGAGTCAGCACGTCGGTCATCCCATCACCTCGTCGAGCCGTTCCAGCACCTCGGGCACGAAGCGCGTGTAGTGGCCGTAGTCGAAGATCACATCCAGGTCGAGGTCCACGCCGGGCTCGGCCTCCAGCAGCGCCCGCAGCGGGGTCTGGGTGTCCCAGGCCTGCTGCGCGAGCCGCTGCACGACACGATACGCGTCGTCGCGCTGCATCCCGCCCTCGATCAGCGCCAGCAGCACGCGCTGGGAGAAGAGCGCGCCGCAGGTCAGCTCGAGGTTGGCGAGCATCCGGTCGGCGTGGACGGTCATCCCGTCGACCACGCGGAGCGCGAGCGCCTGCATGTAGTCGAGCGCGATCGTCGCGTCGGGGAGGATCACCCGCTCGGCGCCGGAGTGCGAGATGTCGCGCTCGTGCCACAGCGCGACGTTCTCCAGGCCCGCCTGCGAGTACCCGCGCAGCACGCGCGCGAGGCCGGTGATCCGCTCGGTCGTGATCGGGTTGCGCTTGTGCGGCATCGCGCTCGACCCCTTCTGGCCGGCGCGGAACGGCTCCTCGACCTCGCGCACCTCGGTGCGCTGGAGGTGGCGGATCTCGGTCGCGAAGCGCTCCAGCCCCGCCCCGGCGAGCGCGACCGCCTGCAGGACCTCGGCGTGGCGGTCGCGCGGGACGACCTGCGTCGACACGGCCTCGGCGGCCAGCCCGAGCCGGTCGAGCACGCGCGCCTCGTAGTCCGGGCCGAGCGTCGCGTAGGTGCCGACGGCGCCGGAGATCGCGCCGGTCGCGGCCTGGGCGAAGGCGCGCTCCAGCCGCTCCGCGTTGCGATGCGCCTCGAAGGCGTAGCCGGCCAGCTTGAGCCCGAACGACGTCGGCTCGGCGTGGACGCCGTGGGTGCGGCCGACGCAGACCGTGCCCGCGAACTCGTGCGCGCGGCGCGCGAGCGCGGCCGCGAGCGTGCGCGCGCCCGGGACGACGACCTCGCCCGCGCGGCGCAGCTGCAGCGCGAGCGCGGTGTCGAGCACGTCGGAGGAGGTCAGGCCGAAGTGGATCCAGCGCCCGGCCTCGCCCGCCGACGCGCCGAGCACGTCGACGAAGGCGGCGACGTCGTGATCGGTGACCCGCTCGCGCTCCTTGACCGCCTCGACCGTGAACGTCGCCGTGCGGATCGCCTGGAGGTCGGGCTCGGTCGGGCCGTCGAGCGCCTCGGCGGCGGCGACCTCGACGTCGCGCCAGGCCGTCATCCGCGCCTCGTCCGTCCACACCGCGCCGATCTCCGGCCGGGTGTAGCGCTCGATCATCTACGTGTCGAGGATCCGCGCCGCGAGCACCGCCGCGTTGCGCGCGCTGTCGACGCCGACGCACGCCACCGGGACCCCGGGCGGCATCTGCGCGATCGACAGCAGCGCGTCGAGCCCGCCCGCGACGGACTTCGAGGACGTGAGCGGGACGCCGATCACCGGCAGCGCGGTGTGGGCGGCGACGACGCCCGGCAGGGCGGCGGAGAGGCCGGCGCCGGCGATGATCACGCGCAGGCCGCGCATCTGCGCGTTCTTCGCGTAGTCGGCGACGGTGTCGGGCTCGCGATGGGCCGACATGACGCGGACCTCGTGGAGGATGCCGCGCTCCTCGAGCTCCTTCGCCGCGGCCTCCATGGCCGGCATGTCGCTCTTGGAGCCCATGACGATGCCGACGCGCGGCGCGTCCACGTCGATGTCGGCGAACTCCTCCTGGACCTGGGGCTCCGTGATGGTCTGCGGGGCTGGTTGCTCGGTCATGCGGCGATGTCTGAGCGGCGCTGCGCTCCGTCGAACTGGATCATGTCGGCCGCAGCATATGCGGCGGCGCGGGCGGCGGCGCGGTCCTCGCCGAGGGCGGTCACGCCGAGCACCCGGCCGCCGGCGGTGACGACCTCGCCGTCGCGCTCGGCGGTGCCCGCGTGGAACACCTCGGCGGGGACGTCGTCGAGCCCGGTGATGACGTCGCCGGAGGAGGCGCTCGCCGGGTAGCCGCGGCTCGCCAGCACGACGCAGACCGCCGCGCGCGGGTCCCAGTCGAGCTCCGCGCCCGCCAGGCCGCCCGGCTCGGTGGCCGCGAGCAGCAGCGCGAGCAGGTCGGAGCGGAGCCGCGGCAGCACGACCTGGGTCTCGGGATCGCCGAAGCGGACGTTGAACTCGAGCACCTTCGGGCCCTGCGACCCGAGCATCAGCCCGGCGTAGAGGACGCCGTGGAACGGCGTGCCGCGGCGCGCGAGCTCGTCGACGACCGGCTGGTGGACGGAGGCGATCGCGTCGCGCACCAGGTCGTCCGTGCCGGGGACCGGCGAGAAGCAGCCCATCCCGCCCGTGTTCGGGCCGGTGTCCCCGTCGCCGATCCGCTTGAAGTCGCGCGCGGGCGCGAGCGGGACCGCGCGCTCGCCGTCGCACAGCGCGAGCAGCGAGAGCTCGTCGCCGTCCAGGAACTCCTCGACCACGACCGGCACGTCGCCGAACCGGCGCTCGACCAGCATCTCGTGCAGCGCCGCGCGCGCCTCCGCCTCGGAGGCGGCGATCGCGACGCCCTTGCCGGCCGCGAGCCCGTCGGCCTTGATCACCGCGGGATAGCCCGTGATCGCGGCCATGCCCGCCTCGACGTCGCGGACGAGCTCGTACGCCGCGGTGGGGACGCCGGCCGCCGCCATGATCTCCTTCGAGTACGCCTTGGAGCCCTCCAGCCGGGCGGCGCGCGGCGACCGGGCCGAAGCAGCGCACGCCCGCGGCCTGGAGCGCGTCCGCGAGCCCGGCGACGAGCGGCGCCTCCGGGCCCGACGACGACGAGGTCGACGCCGGCGTCGCGCGCGGCGGACGCGAGCGCGGCGGGATCGTCCGCGGGCGCGTCGAGCGGGCGCGCGTCGCGGCGGATGCCCGCGTTGCCGGGCGCGCACAGCACCTCCGGCGCCTGCGGCGAGCGCAGCAGCGACCGGACGATCGCGTGCTCGCGGCCGCCGGCGCCGACGACGAGGACCCTCACACGGCTCCGATGAAGTCGTCGATCGGGATCGCGGAGAGCGACTCGTAGCGGGCGGTCCCGCGCGAGCCGAGCTCGAGCGAGACGCGCGCCATCGTGGTCTCGTCGGGCGCCTCGACGATGCTGATGAAGTCGAACGCGCCGAGCGTCGCCCACTGGGCCTTCACCGAGGCGCCGAGCTGCTCCACCTCGCTGTTGACCTCGCGGATCCGGGCGGGGTTGTTCTTGATCGTCTGGACGCCCTCGGGGGACAGCGTGCACAGCATGATGTAGGTCGGCATCGCGGCTTCCTCTCGACGGATGGGCGATCCCGTTCTACCCCATGGCGGGCTACAGTGCTGCGCCATGCCCGCACGCCGCCCTGCCGCCGCGTGCGGCGCCCTGCTCATCGCGCTCGCCGTGCCCGCCGCCGCGGACGCCGCGACGTGGACCGCGCCGCTCAAGCCCTGCTACGTGACCGCGGGGACCGCAGGCGAACCCGCAGAGCGAGGGCTTCGCGGTGGCGGGGACCGGCTTCGGCGTCAACTCGACCGTCACGCTCGCGCTCGACGGGACCCCGGTGCCGAACGGGGTGCTCCAGGCCGACCCGGCGGGCAACGTCGTGCTCCCGCCGCCGAACCTCGTGCCGGCGCCCGTGGATCAAGTCGGGCCAGCGCGACTTCACGGTCTCGCTGACCGACAACGTGGTCCCCGGGGTCGTGGCGACCGCGACCTCGAAGGTCACCGCGCTCGCCGTCAAGCGTCGACCCGCGCGTGGCGAAGCCGTCGAAGAAGGTCCGCTTCAGCGGCTCCGGCTTCACCGCCGCCGCCCCCGTCTACGCGCACTACGTCCGCGGCGGGAAGCTGCGAAGACCGTCCGCATGACGCGCAAGCCCGGCGTCTGCGGCACCTGGTCGGTCAAGCGCAAGCAGATCCCCGTCCGCAAGGCGGAGACCGGGCCTGTGGACCGTGCAGTTCGACCAGGCCAAGCAGTACCGCGACGGCACCAAGGGCGGCGTGACCGGCGTCTACGTCCGGATCGCGATCAACGTCCGGCTCGTCCGCGACTAGACCGCGGCGGGCTCGCCCGCCGGCGCGCCGGCGCGCGTGCGCTCGAAGCGCAGCGCGCCGTCCTCGGCGTCGACCCGGATCCCGTCGCCCGCGGCGAACTCGCCCTGCAGCAGGCCGAGCGCCAGCCGGTCGACCAGGTGCTTCTGGATCACCCGCTTGAGCGGCCGGGCGCCGTAGGTCGGGTCGTAGCCCATGTCGCCGAGCAGCGCGCGCGCCGCGTCGGTCAGCTCGACCGTGACCCCGCGCTCGGACACGCGGACGATCAGCCGCGCGACCTGGAGGTCGACGATCGCGCCGAGCTGCTCGCGCGTGAGCGGCTCGAACTCGACGATGTCGTCCAGCCGGTTGACGAACTCCGGCTTGAACTGGAGCTCGACGCCGCGGCGGCCGCCGGGGATGTTCGAGGTCATGATCAGCACGGTGTTCTTGAAGTCGACCGTGCGGCCCTGGCCGTCGGTGAGGCGCCCGTCGTCCATGACCTGGAGGAGGACGTTGAACACGTCGGCGTGCGCCTTCTCGATCTCGTCGAGCAGCACGACGCTGTACGGGCGCCGGCGCACCGCCTCGGTGAGCTGGCCGCCCTCCTCGTAGCCGACGTAGCCGGGGGGCGCCCCGACGAGCCGCGACACGGAGTGCTTCTCCATGTACTCGGACATGTCGATCCGGACCATCGCGTCCTGCGAGTCGAACATGAACTCGGCGAGCGCGCGGGCCAGCTCGGTCTTGCCGACGCCGGTCGGGCCGAGGAAGAGGAACGTGCCGATCGGGCGGTCGGGGTCCTGCAGCCCGGCGCGTGAGCGGCGCAGGGCGTTCGAGACCGCGACGACGGCCTCCTCCTGGCCGATCACCCGCTGGTGCAGGCGCTCCTCCATGTGGATGAGCTTCTCGACCTCGCCCTCGAGCATCCGCGACACGGGGATGCCGGTCCACTTCGCCACGACGTCGGCGATCTCGTCGGCGTCGACGCGCTCGGACAGGTAGACCGGCGGCTCGACGGCCTCGTCGTCGGCGTGCGCCTCGGCCTCGGCGAGCTTGTGCTCGAGGTCGGGGATCTCGCCGTGGCGCAGCTCCGCGGCCCGCTGGAAGTCGAGCTCGCGCTCGGCCCGGTCGAGCTCGACGCGCGCGGCGTCGAGCCGCTCGCGCAGCTTGCCGTGGCCCTCGGCCTGCTCCTTCTCGCGCTCCCACTGGGCCTTCATCGCGTTGAACTGCTCGCGCAGGTCGGCCAGCTCGCGCTCGATGTCGGCGCGCCGGTCGGCCGCGGTGTCGTCCTTCGCGATCGCCACCTGCTCGATCTCGAGCTGCTTGATCCGCCGGTCGACCTCGTCGATCTCGGTCGGCATCGAGGTCAGCTCGATCGAGACGCGCGAGGCGGCCTCGTCGACCAGGTCGATCGCCTTGTCGGGCAGGAAGCGGTCGGGGATGTAGCGGTCGGAGAGCGTCGCCGCCGCGATCAGCGCGGCGTCGGTGATCGTCACGTTGTGGTGCGCCTCGTAGCGCTCCTTGAGCCCGCGCAGGATCGCGATCGTGGCCTCGGGGCTCGGCTCGCCGACGTAGATCGGCTGGAAGCGGCGCTCGAGCGCGGCGTCCTTCTCGACGTGCTTGCGGTACTCGTCGAGCGTGGTCGCGCCGATCGCGCGCAGCTCGCCGCGGGCGAGCATCGGCTTGAGCAGGTTCGCGGCGTCGACCGCGCCCTCCGCCGCGCCGGCGCCGACGATCGTGTGCAGCTCGTCCATGAAGAGGACGACCTCGCCGCGCGCGTCCGCGATCTCCTTGAGGACGGCCTTGAGCCGCTCCTCGAACTCGCCGCGGTACTTCGAGCCGGCGAGCAGCGCGCCGATGTCGAGCGCGATCACCTTGCGGTCGCGCAGCGACTCGGGCACGTCGCCGGAGACGATCCGCTGGGCGAGCCCCTCGACGATCGCCGTCTTGCCGACGCCGGGCTCGCCGATCAGGACCGGGTTGTTCTTCGTGCGGCGGGAGAGGACCTGGATCACGCGCCGGATCTCGTCGTCGCGCCCGATCACCGGGTCGAGCTTGCCGTCCTCGGCCGCGCGCGTCAGGTCGTTGCCGAACTTGGACAGCGACTCGTAGGCGTCCTCGGCGTTCTCGCTCGTCGCGCGGTGCGAGCCGCGGATCGCCGTGACCTCCTCGGCGATCGCCGCCTGCGTGGCGCCGGCCGAGCGCAGGATCTCCCCGGCGCGCGAGTTGTGGCCCGCGAGCGCGAGGAGCAGGTGCTCCGTGGTGATGTACTCGTCCTGCATGTCGCGCGCCTGCGCCTCGGCGGCGCGCAGGACGGCGAGGACGTCCGGATCGGTCGTCGGCTCGGCGACCGTGGCCAGCGTGGGCAGCGCCTGCAGCGCGGCGTCGACCTCGGCGTCGACGGTCGCCCCGATGCGGTCGAGGATCCGCCGCACGAGCGCGTCGTCGGCGCGCAGGAGCGCGGCCAGGAGGTGGATCGGCGAGACCTGCGCGTGCTTGTGCTGCGCGGCCAGCGAGATCGAGGCCTGGATGGCCTCGCGGGACTTCTGCGTGAAGCGGTCGAGTTGCATGGGCCTCAAAATCTCAGTCGGTGTGACTGAGATCTTAGCCGAGATCGTGCTGCGAGACCAGCCCTGTCTCGAGCGCGCGGCGGACCAGCTCGGTGCGCTTGTGGTACTGCGGGACGTCGCCGACCTCGAACGCGTCGAACAGCGCGCGCATGTGCGTCTTGACGGTCTCGACGCTGACGAAGAGCGCCTCGGCGATCTCGCGGTTCGACGCCGCGCCGGCGCCGCGCTCGAGCGCCGGCCGGCACAGCTCGACGAGCACCTTGCGCTGCGAGTCGGTCGGGGACGGGACCACGCGGTCGAGCGCGGGCGTCGTCCGGCGCAGGTCGTCGTCGCCGCCCGCGTGGAAGATCAGCTGCGTCCGCCCGATCCGCACGACGTCGCCGTCGCGCAGCAGGTGCGGCCCGTTGATCCGCGCGGTGTTGACCAGCGTGCCGTTCGACGAGCCGCGATCCTCGATCGTCCACGCGCCGCCGACCTGCTCGAGCAGCGCGTGCGCGCGCGAGACCTCCGAGTCCCACGTCAGCGCGACCTCGGCGCCGGGCAGCCGCCCGATCGAGAGCCGGATCCGGTCGGGCCCCAGCGCGAGGATCCGCTGCGCCTCGTCGCCGTCGCGGTACTCCAGGAACGCGGTGCCCGAGCGCTCGGCGGCGATCACCGCCTGGAGCTCCGCGGGCGTACGGCGATGCAGTCCCAGGGCGTCCGGCACGGGGCCACTCTACGCCACTAGAGTCAGCCCATGCCCACCACCCCATCCCCCCTCTGGCCCGGCTACGACGAGACGAGCGAGGACGACCTCCTCGCCCTGCTGGACGGCAAGGAATCCGCGGCGGCGGACGCCGACGACCCGACCGTCAACACCGCGATCGCGACCGCCCTGGCCACGGCCGTGGCGCGCCACGAGGCGGTCAAGAAGGAGCAGGACCCCGACAACTACCGCCGCAACATCCACGAGCGCGCGGCGGCGATCGCCGGGGGGTGGCGGCCGTAACCGATCGCGTCCTCAACGTCGGGCCGTCCCCGGCCCGTGAGGACGACCACACGCCCGAGGCGGCCGCGGCGAACGGCCACCTGGACCCGGTCGACCCGCCCGAGCGGGTCGACCTGCGGGCGCCGTGGTACACGGTGCGCGACCAGGGCAGGACGGGATCGTGCGTCGGCTGGGCGCTCGCCGACTCGGTCATGTGGCGCCAGCTCGTGCGCGCCGGGCGCCTGGCGGAGACGGAGCGGCTCTCCCCGCGCTTCATGTGGATGGCCGCGAAGGAGATGCGCGCGCGGCTGACCGTGGAGGAGACCGAGCCGGTGTGGCAGCCGACGACGTTCCTCGAGCAGGGGATGACCGACGTGAAGAGCGCGCTGGACGTCGCGCGCACGTTCGGCGTCGCGCTCGAGGCCGACGTGCCGTTCCACGGCGCGCTGTTCCCCGGCGCGATCGACGCGTTCTACAGCGCCGCCGGGGCCCGCAGGATCACCCACTACTACCGCCTCGACCCGGAGGACGACCCGGCGGCGACGTGGTTCGCCCACTGGCGCCGCTGGATCGACCAGCACGGCCCGGTGCTCGTCGTGCTCACCGTCGACCAGCCGTTCATCGACGGGCCGCCGCTGCTCGACGCCTACGACGCCGCCTCGGCCTCGTTCAACCACGCGGCCGCGCTCGTCGGCTACGCGCCGAACGGCTTCCTGCTCCGCTGCAGCTGGGGCGAGGGCTGGGGGCGGGACGGCTACGCGGTCGCGACCGAGGCCTACCTCGCGGCCGCCGCGATCGAGAGCTACGGCATCGTGGTCTGAGCGAGCCGCTCCGCGACCCAGGGCAGGTCGAGGGTGCGCGCGAGCTCGAGGCCGCGCGCGTGGTGCGCCGCGGCGCCCGGCGCGCCGCTGCGCAGCCAGTCCGCGATCGCCGCGAGCTCCCAGCCCGGCGCCTCCCAGCGCGCGGCGAGCTCGACCGCGCGCCCGAACCGCGCGGCCGCCTCGTCCGCGCGGCCGGCGGCCGCGGCGAGCACCCCGAGCGGTCGCGCGACCGGCCCGAACGCGGCCCATGCCTCGTCCATCACCGCGTTGCGATCGGCGTGGTCCGCGAGCGCGGCCGTCAGCGCCGCGGCCTGGTCCGGCGTGCCCCACGCCACGACCGGCTCGGCGAGCAGGACGAGCCCGCAGAGCCAGTCGGGGCTGCGCAGGAGCGCGTCGAAGCCGTCGCGCGCGCAGGTCGCCACCGCCCGGCGGCCGCCCTCCGTGCCCATGCCCCATTCGACCTGGGCGAGCATCGCCTCCCACACCGGGAGCGCCGCATGCCGGGCCGCGTAGTCGCGCAGGGCGGCGAGCGGAGCCTCGCCGGGACGCCGGCGCTGGAGCGCGAGGGCGAGCCGCGCCACGGTGTGCTCCTGCGTCGCTGCCGCCGTGGCGGCGGTTGAGCTCCTCCGCCTCGTCGGCCAGCCGCGCGCCCTCCGCGAGCCGGCCGGCGAACGCCGCGCGCGCGGACTGCAGCACGAGCAGGCACCAGCGGAAGTACCCGCGGCGGCTCTCCGCGGAGAGCCGGGCGAGCTGCGCCAGCTCCGCGTCGACCGCGTCGAGCTCGCCCGCCTCGAGCGCGTCGCGCAGCCGCAGCGTCCGGGCCCAGAAGACGGCGGCCAGGTCCGAGTCGCGCGCGGCGAGGCCGAGGACCTCGCCGGTCGCGCGCGGCGCGGCCGTCCGCACGGGCGGGCGGCCAGTTGACCAGCGCGGCGGCGGTGAGCAGGCCGAGCAGCGTCTCGTCGTCGCCGAGCCGGCGCGCCATCGCGACCCCCTCGTCGACGAGCGCCTCGCGCCGCGACTGGTCCGTCACGGGGTCCAGCCGCTGCCCGAGCCGCGCGGCGGCCCGGGCGCGCAGCGCGCTGTCGGCGGGCGGGAGCGCGTCGAGCGCGCCCTGGAGCAGGGCGATCGCCTCCTCGTCGATCACCCCGTACTGCTGGACCTGGGAGAAGCCGAGCGCGGCGCGGGCCTGCAGCTCCGCCGCGCCGCTGCGGCGCGCCGCGCTCGCGACGGCGGCGAAGCGGCGGCGCGCGGCGTCGATGTCGCCGGCCGCGAAGCTCGCGGCCGCGAGCGCCATCGTCGCGTCGAGCCGCTCCGCGGACGAGACCTCGGCGCCGAGCTCGAGCGCCTCCAGCGCGCCGGCGTAGTGCGCGGCCGCCTCGGCGTGGGCGTGGAGCGCGGCGGCCTCGCGCGCCGCCTCGAGCGAGAGCGCCCAGGCGGCCTGCGGATCGGCGCCGCAGCGCGCGCCGGCGAGCGCGTGGTGGGCGGCCTCGGCGGCGGTCGCCTCGCCGCCCGCCTCGAGCGACTCCTGCAGCACCGCCGCGAAGGCGGCGTGCAGCTTCGCGCGGAGCGCCGGCGTGAGCTCGTCGTAGACCGCGTCGCGGACGATCGCGTGGGCGAAGCCGAAGCGGCCGGGCGCGTCGGCGCGCGGCTCGACCAGCCGGCCCGCCAGCGCCGGCTCGAGCGCGACGGCGACGCTCTCGCGTCCGAGGCCGCCGACGCGCGCGACCCCGGCGATCGTGAACGGGCGGCCGGCCACGCCCGCGATCGCGAGCACCTCGCGCGTGGCGGGATCGAGCGGCTCGAGCCGGCGCCCGACGACCTCGCGCACGCGCTCGGGGACGAGCGCCGGGAGCTCGCACTCCGTCGCCACCGAGCTCCCCCCGCTCGGCCAGCATCTGGACCAGCTCGCGCAGGAAGAACGGGTTGCCGGCCGTGCGCGCGTGGAGCGCGTGGACCGCGGCCGGCGCGACGGCCGCGCCCGCGGGCAGGAAGCGGCGGACGTCCGCCTCCGGCAGGCCGTGCAGCTCCACGCGGGTCAGGCGCCGCTCGCGCTCGAGCGCCTCGAGCACGGCGGCGAGCGGATGGCCGGCGCCGACCTCGGAGCTGCGGTAGGTGAGCACGACGAGCAGCCGCGCCCGCGGCGCGGCGCCCAGCACGTGGGCGAGCAGCGCGAGCGACGAGCGATCCGCGGCGTGCACGTCGTCGACCGCGAGGCACAGCAGCTGCGTCGCGCGAGGCCGCCCGCACGGCCTCGGCGACCGCGTCGAACATGCGCAGCCGCTCCTCCTCGGCGTCGGGCGCGGCGCCGCCCACCGTCACCTCGGGCGGGCGGCCGTCGCCCGTGAACCGGCGCAGGTCGTCGAGCACCGGGGCCGGGAGCCCGCTCGCGGCCGCGACGAGCGGCCGGAGCGCGGCGCGCCAGGGCCCGTAGGCGCGCGACTCCTCGGCGGCGCGGCCGCGGACGACGGCGGCACCGCTCGCGCTGATCTCCGCGACCGCCTCGTCGGCCAGGCGCGTCTTGCCGATCCCCGGCTCGCCGGCGATCGCGACGACCCGGGCGTCGCCGCCCTCGGCCGCGGCGAAGCGCGCGGCGCAGGGCGGCGAACTCGGCGTCGCGCCCGACGAGCGGGTCGCGGTCCGCCGCCAGCGCGACGGCGGGCAGCGCGGGGGCGCCGCCGAGCCGGTCGAGCGCGTCGCGCACGGCGGCGGCGTCGGCGGGCCGCGCCTCGGGCTGCTTGGCCAGCAGCGCGAGCACGAGCGCGTCGAGCTCCGGCGCGATGCCGGGAGCGTGGCGCGAGGGCGGATCCGGATCCGCGTGGCGGTGCTGTGCGAGCAGCGCCATCGCGTCGGGCCCCGTGAACGGCGGGCGCCCGCACAGCAGCTCCCACAGGGTGGCGCCCAGCGCGTAGAGGTCGGACTGCGGGCAGCGACGCGGTGCCCGCGCCCTGCTCGGGCGCCTGGTAGTAGGGCGTCCCGGTGGCGCGGCCGGCGGTCTCGAGCGCGTCGCCGGCGGCCATCGCGATGCCGAAGTCGCCGAGCCCGGCGCTGCCGTCGGCGCCGAGCCAGACGTTGTCGGGCTTGACGTCGCGGTGGACCACCCCGTGGGCGTGCGCGTGGGCGAGCGCGTCGGCGAGCGAGCGGCCGGCGCGCAGCACCTCGGCGGGCGCGAGCCGGCCGTCCGGGACCGCGACGAGCCGCTCCGCCAGCGACCCGCCGGCCATGAAGCGGGCGACGATGTGCAGCACGCCCTCGTCCTGGACGGCGTCGAAGACGGTGACGATGTTCGGGTGGTCGCCGAGCCGCGCCATCAGGCGCGCCTCGCGCCGCATCCGCTCGCGCGCCTCCGCGCCGGCCGCGCCGGACCGCGCGCGGGCGATCGCCACCGGCCGCTCGAGCGTCAGGTCGTGCGCGAGCCAGACCTCCTTCGCTCCCCCGCGGCCCAGGAGCCGCTGCGGGCGGTAGCGCCCGGCGATCAGCGCGGCGGCGCCGGCGTCGGGGACGACGGTCTCGGCCAGCGCCGAGGACGCATCGCCGAGGGGTGGTCGGGTGGGGGGATCGTCGGGCAACGTCGGAGGCGCCAAGTCTAGGGGTGGGCACGTTCCACCCCAGGGCGGATGTGCGGGGGGCCGCGGCTCCGGGAGAGTCCTTCTCGAGCCGGTCCTCCCCAACCGGCTCGCACCAGGAGACACCGTGATGCTCTTCGCTCCCGATATGGCTCACCTGCTGGCGAACGCCTCGCGTCGCCGGCTCACGCCCGCCGCCCCGCGCCGACGCCGCGCTCTCCTCCGCGGCCTGTGGTTCCCCCGCCGCAGAACGCGCGCGGTGGCGGCCGGGCGTCTCCTGACCCGTCCCGCGCCGCGCTAGCCCGCGAGCGCGACGACGCGGCCCTCGCGCCGCGCCGTCTCGGCCGCGAAGGCCATCCGGTGCGAGGCCAGCGTCTCGGCCGGCGAGGTCGGCACGAGCGCCGGGTCGCCGGCCGCCGCCGCGGCGACGAACGCGGCCATCACGCCGTCGTCGCCGCCCCCGTGGCGCGAGGTGATCTCGTCCTCGACCGGGTGATGCGTCGTGCGGCCGGAGGCGAAGTCGTAGACGTCGACGCCGGCGCCGTCGCCGCGCAGCTCGCCGTGCGTGCCGAAGATCCGCGTCTCGCGCTCGCGCATGCGCGTGAAGGCGGTCATGGTCAGGCTCGCGGTGACGTCCGGCACCGAACTGGAGCGTCACGACCTGATGGTCGACGACGTCGTTGTCGCACGCCCACACGCAGCGGCCGTACGGGCCGTCGCGCAGCGCGCGCTCGACGTTCGCCGGGGTCGGCGGCCACGCGACGACCTCGACGGGCCAGTCGTCCTCGCCGCGCTCGGCCATCCCGAGGTAGAGCCGCTTCGCCGACCACGCGCAGCCCGGCTCCAGCGTGCAGTCCAGACAGCGGTCGGCGGCGCCGTCGGGCCGGTGCTCCGGCCGCAGGTAGGTCAGCGCGCCGAAGGAGGACACCGCCGTGCACGGGCGGCCGACGAGGTGCGCGAGCCAGTCGAGGTCGTGGCAGCACTTGGCCAGCAGCATCGGCCCGGTCTCGTCCTCGCGGCGCCAGTTGCCGCGGACGTAGGAGTGGGCCTGGTGCCAGAAGCCGACCGGCTCGAGGTGCTCGACGTGGACGATCTCGCCCGCCGCGCCGGCCTCCAGCAGCCGCCGGACGAGCCGCGTGTAGGGCGTGTAGCGGAGCACGTGCGCGACGGCGGCGACGATCCCCGCGCGCTCGCACGCCTCCGCGATCGTCACGCACTCCGCCTCGCTCGGCGCGAGCGGCTTCTCGATCAGCAGCGCGTAGCCCTGCTGCGCCAGCGCGAGCGCCGGCTCCAGGTGGTCGCGGTCGAGCGTCGCGATGACCGCCGCGTCGGCGACGCGGCCCGCCGCCGCCGCCTCGCGCCAGCCGGCGAAGCGGCGGCCGGCCGGGACGCCGTGCTCGTCCCCGAGCCGGTCGCGGCGGACGGCTCGCGGGTCGGCGACCGCGACCACCGCGGCCTCGGCCGGGTGGCGCCGGGCCCAGTCCGCGAACGTCGAGCCGCGGGCGCCGGCGCCCACCATCAGCAGCGAGACCATCAGAACGTGGCGAGCGCCTTGTTGATCTCGTCGTCGCCCTGCGCCAGTGCGTCCTCGGGGCTGGTCTCGCCGGCCAGCGCCTTGTTCACGTTCTTGTAGATCGCCTGCGAGATCTGGTTGTAGACGGGCGAGACGGGCCGCGGGTTGGCCTGCTCGATCGCCTTCTCCAGCTCGGCGGAGTACGGGATCTTCTCCTGGATCTCCGGCTCGTCGTAGGTCGCCTTGAGCACCGACGGGAGCGAGTAGACCGCCATGTTGCGCTCCAGCGTCTCGGGCGAGGAGAGGTGGTCGACGAACAGCAGCGCGCCCTTCGGGTTCTCCGAGTACGCGGAGATGAACGGGCCGTTGCCGCCCAGGATCCCGGCGCGCTGCCCGCCCTCCCACGGCGGCAGCGGCGAGACCTCGAAGTTGCCCTTCAGCTTCGGCGCCTTCTGGTTGAGCGAGTACGCGTAGCTCCAGTTGCGCATGAACGACACGTTGCCGTTCTCGAACGCGCGCCGGGCCGGCTCCTCCATGTACGTGATGACGCTCTTGGGCACCGCGCCGGAGTCGATCCCGCCGACCATGAACTTCAGCGCGGCGAGGTTCTCGGGCGAGTCGAGCTCGGCCTGCTTGCCGTCGTCGGACAGCACGCGTCCGCCGGCCGCGAAGGCCAGCTCGAGGAAGTTGCAGGTCAGGCCCTCGTACGCGGCGCCCTGGAAGGACATGCCGTCGTGGTCCGCGGCCTCGCGGTAGAGGTCCTGCCACGTCGCGGGCGGCTC
Organism: uncultured Solirubrobacteraceae bacterium; assembly: GCA_963791405.1. Lineage (GTDB taxonomy): Bacteria > Actinomycetota > Thermoleophilia > Solirubrobacterales > Solirubrobacteraceae > DASQMT01. The sequence goes on along the minus strand of CAWBSJ010000016.1, from coordinate 227,174 downwards.
GGGCACCTGGTCGGTGCGCCGGTAGAGCAGTCCGGCGCCCGTCACCTGCGGCGCGGCCCAGTAGCGCCCGTCGTAGCTTGTTCGGCGCGAGCGTCGAGGGGATGAACTCGTCCTTGCGGCCCTCGATGTAGCTTCGTCATGTCCATCATCCAGTGCTGCGACGCGAACTCGGCGACCCAGATGATGTCCGCCTGGATCACGTCGCACTCGGGCGAGCGCGCCTCCAGCCGCTGGATCGCCTGCTCGCGCTGGTTGTCCGAGCCCTCGGGGAACTCGAGCAGCTTCGCCTTCAGGCCCTGGTCCGCGTAGCGCTTGTTGAAGCGGTCGACCGCGTCCTGGTAGCCGCCGGTCGTGTCCTTGCCGGCGCAGAAGGTGACGTCGCCCGTGGCGTCGCGCGCCGCGTCGAGCGTCGGCGCGACCGGCGCGCCCTCCGTGCTGCCGCGCTCGGCCTGCGCCGCGCCGCCGCCATCACCCCCGCGGCTGCCGTCGCCGCCGCACCCGCCATCGCCAGGACCGCGGCCAGGATCGCCGCGGCCACCATGCGCCTGCCCATCTCGTACCGCCTCCCCTTGCCCGCCTACGCGGGTAGGGGTACCCGCTTTCAGCGTCCGGGTCGCCTCCGCACCCGGACCGGCACGAGATCGGTCGAGACCTCCTCGTAGCGGACGATCTCCGCCTTGACCGAGCGCTTGACCTCCTCGAGCCGCTCGATCTCGCCCTCCAGCTCGATCGCGCGGCGCTCCAGCGCGGCGACGCGGCGGCGCTGGCGCTCGAGCTGCGCCTCGAGCTCGAACACCTTCTCGACGCCCGCGAGGTTCATCCCCGCGTCCGAGGTCAGCGCCTGGATCCGGCGCAGCCGCTCGACGTCCGCGTGCGAGTACAGCCGCGTGCCCTTCGGCGAGCGCTGCGGCTCGATCAGCCCGCGCGCCTCGTACATCCGCAGCGTCTGCGGGTGCATCTCGGCGAGCTCGGCGGCGACGGAGATCATGAACACGCCGCGCTCGGCGTCGACGCTCGCAGCGTAACTCGCCGTAGGCGGGCGTTTTTCCGGACCGCCATCAGGCCTGCCTCGCCTCGCGCAGGATCCGCTCGCGCGGGTTGCCGTTCATCACCTGGGAGAGCTCGTCGACCACCCGCCGCTGCTCGTCGGAGAGCTCGCGCGGGACGTCGATCACGAAGCGGTAGTGCAGGTCGCCCTTGCCGGATGCCGCCCGGGACCGCCGGGCCCTCGCCGCGCAGCCGCTGGAGCGTGCCGTGCCTCGTGCCGGGCGGGACGCGCAGCTTCTTCGTCCCGTGCAGCGTCGGGACCTCGACGTCGGCGCCGCGGATCGCCTCGGCGACCGTGATCGGGACCTCGACCTCGAGGTTGTCGCCCTTCGGCTTGAAGACGGGCGACTCGCTCACGTGGGTGACGACGAACAGGTCGCCCGCCGGGCCGCCGCGCAGGCCGGCCTCGCCCTTGCCGGCGAGCCGGATCCGGGAGCCGTCCTTGACGCCGGCGGGGATGTTCACGCGGTACTTCTTGAGCTCGCGCATCCGGCCCTCGCCGTGGCAGGTGTGGCACGGCTGCTCGATCACCGTGCCGGAGCCGCCGCAGCGCTCGCACGGGCGCGTGATCGAGAACAGCCCCTGGCCCTGGGACTCCACGCCGCGACCATGGCAGACGGGGCAGACGACGGGCTGGGTGCCCGGCTCCGCGCCGGTGCCGCGGCAGGTCGGGCAGGCCGAGTGCGTGGCGACCGAGACCGGCACCTGGGCGCCGTCGATCGCCTGCTCGAAGCTCAGGCTGACCGTCGTCTCGAGGTCGTTCCCGCGCTCGGCCGCCGGCCGCGTGCGCGTGCCGCGCCCGCCGCCGGTGCTGAAGATGCCCGAGAGGATGTCGGAGAAGCTGCCGAAGTCGGCGCCCCCGGCCCCGCCGGCGCCGCCGCCGCCGAACGGCCCGGCGCCGCCGCCGGGGAACATGCCGCCGCGGTCGTACTTCTTGCGCTTCTCGGGATCCGAGAGGATGTCGTAGGCCTCGGAGACCTCCTTGAAGCGCTCCTCCGCGCCGGCGTCCTTGTTCGTGTCCGGGTGGTACTGGCGCGCGAGCTTGCGGTACGCCTTCTTGATCTCGTCCTGCGAGGCCTTCTTCTCGACGCCGAGGGTCTTGTAGGGGTCGGGGTTGCGCGCCATCCCGCCCCCTTACGCCGCGACGACGACGCGGGCGGGGCGGAGGATCTGGCCGTTCAGGCGGAAGCCCTGCTGGTAGACCTCCAGCACGGTCCCGGACTCGGCGTCCTCGGACGGCTGCTGGACCATCGCCTCGTGCTCGTTCGGGTCGAACGGCTCGCCCTCGGGCGAGAACGCCTGGATCCCGCACTTCGCGAGCGCGGCGAGCAGCTCGTCGCGGACGAGCGCGAAGCCGCGGATCACGTCCGCGTCCGCGTGGCCCTCGGCGCCCTTGAGCGACAGCTCCAGATGGTCGAGCGCGGGCAGCAGCTCCTTGGCGAGCTTCGCCGCGCCGCGCTCGGCGGCCTGGGCGTTCTCGCGCGCCATCCGCTTGCGGAAGTTCTCGAACTCCGCCTGCTTGCGCATGGCGAGGTCGCGGAACTTCGCCGCGTCGTCCTCGGCGGGCTCCGCCTCGCGCGGGGCGCCGGCGGGCGGCGCCTGCGCGTCGGCGAAGTTGGTCTCGCCGACGCCGGGCGCCTCGGGGTCGGGCGGAGCCGCCGCGGAGAACTCCTCCTCCGCGGCGGCGTCCTTGACGGTGTCGTCCGTCATCACTTCTGCTCGTCGACGACCTCGGCGTCCACGACCTCCTCCTCGGAGGAGGACGCGGAGCCGTTGGCCGAGCCGTTGCCGTCCGCGCCTGGGCGGAGGCGGCCTGCTCGGCCTGCGCGCGCTCGTACATCTGCTCGGAGACCTTGTGGAACGCCGTCTGGAGGCGGTCCGTCTTCGCGCGGATGTCCTCGGTGTCCTCGGACTCGAGCGAGCCGCGGACGTCGGCGATCGCCGACTCGATCTCGGACTTCGAGGCCTCGTCGAGCTGCTCGCCCAGGTCCTTGACCTGCTTCTCGGCCTGGTAGGCGGCGTTCTCGCCGTTGTTCCGGGCCTCGGCGAGCTCGCGCAGCCGCTTGTCGTCCTCGGCGTGCGACTCGGCGTCCTGGACCATCCGCTTGATCTCGTCGTCCGACAGGCCGGAGCCCGCGCGGATCTCGATCTTCTGCTCCTTGCCGGTGCCCAGGTCCTTCGCGGACACGCTGAGGATGCCGTTGGCGTCGATGTCGAAGCCGACCTCGATCTGCGGGATGCCGCGCGGCGCCGGCGGGATGCCGGTCAGCTGGAACTTGCCGAGCGACTTGTTGTAGGTCGCCATCTCGCGCTCGCCCTGGAGCACGTGGATCTCCACGCTCGGCTGGTTGTCCTCCGCGGTGGAGAACACCTCGCCCTTGCGCGTCGGGATCGTCGTGTTGCGCTCGATCAGCTTGGTCATCACGCCGCCCTTGGTCTCGATGCCGAGGGTGAGCGGGGTGACGTCGAGCAGGAGCACGTCCTTGACGTCGCCGGCCAGGACGCCCGCCTGGATGGCGGCGCCGACGGCCACGACCTCGTCCGGGTTGACGCCGCGGTGCGGCTCCTTGCCGGTGAGCTCCTTGACCTTCTCCTGGATCGCGGGCATGCGGGTCATGCCGCCCACGAGCACGATGTGGTCGATCTCCTTGACGCCCTTGTCCTTGGCGTCGTCCATCGCCTGGCGGACCGGGCCGACGACGCGCTCGACGAGCGGCGAGGCCAGCTCGTTGAGCTTCGCGCGGGTGAGGCGCACGTCGAGGTGCTTCGGGCCGGAGGCGTCGGCGGTGATGAACGGCAGGTTGATCTGCGTCTCCTGGGCGGAGGACAGCTCGATCTTGGCCTTCTCGGCGGCCTCGTAGAGGCGCTGGAGGGCCATCTTGTCGGCGGTCAGGTCGATGCCCTGGTCGCGCTTGAACTCGGCCGCGAGCCAGTCCACGACGGCCTTGTCGAAGTTGTCGCCGCCGAGGTGGTTGTCACCCGCGGTCGACTTGACCTCGAAGACGCCGTCGCCGATCTCGAGCACGGACACGTCGAACGTGCCGCCGCCGAGGTCGAAGACGAGGATCGTCTGGTCGGACTCCTTGTCGAGGCCGTAGGCGAGCGAGGCCGCCGTCGGCTCGTTGATGATGCGCTTGACGTCGAGGCCGGCGATCCGGCCGGCGTCCTTCGTCGCCTGGCGCTGGTCGTCGTTGAAGTACGCGGGGACGGTGATGACCGCGGAGTCGACCGTCTCGCCGAGGTACGCCTCGGCGTCGGCCTTCAGCTTCTGCAGGATCATCGCGGAGATCTCCGGCGGCGAGTACTCCTGGCCGCCGCCCTCCACGCGCGCGTCGCCGCCGCTGCCGGAGATGACCTTGTACGGGACGATCGACTCCTCCTCGCGCACCTCGGCCTCCTTGCGGCCCATGAAGCGCTTGATCGAGAAGATCGTGTTCTCGGGATTGGTGACCGCCTGCCGCTTGGCGACGGTGCCGACGAGCCGCTCGCCGCCCTTGCTGAAGGCGACGACCGACGGCGTGGTGCGACCGCCCTCCGCGTTCTCGATCACGGTGGGCTCGCCGCCCTCGAGGACGGCCATGCACGAATTCGTCGTGCCGAGGTCGATGCCGATGGTCTTGGCCATGGGTGATGAGGCTCCTTGCTGCGACAAATCTCAGTCGGGGTGACGAAGATCTTAGCGCGTCACGCGATACGGGACCAGGCCCCGGGCCTGGTAGTTGGCCAGCGCGTGGGGGCTGTCGAGGGTGCACGTGTGGACCCACACCGCGACCGCCAGCTCGAAGCCCCTCCGGAGCGCGTGCTCGAGCAGCGCGCCGCCCCAGCCGCGGCCGTGGAACGCGGGCAGAAGGCCGAAGTGGCGATCTCGACGTCGCGCCCCGACCGGTCCAGCTCGTAGTAGCCGGCGTCCGGCACGAACCCAGGTCTCGACGCGCTCGGCGTGGGCCTGCCACCAGGCGTCGTCCGGCCGAGGTGGTCGGTCCACTGCCAGCCGGCGCCGACCGTCTCGTAGAAGCGGCGGTTGACGGCGCCGTCGGGCGGGTCGACGCGGACGATCTCCGCGCGGCCGCGCGCGCGGGCCGGATCGCGGCGGGGTCGGTCAGCTCGAGGTAGGTCGTGACGACTTCGGCCACGGGCACATCCTGCGCAGGTCGCAGGTCGGGCACTCCGGCCGCTGCGCGTGGCAGGTGCGGCGGCCGTGGCGGAGCAGGTTGACGTGGAACTCCAGCTCCTGCCCGCGCGGGGTCAGCGCGAGCATCTCGTCGTGCAGCTCCTCGAACGGCGCGCCCGGGCGGAACAGCGCGAGCCGCGTGCCGACGCGGCTGACGTGCGTGTCGACCGGGATGTCGGCCATCCCGTAGGCGAACAGCAGCACGCAGGCGGCGGTCTTGCGGCCGACGCCGGGCAGCGCGACGAGCTCGGCCCGCGCGTCGGCGACGTCCAGGTCCGCGAGGTGGTCGAGCGACGGCGGGTCGTCGAGCTCGCGCAGGATCGCCTGGATCCGGGCCGACTTGACCTTCGAGATCCCGCCCGGCCGGATCGCGGCCTCGACGTCGGCGTTCGGCGCGTCGCGGACCTCGGCCCAGCTGCCGAAGCGGGCGCGCAGGCGGAGGAAGGCGACGTCGCGGTTGCGGTCGTTCGTGGACTGGCTGAGGACGGTGAGGATCAGCTCGTCGAGCGGCTGCCGGTGGGGCGGCGCGCTCGGCCGGCCGTAGACGAGGCGCAACCGGTCGCGCAGCGCGCGGACGCGGCGGCGCGAGGGCGGGGTCCAGTCGGCGCGCTTGACGGTCGGCACGGGCGAAGGCTAGGGACGAACCACGGCAAGATGCGCGGCCGTGATCACGACCCACCACGACGAGCTCGACGGCCTGCCCGCCGTCTGGCGCTCCGCCCCCGGCGGCGACCCGCCGGTGCTCTACCTCCACGGCGTGCCCGACGCGGGCGACCTGTGGGCGCCGTTCCTCGAGCGGACCGGCGGCGTCGCGCCCGACCTGCCCGGCTTCGGCGGCAGCGCCAAGCGCGGCGACCTCGACTACTCGATCGCCGGCTACGCCGACTGGCTCGAGCGCTTCACCGCCCACGCGGGGCTCGACCGCGTGCGGCTCGTCATGCACGACTGGGGCGCGGTCGGGCTCGCGCTGGCGCAGCGCGCGCCCGAGCGGATCGAGCGGCTCGTCGCGATCGACGCCGTCCCGTTCCTGCCCGGCTACCGCTGGCATCCGCTCGCGCGCGTGTGGCGCGCGCCGCTGCTCGGCGAGGCCGCGATGGGGATGGTCGATCAAGCCGATCGTGAAGCGGCTCCTGCCCGCCGGCCGCGCCGATCCGGTGCTGGCCGCGCTTCGACCCCGGCACCCAGCGGGCGATCCTGCTGCTCTACCGCGCGAGCCCGCCCGCGGTGCTCGCGGACGCGGGCCGCGACCTCGGCACGATCGCCGCGCCCGCGCTCGTCGTCCACGGCGCCCGCGACCGCTACATCCCCGCCCGCTTCGCCGACGGGCTGGCCGCGAGCCTCGGCGACGGCCGCGCGGAGCACGTCGCCGGGCGCGGGCCACTGGCCGTGGCTCGACCGGCCGGAGCTCGTCGACCGCATCTGCGCCTTCCTCGCGGACGACTGACGAAGTTTTCTCGCGCGCGCGAACGTACGGCGCAGAGCGAAACCGTCGCCCGATTTCCTGAAATCGGGGTTGCGTGACATGGACATGACCGCAAAGTGCGACTAAGGTGCCGCGCCTCGCGACGGACCGCACTGGTTGGACCGCTCGGATGCACCCTTCGCCGAGGCCCGGGGCCTCGGTCGACCACCCCTGGCATGTCCCGGATCGCGCTCACCCTGATCGCCGCCACCGCGCTCGTCGCGGTGCTCGCCCCCGCCGCCCTCGCGGGCCCGCGGATCAGCCGCCCCGAGCGGGCGCTCGATCGGCGCGCTCAACGACGCGCGCGCCCAGCGCGGCCTGCCGCAGCTCCGCGCGCAGCCCGTCGCTGAGCCGCGCCGCCGACGCCCACACGCGCGACATGCTCGCCCGTGACTTCTTCGACCACCCGTCGAGCGACGGCACGTCGTTCGACGCGCGCATCCGCCGCTACTCGGACGCGAGCCTGCTCGGCGAGACGCTGGCGATGACCAGCCGCCGCGGCGGCGGCGCCGGCGCGATCGTCCGGATGTGGATGAACTCGCCGCCGCACCGGGCGATCATGCTCGACCCGCGGTTCCGCATGGTCGGCGTCGGGCGCCGCTGGGGCAGCATGGACGGCGGCGGCTACGCGGTGGTGACCGCGGACTTCGCCCGCTAGCCTCCCCGCCCATGACGGGCGTCATCTCGGACCGCCCGGCGCGGGACGGGGCGGAGAGCGCGCAGGCGGTGCCGGAGCGCCCGGGAGCCGCCGTGCGCCGTGGCCTCGCCCATCCGCTCGTCCCCACGCTGGCCGCCGCCGCCATCGGCGTCGCGTACCTGATCGCCGCCCCGGAGACGGCGGACATGGCCGCGCACACCTACCGCACCTGGCTCTGGAACCAGGTCGGCTTCGCGACCTGGAACGCCCAGTGGTACGGCGGCCATCACATGGCCGGCTACTCGCTCCTGTACCCGCCGCTGGCCGCGCTCGCGGGCACGCGGCTGGTCGGCGTCGTCGCCGCGGTCGTCGCGGTCGGGCTGTTCGCCCTGCTCGCCCGGCGGCTGGCGCCGACGCCCGGCAGCGCGGCGCTCGCGTCGTGGCTGTTCCTCGGCGGCGTGATGAGCAACGTCGTCATCGGGCGGATGCCGTTCACGCTCGGGATCGCGCTCGCCGTCGGCGCCTGGGCGTGCGCGCGGCGCTCGCGGATCGCGGCCGCGGTGCTCGCGCTCGCCAGCACCTGGGCGAGCCCGGTCGCCGGCGTCTTCCTGTGCGTCGCCGCGCTCGCGATCGTCGCCGGCGCGCGGCTGCGCGAGGACCCGCAGCAGCCCGACTGGCGCACCGCGCTCGCGCTCGCCGGCCCGGCGATCGCCGGCGGGCTGCTGATGGCGCTGCTGTTCCCCGAGGGCGGCTCGGACCACTTCGTCGGCACCGCGTTCTGGCCGATGCTGCTCGTCTGCCTCGGCGCGCTCCTGCTCGTCGACCCGTCGCGCCGCACGGTCATCTGGGCCGCGGGCATCTACCTCGTGATCCTCGTCGCCGCGTTCGCGATCCCCAACCCGCTCGGGCAGAACGCGCTCCGGCCGGGCGTCGTGCTCGGCCCGGCGCTGCTGATCCTCTTCGCGCGGCCGCGGGCGCCGCGCGCCGCGATCGTCTTCATCGCCGTCGCGCTGCTCTACCTGCAGTGGCTGCCCGCGGTGCGCGCCGTCGACGAGGCGCGCGGGGACCCGTCGACGCAGGCCGCGTTCCACCAGGAGGTGCTCGACTTCCTGCACGACCGCGCGCGGCCGGGCGAGCGGCTCGAGGTGCCGCTCACCCGCAACCACTGGGAGGCGACCTACCTCGCCGAGGACTACCCGCTCGCACGCGGCTGGCACCGCCAGCTCGACCGCAAGGTCAACCCGCTCTTCTACGACTCCGACCATCCGCTCACGCCGGACGCCTACCGCGACTGGCTGCGCGAGAACGCCGTCCGCTTCGTCGCGCTGCCGAACGCGCCGCTCGACTTCTCGGCGACCGCGGAGCGCAAGCTGCTGCTCGACGGCCTGCCGTTCCTCAAGCCCGTGCACGAGTCCGCGGACTGGCGGATCTGGGAGGTCGAGGGGACCGAGCCGCCGGTCTCCGGCCCCGCGCGCCTGACGGCCGCCGGCGCGAACGGCTTCGACCTCGAGGCGAGCCGCCCCGGCCGGGTGCTCGTCCGCCAGCACGACACGCCGTACTGGACGATCGCCGCGGGCGACGGCTGCATCTCGAAGGACCCCGAGACGGGCTGGACGCGTCGTCGACGTCCGCCGCCCCGGGATGCTGCGCGTGCGGGCCGAGTTCTCGATCGCGGCCGCGCTGCGGCGCCAGGACCACTGCGCGAACACGGACGGCACGCCGGGCGGGCCGGTCCGGACGAGTGCGGTCAACCCCCCTGTGAGCGGTCGCTGACGGGGGCTAGCCTTTCAGCGTGCTGCAGACGCTCCCCCAACGGTTCGCCGCACGCGTGCTCCCGCAGGGCTGGACCGACCTGCTCCGGCAGATCCTGCTGTTCTGCGGCGCCTACTGGCTCTACCGGCTCGTGCGCGGCGCGACCGACGGCAAGGTCGCCGAGGCGTTCCAGAACGCGCGCGACGTGATCCGGATCGAGCAGGGCGTCGGGCTGTTCGTCGAGCCCGCGATCCAGGCGTGGGCGCAGAGCACGAGCATCGTCATCGACGCGGCGAGCTGGATGTACGTGAACTCGCACTTCGCGATCACGACGGTCACGCTCGCCTTCATCTACCTGCGCCGCAACGAGCGCTTCTACTTCATCCGCAACATGTTCATGGTCGCGATGGGGATCGCGCTCGTGCTCTACGCGGTCTACCCCACGGCGCCGCCGCGCTACATGCCGGAGTGGGGCTTCCAGGACTCGGTCGCGCACTACACCGGCCTGACGTCGACGGACTCGTCCGCCAACGCGCTCTACAACCCGTTCGCGGCGGTGCCCTCGATGCACGTCGCGTTCGCGCTGATGCTCGGCGTCCCGATGGCGCAGCATGGTGCGGCACGCTGTGGGCGAAGGCGCTGTGGCTGATCTACCCGTTCGTCGTGACCTTCGTGGTCGTCGCGACCGCGAACCACTGGTGGTTCGACGCGTTCACCGGCGCGCTCGTCGCGGGCGTCGCGGCGGTCGCGGCGGTCTTCTGCGCGCGGCTCCGGCCGACCGCCTGGGCATGGGTCCCGCCCACGCCCGCTCCGGCCGCGCACTAGAGTTCCCCCGCGCCATGACCACTCCGCCGGCCGAACGCGCGCGCCCCCAGTCGGCGCGCGAGTACCAGACGCTGATGCGCAACCGGCTGATCGACTCGCGCCTCACGCCGAACGCGATCTCGCTGACCGGGCTGATCCTGTGCCTGATCGCCGCGGCGCTGGTGTTCAACGAGTACTACTTCCTCGGCGGCGTCGCGTTCATCCTCGGCTCGGTCTGCGACACGCTCGACGGGCGCTACTCGCGGATGTCGGGCAAGGGGACGAGCTTCGGCGCGTTCCTCGACTCGACGCTCGACCGGATGGAGGAGGGGATCGTGCTGACCGCGGTCGCCTTCCAGTTCTCGCAGGCGGGGGACGACGCGGCGGTGGCCGCCGTCGTCGTCGCGGTGCTCGCCTCGCTGATGGTCTCCTACACCCGTGCGCGCGCCGAGGCGCTCGGGGTGGAGTGCAAGGTCGGGATCGCCGACCGCGCCGTCCGCGTGGTCATCCTCTCGGCCGGCCTGGTGCTCGCGAAGGGCGCCGGGATCTTCGACTTCGACCTGCTCGAGCCGGCCGTCTGGCTGCTCGCCGGGCTGTCGGTGATCACCGTCGGACAGCGGATCTTCCACGTCCGGCAGGAGCTCACGAAGGCTGCCGCGCTGTAACGCGGAGGCCCCCTCGGGGTCTCTTAGGGCAACTCCATCTTTTCGAACACGAGGTACGAGAACTTGAGCACGAACGGCACCAGCCGCTACCAGGAGGACAAGGTCCGCGTCGCCATCATCGGCGTCGGGAACTGCGCCTCGTCCTTCGTCCAGGGCGTCCAGTACTACAAGGACGCGGACCCGGCCGAGCCGGTCCCGGGCCTCATGCACGTCGACCTCGGCGGCTACCACGTGCGCGACATCGAGTTCTCGGCCGCGTTCGACATCGACGCCGACAAGGTCGGCAAGGACCTGTCCGAGGCGATCTTCGCCGGCCAGAACAACACGCTCAACTTCGCCGGCGAGGTGCCCGAGCCTCGGCGTCGAGGTGATGCGCGGGATGACCCACGACGGGCTCGGCAAGTACCTGTCGCAGAGGATCACCAAGGCGCCGGGCTCGACCGTCGACATCGCGCAGGTCCTGAAGGACACGCGCACCGACGTCGTCGTCTCCTATCTCCCGGTCGGCTCCGAGCAGGCGACCAAGTGGTACGTCGAGCAGATCCTCGAGGCCGGCTGCGGCTTCGTGAACTGCATCCCGGTGTTCATCGCCCGCGAGGACTACTGGAACAACCGCTTCGTCAAGGCCGGGCTGCCGATCATCGGCGACGACATCAAGTCCCAGGTCGGCGCGACGATCGTGCACCGCCAGCTCGCCCGCCTGTTCCACGACCGCGGCGTCAAGCTGATGCGCACCTCGCAGCTCAACGTCGGCGGGAACATGGACTTCTTCAACATGCTCGAGCGCGAGCGGCTGGAGTCCAAGAAGGAGTCCAAGACCAACGCCGTCACGTCGATCATGGGCCACGACCTGCCCGCGGACGACGTCCACGTCGGCCCGTCGGACTACGTGCCGTGGCTGACCGACCGCAAGTGGGCGCACATCCGGCTCGAGGGCCAGGCCTTCGGCGACGTGCCGCTGCAGGCCGAGCTCAAGCTCGAGGTCTGGGACTCGCCGAACTCGGCCGGCATCGTCACCGACGCCGTCCGGCTCTGCAAGCTCGCCCTCAACCACGGCGTCGCCGGCCAGCTCGACGGCCCGTCCTCCTACCTGATGAAGTCGCCGCACTCGCAGCGCCCCGACGACGAGGCGCGCGAGCTGTCCGAGGACTTCATCGTGAAGTACGCGCGGCTCAGCGCCGCGGCCCGGCAGGCGCAGGGCGGCGAGGACGCCGCGCCGCCGCCGAGCAGCAGGCGCAGGCCTAGCCCCATGCGGCGCGCCGCGGCGGTCCTGACGGTCGTCGCGGCGCTGCTCGCCGCCGCCGCGCCCGCGGGCGCGGCGCCCCGGACGCCCACCGACGTCCGGGTCATGTCGTTCAACATCTGGCTCGGCGGGGACGTCGTCGACTTCGGCGGCGTCGTCCGCGCGATCCACGCCGCCGACGCCGACATCGTCGGCCTGCAGGAGGCGGAGGGGAACACGCGGCCGGATCGCGAAGGCGCTCGGCTGGCCGTACTGGAGCGACCGGCTGCACGTCGTCTCGCGCTACCCGCTGATCGACCCGCCCGGCGCGGCCGGCCAGTACGTCCTCGCGCAGGTGAAGCCCGGCCAGGTCTTCGCGCTCGCCAACGAGCACCTCCCGTCCGACCCGTACGGCCCGTACCTCGTGCGCGACGGCAAGACGCTCAAGCAGGTCCTGCGCAACGAGCGCGTGACCCGCATGCCGGCGGCCCGCGCGGCGCTCCGCGGCGTCGCGCCCCGCGCTCGACGCCGGGATCCCGACGCTGATGACCGGGGACTTCAACGCGCCCTCGTACCTCGACTGGACGCCGGCGACCGTCGGCACCCGCAACGGCCTGCGCTACCCGGTCGCGTGGCCGGTGAGCCGCGCGGTCGCCGCCGCGGGGTTCCAGGACACGCTACCGCGTCGTCCATCCCGACCCGGTCGCGAACCCCGGGATCACGTGGACCTTCGGCTATCCGTTCCCGCGCCTGCGCAGCAACGAGGTCGTCGACCGGATCGACTACGTGCAGGCCTCGCGCGGCGTGCAGGTGCTCGACAGCGGGATCGCCGGGCCGTCCGGCACGCCCGACGTCACCGTGCCGATCGACCCGTGGCCGTCCGACCACCGCGGCGTCGTCTCGACCGTGCGGCTCACCCCCGCCGTCGCCGCCGCTGTACGCGTCGGTGATCGACCGCCGCGTCGAGCAGGGCGACCCGATCCTCGTGCGCTACGCGGCGCAGCCGAAGCAGCCGCGGATGACGCTGCGGATCGTCGATCACGGCGGCGCGGCGGACGCCGCGCTGATGCAGCTCCCGCCGCAGGAGGCGGGCTACTACGGCGCGGTCCGCTTCGGCTCCGGCGCGCTCGCGCCCGGGCGCTACGACGCGCTGCTCGTCGACGCGCGACGGGAACGTCCGCTCGCGCGCGTCGTTCTGGGTCGTCGAGCCGGGCGCGCGCCCGGCGCTGCGGGTGCCGGCGACGGTCGCGGCGAAGCAGCCGATCCGGGTCGGCTGGCGCAACGCGCCGGGCGACCGCTTCGACTGGATCGGGATCTGGAAGGCCGGCGACGGCGACCTCTTCAACTACTACGGCTTCGCCTACGTCCGCGCGCGCGTCGCGGGCCACACGACGCTCGCCGGGCTCGCGCCCGGGCGCTACGTCGCGCGGCTGCTGGCCGACGACGGCTACGCCGTGCTGGCGCAGCGGTCGTTCACCGTCGCGCCGCGCCGCTGAGCGCGGCGCCTATGCTTCACCGCTGGTGAGCGCGCCGTTCGCCATCGCGCAGGTCTCCCCCCACCCGTGGGAGGACGAGCACGAGGTCGGTGACTTCGTGCGGTCGCTGGCACGGCGGCTCGCCGAGCGCGGGCACCGGATCGTCGTGCTCGCGCCGTCGCGCTCGCCCGAGCTGGTGCGCGAGTCGCGGCGGCTGATCCGCGCGGGCGAGTTCTTCGCGCCCGACGGCGAGGTGCAGGTGCTCGGCGTCGGCGAGCTGCTGCCGCTCGCGCCCTCGCGGCGCGGCGCCGCGCCGGCCCCGCCGCTCGACGTCGCCCGCACGCTCGAGGACGTGCTCAGCCGCGCGCCGCTCGACTTCGTCCACGTCCACGAGCCGTTCGCGCCGAGCACCGTCGTCGGTCGCCCTGCGCCACTCGCGGGCGCTCAACGTGGGGACGTTCCACGCGCCCGCCGAGCGCGTGATCGCGACGCAGGTCGCGCGCCGCTTCGTCGAGCGCTTCTTCGGGCGGCTCGACGCGCGCACCGCGTCGTTCGAGGCGACGCGGCTGCGGATGGAGCGCGCGTTCCCCGCCGACTACCGGGTGCTGCGGCCCGGCGCCGACCCGCCGCCGCCGGGCGCGCCGGCGCGCGGGGACGGCCCGCTGCACATCGCCTTCGTCGACCACGAGGACCGCCAGGCGCTGCGGCTGTTCCTGCGCGCGCTGCGGCGGCTGCCCGCCGGGCTCGACTGGCGGGCGACCGTGCTGACCGGCCCGGGCGCGCGCACGCCGGCGCTGCGCAGCCGGCTCGCCGACCGCGTCGCGTCGTGGTCGCGGGCGCCGAGGGCGACGTGCTCGCCTCCGCCGACGTCGTCGTCGCCGCGTCCGCCGGCCAGGCGCCCGCGCCGGGGCTGCTCGTCCGCGCGCTCGGCGCGGGCGCGATCCCGCTCGCGAGCGAGCTGCCCGTCTACACGGAGGTGGTCGAGGACCGCGGGCTGCTGTTCCCGCCCGCCGACGTCGACGTCCTCGCCGCGCAGCTCGAGCGGCTGATCGTCGACGAGGCGCTGCGCGGCCGGCTCGCCGGCGCCGTCGCGGCGGCCGCGCCGGAGCTGTCCTGGGACAGCGTCGCCGCGCGGTTCGAGGAGCTGTACGCGGAGGTCGCCGCGCGCCGCCATCCGCCGCGCGCCGACGACGGCCAGCGCGCGCGGCTCGCCGCGCGCCCGATCATCGACGTCGACCTGCACATGCACACCGACCACTCGTCCGACTGCGCGACGCCGGTCGAGGTGCTGCTGGCGACCGCGCGCGAGCAGGGGCTCGGGGCGATCGCGGTGACCGACCACAACGAGATCTCCGGTGCGCTCGACGCGCGCGCCAAGGCGGCCGAGTACGGCGTCAAGGTGATCGTCGGCGAGGAGGTGATGACCGCGACGCAGGGCGAGGTGATCGGCCTCTTCCTCGAGGAGAAGATCCCGCGCGGCATGTCGCTCGCCGAGACGATCGCGGAGATCCGGCGCCAGGGCGGGCTCGTCTACGTCCCGCACCCGTTCGACCGGATGCACTCCGTGCCCGACTACGAGCACCTGCTCGCGGTCGTCGAGGACGTCGACGCGATCGAGGTCTTCAACCCGCGGATCGCGATCCCGGCCTACAACGAGGAGGCGGTGCGCTTCGCGGGCAAGTACCGGATCGTCGGCGGCGCCGGCTCCGACTCGCACGTCGCGCAGGGGCTCGGCTCGCTGCGGATCCGGATGCGCGACTTCGACGGCCCGGAGGAGTTCCTCGCCTCGCTCGCGGACGCCGACATCGTCGGCCGCCCGTCGTCGCTCTACTACGCGCAGGTCCAGGCGCTGAAGTTCCTCCAGACGCGCGCCACGCCGCCCGCCGCGCGGCGTGCGGCACGCGAGCGCAAGATCCGCCGGGCGACCTCGGGGCGCAATCGTTGATGCAGGGGGGAGGGGAACCGGGGCGGGCCGCCAAACCTCTCGGAGCGATGCCGGCCACCGATGACGAGATCCGCGAGAAGTACCTGGAGCGCGCGATCCGCGAGCTCAACCACTTCACGCGCGACCTCCAGGCGTGCTCGGCCTGCCCGCGCGGCAGCCTGATGCCGATCCTCGGCTCGGGCCACCCGCAGGCCGACGTCCTCCTGCTCAAGTACGCGCCGACCGCGTCCGAGATCGAGGAGGGCGTCGCGTTCTACGGGCGCTCCGGGACGGCGCTGATGAAGTCGCTGCGGCGGCTCGAGATCGACCCGCTCGCGGTCTACGGGACGCTGTGCGTGAAGTGCCCGGTGCCCGACACGTCGATGGCCGCGCCGGAGTGCGTCGCGCGGCTGGTCGAGGAGTTCGCGATCGTGCAGCCGCGGATCGTCGTGGTGATGGGGCCCGAGGCGCTCGAGACCCTGAACGAGCTCGCGCTCCCGCTCGCGCAGGAGGTCCACGACCGGCCCGGCGAGCTGCAGCCGCTGACCCCGTCGATCGAGGCGCTCTACACGCCGAACATCGACGACGCGCTCGACGAGGAGTCGGCCAAGCGCGCGTTCTGGACCGCGTTCCGGAAGCTCGGCGACTGGTACGCCGACTTCCCTCCGTACTGAGTTGCCCGCACTCGCGGCGTGTCGGCGCCGAATGAGCATGAGGGAGCGGCGATCGAGCGCCGCGGCGATCATGCGTCAACGCTGCCCGGCCCGGATCGCGGCGGTATGCCGCGGCGTCGACCGCGTACCGGCGCGGTCGACGCAGCACGCGCCGTCCGGATCGCAGGGCGTGCTGCGTTGAGCAGGTGCCGGCGCGCGTCAGACGATGCGGACCGGCGTGCCGACCGGCATGATCCGCGCGAGCTTGCGGATCCGCGGGTTCGGCACGCGGATGCAGCCGTGCGACGGGCGGCCGGGGATGAGCTCGGGCTGGTTCGTGCCGTGGATCCCCACGACGCCGCCGCCGGGCCAGTCGGACAGCTTCGAGTAGGCGGCGGTGCCGAACGCCCACGGGCCGTAGATCGGGCTGCCGCCGAGGTTGGCGAGCCGCTCGCGGATCCAGAACTTCCCGCCCGGCGTGCCGGTGCCCGGCGCGCCGACGCCGATCGGCGAGCGCCAGATCGACCTTGCCGCGCTTGCGCAGCGTCGCGCGCAGCTTGCGGCGGTCGATCGTGAGCTGGGTCTGGACCAGCTCGAGGTTGGAGAGCTGCTCCTCGCGGACCCAGCCGGTGCGCCCGTTCGGGCGTCCGGGGATGCGGATCTTGATCCAGACCTGGCCGCCGGCCGGGTCGACGTGCGACTCGAGCGCGAGGTAGACCTCGGGCAGCCCGTCCTCGGTGTTCCAGCGCAGCGCGCCGACCGCCTTGCCCTGCCACGACGGCTTCGAGCGGATGCCGCCGCGCAGGTTGGTGTGCGCCCAGCGGGTGATCGTGCGCTCGTTCGACAGCCGCTGGTTCCCGAGCGGCGACCGGTCGCCCTTCGCGCGGAGCGGGAGGTCGGCGGCGTCCGCGGCCGCCGGCAGGGCGAGCAGGAGCAGCAGCGCGAGGGGGAGCAGGCGGCGCATGCTGCGGTCTGAGTGTAGGAGCGGCGGCCGCGGATCCGGGCCGGCTCGACGAACGTCGTGGCCTAGATCTCCAGCACGATCTTGCCGAGCTTCGCGCCCGCCTGGAAGCGCGCGTAGGCGTCGGCGACGGCGTCGAGCGGGAACGTCGCGGTGACCGGCACGATGAGCTCGCCGGTCGCGAACCCGGGCAGCACCGCGCGCTCGACCAGCCGCGCGGCGGCGGCCTTGTCCTCGAGCGACCGCGCGCGCAGGACCGAGCCGTGGATCCGCGCGCGGCGGATCATCAGCACGTGCAGGTTGATCTCGGCCTTGGCGCCCGCGCCGACGCCGATCGTGCAGATCCGCCCGCACTCCGCCAGCGCGAGCAGGTTCTTCGCCAGGTTCGGCGCGCCGACCAGCTCGAGGATCACGTCGAACGGCCCGTACTCCTCGAAGCCCTCGGGCTCGATCGCGTTGATCCCGAGCGCGGCGATCTGCTCGCGCGCGGCGGCGTCGCGCACCGTGGCGGTGACGCGCGCGCCGGTCATCCGCGCGAGCTGGACCCCGGCCATCCCGACGCCGCCGGCGGCGCCGTGGACGAGCACCCGCTCGCCGACGGTCAGCCCCGCCTGGGTGAAGAGCGCGTCGTGCGCGGTGGTGAACGCCTCGGGCACGCCGCCCGCGGCGATCCAGTCGAGCTCCTCCGGGACCGGCATCGCCGCGCGCTCGTGGACGATCGCGAGCTCGCCCTGCCCGCCGCCCCCGACGACCGCCATCACGCGGTCGCCGGTCTCGAAGCGGGTCACGCCGCGCCCGGCGCCCACGACCTCGCCGGCGAGCTCCAGGCCGGGGATGTCGGGCGGCGAGCCCGGCGGGGCCGGATAGCCGCCCTTGAGCTGGAGGATGTCGGCGCCGTTGATGCCCGCGGCGCGGACCCGCACGAGGAGCTCGTTGCCCTCCGGCACGGGGTCCGGATGCTCCTCGACGGCGATCGAGCCGTCGCGGATCGTGGCGGCGCGCATGTTCGCGATGCTCTCACACGTTGATCCGGCGATGCGTCGCGGCAGGAGACCGTCCGCGGACCGCACCGAAAAGACGGCTGACACCCGGCCAACCGGGTAGAAAGCGCTTGCCATGCGGCCCAGCCTTCCGCAGATCGCCGTTCCACCGCTGTGGCGCGAGACGCGCTACGGACTGGAGTGGGCCGCGCTGCGCCGGTCGTCCGTGCTGCAGGGCGCGGGGGTGCCGGAGGGCGACGGGCGCGGCGTGCTGCTGATCCCCGGCTTCATGGCCGGCGACGGCTCGCTCGCGACGATGACGCGCTGGCTGCGCGCCGCCGGCTGGCGCACGAAGCGCGCGGGGATCCGCGCGAACGTCGACTGCTCCGAGGTCGCCTGCGCGCGGCTGGAGGAGCGGCTCGAGCGGCTCGCGGAGTCGACCGGCGAGCGCGTCGTGGTCATCGGCCAGAGCCGCGGCGGCGTGTTCGCCAAGGCGCTCGCGGCGCGGCGGCCGGAGCTCGTCTCGGGCATCGTCGGGCTCGGCTCGCCGATCGTCTCGATGCTCGCCGTCCACCCCGTCGTGCTCGCGCAGGTCGGATTCGTCGCCGCGCTCGGCGGCGGCCGGATGCCCGGCATGTTCTCGTGGCGCTGCCTGCGCGGCGACTGCTGCGGGCCGTTCCGCGAGGCGCTGCAGCATCCGTTCCCGCCCGAGGTCGGCTACATCTCGCTCTACTCGACCTCGGACGGCGTGGTCGACTGGCACTCCTGCCTGGACCCGGCCGCCGACTGCGTCGAGATCCACAGCTCGCACTGCGGCATGAGCGTCAACGCCGAGGCCTACCGGGCGATCGCCCACGCGCTGCGCCGCTTCACCGTCGCCGACGCGACGGGCTGGGCGCAGGCGGCCTAGGTCGTGTAGACCCCGGTCGGGACGGCGTGGTAGCCCTTCGCGCCGACGGCGACCGCGAGCGCGCTGCGCGGCTCCTCGCCCGCCGCGACGCGCTCGAGCGCGTACGCGAAGTCCCAGCGCGGCGCCCAGCCGAGGCTGCTCGCGGGCGCGGGCGTTGTCGTAGACGCGGTCGAGCCCCGGCGGCAGCCGCCAGCCGCGCGGGCCGAAGACGGCGTCGACGTCCGGGAACCAGCCGCCGCACGACGCCGGCGGCGTCGTCGCGCAGCTGCGGCAGGTCGGCGCGGGTGAACGGCGTGGTCGCGCTGACGATGAAGCGGCCGAAGCCGACGTCGGCGGCGCGGGCGAGCGCGGCGCGGTGCGCGCCGACGACGTCCTCGAGGTCGGCGCGCCGGTTGAGCAGCTCGTTCAGCTTGAGGTTGGCGTCGTCGAACGCCGCGCGGACGTCGTCGCGGTCGTCGGCCTCGGGGAAGAAGCGCGACGTGCGCAGGATCACCACCGGCAGGCCGTGGTCGCGGTGCACGAGCTCGCACAGGTCCTCCGCGGCGGTCTTCGTGACGCCGTAGACGTTGCGCGGGACCGGCACGACGTCCTCGTCGATCCACGCGGCCGGCGCGCCGGGCGGCGGCGCGAGCGCGCGGCCGAACGCGCTCGTCGTGCTCGTGAACACGAACGCGCCCGTCCCGGCCGCGACCGCCTCCTCGAGCAGGTTGACCGTCGCGGTGATGTTCGCGTCGACGAAGTCGCGCCGCGCGTGGCTGCCGACGTGCGGCTTGTGCAGCGTCGCCGCGTGCAGGACCGCGTCGACGCCCGCGACGGCGCGGCGCGCCACGTCGCGGTCGGCGAGATCGCCGGTGAGGTCGGTGTACGGGCGAGGCGAGGAGGTCGGCGCCGCGGACCTCCTCGCCCGCGTCGCGCAGCACGCGGACGAGCGCCTCGCCGAGATGGCCCGCGCTGCCCGTGACGAGGATCCGCATGGCTAGCGGTCGGGGTTCGCGACGCCGGCCGCGCCGGCCTCGAACCGCGCGACGCACTCGATGTGCGGCGTCTGCGGGAACATGTCGACCGGCCGCACGCGCTCGAGCTCGTACCCGGCCTCGACGAGCTGCGCCGCGTTCGGCGCCAGCGTCGTCGGGTTGCACGACACGTAGACGATCCGCTTCGGCGCGGCCTCGACGATCCGGCGCACGACCTTCTGCGACAGCCCGGCGCGCGGCGGGTCGATGACGACGACGTCGGGCTTGCCGGCCTCCGCGACGAGGTCGCGCATCGCGAGCCGGATGTCGCCGGCGAAGAAGCGCGCGTTCGTGATCTCGTTGCGGCGGGCGTTGTCGATCGCGTCGGCGACCGCGCGCTCGACGATCTCGACGCCGACCACCTCGCGCGCCCGGCTCGGCGAGCTCCAGCCCGATCGTGCCGATCCCGCAGAAGAGGTCGAAGACCAGCTCGTGGCCGCGCAGGTCGGCGAACTCGACCGCGGCGCCGTAGAGCACCTCGGCCATCTCCGTGTTGGTCTGGAAGAACGCGTCGGGCGAGATCAGGAACTCGAGGTCGCCGAGCCCCTCGCGCAGCCGCTTGGAGCCCTTGATCCGCTTCGTCTCGCCGCCCTGGGTGTTCTCGCCCAGATCGGCGGTGCGGGTCCAGAACAGCCCCTCGCAGTCGACGGCGGCGGCGAGCGCGTCGGCGTCGATCGCGGCCGGGGAGGTGACGAGCCGGACCTGCAGCTCGCCGGTGCGCCGCCCCTCGCGGACGACGAGGTTGCGCAGCAGCCCCTGCTGGGTCCGGCGGTCCCAGGCGCCGAGCCCCTGGTCGCGCGCCCAGGCGAGCACCTGCTCGCGGGCGACGTTGCCGCGCTCGGAGGCGAGCAGGCAGTCGTCCATCGGCAGGATCTCGTCCCAGCGCCCGGGCGCGTGGAACCCGCACACGAGCGTCCCGTCCGGGCCGGTGCCGAACGAGTACTCGAGCTTGTTGCGGTAGCGCCACTGCTCGACCGCGGGCACGATCGGCTCCTGCGCGAAGCCGTCGAGCCGGCCGATCCGGCGCAGCGCGTCGCCGACCTGCTCGGCCTTGACCTCGAGCTGGCGGTCGTACGCGAGCACCTGCCACGGCGCGCCGGGATGGTCGGCGACCGGCGCGATCCGGTCCGGCGAGGGCTCGAGGATCTCGATCGCCCGCGCCTCGGCGTACGCGCGCTTGGACTTGCCGACGACGGCGCGCACGCGGTCGCCCGGCAGCGCGCCGGCGACGAAGACGACGTAGCCGTCGAGCCGCGCCACGCCGTTGCCGCCGTGGGCGAGCGAATCGACGGTCAGCTCGAGCTCGGCCCCGCGGGCGGGCCGCGTGGAGGTGGGGGGCGTGGTCACGCTCCGAGGGTACCTAGGCCAGGCGGCGCTCGACCGCCGCGAGGACGGTCTTGCGGTTCGCGTTCGCCCGCTCGTACGTGCGGATCCGGCGGAGCTGGGCGAGGTCGAGGCCGTCGAGCCGGTCGGCGATCTCGGCCGCGGTCAGGTCGTCGTAGCCGGTGATCGCCGGCTGGTTGCCGGTGACGCGCCGCGCCATCTCGAGCGGACCGCTGAGCACGCCGTCGGCGCCGCTGCGCCCGCGGGCGACCAGGTCGGCCACGAGCTCGGTCGCGTCGGAGCGCGTGATCCGGCCGCGCCGGACCGCCTCGTCCACGACCTCCTGCAGCCGCGCCCGCGTGAGGACCACGAGGTCGATCGGGGCGGGTGCCTTGCGTTGCTTGGCGGCCATCATCCCTCCTACCCTACGCCCACCCGATCGTGCACACGCGATAGCGTCGCGCGCCATGCTCGTGCTGAGCTGGAACCTGTTCCACGGGCGCGCCGACCCCGCCGCGGGGCGTCCGCTGCTCGTCGAGTTCTGCCGCACGATCGCGGCCTGGGACTGGGACGTCGCGCTGCTGCAGGAGGTCCCGCCGTGGTGGCCGCGGCCGCTCGGCGAGGCCAGCGGGGCGAGCGCGCGGATGGCGCTGACCTCGCGCAACTTCCCGCTCGTCGCGCGGCGCGCGCTCGCGAAGCGCAACCCGGACCTGATCACGGCGAACGGCGGCGGCTGCAACGCGATCCTCGTCCGCGGGCTGCCGATCGGCGAGCACCGGATCCGCGAGCTGACGAAGCGGCCGGAGCGGCGCGTGATGCACGGGATCACCCTGCCGGGGATCGGCTGGGTCGTGAACCTCCACGCCTCGACGCACCCGCCCGAGCAGCGCCGCGCCGACCTCATGGGCGCCGCGGCGACGGCGCTCGAGTGGGCGGACGGCGCCCCGCTGCTGTTCGGCGGGGACATGAACTCGACGGCGCCCGCGATGCCGGGGCTGGTCCGGCTCGGCGGCCATCACGTCGACCACTTCTTCACCGACGGGCGGCCGGGCGAGGTCGAGATCCTCGACGCCGCGCCGCTGTCGGATCACCTGCCGCTGCGCGTCGCCGTCTAGCCCTTGCGCGGGAGCCCGAAGCCGCGCAGCATCAGCAGCGCCTTCTCCCCGAGCGTCCCCGCCCGCGGCAGCACGCCCAGCGCCACGGCGGCGCCGTAGGCGTCGAAGAACGCGCGCACCCGGTACAGCCGCTCCTCGCGCAGCTCGGCGAAGAACACCACGTGCAGGACGACCGGCCGGTTCGTCGCCGTGAGCCCCTCGAGCGTGCCGCGGTGCGTGCCGAGCAGCTTCGCCGGCGCGCTCGCGTGCGTGCCGTCGGTCAGGCGCGGGCCGGTCGGATGCAGCCGCGCGTCCGGGAACGCCTCCCAGACCTTGGCCGCGCGCGCGGCGATCGCCGCCGCGCCGACCAGCGGCTCGGAGGTCAGCGGGTCCTCGTAGTGGACGTCCGGGTCGCACAGCGGCGCGAAGGCCCCCGGGTCGCGCCCGGACCACGCCCGCTCCCAGCCGTCGAACAGCGCGTCGGAGGAGGTCAGAACTGCGCGACCCCGTCCTCGGGGGTGGACGCCTGCGCGTAGAGCCGGCGCGGGATCCGCCCGGCGCGCGCCGCGAGCCGGCCGCCCTCGACGCCGAGCCGGATCGCGCGCGCCATCGCGACCGGGTCCTCGGCGCGCGAGATCGCGCTGGCGCACAGCACGGCGTCGCAGCCCAGCTCCATCGCGAGCGCGGCGTCCGACGCCGTGCCGACGCCGGCGTCGAGGATCACCGGCACGCCCGCGTGCTCGCGGATCAGCCGCAGGTTGTAGGGGTTGAGCAGGCCCATGCCCGACCCGATCGGCGAGCCGAGCGGCATCACCGCGGCGCAGCCGACGTCCTCCAGCCGGCGCGCGAGGATCGGGTCGTCGTTCGTGTAGGGCAGGACGACGAAGCCGGCGTCGACGAGCTCCTCGGCCGCCTCGAGCAGCGCGGGCGCGTCGGGCAGCAGCGTGCGGTCGTCGCCGATCACCTCGAGCTTGACCCAGTCGGTCCCGAACGCCTCGCGCGCGAGCTTCGCGGTGAGGACCGCGTCGCGCGCGGTGAAGCAGCCCGCCGTGTTGGGGAGGAGCTGGACGCCGGCCGCGTCGAGCACGTCGACGAGCGAGCCGCGCGCCTCCGGGTCGATCCGCCGCAGCGCGACGGTCACGAGCTCCGAGCCGCTCGCCTCGATCGCGCCCGCCGAGCGCCTCGAGCGAGCGGAAGCCGCCGGTCCCCAGCAGCAGCCGCGAGCCGAGCTCGCGGCCGGCGATGCGCAGCGGATCGGCGCTGATGTCGGTCACGCTCATGGTCAGCCTCCCTGGATCGCGCGCAGGACCTCCACCCGCGCGCCCTCGTCGAGCTCGGTCGTCTCCCACTCGCCGCGCGGCACGACCTCGGCGTCGACCGCGACGGCGACCCCGCGCGCGCCGCCGGGGACGTCGAGCACGTCGAGCAGCGCCCGCACGGTGGTGCCGGGCGCGAGGTCGCGCGCCTCGCCGTTGAGCAGGATCGTCATGCCGCCACCGGCGCGAGCCGCGCGGGGTCGGCGGGCGCGGCCCAGTCCGGCAGCGGCTCGCCGCGCAGCGCGGCGGCGGCCAGGTCGCCGGTGAGGCCGGAGAGCAGGATGCCGTTGCGGTGGTGGCCGGTGGCGACGTACACGCCGTCGGCCGCGCCGATCGCCGGCAGGTTGTCGGGCGTCGCCGGGCGCAGGCCCGCGAGCAGCTCCTCGACCTCGAGCTCGAGCACGCCGGGGACGACCTCGGACAGGTCGCGCAGCAGCTCGAACACGCCGCCGGCGGTCGGCGCGGTGTCCCAGCCGCGCTCCTCCATCGTCGCGCCGAGCACGTAGCGGCCGTCGGCGCGCGGGACGAGGTAGGCGTCGTGGGTCCGGACCGTGCGCGTGACGAGCCCGGGCCCGCGCGGGTCGCGCAGGCGCAGCACCTGGCCCTTCACGGGGCGGACCGGGAGCCCGGTGAGCGCGCCGGTGCGCGCGCCGGCGGCGACGAGCACGGCGCCCGCCGCGACCGTCTCGCCGCCCGCGAGCGTCACCGACCGCGGCGTCACCCGCTCGGCCCGCGCGCCCGTCGCGCAGCTCGCCGCCGGCGTTGCGGAGCGCGGCGCCCAGCGCCGCGACGAGCCGGCGCGGATCGACGGAGTGGTCGCCGGCGACGTCGAGCGCGAGCCGCACGGTCGGCGCGAGCGCCGGCTCGGCGCGGCGCGCGGCCGACGGCAGCAGCCGCTCGACGTCGAGGCCGAGCCGGCGGCGGAAGGCCAGCAGCCGGTCGAGCGACTCGGCCTCGTCGCGGTCGCGGGCGACGATCAGCGTGCCGGTGCGGTGCAGGCCCGGGTCCACGCCCGCGGCGTCGGCGAGCTCGGCGGCGAAGGCGGGGAACCCGGCGGCGGCGCGCAGCCCCAGCTCGAGCAGCGCGTCCTCGCCGAAGCCCGACTCGGCGACCGGGGCGAGCATCCCGGCCGCGACGCGCCAGGCCCCCGGCTCGCCCGCGTCGAGCACGGTCACGCGCAGGCCGGACTGCGCGGCGCGCCACGCGGCCGCCAGCCCGATCGGGCCGCCGCCGACGACGGCGACGTCCGGCTTGGCCTGTCCCACCACCACGACTGTTGTGCTCCTTCCCTACGCCGGCACGACCCGGATCAGGTTCGACGGTCGGCGCCCCGGTGGCGCCCTCTCAGCCCGGCAGCGGGCTCCCGTATGTGGTGCGAAAGCCTAGCGCGCGGCGCCTGCTTTCCTTGTCCCTGTGCGCCCCCGCGACCGGATCGGCTCGGCCCGCCTGTACCTGGTCTGCGACGCCCGCCCGCGGGCGTTCCTGGACGCGGCGCTGCGCGGCGGGGTCGACGTGATCCAGCTGCGCGACAAGGCGCTCGGCGACGCCGGGCTGATCGAGGCGGCGCGGGCGTTCCGCGCCGCCGCGGACGCGGCCGGCGCGCTGTTCGTCCTCAACGACCGGCCGGACCTCGTCGCGGCCTGCGCCGCGGACGGCGTCCACGTCGGCCAGGACGACGGCAGCGTGGCCGCCGCGCGCGCCGCCGCCGGGCCCGACCGGATCGTCGGCCGCTCGACGCACGCGCCCGAGCAGGGCGCGGCGGCGGACGCCGACCCCGACGTCGACTACCTCGCGGTCGGGCCGGTGCACGCGACGCCGACGAAGCCGGGGCGGCCGGCCGCCGGGCTCGCGTACGTCGAGTGGGCCGCGGCGCACGTCGCCACCCCGTGGTTCGCGATCGGCGGGCTCGACGCCGGCAACGCCGGCGCGGTGATCGGCGCGGGCGCGCGCCGGATCGTCGTCGTGCGCGCGATCGCGGACGCCGCCGACCCGGAGGCCGCCGCCCGCGCGCTCCGCGAGCGGCTGGAGGTGCCCGTTGCCGCGCAGCCGTAAGCGCCGGCCGGCGGACGGCCCCGCTCCGCCCCCGCCGGACGACCGGATGGCCCGCGGCTACGCCCGCGGCCGCGAGCGGGACGCCGCGGTCCGCGCGGAGCTGCAGCCGCTCGCGCCCGGCGAGCGCCCGCTCGCGCTCCGCGCTGTCGGTCGCGCTCGCGCTGTTCATCGCGGTCGCCAACGTCGTCCTCCTGCTCGCCGGCTACGAGGTCGACGGCCAGCGCCCGTCGATCGCCGGCTCGCTGATCTTCGCCGGGCTGATGGCGGCCGCGGCGATCGGCATGTGGCAGCGCCGCTACTGGGCGGTGCTCGGCTTCGAGGCGCTGCTCGGGATCGCGATCGTCTTCGCCGCGATCAGCCTGATGGTCGCCTCGAACCTCACCGCGGCCGCGCTCTGCCTCGGGATCATCGGCGTCTCGGCACCGCTGTTCTGGTATCCTGATCCGCGTGATGGCCCGGATCCAGCTCCCGGCGCGGCGCGAGCGCGAGCGCGTCGGCTAGCCTCAACCGCCACCATGCCTGAGAGCTACGACTGCATCGTCATCGGTTCAGGGCCGGGCGGGTACGTGGCGGCGATCCGCGCGGCCCAGCTCGGCATGAAGACCGCCATCGTCGAGAAGGACGAGATCGGCGGGCGCTGCCTCAACTACGCCTGCATCCCCGCCAAGGCCGTCCTGCGCGTCGCCGACATCGTCAGCGAGATCGACGACGCGGCCGAGTTCGGCATCAGCGTCCCCGACCGCTCGATCGACTTCGGCGCGGTCGGCGAGCGCCGCCGCAAGGTCATCAAGACCCTGACCGGCGGCGTCGCCGGCCTGATGAAGAAGAACAAGATCGACGTGATCGAGGGCTTCGGGTCCGTCACGCGCGACGCGAACGTCCGCGTCGGCGAGGAGGAGTACGAGGCCAAGTCGGTGATCCTCGCCACCGGCTCCGTCGGCAAGCCCGTCCCGGGCACCGAGTTCGGCGGCCGCGTGATCGGCACCGAGCAGGCCTGGGCGCTCGAGCAGCTGCCGCAGACGCTCGCCGTGCTCGGCGCGGGCGCGTCCGGCGCCGAGATCGCCTCCGCCTACGGGCGCATGGGCGTCGACGTGCACCTGTTCGAGGCGCTCGACCGCGTCCTCCCGACCGAGGACGCCGACATCTCCAAGGTCGCCGGCCGCGCGTTCGGCGAAGCAGAACATCACGGTCCACACGGGCACGCTCGTCGAGGACGTGCAGTCCGGCGACGCCTCGGTGACCTTCAAGTACGGCGACGAGCAGGGCGAGGCCGAGTACCTCGTCATCGCCGCCGGCCGCGGGCCCGACATCGAGGGCCTCGGGCTCGACGAGGCCGGCGTCGAGCTCGACGACCGCGGGCTGATCGCGGTCGACGGGCGGATGCGCACGTCGGCGCGCAACGTCTACGCGATCGGCGACCTCGTGCCCGGCCCCGCGCTCGCGCACAAGGCGTCCGACGAGGGGATCATCGCCGTCGAGGACGCCGCGGGCATCGAGACCCACCCGATCGAGTACCCCGACATCCCGCGCGCGACGTTCTGCACCCCGAACGTGGCCTCGTTCGGCCTCACCGAGGAGCAGGCGCGCGAGCAGGACATGGACGTCGTGGTCGGCAAGGTCCAGTACGGCGCGGTCGGCGCGGGAACGGTCTACGGCGACCGCTCCGGCGTGATCAAGATCATCGGCGACAAGCGCTACGGCGAGCTCGTGGGCGGGCACATCGTCGGCGCGAAGGCGGTCGACCTGATCCAGGAGCTCGTGAACGCGAAGGCGCTCGAGGGCGGCTACGCGGAGGTCGCGCGGATGGTCCACGGCCATCCGACGTTCTCCGAGGCCGTCATGGAGGCCGCCCGCGCCGCCGATGGCTGGCTCATCCACGGCTGAGCTCGCGCTGCGGCCCACGCGGGCGGACGACCTGGACTACGTCGTCGCGGCGGAGTCGGACGCGGAGAACGCCCCGTTCCTCGCACCGTCGCCGCGGGCCGAGCACGCGGCGTTCGTCGCCGATCCGCGCCAGCGCCACCTGATCGCCGAGGTCGACGGGCGCCCGGTCGGCTTCGTGCTGCTGCGGCTGCACCCGGAGGACCGCGCGGTCGAGCTGCGCCGGCTCGCGGTGACCGAGAAGGGCCGCGGCTTCGGCCGCGCCGCGCTGCGCGCCGTCGCCCGCGCGGCGTTCGAGGAGCACGGCGCGCACCGGCTGTGGCTCGACGTCAAGCCGCAGAACGAGCGCGCCCGGGCGCTGTACCGCTCCGAGGGCTTCGTCGAGGAGGGCGTCCTGCGCGACGCGCTCCTGACCGGCGACCGCTTCGAGTCGCTCGTCCTCATGTCGCTGCTGCGCCCGGAATGGACCCCGTAGCGTTCTACTACGACCTCGCCTCGCCGGACGCGTACCTCGCGGCCGAGCGGGTCGTGCACGTGCTCGGCACGGTGCCGGAGTTCGTCCCCGTGCAGATCGGCAGCGTCGGCGGCTTCCGCTGCGCGGAGGAGGAGGCGATCTACCGCGCCGAGATCGAGCGCCGGGCGTCCGCGCGCGAGCTGCTGCCGGTGATCTGGCCGGACCCGTTCCCGGCCGAGACCGACTGGGCGATGCTCGTCGCCACCTACGCGAAGCAGACCGGCCGCGTCGTCGCGTACTCGCTGGCGGCGTTCCGGCAGGCGTTCGCGGCGGGCCGCGACCTCGGGGAGCGCGACTGGGTGCTCGTGGCGGCGGCGGCCGCGGAGATGCACCCGACCGCGGTGATCAAGTCCGCGGAGCTGCGCGGGACGCGGCGCCGGCTCGACGAGGCGACGGCGGCGGCGCGCGCGGCCGGCGTGCGCGACGTCCCGGCGGTCCGGGTCGGCGACGCGTCTTCCACGGCGACGACGGCGCTCGAGGCGGCGGCGGGGGCGATCGCGTGAAGGCGAACCGCGAGTTCGAGCTGATCGTCCGGCGCGGGGGCTTCGGCCCGGCGGCGCTCGCGGATGCGGGGCGGCTCGACCAGGTCGAGATCGTCGAGATCGCGAGCGGCGAGGTCGCGCTGTTCTGGGACACGCCGCCGGCGCAGACGCGCAAGCTGGCGCGCGCGCTGAAGGCGGACCTGGCGCAGCTCGAGGGGCAGGACTTCATCCGCCGCTGGCGCCGCTGGCGACCGGGCTAAAGGTCCGCAGAGACGCTGCCGACCATGTGGGGGACGAGCTCATACCCCTCTCTCGTCATCCGGGCAGCGGCGCCACTCCCCTCCTCCTCCTCACGGCGCCGCCGCCGCTCTGCGTGTGCGGGACGCCGGCCCCCTTCGAGCGGGCCGGCGTCCCAAGCGCGAGTCGCTCTCAACGAGTCTTAGAACCGTCCGGGCGGCCGGCGCGCACTGGTGGGCATCCCCCATCCCCACCAAGGAGTGCGCCATGCGCAGATCCGCCATCGTGGGCGCGGCCGCGGCCGCCGCCCTCGCAGCCGGGAGCCTCGCCGTCACCAGCGGCAGCGGCTCGAGCCACCGCGAGGCGCCGAGGATCATGCTCGATCCGTCGGCCGACAACACGGACGTCTACGCGTTCACCGCGCCCGACGCCCCCGGCAGCCTCACGATCGTGTCGAACTGGGTCCCGTTCGAGGATCCCGCGGGCGGCCCGTACTTCGGCAAGCTGGACCCGCTGGCGCGCTACTACGTCAAGCTCGACAACACGGGCGACGGCGTCGAGGACGTCGCCTACCGCTGGCAGTTCAAGAACAAGTTCCGCAACCCGGGCTCGTTCCTCTACGCCGCACCGACGGTGGACTCGGTCAACGACCGCGACCTCAACTTCGTCCAGACGTACGACCTCTATCGCGAGACGTACGACAAGGGCCGCCTCACGCGCACGCTCAAGCTCGCGAAGGACGTGCCGGTGGCACCCGACAACGTCGGGCCGAAGACGATCCCGAACTACCCGGCGGTCGCCGCCGGCGCCACGCAGACGATGAGCAACGGCCGCGGCAAGACGTTCGTCGGCCCGTCCGACGACCCGTTCTTCATCGACCTCGCGGCCGCGTTCGACGGCATCAACCTCGACAAGCCCGGGCGTCCGGGCGTCGGCCTGGGCAACCAGGGCGGCGGCAAGGACGACGTGGCGGGCTACAACACGCACTCGTTCGTGCTGCAGGTCCCGGAGTCCGAGGTGACGCGCAACGGCAAGGCCGTCTCCGGCGCCACCTCGGGCAACGCGGTCGTCGGCGTGTGGTCGACGACCGAGCGCAAGCGGATCAGCGTGCTCGGCAAGGGCCACAAGGGCAAGCACCGGCGCTGGCAGCAGGTCAGCCGGCTCGGCAACCCGCTGATCAACGAGGTGATCATCCCGATCGGCCTCAAGGACAAGTTCAACCGCACGTCGCCCGCCGACGACGCGAAGAACTTCGGCGCGGCCGCCCTGGCGCCCGAGCCGGCGCGGCTGCTGAACGCGCTCTTCGGCCTCGGCGTGAAGGAGACCGGGCGGACGGACATCGTCCAGGCGCTGCTCACCGGCGTCCCCGGGCTGACCCAGATCGGGTCGAAGCCGGTGCCGGCCGACACGCTCAAGGTCAACCTCGGCGTCCCGCCGAGCGCGACGCCGAACCGCTTCGGCGTGCTGGCCAAGGACGTGGCCGGCTTCCCGAACGGGCGGCGGCTGACCGACGACGTGGTCGACATCGAGCTGCGCGTGATCGCCGGCGCGCTGCTGCCGCCCGAGCAGGGCGGCAAGCAGATCCCGCTCGGCGACGGCGTCGACCAGAACGACAAGCCGTTCCGGTCCGCGTTCCCCTACGTCGCGCTGCCCGACTCGGCGTTCGACTCGAAGCTCAAGCGCGTCGAGCCGGCCCACGCCCCGGTCCCCCAGCCGCCGGCCTGAACCACGGGTCACGGATCCCCCGGGCGCCCGCCCGGGGGATCCCGTCCCCCGACCTGGACCTGTGAGATGACCACCACCTTCCAGCCTCCGTACCGCGTGCTCGGGATCCTCGCCGCGAGCTTCGCCGCGGCCCTCGCCGCGTTCCTGCTGCTCCGCGGCGCCGAGCCCGCGCCGAGCGCCCCGGACCGGGCCGCCGCCGCCGTCCGGCCCGGCGCGGGCACGGACACGCGGATCGCGCAGCTCCAGGCGGCGCTGCGCGAGGCCCCGCGCGCGGTCGCGCTCCGCACGCAGCTCGCCGACGCGTACCTCCAGAAGGCGCGCGAGACCGGCGATCCCGGCTTCTACACGCGTGCCGACGGACTGCTGCGCGGCGTGCTCGCCGCGCGGCCCGGCGATCCGGACGCGCTCGTCAGCGCGGCCTCGCTGGCGCTCTCCCGCCACGACTTCCGCGGCGGCCGGTCGCTGGCCGCGCGCGCCGCGGCGGCGCAGCCCGCCGCACTGGCGCCGCTGCCGCTGCTCGTCGACGCGCGGGTCGAGCTCGGCCGCTTCGGCGCCGCGGAGCGGACGCTCCAGCGGCTGCTCGACGCCAAGCCGGCGCTCGCGGGCTACGCGCGGGCGTCCTACCTGCGCGAGCTGCACGGCGACCTCGACGGCGCCGTCGCCGCGATGCGGCGCGCGATCGCCGCCGGCGGGCCGGCGCGCGAGAGCGGCGCATCGGTGCAGGCCCTGCTCGGCGGACTGGAACTGCAGCGCGGGCGCCCGCGCGCGGCGCGGCGCGCCCAGGTCGCCGCGCTCGCCGCCGTCCCGGGGTTCCCGGCGGCCGAGGCCGGGCTGGCGCGGCTGGCCGCGGCGCGCGGCGACCTCCGCGCGGCGATCCGGCGCTGGCGCGCGCTGGCGGCGCGGCTGCCGCTGCCGGAGTACGTGATCGGGCTCGGCGAGGCGCAGCTGGCCGCCGGGCGCGAGCGCGCCGGGCGGCGCGAACTGGCGCTCGTGGGCGCCGAGCAGCGACTCGCCGCCGGCGGCGTGAACGCCGACGCGGAGCTCGCGGTGTTCGAGGCCGACCACGGCGACCCGGCGCGCGCGGTCGCACTCGCGCGGCGCGCGTGGCGCGCCGCGCCCGGTCTCCGCGCCGCGGACGCGCGCGGCTGGGCGCTGACCCGGTCCGGTCGGCCCGCGGCCGGGCTGCGCTGGGCGCACCGCGCGCTGCGACTCGGCAGCCGCGACCCGATCCTCCGCTTCCACGCGGGGATCGCCGCGGCGCACGCGGGACGGCGGGGCGAGGCGCGCGCGCAGCTCGGGACCGCCCTGGCGCACGGGCTCGCCGGCTGGCCGTGGCAGGCCGCGGCGGCGCGCGACGCGCTGGAGGCGCGGTCATGAGGCGCCTCGCGCTGGCCGCCGTGGTCGCCGCCGCCTGGCTCGCGCTCGGCGCGGGCACCGCCGCGGCGCATCCGCTCGGCAACTTCTCCGTCAACCACCTGTCGGTGGTCCGGATCTCCGACGACCACGTCGACGTCCGCTACCTGCTCGACCAGGCGGAGATCCCCACGTTCCGCGAGCGCGGCACGAGCGAAGGGGTGGTGCTCGCGCGCAAGCGGGCCGAGGTCGCGGCGCGCCTCGTGCTGCGCGTCGACGGGCGCGTCGTGGCGCTGCGGCCGGCGGGCCCGCCGGTGCTGACGCACCCGGCCGGACAGGGCGGGCTGCGCACCACGCGGCTCGAGCTGCCGCTCCGCGCCGCGGTCGACGCGCCGCGGGTCGTCGAGCTGCGCGACGGCACGTTCCCGGGCCGCGTCGGCTGGGTGGCCGTCCAGGCCCGGCCCGGCGCGGGCACCGCGGTGCGCACCACGGCGCCCGCCACGGACCCGACCGGCGGTCTGCGCCGCTACCCCGCCGACCTGCTCGCGAGCCCGAGCGACGAGCGGACGGCGCGCTTCGCCGTCGCGCCCGGCGACGGGACGCTCGCCGCCGGCGGCGGCCGCGTGAGCACCGGCGGCGGGGGCGGCGGGGACGGGTTCGCCGGCCTGCTCGACGGCGACGGGATGCTCGTGCTGCTGCTGCTCGCGGCCTTCGGCTGGGGCGCGCTGCACGCGCTGTCGCCCGGCCACGGCAAGGCGATGGTCGCCGCGTACCTCGTCGGCACGCGCGGCAGCACCCGCGACGCGCTGCTGCTCGGCGCGACCGTGACCGTGACGCACACGGCCGGCGTGGTCGCACTCGGGGTGGTCGCGCTCGGGCTCTCCGCGTGGATCCTGCCCGAGCAGCTCTACCCGTGGCTGACGCTGCTGTCGGGCGCGCTGGTGGTCGGCGTCGGCGTGAGCGTGCTGCGCGCGCGCCTCCGCGGGCGCCACGGCCATACCCACGGCCACGGCCACGGCAAGACCCACACCCACACCCACGGCGACGGCGCGCACGTCCACGCGCACGCGCCGCGACCCACGCGGCGCAATCTGCTCGCGCTGGGCGCGTCGGCCGGGATCATCCCGTGCCCGACCGCGCTCGTCGTCCTCCTCGGCGCCGTCGCCCAGCACCGGATCGGGCTCGGGCTGGTCCTCATCGTCGCGTTCTCCGCCGGGCTCGCGGCGACGCTGTCCGCGCTCGGGATCGCGGTCGTCCATGCCGGGCGGCTGCTCTCCCGGCTCCCGGTGCCCGGGGCGCTGGCCCGCGCGATCCCGGCGGTCTCCGCCGCGCTGATCGTGGTCGTCGGGCTCGCGCTCACCGCCCAGGCGGTGCCGCAGCTCGCGTGACTTCTCCTCCCGGTGATCCGCCCCGCCTCCGACAGCGCATAGGAGGTCGAGGCGGCTGAGCGGGGGCAGCGCCGCACCACGAACCATTCCCCCGCCATGACCGCTCCGCACCGCACGGAGGCGCTCGCCGCGCCCTCCCTCACCGCTGCCGTCGTCGCGCTCCGCGCGCGCGGCATGCGCGTCTCGGGCACGCGCCGCACGCTGCTCGCGACGCTCTTCGCCACCGACGGGCCGCGCACCGCCGACGAGCTCGCGCAGGGGCTCGACCAGGCGAGCGTCTACCGCAACCTCGACGCGCTCGAGCGCGTCGGGCTCGTCCGTCACGTCCACGTCGGCCACGGGCCGGGCCGGTACGTGCTCGCCGCGCGCAGCGATCGCGGCGCGGTCGCGTGCGACCGCTGCGGCCGCGACGCCGCGCTCGACGGGCCGGCGCTCGCGGCGGTCGTCGCCGCCGTGCGCGACGCGACCGGCTTCACGCCGGACCTCTCCCACTTCCCGATCGTCGGTCGCTGTCCCACCTGCACCCCCAGGAAGGAGCACCATGCACATCCCTGACGGCTTCCTGTCCCCCGAGGTCGCGGCCGGGACCGCGGTGGTCGCCGCCGGCGCGGTCGGCGTCGGCCTGCACCGCGCGTCGGCGCGGCTCGACGACCGCGTCGTCCCGCTGCTCGGTGTCACGGGCGCGTTCGTGTTCGCGGCGCAGATGCTCAACTTCCCCGTCGCGGGCGGGACGAGCGGGCACTTCCTCGGCGCCGCGCTGGCGACGATCCTGCTCGGGCCGTGGCTCGCGACGCTCGTCCTCGCAGTGGTGCTCGCGACCCAGTGCTTCGTCTTCGCCGACGGCGGGATCAGCGCGCTGGGGGCGAACGTCCTCTGCATGGGCGTCTGCGGCGCGCTCGCCACGGGCGGCCTGATGCTCCTCGCCCGGCGCGTGCTGCCGCGGCGCCGCGGCGTCCTGCTGGCGGTCGCCGGCGCCGGCGCGTGGCTCGCGGTGATCGCGGGCGCGAGCGCGACGGCGCTGCTCCTGGCGCTGTCGGGCACCGTCCCGCTCGGCACCGTCCTGCCGGCGATGCTGTCGGTACACCTGGTGATCGGCCTCGGCGAGGCGGCGATCACGGTCGCGGCGGTGAGCGCGCTGATGGCCACCCGGCCCGACCTGATCGGCGCCTGGGCCGCCCCGCCGCGACCGGCGGTCCGCGCGATCGCCCAGGGGGCGTGACGATGCGCCGCGCCCTGCTCGCCGCGCTGGTCGTCGCCGCCCTCGCCGCGCTCGCGCCGTTCGCCTCCGGCTCGCCCGACGGGCTGGAGCGGGTCGCCGGCGACCGCGGATTCGCCGATCGCGCCCGGCCCGCCGCGGCCGCGCCGGCGGCGGACTACGTCCTGCCCGGCGTCGGAGACGCCCGCCTGGCGAACGCGGCCGCCGGCTTCGCCGGCACGCTGATCGTGTTCGCGCTCGGCGCCGGGCTGGTCGCCGCCGTCCACCGCCGCCCGCGCGTGGCATGAGCGGGCTGCATGCACTCGAGTCCGCCGGGCTGGCCGGGGATCCGGCCAGCCCGGTGCACCGGCTCGACGCCCGCGCGAAGCTGCTCGGGCTCGCCGGTCTCACGCTCGTCGCGGCGACCGCCGGGTCGTGGCGCGTCCTGGCCGGCTGCGCGCTGCTGCTCGCCGCGGTCGCGCTCGCCGCGCGGATCCCGGGAGCGGTGATCGGGCGCCGCGCGCTGGTCATCCTGCCGGTCGCGCTGGTCGCGGCGGCGTCGCTGCCGTTCGTCCACCGCGGCGGCGCCGAGGTCGCCGTCGGGCCGCTGACGGCGTCGACCGCGGGGCTCGCGATCTTCGGCGCGGCCGTCGGGAAGGCCGTCGTCGGGACGCTCAGCGCCATCCTGCTCGCCGCCACCACGACCGTGCCCGCGGCGCTCGACGGCCTGCGGCGCCTGCGCGTCCCGGCGCTGCTCGTCGCGATCGCCGCCGTCATGTGGCGCTACGTCTTCGTGGTCGCCGCGGAGGTCGGGCGGATGCGGACGGCGCTCGCCGCGCGCGGCCACCGCACCCGCCACCTGCTCGACGGGGCGTCCATCGGCCGGCTGGCCACCGCGCTGTTCCTGCGCGCCCATGCGCGCGGCGAGCGCGTCCACGTCGCGATGACCGCCCGTGGCTGGTCCGGCGTCCCGCCGCGCCGCGGCGCGCGTGCCACTGGCCGCGGCCGATCGTGCCTTCGCCGCGATCCTCGCGGGCGTGCCGGCGGTGCTGGCGGTGGCGGCGTGAGCTGCGCGATCGAGGCCCGCGGGCTGACGTTCGGCTACGCCGCGGGGGCGGAGGTCCTGCGCGGCCTCGACCTGAGCGTCGCCCACGGCGAGCGCGTCGCCGTGCTCGGCCCGAACGGCGCCGGCAAGACGACGCTGATGCTCCACCTGAACGGCCTCCTGCGCGGAGCGGGCGAGCTCGAGGTCGCCGGCCTGGCGGTGGGCCCCGACACGCTCCCCGCGCTGCGGGCGCGGGTGGGGCTCGTGTTCCAGGATCCCGACGACCAGCTGTTCATGCCCACCGTCGCCGACGACGTCGCCTTCGGCCCGCGCAACCTCGGGCTCGACGACGCGGCCGTGGCGGCGCGGACCGCCACGGCGCTCGCGGCGGTGCGGATGGAGCACGCAGCGGCGCGCGCGCCGCACCAGCTCTCGATGGGCGAGCGCCGGCGGGTCGCGATCGCGGGCGTGCTGGCGATGGACCCGCGGCTGCTCGTGCTCGACGAGCCGTCGGCGAACCTCGACCCGCGCGCGCGGCGCGAGCTGCTCGACCTGCTCGCCGCGCTCGGCCGCACGCAGCTCGTGGTCACCCACGACCTCCCGTTCGCCGCCGAGCTGTGCGAGCGCGCGGTGATCCTGTCCGGCGGCCGGATCGCCGCGGACGGCCCGACGAGCGCGATCCTGGCCGACGCGGCGCTGCTCGCCCGGCACGACCTGGAGCTGCCGGCCGGCTTCGACCCGGCCCTCGTGCGCCCGCGCTGACGCTATACGCTGAGGGCATGGCCGACGTCGCGATGCCCCGCTTGTCCGACTCGATGGAGGAGGGCACGATCCTGAAGTGGCTCAAGTCCGACGGGGACGAGATCTCCCGCGGCGACGAGCTGGTCGAGATCGAGACCGACAAGGCCAACATGACCTACGAGGCCGACGAGTCCGGCGCCCTCCAGATCGTGGCCAAGGAGGGCGACACGCTCGCCGTCGGCGAGACGATCGCGACGATCGGCGGCGGCTCCGCGAAGCCCGCCGAGGACTCGGGCGGCGAGCAGGAGCAGGAGGAGTCCGAGCCCCCGGCTGACGAGTCCGGCGGCGGCGACGACGCGCCGCCGCCCGACCGCTCCGACGTCCCGACGGCCGAGGACAGCGCGCCGGAGTCCGAGCAGGAGGACGAGGCGCCGGTCGCGACCGCCGACGAGCCGGTCGACCAGCCCGCCGGCGACGGCAACGGCCGCGTCAAGGCCTCCCCGATCGCCCGCCGGATGGCGGCCGAGCTCGGCGTCGAGCTGAGCGCGGTGACCGGCTCCGGCCCGGGCGGCCGGATCGTCAAGTCCGACGTGCAGGCGGCCGCGAAGAACGGCGCGCCGGAGGAGGAGGCGCCCGCCGAGGCCGCGCGTCCCACCGAGCCGGCGCCCGAGGCCGAGGCGGCCAAGCCGGCGCCGAAGTCCGGCGACGCGACGAGCGGCAAGGGCGAGACCACGATCGAGGAGCTGACCCGGCTCCAGCAGACGATCGCGCGCCGGATGGCGGAGTCCAAGGCGACCGCGCCGGAGTTCGTCCTCACGCTCGAGGTCGACATGGGCGAGGCGGTCGAGTTCCGCAAGCAGCTCAAGGCCGCCGCGGGCGACGACCCGCCGCCGTCGTTCAACGACTTCGTGGTCAAGGCGAGCGCGCTCGCGCTGCGCGAGTTCCCGCGCGCGAACGGCGCCTACCGCGACGGCAAGTTCGAGCTGTACTCGCGGATCAACGTCGGCATCGCGGTCGCGGGCCAGGACGCCCTGATCGTCCCGACGATCTTCGACGCCGACCGCAAGTCGCTCGGCGAGATCTCGCGCGACGCGCGCGGCCTGGCCGGCAAGGTGCGCGAGGGCAAGATCAGCCCGCCCGAGCTCTCCGCGGGCACGTTCAGCGTCTCGAACCTCGGCATGTTCGGGATCAAGCGCTTCACCGCGGTGATCAACCCGCCGCAGGCCGCGATCCTCGCCGTGGGCGAGATGTCGCCGCGCCCGGTCGTGGTCGACGGCGAGGTGACGGTCCGGCCGATCATGGAGCTCACGCTCTCGTGCGACCACCGGATCCTCTACGGCGCCGACGCCGCGCAGTTCCTCGGCCGCATCCGCGAGCGGCTCGAGAACCCGTACTCGCTCGCGCTGTAGCTCCGCCCCGGCGGGAATACGACGGCGTGTCGTCGGTCATGTGACGAAACGCACAGACCCGGACGGGTCGCCGCGCCAGCAAGGAGCACAGGATGCTCGTCAAGTCCCTCACGGCCGCCACGATCGCGGCCGTCATCGGCGGAGCCGGGATGGCTGCCGCCCAGATCCCCCCGGTGGGGGATCCGATCCCGGTCTCGCCCTGCTTCCTCGCCATCCAGCTCGACCCGGGCGCCGTCGTCCCCGGGGCGACGGAGAACGCCGACGTCCTCGTCGGCACCCCCGGCGACGACATCATCGCCGGCGGCTCGGGCAACGACCACCTCATCGGCCGCGGCGGCGACGACCTCATCTGCGGCGGCCCCGGCGCCGACCTGATCGATCCGGGGCAGGGCGACGACCGCGTCTTCGGCGAGGCCGACCGCCGACATCGTGCGCGAGGTCGGCGACGGCGCCGACACGATCGACGGCGGCACCGGCGGCGACCGCATCTTCTCCCGCGCGGGCGACGACGTGATCGAGCTCGGCGACGCGCTGCCGGGCGAGGGCGCCAACCTCGTCTTCAGCGGGCAGGGCAAGGACGACGTCAACGGCGGCGACGGCGTCGACGTCCTGCGCCTCGGGCGGGACGGCGACGACGCCACCACCGGCCCCGGCGACGACGACATCCACGGCGGCAACGGCCGCGACGTCATGAACGGCGGGATCGACGACGACCACATCGACGGCGAGGTCGGCCGCGACTTCGTCTCCGGCACCGACGGCGACGACACCCTGCTCGGCGGTCCCGGCACCGACACGCTGCTCGGGTCCGACGGCACGGACGAGCTGTTCGGCGGCCCCGGCGTCGACACGCTGAGCGGCAACGACGACGCCGACGACCTGCACGGCAACGGCGGCGACGACCGCTCGCTCAAGGGCGGCGACGGCGACGACCGGCTCGACGGCGGCGCAGGGCACCGACGTCGAGTGCCTCGGCGCGCTCGCCGTCGACCTCGACGGCGTCGTCGACGCGGACATCGTCCGCAACTGCGAGTAGCGCCTCCGCGCGTCCCGGCCGGCGACGGCCGGGGCGCGCTCAGGGCGAGCTCGCCGTGCGGTCCGGCGTCATCGACGGATCGCGCGTCACCCGCGCCGGGCGCCGGTCGGTGTCCACGATCAGGCACAGGGCCCGGCGCGGGTCGCTCCCGGGCACGCACGCGCGGTAGACCTCCGGCGCGTAGGCGCGGGCGTCGATCTCGCCGAGCCCGGGCGCCCACTCGGGCGCGTGCGCCGCGACGTACGCGCGCACGGCCGCGACGAGCGCGGCCTCGTCGCCCGCCTGCGCGGCAGCGGCGGGACGGTGCGCGACGCCCGCGACGACCAGCACCACGGTCAGCGCGCAGAGCAGCGCCGTGCCGGCCTGGTCGAGCGCCACCGGGCGCGGCAGGTCCGGTCGCCGGCGGCGCAGCGCGCGGCCGGCGAACGGCGCCACCACCGCGGTCAGCAGGAGGTTCGCGAACCCGGCGAGCAGGAGCCCGCCGACGAGCCCCGGCGGGGTGCCCGAGTACGGCGGCAGCACGGTGATCAGGACCCCGTCGACGCACCGTCAGCGCGACGAACGCGGGCCACAGCCAGGCGCCGCGCATCCGCCAGCGCAGCCGTGCCGGCCACAGTCGCTCAACCCCTGGGGAGTCCTGCGCCATCCATCCGGAGGGTAATCTCCGCGGTGAGACGGCAACCGCGGCGGCGATCCCGCGCGGGCGCCTGGCACGAAACGGGCGCCGGCGGATCCCGGTGGCCCCGCGAGGAAAGGTGGTTCCGCCAGATGGCGACGGAAACGGCTCGGACCGGGGACGTACCCGGGTCCGGGAGCGAGCATCTCAATCAGGAGGACCGCGTCGGCCTCCTGCGGGCGATGCTCCTGATGCGCGGCATCGAGGAGCGGGCGATGATGCTCTATCGCCAGGGCAAGGTCCCGGGCTCGTTCTACGACGGCTTCGGGCAGGAGGCCGTCTCGGCCGGCCCGACCTGGGCGATGCACGGCCACGACCGGCTCTGCATCCTCCACCGCGACCTCGCCGCCCATCTGATCCGCGGCGTCACGCCGACGCGGATCTTCGGCCAGTACATGGGCCGCGAGGGCGGGATCACCGGCGGCCGCGACGGCAACGTCCACTTCGGCGACCGCCGCGTCGGCTGCGTCGGGATGGTCTCGATGCTGCCCGACATGATGCTCGTGGCCACCGGGCTCGCGATGGCGTTCAAGCTGCGCGGCGAGCAGCGCGCGGCGCTGACCTGGTTCGGCGACGGCTCCACCTCCCGCGGCGACTTCCACGAGGCGATGAACTGGGCCGGCGTGCAGAAGCTGCCGGTCATCTTCATCCTCGAGAACAACCAGTTCGCCTACTCGACGCCGACCGCGTCGCAGTTCGCGGTCGACCCGGTCGAGCGCGCGGCCGCCTACGGCTTCCCGGGCGTCAGCGTCGACGGGAACGACGTCGAGGCGATGTTCGAGGCCACCCGCGAGGCGCGCGCCCGCGCGATCGCCGGCGACGGCCCGACGCTGATCGAGGCCGTGACGATGCGGATGCACGGGCACGCCGCGCACGACGACATGAAGTACGTGCCCGCCGAGCTGATCGAGGAGTGGCGGCGCAAGGACCCGATCGACCGCCAGGTCAAGCGCGTCGCGGCGCTCGGCGTCGACGTCGACGCGCTCCGCGCGGAGGTCCGCGCCGAGATCGACGCCGCCGTCGAGGAGGCGCTGGCGATGCCGATGCCCGACGGCGCGACCGCGACCGACCGGCTGTTCGCCGAAGAGCCGGCGCTGCTCGAGGACGGCGCCTCGCGCTGGAGCGGGTTCTGATGCCCGCGATGACCTACCTGCAGGCGATCTCCGACGGCATGCGCCAGGAGATGCGCGAGGACGACCGGGTGTTCGTGATGGGCGAGGACATCGGGGTGTTCGGCGGCGCGTTCAAGGTCACCGACGGCTTCCTCGAGGAGTTCGGGGCGAACCGGGTGATGGACACGCCGCTGGCCGAGTCGGCGATCATCGGCTGCGCGATCGGCGCCGCCGCGGAGGGGATGCGGCCGATCGCCGAGATGCAGTTCTCCGACTTCATCTCCTGCGGCTTCGACCAGCTCGTCAACGTCGCCGGCAAGACCTTCTACCGGATGGGGCTGAGCATCAACATCACCGTCCGGCTGCCGTCCGGCGGCGGCTTCTCCGGCGGCCCGTTCCACTCGCAGAACCCCGAGGCGTGGTTCATGCACGCCCCGGGGCTGAAGGTCGTCGCGCCGTCGACGGCGGAGGACGCCAAGGGGCTGCTGATCAAGGCCGTGCGCGACCCGAACCCGGTCGTGTTCATGGAGCACAAGCACCTCTACCGCCGGGTCAAGGGCGAGGTCCCCGCCGGCACGTACGAGACGGACTTCAGCGCGCGCGTGGCCCGCGTCGGGCTCCGACCTCGTCGTGATCGCCTACGGCGCCATGGTCCACACGGCGCTCGAGGCGACCGCCGACCTCGACGCGTCGGTCGAGGTGCTCGACCTGCGCTCGCTCGTCCCGCTCGACGAGGCGGCGATCCTCGACAGCGTCCGCCGCTGCTCGAAGGTCGTGATCCTCGACGAGGCGAACGAGATGTGCGCGGCGGGCGCCCAGGTCGCCGCGCTGATCGCGCAGAAGGGCTTCGAGGATCTCGACGGACCGGTCGTCCGCGTGGCGACGCCGGACGTCCCGATCCCGTTCTCGCCCACGCTGGAGCAGGCCGTGCTGCCGCAGGTCGACGACGTGAGGGAGGCCGTGCGTGAGCTCCTCGAGTACTGAGGTCGCCGAGATCCGGATGCCCCAGATGGGCGTGTCCGTGGCCGAGGGGACGGTCGTCGAATGGCGCAAGCAGCCCGGCGACTGGGTCGAGGCCGACGAGGTGATCGCCGCGATCTCGACCGACAAGATCGACACCGACGTCGAGGCGCCCGCGGCCGGCCGGCTGGCCGAGATCGTCGTCGCCGAGGGCCAGACCGTCGACGTCGGCACCGTGCTGGCGCTGATCGCCACCGACGCGAAGCCCGGCGAGGCGCACACGTCGGAGGGCACGAGCGAGGCCGCGGTCGCGCTGGACGCGCCCGGCGACGCGGGCGACCTGCCCGGCGACACCGACGCCCGGCACGCGAACGGCTCGGCGCAGCGCGCCGTCGCGCCGCGCCGCGAGGGCGGCCGGCGCTACTCGCCGGTCGTGCAGCGGATGGCGGCGGAGCACGACCTCGACCTGTCGCAGATCGAGGGCACCGGCCGCGGCGGCCGCGTGCGCAAGCAGGACGTGCTCGCGTTCCTCGAGACGCGGAGAAGCCTGAGCCGCCGATGCACATCGAGTCGCCGTACAAGCCGGACGAGGCGCCGCCGCGCGTCCCGGCCGCGGCGGCCGCCGGGAGCCTGTCGCGGATGCGCCGGACGATCGGCCGGGCGATGGTCGAGTCGCTGCGGACGGCGGCGACGTGCACGACGATCGTCGAGGCGGACATGACCCGCGTCGAGGCCGCGCGCAAGGAGCTGGGCATCACGTCGCTGCCGATCGTCGCCCGCGCGACGATCGAGACGCTGCGGCGGTTCCCCGCGCTGAACGCGACGCTCGACGGCGACGACTACGCCGTCCACGACGCCGTCCACCTCGGCATCGCGGTGTCGCTCGGCGAGGAGGGCCTGATCGTCCCGGTGATCCGCGACGCCCAGGAGCTCTCCGCGGAGGGCCTGTCGAAGCGCATCAAGGGACTCTCGAAGGCCGCGCGGGAGAACGAGCTGACGCCGGACGACGTCCGCGGCGGCACGTTCACGATCACCAACCCCGGCGGCTTCGGCTCGATCATCGCCACGCCGGTGATCAACCAGCCGCAGGTCGCGATCCTCGACACCGAGGCCGTCGTCAAGCGGCCCGTGGTGATCACCGACGCGGACGGCAACGATTCGATCGCGATCCGCTCGATGACCTACCTGTGCATGAGCTGGGACCACCGCGCGCTGGACGGCGCGCTGGCGGCGCGGTTCCTACGCGCGCTGGCCGACCGGCTGGAGGCCTGGGACTAGGACGCCGCCGGCGGGGCGCTCGTACCGGAGCTCGCGGGCGGCGGCGTCCGCGAGCGCCGGGCCGCCGATCCGGTCGAGCACGTGCAGCGCGAGGTCGAGCCCGCACGCGGGCGCGCCCGCGGTGATCACGTCGCCGTCGTCGACGACGCGCGCCTCGACCACCTCGACGGCGTCGCGCTTGCGCAGGTCGTCCAGCGCGGCCGGGTTGGTCGTCGCGCGATGCCCGTCGAGCACGCCGGCCGCGGCGAGCAGCAGCGCGCCGGTGCAGACCGACGCGGCGATGCTGCCCGCCGCGTGGCGCTCGGCGATCGCGGCGGGGAGCTCGCCGCGCCGCGCCTGCGCCCAGGCGCCGTCGGGCGTCCGGTCGAACCAGCCGCCGCCGGGGACGAGCAGCAGGCCGGGCCGCTCGGACAGCGCGCCGTGCGCGCGCACCACGAGGCCGTGGTCGGCGCGCACCTCGCGCGCGCCCTCGAGCGTGACGAGCGACGCGGTGACGTCGTCGCGGACCGCGGCGACGCCCGCGAAGACCTCCCACGGGCCGAGCGCGTCCAGCTCGTCGAAGCCGTCGAACAGCAGGATCTCCACGTTCATGCCGGGGATCCTCGCGCGGTGGCGCACGCGCCGCCAGTGGCAGGAACGTCATGGTTCGATAGATTCCCGCCATGCACCGCGTCGTCGCCCTGATCGCCGGCGAGGTCGTCGCCTTCGACCTCGCGATCCCGGCCCAGGTGTTCGGGCGCGAGCCCGAGCGCTACGCGTGGGCGCTGTGCGCGCCGGTCGCCGGCCCGGTGCCCAGCGAGACCGGCTTCGACGTCGTCGCGCCGCACGGCCTCGAGGCGCTCGCGGGCGCCGACACCGTGATCGTCCCGGGGATCGGCGACCGCGCCTGGCCGGTCGCGCCCGCCGTGCTCGACGCGCTGCGCGCCGCATCCGAGCGGGGCGCGCGGATCGCGTCGATCTGCACCGGGGCGTTCGTGCTCGCCGCCGCCGGGCTGCTCGACGGGCGCCGGGCGACGACCCACTGGCGCTACGCGGAGCGGCTCGCCCGCGCCTTCCCGCGCGTCACGGTCGAGCCGGACGTGCTCTACGTCGACGAGGGCGACGTCCTCACCTCCGCCGGCGTCGCCGCAGGGATCGACCTCTGCCTCCACCTGGTCCGGCGCGACCACGGCGCGGACGCGGCGAACGCGGTCGCCCGCCGGATGTGCGTCGCCGCGCACCGCGACGGCGGCCAGGCGCAGTTCGCGGAGCGGCCGCTCCCGCCGGCCGAGGGCGACGGCCTCGCCGCCACGCGGGCCTGGATGGACGCGCGGCTGGGCGAGCCGCTGACCGTCGATGCGATGGCGCGCCACGCCGGCTACAGCCCGCGCTCGTTCGCGCGCCGGTTCCGCGCCGAGACCGGGACGACGCCGCTGCAGTGGCTGATCGCGCGCCGGGTGCGTGCGGCGCAGCGGCTGCTCGAGGCGAGCGCGCTGAGCGTCGAGGAGGTCGGCGTCCGCTGCGGCTTCGGCGGCGCGATCGGCCTGCGCCAGCACTTCGGCCGCGTCGTCGGCACCTCCCCGACGGCGTACCGGCGGGCCTTCGCGGGGGCGTAGCATTCGCTCGATGGATCTCTGGACGTGCCACCTCGGCACGGTCGAGTACGCGGAGGCCGCCGCCCTGCAGGAGCGGCTGCGCGAGCGCGTGATCGCCGGCGAGCTGCCGCCGC
Organism: uncultured Solirubrobacteraceae bacterium; assembly: GCA_963791405.1. Taxonomy (GTDB): domain Bacteria; phylum Actinomycetota; class Thermoleophilia; order Solirubrobacterales; family Solirubrobacteraceae; genus DASQMT01. The sequence goes on along the minus strand of CAWBSJ010000016.1, from coordinate 182,973 downwards.
TGCTCCTGCTGCTGGAGCACCCGGCGGTCTACACGCTCGGCCGCCGCTCGGAGCCCGGCGACCTGCCGTTCGGCGAGGACTTCTGGCGCGCGCAGGGGATCGACGTCGTGCGCACGCCGCGCGGCGGCAAGCTGACCTACCACGGGCCCGGCCAGCTCGTCGGCTACCCGATCATGCCCGCGCGCGACATCCCCGCCTTCATCGGCACGATGGAAGCCGCGCTCGTGCGCGCGCTCGCCGAGGAGGGGATCGCGGCGCGCGGCCGCGACCGCGAGGGCCCGCAGTTCACCGGCGTCTGGGTCGAGGACCGCAAGATCGCCTCGATCGGCGTCCACGTCTCGCACGGGGTCAGCGCGCACGGGTTCGCGGTCAACGTCGCCAACGACGTCGCGCCGTTCCACCAGGTCACCGCCTGCGGGCTGCCGGGCGTGCGGATGACGTCGGTCGCGCTCGAGACCGGCCGCCCCGGCGGGCTCGCGTGCTTCCGCAAGCGCGCGGCGTACGCGTTCGCGCAGGCGCACGGCATGCGCCAGCGGATCGTCGCCCCGGCGCGGCTCGGGCTCGCGCCGGTCCCCGCGTGACGGGCGCCCTGCGCCGCCACGGCGCCACGCTCCACGAGGGCGTCGTCGTGCGGATCGCCCGCGGGCTGCGCCGGCGCGGAGCGCTGCTGCGCGAGCGCGGCGACGCGGTCGAGTGCCCGGTCTGCGGGGGGCGCTTCCGCCGCTTCAAGCCGCACTGGAACCGCGCGGGGGCGATCTGCTGGCGCTGCGGCGCGCACGAGCGCCACCGCGCGGTCGCGCTGCTCTGGCGCCGGCGCCCGGAGCTGCTGCGCGACGCGCCGAGCCTGCTCCACTTTGCGCCCGAGTGGTGCTTCCGCTTCACGCCGCTGCCGGCCGGGCTGCGCTACGTGACCGCCGACCTCGACCCGGCCAAGGGCGACCTCGTGCTCGACGTCCGCGCGCTCGACCTGCCCGACGCGGCGTTCGGGGCGATCATCTGCAGCCACGTGCTCGAGCACGTCGACCGCGACGCCGACGCGCTCGCCGAGCTGCGCCGCGTGCTCGACCCCGGCGGCTGGGCGCTGCTGATGGTCCCGCAGGACGTGGCGCGCGCGGACACTCTGGAGGACCCGGCGATCGCCACGCCCGCGCAGCGCACCGAGGCGTACTGGCAGCACGACCACGTCCGGCTCTACGGGCGCGACTTCGCCGATCGCGCCCGCGCCGCGGGGTTCGCCGTCGAGTCGATCGTGATGGCGGAGGACGAGGGGCCGGTGGCGGCGGCGCGCCACGGCCTGATCGCCGCCGACGTGATCCACCTGTGCCGCCCGGTACCCTCGGTCGCGTGAGCACCGCCCCGCCCCGCCTGCACGTCACCCGCTCGCGCGCCAACCCCGGCGGGATGGACGTCACCCAGGTCCTGGGCACGGACACCGAGCCGTTCCGCGGCCGCAAGCCGCGCTGGTTCAAGGTCCCGCCGCCGGGCGGCCGGCGCTACCGCGACCTGAAGGAGCAGATCGACCGCGAGAACCTCCACACGGTCTGCCAGGAGGCCGCCTGCCCGAACGTCGGCGAGTGCTGGGAGCGCGGCACCGCCACCTTCATGATCCTCGGCGACACGTGCACGCGGCGCTGCGGGTTCTGCAACGTCAAGACCGGCAAGCCGACCTGGAACGACCCGCTCGAGCCGCTGCGCGTCGCGCGCTCGATCGCCCAGATGGGCCTGCGCCACGCGGTCATCACGTCGGTCGACCGCGACGACCTGCCCGACTACGGCGCCGGCGTCTGGTGCGGCGTGATCCGGTCGGTCCGGATGCAGGCGCCCCAGACCAAGATCGAGTGCCTCACGCCCGACTTCCGCGGCGAGGAGATGCCGCTGGCCAAGGTGATCGCCGAGCGCCCCGACGTCTTCAACCACAACGTCGAGGTCGTCCCGCGGCTCTACCCGGTCGCCCGCCGCGGGTCGCGCTGGGAGCGCTCGCTGCGCGTCCTGGCCAACGCGAAGGCGATGGGCGGCGACGAGGTGACGACCAAGTCCGGCCTGATGGTCGGGCTCGGCGAGACCCACGACGAGCTGGTCGACGCGTTCGGGCAGCTGCGCGAGCAGGGCGTGCAGGTCCTCACCGTCGGCCAGTACCTGCGGCCGACCGAGCGGCACCTGCCGGTCGTCCGCTACTGGCACCCGGACGAGTTCGAGGCGCTCGAGGCGGCCGCGTACGACCTCGGCTTCGAGCACATCGCCGCGGGCCCGCTCGTGCGCAGCTCCTACCACGCGGACGAGCACGTGAAGCAGGAGCGCCCGGGCACCGGGCCGCTCGCCGCCGCGGGCTGATCGCCAGGCTCAGTCGATGCCGCTGATCAGCGCGCGCAGCGCCGCGACGTGCGCGCTGAGCGCCGTGCGACCGCGCGGCGCGAGCGAGATCCACGTGGTCCGGTGGCCGCGGTGCACGCCCTTGCGGCGCTTGACGTAGCCGGCGTCCTCGAGCGCGGACAGGTGCTTGGAGAGCACGGAGTCACTGACCTCCAGCCGGTCGCGGAGGGTGCTGAACTCGGCCTCGGAGACCGCCGTGAGCGCGGTCATCAGCTTGAGCCTCGCCGGCGCCACGAGGTGCTGGTCGAGGCCCGGCGTCAACCGTTGAGCACCAGGAGCGCGAGGCCGAGGAGGCCGGCCGCGCCGAGCAGCGCGAGCCACGCCGCCGACTCGCCGCGCGAGTGGACCGCGGGCTCCGCGCGGTAGGCCGAGAGCCACCGCGCGCCGCTCCACGCGTACGCGGCTCCACCGGCGACCGCGCAGACCGCGGTCAGCCCCCACTGCTCCGCGTACGCGGCCCAGATCGCCGCCCCGAGCGCGAGCGCGTAGGAGGCCGACGCGGCCATCCCGGTCCCGAGCACGACGCGGCTGGCGAGACCGCCGAGCCAGACGCCGTTGCGGCGCCGGAACCGTGCGAGCTGCGCCCCGGCCACGGCGGCGAAGACGCCCAGCCCGAGCACCACGAGCCATGGCGCGCCGCCGCCGAGGCCGACGGCGGCCGTCCCGATCTGCACGGCGATGGCGGCGCCCAGCGAGACCAGGAACCAGGACGGGAGGGACAGTCCGCGCGCGACGCCGGCGCGGGACGCCTCCGCGTCCGTGAGCGCGGCGTGTGCCGCGGCGGCGGTCGGGTGCTCGGGCATGCTTTCCATATTGGAAAGCATAGCCCCGCCGTCTAGTCGCCGGCGAGCCCGTTGCGGTACGCGTAGGCGACCGCCTGCGCGCGGTCGCGGACGCCGGCCTTGGCGAACACGCGGTTGACGTGGCTCTTGACGGTCGCCTGGCTCACCACGAGCCGGTCGGCGATCTGCGAGTTCGTCAGCCCCTCGGCGATCAGCGTCAGCACCTCGGCCTCGCGCGGCGTCAGCCCGTCGGGCAGCGCGGGATCGTCCGCGTGCTCGGCGAGCCCGGCGAGGACGTGCGCCTGCACCGCCGGGTCGAGCGCCGCCTCGCCGCGCGCGACCGCCTCGATCGCCGCCGCGATCTCCTCGGCGCCGGCGTCCTTGGTCAGGTAGCCGCGCGCGCCGGCCCGGAGCGCGCTGAGCACCGTCGGCTCGTCGGCGTAGGTGGTGAGCGCGATCACCCGCGCCTGCGGCCGCACGTCGGCGATCCGGCGCGTCGCCTCGACGCCGTCGACCCGCGGCATCCGCAGGTCCATGAGGATCACGTCCGGCGCGCGCGAGCCGGCGAGCGCGACCGCCTCCTCGCCGTCCGCCGCCGTCCCGACCACCTCGACGCCGGGCAGCAGCTCGAGCAGCATCGCGAGGCCCTCGCGGACGACGCGCTGGTCGTCGGCGAGCAGCACGCGGATCGGGTCGTCGCCGGTCATGCCGGCAGGAACAGCTCGACCCGGAAGCCGTCCGAGGTCGGCGCGGCGGCGAGCCGGCCGCCGAGCAGCTCGGCGCGCTCGCGCATCCCGGTCAGCCCGTAGCCGAGCCCGTCCTCGGCCTCGTCGGCGGCGGGCCGGCCGCGGTCCTCGACGGTCAGCCAGGTCCCGTCGTCGGCGTAGCGGAGCCGCAGGTCGACGCGCTCGGCCTCGGCGTGGCGGCGGACGTTGGTCAGCGCCTCCTGCGCCGTCCGGTAGACCGCCAGCCGCGCCTCCGACGGCAGCTCGCGCGGCTCGCCGTCGAACGCGAGCGCGGTCTCGACGCCGGTCTGCTCGCGGAACTGGTCGGCGAGCGCGGGCAGCCGGTCCGGCCCGGGCATGTCGCCGCCGCGCAGCGCCTCGATCGCGCGCCGCGCCTCGTCGAGCCCGCCCTTGGCCAGGTGGTGGGAGCGCTCGACGGCCTCGACCACGCTCGGGTCGGCGCCGGTCGAGCGCGCGAGCAGCCGCGTGCCCTCGAGCTGCACGGCGAGCGCGGAGAGCGAGTGGGCGAGCACGTCGTGCATCTCGCGGGCGAGGTGCTGGCGCTCGCGCAGCGTGACCGCCTGGGCCTGCGCGTCGCGGTTCGCCTCGAGCTCCTGGACGAGGTGCTCGGCGCGCGCCTGTCCCATCCGGAACTGGCGCGACAGGTAGCCCATGAAGAAGAAGATGATCGCGCTGGTGTCGGCGATGATCGTGTCGGCCAGCGTGCCGTCGCGCGAGAGGAGCTCGTGCAGCACGCTCACCGCGACGATGCCGATCGTGAAGCCCGGGATCGCGCGCCGCGGCTCGAGCTGCGAGCAGGCGATGCCGAGCGTGATGTAGAGCGCGAGCACGCCGGCGCCGTCGGGCTGCAGGATGGCGAGCGCGAGCGCGAGCGCCCCGATCGCGACCAGCAGCCGCCGGCTCGCCCGCGGATCGACGTGGCGCGTCCGCCAGATCACGCCGAAGGCGAGCAGGCCGACGAAGGCGACGAGGACCACGAGGACGACGAGGCCGCGACCGTGCAGCGACGGCCGCGGGTCGGTCTGCGTCGCCGACGCGACGACCAGCAGTCCGAGCACGGTGGCGAAGAACGGGAGGATCCAGCGCACGCGTGTCTCCACACGCCGAACGATAGGCCGCCCGCCGCCGGGCGGCATCGGCGCGGGGGTGGATCCGCGGCTCAACCCGGGGGTGGAGGCAGGTTGGTCCCGCGCGCCGATGACGGATCGGCCGGGCGGGCGCAGCATGTGATCCATGCTCGACACCCTCTCTCCCACCCAGGCGATCCCCACCGCGCACGCCCCCGCCGTGACCGTCCGCGGGCTCCAGGTCCGCTACGGCGCCGTCGAGGCGGTCCGCGGCATCGACCTCGACGTCCGGCGCGGCGAGATCCTCGCGCTGCTCGGCCCGAACGGCGCCGGCAAGACCTCGACGATCGAGGTGCTCGAGGGCTTCCGCGCCGCGTCCGGCGGCAGCGTCGAGGTGCTCGACGCCGACCCGTGGCGGGCACCGCGCGCGTGGCGCGACCGGATCGGCATCGTCCTGCAGGAGTCCGCGCCGGAGCTCGGGCTCACCGTCCGCGAGTGCCTGCGGCTCTACGCCGGCTACTACAGCGCCCCGCGCGACGCCGACGACACGATCGAGCTCGTCGGGCTCGCCGAGCAGGCGGGCACCGAGGCGACCAAGCTGTCCGGCGGCCAGCGCCGCCGGCTCGACGTCGCGCTCGCGCTGGTCGGCGACCCCGAGCTGATCTTCCTCGACGAGCCGACGACCGGCTTCGACCCGGCCGCCCGCCGCGCCGCGTGGGAGGTCGTCACCGGCCTGCGCGCGCTCGGCAAGACGATCCTCCTCACCACGCACTACATGGAGGAGGCCGAGCGGCTCGCCGACCGGATCGTCGTGATGGCGCAGGGCGCGCGTCGTCGCCTCCGGCACGCCCGCGACGCTGGGCGGGCGCGACCGCGCCGCCGCCGTCGTCACGTTCACGCTCCCGCCCGGCGCCGGACGACGCCCCGCTCGGGCTCGAGTGCGACGCCGACCGCCGCATCACGATGCGCTCCGAGCGGCCGATGGCCGACCTGCACGAGCTGACCGCGTGGGCGCTCGACCGCGACGTCGAGCTCTCCGACCTCGAGATCCGCCGGCCGACGCTGGAGGACATCTACCTGGAGCTGACCCGATGACCCAAGTCCTCTTCCTCCACCAGCTGCGCTACGACCTGCTCTCGATCCGGCGCAACCCCCGCGCGCAGTTCTTCATCCTCGCGCTCCCGCTGCTGCTGCTCGTCACCTTCGCCGGGCTGTTCGGCACCGACGCGGTCGAGGTCGCCGGCCAGCAGGTCGCGGCCAACCGCGCCAGCGTGCCCGGGATCATGGGCCTCGCCGTCCTGACCTCCGCGTTCATGTCGCTGACGATGACCGTCATCGCCCAGCGCGAGAACGGGATCCTGAAGCGCCGCCGGGCGACCCCGGTGCCGGCGGTCGTGCTCGTGCTCTCGCGGGCGCTCACGGTGACGATCTCCAGCATCGTCGCCTGCGGCCTGATGGTCCTCGTGGCCGACGTCGCGTACGGGATCGACCCGCCCCCGGGCGGCCTCTTCCCCGCGCTGCTGGCCGTGGTGACCGCGTCGCTCTGCTTCGCCTGCTGCGGGTTCGCCGTCGCCTCGCTGGTCAACAGCCCGGACGGCGCCCAGCCGGTGCTGCAGGTGATCCTGCTGCCGCTGCAGATGATCTCGGGGATCTACTTCCCGATGTCGCAGCTGCCGGACTGGCTGCAGCACGTCGCCAACGCGTTCCCGCTGGCGCACCTGACGAGCGCGCTCCAGCACGCGTGGCTGCCGACCGGCGCGCAGATCGCCTGGGGCGACCTGGGGATCCTCGCGCTCTGGGGCGTGGCCATGGCCGCGCTCGCGGCGCGGCACTTCCGCTGGCTGCCCACCCGGTGAACTCCGGTGCACCGGCTACGGTTCGACCGCCGGTGCACCGCCGCCACCCCGAGATCGCGCGCACGCGCCCTCCGGCCCCGCCGGGGGGCGCCTGACGCCGGATGCGCACCGTCATCCTCGTGCTCGCGCTGGGCTTCATCGCGGTGCTCGCCTTCCTCACGCTGTTCGTGCTCTTCACGAGCGGCCCCGACGTGCTCGTCGTCATCTCGCTGCTGGTGCTCGGGCTGTTCGCCTTCGGGGTGATCGGCGCCCTCTCGACCCCGCCGCGCGAATGATCCGCCGGCTCGCGCTGATGCTGCTGATCGTCGCCGCCGGCGCGGGCGGGGCGGCGCTGCTGGCGCACCGCGGCGCGACCGGCCACGCCGAGGCGAACCCCGAGGCGCTCACGGCCGGGTTCGGCGGGCTGGGCACGGCGCCGTCGGCGCTGGCGGTGCGGCTCGACGTCCCGGCGGACCCGCTCCGCGTCCGCTTCGACCGCCCGCCCGCGGCCGCGCTGGTGTTCAACGTCGACACCGGCGAGGTGCTCTGGCGGCGGCGGCCGAACCGCGTCCGGCCGATCGCCTCGCTGACGAAGATGATGACCGCGCTGCTGGTGGTCGACAACGTGCCGCCGTGGGGGCGCGTGCGGATCACGCCGGAGGCGGTCCACTTCAAGGGCTCGGGCGTCGGGCTGCTGCCGCGCGGCAAGCTGATCGACGTCGAGACGATGCTGCACGGGCTGCTGCTCGTCTCGGGCAACGACGCCGCGATCGCGCTCGCGCAGCGCGTCGGCGGCGGGAGCCAGCAGGCGTTCGTGCGGCTGATGAACGAGCGCGCGCAGGCGATGGGCCTCGCCTGCACGCACTACACGACGCCGAGCGGGATCCGCGACGCGGGCAACCACTCCTGCGCGGCCGACCTGGCGGCGATCGCCCGCGCCGTGCTGCGCCAGCCGCGGCTGCGCCGGATCGTCCGCGAGCGCTCGGCGACGCTGCCGTTCCCGATCGAGGGCGGCAAGCTCTACCTCTACAACACGAACCCGCTGCTGCGCGAGCGCTACCCCGGCACCACGGGGCTGAAGACCGGCTACACGGACGCCGCGGGGCGCTGCCTGGTGGCCACCGCGCGGCGCGGCACGACGCGACTGGGGGTCGTCCTGCTGGACTCTCCGGACCCGGGGCGTCAGGCGGAGCGGCTGCTGGACCTCGGGTTCGCCGCCGCCAACCGCTGACCCCGCACGACCCGTAGTCCGTAGAGGTGACGATGGACCGATCCGCCAGCGGCCGCAAGGCCGACCATCTGCGCATCGCCGCCGGGCCCGGCGTCGAGCACGCCGGCGACGCCGGGCTGGCCGCCGTGCGGCTCCGCCACCGCGCCCTGCCCGGCCGCGACCTGGCCGACGTGAGCCTGCGCTGCGAGCTGCTCGGCGCCTCGCTCGGCGCGCCGCTGATCGTCTCGGCGATGACCGGGGGGACCGACGAGGCCGCCGAGGTCAACGCGCGGCTCGCCGCGGCCGCGGCGGAGCACCGGATCGCGCTCGTCCTCGGCTCGGGCCGGCCGCTGCTCGACGACCCGGCGCTGCTGCCGACCTACCGGCCCGCCGGCGGCCCGCGGCCGCCGCTGCTGCTCGCGAACCTCGGCGCCGCGCAGGTGCGCGGCGCGGGCGCGCCGGCGCGCGCCGAGCGGCTCGTCGAGCTGCTCGACGCCGACGGGCTGACGATCCACCTCAACCCGGTCCAGGAGGCGGTCCAGCCCGAGGGGCAGCCGGCCTTCGCGGGCGTGACGGACGGGATCGCGGCGATCGCGGCGCGGCTCGCGCCGCGACCGGTCGTCGTCAAGGAGGTCGGCTTCGGGATGGATCCCGAGGACGTGCGCGAGCTCGCCGCCGCGGGCGTCGCCGCGGTCGACGTGGCCGGCGCGGGCGGGACGAACTGGGCCCTGATCGAGGGCCGGCGGGACAGCCGCGCGGGCGCCGTCGCCGCCGCCTTCGGGGACTGGGGCGTTCCGACGGCGGCGGCGGTGACCGGCGCGGTCGGCGCCGCGCCGGGGCTGCCGGTGATCGCCTCCGGCGGGCTGCGCGACGGCGTCGACGTGGCCAAGTGCCTCGCGCTCGGCGCGGTCGCGGGCGGGCTCGCGCGGCCGTTCCTGATCGCGGCCCAGGCCGACCGGGCCGGCGAGGCGGTCGCGACGGTGATCGCGCAGCTGCGCGTGGCGACGTGGGCGGCGGGCGCACCGGCCTCCGCCGCGCTGGGGAGCGGGCACCTGCGGTGAGGGCGGTCGTCGTCGGCGCAGGACTGGGCGGGCTGGCGGCGGCGCTGCGGCTGCAGGGCCTGGGCGCGGACGTCACCGTGGTCGAGCAGCGGCCGCGGCCCGGCGGCCGCGCCGGGCAGATCCGCGACGCGGGCTTCACCTGGGACACCGGGCCGTCGCTGCTGACGATGCCGTGGGTGCTGGAGGAGACGTTCGCCGCCGGCGGGCTCGACCTGGCCTCCGAGCTGACGCTGCGGCGGCTCGAGCCGCTCTACCGGATCCACTGGGCCGGCGAGGAGCGCCACCTCGACTTCAGCGCCGACCGCGACGCGCTGCGCGCCGAGGTCGGGCGGTTCTCCGCGCGCGACGCCGCGCAGGTCGAGCCGTTCCTGGAGGCCCTCCGGCCGATCTACGAGCGGGCGATCCTCGGCGCCGGGCGGCGCGACTTCGGCGCGCTGCCGGACTTCCTCCGGCTCGTCCCCGACATGGTCCGGCTCGACGCGCTGCGGCCGCTGTCCTCGTTCGTCGCGCGCCACTTCGAGCATCCGCGGGTGCGCGAGGCGTTCTCCTTCCACTCGCTGTTCATCGGCGGCGACCCGCACCGGGTGCCGGCGATCTACGGCGCGCTCGTCTACCTGCAGGTGCTCGACGGCGGCTGGTACGTCGACGGCGGGATGTACAGCGTGGTCGAGGCGCTCGCCGGCGCGCTCGACGTGCGCTGCGGCGAGCCGGTCGAGCGGATCGAGCGCGCCGGCGGCCGCGTGACGGGCGTCGTGCTCGCCGGCGGCGAGCGGATCGCGGCCGACGTCGTCGTCTCGAACGCGGACGTCCTGCGCACGCACGAGCTGCTCGGGACGGCCGCGCCGCGGCGGCGGCTGCGCGAGACGCTGTCGTGCTTCCTGCTCTACCTCGGCACGGACCGCGTGCACGAGCGGCTGCAGCACCACACGCTGCTCGTCGGCGACGGCTACCGCGAGTTCATCCGCGCGGTCACGCGCGGCCGCGAGCTGCCGCGCACGTTCTCGACCTACGTCCACGCCCCCGCGCGGACCGAGCCGGGGATGGCGCCGGCGGGCGGCGACTCGCTCGCGATCCTGCTGCCCGTCCCGAACCTGCGCGCGGGGATCGACTGGGACCGCGAGGGCGACCGGCTGCGCGACGCGCTCGTCGCCGACCTCGAGACGAGCTTCGGGCTGGACGGGCTCGGCGCGTCCGTCGTCGCCGAGCACCGGATGACGCCGCTCGACTTCGGGCGCGAGCTCGGCGCGGTGTGGGGGAACGCGTTCGCGGTCGAGCCGACGCTGCACCAGTCCGCCTGGTTCCGGCAGCCGAACCGCGACCGCCGGGTGGCCGGGCTCTACCACGTCGGCGGCGGGACGCACCCCGGCGCCGGGGTCCCGGGCGTCCTGCTCGGCGCCGAGGTCACGGCCGGCCTGATCGCGCGCGATCACGCGCTCGCCCCGCGCGCGGCGGTGGCGTCGTGAGCACGGTCGCCCCGATCACGCGAGGAGGCGCGCGCGACGACGAACCGCGCCGCGCGGACGTTCTCGCTCGCCTGCCGGATGCTCCCGCGGCCGATCCGCGACGACGTCTACCTGCTCTACCTCGTCTTCCGCACGCTCGACGACCTCGTCGACGACGGGATGCCCGACGCCGCGGAGCGCGTCGCGGCGGTCGCCGACTGGGCCGCGGGCGACGTCGCGGAGCAGACCCGCGAGGTGCGCGTGCTCGAGGACCTCGCGTCGCGGCACCCGCTCCCGCGCGAGACGATCGGCGAGTTCTGCGAGGGCATGCGCTGGGACCTCGCGGGGCGCGAGCTGGAGACCGAGGCGGAGCTCGACGCCTACTGCTACCGCGTCGCGGGGACCGTCGGCGTCGTGATGGCGGCGGTGCTGGGGACGACCGACGACGCGCGGGCGCGGCCTGCGGCGGCGGCGCTCGGGATCGCGATGCAGCGGACGAACATCCTCCGCGACATCGACGAGGACGGCGCCGCCGGGCGGTCGTACCTCGCCCGCGAGACGACCGACCGGTTCGGCGCGCCGGTGCCCGGCGCGCGCGAGATCCTGCTGCGCGACCAGATCGCCAAGGCGGACGCCCGCTACGACGAGGGGATGGCCGGGATCGCGCTGCTGCGCGAGGGCCAGGTGGCCGTCCGCGCGGCGGCGTGGATGTACCGCGAGATCCTCCGCCAGATCGAGCGCGACGGCTACGGCGCGCAGGCCGGGCGCGCCACCGTGGGCCGCCGGCGCAAGCTCTGGGTCGTGCTGCGGCGTGTCGCGGTTCCTGTCCGATGAGCAGAGTTATGGTTCGTTCTCTGACCCACACGGGTAGCGTGGGCGCGTGGCCCGGCGTCCGTCGCAGCACGTGATCCGCCAGCGCCGGCTCGTCGCCGGTGGTGCTGCGCTGGTGCTGCTCGTGGTGGTCCTGCTGGTCTCCGGCGTGTTCTCGGGCGGCGGCACCGACGACGCGACCTCCGCGCAGGAGGTGGCCGACCGGCGGCCGCAGCTGCCCGGGGGCGGGCGCCGTCTGCTTCCGGACAAGCGCGTCGTCGCCTACTACGGCGCCCCGCAGGACGACGAGCTCGGGCGCGCTCGGCATCGGCGCGCCCGACGAGCGCGGCGGACAAGCTGCAGCAGCAGGCCGACCGCTACGCCGAGCGCGGCAAGGCGGTGCTGCCCGCGCTCGAGCTGATCGTGACGATCGCCGCGGCCGACCCCGGCGACGACGGGATGTACCGCACGCGCCAGGACGACGCCGTCATCCGGCGCTACCTGCGCACGGCGCGGCGGCACAAGATGCTGCTGATCCTCGACATCCAGCCGGGGCGGTCGGACTTCTTCACCGAGACCACGCGGCTCGAGAAGTGGCTCAAGGAGCCGGACGTGGGCCTCGCGCTCGACCCCGAGTGGCGCGTGCAGGAGGGCGAGGTGCCCGGCCAGGTGATCGGGTCGGTCGACGCGCGCGAGGTCAACGCGACCTCCGCCTGGCTCGCCCAGCTCGTCGACGAGCACGAGCTGCCGCAGAAGCTGTTCATCGTCCACCAGTTCACCGAGGGGATGGTCGACGACGCCGCGCTGAAGCCGCGCGACCAGCTCGCGATGGTGCTCAACGCGGACGGCTTCGGCTCGCGCTCGGCGAAGCGCTCGAAGTACCACGCGTTCACGAAGGCCGCCCCGGACGCCTTCGAGCAGGGCTTCAAGCTGTTCTACAAGGAGGACGAGGGCATGTTGATGGGCCCGGCCGCGGTCCTGGCGCTGAAGCCGCCGCCGGACGTCGTGGTGTACGAGTAGACGATGCGACCTTCGCGCGTGCTGCTCGCCGCCCTCGGCGCGGCCCAGGTCGCGTACGGGCAGGTGCCGGGCGAGCGCGGCGCGCGCTCGACGCGGGCGCTGGTCGGGCTGCTGACGGCGACCTCGGCGGTCGAGGCGGTGGAGGCGCGCGGGTGGCGGCGCGGGCTCGGGCCGATCGGGGCCGCGGGCGCGATCGGCTTCGGCGCCGAGCTGCTCGGCGTCCACACCGGCCGGCCGTTCGGCGCCTACTCCTACACCGGGAAGCTCGGGCCGCGCGTCGCCGGCGTGCCGCTGCTGGCCGCCGCGGCGTGGGCGCTGATGGCGCGCCCGGCGTGGGTCGCGGCGGGGTGGGTCGCGCGGGGCCGTGCGCCGCGGGTCGCGCTCGCGGCGGGCGCGCTGACCGCCTGGGACGTCTTCCTCGACCCGCGGATGGCGCGCGAGGGCTACTGGATCTGGCCGGACGGCGGCGCCTACGAGGGCGTGCCGGCGTCGAACTTCCTCGGCTGGTGGGTGACCGGGCTCGGCGTCTTCGCGGTCTGGTCGGCGCTCGACGACGCGCCGGCGGGGCCGGGCGACGACGGGGCGCTCGCGCTCTACGCGTGGACGTGGGCGGGCGAGACGTTCGCCAACGCGGCGCTGTGGCGGCGGCCGCGGGTGGCCGCGGCGGGCGCGGCCGCGATGGGCGCGGTCGCCGCGCCCGCGCTCTGGCGGCGGCTGCGATGAGGGTCGTCGTGATCGGCGCCGGCGTCGGCGGGCTCGCGACGGCGGTCCGGCTCGCCGCGGCGGGCCACGACGTCTGCGTGCTCGAGGCGGGCGCCGCGGCCGGCGGGAAGTGCGGGCGCGTGTCGGCCGGCGGCTACACGTGGGACTCCGGCCCGTCGCTGCTGACGATGCCGTGGGTGTTCGAGGCGCTGTTCGCGGAGACGGGCGCGCCGCTCGCCGAGGTGCTCGAGCTGCTCCCGGTCGAGCCGGTGACGCGCTATCGCTTCGCGGACGGGAGCGGCTTCGACCTGTCGTCCGACCTCGCCGCCTCGCGCGCGGCGCTCGACGCCTGGCGGCCGGGCGCAGGGGACGAGTGGGCGCGGTTCATGGCGGACGTGCGAGCGGATGTGGCGCGCGTCCGAGCCGGTGCTGACCGGCCCGGCGCCGTGGCCGCCGTCGCGCGACGCGCGGGCGTCGCCGGGCGCGCTGCTCGACGTCAAGCCGTGGTGGACGCTGCGGCAGCTCGCGCGGGCGCACACGCCGGACCCGCGGCTCCGGATGGTGATCGAGCGCTTCGCGACCTACGCGGGGGCGGATCCGCGGCGCGCGCCCGCCGCGCTCGCGGTCGCCGGGTACGTCGAGCACGCCTGGGGCGCGTGGCACCCGCGCGGCGGGATGTACGCGCTGGTCGAGGCGCTCGTCGCGCGGCTCGGCGCGCTCGGCGGCGAGCTGCGGCTCGCGACGCCGGCGCGGCGGATCGCCCTCGGCCCCGGCCCGCGGCGCACGGGCGGCCTGCTCGGGGGCACGCGGGCGGTGGCCGGCGTCGAGACCGACGCCGGCCTCGTGCCCGCCGACGCGGTCGTGGCCGCGCTCGACGCGGAGGTCGTGCGGCGCGAGCTGCTCGGCCGCCCGCTGCCGCCGCGCGAGCCGTCGCTCTCCGGGCTCGCGCTGATGCTCGGCCTGCGCGGGCGGACGCCCGGCCTCGTCCACCACGCGATCACCTTCCCCGCGGACTACGACGCCGAGTTCGACGCCGTGTTCGGCGGCCGGCCCGCCCGCGATCCCACCGTCTACGTGAGCGCCTCGTGCGCGACGGACCCCGGCGAGACGCCCGAGAACTGGTTCGTGCTGGTCAACGCGCCGTCGACCGGCGACGCCGACTGGGAGGCGGAGGCCGAGCGGCTGATCGACCGGCTCGGCGTCCGCGACCGGATCGTGGCGCGGGCGCTGCGGAGCCCGGCCGACCTGGCGCGCGAGACCGGCGCGCGGTCGATCTACGGCGTCGCGCCGCACGGGCGGCTCGGGACGCTCAAGCGGCCGCCGGCCACCGTGCGCGGCATCGACGGGCTGTGGCTGACCGGCGGCACGGTGCATCCGGGCGGCGGGCTGCCGCTCGTCGCGCTCGGCGCCGCGACGACGGCGCGGGCGCTGGCGTGATCCGGCTCGCCGCCGCTGCTCGTGGCGCTGGCCTGCGTGGCGGGCTGCGGCGGCGACGACGGGCTGCCGGAGGTCACGCGCGGCGACCTCGTCTACGCGACCGGCGGCGAGGGCGCGGGCCGCGTCACGGTCATCCGCCGCGCCGACGCCGAGCCGCCCTACCCGGCGGTGATCTTCCTCCACGGCTGGGGCGCGACCGAGCCGCGCTTCTACGGGCCGTGGCTCGAGCATCTCGCGCGGGCGGGCAACGCGGTCGTCTACCCGCGCTACCAGCAGTCGGTCGCCGAGCCGCCCGCGCAGGTGCTCGGGAACGCGCAGGCGGGGATCCGGATCGCGTTCGACGCGCTCGACCTCGACCGCGAGGGCTCGTCGTCGCCGGGCACTCCGCCGGCGGCGCGCTGGCCGCCGACTACGCCGCGATCGCCGAGCGGGCGGGCCTGCCGCCGCCGCGCGCCGTCCTGAGCATGTACCCGGGCCGCTCGTTCCGCGGGATCGACGTCGGGATCCCGTCGGCCGGGCCGGTGCCCGCCGGCGTCACGCTGCGGGTGCTGACCGGCGCGCAGGACCAGGTCGTCGACCCGCGCGACGCGCAGGCGATCGTGCGCGATGCGCGCACGGACGACCGGCGGCTGATCCTGATCCGCGCGGCGGGCGCCGCCGACCACCTCGGGCCGCAGCGCGACACGCCGGTCGCGCGGCGGGAGTTCTGGTCGCGGCTGGACCGGATGATCGCCGCGGCGCGCGCCGGCTAGGCGTGCGCGGGGGCCTTCTCGACCGCGATCAGCGTCGCGCCGATCGCCCCGCCGAGGTCGCCGAGCGAGGCGAGCAGCACCTCGGGCGGATGGTGGTCGGCGAACAGGTGCGGCATCATCGCGTCGCGGATCTTCTCCACGTACGGGTCGCCGAGCCGCAGCCCGAGCCCGCCGCCGATGACGACCGCCTCCACGTCGAGCAGGTTGAGCGACGAGGCGACGGCGACGCCGATCGCCCCGACGGCGCGGTCGATCATGTGGTGCGCCATCTCGTCGTCCTTCTCGAGCGCGCGCTGCCAGATGCCGCTCGAGAGCCGCGGCTTGCCGCGCTCCTCCATGATGTCGAACAGGATCGTCTTCTCGCCGTCGTCGACCTTCTCGCGGGCGCGGGTCTCCATCGCGCCGCGGCCGGCGTAGGCCTCCATGCAGCCGACGCGGCCGCAGGGACAGGTGCGCCCGTCGCTCTTGACGACCATGTGGCCGATCTCGCCGGCGCCGCCGCGGCCCTCCCACAGCTCGCCGTCGAGGATCACCCCGCCGCCGACGCCGGTGCCCCAGAAGACGCCGAGGATGCTGCGGAACGGCTTCGCCGCGCCGAGGTCGAACTCCGCCTGGGTCGCGACGTTGACGTCGTTCGACAGCGCGATCGGCGCGTCGAACGCGGCGCCGAGCTTCTCGCCGAGCGGGTAGGTGCCCTCCCAGTCGGGGAGGTTGCGCGCGCTCGTGACCGTGCCGGCCGCGTCGTCGACGACGCCGGGCGAGCCGACGCCGACCGCGGCGAGCTCGCCGCGGGCGACGCCCGCGTCCTCGAGCGCGACGTTGATGCTCTCGATCATCGCCAGCGTGACGTCCGCCGGGCCGCCCGTCGTCGGGGTCGGGAGCCGCGAGGAGCCGAGCACCTCGTGCGCCTCGTCCACCACGACCGCCTGGATCTTCGTCCCACCGAGGTCGATGCCGCCGTACCGTGCCATTGGTCTCCCTTACCCACTCGACAGCGGGTCCGTGCCGTCCCACGTGCCGGACGAACCATACGGGCGGAAGCGGGCGAACAGCTCCTCCGCGTACCAGTCGCCCGCGCGTGTTGCGCGGATCACGTCGCGATGGTCGGCGCGCTTGTAGGCGTAGGCCTGCGCGTCGGCGAGGCTGCGCCAGAGGCTGAAGGTGGCCTGGCGGGCGATCGGCCACTCGCCGGCGCCGAGGCTGGCGAGCAGTCCCTCCCGCCCTTCGAGGTCGCCGGCGGGCGGCGCGATCGCGCGGTAGAACGGGACGAGCCTGCGTGGGGCGGATGGTCGCGCGGGTGAGGATCGCGACCGGGCCGGCCGGCTCCCCGCCCGACGCCGGGCACGGGGTTCGCGCCGCCCCAGGCGCCGTGGGAGCGGAGCGGCTCGAGCCGGACCGTGTACGTCTCGCGGCCGAGCTCGCGCCAGCGCTGCGCGATCTCGCCGCGCTCGAAGGCGTCGAGCGCGGCGTCGTCCTCCCAGACCGCGAACAGCGCCCAGCGGCGCAGATCGGCGCTGAGCGTCATCGTCCGGCCGCGGCCGGTGCCGAGCAGGCGCCAGAACCGGAGGCCCGGCGTGCGGGCGAGCAGCGGCCGGTCGAGCCCCATGCGGGAGAATCCCTGCGGCGCGGTCGCGCGCGGGTAGCGCGTGAGATGGAAGGAGGCGATGGGCACCCGGTGGGATACGTCGTATCAGCCCTGCTGGGTTACCTGCTCGGTTCGATCCCGGTCGCGCTGCTCGTCGCGCGGCGGCACGGCGTCGACCTGCGGCGGACGGGCGACGGCAACCCGGGGGCGTGGAACGCGCTCGAGCAGCTCGGCGCGCGGCGGGCGTGGCCGGTGTTCGGGGGCGATGCGCTGAAGGCGTTCGCCGCGGGGCTGGCCGGGTGGGCGCTGGCGGGCTGGTGGGGCGCCTGGGCGGGGGTCGCGGGTGCGATGGCGGGGCATGCGTTCCCGGTCTTCGCGCGGTTCCGGGGCGGGAAGGCGGTGATGTGCTTCGCCGGCGGGGCGTTCGTGCTGTCGCCGTACGCCGCGCTGATCTGCCTCGGCGTGTGCGTGGTCGTGTCGGTCGCCGCGAGCTTCGCGTGGGGCGCGCGGGTGGCCGTGTTCGGGTTCCCGCTGGTCGCGCTGGCGTTCTCGCCCGTGTGGCAGGTCGCGGCGATCGGGGGGTTGATGTGCTTCATCGGGCTGCTGTTCGCCGTGCAGCCGTCGCGCGCCGCGGCCGACGTGTGACGAGTCTGTGCCGGTCGTGTGCCGATTCGGCGGCATCCGCCGGCAGGGCGGACTCGCGGGCTGATCATCCGTGACGTGCCAGGCGAACGCGACACGACCACCACCGCGGACGTCTCGGGAGGCGTTGACCCCGCTCCACGCGGTCGACGCAGCACGTCGGTACGCGGCGGGATGTCGGTCGGCGTTGACCATGCCGTCGCCGGACTTGCCGCACGCCAGGACGGCGTAGTGGGCCGGCTCCAGGTTCTGGCGCTCGGCGTGACGCGGGCAGCGATCGAGCATCGGCTCCGCGTCGGCCGCTGGCACCTGCTCTTCCGCGGCGTGTACGCGGTCGGCCACACCGCGCTCACGGACCGCGGCCGCGTGCGCGCGGCGCTGCTCGCCGCCGGACCGGCTGCCGTCGCGAGCCACCGGACCGCCGCCGCACTCCTGCGGCTGACCCCGGTGATGCCCCGGCAGATCGACGTGACCGTCCCGCGTGCCGGCCCGCGCTCGCGCAGCGGCTTGACGGTGCACCGGACGTCCCGCGCCCTACCCACGACGCGGGTCGGAGACCTCCCGGTCACTGCGCCGTTGCGAACGCTGGCCGACCTGGCGGCGGAGTCCAGCGCCGAGGCGTTCGAGGCGCTCTGCGCGGAGGCGCTCGTCCGCCGCCTCGTGACCGGGCGCGACCTCGACGCGCTCGCGCCTGACGCGGCGCCGACGCGGTCCGAGCTCGAGCGCCGATTCCGCCGGCTCGTCCGCGACGCGGGCCTCCCGCCGCCCGAGGTCAACGCCCGCCACGGCACGACGCTGCCCGACTTCCGCTGGCCCGTCGAGCGGGTGATCGTGGAGACCGACGGCTGGGCCTCGCACCAGGGCCGGACCGCGTTCGAGCGCGACCGCGCGCGCGACGCCGACCGCACCGGCGACGGCTGGGCTGTGCTGCGGTTCACCGCCCGGCAGCTCGACGCGCGGCCGGTGTGGGTCGCCGCGCGGCTGGCCGCGACGCTCAGTAGGTCCGCCCGCGCCAGGTCCGCGACGGCCGGAGCGCCGAGAGGGTGAGGCGGACGGCGGTCGCCGGATCCGCCAGCGGGGAGAGCCAGAACGGGAGGCCGCGGCGCGCGTACGCCCCGGCGAGCGGCCCGAGCAGCGCGGCGCGGACCGCCAGCAGCGCGAGGTCGACGCGCGACGGCCGGCCGGCGAGCGTCCGCAGCACCGGCACGCCCATCGTCAGCCAGACCACGGCGAGGTCGGCCGCCTGCCACGGCGCCGGCGTCACGTCCGGCAGCGCCAGCGACCGCCCCCACTCGCGCCACGTCTCGCCCGCCGACGCGTACATCCGCACGTCGACGAGGTCCGTGCCGTCGCGGAACACCACGCGCCAGCCGGCCGCGGCGAGCCCGCGCGCGAGCGCGGCGTCGTCGGTCATGTGGGAGGCGGCGAGCGCGTAGCCGCCCGCCTCGAGCAGGGCGGCGCGGCGCACGGCGGTGACCTGGCCGTTGGAGAGCACGCGGCCGCCCGGGCTGTCGGCCGGCCCGTAGCGGTAGACGAGCGACGCGAGCATCGAGGGATGCAGCAGCCGCTCGCCCGCCGAGACGCAGACGAAGCGCGCGCTCGCGGTGACCAGGTCCGCCTCCGCCAGGGCCGCGGCGAGCGCGCCGACCAGGCCGGGGCGCGGGCGCGTGTCCGCGTCGAGCGAGACGACGATGTCGCCCGCGGCCGCCTCGAGCCCCTGCTGCAGCGCCCACGGCTTCCCGATCCAGCCCGCCGGCGGCTCGGCCCCCGTGACGACCCGCGCGCCGTGCTCGCGGGCGACGTCCGCGGTGCCGTCGGAGGAGCGGTCGTCGACGACGAGCACCTCGGCCACGTCGGGGTCGTCCGCGAGGCCGGCGAGGCACGGCCCGATGCGCGCCGCCTCGTCGCGCGCGGGGATCACCACGCTGACGCGCAGACCGGTCGTCTGGGCCGCCAGCGGCGGCCGCCGGGACCGCCCGCGGGCCAGCCGGGCGGCCACCACGCCGCCGGCGGCAGCCTGGGCGAGGCCGAGGAGCATCCCGCCAGGCTGGCAGGTCGGATCCGCTAGCGTCCGCTTGAACCCGGACGTTCATGAAGGAGCAGCCTTGGACCTGAACGACACGCAGGAGCTGGCGGAGTACCGCGCCACCGTCCGCGCCTGGCTGGAGGAGCACGCCGCGGAGGCGCCGGCCGCCCGCGGGGACGACGACGCCGCCGTGGCCGCCCGCCGCGACTGGCAGCGCCGGCTCGCCGAGGCCCGCTTCGCCGCCGTCACCTGGCCCGCCGAGTACGGCGGCGCCGGCCTCGGCCCGCTCCAGCAGGTCGTCGTCAACCAGGAGATCGGCCGCGCCGGGGTGCCCGGGATCTTCGACATCATCGGCGTCGGGATGCTCGGGCCGACGCTGATCGCGCACGGCTCCGAGGAGCAGAAGCAGCGCCTGCTCGGCCCGATGCTGACCGCCGACGAGGTCTGGTGCCAGCTCTTCAGCGAGCCCGCCGCGGGCTCCGATCTCGCCGGGATCCAGACCCGCGCGAAGCAGCAGCCGGACGGCTCGTGGCGGATCTCGGGCCAGAAGGTCTGGACGACGAACGCCCAGCACGCCGCGTTCGGCCTGATGCTGGCGCGCACGAACCCGGACGTCCCGAAGCACAAGGGCCTGACGATGTTCGTCGTGCCGATGGACGCCGAGGGGATCAGCGTCCGCCCGCTGCGCCAGATCTCCGGCGAGGCGCACTTCAACGAGGTGTTCCTCGACGACGTCGCGCTCGAGCCGGGGAGCGAGGTCGGCGCGGTCGACGACGGCTGGGGCGTCGGCATGACGACGCTGATGTTCGAGCGCGTGACGATCGGGCTCGGCGGCGAGGGCTTCGGCTGGCGCGCGGACCGCTTCGCCGAAGCGCTGCTCGCGGACGAGGCGTGCACGCGCGACCTCGAGACCCGCCACCGCTTCGGCGAGATCGCGACCGACTTCCTCGCGCTGCGCTTCACCGGCTACCGGATGCTGACCAGCCTCCAGCGCGGTCAGATCCCCGGCGCCGAGGGGGCGCTCGCCAAGGTGACGACGATCCGCGCCGCGATCGCGGCCGGCGACCTGATCTGCGACGTCCTCGGGCCCGACGGCCTGAGCGACGAGCGCTTCGGCGAGCTCGTCTCCGACATGCCGGGGCTGAAGTCCGCCGGCGGGACCGAGGAGATCCTCCGCAACATGGTCGGCGAGCGCGTGCTCGGCCTGCCGCCCGAGCCGCGGCTCGACAAGGGGATCCCGTTCAGCGAGCTGCGCGCGAAGGAGCAGGCTGCCGTATGAACTTCGCCCTCTCCGACGAGCAGGAGTTCCTCAAGGAGGCCGCGCGCGGCGCGCTCGGCCGCGTCCGCACCGTCGAGGCCGCGCGTGAGGCGCTCGACGGCGGCGCCCTGCCCGACCTCTGGCCCACCGCCGTCGAGGCGGGCTGGCCCGGCCTGCTCGTCCCCGACGCCCACGGCGGCGCCGAGCTCGGCGCGCTGGAGGCGATGCTGGTGTTCGAGGAGCTCGGCCGCGTGCTCGCGTCCGTCCCGCTGCTCGGCCATCTGCCGGCCACCGCGCTGCTCGCCGGCGACGACCGCGTCGCGCCGCTCGCGGCCGGCGACGCCCGCGCCGCCTTCGTGCCCGCCCGGCCGCCGACCGACCTCGACCCGGCCTGGACGACCGAGCCGCCGCTCGGCCTCACCCGCGCCCCCGCGCCCGCCTACGCCGACGGGACCGTCACCGGCCGCGTCGCCTGGGTGCCGGACGCGCCGGGCGCCGACGCCTTCGTCGTCGTGCTCGACGACGGCCGCGCGGCCTACGTCGAGGACGCGCAGGTCGAGCCGGCGGACGTCTACGACGTCACCCGCAGCCTCGGCCACGTGACCTTCGACGCCGCGCCGGCGACGCTGCTCGACACGACGCCCGCGGACGCCGCCGCCGCGTGGTACCTCGCGCAGACGCTGATCGGCGCGGAGGCCGTCGGCGCGATCGACGTCGCGCTCGCCACCAGCGTCGCGTACGCGAAGGAGCGCCACACGTTCGGCCGCGCGATCGGCTCCTACCAGGCGGTCAAGCACGAGCTCGTGGAGATCCTCCGCGGCCTCGACAACGCGCGCAGCCTCATGTACTACGCCGGCTGGGCCGCCGCCGACAAGCCGGACGAGTTCCCGCTCGCCGCGTCGGCGTTCCGGCTCGCCGCCGGCAAGGCGTTCGACCACGCGGCGCGCGCGCAGATCTCCGTCCACGGCGGGATCGGCGCGACCTGGGAGCACGACGCGCCGCTCTACTTCCGCCGCGCGCAGCTGCACCGGCGGCTGCTGGGCGGGACGGCCGGCGCGGCCGACCGCGTCGCCGGCGAGCTGATCACGACGGCGCGGGCCGCCTAGCGCCGCAACTCCGCGTGCAGAAGCGGCCCGGACGCCGCGTGACCGGGATGGCGCCGCCGTTCGTAGGAGGAGGTAGCGCCATGGCAGCAAAGGAGGAAGCCACGATGCACGTCTGGACGCATCATCGCTGGCGCTTCCCCCTGCCCTCGCGCCATCGCTTCCCGCTCGACAAGTACGAGCTGCTGGTCGAGCGCGTCGTCGCCGACGGGATCGTGACCGAGGACGAGGTCCACGAGGCCGCGCCCGTCGACTGGGTCGACCTCGCCGCGGTCCACGACGCCGGGCTCCTCAGCCGGATCCGCGAGGGCTGCCTGACGGTGCGCGAGGAGCGCGGCCTCGGGCTCCCGTGGTCGCGCGAGCTCGTCGACCGCGCGCGGCGCTCCGTCGGCGGGACGCTCTCCGCGACCGAGCACGCGCTCGACTTCGGCGTCGCCGTCAACCTCGGCGGCGGCACCCACCACGCCGGCCACGACTTCGCCCGCGGCTACTGCCTGTTCAACGACGTCGCCGTCGCGCTCGCCGCGCTGCGCCGCGTCGACCTCGGGCGGCGCGCGCTGATCGTCGACTGCGACGTCCACCAGGGCGACGGGACCGCGCAGATCTTCGCCGACGACCCGCACACGTTCACGCTCTCGCTGCACGGCGCGCGCAACTACCCCTTCAGCCGCGTGCCCTCCGACCTCGACGTCGACATCGCCTCCGGCACCGGCGACGACCGCTACCTGCGCGCGCTGCGCGAGGCGCTCGACTTCGCGCTCGAGCGCTCGCGGCCCGACTTCGCCTTCTACCTCGCGGGGGCGGACCCGTGGGAGGGCGACCGGCTGGGGCGCCTCAAGCTCAGCAAGGCCGGGCTCCTGGCCCGCGACGAGCTGGTGCTCGACCGGCTCGCCGGGGCCGGCGCGCCGACCTGCGTCGTGCTGGCCGGCGGCTACGCCGCCGACGTGAACGACACGGTCGACATCAACGCCGCCACGGTCGCCGCAGTCGCGGCGCGGACGCGCATCCTCGCCGCCTCCTGACTACCCTTGACCACGCCCGGGGGCGTGGTGCTAACGGGAACACACGGCCTTTGCAAGGCTGAGTTGGGGGTTCGATTCCCCCCGCCTCCACCTCCGGCCCCGCGCATTGCGCCATTGTCTGGCCGAAAGGGAACCCGCCCGGATGAGAGGGTCGCGCGATGCGACCCCGCCTCCTCCCCGCAGCCCTCGCCCTCGCCGCCGCCCTCGCGGTGCCGGCGGCCGCCGACGCGGCCGTCAACGTCCAGGTCGACCGTCCTCGAAGGCCAGACCGTCGCGCTGCTTGCAGGGCGACGACGGCGCCGAACAACGTGGTCGTCAACGCCGGCGCGAACGCCGGTGTCCCGTACGTGGACTTCGCGCGCCGACGGCCTGACCGACGCCGGCGGCTGCCCGGGCGGCCACTGCGCGAACGCCGCGATCGTCGGCCGCCGTCGTCGTCCTCGGCGGCGGCGACGACGTGCTCGGCAGCAACCTCAACGCCGCCGGGCTGCCGATCGCCGCCGACGGCGGCCCGGGCGCGGACCGCTCATCGGCTCGGAGGGTCCCGACCTCCTGCAGGGCGGGGACGGCAACGACTGGATCGAGGCCGCGAACGGCGCCGACGAGGTCGACGGCGGGCCCGGCGACGACCGGCTCTACGGCGAGTCCAGCACGATCAACGTGACGCCCGACGGCGCGGCCGACGTCCTCCGCGGCGGCGACGGCACCGACACCGTCGGCTACGCGCCGCGCGGGCAGTACGGCGGCGTGACGGTGTCGCTCGACGGCGTCGCGAACGACGGCGTGCCGGGCGAGAACGACAGCGTCGACGCCGAGGCGGTCATCGGCACCGTGTTCGACGACGTGCTCACCGGCGGCGCCGGCCCCGACCGGCTCGACGGCGACAAGGGCAACGACACCATCGCGGGCCTCGGCGGACCCGACACCGTGCTCGGCGGCGACGGCAGCGACACGCTGAACGGCGGCGACGGGAACGACACCGTGACCGGGGGCTTCGGCGAGGACCGGATCGACGGCGGCCCCGGCACCGACACGCTGCAGGGCGACACGCTGGAGCGCAACGTGGTCGCGATCGGCAACGACGTGATCGAGGCGCGCGACGGCACCGCCGACAGCGTCGACTGCGGGATCGGCGCGGACGTCGCGCACGTCGACACGGTCGACGTCCTGGCCGCCGACCCCGGCGGCCTGTGCGAGTCGGTCGACCGCGCCGGCGCGACCGGGAGCCGCGCAGCCGGCCGCGGGGAAGGTCGCCGCGAAGCGGCGCGGCGGCGCGACGCGGCGCAAGGGCGTGCGGCTCGCGGTCACGCTCCCGGCCGCCGCCCGGGTCACGCTCCGCTTCGAGCGCAAGCGGGCCGGGAAGTTCCGCACGGTCGGCCGCGTCCGCAAGCGGCTGAAGGCCGGGACGACCACGTTCCGGGTCAAGCGCGTGGCCGGGAAGAAGCTCAAGCCGGGCCGCTGGCGCGTCCGGATCTCGGCTCCGGGCCTGGCGGCGAGGACGATGACCTTCAAGGTCCGGCGCCGCTGAGCGGTGCCGGGGCGGCGCGGGCCCACCGGGGCAGGTCAGGCCCGCGCCGCCGGTGTCCGGCGAGCGGCCTCGAACGAGGCGAGGCGAGCCGGCGATCCTCCCCCGTTCCTGGGAGTCCGGCGGCTCTGCAGAGTCGGTTCGGCGCGCCGGCGCGGCAGGTGAAGCCGGACCGCGCCGGGTTCGGTCAGGCGTCCAGCGTCAGTTGTCGAAGTCGAAGTCGCGCGGCGGCTTCTGCTCGAACCAGAGCCGGTCGTGCTCCGGCGTCTCCTCGAGGAAGTCGGGCGTCTCCTCGAGCACGTCGGCGTCCGGCGCGGGCTCGTCGTCGGGCGCGACGACCTCGGGCTCCGGCTCGACCTCGGGCGGGGTGAACGCCGCCGTGGGCTGCTCGGGCTCGTCCTCCAGCCAGGCGGCGTCGTCGCGCGGGGCGGGCGGCTCCGGCGGCGCGGCCTCCGGCTCCGGCTCGACGGCCACCGGCGGCTCCGCCTCGGGCGGCGGCTCCTCGGCCGGCGCCGCGGCGAACTCGGGCACCTCGAGCGGCTCCTCCGCGGGCGGCTCCGCGAGCTCCGGCACGGCGGGCGCGTCCGCCTCGGCGGGCTCCGCGTTGCGGGGATCGCCGAGCGCCTCGTCCTCCTGGCGCGCGAGCTCGCCGGGGTCGGCACCTCGGAGGCGCTTGAGCTCGAGGTGCTCGCGGATGGCGTCGTCCAGCAGTCCCATCTGACCTCCAGAAGCCTACCCGGACTTCATAGTGCGGTTCTTGCCGGAGCGCTTCGCGCGGTAGAGGGCAGCGTCGGCCGCGGCGACGAGCGCGTCCTTCTCCGCGGGCGCCGAATCCGGCAGCGCGGCGACGCCGAACGACGCCGTGACGCGGATCGTCCCGTCGCCCTCCAGCAGGTCCACGCGCAGCTCCTCGATCCGGGCGCGTACGCGCTCGGCGAACTCGAACGCGCCCTGGAGCCCGGTCTGCGGGAGCGCGACGGCCATCTCCTCGCCGCCGTAGCGGGCGGGCTCGTCGACCTCGCGGGAGGTCTCCTTCAGCACGCGCGCCACCTCGCGCAGGACCGCGTCGCCCTGAAGATGCCCGTAGTTGTCGTTGACGCGCTTGAAGTCGTCGATGTCGAGCATCATCAGCCCGAGCGGCCCGCCGAAGCGGCGGAAGCGCTCCACCTCGTCGCTCAGGAACTCCTGGAAGCGGCGGTGGTTGTAGAGGCCGGTGAGCTCGTCCGTGACGGCCTGGCGCTGGATCGTCTCGTGCAGGCCGACGTTCTCGAGCGACAGCGCCGCCGAGTCGGCGAGGTAGCTGAACGTCTCGCGGTCCTTGTCGGAGAACGGCTCGCCGTCGCGCGCGATCGTCAGCACGCCGAGCACGCCGCCCTCGGGCGGGGTCAGCGGGCGGCCGAGCGCGTTGACGCCGTGCACGCTGCGCTCGGAGGGCTCGCCGGCGCGCAGGACCGCCTCCTCGACCTCGGCGATCGCCCCCATCGCCCCGGTGACGTCGCCGGCCCGGGCGGCCTCCTCCAGCGTCCCGTTGACGCCGTGGTTCATCACGACCCGGCCGCCGCGCGCCTGGGTGTTCTCGACCGCGGTCCGCACGACCACCGTCAGCTGCGTGGTGCGGTCGATGCCGCCGCCGACGGACTGCCCGACCCGCTGGACCGCCGTGTTGAGCTCCGCCTCGCGGGCCTGGAGCTGGGCGGCCATCGCGTTGAACTCCTCGCCGAGCTGGGCGAACTCGTCGTTGCCCTCGGTCGGCACGTGGACCGAGAAGTCGCCGGCGCCGACCTGCTTCGCGGCGTCCACGAGCTGGGCGGTCTGGCGGCCGAGCGAGCGCGCGGCGGTGAGCGCGAAGGCGAGCGCGGAGGCCAGGAACGCGATCAGGATGAGGAAGATCCCGAGCGTGTTCTCCGAGACCGAGTCCTGGAGCTCGCTGTCGGGCGTCAGGACGTGGATGCCGAGCGGGTTGCCGGGGTCGAAGTCCTCGGTCTCGAAGCCCGTCGCGCGGTAGTCCTCGCCGTCGATCTCGACGTCGCCGTCGAGCGGGAGGTCGCCTGGCGCGCCCTCCAGGTTGCCGGCCACGAACTCCCCGCCCTGGCTGAGCACGACGTCGAAGCCGGTGACGCGCTCGAGCAGGGTCGCGAAGTCGTCCGGGCGCGTGACCGAGAGGTCCAGCTCGCCGGCCGGCTCGCCGTTCGCGTCGACCACGCGGCTGCGCACGGGCGCGATCGCCTCGCCCTCGCCGGCCTCGACCGCCTCCTGCCCGTCGAGCACGAGCCGCACCCGGACCGCGCCGGTCCGCTCGGTGAGCGCCTCGAGCCGGTCCTGCTGGGCGGCGCGGTCACCGTCGCGGACGGCCTCGGCGAGCCGGTCGTCCGTCTGGACGGTGCGCGCGATCACCATCGCGCGGTCGCGGGAATCGGTGTACAGGCCCTCCGCCGCGAGCTTCGCCCGGCTCAGCGAGCTCTCGTTCTTCGAGCTCTCCGAGTCGCGCACGAGCAGGATCCCGACCGCCGCCACGGCGAGCACGGGCAGGATCACCAGCACGATGAAGAAGAAGGTCAGTCGGTTGCGGAAGCTCACATGCATCCCTGGACGGCCAGCCTACGCCCGGCGCACGGGGTCGTCCGCCCCCGGCTACAATCCGTTGGCCGTCGCGGGGCAAAGTCCTGCCTCGGCACCGCAGATCGCGGGGCTATAGCTCAGTTGGGAGAGCGCCTGGATCGCACCCAGGAGGTCGGGGGTTCGAGTCCCCCTAGCTCCATCGCCCACGCCTCAGAGGTCGTAGGAGATGCCGGCGCGCCCACGCGCGCGCAACCGCGTCCGCAGCGACCGCAGCGTCGGACTGCCGGGCGCCAGCGCCTCGGCCACCTGCATCGCCGAGTAGACCGCGGACTCCTGCAGGTCCATGCCGGTGGTGTACTGGCCGCTGAAGTACAGGCCCCTCCGGCCCTGGAACCGGCGCAGGGCGCGCGCCGCCTCGATGGCCGAGCGGGTGATCAACGGGTGCTTGAACCGTCGCTCGAAGCGGATCTGCCTCGGGTCGGCGCGGCGGCGCTGGGCCCATGACTTGAACACGTCGCCCGACGACCCCTGCAGCGCGCCGAGCCAGGCGCTGCCCTCGGACCGATCGCCGGCGACCCCGGCGTTGTAGGCGCTCCAGTCGCGGCGATCCCGGGGCATGTAGGCCGGATCGGTGTGCACCACGAGGCGCGAGTCGAAGTACCGGTACTCGTCCAGCAGCGCCGTCACCTCGGCGAAGGCGGGCAGCGGGCGCAGCAGATCGCGCCCGGCGCGCGGCGGCGCGTTGAGCACCACGTACCGGTACGGCCCCTTCCGGCCCGTCGGGGTCCGCACGAACCAGCCGGCGCGGGTGCGACACAGCGCCCGGGCCGGCGCACGGAGGTGCACCCGGGCGGTCCGGCTGCGGTCCAGCATCCGCTGCAGGTTCCCCTGCAGGCCGAGCACCGAGGTGTACGTGCTGGCGGGCTGGAGGACGTCGGCCGGGAACGCGAGCGCGAACGTCTGCAGGATCGACCGCGCCGACGTCCGCCGCGCGTCGCCCCGCGTGCACCCGATCGTCGCCGTGATCCACGGATACAGGACGTCGTCCTTGAACGCCTGCTGCAACGGCAGGCCGCGGATCCATGCGGCGACGGTGGTCTCCCACGGCAGCCCGGACAGCACCGCCTGCCGCGCGAGCTGCGTGAACCTCGCGAAGTCGGCCGCGCGCGACGGCGTCGCGAGCGGATCCGACGACGAGAAGACGGGCGCGCCACCGGCCGTCCGGAAGATGCTCAGGCTCGCCGGAGCCTGCACCGTCGCGTCGGCGTCGGGATGCTCGGGGTCGTAGAGGCCGAGCTCCTCCAGCAGCGTGACGTAGATCGGGTGCGTGTCGGGATGGAAGAACTGGGCGCCGAGATCCACGGTGATCCTCCGCCCCCGGTGCTGCATCACCCGCGAGTCGCAGTGCCCGCCGATCCTGGATCGCGCCTCGAAGAGGTCGACGTCGTACGTCCCGGAGAGGAAGTAGGCGGCGGCCACGCCACCCGCGCCGGCGCCGACGATCGCCACGCGCTGACGACGGCGGCCCGACCCCGCGGCGCCGGCCGGCACGACACCCAGCGCCGCCAGCCCAGCCGCGCCCTTGATGGCCTCGCGGCGGGTGATCGACGTCCGGGGCACGGGCGAAGGCTAGCTGCACCTCGCTGCGCGGGTGCCTGCGTTGCGGCATGCTCCCGGCCGTGATCGAGCGGCTGGAGGAGCCCGTCCCGCGCCTCGGCGAGGACGCCGTGGCGGCGCTGCTGCGCGACGCCTACGGCGTGGGCGGGACGCTGCGCCGGCTCGCCGGCGAGCGCGACCTCAACCACGCGGTCGACGGCCGCTACGTGCTCAAGGTCCAGAACGCCACGGACGGCGAGGACGTGATCGAGTTCAGCACGCTCGCGATCGCGGAGCTGGCGCGGCGCGCGCCCGGGCTCCCGGTCGCGCAGGTCGTCCCGGCGCGCGACGGCGCGCTCTGGCGCCCGGTCGAGGACGACGCCGGCCGGACCTGCTTCGCCCGCCTGTTCACGTTCCTCGCGGGCCACCACCCGGAGGCCGACGAGCTCGGCGAGCGCGCGCTGTACGGCTGGGCGCGCACGGCTGCGCTGGTCGGCCGGGGGCTGCGCGGCTTCTTCCATCCCGCGGCGCGCTACGAGATCGCCTGGGACATCGCCCGCGCCGGCGACCAGCGCGCGGACGCCGGCGTCGTCGCGGCGGCGGACCGCGCCGTCGTGGCCACCGCGCTCGACCGCTTCGCCGAGCGGGTCGCGCCGGTGCTCGGCGGCCTGCGCGCACAGGTCGTCCACAACGACCTGGGCCGCGCGAACGTGCTCGTCGACGACGCCGGCGCCGTCAGCGGCATCATCGACTTCGGCGACATGACCCACACCGCGCTCGTGTGCGACCTCGCCGTGACCGTGGCGGACGTGATCAACGGGCGCGCGGACGCCCTCGGCGCGATCGCGCCGATGATCGCCGGGTACCGCTCCGTCACCCCGCTCGAGCCCGACGAGGCCGACGTGCTCGGGGACCTGATCGCCGCGCGGCTGGCGATCACCGCGGTGATCATGTCCAAGCACGTCCGCGGGGACGACGTCGACGTGCTCGACGACGTCGACGGCGCCGTCCGGCTGCTCCACGAGATCGACGCGATCGGCTTCGCGCGCTTCGCCGAGGACGTCGCGGCGCTCGCGCGCGGCGACGCGCTCCGGCCGCGGCGCGCCGACGCGGAGCTCCGCCGCGCGCGCGACCGGGCGCTCGGCCCGCAGACGCTCAGCTACGACGAGCCGCTCCACGTCGTGCGCGGCGAGGGCGCCTGGCTGATCGGCGCCGACGGGCGCCGCTACCTGGACGCCTACAACAACGTCCCGGTCGTCGGGCACTCCCACCCGGCCGTCGTCCGCGCGACCGCCGGCCAGCTCGCCACGCTCAACACGAACACGCGCTACCTGCACGAGGGGAGCGTCGCGCTGGCCGAGCGGCTGATCGCCTCGGCGCCGCCCGGGCTCGACCGCGTGCTGTTCGTCAACTCCGGCAGCGAGGCGAACGACCTCGCGCTGCGGATCGCGCGCTTCGCGACCGGCCGGCGCGGCGTGCTGGTGACCCGCTTCGCGTACCACGGCATCACCGAGGCGACGTTCGCCCTCTCGCCGGAGAGCTGGCAGCACGGCGACGCGCCGCATGACGTCGCGCTGCTCGACCCGCCCGGCCCCCCGGCCGCGCTGCCGCATCCGGGCCACCCGGACGTCGCGGCGGCGTGCGCGGGGCTCGAGCTCGCGGCGACCGTCGTCGACGGCTCGTTCATCAGCGACGGCATGCTCGGCCCCGCGCACGACTGGATCCGGCGCACCGCCGAGGCCACGCGCGCCCACGGCGGGCTCTACGTCGCCGACGAGGTCCAGGCGGGGTTCGGCCGCACCGGCGAGGCGCTGTGGAGCGTCGCCGCGGCCGGCGTCGCGCCGGACTTCGTCACGCTCGGCAAGCCGATGGGCAACGGCTTCCCGGTCGCCGCGGTGATCACCCGCGCCGACCTCGCCGACCCGTTCATCGAGGCGACGGACTACTTCTCCACGTTCGGCGGCAACACCGTCGCCGCCGCCGCGGGCCTCGCGGTGCTCGACGTGATCGAGGACGAGCGGCTCGTGGAGCGCGCGGCGCGAGCGCGGCGCCCAGCTGCGTGCGCGGCTGGACGCGCTGCCCGGGGTCGGTGCGGTGCGCTCCTGGGGGCTGATGGCGGGCGTCGACGTCGGCGCGGACCGGGCGGCCGCGATCGTCAACGCCCTGCGCGGAGCGCGGCGTGCTGATCGGCGTGACCGGGCCCGGACGGGGGCACGCTGAAGATCCGGCCGCCGCTGGTCGTCTCCGCGGACGAGCTCGACCTGCTCGCGGACGAGCTCGGCGCCGCGCTCGGCGGATAGACCGCCCGTTCGGGCGGGTGCCCCGCGGGCGGTCCGTCGTCAAGCTCCACCGGGTGCGGAGGATCGCTCTCGCGGGGCTGGCCGCCTCGCTCGCGCTCGCCGGGACGGCGCAGGCCGCGACGACGGCCGCGCCCGGCCTGCGCACGACGCTGCTGCGCGCTGCCGCCGACTCGCCGAAGGGCGAGGTCAGCGGCATCGAGCTCGACCGGCGCGGGCGCGTGAAGTGGCGGATGACCGGGTTCCGCAACCCCGCCGACGTGCTCGCGGTGCGGTCGTCCGTCGACCCGTCGTGGGCGCTCGCGATCGTCAGCGACCGCTACCGCGCCGACGTGCGGCTGACGTTCCTGCTGCGGCGCTCGCACGCCCGCTGGCGCGTGCGGTTCGCCGCCGGGCGCGGGGAGGAGGGGATCGACGCTCTGCCGGCGCCGGACGCCCGGCGTCGCGGTGGCGACCGACCTCGGGCTCACCCCCGCGGCGCGCTGCCGCCACCCGCGCGACGCGCGCAGGCTCGTGCGTCCGATGGACGCCGCGGAGCTCGCCTCGGTGCGGGCGATGGTGGAGTGGCGCTACAGCGACGCGACGGGGAGCTTCGAGCCGGGGCCGGTCCAGCCGCGCACCCACGAGGTGTTCGCGTCGGACTGCGCGTGGGACGGCCGCGGCAGCGTCATCGACCCGCCCTACGGCGAGGTGTCGCGCGCCGACCCGCGCTGGGGCACCGTCGTGGTCACGTGCGTCACCGGCTCCGACGGCTTCGCGCTGCTCGAGAACCCGACCGTGCTGCTGGTCGGCCGCGCGGGCCGGAGCGGGCCGTTCACGGACGTCCCGGGCCACACGTTCATGACCTGGTCGATCCAGACCGACCTCTGCCGCCGCGACCTGCGCTGGCCCGTCCCGGCCGCGCCGCGCGTCGACCTGCGGTTCTGCACGCCGTTCCCGGCCGCGCTGGTCAGCGCGCTGCGGTAGGCGGCGCCGCCGACGGTTAGCGTGTAGCCCTTGACCGGGCTGACCGAGGCGGAGGCGAAGCGGCGGCTCGAGGCGCGCGGTTCGCAGCACGAGGAGCGCTCGAGCCGCTCCTACCGCTCGATCGCGATCGCGAACACGTTCACGATCTTCAACCTGATCCTCGCGGTCTTCGGCGCCGCGACGATCGCCTTCGGGAACCCGCGCGACGCGCTCTTCCTCGGGATCCTCGTTCGCGAACATCGGGATCGGGACGTTCCAGGAGGTCCGCGCGAAGCGCGCGCTGGACAAGCTCGCCGCCCTGGTCGCGCCGACCGCCACCGTCGTGCGCGACGGGACCGCGCGCGCGGTGCCGATCGGCGAGGTGGTCGCGGGCGACCTCGTGCGGGTCGCCGGCGGCGACCAGATCGTCGCCGACGGCACGCTGCTGCAGAGCGACGGCCTCGCCCTCGACGAGTCGAACCTGACCGGCGAGAGCGAGCCGGTGCTGCGCGCGGCCGGCGAGGAGGTGCTCTCCGGGTCGTTCGCCGTCGAGGGCGCCGGCGCGTACGAGGCGACCGCCGTCGGCGCCGACAGCCGCGCCGCCCGGCTCGCGTCGACCGCGCGCGCGTTCCGCCACCCGCGCTCCCCGCTCGAGAAGGCGATGGACCGGCTGCTGATCATCCTCGTCGGGGTGATGGTGCCGCTCGCCGTCGCGCTCGGGGTCTCGCTCGCGCTCCGCGACGTCGGCCAGGCGCAGGCCGTCGAGACGCTGACGGCGGCGGTCGTGAACATCGTCCCCGAGGGGCTCATCCTGCTCGTCTCGCTGACCGCCGCGGTCTCGGCGGCGAAGATGGCGCGGCGCGGCGTGCTCGCCCAGCAGCTCAACGCGATCGAGTCGCTCGCGTCGGTGTCGGTCATGTGCACGGACAAGACCGGCACGCTGACCGAGGCGTCGCTGCGGGTCGTCGCGCTCGTGCCCGCCGAGGGCGTCGAGGAGCCGCGGCTGGCGAGCGCGCTCGGCCGCTACGCCGCGAGCGCGCCGTCGCGGAACTCCACGCTGGAGGCGGTCCACGCGGCGGGTCTGGCCGACGGCGACGCCGCCGCCGAGCCCGCCGCCCAGGTGCCGTTCTCCTCGCGCCGCCGCTGGAGCGCGCTCGAGCTCGACGGCGACCGGCTCGTGCTCGGCGCGCCCGAGGCGCTGCTCGGTGAGCACGGCGCCCTGCGCGAGCGCGCGTCGGAGGAGGCGTCCGGCGGTCGCCGCGTCCTCGCGCTGGCGGCCGCGGACGCGCCGCTCCCGCCGCCCGCACCGGACGCGCCGCTCCCCGAGCCGCTGCAGCCGCTCGGGATCGTCGTCCTCGCCGAGCGGCTGCGCGACAGCGCCGACGCCACCGTCGCGTTCTTCGCCGCGGAGGAGGTCGCGCTGAAGGTCGTCTCCGGCGACAGCCCGGCGACGGTCGGCGCGATCGCGCGCGACGCCGGCATCCCGGCGCGCAGCGACGCGCTCGACGGCCGCAGCCTGCCCGAGTCCGACCCGGCGCTGCTCGAGGCGGTGCACGCGGCGCCCGCGATCGGGCGGATCTCGCCCGAGGACAAGGCGCGCGTCGTGCGCGTGCTCGCGGAGAGCGGCGAGTACGTCGGCATGCTCGGCGACGGCGTCAACGACGTGCCGGCGCTCAAGCAGGCGCGGCTCGCGATCGCGCAGGGCAGCGGGACGCAGATGGCGCGCTCCGTCTCCGACCTCGTGCTGGTGAGCGGCGAGTTCGGCGAGGTCCCGCGGATGGTCCACGAGGGCCGCCAGATCCTGCGCAACATCCAGCGCGTCGCGCGGCTGTTCGTCGCCAAGGCCGTGTTCACCGCCTATCTGCTCGTCGCGATCGCGCTGACCACCGGCGTCTTCCCGCTGCTGCCGCGCCAGTTCACGCTCACGTCGTCGCTGACCATCGGCGTGCCCGCGTTCTTCCTCGCGCTCGCGCCGTCGTCCGGTCCCGTGGCGGCCGGACGGGCTTCCTGGGCGCGGTCGCGCGCTTCTCGATCCCGGCCGGCCTCGCCGACCGGGACCGGCATCCTCGCGGGCTACCTGCTCGCGCGCCACGCCTTCGGGGCGACGCTGGAGGAGGCGCGCACGGTGACCGCCGCGACCGTCGTCACCGCCGGCCTCGCGATCGTCATCGCGCTCGAGGACGAGCCGGGCCGGCGGCGCTACGCGGTCATCGGCCTGTGCGCGCTGATGGCGCTCGGCTTCGTGCTCGTCTGCGCGATCCCCGCCGGGCGCGACTTCTTCGACCTCGCGCCGCCGACCGGGGGCATGGCCGCCGCCTGGGCGTGCGGCAGCGCGATCGGCGTCGCGCTGCTGGCGGCCGCGCTGCGGCTCGCCCGCGCCTAGTCGTCGTCGAACTCCTCGGCGTGCCCCTGGCCGGTCCGGGGCTTGGAGCCGAACCCGCGCTGCGACGTGCCGAGGTTGACGCCGGGCGGCGGGCCGCCCGGCTGCGGGTCGCCGGCGCGGCCGCGGTGCGTCGGGCGGTCGGCGTCGCGGCTCGGCTGCACGCGCTTGGGCTCGCCCTTCTGCTTCGGGAAGTGCGGCGGCCACGGCGCGTCGCCGAGGCCCTCCTCCTCGTCGCGCCGCGCGAGCTCGAGCAGCGCGTCGAGCGTCCCGGGCTCGCGGTCGATGTCCGCCGCCGGGTCGCCGGTCGTGCGCAGCCGCTCGGGCACGGTGTCGATCCGCAGGTCGGCCGGCTCGACGTCGGGCACCTCGTCCCAGGCGAGCGCGCACGACACGCGCGCGTCGCGGGTCGGGCGGACCGAGTAGCAGGAGGCGACGGTGCGGTCGCGAGCGTTCTGGTTGTAGTCGACGAACACGCCGTGGCGCTCCTCCTTCCACCACTTGCTCGTCGCGAGGTCGGGTGCGCGGCGCTCGACCTCGCGCGCCAGGGCCAGCGCCGCGCGGCGGACGCCGAGCGAGTCCCACTCCGGGCACGATCCGGACGTTGACGTGGATCCCCTTCGACCCGGACGTCTTCGGGTAGCCGCGCAGCCCGTGCTCGGCGAGCACGTCGCGGACGACCATCGCCGTGCGGCGCACCGCGTCCCACGGCACGCCGTCGCCCGGGTCGAGGTCGACGCGCAGCTCGTCCGGCGCGTCGAGGTCGGCGCGGCGCGCCGGCCAGGGGTTGAAGTCGATCACGCCGAGGTTGACGGCCCACGCGAGATGCGCCTCGTCGTTGGCCACGAGCTCCTCGGCGGTCCGGCCCGACGGGAACGCGACCGTCGCCGTCTGCAGCCACTCGGGCACCTTCTGCGGCACCCGCTTCTGCCAGATCGGCTCCTCCATGATCCCGTTGACGAAGCGCTTCATCACCGTCGGGCGCTCGCGCAGGTGCACGAGCGCCGCGTCGGCGACCGTCACGTAGTACTCGGCGAGGTCCAGCTTGGTCCAGCCGGGACCCGGGAAGTAGACCTTCGCCGGGTTGGAGAGGCGGACCTCATGGCCCGCCAGCTCGAGCATCGTGTACTCGCCCTTCGCCACGTGGGCGGAGCGTACCGGCCCACAGCGCCGCGCCGACCGCGCCCGCGCCCGCGCCGAGCTCGGCGGGGACGACGGCGATGCGGTCGACGGGCGCGACCCGCGCGCGGTCGCGCAGCTCCGCGCGGAGCGGCTCGAGGATCAGGTCCCCGGCGCGCGCCACGCCGCCGCCGACCACGATCCGCTCCGGCCACAGCAGGACCACCGCGCCCGCGAGCGCGAACCCGACGTGGCGGCCGGCCCGCGCGAGCGCCGCCCGGGCGCGCGCGTCGCCGGCGCCCGCGGCCGCGACGGCGTCGGCGACCGACGCGGTGCCGGCCGCGGCCGCGATCGCGGCCGCCGCGGCCACCCGGTCGAGGCAGCCGCGGTTGCCGCAGCCGCAGAGCGGGCCGTCGGGCTCGACGGTCACGTGCCCGATCTCGCCGGCGTGGCCGAGGCCGAGGTGCAGCCGCCCGTCGATCACCACGCCGCCGCCGACGCCGGTGCCGAGCGCGACGCAGACCAGGTCGCGGGCGCCGCGGCCGGCGCCCAGCCGGAGCTCGGCGAGGGTCATGGCCCGGACGTCGTTGATCAGCGCGACCTCGAGCCCGAGGCCCTCCGCCACGGGCCGCGCGATCGGGCGCCCGACCCAGTCCCCCGCGAGGTTCGGCAGCAGCACGCCCGCGCCGCCGGCGTCGAAGTGCCCGGGCAGGCCGAGCCCCGCCGCGGCCGGCTCGCCGTGCTCGCGCGCGAGCTCCCGCCCGAGGGCGACGACGCGCCGCAGGACGGCCTCGGGGCCGTCGGCGGACGCCGTGTCGACCGCCGCCGAGCCGACGACGCGGTCGTCCTCGACGACGCATCCCTTGATCTGCGAGCCGCCCAGGTCGAGGCCGAGCAGCCGCGTCACCGCGCCGTCCAGCCGCCGTCGACGGTCAGCACCGCGCCGGTCGTGAAGCGGGCGCCGGGACCGGCGAGGTACGCGACCGCGGCGGCGACGTCCTCCGGGCGGCCGAAGTCCGCGGTCAGCGGCTGGAGCTCGGCGAGCCGGGCGCGGATCGCCGGGTCGTCCTGGGCCCGCGCGCTCATCGGCGTCGCGATCAGCCCCGGGCAGACGACGTTGCAGGCGATCCCCTCGGGCGCGTAGGTGACGGCCATCGCGCGCGTCAGCGACACGATCGCGCCCTTGGAGGCGGCGTAGGCGTGCGTCGCGAAGTCGCGGTCCCCGCCGACGAGCCCCAGCACCGACGCGAGGTTGACGATCGCCCCGCCGCCCGCGCGGCGCAGCGCCGGCACCGCGTGCTTGCAGACGAGGTAGACGCTCGTGAGGTTGGTCTCGAGCGTCGCGTCCCAGCCCGCGCGCGGGATCGCGTCGACGGGCCCGTCGCCGGCGCGGCGGCCGCTGCCGCCCGGCGCAGTTGACGACGACGTCGAGCCGGCCGAAGGCGGCCTCGGCCGCCGCGATCGCGCCGGCGACCTGCTCCTCGTCGGTCAGCTCGGCGGTGTGGCCGCGGACGCCGTCGAGCGCGACCGTCGCGCGGTCGACGCCCAGGACCTGCATGCCGGACGCCGCGAGCGCGGTGCACACGGCGCCGCCGATGCCCCCGCCCGCGCCGGTGACGAGCGCGGCGCTCATGCCGCGAGCGCGTGGGCCGCGGTGGCGGCGTCGCAGACGAGGACGTCGAGCAGGCCGGACCGCAGCGCCGCGAGCACCGCGGTGTGCTTGTCGTCGCCGCCGGCGACGGCCATCACCCGCGTGGCGCGCAGCCGGTCCGCGTCGATCGCGATCGCCTGCTCGGTGGGACGCCCGTCGCAGCAGGCCGCCGTCGGCGTCGAACGAGTGCACGAGCAGGTGGCCGACGGCCGTGGGCGGCGCACCCGGCAGGTGCCCGCCGATGCCCGCGAGCACGAGGTCGAGACCCGCCCAGCGGGCGACGGTCGGGGCGACGGCCGCGTTGGCGAGCAGCTCGTCGCGGGCGCGGCGGCTGGCGACGGCGGGCGCCGCCAGCACGGCGGCGTCGCCGCCCAGCTTCTCCGCGAGCCGCAGCGCCACCTCCATCGACGTCGTGCCCGCCGCGAGCCCGGCGATCGCCCCGCAGACCTGGACGACGTCGGCGCGCAGCTCGGGGCGCGGGTCGAGCGCGCCGGCCAGCGCGGCGAGCGTCCGGCCCCAGCCGACGCCGAGCACCCGCCCGTCGCCGAGCCACTCCGGGAGCCAGGCGGCGCCGGCGCGCGCGAGCATGCCGGGCTCGGTCGTGACGACCGCCAGGTCGAGGCCGAAGGCGCGCTCGAGCGCGCGGCCCGCCGGCGCGTCGACGGGGAGCGGCTCGTCGATCTCGATCCGCACGAGGCCGTCCGTCCGCGCCTGGGCGAGCAGCCGGGCGACCTTGAAGCGCGACATCCCCAGCCGCGTGGCGATGTCCTGCTTCGACAGCTCCTCGACGTAGTGCAGTTGCGCGATCTGCACCTTTGCAAGGTCGCTCATATGAGCGTATGGTTGCACAGATGAGCGGAGGCGACCAGCGCGTTGACGTCCTCGTGGTCGGCGCGGGATCGGCCGGCGCGACCGCCGCCATCGCCGCGGCCCGCGCCGGGGCGGACACGCTGCTCGTGGACCGGCTCGGCTTCCTCGGCGGCACGTCGACGAGCGTCCTCGACACCTTCTACGCGTTCTACACGCCGGGCGCGGTCGCGCACAAGGTGATCTCCGGCATCCCCGACGACGTGGTCGCCGGGCTCCGCGCGGAGGACGCGTGCTTCGAGCGGCCGAACACCTACGGCGCGGGCACCGGCGTCACCTACGACCCGGAGACGCTCAAGCGCGTCTGGGAGGCGCTGGCCACCGAGGCCGGCGTGCGGCTGCTGCTGCACAGCTTCGCCTTCGCGGCCGGGCGCGACGCCGACGGCCGCGTCGACGCGGTGCAGCTCGCGACGAAGGGCGGCGTCCGGACGATCCGGCCCCGGGTCGTGGTCGACGCCAGCGGGGACGCGGACATCTGCCACCTGACCGGCGCGCCGTACGACGCGCCGGACGGGCGGACGCAGTCGCTCTCGACGGTCTTCCGGCTCGCCGGCGTGGACGCCGCGAAGATGGCGCCCAAGGAGACGCTGTGGCGGCTCATCCGCGAGGCGGTCGACGAGGGCGCGTACCGCCTGCCGCGCCTGGAGGGATCGATCCACCGCACGCCGCAGGAGGGGGTCGTGATGTGCCTCATGACCCGGATCGCGGGCGTCGACGCGACCGATCCCGACGCGCTGACCGCCGCCGAGCTGGAGGGCCGGCGCCAGTCGCACGAGTACTTCCGCTTCCTGCGCGACCGCGTCCCCGGCTTCGAGCGCGCGGTGCTCGTCTCCACCAGCCCGGCGATCGGGGTGCGCGAGAGCCGGCGGATCCACGGCGAGCACCGGCTCACCACGGCGGAGGTGCTCGCCGCGACCCAGTTCCCCGACCAGATCGCCCGCTGCGGCGCGCCGATCGAGGACCACCACGCCGGCTCCGACACGCGCTGGGCCTACCTGGAGGACGGGGCGACCTACGGGATCCCCTTCCGCTGCCTGGTGCCGCAGGCCGTCGAGGGCGTCGTCGTCGCCGGGCGCTGCTTCAGCGCGACCCACGACGCGCACGCGTCCGCGCGCTCGATGGCGACCTGCATGGCGATGGGCCAGGCGGCCGGCACGGCCGCGGCGCTGTGCGCGGCCGGCGGCACGGTCCCGCGCGACGTCGACGTGCGGGAGCTGCGCCGCCGCCTGGCGGCGGACGGCGCCGACGTCGGCGCACTGGAGATCGCGGCATGACCACCACCCACGAAGGAGCGACGACCATCAACCAGCCAACCCGCACGGCGCGCCTGGGCATCCTCGGCTCGGGCTTCGTCGCCGACTTCTACATGGACGGCCTCCGCGACGTCCCGGCCGCCGCCGCCGTCGCGAACTACTCGCGCAGCGCCGAGCGCGCGGCGCGCTTCGGCGAGGCGCGCGGGATCGCCCGGCAGTACACGGACATCGGCGAGCTGTGCGCCGACGACGAGGTCGACATCGTCGTCATCGCGCTGCCGAACCACCTGCACCTCGAGGCCGCCCGCGCCGCCGCCGGCGCGGGCAAGGCGATCATCTGCACGAAGCCGCTCGCGCGCAACGCCGCGGAGGCGGCGGAGATGGTGCGCGTCGTGCGCGACGCCGGCGTGATGGCCGGCTACGCCGAGACCGAGGTGTTCAGCCCGAACGTCATGCGGGCGCGCGAGATGATCGAGGCGGGCGCGATCGGCGACGTGCTCACCGTGCGGGCGCGCGAGGGCCACTCCGGGCCCGCACGCGGAGCACTTCTGGGACGCCGAGACCGCCGGCGGCGGCGCGCTGCTCGACCTCGGCTGCCACACGATCGAGGCGGCGCGCTACTTCTTCGGCAAGGAGCACCGGATCACCGAGGCGTTCGCCTGGGGCGCGACGATGACGCACGGCGACAAGACGACCGGCGAGGACAACGCGATCGCGCTCGTCCGGTTCGAGCACGGCGGCATGTCGATCACCGAGGCGTCGTGGTCGACCAAGGGCGGCATGGAGCTCCGCAACGAGGTCGCGGGCACCGAGGGCCGGCTGATCACCGACTCGACCGCGACGTCCGTGTGGGGCTTCATCGGGCGCCCGGCGGGCTACCTGATGGAGAAGGCCGACGCCGAGACGGGCTTCGTCTACCCGATCCCCGACGAGGCGCGGCACTACGGCTACCAGGAGGAGCTGCGGCACTTCGTCGAGTGCTACCTGACCGGCGCCGAGCCGCGCGAGGACTTCGTCGACGGCTACATCGTCAACGCCACGCTCGACGCCTGCTACCGCTCGATGAAGTCCGGCCGCTGGGAGCCGGTCGAGCTGGACCCGGAGATCGTCGGGTGACGTTCCTCGCCGCGGCGCGGGCGCTGCTGGACGACCTCGAGCGCGGCCAGGAGGACGCGCTCGAGCGCGCCGCGGCGCTCTGCGCCGAGGCGATCGGCGCGGGCGGGCTCGCGCACGCGTTCGGCACGGGCCACTCGCGGATCGCGGTCGAGGAGCTGTTCCCGCGCTACGGGTCGTACCCGGGCTTCCACCCGCTCGTGGAGCTCTCGATGACGTTCCACACGCAGGTCGCCGGCGCCAACGGCCAGCGCCAGGCGATGTTCATCGAGCGCGTCGAGGGCCTCGCGGAGGCGATCCTCGCGAACTTCCGGCTGGCGCCGCCCGACGTGATGATCGTGTTCAGCGCCGGCGGCACGACGGCGGTGCCGATCGAGATGGCGATCGGCGCCCGCGAGCGCGGCCTCCCCGTGATCGCGGTGACCGCGGTCGAGGCGTCGCGGGCCTCGGCGTCCGGCCACTCGAGCGGCACCCGCCTGCTCGACCACGCGGACGTCGTGCTCGACCTGCGCACCCCGCCGGGCGACGCGCTCGTCGCGCTGGACGGCCTGGACACGCCGGTGGCCCCGGGCTCCACGATCACCGCGGTCGCGCTCGCGAACGAGCTCAAGGCCCGCACCGCGGTCCGGCTCAACGCGATCGGCGCGCTGCCGCCGGTGATCACCAGCCCGAGCCTGGTCGGCGCCGAGCGCTCGCGCGCGCTGTTCGACGCCGCCTACGCCGAGCACGCGCGGCGGCTCGCGCGTGCCCTGCGGACAACCGACACCGAGGAGTGAGTGCGCCGATGAGCGGCAAGGTCAAGGTGGGGATCATCGGCTCGCAGTTCCAGGCCGAGTGCCACTGCGCGTCGATCCAGCAGCTGGGCGAGGCGATCGAGGTGGTCGCGATCGCCTCACCGACGCCCGGCAACGCCGAGCGCCTCGCGCGGCGCTACGGGGTCCCGCGCTGGTACACCGACCACCACGAGCTGCTGGCCGAGCCGGAGATCGAGATGGTCACGATCACGGCGCCCAACCGGCAGCACTGCGCGCTGACGCTCGACATCGCGCGCGCCGGCAAGCACGTCGTCTGCGAGAAGCCGTTCTGCATGACGATGGAGGAGGCCGATCTGATGATCGACACCTGCCGCGAGCAGGGCGTCCTCCTGATGTACGCCGAGGAGCTGTTCTTCACGCCGAAGTACGTCAAGGCCAAGCACATGGCCGACCAGGGCGCGTTCGGGGACGTCTACCTCGTCAAGCAGTCCGAGAAGCACTTCGGCCCGCACACCGACTGGTTCTGG
Organism: uncultured Solirubrobacteraceae bacterium; assembly: GCA_963791405.1. Classification (GTDB taxonomy): domain Bacteria; phylum Actinomycetota; class Thermoleophilia; order Solirubrobacterales; family Solirubrobacteraceae; genus DASQMT01. The sequence continues at coordinate 141,516 of CAWBSJ010000016.1, read as the reverse complement.
GACATCGAGCAGTCGGGCGGCGGCGCGCTGATGGACCTGGGCTGCCACGGGATCGCGTTCGCGAACTGGTTCCTCGACCGCCCGGAGCTCGTCTCGGTGACCGCCCAGCTCGGGACGTACGTGCACCAGGAGCGGACGCGCGCCGACGACAACGCGTTCGTGATCCTCGAGTTCGCGGGCGGCAAGGTCGCGCTCGTCGAGGACAGCTGGGCGCGCCAGGGCGGGATGGACGACCGCATCGAGGTGTTCGGGAGCGGCGGGCACGTGTCGGCCAACCTGCTCCAGGGCAACGCGCTGACCGCGTTCAGCGAGCGCGGCTACGACTACGCGGTCGAGAAGGCGCCGGACACGACCGGCTGGACGTTCCCGGTCTTCGAGGAGCTCTGGAACTACGGCTTCCCGCAGGAGCTCCTCCACTTCGCGCGCTGCGTGCGCGGCGAGGAGACCCCGATCGCCACGGGCGAGGACGGGCGGTTCGCGCAGCTCGCGATGTTCGCGGCGTACCAGTCGGCCGGCTCCGGGCGGCGCGTGGACCTGGCCGGGTTCGACCCGCGCGGGACGGCCAAGCCGATCGACCTCTGGTTCGAGCCGCTCCCGCTGTGACCGGCGCGATCGTGCGGACGGTGGGCGGCGACATCGCCCCCGCGGAGCTCGGGCCGTGCGACGCCCACGAGCACCTGTTCCTCACGACCCCGCTGCAGCCGGGCGAGGACTTCCTCGACGTCGACCGCAGCGTCGCCGAGGCGCGCACGGTGGCGGCGGCCGGGGCGCGCGCGATCGTCGACTGGACGCCGATCGGCCTCGGCCGCGACCCGGCCGGCCTGCAGGCCGTCGCCGAGCGCGCGGGCCTCCACGTGGTCGCCGCCACCGGGACTCCACCGCGACGCGCACTACCGGGCCGACGATCCGCTGCGCGCCGTGCCGCCCGAGCGGCTCGCGGACCGCTTCACGGGCGAGCTGACCGGCGGGATGGACGACGGCGCGATCCGCGCCGGGCTGATCAAGTGCGGCGCGAGCTACCACCACGTGACGGAGTTCGAGGGCCGCGTGCTGGAGGCCGCGGCCGCGGCGCACCGCCGCACCGGCGCGCCGATCGGCGTCCACACCCAGCACGGCACGCACGGCGGCGCGCTCGTCGAGCGGCTCACCGCGCTCGGCGCCGCGCCGGCGTCGATCATCCTCGCGCACGTCGACCGCAACCCCGATCCCGGCGAGCACGCCGAGACGGCGGCGTCGGGCGCGTGGCTCCAGCTCGACGGGCCGGGCCGGACGAAGTACTGGCCCGACTCGACGCTGCTGACCTTCATCGCGGACCTCGCGGCGCTCGGGCTCGAGCAGCGGCTGCTGATCGGCGGGGACACGGGGCGCTCGAACATGCTGCGCGCCTACGGCGGCGGCCCCGGGATGGACTACGTGTTCGCCCGCTTCCGCCCGCGGCTCGCGCGCGAGCTCGGCGACGAGCTGGCGCACACGATCTTCGTCGACAACCCGGCGCGCGCGTTCGCGTTCGTCCCCGCGTGACCGCCTTCCTGGACGCGCTCGCCGGGCAGCGCGTGCTCCCGGTGATCGTGCTCGACGACGCCGACGCCGCCCGCCCCCTCGCGGACGCCCTGCTCGGCGCCGGCATGCGCTGCCTCGAGATCACGCTGCGGACCGAGGCGGCCGTCCCCGCGCTCGAGCGCCTGCGCGACGACGCGCGCCTGCTCGTCGGCGCCGGGAGCGTGCTCGACGCCGCCGACGCCGATCGTGCCGCCGCCGCCGGCGCGCGGTTCCTCGTGAGCCCCGGGCTCGACCGCGCGACGGTGGAGCGCGCGCGGGCGCTCGATCTGCCGCTCCTGCCGGGGGTCGCCACGCCGAGCGAGCTGCAGGCGGCCCGGGCGCTCGGCTTCGGGACGGTCAAGCTCTTCCCGGCAGCGGCGCTCGGCGGCGTCGCCGCGGTGCGGGCGCTCGCCGGGCCGTTCCCGGCGATGCGGCTCGTGCCGACCGGCGGCGTCGGCCCCGAGGACGCCGCCGCGTACCTCGCCGAGCCGACGGTGGCGGCCGTGGGCGGGAGCTGGATGGTGCGCCCGGAGCTCGTGCGCGCACGCCTGGGCGCGGATCGGCGAGCTCGCCCGCGCCGCGGTCGCGGCCTAGAGGCCCCCGGTACGCTCGGGAACGACCGCCGGACGAGAGGAGCGCAACATGTCGATCGATCCCAGCCGGACCGCCGTGGTGCTGATCGAGTACCAGAACGACTTCACCTCGGAGGGCGGCGCGCTGCACGGCGCCGTCGCGGGCGTGATGGAGAGACGGGGATGCTCGACAACACGCGCACGCTCGTCGCGGCCGCGCGTGCCGCCGGCGCCACCATCGTGCACGCGCCGATCACGTTCGTGCGAGGGCTTCGGCGAGCTCGCCGACCACCCGTACGGGATCCTCAAGGGCGTCGTCGACTCGACCGCGTTCGTGAAGGGCTCGTGGGGCGCCGAGATCGTCGACGCCCTGGCGCCGCAGCGGGGCGACATCGTCGTCGAGGGCAAGCGGGGGCTCGACGCCTTCGCGACGACGAACCTCGACTTCATCCTGCGCGCCGCGGGATCACGACGATCGCGCTCGGCGGCTTCCTCACCAACTGCTGCGTCGAGTCGACGATGCGGACCGGCTACGAGAAGGGCTACCAGGTGGTGACGCTGTCGGACTGCGTCGCGGCCACCTCGGCCGAGGAGCACGAGAACGCGATCAAGTTCGACTACCCGATGTTCTCGCAGCCGATGAGCGCCGAGGAGTTCGCCGGCAGCCTCACCGGCGAGCACGCGGCCCTCAGAGCAGCAACGGTGACCCGCACGCCGATGCGGCAGGATGTCGGCGTGCGGTTCGTGATCCAGCAGCACAGGCCCGCTCGCTGCACTTCGACCTCCGGCTCGAGGCGGCCGGCGTGCTGAAGTCGTGGGCGGTGCCGAAGGGGCCGTCGACGGACCCGCGCGAGAAGCGGCTCGCCGTCCAGGTCGGCGACCACGCGCTCGCGCACGGCGACTACGAGGGCCGGCGGCGGTGATCATCTGGGACGCCGGGACGTATCGCAGCCTCACCGACGGGCCGGTCGCGGACGCGATCGCCGCCGGCCACCTGTCGTTCTGGCTCGACGGGGAGAAGCTGCGCGGCGGCTGGACGCTGCAGCGCACGGACGGCACGCCGCAGTGGCTGCTCGTCAAGCGCCGCGACGAGGCGGCGGACGCCGGCGACCCGGTCGCCACCCGGCCCGAGTCGGTCGTCAGCGGCCGCACGATCGAGACCGCCGGATGAGCGACCCGTTCGCGATCCTCTCCGACGCCGACCGCGCGCTGCTCAGGCCGGCGCCGCGCCCGGACGAGGTCGAGGCGATGAAGGCGGTGCTGACCGACGACCGCTTCTCCGACGACGGCTGGATCTTCGAGCGCAAGCTGGACGGCATCCGCTGCCTGGCGAGCAAGGCGCGAGCGAGCGAGGTCCGGCTGCGGTCGCGCAACGACCTCAGCCTGAACGGCCGCTTCCCCGAGGTCGCGGAGGCGCTCGCCGGCGACCCCGCCACGCGACCTCGTGATCGACGGCGAGGTCGTCGCCTTCGCCGGGTCGCAGACCAGCTTCGCGCGGCTCCAGCAGCGCGGCGAGCACCCGGCGGCGATCTTCTTCTACGTCTTCGACCTGCTCCATCTCGCCGGCCACGACACGACCGCGCTGCCGCTGCGCGCGCGCAAGTCGCTGCTCCGCCACGCGCTCTCGTGGCACGGGCCGCTGCGCCTGTCCTCGCACCGCAACCACGACGGCGAGGCGTTCTTCGCGCGAGGCGTGCGAGAAGGGCTGGGAGGGCCTGATCGCCAAGCGCGCCGACTCGCCCGTACACGCACGGGCGCTCGCGCGACTGGCTCAAGTTCAAGTGCTCGGCCGAGCAGGAGCTGGTGATCGGCGGCTTCACGGCGCCGCGCGGGAGCCGCACCGACCTCGGCGCGCTGCTGCTCGGCCACTACGAGGACGGCGCGCTGCGCTACGCGGGCAAGGTCGGCACCGGCTTCACGCAGCGCGACGCTGCGCGACCTCGCCGGCGCGGCTCGCGCCGCTGCGCCGCGACGACTCCGCCGTTCGCGGACGCGTCCGCGAGCGCCACGTCACCTGGGTCGAGCCGCGAGCTCGTCGCGCAGATCGGCTTCAGCGAGTGGACGCGCGACGGCCGCCTGCGCCACCCGCGCTTCCTCGGCCTGCGCGACGACAAGGCCGCCGCGGAGGTCGTGCGCGAGCAGCGCTAGGTGGCGACGCGGGCGTCGGGCTCCTCGAGCGCGGCGAGGTGCTCGTTGACGCGCGCGACCCAGTCCTCGGACAGCTCGTCGGCCTGGACCTGCGAGCGCGGGCCGCTCGATCCGCAGCGTCGTCCGGGCACCGGCGATGCCCAGGTGCTCGAGCACGCGGCGCGATCGACCGGCTCGGGCGCCTCGGCCAGCTCCTCGTAGGTGACCTTCAGCGGCTCGTGGCCGAGGCCGAGGAAGTACGCGTCCCACGAGGCGTCGTGGGCGGTGAGCAGGCGGACGAGGTAGTTGATCGCGCGGAACGAGAACACCGGCTCGACCTTCGGCGCCGCCGCCGGCGTCCTTGCGCCACGCCTGCGTCTGCACCGCCTTCCACAGCGAGACGGCCTGGCGGACCTTGTCCTCGCGGGTGATGCGCACGTAGCGGAGGTCCGGGGAACGCGCGGTCGAGCAGCTGCGGGATGGTCAGGCCCGCGTTGCCCGTCGATGCCGCGGACCAGCGTCGGCGAAGTCGCCGAGGTAGCCCCACATGAGCTTCGCGCCGAACACGCCGTTGTCCGTCGTCCCCTCGCTCGATCGCCCAGTCGAGGTAGCGGTCGTAGGTCTCGGGCCGCCACAGCGGGCTCGGCGTCGGCTCCGGCGCCGTCGGGCATCTCGCGGAACGCGAGCCGCTCGACGATGTTCGCGTGCCGCTCGCGGTCGAAGTACTCCTGCGGGCCGGCGCGGGAGGCCGGAGTGCCGGAGCGCCTCGAAGTACTCCTCCGGGTGGCCGGCGAGCCCGTCTGGTCGAGCAGGTGGCAGAGCAGCGTGCTCCCGCTGCGCGGCGTCGCGCAGACGAGGTAGGACCGGAGCGGCGGCATCGTCGGCACTATATCCACCGATTCAGTGAAGTACACGCTCTCGCGTCCTCACCCGAACCCGCCTGTTGCGCGGCGCGGCGCCCGGGTAGGCTGCCGGCAAGCGACCAGGGAGGCTGGCATGAGCGGGACGGCCCGGGACATCATGAGCGACGGCTGCGAGTGCATCGGCGAGAACGCGACCGTGCTCGACGCTGCGAAGAAGCTCGCCGAGCTCGGGGTCGGCGCGATGCCGATCTGCGGCGACGACGATCGTCTGAAGGGCATGATCACCGACCGCGACATCGTGGTGAAGGTGATCGCCGCCGGCAAGGACCCGGCGTCGACGCGCGCCGGCGACCTCGGCGAGGGCAAGCCCGTGACGATCGGCGCCGACGACTCGATCGCCGAGGCGCTGAAGACGATGGCGCAGCACCAGGTCCGCCGCCTGCCGGTGATCGACGGCCAGCGGCTCGTCGGGATGGTCAGCCAGGCCGACATCGCGCGCCACGCCGAGGACGAGAAGACCGGGCGAGCTCGTCCAGGCGATCTCGGCGGGCTAGCCCCCTCCACGCGCGAGAGTACGCCGCCGCGAGCGCGAGGTCGGCACGGAACGCGCTCCGCTCGGCGGCGCGCGCGGCGTCGTCGCGGGCGCGCAGGATCGCCGACGGGTGGATCGTGGCGGTCACGAGCGGTGCGAGCTTCGAGTCGAGCGCCCGGCCGCGCTCGCGCGTCAGGCGGAAGTCCGGCGCCGAGCAGCGCCTGCGCCGCGGTGGCGCCCAGCAGGACGAGCGCCTCGGGCGCGACGACGCCAGCTCGGCGCCAGCCACGGCAGGCACGCCTTGACCTCGGAGCGGCTCGGCTTCTGGTGGATCCGCCGCTTGCCGCGCTCCTCGAACTTGAAGTGCTTGACCGCGTTGGTCACGTAGGCGTCGGCGCGGTCGATGCCCGCGTCCTCGAGCGCCCGGTCGAGCTCGCGGCCCGGCGGGCCCGACGAACACGTGCCCCGCGCGGTCCTCGCGGTCGCCGGGCACCTCGCCGACGAGCATCAGCCGCGAGCGCTTGCCGGCCCTCGCCGAACACGGTCTGCGTCGCCGGCCCGTAGAGGTCGCAGCCGCGGCACCCTGCGCCGCCGCGCGCAGCGCGGTCAGGTTGTCCGGCGCTCCGGCAGGATACGGCGTGGCGTCCACTCATCCGGGCTACCCGCCGGGGCGCGCGGGTATGCTCCGCCGCGTGCCCGCCGAGCGCCCCGTCTGCCCCACCTGCGGCCAGCCCGCGACCGAGGGCCTGGCCGACGGCCGCGACGACGTCTGGGAGTGCGAGAACGAGGCCTGCCCCGAGTACGGGCAGGTCGTCCGCGTCGACGCGCCGACGGGTCAGCGGGAGCCGTTCCGGATCGCCGTGCCCGACGCCGAGCTCGACGACCTCCGCGACGCGGCTGCGCGCGCACCCGCTGGCCCGAGCGCGAGACCGGTCGGCGACTGGTCGCAGGGCGTCCCGCTGGACTACGCTGCAGGAGCTGTGCGCGTACTGGGCCGACGGCTACGACTGGCGCGCGACCGAGGCGCGGCTCAACGCGCTGCCGCAGTTCCGCACGCGAGCTCGACGGGCTCGGCGATCCACTTCCTGCACGTCCGCTCGCCGCACCCCGGCGCGCTGCCGCTCGTCCTCACCCACGGCTGGCCCGGCTCGGTCGTCGAGTTCCTCGACGTCCTCGGCCCGCTGACCGACCCGCCGGACCCGCGCCGACGCGTTCCACGTCGTCTGCCCGTCGCTGCCCGGGCTACGGCTTCAGCGACAAGCCGGCCGCGCACCGGCTGGGGCGTCGAGCGGATCGCCGACGCCTGGGCGCAGCTGATGGCGCGGCTCGGCTACGACCGCTACGGCGCGGCCGGGCGGCGACTGGGGCACGAGCATCACCGCCAGCCTCGGCGCAGCAGCGACCCCGACCGCGTCGCCGGCATCCACCTCGATGCCGCCGCTCGCGCCGCCCGACCCGGCGACGTTCGGCGAGCTCACCGACGCGGAGCGGGCCGCGCTCGCCGACCTCGACGCGCACGCGCGGAGTGGGACTCGGGCTACTCGACGCAGCAGGCGCACCCGGCCGCAGACGCTCGGCTACGCGCTCGTCGACTCGCCCGCCGCGCTGGCGCCTGGATCGTCGAGAAGTTCTGGGCGTGGACCGACCACGACGGCGACCTCGAGGACGTCCTCCCGCGCGACCAGCTGCTCGACAACGTGATGCTCTACTGGCTGCCCGCGCACCGGCGCGTCGGCGGCGCGCCTCTACTGGGAGAGCATCCGCGACGTCGCGCGTGTATCTCCGGCGACGTCGACCGACGCGGTCGCCGTGCCCGGCCGGCTGCTCGGTCTTCCCGCAAGGAGCTCCAGCGGCCGTCGCGCCGCTGGGCCGAGCGCCGCTTCACCGACATCCGCCACTGGGGCGAGCCGCCGCGCGGCGGCCACTTCGCGGCGCTGCGAGCAGCCGGCGCTGTTCGTCGACGAGCTGCGCGCCTTCTTCCGGCTCGTGCGCTGATTCGCCGCGCGCCGCACCGGGCAGACCGGAGCCATGGAATCGAATCCGCAGGAGCACCAGGAGGAGCGCGCCGAGGCCGCGCCCGAGGCCGATCCGCGCAAGGACGCCGACGACGGCCCCGAGGGCCGGCACGAGGGCGGCCAGGCGCAGGGCGAGCGCGAGCGCGAGGCCCGCGAGGACGACTAGCCGACCCGCTCGGCGCCCGTGTAGACGTTCACGCGCCCCGCGCGGGCGAAGCCGGCCAGCGTCATGCCCGCGGTCGGCGGCCAGCTCGACCGCCAGCGAGGTCGGCGCGCCGACGCCGACCAGGATCGGCGCGCCGGCGACGGCGGCCTTCTGCACGAGCTCGAACGACAGCCGCCCGCTGACGCACAGCACGCGCTCGTGCGAGCGGCAGCAGCCCGTCGAGCAGCGCGCGGCCGATCGACCTTGTCCATCGCGTTGTGGCGGCCGACGTCCTCGCGCACGCAGCAGCAGCTCGCCGGCGGGCGTGAACAGCCCGGTCGCGTGCAGGCCGCCGGTGCGCTCGAAGCCGGGCTGGCGCAGCCGCTCGGGCAGGTCGGCGAGCAGCGCGCGCGCGATCGTCGGGCCGGCCGGCAGCGCCGGCGCGTGGACCGCGACCTCCTCCAGCGCGCCCTTGCCGCACACCCCGCACGAGGACGTCGTGTAGAAGGACCGCGCGCGACGGGTCGCGCAGCAGCGGCCCCTCGACCTCGACGATGTTGGCGGCGAAGTCCTCGGTCGGCCCGGCCGCGCGCGGCCCGTCGATCAGCCCCTCGCCGTAGCAGGAACCCGAGCGCCAGCTCCTCGTCGTGGCCGGGCGTGCGCATCGTCACCGCCAGCGCGCGCGCCGTCGACGCGGATCTCCAGCGGCTCCTCGACCGCGACCTCGTCGCGCTCGCCGTCGTGCTCGACGGCGCGCAGCATGAGCGCCGTCGCTCACGGCGCTGCCGCGAGCGCGGGCGTCATCGCCGCCTGCTCGCCGATCGGCCGCACGTCGACCGCGATCACCTTGTACTCGGGGCACGAGGTGTTGACGTCGGCCGACGGCGCCGACGAGCAGGTTCGTCCGCGTCTCGGGGAAGTGGAACGTGGTGAAGACGTGGCCGGGCTCGATCCGGTCGGTCACCTGCGCCTCGATCTCGATCCGGCCCTGCGCGGCTGCGCACCGAGACCGTGTCGCCGTCGTCGATCCACAGCCGCGCGGCGTCGTCGGGGTGGATCTCGAGCACGTCGCGGTCGACGAGCTCGACGTTGCCGGTGCGGCGGGTCATCGTGCCGGCGTTGTAGTGCTGCAGCAGGCGGCCGGTGACGAGGATCAGCGGGAACTCCTCGTCGGCGGCGTCGCCCGGCGCCTTGTACGGCAGCGCGGCGAAGTGCGCGCGGCCGCCGGGCAGCTCGAACTCGTGCTCGTAGAGGATCGGCGAGTCGGTGCCGTCGGGCGCGACCGGCCACTGCAGGCCGCGTGCGGCCGAGCCGCTCGTAGCGTGACGCCGGCGAAGTCGGGCGTCAGCGCGGCGATCTCGTCCATCGCGTCCGCGGGCGTCTCCCAGCCCATGCTCGTGGCCGAGCGCGCGCGAGATCGTGCGTGATGATCTCGAAGTCGGTCTGCGCGCCGCCGGGCGGGTCGATCGCCGGCTCGACGAGCTGGATCGCGGCGCTCGGCGTTCGTGAACGTGCCGGTCTTCTCCAGGAACGACGAGGCGGGCAGGACGACGTCGGCGTACTTCGTCGTCTCGGTCTCGAAGATGTCCTGGCAGACGAGGAACTCGAGGTTCTCGAGCGCGGCGACGACGTGCGCGGTGTCCGGGTCGGTCTGCGCGACGTCCTCGCCGAAGATGTACATCGCCTTCAGGTCGCCGGCGACGGCGGCGTCGAACATCTGCGGGATCGTCTAGCCCTTCTCGCGCGACAGCGGCACGCCCCAGGCGCTCCTCGAAGAGCTGCGCGACCTCCTCGTCGCCGACCGAGCGGTAGCGCGGTGTAGGTGTCCGGCAGCGCGCCCATGTCGGACGAGCCCTGGACGTTGTTCTGCCCGCGCAGCGGCAGCAGCGCGGAGCCGGGCCGGCCGACCTTGCCGGTCATCAGCGCGAGGTTGCAGATCAGCTGCACGACCTCGGAGCCGTACTTGTGCTCGGTCACGCCGAGGCCCCACGAGAAGCAGGCGTTCGTCGGCCTCGCCGTAGATGTGCGCGGCGCGCCTCGAGGTCGGCGGCGGGGACGCCGGTGATCTCCTCGACCGTCGTCCGGCGTGTACTGCGGCGAGCAGCTCCTCGACGCGCCTCGAAGCCCTCGGTGCGCGCGGCGACGAAGTCGTGGTCGACGAAGCCGTCGCGGTGCGATGACGTGCGCGATGCCGAGCATCACGGCGGCGTTGGTGCCCGGGCCGCGGCGAGAGGTGCAGCACGCCGTAGTCGGCCAGCTCGATCCGGCGCGGGTCGATCGTCACGAGCTTCATCCCGCGCAGCGCCGCCTGCTTGATGCGCGCGCCGACGACCGGGTGGCCCTCGGTCGGGTTGGCGCCGATCAGGATCGCCGCGTCGGCGTGGTCGAAGTCGGCGAACGAGCCGGTCGCGCCGGAGAGGCCGAACGACTTGCGCAGCGCGAAGCGAGGTCGGCGAGTGGCAGACGCGCGAGCAGTTGTCGATGTTGTTGGTGCCGATCGCGGCGCGCATCAGGCGCTGCATCGCGTAGCAGTCCTCGTTCGTCGCGCGCGAGGAGGCGAGGCCGGCGATCGCGTCGGGGCCGTGGTCGGCGCTTGATCCGGGTCGAGCTCGGTCGTGATGCGGTGCGATCGCCTCCTCCCACGTCGCGAGCCGGAAGCTCGCCGTCGCTCGCGGATCAGCGGCGTCGGTCAGGCGGTCGCGGTGGCGCGAGAACTGGTGCGCGAAGCGGCCCTTCAGGCAGGTGTGGCCCTCGTTGGCGGGGCCGTCGAGCGCGGGGCTGATCGAGGCGATGCGGCCGTCGCGCGCGTGGGCCTCCAGGCGGCAGCCGACGCCGCAGTAGCCGCAGGTCGTGGTGACGTCGAGTCGAAGCGTCATGCGGCGTCACCTCGCGGGTTCGGGCTCGGCCAGCTGGAGCAGCGAGATCTCGGTGATCGCGTCGGTGGGGCAGGTGTCGGCGCACGCGCCGCAGGACACGCAGGCGAGTCGCGGAAGCCCTCGTCGAGCCCGGCGGCGATGTTGGCGCCGAAGCCGCGGCCGGTGGCGGTCAGCGCGAACGTGCCCTGGACCTCGTCGCACGCGCGCACGCAGCGCCCGCACGAGATGCAGAGCTCGTGGCGGAAGGCCAGGTAGGGGTGGCGCTCGTCGTGCTCGCCGGTCGTGGACCTCGCCGGGCCAGCGCGGCTCGCCGACGTCGAGCTGCCGCGCGACCTGCGGCCAGCTCGGTGTGCTCGCGCGGGCGGCTCGGGCAGCTCGGAGAGCACGAGCTCGACCACGGCGGTGGCGACGCGGCGCGCGGTCGGCGTCGGTCGTGTCGACCTTCATCCCGTCGCGGCACGGGCGTCGTGCAGGACGGCGACCGGCCCGGGCGCGCCCTCGACGCCGACCAGGCAGACGCGGCAGGCGCCGAACGGGGCCTGGCGGTCGTCGAAGCAGAGCGTCGGGATCTCGCCGCCGGCGGCGCGGGCGGCCTCGAGCACCGTCGTGCCGGGCGCGACCGTCGGTCTCGCGCGCCGTCGATCGTCGAGCGTCGATCACGCGAGCCCCAGCTCGTCGGGGAAGTGGGTGAGCAGGCTGCGGATCGGCGCCGGCATGCCGCCGCCGTGCGCGCACAGGCTGCCGAGCTCGAGCGCCTCCAGCAGCTCCTCGAGCTGCGCGCGGTCGACCGGCTCGTCGCTGGCGAACATCTCGTGGGCGCGGCGCAGGCCGATCCGGCAGGGGAAGCACTTGCCGCAGCTCTCGTCGGCGCCGAAGTGCAGCAGGTGGCGGGCGACGTCGCGCATGTCGGTCTGCGTCGTCGAAGGCGAGGATCCCGCCGTGGCCGACCATGCAGCCCTCGGCGGCGAGCGGCGTCGAAGTCGAACGCGCGTGTCGAGCAGGCGCGCGGGCAGGATGCCGCCGAGCGGCCCGCCGATCTGCACCGCCTTGATCGTGCGGCCGTCGCGCAGGCCGCCGGCGACGTCCTCGCACAGCTCGCGCATCGGTCATCCCGAACGGGACCTCGTAGACGCCGGGCCGGGCGAAGCGCTCGTTGAAGCAGACGAGCTTGGAGCCGGGCGTCGCGTCCGGGGCTGAGCGCGCGGTAGGCGTCGGCGCCGTCGCGCGGCGACGAACGGCATGTTGCACAGCGTCTCGACGTTGTTGACGACCGTCGGCATGCCGTGGACGCCGCGCTCGGCGGGGAACGGCGGCCGCGCGGAGACGGTGCCGCGCAGGCCCTGCAGGCAGGCGCAGCAGCGCGGTCTCCTCGCCGACGACGTAGGAGCCGGCGCCCTCGATGATCGTCACGTCGAAGGCGAAGCCGGTGCCGAGGATGTCCTCGCCGAGCAGGCCGTCGTCGCGCGCCCGCTCGGCCGGCGCCTCGAGCGCGGGCTTCGAGAGCGGGTACTCGCGAGCGGCACGAGCACGAAGCCGTGCGTCGGCGCCGACCGCGTAGCCGGCGAGCGCCATGCCCTCGAGCAGCAGCGTCGCGGGCTGCCCTCCATCAGGTACTTGTCGATGTAGGAGCCGGGGTCGCCCTCGTCGCCGTTGGCGACGATGAACTTCCGCTCGCCGCTCGGCGCTCGCGCGCGAACTCCCACTTGGTGCCGGCGGGGAAGCCGGCGCCGCCGCGGCCGCGCACGTCGGCCGCCTTGACCTCCTCGAGCAGCGCCTCGGGCGTAGCTCGGCGAGCGCGCGGCGCAGGCCGGACCAGTCGCCGGGGCGCGTGAGGACGGGCTCGGCGAGCAGGCTCGCGAACACGCGGCTCGGGCGCGGGCTGCGTCGCGCCGGCGAGCAGCGCGCTCGATCGCGCCGGGGCCGGCGTCGATCTCGTCGCCGTCGCGGACCGCCGGGCGACGCGTGGCAGAAGCCGAGGCAGACGGTCTCGGCGAGCGAGACGCGAGCCGTCCTCGCGCGCGCTCGCCGAGCTCCAGGCCGAGCGCGTCGCGCGACCGCGTCGACGTGCGCGTCGCCGGTGGCGGCGAAGCACGCGGTGCCGGTGCAGACGCGCACGTGGCGCGCGCCGCGCGGCGCGAGCAGGTCGTCGTAGAAGGTGGAGATGCCGTAGACCGCCGCCTCGGGCAGGCCCGAGCGCTCGGCGGCGACGCGGCGGTCGTCGTCGGTGATCTCGCCGCGTCGTCCATCGCCTCCTTGAGCACGTCGAGCGCCGTCGGCGCTCCCTGCTCGTGATGGCGGCGGACCAGCTCGACGAGGTTCCGCGACACGGCCACCCGCATGGTCGGCGTGCGTGCGACGCATTCGTCCAAGTGCTGCGCAGCGACCGCGTCGATAGACGCGGTCTATCGTTCGCGCGGTGTTCCTCCGCCAGCTCGAGTACCTCGCCGCGCTCGAGCGCGAGCGCCACTTCGGCCGCGCGGCGGCCGCCTGCCACGTCGTCGCAGCCGACGCTCTCGGCCGGCGATCCGCAGCCTGGAGCGCGAGCTCGGCATCCCGCTCGTCCGGCGCGGCCGCCAGTTCGAGGGGCTGACGCCCGAGGGCGAGCGCGTGCTCGGCTGGGCGCAGCGCGCGCTCGCCGACGTCGACGGCGCTGCAGCCAGGAGGTCGAGCCGGCTGCGCGGCGGGCTGGAGGGGACGCTGCGGATCGGCGCCATCCCGACCTCGCTGCCGCTGTCGCCGCGGATCACCGCGCGCTTCCGCGACCGCCACCCGCGCATGCGGGTCGCTGATCGTCGATGTCGCTCGCGCCAGATCGCGCACGGGCTCGCCCACGGCGAGATCGACGCCGGGCTCACCTACCTCGACAACGAGCCGCTCGCCGACGTCGACACGCTGCCGCTGTGGCGCGAGCGCTACCTGCTGCGTCACCGCCGCGGACGGCGAGCCGGCGCGCGGACGCGTCGCGCTGGGCGGCCGCCGCGACGCTCCCGCTGTGCCTGCTGACGCCCGACATGCAGCACCGCCGGATCGTCGACGGCGCGTTCGCCGCCGCGGGCGCCACGCCGCAGCCCGGCCGTCGAGACGAACTCGGTCTCGACGCTCGTCGCCCACGCCCGCGCCGGGCTGCCCGGCGTCACCGCCCAGACGTGGCTCGACGCGAACCCGCTCCCGCCGGACCTGCGCGCCGTGCCGCTCGTGGATCCCGACGATCGAGCACACGATCGGGCTCGTCGACCGCGCCGGACGTCGACCACACCCCGGTGCTGACCGAGCTCGTGTCGCTGTTCGCGCCGCTCGAGCTCGATGACGGGCTCAGCCCGCGTACGCCGCCAGCCGCTCCGCCAGCTCGTCCGGCCGGCTGAGCATCGCCATGTGCCCGCCGCCCATCTCGTCCGGCTCGAGCCCGAGCCGCTCGCGCACGAGCGGGCGCATGAACGCGGGCGGGAAGAGGCGGTCGTCGCGCAGCAGCAGGAACCGCGTGGGCACGTCGGGCCAGGCGGGCAGCGGCCACGGCTCGGCCATCGGCGCGGCCTCCTGGCCGCGCTCGAGCGCGGCCGCCGCGAGCTCGGGCGGCACGTCGTGCCAGTACGGGTCCTCGGACGGCTCGACGCTGCCGTAGCCGGCGTTCTCCCACCAGGCGTCCGCGGGCTCGCCAGGGACGGGGATCATCGCGGAGAGCAGGACGAGCGCGCGCGGGGCCATGCGGGCGGCGGCGAGCGGCGCGGTGATCCCGCCTAGCGAGTGGCCGACGACGATCACGTCGTCGCGCCCGCCGGCGGCGTCGGCGACCACCGCGGCGTAGTCCTCGAGCCGGGCGTCCGGATCCTCGGTCGGGAGGTCGGGGGCCACGGCGTCGTGCCCGCGAGCGCGGAGCGCGTCGCTCACGAGGTCGAAGGTGGCGCCGGAGTCGCCGCCGCCGTGCACGAAGACGAACAGGGCCATGCGGGCGCACGGTAGCCGAGCGATGAGTCCGGCGCGCGCGCCGGGTCTCCACGCGCACGATGGGGGTCGAGCCCTACCCCGAGGCGCTCGTGATCGCGCAACCGCGCGCCGCGCCCGGTCCGCATGCGCGCCACTCCCTCGCGGGCTCGCTGCGGCTCGCGTTCGTCGCCGCGCTGGAGCGGCTCGGCCCGGAGCAGCGGGCGGTCCTGCTCCTGCGCGACGTGCTCGGCTACGACGGCGCGGAGGCGGCGGGCATGCTGGGCGTACCCGAGGCCCGCGTCGCCGCGCTGCTGGCCGCCGCCCGGGCGGCGGTCGGCCCCGTACGCCCGCCGCCGGCCGACCGCGCGCGGGAGCGGCTCCTCGTCGCGCGCTTCGCCGCCGCGTTCGCGGCCGGTGAAGACGCCGGCACGCTGCTCGCCGCGGACGTCACGCTCGCGCACGCGGCGACGGCCGCGCCGGCCGGGCGCGCGGCGGTCGCCGCCTGGCTCCGCGCCCACGCGCCGGCCGCGCTCACAAGCGGGCGGGCAGGCGGCCAGCCCGCGTTCGGCTGCCGCCGCCCGGACGGGGTGCTCGTGCTTGCGAGCGCGGGCGAGGCGATCGCCGAGCTGACGTGGTTCGCCGACCCGGGGCTCGCCGCCCGGCTCGGGCTCGACTAGCTGCGCGCCTTCGTGCGCCGCGAGCGCTTCGCGCCCGTCGTCTTCTTCTTCTTCCCGCCTCGCTTCGCGTTGGCCAGGCTCTCCTCGAGCGCCGCCATCAGATCCGGCATCGGCTCGGGCTCGTCGCGCGCCTCGGGCGCCTCGATCGTCCGGCCCTTGCGCTTGCGGTCGATCACGTCCTCCAGCCGGGCGCGGAACTCGTCCTTCCAGTCCGCCGGGTCCCAGTCGGCCGACAGCGCGTCGATCAGCGCGACGGCCTGGTCGAGCTCGGCCTTGGCCGGCTGCTTGCGGCCGCCGCCGTCGATCCCCTTCGTGTCGCGGATCTCGTCGGCGAAGCGCATCGTCGTCAGCGCCAGCCGGCCGTCGCGGGGGCCGATCGTGACGAGGTACTCCTTCGTGCGCATGACGAAGCGGCCGAGCGCGACCCGGCCGGACTCCTCCATCACCTTCAGGAGCAGCTGGTAGGCGCGGCGCGGACCGTCGGCGTCGCCGGTCGGGGCGAGGAAGTACGGGTGGTCGAAGTAGAGCGGGTCGATCTCGTCGAGCGGCACGAACGCCTCGATGTCGATCGTGCGCGTGCGGCGCGGCGCGACCTCCGCGAGCTCCTCGTCCGTCACGATCACGGTCTTCCCGTTCTCGAGGTCGTAGGCGTGGCCGATCGCGTCGAACGCGACCTCCTCGTCCTCCTTCGCGCAGAAGCGCTTCTGCTCGATCCGCGCGCCGTCGGACTCGTGCAGCTCGTGGAAGTGCAGGCCCTGGTCGCGCACGGCACTGAACAGGGCGACGGGGACGTTGACGAGGCCGAAGCTCAGCGAGCCGGCCCAGAGCGGCCGCGGCATCTACCTGCCCCCCTTCAGGCTCGCCTCGAGCGCGGCCATCAGGTCGGGCGTCTCCTCCGGCGGCTTCTCGCGCGGGGCCTTGGGCTTCTTGCCCGCGGCCTTGCGCTCGATCATGTCCAGCACCGCCTTGCGGTAGCGATCCTTGCGCTTGCCGGGCGAGAAGGACTCCTCGAGCGAGCCGACCAGCCTGCCCGCCATCTCGACCTCCTGCTTCGACGGGCCCTTCGACACCTTCGCCAGCTCCACGTCCTTGCCGGGCACGACCTCGTCGGCGAAGTGCATGGTGTGGAGGCCGAGCACGCCGTCGAGCGGGCGGATGGCGGCCAGGTACTCGCGGTTGTGGAACGTGAACCGCCCGAGGCCGGCGCGGCCGGTCTGCTCGAGCGCGGCGTGCAGGAGCCGGTAGGCGTCGCCGCCCTTCGCGCCCGCGCCGAGGTAGTAGGTCTTGGCGTAGAACACCGGGTCGATCGCCGTCGTCTCGACGAAGGACTCGATGTCGATGATGTGCGCGGGGTCGCCCGCGGCGGCCGTGATCTCGTCCTTCTCCAGCACCACGTAGCGGCCCTTGGACGTCTCGTAGCCCTTCACGACGTCGTCGTAGTCGACCTCCTTGCCCTCCTTCGAGCAGAAGCGGCGATGCTCGATCTTCGCCTCGTCCTCGAGGTGGACCTCACGGAAGCGCACGGTCTTGGACTCGACCGCGGTGTAGAGCTTGACCGGCACCGCGATCACGCCGACGCTGATCGTGCCGTTCCAGAGCGAGCGGGGCATGGCGACCGGATACCCGCGGCCGCCGCTCACTGCACGTCGCCGCGCAGCACGCGCCAGAAGCCGATCGCGAGCGGGACCGCCGAGCCACAGCGCCAGCGAGGTCGCCGACGCGCGCCCACTGCCTGGCGCTCAGCGTCTCCTCGAGCATCGGCTCCATCGTGCGCGTCTGGTCGAGCCAGCGCGCGCGATGCCCGTCGAGCGCGGGGATCGCGCCGAGCGCGGCGAACGCGGTCGGCAGCACGAAGTAGAGGACGATCGCGCGGCGCCGAGGCGAGCAGCACGGCGCCGAAGCGCGACGCCGCGAGCATCGGACGACGATCGTGAGACGACGACCTGGCCGACCAGCCCGGCCGACAGCGACCAGCGTCCCGCCGCCGACGGCGGTCGCCGAGCGGCGGCGACCGCGCACGCGACCAGGAACGCGACGCAGCGCGAGCAGCAGCGCCGGCGAGCAGCTTGGCCACCAGCACGCGCGAGCGGTCGCGGGACGAGCGCGAACGTGATCATCGCCGTCCGCTGCGACCACTCCGAGCTGACCAGCAGGATGCCGACGACCGGCAGCAGGAGCGGGCGGGCTGCACGGCGATGGCGAGCATGTCTGAGCGAGGTTCGGTCGCGTCGTCGACGAGCACGACGCAGGATGACGACGACGGCCGACGGTGAGCAGCGACCGTCGACGAGCAGCAGCCAGAAGCCGGCGCGGGTGTCGGTCATCTTGCGCAGCTCGACGAGCGTGAGCCGGCCGAGCGCCGGGCGCCGGTCGGCGGCGGCGGCGCGCGAGCGGGGCGGGCAGGGCGGCGGTGCTCATCGGATGGCCTCCACGGGTCGACGCCGCGTCGGGCCGCTGGTCAGGTCGAAGAACAGCTGCTCGAGCCCGGCGCCCTCGGACGGGCCGAGGTGGCTGAGCGCGACGCCGCCGGCGAGCGCGGCGCGGCCGACCGCCTCGGGCTCGGCGTCGACGATGAAGCCGCCGTCGGCGCGCGGGCGTGGCGGCGAGCCCGGCGGCGTCGAGCGCGGCGCGCAGCGCCGTCGTCGTCGGTCGCGCGCGACCAGCGTGCCGGCGCCGGCGAGCAGCTCGTCGCGCGATGCCCTGCGCGACGATCCGGCCGCCGCCGATGATCACGAGCTGGTCGGCGACCGCCTCGACCTCGTGCAGCAGGTGCGAGGAGAGCAGCACCGTGCCGCCGCGGTCGGCGAAGTCGCGCAGCAGCTCGCGCATCCAGCGCATGCCCTCGGGGTCGAGCCCGTTGGCCGGCTCGTCGAGGATCAGCACCTCGGGGTCGCCGAGCAGCGCGTGCGCGAGCCCGAGCCGCTGGCGCATGCCGAGCGAGTACTGGCGCACGCGCTTGCGCGCGGCCGAGCGGTCGAGCCCGACGAGGTCGAGCAGCTCGTCGATCCGCGCCTCGCCGACGCCCATCGTCTGGGCGGAGACGGCGAGCGCCTCGCGGCCGCGGCGGCCGCCGTGCTGGGCGGCGGCGTCGAGCAGGATGCCGACGCGGCGGCCGGGGTTGGGCAGGTCGCGGTAGGGGCCGCCGAGCACCGCCGCGTCGCCCGGCGTCGGGCGTCGAGCAGGCCGCACGAGCATCCGCAGCGTCGTCGTCTTGCCGGCGCCGTTGGGGCCGAGGAAGCCGGTCACGGTGCCGGGCTCGCAGCGGAAGCGACACGTCGTCGACGACGGCCCGGCCGCCGAGGCGCTTCGTCAGTCCTCGGGCTTCGATCATGGCCGGGAGCATCGGCGGTCGCGGCGCCCGCGGCCACGGCCGCGCGTCCATGCCGACCGCGCCGCGGTCGGGTCGGCGATCGACTTCGGTAGGGGGTCGCGCGGCGCCGCGCGGCCGTACGCTGTGGCGGCGATGACGAGCACGCACGCTGGCACCGCCGCTGCTGCCGGGCGAGCTGCGCGACGACCACGACGGCCGCCGGTCCGCGCGCGACTGGGTCGTCGACGTGCTGATGTACGCTCGTCGCGCTCGGCGATCGCCGGCGCTCGTGCTCGCCGACGACCTGGGACGAGCACGGCGACCGGCCATCGCGGTCGTCGACCTCGCGCTCGGCGCCGTCGCGCTTCGTCGCGCTCTGGTGGCGCCGCGCGCACCCGGGCCGGCTCGGCGTCGCCGCGACGCGTCGCGGCGATCGTCTCGGGCGCTCGCCGGCCGGGCCCGCGCTGATCGCCGGCTTCAACGTCGCCGTGCGCGGCTCGCGCCGGGCGCTGATCGCCGTCGCTGGCGGCTCAGCGGTCGCCACGATCCCGCTCTTCCCGCTGCTCTACCCGCCGCAGCGACGGCTACCTGCTGAACCTCGTCGTCGGCGCTGCTGCTCACCGCGGTCGTGGTCGGCTGGGGCCTGTTCGTGCGCGCCCGCCGCGAGCAGGTCCTCGCGCTGCGCGAGCGCGCCGCGCGGCTCGAGGCCGAGCAGCGGCTGCGCGTCGAGCAGGCGCGCGAGGCGGAGCGGCGCCGGATCGCGCGCGAGATGCACGACGTGCTCGCCCACCGCGTCTCGCTGCTGAGCCTGCACGCGGGCGCGCTCGAGTTCCGGCCCGACGCGCCGCCGGAGGAGATCGCCGAGGCGGCGGGCGTGATCCGCGCGAGCGCGCACGCGGCGCTCGAGGAGCTGCGCGAGGTGATCGGCGTGCTGCGCGACGGCGAGCCGGCGGCGACGGGCCCGAGCCGCCGCAGCCGACGCTCGCCGACATCCCGGCGCTCGTCGAGGAGTCGCGCGCGGCGGGCATGCGCGTCGAGCTGCGCCGGATCGACGCCGCCGCGGCGCCGTGCCGGCCGCGCTCGGGCCGGACCGCCTACCGCGTCGTCCAGGAGGGGCTGACCAACGCGCGCAAGCACGCGCCCGCCGCGGCGGTCGAGGTCCGACGTCGGCCCGAGGCGGGCGACGCGCTCGTGGTCGCAGGTCGTCAGCCGCCGCGCCGGTCGGCGTCGCCGCGGCGCGCCGCGGCGGCCGCTGCCCGGGCGCGGGCAGCGGGCTGATCGGGCTCGGCGAGCGCGTCGCGCTGGCCGGCGGCGCGCTGCGCCACGGCCCGGACGCGGCCGGCGACTTCGTCCTGCGCGCGACGCTGCCGTGGCACCGTGAGCATCCGCGTCCTGCTCGTCGACGACGACCCGCTCGTGCGCTCGGGCCTGCGGATGCTGCTGGCCGGCGCGGACGCGCTCGAGGTCGTCGGCGAGGCCGACGACGGCCGCGGCGTGCTGCGCGGCGGTCGACCGCCACCGGCCCGACGTCGTGCTGATGGACATCCGCATGCCGCAGCTCGACGGCATCGCGGCGACCCGGCTGCTGCGCGCGCAGCCCGACCCGCCGGCGGTGATCGTGCTGACCACGTTCGACGCCGACGAGCACGTGCTGCGCGCGCTGCGCGCCGGCGCCGCCGGGTTCCTGCTCAAGGACACGCCGCCGGCCGAGATCGTGCGCGCGATCGAGCTCGTCCACGCCGGCGACGGGATGCTCTCGCCCGGCGTCACGCGGCGGCTGATCGCGCTCGTCGCGGGCGACGGCGAGGCGGCGGCCCGCGGCGAGCGGCGCGCGCGAGCGGCTCGCGACGCTCACCGCGCGCGAGCACGAGGTCGCGCTCGCGGTCGGCGCGGGCCGCGCCAACGCGGAGATCGCCGCCGAGCTGCACATGAGCGTCGCGACGGTCAAGGCGCACGTCTCGCGCCTGCTGGCCAAGCTCGAGGTCGAGAACCGGATCCAGATCGCGCTGCTCGTGCAGGACGCGACCGGCGGGCGCGCCTAGGCGGCGACGGGCTCGCCTGCTCGGCGGGCGCCGGCGCGTCGTCCTGGCGGCGCTTGCGCACCGCCACCGCCCCGGCCACGCCGACGCCCGGCGACCACCGGCGCGGCCTTGACGACGTCGGCGCCGTCTTGACGGCCTTGCGCGTCTGCTTCGACGTGACGAAGCCCTTGACCGACGCTGCGCGGCCTTGGCGATCGCCTTGAACTTCAGATAGGTGCCGACGGCCTCGACCACGCGGCGCTTCTTGGTCTTGCGATTTCGGATGCGCATGGCGCATCCCTACCCGATGTCGCGGCGGGTGCACACGTGCGTCTGCCACCCTGGGAAGCGGTGCGTCGCCGCTCTTCCCGCAACGCGCGCGCCCGCGTCGCTGTGCTCGCGGGCGTCGTCGTCCTCGTCGCCGCTGGCCGCCGCCTGGCCCTGCGCGGCGACGGCCCGGCGCCGGGCGCGCAGACCGTCCCCACGCCGCCCGGCGGCCAGGGCGCCGGCGAGCCGCGATCCCGGACCCGTTCGCCTACGACCCCGACCACGAGGACGACTTCGTCGCGCCGCGCGCGCCGGGCGCCGCGCACATCCTCTACGCGCGCTCCCCGGGCGGCGCGACCGCGACGGCGGAGCGCGTCGCGCGCTGGCGCCCGCAGGTCGAGCGCGCGGCGAAGCAGGCCAGCGTCGACCCCGACATGCTCGAGGCGCTCGTGTTCCTCGAGAGCGCGGGCCGCGAGGACGCGATCGCGAGCGACACCGAGGGCGCGGTCGGGCTGACCCAGATCCTGGCCGAGACCGGGCAGAACCTGCTCGGCATGCACGTCGACGTGCCGCGCGAGCCGGCGGCTCACGCGCCGGATCGGGCGCGCGGTCGAGCAGGGCCGCAACGCGCAGGCCGCGGCGCTCGCGGCGCGAGCGCCGGGCCGTCGACGAGCGCTACGACCCCGTCAAGGCGCTCGCGGGCACCGCGCGCTACCTGACGATCGCCCAGGAGGAGCTCGGGCGCGAGGACCTCGCCTTCGTCAGCTACCACATGGGCATCGGCAACCTGCAGGGCGTGCTCGCCGCCTACGGCGACGACGACGCCTCCTACGCCCGCGTCTACTTCGACTCGACGCCCGACCGCCACGCCGACGTCCAGCGCCGGCTCGCCTCCTTCGGCGACGACTCCTCGACCTACCTGTGGCGGCTCGGCGCGGCGCGCGAGATCATGCGGCTCTACCGCGACCGACCGGCCGGAGCTGGCGCGGCTGAGGCGCTCCAGACGGCCAAGAACTCCGCCGAGGAGGTGCTGCACCCGCTCGACGACACGCACGCGGTTCGCGGACCCGGACGCGCTGCGCGCGGCCTACGACGACGGCGCGATCCACGCGTTCCCGAACGAGCCGGCGGTGACCGGGCTGGCGCGCGACGGGCGCATGGGCGAGCTGGCCGAGCGGCTCGGCGCGCCGCCCGGCCTCTACCGCGGGCTGCGCCCCCAG
Source organism: uncultured Solirubrobacteraceae bacterium (assembly GCA_963791405.1). GTDB lineage: Bacteria > Actinomycetota > Thermoleophilia > Solirubrobacterales > Solirubrobacteraceae > DASQMT01. The sequence goes on along the minus strand of CAWBSJ010000016.1, from coordinate 119,431 downwards.
GCGCTCGCCATGGCGATGTACATCGGCGCCCAGGTGCGCCACTACAGCGGCCGCGAAGCGCCGCTGATCGTCACCTCGACGGTGCGCGACGTGGCCTACCAGGCGGCGCTCGTGCGGCGCAACCGCGAGGCGACGCGCAACTACTCGCTGCACACGACGGGCTGGGCGTTCGACGTCGCGCGCAACTACGCGTCGCGAGCGCCAGGCGCTCGCCTTCCAGTTCGTGCTCGACCGGCTGCAGATCCTGGACGCGATCGCCTGGGTGCGCGAGCCGGGCGCGATCCACGTCACCGCCGCCGGCGGCAACGCGGACCTGCTCCCGCTGCTCGAGCGGCTCGGCTAGGCGCCGCGCCGCGTCCTCGCCGCGCGGCCTCGGCCGCGGGCGCGCTCGCCGCGGCGCGCGCCTCGTAGGCGGCGCGGGCCGTGTGGTCGGCCTCGACGAGCGCGCGGTCGATCTTCAGCGCGCGGGCGAAGAGGTCGCGCGCACGGCGCGGGACGAGGTTCATCGTCGCCCAGGTCGGCCCGATCGACCGCGGGACGAAGACGTCGAAGCGGTTGTACTGGAGCGCGTGGATCACCGCGTCGGCGACGTCGCCGACCGAGGAGTTCTTGAACGCCGGCGCTCGACGAGCCCGACCGAGAGCTCGGTGTTGACGATGTTCGGCATCACGACGGAGATGTCGACGCCGGTGCCGCGCAGCTCGGCGCGGACCGCCTCGGACAGCCCGACGACGCCGTGCTTCGTCGCGCAGTAGGTGGCGAGGTGCGGGAAGCCGGTCTTGCCGGCGCTGGAGGCGACGTTGACGATGTGGCCGGTGCCGCGCGGCTTGAACCGCCGCATCGCCTCCTTCGTCCCGAGGATCACGCCGTGGAGGTTGATCTCGATCATCCGCAGCGCGGCGGCGTCGTCCTCCGTCGTCGAGGGCGCCGACGGTCATGATCCCGGCGTTGTTGACGAGCATGTCGATCGGGCCGAGGCGCTGCTCGACGTCGTCGAGGAACGCGGCGAAGCCGGGGCCGTCGGTCACGTCGAGCGGCAGACCGACGGTCGCGCCGCCCGAGCTCGGCCGCGGCGGCCTCGGCCGACGGGGACGTCGACGTCGCCGATCGCCACGCGCGCGCCCTCGCTGGTCAGCGCCAGCGCGATCGCCTTGCCGATCCCGCGGCCGCCGCCGGTGACGACGGCGACCCTGCCGTGCAGTGAACGCGGCTGCTTGCCATGAATCCCCTGCTCCTCCTCTTCCGACGCGACGTCAGTGAGGACCCTACAGGTAGGCGCCGGACGGCAGGTACGGGCGGAACGGCCGGTCGCGCCGCGCAGGGCGACCGCGCCGGCGCCGATCGCGCAGCTCGAGCCCGGCGGCCAGCGCGACGTCGATCGCCCAGCCCTGGGCGCCGGTCAGCCAGGTGATCTCGGCCTCGGCCCCGCGGCTCCGCGCCAGCGCGGCGCGCAGCAGCGCGGCGGCGGCCTCGTCGTCGGCGGCGGCGAGCTGGATCAGCTTGCCGTCGCGGTGCGCGACGTAGCCGCGCTCGGGCAGGGCGAGCAGCTCGGCGCCGGCCTCGGCCAGCGCGTCGAGGTCGCCGCCGTGCGCGGCGCCGCGCGCGCGCGCGGTCGACGGCGGCGGCCATCGCGTGGTCGGCGGGGCGAACGGGCGGACCCCGGGCGCCTCCGTCATCCCGCGCGGCACGCCCGCCGCCGACACCACCGGGTGGAGCGCGAAGCCCGCGCGCGGTACAGGCGCAGCGCGCGCGGGTCGGGCGAGGAGAGGATGATCCCGCCGCGCGCGCCGGCGCCGTGGGCGAGCGCGCGCCCCAGCAGCGCGCGGCCGAGCCCGGCCGACTGCAGCCCCGGCCGCACGGCGAAGATCGACAGGCCCCAGACGCCCTCGCGCACGAGCGCCAGCGCGGCGCCGGCGAGCTGCCGTCCGCGCCGTCGGCGACCCAGCAGCCGCCCGGGTCCGTGGTCAGCACGCGGCGCATCCGCACCTCGCCGCCCGTGACGCGCGGGCGCGGCGGGGGCGGCACCCCGCGGCGGCGGTCGAAGTCCTCGAAGGCCAGCGTGGCGAGCTCGGCGACGGCCGCGACGTCCGTGTCGCGCATGGGTCGCGGCTCGGGCACGTCGCGGCACCATAGAGGCGCCGCGCGCGCGGTCCTACGACAGCGTGTCGTACGCGTCCGGGTCCGAGCCGCGCTCAGGCGGCTCCGCTACCCTTCCCGCCCGCATGGCCAGTCGTCAGGAGGAGAAGGAGGCCCGCCGCAAGGAGCGGATGGAGCGCGAGCGCAAGGAGGCGGCCTCCGCCGCTCGGCGCAAGCGGCTCCAGCTCGTGGGCGGCGGCCTGCTCGGCCTCGTGGCGATCGCCGCCGTGGTGGTCGCGATCCTCGCCGCCTCCGGCGGCGGCGACGACGAGACCGAGGCCAACGCGCCGGCCGCCGTCGCCGCGGCGAACCTGCCCGAGCAGCAGACGACCGACATGGCCGCGGCCGCGAAGGCCGCCGGCTGCACGCTGACGAACCCGGCGTACGAGGGCGCGAGCCACGAGCAGAAGGACTTCACGGCAGCGGACTACAAGACGAACCCGCCGACGTCCGGCAACCACTTCCCCGACTGGTACGACGACGGCGTCTACGAGCCGGGCACGACGCCGAACCTCGGCATGCTCGTCCACACGCTCGAGCACGGCCGGATCGACGTCCAGTACAAGAAGGGCACCCCGAAGGCCGACGTGGCCAAGCTCGAGGCGCTGCTCGCCGAGCAGAACGACGGCTACCACATGCTGCTGTTCGAGAACACGACCGGCATGAAGCCGCAGATCGCGGCGACGGCCTGGACGCACTCGCTGACCTGCCCGTCGATGAACGACAAGACGTTCGACGCGATCCGGACGTTCCGGGCGCGCTACATCGACAAGGGCCCCGAGACCGTCCCCTAGGCCGGCTCCGTCGCGCCGCGCCACAGCAGCCGCCCGGTCCGCACGAGCGCGTCCGCGACGGGCGTCTCCGGCTCGACCGGATGCGTCGCCGTCAGGCACTGGTTGAGCCATGCGCCCTCGATCGCCGCCGCGCACGCGGTGGCCAGGTCGGCCAGCGTGGCGTCCGCGCGCAACGCCAGCCCGAAGTGGTCGAGCGCGCGCCCGAGCACCGCCTCGAGCGCGGCGATCGTCGCGCGGTACTCCTCCATGCTCGGCCCCGAGACGCGCTCGCTCCAGAGCCCGTACGGGACGGTGGCGACCCACACCGCCCAGAGCGCCGCGTAGCCGCGCTCCGGCGCCGCGCCGTGGCGCGGCCCGCGCGCCGCCTCGGCGGCGAACAGCGCGTCGACCCAGGCGTCCGCGTCCGGATGGTCCTCCGGCGCCGGATACGGGCCCGCCTCCCCCGCGTCGAGCGCGAGCGCCATCGTCGCCGCCTGGAGCGCCGCCTGGCTGCCGAACAGGTTCGTCACCGCGCCGCGCGTCTTGCCCTCCCGGGCGGCGACGGCGTTGGCGTCGAGCCGCGCGAACGGGCCGACGGCGAGCGCCTCGGCGTCGAGCCGGCGCGCGTCGGCGCGGATCTGCTCGAGCACGACGAGCTCGGCCAGCTCGACGTAGCGCCGGCGGGCCTCCTCCTTGGGCAGCGTGGAGCGGGCCGGCGCGGCGGCGGGGTCGTCGGCCATCGACGCAGCGTAGTTGACGGCACGGCGTTGGATACGTACGGTACGTATCTATGGAGGCGGTCTCCCCCCGCCGGCCGCGGCTCGCGTGGCTCGTCACGCTCGCCGCGACGGCGGCCTCGACGTACGCGCTCGACGCGGTCGCGACCGCCGCCGGCGTGCTGCTCGTCGCCACCGGCGTGCTCGGCGGCGCGGGCCACGCCGCGGTGCTCGCCTTCCTCGCCGCCTCGTACGTCGCGTGGGGGTTCGGGCTGCGCGCGAACCTGGGCGCGAACCGGCGGCTGCTCGCCCGCACCGGCACGAGCACGAACGTCCTCTCCAAGCTCGGGTTCGACCTCGCGGGGCGGCGGGCCCCGCGCCGGCAGCGGCTCGCCGCCGACGCGGGCTACGTCCTGACCGAGCTGGTCAAGGAGGCGCCCGTACTACGCGGGCGCGTTCGGGACCGCGGTGGTCACCGACTCCGTCTCGGCGAACGACGCGCTCGTCTTCCTCGGCGGCGCGAACCTCGGCGCGGCCGTTCTACGAGTACGGCCTGTCGCGGCTGACGCTGGTGTTCCTGCGGCGCCCTTACCCGGCCCGCGGCGGCTCGCGCCAGCCGCCGGTCTCGCCGCGGTAGAGCCCGTCGCCGCCGGCGACCATCTGCGCGGTCCGCTGGAGGATCCTCAGGTCGAGCCCGAGCGACGCGTGCTCGACGTACCAGAGGTCGAGCTCGATCCGCTCGTGCCACGGCAGCGACGCGCGCCCGTGGATCTGCGCCCAGCCGGTGAGCCCGGGGCGGACCGACAGGCGGCCGCGCTGGCGCTCGCTGTAGCGGTCGACCTGGACCTGCACGGTCGGGCGCGGCCCGACGATCGACATCTCGCCGCGCAGCACGTTGACGAGGTTCGGGCAGCTCGTCGAGCGAGGTCCGGCGCAGGATCGCGCCGAGCCGCGTGATGCGGGCGTCGCCGGCGTCGACGGCGAGCCCGGCGCCCATCGTCTCGGCGCCGCTGACCATCGTGCGCAGCTTGTAGAGCTCGAACGGCTCGCCGTCGCGCCCGATCCGGCGCTGGCGGTAGATCGGGTGCCCGTGCGTCTCGATCCGGATCAGCAGCGCGGCGACCGCGAGCAGCGGCGCGGCGACGACCAGCGTCAGCGCGGCCACGAGCACGTCGAGCGCCCGCTTGCCGTGGTAGCTCACCGCGTGCCCTCCGGGGCCTCCCAGCCGGCCGGCGTCCCGTGGCGCAGGTGGTCGGCGAGGCCGCCGCGCCGAGCGACGCGGTCGTCGCCACGTAGTAGCGCGCGAGCAGCAGCGGGCGGAGCTGCACGACCGCCGCCGGCCGCCGCGGCGGCGAGCAGGCCGGCCTGCGCGAGCGCGGCCGCGCGGTAGACCGGGCCGGCGCGCAGCAGCGCGCAGCGTCGCCGCCGCCGACGACGAGGTGCAGCAGCGGCGAGGCGTAGCGCAGCACCCGGTGCGACAGGATCATCAGCGCGTACAGCGGCGGGTAGCCGCGCGGGTCGAGCAGGCCGCCGCGCAGGACGATCGGCCACGCGTGGCTCATCATCCGCCGCTTGCGCGCGCCCTCGCCCTCGATCGACGGCACCATCTTCTCCGTCGCCTCGCGCCGCGGGCGCGTAGACGGCGCGCAGCCCGCGCTTGACGACGTTGAACGGGAACGAGAGGTCGTGGCCCATCACGGCGTCGACGTGGAGGTACGCCGACCGCCGCACGGCGTAGATCGCCCCGTTGCCGGCCGTCACCGAGGCGAGCGCCGACTCGTTCTCGCGCTGCCACATCTCGAAGCGCCAGTACGCGCCCTCCTGGTTCGTCCCTGCCTCGTTGACGAACCGGACGCTGCCCGCAGACGTAGCCGACGGCGGGATCCGCGAACGGCGCGAGCAGCGCGCGCAGCGCGCCGGGCTCCCAGCGCGCGTTGGCGTCGGAGAACGCGATCAGCTCGCCGCGCGGTCGCGGCGACCGCGGCGTCCTGCGCGCGCACCTTGCCGCCGCGCGGCAGCTCGAGCACGAGGTCGGCGCCCGCCGCGCGGGCGCGCTCGGCGGTCGCGTCGGCGCCCGGCTCGGCGCCGCCGTCGACCGCGACCACGACCTGCAGCCGGTCGCGCGGCCAGTCGAGCGCGAGCGCGTTCTCGACCTTCGCGGCGATCACCGCCTCCTCGGCGTAGGCGGCGACGATCAGGGCCACGGACGGCGTGCCCGACGTCGCCCGCCGGCGCCGGCGGCGGGTTGCCGCGCGCGCGCCGCAGCGCGGCGAGGAACAGGCCGTAGCCGACCTGCGTCCAGGCGAGCTTGGCGGCGGCGGCCCAGAAGGCGAGGCGGGCGAGCGGGCGGTGCATCCGGGCGGGCATGGTGGCAGGAAGCGCCAGACTGTGCGGATGCCGCCCATCCCCGCCCCGCGGCTGTCCGACGGCGAGATCACCGTGCGCGGGCGCGCGAGGCCGACATCCCCGACATCGTCGCCGCGTGCCAGGACCCGGAGATCCCGCGCTGGACCCGCGTGCCGTCGCCGTACACGCGCGAGGACGCCGCCCGCTTCCTCGCGCTCGCGGCGACCGAGGCGGCGGCGGGCGAGGCGATCGCGCTGGCGATCGCGCGCGCCGCGGACGACCGGCTGATCGGCACGATCGGGCTGATGGACGTCGCCGCGGGCACGGCCGCGGCGAGATCGGCTACTGGACCGCGGCGGCGGCGCGCGGGCGCGGCGCCACGACGCGCGCGGTCGTGCTCGTGCGCGACTGGGCGGCCGCGCGAGCTCGGCCTGCGCGAGCTGGAGATCCTCGCCCACCGCGACAACCCGCCGTCCCAGCGCGTGGCCGAGCGGGCCGGCTTCGCGGCCACCGGCGAGGAGCGCGCGCTGCCGCGCATGCCGCCCGGCAAGCAGGCCGGCTACCGCGTCTTCCGCTGGGCCGCGTAGACCGGCGCCACCCGGATCCCGGTGCGTCACACTGGCCGCCGACATGGATGTCGCCGTCTCGTACTGCATCGTGAACACCGAGCAGCGGGAGCTGCTGCTGCGCTGTCTCGACGCGGTCGCCCGCGACCGCGCGGCGCTCACGGTGACGAGCGAGGTGCTCGTGCTCGACAACGCCTCGCGCGACGGGTCGGCCGGCGCCGCGCGCGCCCACCCGGCGGTCGACACGTGATCCGGCTCGGCCGCCGGACCGGCAAGGGCGCCAACGACACGCAGCTGCTGCAGCGCGCCCGCGGCCGCTTCTGCCTGCTGCTCAACGAGGACGCCGAGCTGCAGCCGGGCGCGACCGCCGCGCTGCTCGCGGCGCTGGCGGAGCACCCGGGCGCGGCCGCCGCCGGCGCCGAGCTGGTCGACGCCGCCGGCGTGCGGCGCCCCTCCGCGTGGCGCTTCCCGACCCCGGCGGCGGCGCTGCTGACCGCGCTCGGCCTGCACCGCCGGTTCGTCGTCCAGAGCCGCGGGACCGGACCCGCGGCGTCGACTGGTCGCAGTCGGCCGCGCTGCTCGTCCGCCGCGACGCCGCCGAGGCGATCGGCTGGTTCGACCCCGCCTTCTTCGTCTACTCCGACGAGGTCGACTTCTGCAAGCGGCTCCGCGACGCGGGCTGGAGCGTGCTGTTCGCCCCCGCCGCGCACGCGCTGCACCACGAGGCGGCGGGCGCGCCCGGCGGAGCGCCGGATCGTCGAGCTGTCGCGCAACCGCGACCGCTACGTCCGCAAGCACACGGCGCGGGCGCCGCGCTCGCGGTGCGCTGGCTCACGGCGTGGACCTACGCGGTCCGCAGCGTGCTCGCGCTCGCCGCGCCCGGGCACGACGCGCGCCGCTACCGCCGCCACGTGCGCGCGACGCTGTTCCCCGGCCGCGGCGAGGGGCTCGCCGAGGCCGCCGCCGACTTCAACCGCGGCCCGCGCCTGTGACGCGCGGCTAACGTCTGCGGCGTGAAGCCCGCCGCCGGCGACCTCGGCCCCCGCTCCTGATCCTGCTGCTGCCGCTGACGCTCGAGCGCTACCCGCTGCGCGAGCCGGTCGAGCAGCTGCTCGCGGCGCCCGGCACGCTCGCCATCGACCCGCCGCGGATCCCGCTCAACCTGGCCATCGCGAGCGTCGTCGCGCGGCGCCAGGCCAAGCGGATGAAGCTGCCCGGGCTACCCGCGCGCGCTCGGCGTGTTCGAGGAGCAGCAGCTGCCGCTCGCGGCCGCGCTCGTCGAGCGCCACCCGGACGCCGACGTCTGGGCGCTCGCCGGCCCGCTGCCCGGCGCCGACTTCCGCTTCGACCTCGCGCCGCCGGCGACCTAGGCCCGGCGTGGGAGCGGATGGAGCGGCTCGGGATCGAGACCGGCCGGCTCGGCTCCGAGCGCGTCCTCTGACACGGGCGGCCGGCGGTGCCGCGGCGGGCGGGCGAGCACCGCGCCGACCGCCAGCAGCGTCCAGGTCACCGGATCCTCCAGGAACGCCGCGTACATCCACGTGTGCACGACGACGGCGACGAAGCCGGCCGCGATGAACGCCCGCGCCGGGTCGCCGCGCGCGCCGGTGAGCAGCCGCGACAGCGCCGCGACCAGCAGCGCGAGGTAGAGCAGCAGGCCGATCAGGCCCTGCTCCGCGGCGACGGTGAGCGGGATCGTGTGCGACGCCGAGACCGCGTCGCTGCGCGCCCCGAAGCCGTGCGCGAGGTACTCGTCGGCGAACGAGCCGGAGCCGAAGCCCCAGATCGGCCGGTCCAGCGGCGAGGTCGATCCCGCCGCGGATCAGCTCGTAGCGGCCGGACGTCGCGTCGTCGAGCGAGCTCGAGCTGCCGAGGTCGACCCGCAGCTCGGACTGGAACGCGATCACGACCACGAGCGCGATCGCGATCGCCGCGACCGCGATCGGCACCACCTTCGCGAGCGGGAAGCGCAGCGCGGCGAGCACGCAGAGCCCGCACAGCAGCGCCGCGAAGCTCGACTGCGACAGCGTCAGCAGCAGGCCGCCCCACAGCACGACGAGCGCCGCCGTGGCCAGCCAGACGGTCCGCGGCCGCCGCTCCCACAGCAGCACGGTCGCCAGCCCGAGCATGACCAGCGCCAGGAAGCGGCCGTAGATGTTCGGGTCGAAGAACAGCGAGTTGACGCGGAAGTACGCCTCGAGCTCGTTCGAGGCGATCACCTTCGGGTTGAAGATCAGCGAGCGCGTCGCGTACTCGACGAAGCCGATCGCGACGAACACCAGCGCCAGCCCGAGCAGGATGTAGAGGCCGGCCCGCAGCCGCTTCGGCGACCACTCGACGTCGCGCAGGACCGCGAACAGCAGCGCGAACGGGACGTAGAAGAACACGGTCTGCTCGAGCGCCTTCTCCAGCGACGTCGAGTACGTCGCCTGGAGCGCGTAGAGGACGATCGAGGCGGCCAGCAGCCACTCCATCGCGCCGTTCTCGCGCGGCGGGTCGAACGCCTCGCCGTCGCGCACGCGCGGGACCGCCCAGGCCAGCGCGCCCGCGGCGATCACCAGGTAGAGCGGGACGAGCAGGTTCGCGGTCTCGCCGCCGGCCTCGATCGGGATCCGGAACGGCAGCGCCACGAGCGCCGCGAGCGGCAGGAACGCCTTGTTGCGGCCGACCAGCAGCGCGAGCGGGATCACGATCGCGAGCGCGACCAGCGCGCCGCCCGCCAGCGTGATCGCGGGATGGTCGCGGACGACGTCGAGCTGCGGCGCGTTCCAGATCGAGAGGACGAGCAGCACCGGCGTCAGCGCGAGCGCGCCGAGCATCGCCCAGCCGCGGCCGGCCGACGTGCGCCCGACCAGCGCGCCGGCGGCCAGCGCCGCGGCGAGCACGATCCCGATCGCGCGGACGGCCTCGGGGCCGGCGGCGGTGTCGACGTCGACGGGCACTAGAACGACCTGATCTTCGGCGTCGCGCCGCGCAGGATGTCGGCGATGTTGCGGGTCAGCTGCTGGACGGGGACCGAGCCGGCGCGGAGCTTCGCGCCCCACTGCGGCAGCCCGACGCGGATCACCCGCCCGCGCCCCTCCTCGGTCAGCGTGAGCGCCGGGAAGTTCTCCGGCAGCGGCTCGTCCGACGTCTCCGCGCGCTCGAACGCCTTCGGGTCGACGGCGGCGAGCGCGACGCGGACGCGCCCCGCGCGCGACGGGTCGGACTCCTCCACCTCGGTCATGCCCGGCAGCTGGTCGACGCCGGTCAGCAGCCCGGTGTCGCCCTCGTCGGCGGTCGGCTGGAGCGGGTCCCCGCTCGTGAGCGTGCGCACCGGGCGCAGCTTGGTCCCGAACGGGTCGGTGTCGCTCTCCGGGAGCGGGCGCAGCAGCTGATCGCGCGCGATCGCCACCCCGCGGCGCAGCGTGTCGGTGCCGAACGACGCGACCAGCCCGCCCTCGTTGACGTAGCGCCGGAGCCGGCGCGCGAGGTCGTTCGAGATCCAGCGCATCGGTCCCGCGAGCAGCACGCCCTGGCGCTCGCCCGAGAGCCCCGTGCGGGTCGCCGCCAGCGTCAGGTCGGTCGTGACGTCGTAGTGGATCCCCTGCGCGTCGAGGAAGGCGAGCAGCGCCGCGACGTCGTCGGAGAAGCCCGCCGGCAGCCCGCCCTGCAGCAGCCGCGGATACGCGGCGGGGCTGCCGTTGTCGAGCGTGTTGGGCCAGCCGTCGCGGTCGTCGTCGAGCGTGTCGCGGCCGAACCAGGTCGCCGCGGGCAGCACGACGAGGATCGGCGCGGTGTCGGCCGACTGGACGGCGAACGGGACCGCGGTGGAGCGGCGGGCGGTCTCGGCCTTGAAGACGTACACGCCGGACGCGCCGCCGGGCACGGTGACCTGGAACCGGCCCCCGGTCTGGCGCCGGCCCTTCACCCGCGCCGTGGGCTCGCCGACGCGGAAGACCTTCCAGCGGAACGGCCGCCCGCGCGAGTCGACGGCGAACGTCGCCTTCTCGCCGGCCGGCACCGGGTCGGCCGGCGGCTGCGCCAGGAGCCCGCGCACGCTCACGCCGGGCTGGCCGCGCGTCGGCCCCGGCTCGACGGGAGCGGAGCGGCCGACGTTGCCGGCCTGGTCGCGGACGAAGGCGACGATCTGGTAGGTCCCGGGCGGCGCCGGCGCGCCGTCCGCCTTCCCGTCCCACTCGCCCTCGCGGACGCCGGGCGGCAGCGTGAACGCGGCCACCTCGCGCGGCTTCGCGAGATCGGTGCGGTAGACCCGGATCCGGGTCGGCAGCCGGCGCGAGGTCACGAGCACGCGGAACGGGATCGGCCCGCCGACCGGGCCGGTGATCCAGTCGCGGCCCTCCGGCCCGCCGACCTTGACCGTCGGCCGCGGCGCCGTCAGGTCGAGGTTGATGCCGGGGCGCAGCGTGACCGCCCGGTTCCCGCTGCGCAGGCTGACGCGGACGCGGTAGTAGCCCTGGGGCGCGGCGGCGCCGTCGTCCGCGGTCCCGTCCCAGGACAGCCGCAGCGGCTCCTCGGGCGACGCGGGGACGGCCGTGGCGAGCCGCTTCACCTCGGTCCCGAGGTCGTCGACGATCGAGACGGTGACGTCGTCGTCGCGCCGGATCCGCAGCCGGATCCGCGCGACGTCGCGGCGCCCGTCGTCGTTCGGCGAGAAGTGCTGGGAGATGCTGCGCAGGTTCGCGACGGTCGGCGCGCTCTTCAGCCGCTGAGCGACGAAGAACGCTGCGAAGGTCGCGACGACCAGCAGGACGAAGACGGCGCGCGCGGGAAGGCTCACCGTCGACGGCTCAGGGCGCCTGGTCGGCCCCGGCGAGCACGACGACGTTCGCCCCGGGCGCCACCGCGGCGGTCTCGGAGTCGAGCGCCTCGGCCTGGTCGATCGACAGCAGCTTGGCGATCGCGCGGGCGGAGTTGCGGTAGCCGTCCGCGTAGTACACGACGGACTGCTCGATCGTCTGGTCGCGCGTGTTCGTCTCGGTGGCGCCGCGCTGGTAGCCGTCGCCCGCCACCTCGTCGGCGAGGCGGCCGGCCAGGCCGGTGAAGGTCGTGCCGTTGAGCACCGCGACGGTCGTCTCGCCCTTGGGCGGGGTCGCCGCGTCGTCGCCGCCGCCACCGCCCTGGCTGCCGCCGCCGGAGCTGGGCTCGCCGGTCGCGGCGGGCGGCTCGGCGACCTGGTTCGGCGGGGCGGGATCGTCGTCGCCGCCGAGCAGCTGCGAGCCGACGAAGGCGCCGCCGCCGAGGATCAGCACCGCGAGGCCGACCAGCAGCGCGATCGTGCCGGCGGAGCGGCCGCCGCCGGGGCGCGCGGGCGCGCGGCGCGGCGCGGGGGCGGACGGACGGCGCCCGCCGCCGCCGGTGCTGCGCGGGGTCGCGGCGGCCTGCGTCTGGCGCAGCGGCATCGGCTTGGGGGCGACGCCGACCCGCTGGGCGGGCGTCGCGCGTGCGACCTCCGGCTCCGCCGCCGTGCTCTCGCTCCGCCGTCGCGCTCTCGTCCGCGGGCGCGAGCGGCGCGCTCGGGCGCGGCGGCCGGGGCCGCGGCGCCGGTGGCGGCGGCCGCCTCGGCGGCGTCGAACGGCCGCGTCTCGCCGCTGTCGCCGTCCTCTGCGGGGGTCGCCGCGGGCGCGTCGTCGTCCTCGGTCTCCGGGCTGCCGTTCACGCGCCCGGCGGGCACGGTGCCGCCCGGCCCGAGCGCAGGCACCGGGCCGGTCCCGTTCGTCCCGGTGCGCTCGGCGACCCCGACGGCGGTCGCCGTCGCGGCTCCGGCGGCGGTCTGCGCGGGCATCTCGGCCAGCTTGCGCGGCGGCGCGAGCGTGCCGGTGCCGGTCGCCTGCCCGGTCGCGGCCTGCCCGGCCTGAGCGGGGCGCCGGCCCGCCACGGAGGCGGCGGCCTGCGCCACGACCCGCTGCTCGAGCTCCTGCGCACGCTCGGGCGCGCGGCCCGCCCATTCGCGCAGGCGCTTCAGCTCGCGAGCCTGCGAGAAGTACAGAAGGGAGAGTACGGCCAGGCCGAAGAAGGCGGCGATGCCCACATAGGCGCCGTACTTCTCGACCTGGTCCTCCATCGAGAACGCGAACCAGACCATGGAGTTGAAGCCAGAGAGTCTAGGCGCCGTCCCGGCTGCCAGACGGATCGGCCTCGCGAGCCGTGCTCGGATCGAGCGCCGGAGGCACCTGGCGGATGGCCGAGAGCTCACTGACCTTGGCGGCCAGCGCGGCGGCGTCGCCGTCCAGCACGAGCCAGTTGACGGCGTCGAAGGTCTCCTGCACCCACGCGGGATCGAGCGGCGGGTGCTCGGCGCGGAGGATCTTCTGCGAGGGCGTCGGCTGCGGCCGCTCGTAGGGGTTGAAGAGCTCCTCGTGCAGCTTCTCGCCCGGGCGCGGCCCGATCACCTCGACCGCGATGTCGCGGTCGGGCTCGAGCCCGGACAGGCGGATCATGTCGCGCGCCAGGTCGATGATCTTCACCGGCTCGCCCATCTCGAGCACGAAGACCTCGCCGCCCTGCACGAGCGAGCCGGCGCGGATCACGAGCTGGACCGCCTCCGGGATCGTCATGAAGTAGCGCGTCATGTCGCGGTGCGTGACCGTCACCGGGCCGCCGGCCGCGATCTGGCGGCGGAAGATCGGCACCACGGAGCCCGACGAGCCGAGCACGTTGCCGAACCGGACCGCGCAGAACGCCGTGCCCGGGTAGCGCTGGTCGGCCGCCTCGACGGCCCACTCCGCGAGCGCCTTCGAGGCGCCCATCACGGTGGCGGGCGAGACCGCCTTGTCGGTGGAGACGAGCACGAAGGCCGCGGTCCCGGACTCGCCCGCGACCTGGCACATCACCCGCGTGGCCAGCGCGTTGTTGCGCACCGCCTCGACCGGGTTCTCCTCCATCAGGTGCACGTGCTTGTAGGCGGCGGCGTGGAACACGATCGCGGGCCGGTGCTCCTTGAACACCTCGCGCATGCGCTCGCCCTCCTTGCAGTCGGCGAGCACGGCCACGGTGTTGAGCACGTGGCGGTCCTCGACGAGCTCGCGCCGGATCGCGAACAGGTTGTCCTCCGCGTGGTCGAGCAGCACGAGCTTGCTCGGGCCGACGCGCGCGATCTGGCGGCACAGCTCGGAGCCGATCGAGCCGCCGGCGCCGGTGACCAGGACGACGCGGCCGGTCAGGTAGCCGCCGACGCGGTCGAGGTCCATCCGCACCGGCTCGCGGCCGAGGATGTCCTCCACCTCGACGGGACGCACCTGCCGCATCACGGCGCCGCCGGTCCGCAGCAGCTCGAAGACCGTCGGCATCGTCCGCACCGGCACGCCGCGCTCGCGGCACGCGGTCACGACGCGGGCGCGGACGGTGCCCGGCGCCGAGGGGATCGCGATCAGCACCTCGTCGGGCTCGACGTCCTCCAGCACGCTGCCGAGCTGCTCGGTCGTGCCGAGCACGGAGAGCCCGCGGTCGATCCGCGCGCCCTGCTTGCGCGGGTCGTCGTCGATGAAGCCGACCGGCCGGTAGCCGAGCTCCGGGTTGCGCATGATCTCGCGCAGCAGCAGGCGGCCGCCGTCGCCGGCGCCGACGATGACCACCGAGCGCGCGTCGCGGCGTGCGCGGAAGCCGCGCAGCGGCCGCTCGTAGAGCGCGTGGACGGCGAACCGCGCGCCGCCGATGAACACGAGCATCAGCAGCCCGTAGAGGACGAGCACGCTCGACGGGATGTTCACGCTGACGAAGCGCTCGCCGTCGAACGTCAGCCGCGGCTGGACGACCGCGACGTAGGCGAGCAGCGCGAGCGTCGCGACGACCGCCGCCTCGGCGATCTGCAGGTAGTCGCGCTGGGTCGCGTAGCGCATCCAGTGCCGGTAGAGCCCGAACACCGCGAAGACGAAGACGCTCCCGACGACGACGAACCCGATCGTGCGCGAGAACAGGTCCTGGTACAGCTCGGGGACCTCCCAGTCGAAGCGGAGCTGGAAGGCGAGGTAGTAGGCGAGGGCGACCAGGCCGGCGTCGACCGCCACCTGGGGGAGGCTGTGGCGATGGAACGGCAGGCCCGCCGCCGGTCGGAGCCACCGGCGCATCCGGCGCAGTCTACCCGCGGGAACGGCTGCCGGGAACGCGTGCAAGGCCGCTCACGAGCAGGTCGGTGAAGACCTCCGGATCGCGCCGCACGCGGTCGCCGGCGGCGATCTGCCCGCGCTTCTCCACGGTGACGTCCTCGGCGCGCTCGAGGTGCCGCAGCCGGCCCTCGGCGATCAGCCGCTCGTCGACCGCCCCGAGCCGGCCCTCGAACGTCGTCCACACGGGCGTGCCGAGCGCGACCGCCTCGCGGTTCATCGTCCCGCCCGCCGAGACCACGAGGTCGGCGTACGCGATCAGCGACTGGGCGTCGATCGCGCGCTCGGGCACGACGTAGCCGCCGGCCTCGACCAGCTCGGCGCGCTGCTCGGGCGTGCGCGGGAGGACGACGACCTGCGCCTGCTCGCGCAGCCGGGTCAGCAGCCGCCCGAACAGCGGGTGCTCGAAGCGGTGGTAGAGCGAGACCGCCGGCGGCGTGCGGACCACCGCGAGCGGCGCGGCCGCGTCGAGCCCCAGCTCGTCCAGGACGGCCGCGTCCGGCGTGAAGTCCGCGAGGTAGTACTCCTCCTTCAGCCCCGCGTACGCGCGCAGCTTCGCCGGCGTCGCGCCGTAGCGCGCGAGCCGCTCGGGCGGGATCGCGTCGGGCACGACGACCCGCTTCGCCAGCCGGCAGTTGACCGTGTGCTGGACCGTCGCCCACTCGTAGTCGAACGTCGTCGCGCTGGGGACGCCGAGCAGCTTCGCCGCCACGCTGATGTCGTTCGAGCCGTGGCCGAGCGCGGCGTCGAACCGCTTGCCCTTGGCCCAGTTCGCGAGCGCGACCGAGCGCGAGGCCAGCCCGAGCGCCTTCGCCCCGACGTGGCCGCCGCGGTGGTGCCCGATCGCCTCGTGCGCGATCCCGAAGCGGTCGAGCAGCCCGAGCGTCTGCGCGAAGTCGCGCGCGGTGACCTCGACCCGCGCCCCGCGCCGCTCCAGCGCCCGGATCACCGGGCGCATCACGAGCACGTGGGGCGAGTTGGTCAGGTCAACCCAGATCCGCATCCCGCACGGCGGCGACGACCTCGTCCGCCTGCTCGCGGCTCAGCACGGGGCTCATCGGAATCGCGAGATGGGTGCGCGCGGCCGCGTCGGTCCCCGGCAGCTCGACGTCCGACCACGGGCGCATCGCCGGCTGGCGGTGCAGCGGCGTGCCGTAGTAGCGCTTGCTCCCGATCCCGGCCTCCGCGAGCGCGGCGCCGAGCGCCTCCGCGCGCTCGTGCCGGATCACGTACAGGTGCCAGGCGGGATCGCAGCCGTCGACCGGCACCGGCAGGCCCGCGAGCTCGCCGAGGCCGGCGTCCGCGTAGTGCGCGGCGCCGGCGCGGCGGCCGTCGCACCACGCGTCCAGGTGCGGCAGCTCGAGCGCGAGCAGCCCCGCCTGCAGCTCGTCCAGGCGCGAGTTGTGGCCGACGAGCTCGAAGCTGACCTTGTCGCGCGAGCCGTGGAAGCGCAGCATCGTGACCTGCTCGGCGAGCTCGTCGTCCGCCGTGGCGATCGCCCCGCCGTCGCCGAACGCGCCGAGGTTCTTCGACGGGAAGAACGAGAAGGTCGCGGCGGCGCCCAGCGTGCCGGCGCTGCGGCCGTCGGCGACGCGCGACCCGAGCGCCTGCGCGGCGTCCTCGAGCACCGGGACGCCGAACTGCGCCAGCCCGTCGACCGGCGCGACGTTGCCGAACAGGTGGACGGCCATCACGACCTTCGTCTGCGGCGTGAGCGCGTCGCGCACCGTGTCGGGCGTGATGCAGAACGTCTCGGGGTCGATGTCGCAGAAGACCGGGTTCGCGCCGATCACGGCGATCGCCTCCGCCGAGGCGTAGAACGTGAACGAGGGGACGACGACGTCGTCGCCGGGCCCGACGCCCATCCCGCGCAGGGCGAGGACCAGCGCGTCGGTGCCGTTCGCGACGCCGACCACGTGGTCGATCCCGAGCTGGGCGGCGAGGTCGCGCTCGAAGCCCGCGACCTCCGGGCCGAGGATGTAGCGGCCCGCCTCGAGGACCTCGGCGGCCTTGGCGGCCAAGGCCTCGCGGAGCGGGGCGAGCGGCGTGCGGGTGTCGAAGAGGGGAACGGCCATTCGCGCGAGAACCCTAGAACAGCCATACTCTGGACCCGACCGGGTACACCGGAGGTCAGCGATGTTCACGTCCCAGCGACTGCGCGCCGTCATCCAGCCGGGAGCCCTCGCCATCCGCGAGCAGCGTCTGGACGACGTCGTCCACCAGCTCGACGCCCGCGGCACGCTCGACGCCGCGACCCTGCCCGAGCTCGCCCGCCGGGTCGACGCGGCCCTCGCGGGCGGCGTCCGCTGGCTGATCGTCGACATCGCCGAGGCCGTCGCGGTCGCCGACGAGGCGATCGCCGCGCTCGTGACCGCCGCGCGCGAGCTGCGCTCGCGCAAGGGCGAGCTGATCGTGGCCGGCGCCCGCGGCGACGTGGCCGAGCGGCTCGCCGCGATCGAGGTCGCCCACCGGCCCGCCCAGGCGGCGAGCGTCGACCAGGCGATCATGATCCTCAAGATGCTGCGCCCGAAGACCGACATCCGCGGCCGCCAGCCGCGCGCGAAGCAGCGGATCACCTCGCTGACGCTGCCGCGCATCGAGCCCTCCGCGTAGGCGCCGTCTACCCTGGGCGGCGCGCCCGTGCTCGTCCTCGCGTCCCTCACCGACCCGCTGGTCGAGTTCGCCGTGAACGTCATCGACGCCATGGGGCTCCCGGGGATCTTCCTGCTCATGGTGGCCGAGAGCGCCTGCATCCCGATCCCGTCGGAGGCGACCTTCCTGTTCGCCGGCTTCGGCGTCGCGCGCGGCGACTTCTCGCTCTTCGCCGTCGTCGCGATCGGCACCGCCGCGAACGTCGTCGGCTCCTGGATCGCCTACGCGATCGGCTACTACGGCCGCATCGACATCCTCGAGAAGCACGGCCGCAAGCTCCACATCAAGCCGTCGCACCTGCGCTGGGCGGACGACTGGTTCGCGAGCTACGGGTCCGCGACGGTGTTCTTCTCGCGCATGCTGCCGATCGTCCGCACGTTCATCTCGCTGCCCGCGGGCGTCGCGCGGATGCCGTTCTGGCGCTTCACGGTGCTGACCACCCTCGGCTGCATCCCGTGGATCCTCATGCTCACGCTGATCGGCCAGGCCGTGGGCGACAACTGGGAGCAGTGGAAGGACAAGCTGCACTACGTCGACTACGCCGTCGCCGCGCTGATCGTGCTCGGGATCATCTGGCTGGTCGTCCGCAGGCGGCGGTCGCCGGACGCCGAGGCGGCCGCGCCGGCCGCCGATGCGCCGAGCTGAGCGCGAGGCGCTCGCGCTCGGGCTGCTGCACGGGCCCGCCGAGCTCCTGCCGGTCTCCTCGTCCGGCCACGCGACGGCGATCCCGTGGCTGCTCGGCTGGGAGGTCGCCGGCTGGGACGGCGCGCGGCGCAAGGAGCTCGAGGTCGCGCTGCACGCCGGCACCGCGGCGGCGCTGCTGATCGCCGCCCGCCCGCCGCGGCCCCGCCCGGCGCTCGTCGCCGCGGCGGTGCTGCCGCCCGCGCTCGCCGGGCTGGCGCTCGAGCGGCCGATCGAGGCGCGCCTGGGCACCCCGGCGACGCTCGCGGCCGGGCTGCTCGCGGGCGCCGCCGCACTGCTCGCCGCCGACCGCGCGCCCGCGGACCGGTCGTGGGCGGACGCGACGACCGCCGACGGCTGGTGTGCTCGGGCTGGCGCAGGCCGGCCGCGCTCGTCCCCGGCGTGTCGCGCTCGGGCGCGACGCTCGCCGCCGCGCGGGCGCGCGGGTTCGGGCGCGCCGACGCGTCGCGGCTGTCGTGGGAGGTCGCGCTGCCGGTGCTGCTGGGGGCGAGCGGGCTGAAGGCGTGGCGGCTGCGCCGCGGCGTGCGCGACGTCCGCCCGCCCGCGGTCGCCGCCGGCGCGGCGTTCGCCTCGACGCTGGCCGCGGCCGGCGCGATCGGGCTGGAGCGGCGGCGGCCGCTGTGGCCGTGGGCGGCCTGGCGGGCGGGGCTGGCCGCGGTCGTCCTCGCCGTGCGCCAGAATCGCGCCGGATGACGGACGCCTACGCACGCGCGGGGGTCGACGTCGGCGCCGCCGACGCCGCGATCGGCGCGCTCGTCGGCGTCCTGCGCACGATCGACACCGGCCGCCCGTCGCGCGTCGTCCCGCTGCCGGGCCACTACGCGGCGGTGCTCGAGGTCGCACCCGGCCTCGGGATCGCCGTCGGGACCGACGGCGTCGGCTCCAAGCTGATCGTCGCCGAGCGCACCGGCCGCTACGACACCGTCGGCATCGACTGCATCGCGATGAACGTCAACGACGTCGTCTGCGTCGGCGCCGAGCCGTTCGCCGTGCTCGACTACCTGGCGGTCGAGCAGACCGACCCGGTCGTCTTCGAGGCGATCGCGCGCGGGCTCAAGGCCGGCGCCGAGCAGGCGGGGGTGGAGATCCCCGGCGGCGAGGTCGCCGTCCTGCCCGAGCTGATCCGGGGCCACCCGTCGCCGACCGGCTTCGACCTGACCGCGGCCTGCTTCGGGACCGTCGCGCTCGACGCGATCGTCACCGGCGCGGACTGCGCGCCGGGCGACGCGCTGATCGGGCTCCCGTCGAGCGGGCTGCACTCGAACGGCTACACGCTCGCGCGCCGCGTGCTCGAGCCGCTGGGGCTCGACGCGACGCCGGACGCTGCTCGCCGGCGCGTCGGTGGCCGACGTGCTGCTCGAGCCGACGGTGATCTACGTCCGCGCGGTGCTCGACCTGCTGCGGTCGGGGCTGCCGGTCCACGGGCTCGCGCACATCACCGGCGGCGGGCTCGCCAACCTGCTGCGGCTGTCCGACCGGGTCGGCTTCGCGATCGAGGCGCCGCTCCCGGTCCCGCCGGTCTACGAGCTGCTGCGCGGCAGCGTGCCCGAGGCCGAGCTGTGGAGCGTCTTCAACATGGGCTGCGGGTTCGTCGCGGTCGTGCCGGAGCGCGCCGCGGACGACGGCGGTCGCGCTGCTGGCCGCGCACCACCCCGGCGCCGCGCGCGTCGGGTCGGTCACCGCCGCGGCGGGCGCCGTCGGCGTCCCGCCGCTCGGCGTCGCGCTCTAGTCGGTCTCGTGCGGGTCGGGCGGCGGCAGCTCGCCGTCGTCCTCCGCGTCCGGCTCGCCGGTCGCCCCGGGCACCGCGTCGTCGGCCTGCTTGGCCTTCCAGTCCGCGCGCGCGTCGTCGATCTGCTCGCCCGACGCGCTCGGACCGCTCCTCCAGCTCGGCGAGCTCGCGCTCCGCCGCCTCTGCCTGCTCCTCGTGCTCGCTCATGCCTCGTCCTCTACCCGTTCCTCGGACTCGGCGCGCTCCTCCAGCTTCTCCTCGAGGTAGGCCGCCTTGTCCGCGCGGCGCTCGTGGGTGTGCTCCTCGGCCTCCAGGTCGGCGCGCCGGGCGCGCTCCTCCTCCACGCGCCGCAGCCGGTGCTGCTCCTCGATGAGCTCCTCGGTGTCGTCGTCGGCCATGGCCGGAGGCTACTCCGCGTCGAGCTCGCGCTCGACGTCGTCGATCAGCTCGCGGTGCAGGTCGAGCAGGCGGCGCAGGAAGCCCTGCGCGAGGCCGAGGTAGCGCTCGCGGTGCGGCAGCGCCTCGGCGCTCGCCCCCGCCGCGTCGAGCTGGGCCTCCAGCTCGTCGAGGTCGGCCCGCAGCGTGGCGAGGCTCGCGCGCGTGGCGCCCTCGCCGGCGAGGTCCGCGAGCAGCAGGCGCAGCAGCGCGTCGGACTTGAACGGCGTGAAGCGGACCGGCGTGCGCGCGTAGGCGCGGATCGCCTCGCGGCCCTTGCGCGGTCAGCGTGTAGACCGTCCGCTCGCGGGTGCGCCCCGGCGCCTTGCTCGCCTCCAGGTAGCCCAGCCGCGCGAGCCGCTTGGGCTCGACGTAGTACTGGCTCTCGCCCGCCCAGGCGACCATCCGGACCTCCTGCGCGAGGCGGCGCAGGTCGTGCGCGCTCGCGCCGCCGCGCCCGACCAGGGCGAGGACCTCGTACGAGAACAGCCCGAGCTCTTCACTTGCCGCCGGCATAAGGTGTGGACAATAGCTTGGCTACCGCGACTCGCGCGCCTCGAGCCGCAGCGCGTTCACCACCGCGCCCGAGAGCACGATGATCGCCAGCGCGTAGAACCACACGAGGACGATCAGGACGAACACGAACGACGTGCCGATCCGCAGCGTGGTGACGTTGGCGAGGTAGAGCGGGAACGCGTAGTCGACGATCGCGATCGCCACGAGCGCGCCGGCCGCGCCCGGCCAGACGCAGCTCCACGGGATCGCGCCGCGCGGGACGCGCCAGTAGATCAGGCACAGCAGCGCGAACATCACCACGAGCCCGCCCGCGAGCGTGATCACGTAGACCACGCCGCGGATCCCGCCGAGGCCGAACGGCAGGTCGGCCGTCCCGCGGATCGACGAAGCCCTGCAGCGCCGGGATGCTGACGCTGGCGATGAAGAAGACCAGGACGACGCCGAGCATCCCGAGCCCGAACAGCTTCTGCCGCACCCACGAGCGGCACTCGCGGTGGTAGATCGCGCAGAACGCCGTGTCGAGCGCGCCCCAGAACGTGCTCGAGAACCAGATCGCGGTCACGAGCGCGACGATCCCGACCGTCGTCGAGGACTCCTGGATCCGCCGCAGGCCGTCCTGCAGCGTCGAGTCGGCGGCGTCGGGGAACAGCTGGCGCAGGTCGGCGACGACCGACGCCTCGACGTCCTCGGACTCGAGGATCCGGCCGCCGACGAACAGCGCCACGAGCGCGAGCGGCAGCACGGAGAGCAGCAGGTTGTAGGCGACCATGGCCGCGTTCCCCGTCAGGTTCTCCTGGTACGCCTTGCGCCAGAAGCGCACGAGCGGGCCGGGCATGGCCGGGCACTATGGCGACCCGGCGGCCGAAACGTTCAAGCCGCGGCGCCCGCGCTGCGCGACGATGCAGGGCATGGAGCAGCGGATCAGCCTCATCACGCTCGGCGTCGCCGACCTGCGGCGCGCGATGGACTTCTACGCCGGCCTCGGCTGGGAGGGCAGCTCGCCGGACGGCGACGTCGCCTTCTTCCAGGCCGGCGGGATGGTCCTCGGCCTCTGGGGCCGCGACAAGCTCGCGGCGGACAGCGTCATGGACGACACCGGCGGCTGGGGCGGCGCGACGCTCGCGCACAACGTCCGCTCCCCGGAGGAGGTCGACGCCGTGCTCGCCCAGGCCGCCGCCGCGGGCGCGACGATCGGGCGGCCCGGCGCGGAGACGCCGTGGGGCGGCTACTCCGGGCTCTTCGTCGACCCCGACGGCCACCCGTGGGAGGTCGCCCACAACCCCGGCTGGACGCTCGACGACGACGGGACGGTCACGCTCTAGCCGGCGAGCGCGCCCGGCGTCCGCCCGCCGAGCGCGACCAGCTCGCGCGTCATGTGGGCCTGGTCGGCGTACCCGGCGGCCAGCGCGGCGGCCGCGAGCGGCTCGCCCGCGCGCACGCGGCCGAGCGCGGCGCGGAAGCGGAGGATCCGCGCCAGCGTCTTCGGTCCGTAGCCGACCGCCGCGCGAGAAGCGGCGGCGCAGCTGGCGCTCGCCGAGCCCGACCGCCGCGGCGAGCGCGGGCACCGGCGTGGCGGGCGCCCGGGCGAGCAGCCCGGCGGCCGCGCGGACCTCGGCGTCGGGGGCGGCCGCGCGCAGCCGCGGCGCGAGCGCCGCGGCG
Source organism: uncultured Solirubrobacteraceae bacterium (assembly GCA_963791405.1). Lineage (GTDB taxonomy): Bacteria > Actinomycetota > Thermoleophilia > Solirubrobacterales > Solirubrobacteraceae > DASQMT01. The sequence continues at coordinate 97,099 of CAWBSJ010000016.1, read as the reverse complement.
AGGGCGGCGGGATCGTCGTGCTCCGCCAGCGCGCGGGCGGCGGCCGGGCCCCACAGGTCCGCGAGGTCGACGCGCCGGTCGCGCAGGGCGTCGGACGGGACGCCGAGCGCCGCGGCCGCGGCGCCCGGGCGGAAGCGGACGCCGGCGAGGACGGCGCCGCGCGGGGTCCGCGCCTCGACCGGGCGCGTGTCCGGCCCGGCGACGAACGCGCGGCCGCCGCCCACGATCACGTCGAGGCAGGCGTCGGGCAGGACGAGCGTCGTGTCGCCGCCGCCGGTGCGCGTCCAGAGGCAGCGCACGACGTGGGCCAGCTCCGGCGGCGGGGCGAGCTCGCGATAGGCCATGCCGACAATGGTTGCGCACGGGCCGTATCGTCCGCCGGATGAGCACCCGGCGCGAGCGGCTCGACGCGATCCTGGACGCCCGCGGGCTGGACGCGATCGTCATCCGCGACCCGGCCAACCTCGCCTGGTACCTCGACGGCGCGCGGGTCCACGTGGTGCCGGGCACGCCGATCCTCGAGGTGACCGTCGGCCGCGACGGCGAGGAGCTGCGCACGTCGGCGATCGAGGCGCCGCGACTGGCGGCGGAGGAGCTCGGCCCCGGCGCGCCGGGCGTGCGCGTGCTGCCGTGGTGGGAGCCGCTGGACGCGCCCGCCGGCGGGCCGACGGGCAGCGATCTCCCGCGCGCCGGGCGAGACCGACGTGGCGGACGACCTGATGGCGGCCCGCGCCGTGCTCGGGCCGGAGGCGCTGGAGCGCTACCGGTCGCTGTGCCGCGACTCCGCCGCCGCGACCGGCGCGGCGCTGCGCCGCGCGCGCCCCGGCGACAGCGAGTTCGCGCTCGCCGGGCGCGCCGCGCGCGAGCTGTACGAGCGCGCGATCGAGCCGATCGTGATGCTCGTGGCGGGCGCGGAGCGGCTGCCGCTGCACCGCCATCCGCTCCCGACCGCGGCGCCGCTCGGCGACCGGGCGATGCTCGTCGTCTGCGGGCGCCGCGACGGGCTCGTCTCCGCGGTCACGCGGATGCGCGCCTTCCGCCCGCTCGACCCGGACGCCCGCGCGCGCTACGCGCGCGCTGCTGGAGGTCGAGGCCGCGTACCTCGACGCCACCCGGCCGGGCGCGCGGATCGGCGACGTCGTCGCGGCGGGCGCCGCCGCCTACGCGGAGCACGGCTTCGCCGCCGACGAGTGGCACGCCCACCACCAGGGCGGCCCGTCGGGGTACACGACGCGCGACTACCTCGCCCATCCGGGCACCGACGACCTCGTCGCCGCGGGCCGGCCGTTCGCGTGGAACCCGTCGGCCGCCGGCTTCAAGGTCGAGGACACGATCCTCGCCGGCGCGACCGAGCACGAGATCCTCAGCGAGGACCCGGACTGGCCCGCGCTCGCCGTCGGCGGGCGTCAGCGGCCGGACGTGCTGGCCTGAATCAGCGCGGCCAGCTCGGCCGGGCGCTCGAGCATCGGCAGGTGGGCGACGCCGGCCATCCGCTCGAGCCGCGCGCCGGGGATCCGGGCGGCGACCTGCTCGGCCTGTCCGTTCATGAACGGGATGTCCAGCTCGCAGACCACGACGGTGGCCGGGACGGCCACGTCCTCGAGCCGCGACCAGGCGTCCAGGCCCGGCGTCGCCCGCGTCCTCCGGCACCTCGTGGGCGAGGATCACGCGGTTCATCGCGAGCGCCAGCTCGCGCGCGGCGCCGCCGACCCGGCCCTCGGGGCCGGCCGGGCCGTCGAGCCACAGCCACGCGTCGAGCCGCGCGACCTCGTCGGCGCCGCCGGCCTCGCCGAACAGCGCGTCGAGCCGCGCGGTGGCGGGATCGAGCTCCTCGTCCGCCGGGTCGGGCGCGCCGCTCACGGCCGTGGCGATCAGCACGATCCCGGCGACGCGGTCGGGCGCGCTCAGCGCGGTGTCGAGCGCCAGCGCCCCGCCCATCGAGTTGCCGACGAGCCAGGCCTGCGCGCGCGTCGGCCGCGTCCAGCACGGCGAGCAGGTCGGCGACGTGCGTGAACGGCTCGGGCGACGGCGGCGTGTCGCCGAAGCCGCGCCGGTCGTAGGCGATCAGCGGCCCGTCGAGGTGCGCCGCCGTCGGCGCGCCAGCTCCGGCGGTCGGCGACGCCGGCGTGCAGCAGCACGACGGGCGCCGCGTCGCCGCGCGCGCCGCTCTCCCGCGAGGGTGACGGCGCCGGCCGGGACGTCGAAGGACTCCACGCCGCCGATCGTCGCACGTCTTCAGCTCCGCGGCCCGCGCGCCGATGCGGACACCGCGCCGTTGCCGACCGCGTCCTGCGGGTACGGTTGGGCGCAACGACCGTGATGACAGCACCGAGGAGCAGACACTGATGGCCCCCTCCCCGTTCCGGCGCCGGAAGGCCGCGCGCAACCTCGCGATCGCGGAGGCCGCGCTGGCCCTCGCGAAGAACCCCAAGGGCAGCGGCGCGAAGCAGCGGCGCCCGCGCCGGCGGCTGCTCCTGCTCGGCGTGCTCGCCGCCGTCGGCGGCGCCGCGCTGCTCAAGCGCGACAAGGTCGCCGGCCTGCTGCCGTCGCGCTCCGGCGCGCCCGAGCCCGCCGCGCCCCCGCCGCCGCCCACGCCGTCGAACTACGACGCGCCCGGCCCGCCGGCGAACACCGCGACCCCGGTGCCCGCGCCCGACCCGCAGGAGCCCGAGGCGATCGACGAGGCGGAGGAGGAGGCCGCCGCCGCGGCCGAGGCCGCCGCGATCGGCGGCGGCGGGATCGAGTACGCCGGCCCCGAGGGCGAGCCGGCGACGGAGGCCGAGGCGCCGCTCGCCGAGGCGGGCGAGGGCGAGTCCGAGGGCTTCGAGCAGGCCGAGGCCGACCTCGAGGAGAACGCGGAGTTCCGCGACGACGCGCCGAGCGACGCCGAGCGCCAGATCGACGACGCGATCGAGGCGGCCGTCGCAGCCGTCGTCGGGCGAGACGCCCGAGCCGCTCGCGTCGGAGGACCTCGGCCCCGCCGTCGCAGGCGCTCGACGCCGAGCCGGCCCAGGGCACGTTCCTGCCGCCCGAGCCGCCCGCGCCGGCGCCGGAGGCCGCCGAGGAGGACGTCCAGCCGACCGTCGAGATGCCCGCCGCGGAGCCGGAGCCGTCCGCGGACGAGCCGCCGCGGAGACCGCCGAGGCCGAGGCGCCCGCCGCCGAGGCCGAGGCGCCCGCCGCGGACGAGCCCGCCGCCCGAGGCCGAGGCGCCCGCCGCCGGACGAGCCGCCCCGAGGCCGAGACGCCCGCCGCCGACGAGCCCACCCCCGCGGAGTCCGCCGCCGGCGCGGAGGGCGCGCCCGAGGACGCCACCGCGTCCAAGGACGACGACGACTGGCGCACCTGGTCGGGGCGGTCGGTCAGCCCATAGCCGCGTGGCGGCGTTCTACGAGCGCGACGGCGACGCCTACGTCCCGTCGGAGCTGACGCGCGGCCCGTGGGACCCCGGCGCGCAGCACGCCGGGCCCCCGACCGCGCTGCTCGGCCGCGCGCTCGAGGCCGACGGGCTGATCGTCGGCCGGATCACGGTCGAGATCCTGCGCCCGGTGCCGATCGCGCCGCTCACCGTGGCCACCCGCGTCGTCCGCCCCGGGCGCAACGTCGAGCTCGTCGAGTCCGCGCTCCACGAGGCCGGGGGCGAGCGGCGCGAGCTCGCCCGCGCGACCGCCTGGCGGCTCCGCCGCGCGACCGGCGTCCCCGCGTCGCCCGACGAGCCGCCGCCGGCCCAGCCGGAGACGGCGGAGGTCAAGCCGTTCTTCCCCACCGGCCAGGCGGCCGGCTACCACACGGCGATGGACGTCCGCTTCGTCACCGGCGGGTTCGTCGAGCGCGGCCCGGCGGTCGTCTGGCTGCGGATGCGCCAGCCGCTGGTCGGCGACGAGCCGCCGTCGCCGCTGGTCCGCGCGCTCGTGGCCGCCGACACCGGCAACGGCGTCAGCGCCGAGCTCGACTTCCGCCGCTACGTGTTCATCAACACCGAGCTGACCGTCCACCTCACCCGCGAGCCGGAGGGCGAGTGGGTCTGCCTCGACGCGGTGACGCGCACCGGGCCGGAGGGCGTCGGGCTGTCCGAGAGCGTGCTCGCGGACACGCGCGGACGCTTCGGCCGCGCGGACCAGACGCTGTTCGTGCGCGAGCGATGAGACGGCCCGCGACGAGCCTCGTGCCGCCGCGGACCGTCCATCTCCCGGTGGCGGCGCCGCCGGCGCGCCGGTCGCGACCCCACGCCACGAGCATCCGGCACCCCGCGCCTTGGGCGACGGGCGTCCGCCACCCTCGATGACGGCCTCGGGCGGGTACACATTCCAAGGGGATCGGCACCCGCGCGGCGAACCCAGTACGAGGCCGCCGCGCCAGGCGGTCGGCATACGCATGACCAGAGTCCCGGAATCGGCCACAATACGAGCATCGCGATGAGCACGCTGGTCGGCATGTGCCTGAACGGCCGGTACCGACTCGAGGCCCAGATCGGGTCCGGGGGGATGTCGACCGTCTATCGCGCGTTCGACACGACGCTCGAGCGCCAGGTCGCCGTGAAGCTGATGCACCGCGAGATCGCGTCGGACTCCGACCAGCTCGAGCGGTTCCGGCGCGAGGCGCGCTCCGTCGCGCAGCTCAGCCACCCGCACATCGTCGGCGTGATCGACGCCGGGGAGGAGGACGGCCGCCCCTACATCGTCTTCGAGTACGTCGAGGGCGAGACGCTCAAGGAGCGGATCCGCCGGATGGGGCGGCTCCCGATCGACGAGGCGATCGCCTACGCGATCGAGATCGCCCGCGCGCTCGGAGCAGCGCATGCGCGCCAGATCGTCCACCGCGACATCAAGCCCCAGAACGTGCTGGTCGACGGCGAGGGCTCCGCCAAGGTGACCGACTTCGGCATCGCCCGCTCGCTCGAGGAGGAGGGCCTGACCGCCGACGGCCGCGTCCTCGGCACGACCGACTACGTCTCCCCCGAGCAGGCGCTCGGCCACGACGTCGACGGCCAGTCCGACCTCTACTCGCTCGGGATCGTGCTCTACGAGATGCTCACCGGGGACGTCCCGTTCCACGGCGAGAACCAGGTCTCGGTGGCGATGAAGCACGTGCGCGAGGACCTGCCCGACGTGCAGGCGGCGCGCCCCGAGGTCTCCGCCCGGCTCGCGGCCGTGCTCGACCGGATGACCGAGAAGGACCTCGCGCTGCGCCACCCCGACGCCGCGGCGGTCGAGGCCGACCTCGAGGACGCGCTCGCCGCCGAGGCGTCGCGCACCGGCACGTCGACCGGCGAGGCCACCGCCGTCCTGCGCACGCTGCCGGCCGACGCGCGCCGGCGGCTCCCGCTGCGGCTGCGGATGCGCGTGCCCGTCCTGCTGCTCGTGGGGATGATCGCCGTGGCGGGCGTCCTGGTCTTCCTCGTGCTCGACCAGGCCGCCGACCGCGCCCAGCGCGGGACCGGGCCCGGCACGAGCACGCCGCAGCCCGGCGAGCAGATCGTCTCGGTCAAGCGGACCTCGGCGTCCGACTTCGACCCGCTCGGCGACGACGAGGAGCATGCGGAGGAGGCGCCGCTCGCCGTCGACCAGGACTCCGCGACCGCGTGGACGACCGAGACCTACCAGAACGACACGCTGACCAAGCCGGAGGGGAGCGAGCCCGGCGTCGGCCTCTACATCGACGCCGAGCCGTCCGTGAACGGCCGCCGGCTCGAGATCCAGACGCCGCAGCCCGGCTGGAAGATGGAGATCTACGGCGCGCGGACGAAGCCGACGGGCGAGTGGCCGAGCGACGACTGGACGAAGCTGGGCGGCGGCACCGTCGAGAGCCGCAAGCAGAGCTTCAAGCTCGACACCGGCGATCGCCGCTACCGCTACTACCTCGTCTGGATCACCGAGCTGCCGCCCGGCAGCGACCACGTCGCGATCACGCAGCTCACGCTCAGCGCGCCGAAGGAGTAGCGCGCCCGGCGCGTCAGAACGCGTGGCCGCCGCGCTCGGCGCGGTGGCGCTCGAGCGCGAAGCCGAGCAGGCGGTCGCACGCCTCCGGCCACGGCACGCCCGCGGCCGCCCACAGCTTCGGGAACGCCGACGTCGGCGTCATCCCCGGCAGCGTGTTGAGCTCGTTCACGAGCACGCGCCCGTCGTCCTCGACGAAGAAGTCGACCCGCGCCAGGCCGGCGCAGCCGACCCGCAGGAACGTCTCGACCGCGAGCCGGCGCAGCTCGGCGGCCGACGCGTCCGGGATCCCGGCGGGCACCCGCAGCTCGACCCCGCCCTCGCCGTACTTGGCCTCGTAGTCGTACCACTCGGCGCCGCCGAGCAGGACGACCTCGCCGGGCACGGACGCCTCGGGCGCGCGGTAGCCCATCACCGCGCACTCGACCTCGGTCCCCGCGCTGAACGCCTCGACGATCACGAGCCCGTCGTGCGCGAACGCGCCGTCGAGCGCGGCGTCCAGCTCCGCGACGGCGGCGACCTTCGCGATCCCGACCGAGGACCCCAGGCGCGCCGGCTTGACGAAGAGCGGCAGCCCGAGCGGCGCGAGCACGGAGCGCACGACGTCGGGCTCGTCGCGCCAGTCGGCCTCGCGCACCGCCATGTAGCCGACCTGCGGCGCGCCCGCCGCGGCGAGCACGTCCTTGAACACCACCTTGTCCATGCACAGCGACGACGCGAGCACGCCCGCGCCGACGTACGGGACGTCGAGCAGCTCGAGCAGGCCCTGGACGGTGCCGTCCTCCCCGAACGGCCCGTGCAGCACCGGGAAGACGGCGTCGGCGCCGAGCAGGCCGGCGCCGGGGTCGAGCGCGAGCCGCCCGCCGTCCGGCCCGTACCAGCCGCCGTCGCGCCCCAGCAGCACCGGGACCACCTCGTGGCCCGCCTCGCGCAGCCCCGCGAACGCGGCCTCGGCCGACGCGAGCGAGACCTCGTGCTCGGACGAGCGCCCGCCGTGCAGCACCGCGACCCTCACGGCGTGGCCGTCGGGGTCGGCGTCGGCGTGGGCGTCGGGGATCTCGAAGCGCCCGACGGTGATCGTCACCCGCGAGCCCGGGCCGGCCGTGCTGTCCGGCTCGGGATCCTGGTCGACGACGATCCCGTCCTGGTCCGGCGTGTCGACGTCGCGTGTCGCGCACGCGGACCTGGAAGCCCGCGTTCTCGAGCGTGTCGCGGGCGTCGTCCTCCGTCGCGTCGAGCACGCCCGGCACCTGGACGTCCGGCGGCGCCGTCGCGACGACGAGCTTGACCGTCGCGCCGGGAGCGACCTCCGTGCCGCCCGCCGGATCCTGGGAGAGCACCGTCCCGGGCTCGGCGTCCGCGTCCTCGCGCTCGGTCGCCGACGCAGCCGAAGCCCGCCTGCTGGAGCGCCGCCTCGGCGTCCGCCTGCGACTGGCCCACGACGTCCGGCACCGGCACCTTCTGGCGGCCGCGCGACACGACGATCGTGACCTTCGAGCCCTTGCGGACGCTCGTCCCCTCCGGCGGCGAGGTCTGGATCACCCGGCCCTTGGCGACCGTGTCGGAGTACTCGCGCTGCTGCTCGGTCTGGAAGCCCGCCTCGCCCAGCCGGTCGGCCGCGTCGTCGGCGCTCAGGCCCTGGACGTCCGGGACCGGCGCCTCGCCCGGCCCGCTCGACACGGTGATCGTGACCTCCGACCCCTCGTCCGCCTCGTCACCGGCGGTCGGGCGCTGGGCCGCGACGCGGTCCTCGGCCACGTCGTCGGACTGGATCGGCACGACCGAGACCTCGAAGCCCGGCCTCCTGCAGCTTCTCGGTCGCGTTCTGGGTGCGGTCCCCGACGACGTCCGGCACGCGCTTCTGGTCGGGCGTCAGGAGCAGGAACGCGCCGACGGCGATCGCGACCAGCGCCAGCACGGCGAGCGCGATCAGCGCGATCCGGCGCCAGCTGCGCTCGTCGCGCGCCTCGAGCTCGGCGACCGGGTCGTCGGCGATCACGCCCGCCTCGGCCTGCTCGAGCGCCGCGATGAACTGGTCGGCGTCCTGGTAGCGCTCGTACGGGTCCTTGCGCAGCGCGCGCAGCGTGACCGCCTCGAGCGCCGGCGGCACGGCCGGGTTGCGCACGCGCGGCGGGACCGGCTCCTCGGAGACCTGCTTGAGCGCGATCGAGACCGCGGCCTCCGCGTCGAAGGGCACCGTGCCCGTCAGCAGCTCGTAGAGGACGACGCCGATCGAGTAGAGGTCGGAGCGCGCGTCGACCGGGTGGCCCTGGGCCTGCTCGGGCGAGATGTACTGGGCCGTGCCCATGATCAGGCCCGTCTCGGTCATGTCCGAGCTGCCGGCGCGCGCGATCCCGAAGTCGGTGACCTTCGCGCGGCCCTCCTCGTCGACGATCACGTTGTGCGGCTTGATGTCGCGATGGACGACGCCGCGCCGGTGCGCGAACCGCGCCGCGCGCAGGATCTGCAGCACGATGTCGACCGCCACCGCCGGCTCGAGCGCGCCGTACTCGCGCACGATGTCCTTCAGGTTGCGGCCCTCGAGCAGCTCCATCGCGATGTAGTAGGTGCCGTCCCACTCGCCGCGGTCGAAGACCTGGACGACGTTCGGGTGGTTCAGCGCGGCGGCGCTCGACGCCTCGCGGCGGAAGCGCTCGACGAAGTCGGGATCCTCGGCGAAGCGCCGGTAGAGCAGCTTGAGCGCGATCCGGCGGCCGAGCTGGGTGTCCTCCGCCTCGTAGACGTCGGCCATCCCGCCGGAGCCGATCCGCCCGATGATCCGGTAGCGGCCGTCGACCAGGGTGTCGTGCGGGAGCGCGGGCATCGCCTACTGGCCCAGCGCCTCGAGGACCTGCTTGGCGATCGGCGCGGCGTCGATCCCGCCGATCCCGCCCTGGAACCGCTCGAGCGTGATCGCGACCGCGACGTCGGGCGTGAAGCACATGAACCACGGCTGGTTGAGCCCGGTGTTGTTGAGCTCGGCGGTGCCGGTCTTGCCCGCGACCTCGACGCCCGAGAGCGCCGCCGCCGTGCCGGTGCCCTCGCGGACGACGTTCTTCATCATCGCCGTCAGATCGCTGGCCGTCCTGGCCGACACCACGCGCTGCTCCTCCTCGGGCTCGACCTCGTCGACGGTCCGGCCGTCGGGGTCGACGGCCTTGGCCATGATATGCGGCTTGAGGCGGACGCCGCCGTTGCCGATCGTCTGCGCCACGGTCGCCATCTGGAGCGGCGTGGCGAAGAGGTCGCCCTGGCCGATCGCGACGCGGCCGACGTCGACGCGGTCCGACGTCATCGGCACGAGCCGCCCGCCCTTGCGGACGCCGGAGGCCGACATCTGCGCGTCCGGGTAGTCGAGCGGCGGCTCCGCGTAGAAGCCGAAGCGCTCCATGTAGCGCTGCATGGTGCGACCGCCCAGCGTCTCGCCGACCTGGGCCCAGACCGTGTTGACCGAGTTCGTCAGCGCGAAGGTGAGGTCGATGTCGCCGAAGTCCTCCCCACCCGCGTTGTTCAACGGGACCCCCGAGATCTCCTTGCCGTTCGCGCCGTTGACGACCGACTGCGGGTTGAAGCGGCCGGAGTCGAGCGCGGCGGCGGCGGTCACGACCTTCATCGTCGACCCGGGCGGGTAGCCGTTCTGCGTGGCGCGGTTGACGAGCGGCGCGCCCTCCTGGTCCTGGTTGAGCGCGGCGAACGCGCCGCGGTCGGCGAGCGCGTTCGGGTCGTAGCTCGGGCTCGAGGCCATCGCGAGCACGTCGCCGGTCTTGACCCCGACCGCGACGAGCGCGCCGTTGTGGCCGGACGCCTGGAGCGCCTGGACGGCGGCGTCCTGCGCCCGGACGTCGAGCGTGGTGTGGACGTCGTCGCCCTCGTTCGAGCGCCCGAAGATCGACTCGAACGCGGTCACCAGCTCGCTGCGGCGGCCGATCAGCTGGTCGTTGTGCGCGCGCTCGGTCCCCGCGCGGCCGATCGACGTGTACGAGTAGCCGACCGCGTGGGCGAACCGCTCGCCGTCGGGGTAGCGGCGCGTGTACGTGTCGCCGGGCCGGCGGACGGAGCGCGCCAGCACGGTCCCGTCGCGGGCGAGGATCAGGCCGCGCTTGATCCGCTGCTCCTCGAGCAGCGAGCGCCGGTTGAGCGCGTTGTCGCGCAGCGCCTCCGCGTCGAACACCGTCCAGCGCGACGTGAACGCGACGAGCAGGCCGAACAGGATCACGACCAGCACGAACAGGCGGACGACGGGCGCGTTCACCGGTTCCCCAGCGGCCGGCGGGCCCGGTCGGAGATCAGCAGCAGCAGCGCGAGCAGGACGAAGTTGGCGACGATCGAGGAGCCGCCGTAGGAGACGAACGGCAGCGTCACGCCGGTCAGCGGGATCACCTTCGTCACGCCGCCGACGATCACGAACACCTGGAGCGCGAAGACCGACGTCAGCCCCGCCGCCAGCAGCTTGGAGAACGAGTCGCGCGCCAGCATCGCGATCTTGAACCCGCGCTCCACGACCATCAGGTAGACGAGCAGCAGCCCGCACGCGCCCGCGAGCCCGAGCTCGTTCGTGATCACGGCGTAGATCAGGTCGGTCTGCGGCGCCGGCAGGATCGCGCCGCCGCCGGGCTGCGTGATCAGCGCCTGGCCGAAGCCGGTCCCGAACAGCCCGCCGTCGGCCTGCGCGAACAGCGACTGCGCGATCTGGTAGCTGCCGCCGGGCTTCTCGTAGAGCGCGCGGTCGAACGGGTCGCGCCAGGTGTCGATCCGGTTCTGGACGTGCCCGACCGTGTTCGCGAAGAACCAGGCGCCGATCGCGAACAGCCCGAGCCCCATGGCCACGAACGAGACGCGGTTCGTGGCGACGTAGAGGATCGCCAGGAAGCCGCCGAAGAACATCAGCGACGAGCCGAGGTCGCGGATGAAGACGAGCATCACCATCGCGCCGCCCCAGACCACGAGCAGCGGCCCGAGGTGCTTGAGCGGCGGCAGCTTCAGGCCGAGGAAGCGATGCGACCCCTGCAGCAGCACCTCGCGCGTGTCGCGCAGGTACGCGGCGAGGAAGATGACGATCGCGATCTTCCCGAACTCCGCCGGCTGGAAGGTGACGGGACCGAACCCGACGCCGAGGTAGGCGCCGTTGACCTGCTGGCCGATCCCCGGCACGCGCGGGAGCAGCAGCAGGAGCAGCCCGGCCGCGGCGACCGTGTAGCGGTAGCGCTCGAGCACGCGGAAGTCGCGCAGGAAGATGATCGTGACCGCGAACAGGATCAGCCCGACCACGAACCACTGCGCCTGGTCGCGGGCGAGCGTCTCGTCGATCCGGTAGATGACGACGAGCCCGAAGCACGCCAGCACCGCGACGAGCGGGAACAGGTACGGGTCCGCGTAGGGCAGCGTGATGCGGATCACGACGTGGCCCGCGAGGCAGAGCAGGAGGAACGCGAGCCCGTAGGTCAGCGACAGGTCGGACTGCGCCGCCGACTGCTGGATGAAGATCGCCGCGAACCCGAGCGTGAGGAGCAGCGAGGCGGGGACCAGCGCGAGCAGCTCGCGATTGCGAGCCGTCACTCGACCTGGCCCCGCTCCAGCTGGATCACGAGATCCTCGGCGTCGTCGCGCGAGCGCAGCTTGTGGTCGGTGAAGCGCGCCTGCCGCGCCTGCGGCACGGCGGTCAGCGGGACGCCGGACTCGTAGTACGTCTGGTACAGGCGCACCCCGAACGGCAGCTCGTAGGGCAGCCCGCGGTAGATCGTGACGCTGTGCGCCGGACCGGGGTCGGTCCCGACGAAGTAGACCGCGCGCGTCGCCAGCCACCCGCCGACGAGCACCGGGATGACGATCGCGACGAGCAGCAGGACCGTGCCGGTGCGGCGCTTGCGCGGCTTGCGCCCGCTGGGCGCGTCCGGCAGCGGGACGGTGCGCTCCGGTGGCTCGCGGGCCGGAGCCGCTGCACCGCCCTCCGGCTCGATCGCCTGCAGGGCCACGGTGCCGTGGCGGCGGTACTCGGCCTCGGCCGCGTCGTCCGCCGCCGCGTTGGGCTTGCTGACGCCCTCGCGCGGGACGGACTCGCCCTCGAACGTGTCGTACTCCGCGGTCGGCTCGCCCGCGAGCGTCGCGGCGGCGCCCGCCGCGTCGCCGCGGCGGTCCTCGACCTCCTCGAGCCGGAACAGGATCACGGTGATGTTGTCGCGGCCGCCCGCCTCGTTCGCGGCGGCGATCAGCGCGCGGCCGGTCTGCTCGAGCGAGCGGCTGCGGTCCTCGAGCATCGGCTTGAGGACCGGCTCGTGGACCATGCCCGTGAGGCCGTCCGAGCAGAGCAGGAACAGGTCGCCGGCGCGCGCCGGGTAGACGTCGGTGTCGACCTCGACGTCGGGATAGGCGCCGAGCGCGCGGGTGATGACGCTGCGCTGCGGATGGGTCTCGGCCTGCTCCTCGGTCAGCTTGCCGCGGGCGACGAGCTCGCCGACGAGCGAGTGGTCGCGCGTGAGCCGGATCAGGTCGCCGTCGCGCAGCAGGTAGGCGCGCGAGTCGCCGACGTGGGCGACGACGACGTTGTCGCCGTCGAGGTACGCGGCGGTGACGGTCGTCCCCATCCCGGCGAGGTCGGGGTCGTCGCCCGACTGGCGATGGATCTCGGCGTTCGCCTGGCGGATCAGCTCGGCCAGCGGCCGCGCCGCGGTCCGGGCCGTCGGGGAGCCCGCGCTCGAACTGCTTGACCGCGAGCTCGGAGGCGACCTCGCCGGCCTGCGCGCCGCCCATCCCGTCCGCGACCACGAAGAGCGGCGCGCGGACGAAGTAGTTGTCCTCGTTGCCCTGGCGCTGGCGGCCCAGGTCGGAGTCGTGGAAGTGCTCGGCGATCCGCAGCATGGCGTCGTCAGCGCTCGAAGGTGAAGGCGGAGTCGCCGATGCGGATCCGGTCCCCCGGGTGCAGGGGCTGCGGTCCTCGCAGCGGCTCGTCGTTCAGGTACGTGCCGTTCGTCGAGCCCAGATCCTCCAACACGATGACATCCCCGTGCGGGACGAGCTGCGCGTGGCGCGACGAGGCGAAGGCGTCCTCGAGCACGATGTCGGCCTCGTCGCCGCGCCCGAGCAGCGCGCCGCCCGACAGGTCGTACGCCGCGCCGGCCTTGAGCCCGGCGCCGCTGCCGACGCGCAGCCGCGGGGCGCCGCCCGGGCGCGCCTCGTGCAGCCCGGTCGCGTCCGGGGCGGCGCCGGCCGCGCCCTCGGACTCGCTGCGGCGGAGGTCCTTGAGCGCGGAGCGGGCCATCCAGAGCAGGAACAGGTACAGCACCGCGAGGAAGCCGAACTTGAGCGCGACGGCGACAGGGTCGAGCACGCCCGCTACTCCAGCTCGAGGATCGCCCGCGAGGTGCCCAGCTCGATCACGTCGCCGCCGCGCAGCGACTGCGGCCGCGAGGGATCGAGCCGCCGCCCGTTGACCTTGACGCCGTTCGTGGAGCCCAGGTCGCGCACGATCCACGCCCCGCCGGACGGGCGGACCTCGGCGTGGACGCGCGACACGTTCGGGTCGTCGACGACGATGTCGGCGTCGCGCGACCGCCCGAGCGTCGCGCCGCCGGAGCCGAGCAGCTCGGCCCGGCCGCCGATCCGCAGCCGTGCGGTGCCGCGCCGCGGGTCCGGCTCGCGCAGCGGCTCCGCGATCCGCTCGGCCGACGAGTAGACCATCGTGTGGCCCTCCTCCGCCTGGCGCGGCGCGGCGGCGGGGCCCTCGTCCGGCCGCACGAGCCGCGCCTGGATGCCGAACTCCCCCAGCCGCAGGCGCTCGTCCGTCTTGAAGGCGATCTCGGGCGCGGTCAGCAGCGCGACGCGCTCGCGGCGGGCGTGCTCGAGCAGGTAGCCCGACAGCTCCTCGCGCAGCTCGTCCTCGTAGCCGGAGAACTGCTCGCGGTCCTCCGGGGAGAGCCAGACGGCGTACTCGTTCGGCGCGTAGGTGCGGCTGAGCGACTGGACGCGATGCTCGTCCATCTCGCGCGCCAGCTTGCGCGCGATCTCCACCGGCCGGACCTCGGACTTGAAGGCGCGCGAGAACGTGCCCTCGACCAGTTCGGCGAGCTTCGATTCGAGGTTGCGCAGCACGCTCATCGCGGCCTACCCGATCGCATGCGGCACAAGTATGGCGGCGCGGCGCGCGGCCGTCAGGATTCGGCGGCCGGGGGCGCCGGCCGGGGCAGGTGGGCGAACCCGAGCGCCAACGCGCCCGCGACGACCGCGCCGAGCACCACCCCGCGCGGCTCCGCCTGGCCCGCGCGGTCGCCGAGCCACTCGCCGAGCGCGATCACGGTCGCCGCCGTGCCCGCGCTCCAGATCGCGACCGCGACGAGGTCGGCCTGGAGCGAGCGGCCGCGCACGAGCCACGGCAGCACGAGCGCCGCGACGCCCCAGATCACGGCGAGCAGCAGCGCGCCGGAGCTGCACAGCGGCGCGATCACGTCGCCGGCGGTGATCCCGGGGGCGCCGTCGAAGCCGGCGCGGTCCGGCATCCCCTCCGGGGTCCCGAAGACCAGCGTGCGGCCGAGCAGCGGCTCGGCGAGCAGGACGGTCCAGGCGCCGAGCGCCCCGAGCGCGAAGCGCGCGGTCCAGCGCGGCGCGCGGCCCGCGAGGGCGGGATAGGCGCCGGCGAGGCCGGCGAGCCCGAGGAGCGGCGCGGCGAACGGCAGCGACCAGGACCGGCCGTCGGCGCGCAGCAGCAGCGGCGGGCCGGCCGCGAGCGCGGCGACGAGCAGGGCGGCGCCGGGGCGCTGGAGCGGGCCGAGCGTCAGCAGCACCGTGATCGTCGCGGCGGCGAGCAGCCAGCCGGCGCGCGGCAGCAGGGCGACGAGGAGCGCCACCACGGCCGCGGCGGCGGGCGGCGGCACGGGCGGGTCCGGCGTCAGGCCGGCGAGCGCGGCCCAGGCGAGCGCGCCGGCGGCGGCGGGCGCCAGCAGCCGGCCGATCGCCGGCGGCAGCGTCGGGATCGTGCGCTCCAGCGGGTGCTCCGGGATCCGGCCGCCCTCGTCGGACACCTCGCCGAGCGCGTCGGCGCAGGCGTCGAACAGGTCGTCGAGGTCCCCGCGCAGCTCCGGATCGGCCTCCAGCGTGCGGTCGAGCGCCGCGCAGAGCTCGCCCGGGAGGTCCGGGCGGGCCTTCGCCAGCGGCGGGAGCCGGGTGCCGATGCGCCGCGCGGTGGCCGACGGCGAGCCCGCGCTGACCGGGTTGGCGCCCGCGAACGCCTCGTACAGCACGAGCCCGAGGGCGTAGAGGTCGGCGCGCCCGTCGACGGGCTGCCCCGCCGCCTGCTCGGGCGCCATGTAGGCGAGCGTGCCGACGACGTCGCCCGTCCGCGTCAGCGCGTCCTCCCCGGCGAGCTGGGCGACGCCGAAGTCCGTCAGCTTCGCCGCGCCGCGGCGCGAGCTCGGCATGTCGGGGACGATCACGTTCTGCGGCTTGACGTCGCGGTGGACGACGCCGCGCTCGTGGGCGTGGGCCAGCGCGTCGGCGAGCGCCAGGCCGATCCGCAGCACGTCGCGGTCCGACAGCTCGTGCGCCGCCTCGAGCTCGGCGAGCGTGCGGCCCTCGACGAGCTCGGAGACGAGGTAGCGGTTGCCCTCCGACTCGCCCGCGTCGAACAGCGCGACGATCGCGTCGTGGTCGAGCCGCGCCACCGCGCGGGCCTCGCGCTGGGCGCGCTCGGGCTCCATCCCGCCGGCCGGGATGACCTTGACCGCCACGGGGCGGCCGAGCCGCTCGTCGCGCGCCGCGTGGACGACGCCGAAGCCGCCCGCCCCGAGCCGTGCGCCGAGCCGGTAGCGGCCCATCGCCAGCCCGGCGTCGGGGGTGACGGCCGGCAGTTCGGCTGTGGCGGGCACGTCGCGGGTTTTCCACGCGCGCGAGGGGGCACCTTCCCCGTGCACGGAAGGGTTCAGGGCCGGGGGCGCGAACTGTCCCGCCGAGCCGCCTCATATCCTGTAGGCGATCCATTCGCCCGCGCGGCAGGCGCGGGAGCACCGAGGAGACTTTCTTCACTTGTCCTTCTTCGACGAGGACGACGAGCCACGCACCCGGGTCCGACCCCGGCGGTCATCGACCGCCACGGAAGGCCGCCCCCACCGGCAGACCGTGCTGGTCCGGCAGCTCGTGCTGCTGGGCGGGTTCATCCTCGTCGTGGCGCTGCTGATCTTCGTCGTCAACGGCTGCCGCAACTCCGCCAAGGAGAACGCGCTCAAGGACTACAACAGCGACGTCGCGTCGATCGTGCGCGACTCCGACAGCCAGGTCGGCAAGCCGTTCTTCGATCTCCTGCGCAACCCGAGCACGGGTGACCTGTCGACCCAGGTCGCCGGCTACAAGGTGCAGGCGGAGCAGCAGTACGAGCAGGCCAAGAAGATCTCCACGCCCGGCGACATGACCGCGGCGCAGCGCTCGTTCCTGATCGCGATGGAGATGCGGCGCGACGGGCTCGAGCAGGTCGCGAGCCAGGTCCGCACCGCGCTGAGCTCCGACACCGAGGCGGCCGACCGCGCGATCAACGAGATCGCCGGCGCGATGCAGATGTTCCTCACGTCCGACGTGATCTACAGCGAGCGCGTGATCCCGCTGATCGAGAACACGCTGCGCGACGCCGACGTCGGCGCCCAGCGGCTCCAGCAGAGCCAGTTCCTGCCCGGGATCGAGTGGCTCCAGCCCGCGACGGTCGCCGACGCGCTCGGCCAGCAGCTCTCGGCCGGCGGCAGCGGCAGCAGCGGCCGCGAGCCGGCGCCGGGCCTCCACGGCACCGGGATCGACTCCGTCGAGGTCGGCGACCAGGCGCTCGACGCGAACTCGGCCAACCGGATCGCCTACGGCCCGGACACCGAGTTCAACGTCAACTTCACCAACCAGGGCGAGAACGACGAGGTCGACATCGACGTGATCCTCAAGATCGACGGCGGTCCGAAGCCGATCCGCGTCACGAAGAACGTCCCCTCGGTCGCGGCCGGCGCGCAGGCGACCGCCACGCTCGGGCTCGACTCCCCGCCGCCGTTCGACACCGCCGTGACCATCTCGGTCGAGGTCAAGGCGGTCCCCGGCGAGGAGAAGACGGACAACAACAAGGCCGAGTACGACGCGTTGTTCTCGCAGCAGTAGCTCTCGTAAGCTCTGGCAGCGTGAACGACCTGACCGATCCGGCCGGGATCGCGGCGCTGTCGGCGGGCGCGCTCGCCCTCGTCGCGCTCGTGGCGACCGTCGTGCTGTCGGTCCGCGTGCGGCGCCTGCGGGCCGCCCAGCAGGTCGTGCTCGGCCCGCTGGGGCGTGAGGACGTCGTGGATCACGCGGCGCGGCTGCAGGAGGCGTTCGTCCAGCTGCACGAGCGGGTCGAGGAGGTCGCGGGGCGGCTCGAGGAGCGGATGGCCGAGGCGGAGGAGCGGCTCGACGGCGCGATCACCTACCGCGCGCTCGTCCGCTACGACGCCTACGGCGAGCTGTCCGGCCACCAGTCGGCGTCGCTCGCGCTGCTCGACGCGCAGCGCAACGGCGTGGTCCTGTCCTCGATCGCCCACCGCGACACCGCGCGGCTGTACTGCAAGCAGGTCGTCGGCGGCCGCGGCGAGCACCTGCTCTCGCCCGAGGAGGACGAGGCGATCCGGCGGGCGCTCGCGGGCGAGCGGACCACCGCGGTGCTCGAGGACTGATGCGCGCCGCCTACCTCGGACCGCCGGGGACCAACTCGCACGACGCGCTGGTCGGCACCGGCCTCGACGTCGAGCAGGTCGCGCTCCCGACCGTCCCCGCCGTGATCCGCGCGGTCCAGGACGGCGAGGTCGAGCGCGGCCTGGTGCCGCTGGAGAACTCGCGCGAGGGGGCGGTCGGGTCGACGCTCGACTCGCTCGTCTTCGACGCGCCCGACGTGCGGATCGTCGGCGAGGTCGTGCACACGGTGACGTACTGCCTGGCGGCGGCCGAGTGGATCGCGCCGGACGAGGTCTGCACCGTCCACTCGCACCCGCAGGCGCTGGGCCAGTGCGCGGGCTTCCTGCGCTCGCAGCTGCCGGCCGCCGCGATCGTGGCCGAGCGCTCGACCGCCGACGCCGTGCGCTCCGTCACCGAGGGCGGCGCGCTCGCCGGCAACGCGCCCCACGCGGCGATCGGGACGCGCCACGCCGCCCGGCTCTACGGCGCGGCCGTGCTCGCCGAGGACATCGAGGACGACGCCGACAACGCCACGCGGTTCGCCTGGATCGCCCGCGACGCGGACGGCGCCGCCGCGCCGGCGGCGGGCCCGGGCAAGACGATCCTCGTCTTCTGGGGCGGCGGCGACCTCGCCCCCGGGTGGCTCGTCGACTGCCTCGCGGAGTTCTCCTCGCGCGGCATCAACCTCTCGCGGATCGAGTCGCGCCCGCGCCGGATCGGGCTCGGCCACTACATGTTCATCTGCGATCTGGAGGGCGGCGTCGACGAGGCGGGCGTGGCCGACGCGATCGCCGGGCTGGGCGGACATTGCGAGGCCGTGCGGGTGCTCGGCTCGTTCGCGGGCGGGGCCTGACGCAACCGCCTGAGGCTCTACACTGCGGCCTGCGATGGCCACTGCGGTACCACCAGGTCCAGTGGGGTCCGTGCCGCTCTCCAACCACCAGCGGCACGGATCGAAGGCCGACGGCACGGGCCGTTGGTCAGGTGGTCGCGTCCTGGTGCTCAACGCCACGTACGAGCCGATCAACGTCTGCACGGTCCGGCGCGCCACGGTCCTCCTGCTCAAGGAGAAGGCCGAGGTCATCGAGATCGGGTCGCACGACCTGCACTGGGCGCGCGGGTCGATGACCAAGCCGGTCGTGATCCGGCTCGTGACCTACGTGCGGATCCCGCGCGACTCGCACAAGCGCAAGATCACCCGCCGCGCGGTCTTCGCGCGCGACGGCTGGCAGTGCATGTACTGCGGCGCGCGCACGTCGCTGACCGTCGACCACGTGATCCCGCGCTCGAAGGGCGGCGGCTCGGACTGGGAGAACATCGTCGCCTCCTGCGCGCCGTGCAACCGCCGCAAGGGCGACCGGCTCCCGCACCAGATCGGCATGCATCCGCGGGTCAAGCCGCGCATGCCCAGCCCCAACGTGTTCATCCAGCTCGCCTCGCCGACGATCCCGGCGACCTGGAAGCAGTACCTCCTGCCCGAAGCGGCGTAGCGCGCACACCCCCCGGTTCGCCGTCTGGACGCACCCGCTCGATCCCATCGGGCGGGTTCGCTACATTTCGTCTCACCAGAGAAAGGGGGTGGTCCGAAGTTGAGTGACAGTTATTACGGGACCCTGGAGGTACCCGGCCGCTGAAGCACCAGCTTGGTGCTGGACCCGCTGGTCAGCGGAATCCACACCGAGGTGCCGCCGCCGTCAGTGCCGGAGCTAGTCCCCCCGGCCGCCTAGACCAGCTGGCGACGGCCAAACAGTCCAGCAGGCAGTTTCCGAGGGCCCCGGTGTCGACCGGGGCCCTCGGTCGTTCCGGGTTACTCCTCGACGTCGGTGTCGGGCATCTCGTCGCTCGCCACCTCGGGGATGTCGAGCAGCGCCTCCTCGTCCGGGTCGGCGGCGATCACGCCGTCGCCCGCGAGGCCGGTCTCGTCGGCGGTACCGGAGGCGTCGAGCGACACCGGCTCGTCGCCGGCGACCGCGTCCTCCGCCTCGCTCTCGACGACCAGCGCGACGGCCGAGACGCGGTCGTCGTCGCGGACGTTCATGAGCCGGAAGCCCTGGGCGTTGCGCCCGAGCGGCCGCAGCTCGCGGACGGCGATCCGCTGGACCATGCCGTTCTGCGAGATGAACACGAGCTGGTGGTGGTCGCGGACGACGAGCGCCGCCGCCAGGCCGCCCTTGGCCTCGGTCATCTGGATCGTCTTGACGCCCTTGGCGCCGCGGCTCGTCTTGCGGTAGTCGCCGACCGGCGTGCGCTTGCCGAAGCCGTTCTCGGTCACGACGAGCAGGTACTGGTCGTCGCGCGCGATGTCCATCGCGATGACCTCGTTGTCGCCCTTGACGTCCATCCCGCGCACGCCGCTGGTGTCGCGCCCCATCGAGCGGGCGTCGTCCTCGGCGAAGCGGACCGTGAGGCCCTCCTTCGAGACCATCAGCACCTCGTCGCCCTCGTCGACCCGCCGGACCGCGACGAGCTCGTCGTTGTCGCGGATGTTGATGGCGATGATGCCGTCGGCCTTGATCGGCGTGTTGTAGGCCTGCAGCTCGGTCTTCTTGACCGTGCCGCAGCGCGTCGCGAACAGCAGGTACTTGGACTCGGAGTAGTCGCGCGTCGCCAGCACCGACTGCACGCGCTCGCCCTCGCGGAGCGGCAGCACGTTGCCGAGGTGCCGGCCCTTGGACTGGCGCGACGGCGCGTCGGGCAGGTCGTAGACCTTCGAGCGGTAGACCTTGCCGCGGTTGGTGATGAAGAGGAGGTAGTCGTGCGTCGAGCAGACGAAGAGGTGCTCGATGTAGTCCTCGTCCTTCATCCCCATGCCGGTCACGCCGACCCCGCCGCGGCGCTGCTGGCGGTAGGTCGCGAGCGGCAGCGACTTGATGTAGCCCGACTTGGTGATCGTGATCACCATCTGCCGGTCCTGGATCAGGTCCTCGATGTCGAGGTCGTCCTCGGCGAACGTGATCTGCGTCCGGCGCTCGTCGCCGTAGCGGTCGCGGATCTCGTTGAGCTCCTCCTTGATCAGGCCGAGCACCTGCTCCTCGTCGCCCAGCAGCTCGCGCAGCTCGGCTGATCTGCTCGACGATGTCGGCGTGCTCGGTGCGGATCTGGTCGCTCTCGAGCGCGGTCAGCTGCTGGAGCCGCAGCTCGAGGATCGCCTGCGCCTGGATGTAGGTCAGGCCGAACTGCTCGATCAGGCCGGCGCGGGCGATGTCGCGGTCGCGCGCCCCGCGGATCAGCGCGATCACCGCGTCGAGGTTGTCCAGCGCGATCAGCTGGCCCTCGAGGATGTGCTTGCGCGCCTCGAGCTTGGCCAGCCGGTACTTCGACCGGCGGACGATGACCTCGCGCTGATGCTGGACGTAGTTGTGGATGATCGAGCGCAGCGGCAGCGTGCGCGGCACGTTGTCCACCAGCGCGACGGCGTTCACGCCGAACGTCGTCTGCATCGCGGTGTGCTTGTAGAGCTTGTTCAGCACGACCTTGGGGATCACGCCGCGCTTGAGCTCGATCACGATCCGCATGCCCTTGCGGTCGGTCTCGTCGCGGAGGTCGGAGATCTCGGTGATCTTCTTCTCCTGGACGAGCTCGGCGATCTTGCGGATCAGGCCGCCGTCGCCGCCCTTCTTCACCATGAAGGGCAGCTCGGTGACGATGATCGCCTCCTTGCCGCCGCCGATGTCCTCCGAGTGCGCGCGGGCGCGCACGCGGACGCGGCCGCGACCGGTCTCGTACGCCTCGCGGATCCCGGTGACGCCGAGGATCACGCCGCCGGTCGGGAAGTCCGGGCCCTTGATGTGCTGCATCAGGCCGGCGGTGTCGATGTCCGGGTCCTCGATGTAGGCGATCGTGGCGTCGATCGTCTCGCGCAGGTTGTGCGGCGGGATGTTCGTCGCCATGCCGACCGCGATGCCGGAGGCGCCGTTGACGAGCAGGTTCGGGAAC
The DNA here is from genome assembly GCA_963791405.1 of uncultured Solirubrobacteraceae bacterium. Taxonomy (GTDB): domain Bacteria; phylum Actinomycetota; class Thermoleophilia; order Solirubrobacterales; family Solirubrobacteraceae; genus DASQMT01. The sequence continues at coordinate 75,573 of CAWBSJ010000016.1, read as the reverse complement.
CGCGACGGGAGGACGACCGGCTCCTGCTTGCGCCCGTCGTAGTTGGGCACGAAGTCGACGGTGTCCTCGTCGAGGTCGCGCAGCATCTCGCGCGCGAGCGAGGCCAGGCGCGCCTCGGTGTACCGCATCGCGGCGGCCGGATCGTCGTCGACGGAGCCGAAGTTGCCCTGGCCGTCGACGAGCGGGTTGCGCATCGAGAAGTCCTGCGCCAGCCGGACGAGCGTGTCGTAGATCGCGCTGTCGCCGTGCGGATGGAAGTTGCCCATCACGTCGCCGACGATGCGGGCGCACTTCGAGTACGGCCGGTTGGGCTGCAGGCCGGCCTCGTTCATCGCGAACAGGACGCGGCGGTGGACGGGCTTCAGGCCGTCGCGGACGTCGGGCAGCGCGCGCCCGACGATGACGGACATGGCGTAGTCCAGGTAGGAGGAGCGCATCTCCTCCTCGAGCCCGCGCGGCTCGATGTTGCCGCCGCCGATGAGATCAGAGGTCGCCACGGTCGGTCACCTCCTTACACGTCGAGGGTGGCGACGCGGGCGTTCTCCTCGATGAACTCGCGCCGTGGCTCGACCTTGTCCCCCATCAGCATGGTGAACAGGCGGTCGGCGACGGCGGCGTCGTCCATCGTGACCTGCTGGAGCGTCCGCGTCTCGGGATCCATGGTGGTCTCGCGCAACTGGTCGGCGTTCATCTCGCCGAGGCCCTTGAAGCGCTGCAGGCCGATGCCCTTCGAGGCGATCTCGATCACCGTGTGACGCAGGTCCTCGAAGCTGAGCGCCTCGTCCTGCTCGTTGCCGAGCTTGACGGTGAAGGGCGGCGTGCCGGCCATCTTCACCAGTTCGGCGTGGACGCGCGCGAGCTGGCGGTACTCGTTCGACTCGAACAGCGAGCGGCGCAGGCGGTGCGTGCGCGCGAGGTTCGTCTTGCGCTCGACCGCCTTGATCCGCAGCACGCCGTTCTCCGACGGCAGCAGCTCGGTCGTGTACGGCTCGCCCTCGGGGACCTCGCGCTCCATCAGCGTCTGGAGCTCCTCGACCGAGGTGATCTGCTCGTCGAGGATCTGCGACTCCTCGAGGAACGTCACCGCGTCGTGGCCGTGGTCGGCGCGCAGCGCGCTCGCCCAGCCCTCGTACTGCTTGAGCAGCCGCGTGTAGCGCTGCCAGCGCGTCTCGGTCAGCTTGAACTGCTGCTCGCCGGCGGCGTCGGCGATCTCGAAGCGCTCGAGCTTGTCGCCGAGCAGGATCTCCTCCAGCTCGGAGTCCTTCTCGATGTAGCGCTCCTGCTGGCCCTGCTTGAGCTTGTACAGCGGCGGCTTCGCGATGTAGATGTAGCCGCGCTCGATCAGCTCCTGCATCTCGCGGAACAGGAGCGTGAGGATCAGCGTGCGGATGTGGGCGCCGTCCACGTCGGCGTCCGTCATCAGGATGATCTTGTGGTAGCGCAGGCGCTCCGTGTCGAACTCGTCGCGGACGCCGGTCCCGAGCGCCGTGATGAGCGCCTGGATCTCGTTGTTCTGCAGGACCTTGTCGATCCGCGCCTTCTCGACGTTGAGGATCTTGCCGCGCAGCGGGAGGACGGCCTGGGTCGCGCGGTCGCGGCCCTGCTTGGCCGAGCCGCCGGCGGAGTCGCCCTCGACGATGAACAGCTCGGTCAGGGCGGGGTCGCGGATCGAGCAGTCGGCGAGCTTGCCCGGCAGCGCGGAGTTCTCCAGCGCGGACTTGCGCCGCGTGAGGTCGCGCGCCTTGCGGGCCGCGGCCCGGGCCTGGGCGGCCGAGACCGCCTTGCGGATCACCGCGTTGCCCTCCGCCGGGTTCTCCTCGAGGAACTCCGCGAGCGCCGAGTTGACCACCGAGGCGACGAAGCCCTCCATCCCGGGGTTGCCGAGCTTGGTCTTCGTCTGGCCCTCGAACTGCGGCTCGGCGAGCTTGACGCTGATGACGGCGGTCAGGCCCTCGCGCACGTCCTCGCCGGAGAGGTTGTCGTCGCGCTCCTTGAGGTGGCCCATGCTGCGCGCGAAGCGGTTGAGCGTCCGCGTCAGCGCGGAGCGGAAGCCCGACAGGTGCGAGCCGCCCTCGTGCGTGTTGATGTTGTTCGCGAAGCTGAAGATCGACTCCTGGTAGGAGGAGTTCCACTGCATCGCGACCTCGACGGTGCCCTCGGTCTCGTGCTCCTGCTCGAAGTAGACGATCTTGCGCTGGACCGGGTCCTTGTTCTCGTTCAGGTAGGCGACGAAGTCGCGGATCCCGCCCTCGTAGTGGAACTCGACCTTGCGCTCGTGCGTGACGCCCTCGGCCACCAGGTCGCCGCTCGCCACGCCGCGGGCGCGGGTGTCGGCGAGCGAGATGCGCAGCCCCTTGGTCAGGAACGCGGTCTCGCGGAGCCGCTGCTCCAGCGTCGCGAAGTCGAAGTCGAGCGTCTCGAAGACCTCGGCGTCCGACAGGAAGGTGATCGTGGTGCCGGTCTCCTCCGTCGCCTCGCCCTGGGCGATCGGGGCGGTGGGCACGCCGCGCTCGTAGGACTGATGCCAGGCGAAGCCGTCGCGGCGGACCTCGACGTCGAGCCGCTCCGACAGCGCGTTGACGACCGAGACGCCCGACGCCGTGCAGGCCGCCGGACACCTTGTAGCCGCCGCCGTCGCCGAACTTGCCGCCGGCGTGGAGGACGGTCAGCACGACCTCGAGGGCCGACTTGCCCTCCTTCTCCATCGTGTCGACCGGGATGCCGCGCCCGTTGTCGACGACCGTGACCGAGTTGTCGGGGTGGATCGTGACCTCGACGGTGTCGCAGAAGCCGGCGAGCGCCTCGTCGACGGAGTTGTCGACGACCTCGTAGACCAGGTGGTGCAGGCCGCGCGGACCGGTCGAGCCGATGTACATGCCGGGCCGCTTGCGCACGGCCTCCAGACCCTCCAGGACGGTGATGTCCTGGGCGTCATAGCCCGCGTCGGGCCGGCCGGTCTTGTCGGGCTCGTCTGCCAAAGGGTTTCCTTCCAGGTTCACACGCGCGTCGCCCCGGCGTCCGAGAGCTCCCTAACGGCCGGGGCGAGGCGGAAACAGTGCTCATAAGACTAGCACAAGCACCCCCCGGAACCCCGGGGTCAGATGTGCCGAAAGTGCTGCAAATCGTGACAATTCTGGAGTGTCACGAACGGGGCGGCCGAGGCTGCGGGCGGAGCCCCTTGACCGCGGGGCGGCCGAGCCGCTCGTTGAGCCGGTCGACGACCTGCTCCGACAGGAGGTCGAGCTCCTGCGCCCAGACCGCGCTCGAGCACGCGACGGTGATCGTCCCGGCGCGCTCGCCGTCGGGCGTGCACTGGCCCGCGAACGCCGCTCCGGCGGCCTCCGGCCACGCCCGCTGGACCTCCGCGAGCAGCGTCGCGGGAGCGAGCCGGTCGGCCAGGTCGCCGAGGGCGATCCCCAGCGGCCGCGGGCCGCGGCGCCTCATGCCGCCTCCCGCAGGACGGCGCCCTCGGCGATCGCGAGCCGGGCGACGCCGGGATCCTCGCCGCCCGGGACGTGCGCGAGGTCCGTCGTGGTGATCAGGCTCTGGCCGCCGCCGCGCAGCAGGTCGACGAGGCGCTTGCGGCGGCCGGCGTCGAGCTCGCTCATCACGTCGTCGAGCAGCATCAGCGGCGGCGCCCCGCGCTCCTCGGCCAGGACCTCGCGCTCGGCCAGCAGGAGCGCGAGCAGGCCGAGGCGCTGCTGGCCGCGCGATCCGTACGCGCGCAGCTCGCGGCCGTCGCGGCGCAGCGTGAGGTCGTCACGGTGCGGTCCGTGGCCGGTGAAGCCGCGCTCGAGGTCCGAGTCGACCCGCTCCGCCAGCTCCTGCGCCAGCTCGTCCGCGGTCGCGGCCTTCGAGCGCGGCCGGTAGGCGACCTCCGGCCCGCCGGCGAGTCCGAGCAGCTCGGCGTGCGCGACGAACCGCGGCCGGAGCTCGTCGACGACCGCCGCGCGGTCGGCCATCAGCGCGATCCCGTGGCGCGCGAGCTCGGCGTCCCAGGCCGGGAGCGAGCCGCGCCCGGCGCGGCCGGCGCGGATCGACGCCACGAGCGCGTTGCGCTGGCCCAGCGCGGCGGCGTAGGCGCGCTTCGTTCCGGCGCGTGCGGGACGCAGCGCGGCGACGACCTGGTCCAGGTGCGCGCGGCGTAGCGCCGGCGCACCGGTCACGAGCTCCAGCCGGTCGGGCAGGAAGACCGAGACGAGCGGGCGCGCGTTCACGTCGGTCAGGCGGTCGACGGGCGCCCCGTCCACGCGCAGTCGCTTCGCCTCACCGGGCTGGAACCCGACCGCGATGTCGTGCGCCTGCCCGTCGTCGTCCGTGCAGCGCAGCTCCAGCCGCGCCACCTGCGCGCCGAAGCGCACGCACTCGCGCTCGTTGGCGGTCCGGCAGGAGCGGCCGGTGCAGGCGAAGTAGAGGCCCTCCAGCAGGTTGGTCTTGCCCGCGCCGTTGCGGCCGGTGACGACCGTGAGCCCGGCCCCGAGCTCGACCTCCGCCGCCTCGTAGGTGCGGAAGTCGCGCAGGGTCAGCCGGGTGGCGATCATCGCCGCTCCAGGATGGCGGCCGGCTACACGTTCAGCCGGATCGGCATCAGGAGGTAGACGAAGCCGCTGCCGTCCGCCGTCTCGATCAGGCCCGGGCGCAGCGGCGAGATGAGCTTGAGCAGCACGTCGCCCGACTCGACCGCCTCCAGGCCGTCGCGCAGGAACTCCGGGTTGAACCCGATCTCCAGCGGCTCACCGCGGAACGGCACCGGCAGCGTCTCGCGCGCCTCGCCGACGTCGGGCGTCCGCGCCGACACCGTGAGCTCGCCCTCGCTGAAGGCCAGCCGCAGCGGCGCGTTCTTCTGCGCCAGCAGGCTGATCCGGCGCACCACGTCGGTGATCTCCGTCCCGGCCAGCTGCAGCTCGTGCTCGAACGCGTCGGGCAGCAGCTGGCGGTAGTTCGGGAACTGCCCGTCGATCAGGCGCGACGACAGGACCATCCCGCCGACCTCGAAGATGACCTGGTTCGTCCGCACCGCGACGCTCAGCGACTCCGCCTCGGCCTGGCCGACGATCCGGCCCAGCTCCTGCAGCGCGCGCGCCGGCACGTTCGCCTCGAACGACCCCGCGAGCGGCTCCTCGAGCTTCGTCTCCTTGACGGACAGCCGGTAGGAGTCGGTCGCGACCATCCGCAGCTCGGAGCCGTTCGCCGAGACCAGGATGCCGGTCAGCACCGGGCGCGTCTCGTCGCGCGACGCCGAACGCGCGACCTTGTTCACGGTGGCGACGAACGCCGGACCGGGCACCTGCACGCGTTCGTCGCCCTCGGCCTCCGGGAACGGCGGGAAGTCCTCCAGCCGCAGCGTGCGGATGTGGAACGTCGCGGCGCCGGCCACGATCTCGACGTCCTGCTCGGCGGGACGCAGCTCGAGCGTCACCGAGTCGCCCGGGAGCGAGCGGACGACGTCGACGAGCAGCCGCGCCGGCAGCACGACGGACCCGTCGCGGACCACTTCGCCGACGAGCGGGACGCGGAGCCCGATCTCCATGTCGGTGGCGCGCAGCTCGATCGTCCCGTCGCCGGCGATCACCTGGACGCCGGAGAGGGCCTGGACGGCGCTGCGCGTGCTCGCGGCGCGGGTGACGGTCTGGAGTTGCGCGAACAACGCGTCGCGCTGGGTGGAAAGTCTCATCTCTTCGCCTGCTTCAAGTTCGATTCCGACGACTACTCAAGCTGAGGTAACCGTCATAAGGGCTGTGGATGGTGTGCACAACCGCGGGAGAGGCCGCACGATGCGGGGAAATGCGTGTGCGCGGCCTGTGCACAGGAGCGCGAGAGTCTGGCAGCCCGCGCGGCGTCATGAGCGGTCGTCCTCGGTACCGAGGAGGTCGGTCAGCCGGCGCACGACCTCGAACGCGGCGGGATCGCCGGCGATGCGTTGCGCGGTCCGCTTGTAGGCGTGCAGGACGGTGGTGTGGTTGCGGCCCCCGAAGGCGCGGCCGATCGCGGGGAGCGTCTGATCGGTGAGCTCGCGCGCGAGGTACATCGCGACCTGGCGCGGCCAGGCGAGGTTGCCGGCGCGGCTCGGGGAGACGAGGCCCTCGACCGAGACGCCGAACGCCTCGGCGGTGCGCTCCTGGATCTCGGCGACGGTCGTGGGGCGCCGGCGCCGCCGCAGCTCCGGGTAGAGCCCGGCGAGCACCTCGTCGGCCAGTTCGGGGGTGACGGCGCGGCCCGTGAGCGAACCGAAGGCGACCACGCGCACGAGCGCGCCCTCGAGCGCGCGCACGTTGTCCGTGACCCGGTCGGCGATGAGCTGGAGCGCCGCCGGGTCGATGTCGGCGATCCGGTCCTGCTGGACGCGCTTGCGGAGGATCGTCAGGCGCGTCGCCGCGTCGGGGGCGCGGACGTCGGTGACCAGCCCGGCCTCGAAGCGCTCGCGCAGGCGCTCCTCGAGCTCGCCGAGGTCGCGCGGAAGGCGGTCCGAGGTGAGCACGATCTGCGCCCCGCCCTCGTGCAGGGCGTTGAAGGTGTGGAAGAACTCCTCCTCCGTCCGGGCCTTGGCCTGGAGGAACTGGACGTCGTCGACGAGCAGGACGTCGACGCCGCGGTAGGCGGCCTTGAAGCGGTCGATGTCCTTGCCGTGGAGGGCGCCGAGGAAGTGGTTCGTGAACGCCTCGGCGGTCGTGTAGCGGACGGTCGTCCCGCCGCCGTAGGCGGAGACGTAGTTGCCGATCGAGTTGATCAGGTGCGTCTTGCCCAGCCCGGGCGGCCCGCAGATGAACAGCGGGTTGTAGGCGAGGCCGGGCATCTCCGCGACGGCCAGGGCGGCCGCGTGGGCGAGGCGGTTGGAGTCGCCGATGACGAACTGCTCGAAGGTGTGGCGGGGGTTGAAGGTCTGCGGCGCGTCGTCGCGGGCGGGCGTGTCGTCGCGCCCTGGCGCCCCGACCCGCCCGCGGCGCTGGTCTGGCGGCTGCTCCTCGCCGGCGGTGACGAGCTCGACCGCCGTCCCGCTGCCGAGGACGGCGGCGGCGCAGCGCTCGAGGAGGTCGCCGAAGCGCTGCTCGATCCACGGCCGGCTCCGCTCCGGCGCCACGACGACGAGCGTGCCGTCCTCGCGCCGGTGGCCGGTGAGCGGCTCGAGCCACTGGTGCCACGTGGACTCCGGGACCGCCCGCTGCAGCTCCGCCCGGATCAGGCGCCAGCAGGATGGATGCTCGTCGGCGGTCACAGGGGCGTCGAACGTCCTCCTCGGGCGGAGGTACGGTGCGGAAAGGGGAGTCCGGCGGGGGCCCGGTGGGGCCCGGAATGGCGAACATAGCACGGGGTTCCGGGACCGTTCGCGGGCGGTCGCAAATCGCGTGGAAAAGGTCCGGAGGCTGGTCGCCGGGCCGCTCGGACGGGAGCGCCGAGCATGTGCCGAGTGTCGGTCCGGACCCCCGCTCGCCGGCGGGCGGGGGTCTCGCACTCGCGCGCCCGAGGCAGGCATGCCCGCTCCTCCCGCACGCGCCCAAACGCGCCCCGGGACTCCCGCGCACGTGCCCGCGCGAACGTCGACGCACCGCTTCCGGCACACAACTGTCACGGCGTGACGGCTGTGCACAGGCTGTGCATGGCTGCCGATGCTGCCCCGTCGGGATCATCCGCGCCGTCCGCGGTCGGCGCCGTCGGAGCTTCCACGCCACCGGTCGAGGCGCGCCGCGGCAGCTCGCGGGGGGTCGGCTATCCTGTCGGGCCCTGCGCGCATCCGGCGCGCCGACCCCTTACGGCTCATGAAGCGCACCTACCAGCCCAAGAAGCGCAAGCGCGCCCGCACCCACGGCTTCCGAGCCCGGATGAGCACCCGTGCCGGCCGCATCGTGCTCAAGCGGCGCCGCGACAAGGGCCGCAAGCGGCTCACGGTCTAGTGACGGGGCGCCCGAGCGGCGGGCGGAGCCCGAAGCGGCGCAGGCTCTCACGCAGCGCCGAGTTCGAGCGCGTCTACCGCCAGGGTCGCTCGAAGGCGAACCGGTACCTCGTGCTGTACGCCTTCCCACGCGCGGACGACGCCGACGCCGCCGAGGCGAGCGACGGCGCTCGGCTCGGCCTGTCGGTCTCGAAGCGCGTCGGCGGGGCCGTCGATCGCACGAAGGTGAAGCGGGTGCTGCGCGAGGCGTTCTGGGCCGAGGCGGAGCGGCTGCCGGAGGGCGCCGACTACGTGGTCGTCGCGCGCCCGGACAGTCGTGACCTCGCCGACCGCGAGGGGATGCCCGGCGTCCGTACCGCGCTGGCCGAGCTGATCGACGCGATGGGCGGCTCGACCGCATGACCGGCGTCGGCCGTCGTCTCGCGATCGCGCCCATCCGCGGCTACCAGCGCTTCATCTCGCCGGCCTTCCCGCGCCGCTGCAAGTACCACCCGACCTGCTCGGCGTACGCCGTGCAGGCGATCCAGCGCTACGGCATACTGCGCGGCGCCGTCCTCGCGACCTGGCGCCTGCTCCGCTGCAATCCGTTCAGCCACGGAGGCCATGATCCCGTGGCAGCGCAGACGCTGTTCTCCCGGACCCACGACACGAGCCACGCCTGAACTTGCACGACGTCTTCTCACCGCTGATCACCTTCTTCGAGGCGATCCTTGTCTTCCTCCACGACACGTTCGGGTTCAGCTGGGGCTGGTCGATCGTGGCGCTCACGGTGATCGTCCGCGCCGCGCTGATGCCGCTGACGATCAAGCAGTTCAAGTCCATGCAGAACATGGCCCGGTTCCAGCCGGAGATCAAGAAGCTCCAGGAGAAGTACAAGGGCGACCGGGAGCGGCTCAACCAGGAGATGATGAAGTTCTACCGGGAGAACAAGGTGAATCCGTTCGCCTCGTGCCTCCCGCTCGTCGCGCAGCTCCCGGTGTTCCTCTCGCTGTTCTACATGCTGCAGGACGACCTGCGGCTCGACGTCTGCCCGACCGTCAACCCGCCCGGCACCGAGAACCCTGTGCCCTGCGGCGCCGGCGGTCCCGCGCAGTTCCTCTTCATCCCGGACATCACCGACAAGGCCACGGGCGCGGTCCTCGTCACGCTGATCGTGCTCTACGTGGGCTCGCAGCTGCTGTCGACGATCCTCATGTCGACCGCGACGGACAAGACGCAGCGGATCCTCTTCCTCGCGCTGCCCTTCGTCTTCGTCATCTTCGTCATCAACTTCCCGGCCGGCCTCCTCGTCTACTGGATCACGACGAACCTCTGGACGATCGTGCAGCAGGCCATCGTGCGGAAGCGCCTCGGCCCGATGCGACCAGCCGGGCCGGACGGCGAGGGACCACCGATGTCGATCATGGACCGGCTGCTGCACGGGAGGTCGTCGCCGACCACCGCGAGCGCGGCGCCGGCCGCCGTGCCCTCGGGGACGAACGGCAAGTCGGGGAACGGCAAGGGGAGCGACGCCAAGTCCGGCAACGGCAAGGCGGCGACCGCCCCACCGAAGCCGAAGGGCCGGCCGGCCGCTCCGCCGCCGCCCTCCCCGCGGAAGAAGAAGAAGCGCTCAGGGAGACGCCGATGACCGACGCAACCGACGCGACCCCGGAGCTCTCGCCGGCCGACCGCGTCCGCGAACTGCTCGAACACGTCAATGACGCGCTCGGTCTCGAGGCCGACGTGGAGGTCATCGACGAGGGCGACCGCATCCGCGGCGTCCTCGAGGGCGACGACATGGGCCTCTTCATCGGCCGCCACGGGCAGACGATCGACGCCGTCCAGCACCTGGCGTTCAAGGTCGCAGCGCACGGCCAGTCGCCGGCGCCCAAGGTCGAGGTCGACGCCGCGGGCTACCGCGATCGCCGGCGCCAGGTGCTCGAGCGCCAGGCCGACCAGGCGGCGTCCGATGCGCTCCGCTCCGATCGCCCCGTCGCCCTCGATGCGATGAGCGCCACGGAGCGCAAGGTGGTCCACGAGTACCTCAAGGATCGCGACGACGTCGAGACGTACTCGGAGGGCACCGAGCCGGATCGGCACCTCGTCGTCGCGCCGCTCCACGGCTGACCTGATCGCGCCGCAGTACCGCGGTCGCCCACTCGCCGTGGCCTCGCGGTGCCTCGCGCGCCGGCCTCGCGCCGCCGACGCGGCCGACCTCGCGCCGCCGCCGACCGCCTCGCCGCCGACCGCTCGCCGCCGACGCGGCCGAGGGCGCCAAGCCGCGGCAAGCGTTGCCCGACCGTTTCACGTGAAACAGTGCAGGACCGTTTCACGTGAAACGCTCGCGCCGATGACCACCGCGACCACCGAGCCTGTCCCACCACTCGCATGAGCGAGCGGTCCGACGCGGAGCTGGCGGCGCTGCTCGATGCATATGGGCTCGACGACTCGGCGCGCGCGCGGCTCCGCACGCTGATCGAGCTTCTGGGCACCTCGACCGCGCCGACCTCGGTCCACGACCCACGGGACGTTGTGCGCGTGCACATCGCGGACTCCCTCGCCGGACTCGAGGTCCCGGAACTCCGAGCGGCACGCTTCGTCGCCGACCTCGGCGCCGGGGCGGGGCTGCCGGGGTTGGTGCTCGCCGCGACCTTGCCTGCGGCCCACGTCGTCCTCGTCGAGTCGGTCAGCCGCAAATGCGCGTTCCTGCGCGCGGCCGCGCGCGAGATGGACCTGGACAACGCCGAGGTCGCGTGGACGCGCGCGGAGGAGTGGCAGGCAGGCCTGGGTCGCTGCGACGTGGTCTGCGCGCGCGCGCTCGCCGCGCTGCCCGTACTGATCGAGTACGCCGCGCCGCTGCTCGGCGACCAGGGCGTGCTGATCGCCTGGAAGGGTGCGGTCCCGGGCGACGAGGCGGCGGACGCGACGGCCGCTGCGTCGCAGCTCGGCATGCGCGAGGAACCGGTGCGCTCCGTCACGCCGTTCCGGGGCTCCGAGCGCCGCACGCTCCACGTGCTGCGCAAGATCGCACCCACACCCGCCGGCTTCCCGCGGCGTCCCGGCATGGCGACGAAACGACCGCTCTCTGCAAAGAAACCGCGCTGACTCCGCACCGAGTCGCGCACGAACGGCCAGATCCGCCGAACCCCCCGCTAGCGTCGCTTGGCGCCATGGGCATCGTGTACGCCATCGCCAATCAGAAGGGCGGGGTCGGGAAGACCACGACCGCGGTCAACGTCGCCGCCTGCATCGCGGAGGCGGGGTACGAGACCCTGCTCGTCGACGTCGATCCGCAGGGCAACGCCACGGTCGGCGTCGGTGCCGACCGGCATGACGGCGATGGTCTCTACGACGTCCTCAGCGGTGACGTTCCGGCCCTGGACGCGGTCCGGGCGACCGCGGTGGAGCGCCTCTCGCTGCTCGCGTCCACGCCCGATCTCGCCGGCGCGACGATGGAGCTCCCGCGCCTCCCCGGCTCGGAGCGGAGGCTCAGGGACGCGCTCGCGCCCGTGCGCGACGCGTATGCCTACACCCTGCTCGACTGTCCTCCGTCGCTCGGGCCGCTGACGGTCAACGCGCTGGTCGCCGCCGACCGCGTGATCGTCCCCGTGCAGACCGAGTACTTCGCGCTGGAGGGGCTGGCGGGCCTCCTCGACACGCTCGCCCTGATCCAGCGCGAGCTCAACCCCCGCCTGACCGTGGCGGGCATGCTGCTGACGATGCACGACGCCCGCACGAAGCTCGCACAGGACGTGGAGGCCGAGGTCCGGCGCCATTTCCCGTCGCTCGTCTTCGACACCGTGATCCCGCGCAACGTCCGACTCGGTGAGGCGCCGAGCTTCGGGCGCCCCGTCATCCATCACGATCCGGCGTGCGCCGGGTCCGAGGCCTACTTCGAACTCGCCAAGGAGGTGGCCGCGCGTGGCTGAACGCTCCCGCGGCATGGGCCGCGGGCTCGCGGCGATCCTGTCGACGCCGCCCGTCGACGCCGAGCCGGAGCTCCGCGAGCTGCCGGTGGAGCTGATCGCGCCGAACCCCAACCAGCCGCGCCGCACCTTCAGCGAGGAGCCGCTGGTCGCGCTGGCCTCGTCGCTGAAGGCGAGAGGCGTCCTCCAGCCCGTGCTCGTCCGGCCGCGGCCGGGCGGGACCTACGAGCTCATCGCCGGGGAGCGTCGCTGGCGCGCGGCCCAGCTCGCCGGCCTCGAGACCGTCCCGGCGCTCGTCCGGCCTCACGACGACGCCGAGTCGCTCGAGCTCGCCCTGATCGAGAACATGGCGCGCGAGGACCTCAATCCGCTGGAGGCGGCCCGGGCGGTGTCCGTGCTGGTCGAAGAGCTCGGACTCACGCGCGAGGACATCGGCCGCCGCGTCGGCCGCTCCCGTGTCGCGATCTCCAATCTGCTGCGATTGCTCGAGCTGCCCGACGAGGCGCTCGTGCTGATCGAGGGCGGGACGCTCTCCGAAGGACACGGACGCGCCCTGCTGATGGCGCCGGACCACGCCGAGCGCCGTCGGCTCGCGCGTGAGGCCGCCGCGCACGCCTGGTCGGTCCGGCACACCGAGAAGCGCGCACGGGCCTCGGCCGGCCGCGACGAGGACGCGATCACGGCCGCGCGGATCGAGCCGGCCGCGCACCCGGACGCGGTCGACGCCGCCGAGCGGCTCGGTGAGGCGTTCGGACGCGCCCTCGGAGCCGACGTGCGCGTCACACCGAAGTCGGGCGGCTACCGCGTCGAGTTCGCCTTCGGGACGCTGGAGGAGGCGCTGGAGGCGGCTGAGCGGATCGGCGCGCCGGCTCCGGCCTGAGGCCCAGGTCGGCCGCCGCCGCGCGCGATCGGCGCGCGGCGTCCCGCTATCATCCGCGGACCTCTGCGGGCGATTAGCTCAGTCGGTTAGAGCGCTTCTCTGATAAGGAAGAGGTCCCAGGTTCGAGTCCTGGATCGCCCATCCGGAAAGCCCTGCAAGTCAGGGCTTTTCTCGTTCTCCGGGACGTCCGCGTGCGCCGGGCTCGAGCTTCCGTCGAGGCGGTCCCGGGCGCTGCGGTTCGCGACCCCGCGAACGTCCCCGCCGCCCTTCTGGGGGCCGGGACGTCGACGCCTATACTGGGGCGTCCGGCACCCTGGTCCGCAAGGAGCGCCCCGCTTGCAGGAGATGGTCATCTACGGCGTGAGCTTCGACATGGTCGGCAAGCAGCCGATCGTCCTGCTCAAGGCCGTCGACACGAACAAGTTCCTGCCGATCTGGATCGGCCATCCGGAGGCCGCCGCGATCCTGATGAAGCTCCAGGGTGCCTCGACGCCGCGCCCGATGACGCACGACCTCCTGTTCGAGATGCTCGGCGAGCTCGACGTGAACTGCTCCCGCGTCTCGGTCACGGAGCTGCGCGAGAACACCTTCTACGCGTCGATCACCCTGTCCGTGAACGGTCGCGAGGTCGAGATCGACTCGCGGCCGAGCGACGCGCTCGCCCTGGCCGTCCGCTCCGGCGCGCCGATCTTCGCCGCCGAGGATGTCATCGCGGAGTCCGCGATCGAGTTCGAGCACGAGGTCGAGGACACCGAAGAGGTCGTGGACAAGTTCAAGGAGTTCCTCGACCAGGTGTCGCCCGAGGACTTCCAGGGCGGCGGCGACTAGCCGGCGTTCGCCTCGGCCGCCGTCCGCGCCAGCGCCAGCTCGAGCACTCGCTCCACGAAGGCCGCGAACGAGATTCCCGCCGCCTCCGCCGCCTGCGGGAGCAGCGACGTCTCCGTCAAGCCCGGGATCGCGTTCGCCTCGAGCACGGTGGGCTCGCCGGTCTGCTCGTCGAGCATGAGGTCCACCCGCGCGAAGCCGTAGCAGCCGAGCACCCGGTAGGCGTCGAGCGCGAGCGCCTGCGCCCGCGCCGTGGTGTCGGGGTCGAGCTCGGCTGGACAGACGAAGTCGGTGCTCCCGATCTGGTACCGCGCCTCGAAGTCGTAGTGGTCCGCGCCACGCGGGATGGCCTCGACGATCGGGAGCGCCTCGGGCCCGTCCGCTCCGTCGAGCACGGACACCGCGAGCTCCCGTCCCGTCACGTGTCGCTCCAGCAGGACCTTCGTGTCGTAGGAGAACGCGGCGACGATCGCGGCGGGCACCTGCGCGGCGGTCGGCGCGAACCGGATCCCCAGGGCAGAGCCCTGAGCGGCCGGCTTCACGACGACGGGGAAGTCGAGCCGCTCCTCGATCGCGGGCAGGGCGTGCGCCGCTCCGAGCGACTCGAACGCCGTCTGGCTGAAGGCGTAGAAGTCGGGTGTCGAAAGGCCGGCGTCGCGCAGCGCGTGCTTCGCGAGGACCTTGTCCATGCAGCGCATGCAGGCCGACGGTCCCGACGCGGTGTACGGCACGCCGACCAGTTCGAGGATCTCCTGGACGGTCCCGTCCTCGCCGTCGCGGCCGTGCAGCGCGACGAAGGCGACGTCCGGCGCCGACTCGTGGAGGCGCTCGACGAGGTCGGGGCCGACGTCGATCGCGATGCTGTCGTGACCCAGCCGCTCGAGCGCCTCGCGGACGCGGGCGCCGGAGCGCAGCGACACCTGGCGCTCGAGGGACTGGCCCCCGGCCAGCACCGCGACGCGCGTCATCGCTCTCCGGCGGCTCGGCGTCGTAGCGGGAGGACGCGCGCGCCGGGCTCCGTCGGCCCGGGCTCGCCGGCGCGAGTGTGCGGCGGCGAGGACGTCCCGCCGGGTTCGGCGGTGCGTCTCGGGGCAGGCGGCGCCGGCGCGGTCCCGGTCAGGGTGCCGTAGAGGCGGACCTGCTCGCGGACGACCTTGCCGATCCGGCGGATTCCCTCGCGCAGGTCGTCCTCGCCCACACCGGCGAAGTTCAGCCGCATCGACGATCCCCCGCGGCCGTCGAGGAACGCCGCGCGGCCGGGAACGAAGGCGACGTGGTCGCGGAGCGCGCGGGCGAGGAGGTCGGACGTGTCGATGTAGTCCGGCAGCGTCGCCCACACGAAGAGGCCGCCGGCGGGCCGCGTCCAGCGGGACTCGGCGGGCAGGTGCTCGGCCAGCGCGTCGAACATCGTGTCGCGCCGATGCGAGTAGAGCTCGCGGAGGCGCACGAGCAGGTCGCGCCAGTCGCGCTGGGCGAAGTACTCGATGACGAAGTACTGGGCGAAGGTCGACGAGCACAGGTCGGCACCCTGCTTGCCGAGGTTGAGCTTGTCGAGCACCGGTCGCGGCGCCGCGGTCCAGCCGAGGCGCAGGCCGGGCGACAGGATCTTCGAGAACGTCCCGAGGTAGATCACGTACTCGCCGCGGTCCAGCGCGTAGAGCGGCGGCAGCGGCTCGCCCTCGTAGCGGAGCAGCCCGTACGGGTTGTCCTCGAGAACCAGCAGCTCGCGCTCGGCGGCGATCCGGACCAGCCGCTGCCGGCGCTCCAGGGACATCGTCACGCCCGCCGGGTTGTGGAAGGTCGGGACGGTGTAGATGAACTTCGGCGTACGCCCCTCGCGATCGAGGCGGTCGAGCGTCTCCTCCAGCGCATCGATTCGCATGCCGTCGTCGTCCATCTCGATCTGGACCACGTCGGCCTCGTAGGCGCTGAACGTCGGCACGGCACCGGGATAGGTCGGGCCTTCGGCGAGGATCACGTCGCCCGGGTCGACGAGCGTCTTGCAGACGAGGTCGATGACCTGCTGGCCCCCGGTGGTGATCAGGAGATCGTCGGTGTCGACGTCCATGCCCTCCTCGGCCATCACCCGGACGATGCATGCCTTCAGCTCGTCCAGGCCCTCGGTCGGGCCGTACTGGAGCGCCCGCGCGGACGCGTCCGCGGCGACGCGGGCCATCAGCGCGGCGACGTCCTCCGCCGGGAAGGTCGTCGTGTCGGGCAGACCGCCGGCGAGCGAGATGACCTCCGGCCGCGCCGTGATGGCCATCATGTCCCGCATCGCAGAGGACTTCATGCCCTGCGTGCGCTTCGCGAACAGCCCTGCGTAGCGTTCGAGATCGCGCGCGGTCGTGCGGGACCGGCCCATACCGGGGGATTCGCCGCTGCGGCCCGGGCCCCTTGGCGTCTCGTCTATCGTCATGCCGCCGGAGCACCCTACCGCCAATGGACTTCCTCCTCGACCTCCTCCAGGGCGCCGGTCTGGCGGCCGCCATCGGCATCCGGCCGTTCCTTCCGGTGCTCCTCGCGGGCGCGCTCGCGTCTGCCGACGTCGGCATCGACTTCAGCGGCACGGACTTCAGCTTCCTCGAGTCGTGGCCGTTCCTGTTCGGCGTCCTGGTGCTGGTCGTCGTGCTCGACATGGTCGGGCGGCGCGCCGGCCGCGACGCGCAGGATCGGCCGCCGCTGCTCTACGCGCTGGCGGCCCTGGCCCTCGCGCTCGGCGCGCTGCTCGCGGCGGGCTCGGTGGCCGACCATTACGCCGGCGACTGGTGGGCCGGCGCGATCGCGGGGCTCGCGTGTGCTGCGCTCGGCTTCCAGGCCGCCCGCTCGTTGTTCGGTCGCGTCCGCCGTCGCCTCGACGAACAGGCGGCGAACGCACTGCCGGTCTGGGCCGAGGGCGCTGCCCTGCTCGCCGCGGGCGTGTCGATCCTCTTCCCGCCGCTCGCGATCCTGGTGATCGCCGGCCTCGTCTGGCTGCTGGCCGGCGGGCGCCGTCGCGCGGACGAGAAGTACGCCGGACTGCGGATCCTCCGCTAGCGCCGTCGTGGCAGCGCGCAAGAAGCTGGTGCTCGCGGTCATCGACGCGATGAAGCCCGCGATGCTCGAGAAGGCTGTGGCGTCGGGCGATGCACCTGCACTCTCGCGCCTCATGGCGGACGGCCAGCACACCGGCCAGCTGGTGGCGGCGTTCCCGTCCGTGACGCCGGTCTGCTCGGCCTCGATCGCCACCGGCGCCGGACCCGAACAGCATCAGATCCCGTCGATGAACTGGTACCACCGCGAGGAGGACCGCTACGTCGAGTACGGCACGAGCTTCCGGGCGAGCCAGGCGTTCGGCTTCAAGCGCTCCCTGACGGACACGATCTACAACATGAACGCCGAGCACCTGTCGCGCGAGACGCCGACCGTGTTCGAGACGCTCGACGACGCGGACGTGCGCACCGCCGGCACGACCTACCTCATGTATCGCGGACGTCATCGGCACGAGGTGACGAACGAGACCGCCCTGACCCGGATCGCGTCCGTCGTGTTCAAGCAGCCGGTGATGGGGCCACGCGAGTTCTTCTACGCCGACCTCTTCGCGTCGCGTCGCACGGGCTGCCGCTCGCAGCTCGGGCTTCCCGGCGTGCGCGATCAGCACGCGGGGTGCGTGGGCGAGTACCTCGTCGAACACGATCTGTTCGACTTCCTGTTGTTGTCGCTGCCGGACAACGACACGCACTCGCACAAGCACGGCCCCGACGGTCAGGTGGCCTCGCTGGTCGCGGCGGACAAGCAGATCGAGCGGCTGATGACGGCTGCCGGCGGTCCCGACGCCTTCCTCGAGGACCACGCGGTGATCGTGTGCTCGGATCACTCGCAGTCGCTCGTGGAGGACGAGATCGATCTGTTCAAGGCGTTCGACGGCTTCGCGGTGCTCCCGGCGAGTCGCGCGCGGGATCCGAAGACCGGCGACCCGAAGACGGGTCCGGCGGAGATCGCCCTGTGCCCGAGCTCGCGCGCGGCGGCGGTCTACGTGCTCGATCGCGACGAGCGCCAGCGGCTCGTTCCGCGCATCGTGCGCACCCTGCTCGCACTCGATGGCGTCGACCTGGCGATGCACCTCACCGACCACCCGGACGGCGAGGCGGCCGTGCGCTCGAAGCGCGGCGAGCTGCGCTTCGCGCCGCGCGGCGATCTCACGGATCTGCGCGGCGACAGCTGGAGCGTCGAGGGCGATCACGAGGTGCTCGCGCTCGACGTCCGCGACGGACGAGTGAGCTCAGACCGGTATCCGGACGCGTTGGGCCGTGTCTGGTCGGCGCTTCGCTGCAGGACCGCGGGCGAGGTGCTGGCGTCGGCACGCCCGGGGTGGGAGTTCCTCGACTGGGGGCGCGCGCATCACGTCGGCGGCGGCTCTCACGGCTCGTTGCACGCCGTCGACTCGTACGGCTCGCTGCTCTGGTGCGGGACCGGACCCGACAGCGTCGCTGCGAAGGATCAATGGACGCTGCGCGACGTGGCGCCCATGGTCCGCGAGCACTTCGGCGCTACCGCCTGAGCGCTGTCACGGCCTCGGCGACCGGGCCGCCGGTCCTGGCCGAGGCCGGCGTATCGCGTCGTCGCGGAAGCTCGTGACCGTTTCACGTGAAACGGTCGGCTCGCCCGCTCCCGGCGGCAGGAATCACGGTCCAGCGCGGCGATGTCGGGTAGGCGTGCACGCCGCGGAGGCCGCCGACGTCAGAATCAACACCGTTTCACGTGAAACGGTCATGACCTGGTGCGCACCGTTGCCGGCGGACGTCTCAGCCGAGCGGGCGGAGGATCTGCTGGATCGAGTCGGCCGCCATGCCGTCGCCGCAGTTGACGACGACCGCGTTGATCCAGGGGTCGTCCTCCGCCGGGTCGTAGCGCTGGGGCATGTGCGTCCGCATCACAGCGATCGACTGTTCGCGCCGCACGCCGATCACGCCGCCTCGCGCGCCGGTCATGCCGACGTCGGTGATGTACGCGGTGCCGCCGGGGAGGACGCGCCCATCCGCGGTCGGGACATGGGTGTGCGTTCCCACCACGGCGGTCACCTTGCCGTCGAGGTACCACCCGAGGGCGACCTTCTCGCTCGTCGCCTCCGCGTGCATGTCGACGAGGACATGGTCGGCCCCGGCGACCTCTCGGAGCGCCTCGTCCGCCGTCAGGAGCGCCGGCGCGGCGTGGTTCATGTAGAGGTTCCCGGCGAGGTTGACGACGCCGAGCGAGCCGCCGTCGCGCTCTACCACCACCGTTCCGCGGCCCGGCTGTGTCGGCAGGAAGTTGGCCGGACGGATGATCTCGCGGCGTTGCTCGAGGTACGGCCAGACGTCGCGGTGGCGGTACGTGTGGTTGCCGAGCGTGATCACGTCCGCGCCGGCGGCGAAGAGCTCGTCGGCGTGCTTCGCGCTGATGCCGATCCCGCCGGCCGCGTTCTCGCCGTTGACGACGACGAAGTCCGCGCCGAACTCGTCGCGCAGATCGCCGAGCATGCTCCGGATCACGCGCCGGCCGGCCGAGCCGACCACGTCGCCGACGAAGAGGATCGCGGTCAAGACGCAGACGCTATCGGCCCAGCGCACTCATGCGTACCACGACCTGTCGAGTCATGAGCGCATACTTCGCGTATGGCGGAGCGAGAGGAGCAGATCGGTGCCGGGGGCGCCGAGGACCCGCCGTTCGAGCCGGATCCCGGCGCGCCCGCGGCTCCTCAGCCGGGCGCCGCGCCGCAACCCGTCGATCCGGTCGTGGTGCCGCGCTGGATCCAGGCGGTGGTGCTGCCGCTGGCCATCGTCGGCGCGTACCTGCTCATCAAGGCCGCCGGCCCGGTCGCGCTCATCTTCATCGTCGCCGCGCTCGTCGCGCTGCTGCTCAACCCGTTCGTGGTCATGCTGCAGCGAGCCGCACGATTCCCGCGCGGCCTGGCGGTGCTGTGCGTCTATCTGACGCTGATCGTCGCGCTGACGGGCATCGTGGCCCTGCTCGCGGACCCGATCGGCGACCAGGTCTCGAAGTTCTCGGACAGCGTCCCCGGCATCGTCGACGACGCCAACGCCCAGCTCTCGGACCTGCAGGACTGGCTCGACGACAACGGCGTCGACGTCCAGATCGCCGATCAGGGCAAGACCGCGTTCGAGACGCTCGGTGACCGCGTCACCGAGGGCTCGGGCGACGTGGTGACCTTCACCCGCGATGCCGTGACGACGATCATCGAGGGCTCGATCGCCCTGATCCTGATCATCGTGCTCTCGGTCTACATGCTGCTCTACGGCCAGCGGATCGGCAGCGCGGTGCGATCGATCGTGCCGCGCGGCGACGGCACGCCGGGCGACGACTATCCGACCCGCGTGCAGCGGGCGGTCTTCGGATACGTCCGGGGCCAGCTGCTGTTCTCGCTGATCATGGGAACGAGCGCGGGGGCGATGTTATGGATCGCCGGGACGCTCGGGATCTTCCCGGACGGCAAGACCTACGCGCTGGTGTTCGGGGCCTGGTTCGGCTTCGCCGAGCTGATCCCGTACGTCGGGCCTGCGATCGGAGCGCTGCCGCCGATCATCGTCGCGCTGTTCTCCGACAACCCGGTCGACGCTGTCTGGCTCGGGATCATGTTCACGGTGCTCCAGCAGCTCGAGGGCCACGTCGTGGCGCCGACGGTGTTCTCCCAGGCGCTGCGGATCAATCCGCTGCTCGTGATCTTCGCCCTGCTGATCGGCGGGCGGCTCTACGGCTTCGCGGGGGCGTTCCTCGCGCTGCCGCTGGCCGCCGTGGTCCGGGAGACGTTCATGTACTTCCGCGAGCACCTCGTCCTCGAGCCCTGGGGGACGCCGTCGGCCGCCGCGCTGCGCGCGTTGCCCGCGGGTGGGCCGATCCCGCCCGGCGCGCCGGGTCTGGAATCGGGACGACCACCGGATCGCGCCCGAGCCGGCGGTGCCGTCGCTGGTGAACAGGCAGGTGGAAACGCGGCGGAGACCGGCGGCGCAGGTCGCGCAGGACCCGCGGGAGGCGCGGGACGCGCGGGAGGCGCGGACGGGCCTGATCGCCCGGATGCCCGCGCCGGCGCGGAGGACGCGGAGCACGTGCCGCCGGCGTCGCGGAGGGCGCGGGTCAGCAGGCCGCGGCCGTTCGGTCGTGCCCGGAGTGCGGCGTCGTCGCCGACGCGGACGCCGCCTACTGCAAGGCGTGCGGGACCGAGCTCGCGGGCGCGGACGAGGCCGCGTCCGCTGCGTCCGCGGCACCGTCGTAGCTAGCCTGCTCCCGGCGATGGCGTCACGGACCGATGCACCCGCACCGCTGCGGGCGGAGGCGCTGTCGAAGGCCTACGGCGAGCGCCGCGCGCTCCGCGACGTGACGTTCGACGCCGCGCCGGGCGAGCTGGTGGCGATCATCGGGCCGAACGGGGCCGGCAAGACGACGCTGCTGCAGATCCTCGCGGGCGCGCTCGAGCCGACGGCGGGTTCCGTCTCGCTGGACCGGCGCGAGGTCGGCTGGGTGCCGCAGCAGGCGGCGATCTACACGAAGCTCTCCGTGCGGGAGAACCTGCGGCTGTTCGCGCGGCTCGAGAAGGTCCGGGACGTCGACGGGACCGTCGCGCGGATGCTCGCGCAGACCGGCCTGGAGGACCGCGCGGACGACCCGGTCGCGAAGCTCTCGGGCGGCAACCGCCAGCGGGTCAACATCGCCGTCGGGCTGCTCGGCGACCCGCCCGTGCTCCTGCTGGACGAGCCCTCGTCCTCGCTCGACCCGCGGCAGCGCGAGCGCATGTGGACGTTCGTGACCGAGCTCGCGAACGGATCCGGCACGACGGTGGTCTACTCGACCCACAACGTCGCGGAGGCGGAGCGCTACGCCGACCGGCTGCTCGTGCTCGCCGACGGCGAGCTGCTCTTCACGGGCACCCCCGCCGAGCTCGAGCGCGCGACCGGCGAGCACGACGCGCACGACTTCGAGGGCGCGTTCGTGCGCTTCCTGCGCAGCCGGGGGCACTGACGGGCGTGCGCTGGCTGCTCCTGAAGGACCTGCAGATCCTGCGCCGGTCGCCGCTCCTCGTGGCGCTGCTGGTCCTCTATCCGCTGGTGGTCGCGCTCCTGGTCGGGGCGGCGCTGTCCTCGGGCCCGTCCAAGCCGAAGGTCGCGTTCGCCAACCTCGTGCCGCCGGAGCAGGCGAAGATCGACGTCGGCGGCGAGTCGCTCGACGCGACCGCCTACGCGGACGAGCTGTTCAAGCGGGTCGACCCGATCAGGGTCGACAGCCGCGAGGAGGCGATCGCGAAGGTCGAGTCCGGCGAGGCGCTGGGCGCGCTCGTGATCCCGGCGGACGTGATCGACCGCCTGCAGGGGACGCTCGGCCTCGGCGGCGGCGATCCGCCCGAGGTCGAGGTCTACTACAACGCCGAGAACCCGCTGAAGCGGCGCTACGTCGAGGCGACGATCGACGCCACGCTCGCCGACGCCAACAAGGCGCTGGGCGACGAGATCTTCAAGGAGTCCGCGCGCTACCTGAACCTGATCGTGGCCGGCGGCGCGATCGACCTGCCCGTCGTCGGCAAGGTCGACATCCTCGGCCTGCGCAACGCGCAGAAGATCATCGAGGCCGCGCTGACGGGCCTGCCGGCGGACTCGGCGTCGCGGCCGGCGCTCGAGCAGGTCGCGCGCTTCGCGCGGCTCGCGGCGGAGAACCTCGACGTCTCGAAGCCGATCCTGTCGTCGATCGCCAACCCCGTCCAGGTCAAGGAGACGGCGATCGCCGGGACGGACACCTCGCTCGACGTGTTCGGGGTCGAGGTCGCGGTCGTGATCTCGCTGATGTTCGTGACCCTGCTGCTGGCCGCCGGCATGCTCGCGCTGGAGCGCGAGGAGCACGCGTTCGGCCGGCTGGTGCGCGGGCTGGTCTCGCGGAGCGGGCTGCTCGTGGAGAAGATCGGCCTGGCCGGGCTGTGCGCGTGGGCGCTGGCGGCGGTGATGCTCGCGGTGCTGGTGGGGATCCTGGACCTGGGCTGGAGCCGGACGCCCGTGTGGCTGGTCGCGCTGGCCTTCGCCGCGGCCGCGTTCGCGGCGCTCGGGGTCGCGATCGGCGCGTTGACGAAGGAGATCCGGGCCGCGTCGCTGCTCGCGTTCATGCTGGCGCTGCCGGTCGCGGCGCTCGCGCTGATCCCGTCGGGCGCGGTCGGCGGGACGCTCTACGACGTGATCCGGATCGTCTCGGGCGCGTTCCCGTTCAAGCCAGGGCTCGACGCGCTGGACGCGGCGCTCAGCGGCACCTCGATCCTGACGCCGCTGCTCCACCTCGCCGCGCTCACGCTCGCGTTCGGCGCGATCGCGCGCCTCGCCCTCAGGCGTTTCACGTGAAACGGTTGGCTCTAAGCTCCCACTGTGTTCCCCGCCACGCGCATGCGCCGTCTCCGCCGGACCGGGCTGCTGCGCGGCCTGGTGCGCGAGACTGAGCTCTCGCCGTCGCACCTCGTCTATCCGATGTTCGTGCGCCATGGCCTCGACGGCCGCGCGCCGATCGCGAGCATGCCGGGGATCGACCACCTGTCCGTGAGCGCCGCCGTGGACGAGGCCGGCGAGGCCGCCGCGCTCGGCATCCCGGCCGTCCTGCTGTTCGGGCTGCCGGCCGCGAAGGACGAGGAGGGGTCCGGGGCCTGGGACGACGAGGGGATCGTCCAGACCGCCACGCGCGCGATCAAGGCGCAGCATCCCGACCTCCTGGTCATCACGGACCTCTGCCTGTGCGAGTACACGAGCCACGGGCACTGCGGCGTCCTGCGCGACGACGGCGAGGTCGACAACGACCTGACGCTGGAGCTGCTCGCCCGCACCGCGGTCTCCCAGGCCGAGGCCGGCGCCGACCTCGTCGCGCCGAGCGACATGATGGACGGCCGGGTCGGCGCGCTGCGCGCCGCGCTCGACGACCACGGGCTCGCCGAGACGCCGATCATGGCCTACAGCGCCAAGTACGCCTCCGCGTTCTACGGGCCGTTCCGCGAGGCCGCCGAGTCGGCCCCGTCCAAGGGCGACCGCCGCGGCTACCAGATGGATCCCGCCAACGCGCTCGAGGGCGTCCGCGAGGCCCAGCTCGACGCCGACGAGGGCGCCGACGTCCTCATGGTCAAGCCGGCGCTCCCGTACCTCGACGTGATCCGGCGCGTCAAGGACGCCACCAACCTCCCCGTCGCCGCCTACAACGTCAGCGGCGAGTACGCCATGCTCAAGGCCGCCGTGGCCGCCGGACTGCTCGACGAGCGGCCGGCCGTGCTCGAGGCCCTGACCGGCATCCGCCGGGCCGGCGCGGACATCGTGATCACCTACCACGCAAAGGACGTCAGCCGATGGCTCAGCTAGCGCGGCCCAAGGTCCGCAGCCGGCGCGGCGGAGCCGCCGTCCCGCTCGACGAGACCGACAAGCAGCTGCTCAACCTGATGCAGGGCCGGTTCCCGATCGAGCCGCGGCCCTTCGCGCGCGTCGCCGAGCTCGCCGGGCTGCCGGAGGACGAGGTCCTGGAGCGCGTCCAGTACCTGCTCGACAAGCGGATCATCCGCGAGATCACGCCGATCTTCGACACGCGCGCGTTCGGCTACGCGTCGATGCTCGTCGCGGCCAAGGTCGATGCGGCCAACCCGCACCGCGCGGCGCGCTTCATCAACACCCACCCCGGCGTCACGCACAACTACCTGCGCGACCACGAGTTCAACCTCTGGTTCACGATCGCGGTCGAGCCCGACTCGAAGCTCGGCCTGCAGGGGACGCTCGACGTCATGCAGCGGGAGACCGGCGCCGAGTCGATCCGCCAGCTGCCGACGCTCAAGCTGTTCAAGATCCGGATGGACCTCGAGATGGAGGCCGGGACGGACGCGCTCTCGACCGCGGGCGAGGCCACCGAGCCGCTGGAGCTCGAGCCGATCGCGCTGTCCGACGAGGACATCGCCACGGTCCGCGCGACGCAGGGCCCGATGCCCGTCGTGTCCGAGCCCTACGCGCCCGCGGCCGCCAAGCTCGGCGTGCCGGTCGAGACGGTCCTCGAGCGGCTGGAGTCGCTCAAGGAGCGCGGCGGCCTGCGCCGCGTCGCGGCGATCCTCTTCCACCGCCGGGCCGGCTTCTCCGCCAACGGCATGGGCGTCTGGGCCGTCCCCGAGGCCGAGATCCTCGAGACCGGCAAGCGGATGGCCGCGTTCCGCGGCATCTCGCACTGCTACCAGCGGCCGACCTACGCCGACTGGCCCTACTCGGTCTTCACGATGGCCCACGGCCGGTCGAAGGAGGAGTGCGACGCGATCCTCGACTCGATCGCGGAGACGACCGGCATCGGCGAGCGCGCGACGCTCTACTCCAGCACCGAGTTCAAGAAGGTCCGGATGCTCTACTTCACCGACGCGTTCGCGCGCTGGGAAGAGGAGCACCCGCGCTGAGCCCGACCTCCCTCAGCGACACGCGCTCGGGGGAGCTCAACCGCCGGGCCGTGCACGTACTGCCCGGCGGCGTGAACTCCCCGGTGCGCGCGATGCGGTCGATCGGGCGCGACCCGATCTTCATCGAGCGCGCGGCCGGCGCCGAGATCACCGACGTCGACGGCAACACGTACGTCGACTACGTCTGCTCATGGGGGCCGATGATCCTCGGCCACGCCCATCCCGACGTGATCGCGGCGGTGACCGAGGCGGCCGCGCTCGGAACGAGCTACGGCGCGCCGACGGCGGGCGAGGTCGAGCTGGCCGAGCTCGTGGCCCAGCGGATGCCCGCGGTCGACATGCTGCGCATGACCTCGTCGGGCACCGAGGCCTCGATGAGCGCGATCCGGCTCGCCCGCGCGGCGACCGGCCGCGAGACGCTGGTCAAGTTCGCCGGCGCCTACCACGGCCACGTCGACGGCCTGCTCGCCGACGCGGGCTCCGGCCTCGCCACGCAGGGCATCCCGTCGTCGCCCGGCGTCCCCGCGTCGGCCGCCGCCGCGACCGTGATCGTGCCCTGGAACGACCCGGATGCGCTCCGCCGGGCGATGGCCGAGCACGACGTCGCCGCGCTGCTCGCCGAGCCCTACCCGGCGAACATGGGGCTGGTCCTGCCGGAGCCCGGCTTTCCCGAGCTGCTGCGCGAGGTCGCCACGGAGCACGGCGCGCTGCTCGTCTTCGACGAGGTCATCACCGGCTTCCGCGTGTCCGCGGGCGGCGCGCAGGAGCTGCTCGGCGTCATGCCCGACATCACCGTCATGGGCAAGGTCATCGGCGGCGGCCTCCCGGCCGCGGCGTACGGCGCGTCCGAGGAGCTGATGCGGCGGATCGCCCCCGCCGGCGACGTCTACCAGGCCGGCACGCTGAGCGGGAACCCGCTCGCCGTCGCCGCCGGCCGCGCCACGCTCGAGCTGCTCGACGAGGACGCCTACGTCCAGCTCGCGGCGACCACCGAGGCGCTCGCGACCGGCCTCCGCGCGGCCGCGGGCACGCGGCCGGTCCAGGTCGAGTGGGCGCCCGGCCTGCTCACGGTGTTCTTCAGCGAGGAGCCCGTCCGCGACTACGCCGGCGCCGCCGCCTGCGACACGGACGCCTACGGAGCCTGGTGCCGCGCGCTGCTCGCCCGCGGCGTCTACCCGCCGCCGTCGCAGTTCGAGGCCTGGTTCCCGTCGCTCGCGCACTCGCCCGCGCACGTGACCCGGACGCTCGAGGCGGCCGCCGCCGCCTTCGCCGAGATCGCATGAGCGAGCAGGCGCTGGACCGGCTCGCCGCCGACCCTCCGCACCGACGGCGGGCTGATCGCCGCCGCCGTCGCCGACGTCCGCAGCGACGACGGGGCGCTCGGCGCCCTCGCGGCGGCCGGGCCGCGCGCCGCCGGCCGCGAGGCGGCCTACGCGCTGCTCGTCGAGGCGATCGTCGAGGGCTACCTCCAGCACTACGGCGAGGGCCGCGTCGTGCGGCCCGACGATCCCGACCTCGCGCTGCTCGCGGGCGACCGCCTGTACGCGCTCGGGCTCGCCCACCTGGCCGAGCTCGGCGACCTCGACGCGGTCGCGGAGCTCGCCGACGTGATCTCGCTCGCCGCCCAGGCGCAGGCCGAGGGGGACGCCGATCGCGCGGCCGCCGTATGGGCCGCGGGCGTCGCCGCCGTCGGTCACGGCGGGGACGCGGAACTGGAGGCCGCGAAGGCCGCCGCCCGCGCCGGCCGGGCGGGCGCCGCGGGCGCGCTGCGCGCCGCCGCGCCAGCACCCTGACCGGACCGAGCAGGGACGCGCCCAGGTGGGACCGATCTCGCTCCGGCGTCGGTAGAGTTCAGCGCCCTGCCATGGCCGACGGACGGAAAGAGCCCAAGAGCAAGTACACGCTCGACCGCGGGATGCCCGGTGCGTTCGAGGGCGAGACGGTCACGCGCCGCCGCTTCATGAACGTGACCGCCCAGGCGGCGGGCGGGATCGCGGTCGCCGCGTTCGCGCTGCCGGCGCTCGGATTCGCCGCCGGCACCGCGCTCTTCCACCGGCCGCCCGTCGAGTGGGAGGCGATCGGCAGCACCGAGGACTTCGGGATCGAGACCTACATCCCGCGCGTGATCACCGAGGTCGCGGGCATCGGGCAGGTCGGCAAGACCACGATCTACGTCCGCCGCCGCAACCCGAAGTCGGATCCGCCGCCGAACCCGACCACGATGCCCCAGGGCGTCACGGACGAGTTCATCGCGATGTCGACCCGTTGCATGCACCTCGGCTGCCCGGTGCGCTACATCGACGCCGCGAAGCGCTTCGTCTGCCCGTGCCACGGCGGCGTCTACAACTTCGAGGGCCAGGTCGACGGCGGCCCGCCGGTGCGCCCGCTCGACCGGTTCTACACGCGCGTCGTCGAGGGTCAGGTCGAGGTCGGCCCGCGCTACTCCGTCAACAGCGAGTTCCGCCGCTTCCCGTCCTACCGCGATCCCGCGCAGGACCTGGACGGCATCGGTCAGTACCTCTATCCGGGCCGCTTCTCCACGCCCAAGCTGAGCAACTAGGCAGGCCGCACGATGAAGCTTCCACTTCCCCCCCTTCCCACCGCCCTCCAGCCGAAGCCCAAGCGCCCCGAGCGAGGAGGAGCAGGTCAAGCCGGTCGAGCAGGTCAAGGAGGCCGGGATCTCCGCGGTCGACTGGATCGACGAGCGCACGTCGCTGTCCGGCGCCGCCCGCTGGGTGATGTTCCGCAAGATCCCGAAGGGGACGAACTGGTTCTACACGCTGGGCTCGGCGACGATGTTCGCCTTCCTGTCCCAGGCGGTGACGGGCGTCGTGCTGGCGATGTACTACGACCCGAGCGTGACCAACGCCTACGAGTCGGCGCGCCACATCACCAACGACGTCTTCCTCGGCGAGTTCGTGCGCGGCATGCACAAGTGGGGCTCGACGGTGATGGTCATCCTGATCTGCCTGCACATGGCGAGGACGTTCTTCTTCGGCGCCTACAAGTACCCGCGCGAGCTGAACTGGGTGATCGGCGTCGTGCTGCTGATCCTCACCTTCGTGATGTCGTTCACGGGCTACCTGCTGCCGTTCGACCAGCGCTCCTACTGGGCCACGATCGTCGGCGTGAACATCAACGGCACCGGCCCGCTCGTCGGCCCGTTCCTGTCCGACTTCCTCAGAGGGGGCGCCGAGTTCGGGGCGACGACCCTGTCGCGCTTCTACGCCATCCACATGCTCGTCGTGCCCGGCGCGATCGCCGCGCTGATCGGCGCGCACCTGTACCTGGTCGCGCGCCTCGGCACCACGGCCCCGCCGTGGATGAAGGCCGAGAGCCACGAGGGCATCCGCGAGGAGCGCGTCTGACGTGAATCAGCGCGAGAAGGAGCTCTACCTCCGCGAGTACTCGCTGCTCAAGGCGCAGGGGAAGCCGTTCTTCCCCTACGCGGTGGCGAAGGACTCGCTGATGGCCGTGGTCGTCCTCGTGGCGATCATCACGATGTCGATCATGTTCGGCGCGGAGCTCGGCCCGAAGGCCGACCCGACGACGACGACCTACGTGCCGCGGCCGGAGTGGTACTTCTTCTTCCTCTTCGAGGTCCTGCGCGTGATCAAGCCGGCGGTCCTGACGCCGGTGGCCACGATCGGCGTGCCGACGCTGTGCATGGTCCTGCTGATCCTGCTGCCGTTCGTCGACCGCGGGCCCGAGCGGCGCCCCGAGCGGCGGCCGATCGCGACGACGGCCGGGATCCTCACGATCTTCGCGATGGGCTACCTGACCTACCTCGGCGCGTCGGCCGGCTCGCCGAACGAGATCGACCTCAAGGTCGCGAAGCAGTACGAGGCCGGCAAGCTCGTCGTCGCGCAGTCCGGCTGCCTCGCCTGCCACAAGATCGGCGAGAACGGCAACGACGGGCCAGGTCCGCACCTGACCGACATCGGCGACAAGCTGCCAAAGGCCGCGATCCTGCGGACGCTCGAGAACCCGACGGCGCCGATGCCGTCGTTCGCCGGGCTGCCCGAGGAGAAGAAGACCGCCATGGTCGACTTCCTCTCGCAGCTGCACGGCGAGTAGCCTGACGCCGTCTATGGCGTCCCCGCAGGCCCGCACGGGCACCTTGGAGGAGGGACAGGTGCGCGCGATGTTCGACCGCATCGCGGGCGTCTACGACCTCATGAACTCGGTGATGACCGCCGGGCTGCACCACCGCTGGCGCGAGCGCGCCGCCGACCTCGCGGCGCTCGCGCCCGGCAACCGGGCGCTCGACGTCGCCGCCGGCACCGGGGACCTCGCGATCGAGCTGACGCGTCGCGTCGCGCCGGGCGGGAGCGTCGTCGGCACCGACTTCTCCGAGCAGATGCTCGAGCGCGCCCGCGCGAAGTCCGACGCGGTGACGTGGGAGTGGGCGGACGCGCTCGCGCTCCCCTACGAGGACGACAGCTTCGACGCGGCCACGGTCGGCTTCGGCGCGCGCAACTTCTCCGACCTCGATCGCGGGATCGCGGAGCTGGCGCGCGTCGTGAAGCCGGGCGGCCGGGTCGTCATCCTGGAGATCACGACCCCGCAGAAGCCCCCGCTCTCGTTCTTCTTCTCGCTCTGGTTCGACCGGATCGTGCCCGCGCTGGGCAAGCTCGCGGGCGACCCGGACGCCTACGCCTACCTGCCGAGCAGCGTCAAGCGCTTCCCCGGCCCCGAGGCGCTGGGCGCGAAGCTGGCGGCGGCGGGGCTGACGGACGTCCGCTGGATCCTCACCGCGGGCGGGATCATCGCCATCCACGCCGGGATGGTGCGGTGAGCAGCGCCGAAGAGGTACTCGCCCTCGTCGAGGCGGGCGGCGCGCACGTCCCGGCCCTGATGACGCGGCTGGAGGAGCGGCTCGAGGAGCTGGCGACCTCGCACGGCGAGCTGCTCGCCACCCACGCCGGCGCGACGATCCGCGCCGGCGGCAAGCGGCTCCGCCCGCTGCTCGTCTTCCTCTCGGCCGGCGCGCGGGTCGAGCCCAACCACGACGGCGTGCTGCGCGCCGCGGTCGCCGTCGAGCTGATCCACTCCGCGACGCTCGTCCACGACGACGTGCTCGACGCGGCGCCGCTCCGGCGCGGCCGGCCGACCGTCGTCGCCACCGCGGGCCGCGCGATCGCCACCGCCACCGGCGACCTGCTGTTCAGCCGCGCCTTCGCGGAGCTGGCCGGGAACGGCCGCCCGGACGAGATCCGCGTCCTCTCCGACGCGAGCTCCGGCCTCGCGCGCGGCGAGCTGCTGCAGCGCGAGGACGCCTGGGACGTCGAGGTCTCGCGCGAGCGCTACCTGCTCCGCTGCGACCTCAAGACCGCGCGGCTGTTCCAGGCCGCGTGCCGGCTGGGCGCGCTGGAGGGCGGCGGGGACGCCGACGCGCTGGGCGAGTTCGGGAGCCGGATCGGGCTCGCGTTCCAGCTGCTCGACGACGTGCTGGACGTCTCCGGGCCGGCGGAGCGGACCGGCAAGCACCGCGGCACCGACCTGCTCGACGGCACGGTCACGCTGCCGTTCATCCTCGCCCGCGAGCGCGATCCCGAGCTGGCGACGCTCGACCTGCGCGGCGTCCGCACGCCCGAGGCGGCCGAGGCCGTCTGCGACGCGATCGCCGCGACCGGCGTGCTGGAGGAGGCGCGGACGGAGGCGCTGGAGATGGTGGCGGCGGCGAAGGCCGACCTGCCGGAGCTGCCCGAGCCCCAGCGCGCGGCGCTCGAGCTGGTGGCCGACTCCGTCGCCGACCGGTACGCCTAGAAGTCCATCGGCCAGATGGCGTCGGAGGCGAGCGCGGACGTGAAGCGCTCGAACTCCTCCTCCATGTTGGCCCGGGTGAGCCGCTTGAGGTCCCGCACCAGCGCCTCGGTCCCCTCGTCGAGCTGCGCGTCGAAGCGGTCGACGGTGTCCTGGTCGAAGCGGCCGACCGTCGTCCACTCGCAGTTGGGGCAGCGGAGCTGGACCTCCCAGTGCGTCGCGGAGGCCTCGGCCCACTCGACCGGGTAGACGAGCTTGCGGTCGCACTCGGGGCAGACGTGCAGCTCGGAGGGGTCGCACACCGGCATCGCGGGGGTGGCGAGATCCGGGTGCTGCTCGAAGTAGACGACCTCGATCGCGCGACCGGAGGGGAGGACGACGCGGCGGACGTAGTTGGTGTTCTCGGGCTGGCTCATGGGATGGCTCAATGGGGTGTAGGCCCTACATCGGTCGCCGCGGCGGGGGGCTTGAGCGCGACCCGTCGTATATCGGACGGATCCGCAGACGCTAGGCTGCGCGTATTCCTCCTGAGAGGTCGCTGACGCCATGACCACCGCCTTCATCGCCGGCCTCGGGCCGCTCGAGCTCGCCATCATCCTCGTGATCGTGCTGGTCCTCGTGGGCGGCAAGCGGCTGCCCCAGCTCGGCCGCCAGCTCGGCGGCGGGATGCGCGAGTTCAAGGACACGGTCACGAGCAAGGCCGACAAGCACTTCGACGACGAGGAATCGCGCGACGACGCCCAGGCGGCGCTCGGCCGTCCGGACGGCGAGGACGACGCGCCGCTGGACGGGGAAGTGCTCCGCGAGCGCTCCTAGCGCCCGCTCCGCTCCGCCCGCAGCAGCACCATGGCCACGAAGCTCAAGCCGATCGCGCACGAGGACCGGCTGTCGATCGTCGAGCACCTCGACGAGCTCCGCACGCGGATCATCATCTGCGTGCTCAGCTTCGTCGTCGTCGCGGGCATCTGCCTGTGGCAGGACGACCGGATCCTGAAGATCGTCAACCAGCCGCTCGTCGAGGCGCAGTCCGGCAAGCCGTGCGACGAGACGCGCGACCCGCTCGAGCAGGCCGACTGCTGGCAGCAGGCGCAGAAGCGGGTCAACGAGAAGCTCGCCGCCGCCGCGCAGGAGCTCGCCGCGACCGCGGGCACCGAGCCGGAGCTGCGCGAGCAGGCCGAGGCGCTCGAGGCCGCGGCGAAAGCGGCGGCGGTCGCGACGCCGCGCGGGTCACCGCGCCGCCCGGTCACGCTGGGCGTCGGCGAGCCGCTGACCGCGACGCTCACCGTGGCCGCCTACGCGGCGCTGCTGATCACGCTGCCGCTGCTGCTCTACCAGCTCTACGCGTTCGTCCTGCCGGCGTTCTCGCCGCGCGAGCGCGAGGTCGCGCTGCCGCTGATGATCTTCATCCCGTTCCTGTTCTACTCGGGCGTCGTCTTCGCGTACTACGTCGTCCTGCCGGCGGCGGTCAGCTTCCTCCAGAACTTCAACGACGACAGCTTCGACGTGCTCCTGCAGGCACGCGACTACTACAAGTTCTCGATCATGGTCCTCGCGGCCATGGGGGCGCTGTTCCAGATGCCGATCGTGATCCTCGCGATCACGCAGGATGGGGATCCTCACCCCGAAGCAGCTGCGGCAGAACCGCCGCTACGCGATCCTCGTCATAGCCATCGTCGCCGCCCTGCTGCCGGGCGGCGACCCCGTGACGATGCTGCTGATCATGCTTCCGATCGTCCTGCTCTACGAGGTCTCTATCCTTCTCGCCTCGCTGCTCGACCGGCGGGCCGCCCGTCGCGCCGCCGCCGAGGAGGAGGAGGCGGGCAGCGACCTCACCACCTTGGACGACTAGATGCTCTTCGACCTCAGAGGGTCCGGCCGCCGCCGGACCGTGAAGATCGTGTACATCACGCTCGCCTTCCTCATGGGCGGGGGCCTCATCCTGTTCGGGATCGGCGGCGGAGGCGCGCTGCCGGGCGGGCTCGTCGACGCGATCCAGCAGGGCGGATCGGGCGACAGCGGCACCGACCGCTTCGTCCAGCAGGAGGAGCAGGCGTCCGCGAAGGCGCGCGCGAACCCGACCGCCGCGAACTGGGCCGCGGTCGCGCGTGCCCGCTTCAACCTCGCCAACACCGGCGACAACGTCGACGCGAGCACCGGGAACTACACCGACGCCGGCGCCGAGCAGCTCCGCGCGGCGGGGCGCGCCTGGGACGAGAGCGTGGATCTCGCGGGCAAGAAGGCGCCCGACTCGCGGGTGGCCAGTCTCATGGTCCAGGCCTACGCGGGCCTGGGCCAGCTCGAGAAGGCGACCGCCGCGCAGGAGATCGTCGCGCGCGACCGCAACTCCGCCGGCGCGTACGCCACGCTCGCGACGCTCGCCTACCAGGCGAACAACCTGCGCCTCGGCGACCTGTCCAAGGACAAGGCGATCGAGCTCACCGAGCCGGACATGCGCGAGTCGCTGCGCGGCCAGCTCGAATCGGCCCGCGCGCAGGCGGCGCAGGCCTCCGGCCAGGCGACGCCGACGCCGACGCCGACTCCGGCGGAGAAGTAGCCGAGCGGCTACAATCCGACGCCGCGCCCTTGTAGCTCAACTGGCAGAGCAGCGGACTCTTAATCCGAAGGTTCCAGGTTCGATTCCTGGCGGGGGCACTCCCACGAAACCGCGCTCCGGCGCGGTTTCGTCGTTCGTGGGACGATCGCGGGCATGTCCGTGATCAGCATCGACCAGCTGCCCTTCAGCGTGATCGCCCACGAGCTCGTCGGGAGCGAGCACGGCGCCGGCGTCTGCCTGATCTTCGTCGAGGCGCCGCCGGGCAAGGAGGTCGGCCTGCACTCGCACCCGTACGAGGAGCTGCTGATCGTCCAGGAGGGCCGCGGGGTGTTCACGCTGGACGGCGAGGAGATCGAGGCCGGGGCGGGCGAGATCGTGATCGTGCCCGCGGGCGTCGTGCACGGCTTCGCGAACCGCGGCGACGTCCCGCTCAAGCAGCTCGACATCCACGTCAGCCCGTCCTTCCGCACGGACTGGGTGACCGGTTAGCCTCCCGGCATGCCGAAGGGGAACCTCGCGCCCGGCGCGACGACGATCAGCGAACTGCTGCGGGCGCCGAGCGGCCGCATCCAGCTCGGCACCATCGACCCGCGGTCCACGCCGGGGTTCAAGGGCAAGAAGGCCGACGGCCAGACTGCCCTCGCCGCGCATCAGACGCGGCTCGAGGAGCTCCAGGAGCAGCTCTTCGCGCAGGGCCGGTCGGGCGGCAACCGGAGCCTGTTGCTCGTCCTGCAGGGCCTCGACACGTCCGGGCAAGGGCGGGACGGTGGGCCACGTCGTCGGCGCGATGAACCCCGGCGGCGTGCACGCCGCGTCGTTCGGCCCGCCGACGAAGGAGGAGCTGTCGCACGACTTCCTCTGGCGGATCCGCGCCCAGCTGCCGCGCGTCGGCAAGGTCGGCGTGTTCGACCGCTCGCACTACGAGGACGTCGTGACCGTGGCCGTGCTCGGCATCGCCGACAAGGCGACCGTCGGCCGGCGCTTCACGGCGATCAAGCGCTTCGAGCAGAAGCTCGCCGACGGCGGCATGGAGATCGTCAAGTGCTACCTGCACATCTCGCCCGAGGAGCAGCGCGCGCGGCTGCTCGCCCGGCTCGACGATCCGACCAAGCAGTGGAAGTACAACCCGGGCGACCTGGCCACGCGCGAGCGCTGGATCGAGTACATCGAGGCCTACGAGCGGGCGATGGCGCGCTCCTCGACGGAGGCGGCGCCGTGGCACATCATCCCGGCGGACCGCAAGTGGTACCGCAACTGGGCGGTCTCCGCGATCCTGATCGAGCGACTCGAGGCGATGGGGCTCGACTGGCCCAAGCCCGACTACGACGTCGAGGCGGAGCGGACCAAGCTGCTGGCGATGCCCTAGCCGACCGCGCGCAGGCGCCGGACCGGCCGGCCGCGCAGCGAGCGGACGACGCCCTCGAGCACGGCCTCGCCCTCCTGCTCGACGGCCGTCGGTGACGGCGTCGACGATCCGCCGCTTGCGCTCGATCAGCTCGATCATCGTCTCGTCGATCGTCTTCGCGGCCAGCAGGTACCAGGCGGTGACGGCGTCGTGCTGGCCGATCCGGTGGCAGCGGTCCTCGGCCTGGTCGTGCGTCGCCGGGGTCCACTCGAGGTCGAGGAAGGCGACGTTGGAGGCGCGCGTGAGCGTGATCCCCTGGCCCGCGACCTTCGTGGCGCAGACGAGCAGCTGCGACTCGCCGGCCTGGAAGCCCTGGACGGCGGCCTCGCGTGCGTTGATCGAATCGCGCCCGAGCAGGTGCAGCGCGTCGGGGAAGCGCTCGACCAGCCGGTCCTGCATCTCGCGGTGCCCCGCGAACACGACCAGCGGCTCGTCCGAGGCGAGGAAGTCCTCGATCCAGGCGAGGGCGGCGGCGCCCTTGCCGCGCGAGGCGAGCCGCCGCAGCGCGTTGAGCTGGGCGAGTCGCTCCGCCCGCAGCGCGGCGGCCACCATCCGGTCGAGCTCGCGCAGGTCGAGCGGCTGCTCGCGCAGCCACGCGATCACGTCCTCCTCCGCCAGCCGGTACTCGCGATCGTTGTCGAGCGCCACGGGGACGGCGACCTGGCGCTTCGCCGGGAGCTGCGGGAGCACGTCGGCCTTGGACCGGCGGACGAAGCAGCGGCGGCGCAGGTGCCAGTGGATCCGCTCCTCGGCGCCGATCCCCTGGAAGCGCCGGGCGAAGCGCGCGCCGGAGCCGAAGTCCTCCAGCCGGCCCAGGATCCGCAGCTGCGGGATCAGCTCCTCGGCGTGGTTCATCACCGGCGTGCCCGTGAGCGCGAGCCGCAGCGCCTCCGGCGGGAGCGACTCCGCGAGCCGGCGCACCGACTGCGTCCGCTTGGCGCGCGGGTTCTTGACGTAGTGCGACTCGTCGAGCACGAGCGCGCGCGGCCGCCGCAGCGCCAGCCGGGCGCGGTGGGCGTGGATGATGTCGTAGTTGATCACCGTGATCTCGGCGGACGGGGCGACCGTGCCGGTGCCGGACACCACGGTGAGCGAGCGGTGCGGGAGCCAGTGGCGGGTCTCCCGCTCCCAGTTGAGCTTGAGCGACGCCGGGCAGATCACGATCGCCGGATAGGCGTCGTCGGCCTCCAGCGCGGCGAGCGCCTGGACGGTCTTGCCGAGCCCCTGCTCGTCGGCGAGGAACGTCCGCCGGGCGTCGAGGCAATAGGCGACGCCGGCGCGCTGGAACGGCTTGAGCTCGCCGCCCAGGACCGCCTCGACCGCGAGCGGCGGCGCGTCGTGCGCGCGCGAGCGGCGGACGCCCTCGATCGCGCCGTCGTGCTCGACCCGCAGGCGCTCCAGCGCGTCCGCCGCGTTCGGGGCGACGTCGACGTCGTACGTCCGCAGGTAGTGCTCGAGCGGCTCGACGAGGTACGGGTCGAGCGGCAGCGAGCGCCCGTGCGCCTCGCACGCCGGCAGCGCGAGGAAGGCGGGGATCGTGTCCGGGTCCCAGTTGACGTCGAGCGTGAAGCGCGGCTCGCCGACGCTCTCGACCAGCGCGAGCGTCGCGCCGGCGGGCTCGAGGTCGACCTGGAGCTTCGTCGCGCAGCGCAGCGCGCGCTTGTCGAGCCGCGCGCCGCGCAGCTCGAGCAGGACGTCGGCCGCGGCCTGCGAGAACGGGACCCAGTGGCGCCCGCCGCGCTCCTCCGCGCCGAGCTCCTCGGGCACGTCGCCGGAGATCGTCTCGAGCGCGAACGCCCCGCGGCCCTCCAGCCGCGTCGCGGACACGCGGCCGACCCAGCCGTCCGCGGCCTCCGCGAGCCAGGCGCGGACGTCGTCCGCCACGCGCAGCGCCGGATGGCGCTCGATCACGCCCTTGACGAACGGCGCCGTGTCGTCCGCCTGCGGCGCCCACCACTCCTTCGCGTCCCAGTCGAAGCGGCGCCCGGGGATCGCGCGGACGGCGTCGACGATGTCCGCGCGGTACGGGAACGCGAAGACGACGTGGAGGTGGCCGTGGCGGTCCGCGCGGAGCTCCACGTTGTCGGCAGGCTCCACGAGACGCACTGCGTCCAAGGGTAGTGGCCGGGTAGGCTGGGCCGCATGTGGCTGGCCAGCGTCGACGGCGTCGTCACCCCCGCGGGGGACGCGCGCATCCCGGTGACCGACGAGGGGCTGCTGCGGGGCGATGGCGGCTTCGAGGTCCTGCGCGTCTACGACGGGCGCCCGTACGCGCTCGACGAGCATTTCGCGCGGCTCGGCCGCACCTGCGCGGGCCTGCGGCTGGAGGCCGACCTGGACGCGCTGCGGAGCGAGGCGCTCGCGGTCGTGACGGAGCCCGAGTCGCTCCTGCGGCTCGTGGTGACGCGCGGCGGCCGCCGGATCGCCATCGGCGAGCCGCTGCCCGTCTACGGCGCGACGGCGCGGGTCGCGACGATCACCTACGCGCCGACGCGCGTGCTCAACCGGCTCAAGACGCTCTCCTACGCGGCGAACATGCTCACCGTGCGGCTCGCGAAGGAGCAGGGCGCCGACGAGGCGCTGCTCGTGACGCCGCACGGCCGGGTGCTCGAGGGCTCGACCTGGACGTTCTTCTGGGCCGCCGGCGGGACCCTGTACACGCCGCCGC
Organism: uncultured Solirubrobacteraceae bacterium; assembly: GCA_963791405.1. Lineage (GTDB taxonomy): Bacteria > Actinomycetota > Thermoleophilia > Solirubrobacterales > Solirubrobacteraceae > DASQMT01. The sequence continues at coordinate 38,272 of CAWBSJ010000016.1, read as the reverse complement.
TGGAGGACGGGATCCTCGACTCGATCACGCGGATGCGGCTGCTCGAGGAGTGCGAGGTCACCGAGGCGCCGTGCACGCTCGACGACATCCGCGCGGCCGACGAGGCGTTCATCGCGTCGACGGTGCGGGAGGTCATGCCGATCGCCGTCGTCGACGACATCGAGCTGCCGTCCGCGCCGGGTCCGGTGTCGGAGGCGGCGCTCGCCGCGTTCAAGCGGCGCGTCGCGCGTGATCTGCAGGCCGCGCCGGCGTGAGCGCCTCGCGGGCGCTGCCGCCGCCGGTCTCCCAGTCGAGGTACCAGAGCAGGTGACGGGACGCCCCCACGACCGCACTGAGTAGCACCATGCAACCCGCGTACCCAGCCGATGCACCGCGAAACGATCGGGTGCTCACCGTGATCGGGAACCGCCCGCAGTTCATCAAGGCGGCCGCGGTCTCCGGCCCGCTCCGCGCGGTCGCGAGCGAGATCCTGGTCCACACCGGCCAGCACTACGACGAGGAGCTCTCGCAGGTCTTCTTCGACGAGCTGGAGCTGCCGCGGCCGGAGCACCGGCTCGACCTCGGCGGGGGGACGAACACGGACCAGACCGCGCGGATGCTGGCCGCGCTCGGGCCGCTGCTGGCGCGCGAGCGCCCCGCGCTGGTGCTCGTCTACGGCGACACGAACTCGACGCTGGCGGGCGCGCTCGCGGGCGCGCAGGCCGGGATCCCGGTCGCGCACGTCGAGGCGGGCATGCGCTCCTACGACCGCGCGATGCCGGAGGAGCTCAACCGGGTGCTGACCGACCACGCGAGCGACCTGCTGCTGTGCTCCGCGCGAGGCGCCGGCCGAGATCCTCCGCGGCGAGCGGGTGACGGGGGAGGTCGAGGTCGTCGGCGACGTGATGGTCGACGTCGCGGCGCTCCTCGGGCCGCGGGCGGAGGCGCGCACCGCGGTGCTGGAGCGGTTCGGCGTCGCGCGCGGCGAGTTCGTCCTCGCCACCGCCCACCGCGCCGGCAACGTCGACGACCCGGATCGGCTGGCCGCGCTCGCCCGGCTGCTGCAGGCGGTGCCCGGCCCGGTCGTCCTCCCGCTGCACCCGCGGACGGCGGCACGGCTCGACGCGGCGGGGATCGCGCTCGACGGCGTGATCGTCGCCCCGCCGCTCGGCTACCTCGACTTCACGGCGCTGCTGCGCAACGCGCGGGCGGCGCTCACGGACTCGGGCGGCGTCCAGAAGGAGGCCTACCTGGCCGGCGTCCCGTGCGTCACGCTGCGCGAGACGACGGAGTGGACCGAGACCGTGGACGCCGGCTGGAACGTGCTCGTCGGGCTCGACGCGCCGGCCGCGGTGGCCGCGCTCGACCGCACCCCGCCGGCCGAGCGGCCGCCGCTCTACGGCGACGGGCACGCAGGGAGCCGGGTCGTGGCCGCGCTCGCTCGTAGGATGGGCCTGTGACGACGATCTCGGTCGGCGTGGCGGGGCTGGGCTACTGGGGCCCGAACCTCGCGCGCAACTTCGCGGCGATCCCGGGCTGCGAGCTCGCCTGGCTGTGCGACGGCGACCCCGCCGCGCTGGAGCGGGTCGGGGCGATGATCCCGTCCGCGCGCCGGACCGCCGACCTGGCGGACCTGCTCGCCGACGACGCGCTCGACGCCGTCGTCCTGGCGACCCCGGTCCCCACGCACGCCGCGCTCGCCGAGCAGGTCCTGCGCGCCGGCAAGCACTGCTTCGTCGAGAAGCCGCTGGCCCAGACGGTCGCGGACGCCGAGCGGGCCGTCGACGCCGCGCGCGAGACGGGGCGGACGCTGATGGTCGGCCACCTGCTCGAGTACCACCCGGGCGTCGCGAAGCTCAAGGAGATCGCGGACGCCGGCGAGCTCGGCGACATCCACTACCTCTACTCGAACCGGCTCAACCTCGGGAAGCTGCGCGCGGACGAGAACGCGCTGTGGTCGCTCGGCGCGCACGACGTCTCCGTCCTGCTCCACCTCGCGGGCGAGGAGCCGCACGAGGTCCAGGCGCGCGGCGAGTCCTACATGCGCCAGGGGATCGAGGACGTCGTCTTCGCCTTCCTGCGCTTCCCGTCCGGCCTGGCCGCGCACCTGCACCTGTCGTGGCTCGACCCGCACAAGGAGCGCCGCTTCACGGTCGTCGGCTCGCGCCGGATGGCGACCTTCGACGACATGGACCTGGAGCGGAAGGTGACCGTCTACGACAAGGGGTTCGACCAGAGCGCCTCGTCGTGGGGCGAGTACATCACGCGCTCGGGCGACATCTGGAGCCCCTCGATCGGCAACCGCGAGCCGCTGCGGCTCGAGTGCGAGCACTTCGTCGACTGCCTGCGCGAGGGCCGCGCGCCGGTGTCGGACGGGGCGTCCGGACTGCGCGTGGTGCGCGTGCTCGCGGCGCTCCAGGACCAGCTCGACACGACCCGGAGGGAGCAGCGTGCAGCCGTCTGACAAGGGCCCGGGCCTGCTGCTCGGCGACGACGTCGAGATCGGGGAGGGCGTCCGCTTCGGCGCCTACGTCGTCGTGCACCCCGGCACCGTGATCGGCGACGGGTGCGAGATCCAGGACGGGGCGATCCTCGGCAAGCCGCCGAAGCTGGCCCGCCACTCGTCCGCGTCGCGCGAGGCGCCGCCGCCGCTCGTCCTCGGCGCGGGCGCCGTCGTCTGCGCGCGGGCGATCGTCTTCGCCGGCGCGCGGATCGCCGAGGGCGCGATCCTCGGCGACCAGTCGTTCGTGCGCGAGCGCGCCTCGATCGGCGCCGGCTCGGTCGTCGGGCGCGGCAGCGCGATCGACAACGACGTGGAGATCGCCGCGCGCGTGCGGATCCAGACCGACGTCTACATCACCGCGTTCTCGGTGATCGAGGACGACGTGTTCGTGGGGCCCGGCGCGTGCACGACGAACGACTCGACGATGGCCCGCCACGCCGACGACCACCCGATCGAGGGCGCGACGCTCCGGCGCGCGTGCCGGGTCGGCGGCGGGACGGTGCTCTGCCCCGGCGTCGAGGTGGGCGAGGAGGCGTTCGTCGCCGCCGGCGCGGTCGTCGCGAAGGACGTGCCGGCGCGTGCGGTCGTCATGGGCGTGCCCGCGCGGGTCGTCCGCGAGGTCCCCGAGGGGGACCTCCTCGAGCACTGGCGCTAGCGTTCCCGGGGATGAGCGACCCGCCCCGGCACGAGTCCGGCCTGCCGGCCTTCGACGAGGGGTACACGTCGCCGCCCCCGCCGGGCGCGGGCGGGCTGGCCGTCGAGCCCGAGGCCTCGCAGGGGCGCTACGTGCTCGCGGGCTGGTGGTCGCGCGTCGCCGCGACGCTGCTCGACGGGATCGTGATCGGGATCGGCGCCGTGCTGGTGATGCTGATCTTCGGCTCGGCGTTCTCGGTCGGCTTCTTCGACGGCAAGGACTCGGGCGCGGCCGCGATCGCCGTCGGCCTGACGATCGGGATCATCTCGACGTCGATCATCGCGCTGCTCTACGCGCCGCTGATGATGGCCCGCACGAACGGGAAGACGCTCGGGCGGATGGCGGTCGGCAACCGCGTCGTGCGCGCGAACGGCGAGCCGATGACGCTCGGCGTCGCCACGATCCGCGAGGTGCTGGTGAAGACGCTGCTGTTCGGCTTCATCGGCTCGATCACGATCGGGATCGCGAGCCTGGTCGACGTGCTGTGGCCGCTGTGGGACGACGAGAACCGGGCGCTACACGACTTCGTGGTGGACACGCGCACGGTGAAGGACTAGCCGCCGGTTGATCCAGGCCAGCAGGCAGGTCAGCGCCGCCATCGCGATCGCGAGCAGCACCGCGTTCAGCGCGACGCCGTCGTACCCGTGGAGGTTGACGTCCATGAACGGATACGGGTACCAGTCGACGATCGCCCCGCGGATCAGCGAGTAGCCGAAGTAGGCGAGCGGGAAGGCCAGGAACGCGATCGCCTGGCGGTACGTCGGCGGCGGCACCGGCGGGACGAGCAGGAAGTCGATCAGGATCACCAGCGGCAGGATCCGGTGCAGCGAGTCGTTCACCCACGCCTGGGTGAGGCCGACGCCCGTGTTCGTGAGCAGCAGGTTGTAGACGATCCCGGTGATCGTCATGTACAGCGTGACGGCGCCGCGGAACAGCTGCCAGCCGTGCCCGCGCGGATCGAACAGCGCGCCGCCGCCGAGCACGATCACGCCCAGGATGTTCGACTCGATCGTGAAGAAGCTGAAGAAGTTGCCCGCGTTGAAGAAGCCGTGGTCGCTCGACCAGGCCACCTGGTAGACCATCGCCGCGATCCCGAGCAGCGCGAACGCGGCGCGGGCGACGCGCAGGACGGTCCTCGAGGTGGGGGTGTCGGGCAGCAGGCGCTTACGCGAGGGCGGCGCGCTGGAACGGTGCGGTCGCGCGGCCCGCGTCGGTCCAGATGATCTGGTCGCGGCCCGGGCCGACGCTGATCAGCGCGATCGGGACGCCCACGAACTCCGACAGGTACGCGAGGTAGTCGCGGGCGGCCTGGGGGAGGTCGTCCTCCGTCCGGCACTCCGTGATGTCGTCGTCCCAGCCGGGCAGCTCCTCGTACTCGCCGCCCGCGTGGTGGAGCACGGACTGGTGGTACGGGTACTCGTCGAAGCTCGCGCCGTTCGCGCTGCGGTAGCGCGTGCAGACGCGCAGCGGGCCGAGGCCGGAGAGCACGTCGAGCTTGGTCACCGCGAGGTGGGTGAGCGTGTTCAGGCGGGCGGCGTAGCGCAGCGCGACGAGGTCGATCCAGCCGACGCGGCGCGCGCGGCCGGTCGTCGTCCCGTACTCGCCGCCGGCCTCGCGCATCGTGGCGCCGAGCTCGTCGTCGAGCTCGGTCGGGAACGGGCCGGCGCCGACGCGCGTCGCGTACGCCTTGGTCACGCCCCAGATCTCGTCGAGGTCCTTCGGGCCCGCGCCGGTGCCGGTCGCGGCCGAGGCGGCCACCGGGTTGGAGCTCGTCACGAACGGATAGGTGCCGTGGTCGATGTCGAGCAGCGTCCCCTGGGCGCCCTCGAAGATGACGAGGCCGCCGTCGTCGAGGTGCTTCCAGGTGAGCCGCGCGGTGTCGGTGATGTACTGCTCGATCCGGTGGCCGTACGTCATGTAGTCCTCGGTCATGCCCTGCAGATCGAGGTCCGGCGACTTGGCGTACGGGCGCAGCGAGAGCCGCTTCGGCTCCATCGCGGCCATGATCTTCTTCTTCAGGATCTTCTCGTCGAGCAGGTCCTGGACGCGGATCCCGAGCCGCGCGGCCTTGTCGGCGTAGGCCGGGCCGATCCCGCGCCGCGTCGTCCCGATCTGCAGCCGCCCGAGCTTCGTCTCGCCCGCGTGGTCGAGCAGCATGTGGTACGGCATGATCAGGTGCGCGTTGGCGCTGATCCGCAGCCCGGAGAGGTCGATCCCCTTCGCGCGCAGCCCGTCGAGCTCATCGGTCAGCACCTTCGGGTCGATCACGACGCCGTTGCCGATCGCGCAGTGCTTGCCGGGATAGAGGATCCCGGAGGGGATCAGGTGGAACTTCCACTTGACCTCCTCGCGGAAGATCGTGTGGCCGGCGTTGTTGCCGCCCTGGAAGCGGATGACGAGGTCCGCGTTCTCGGCGAGCAGATCCGTGATCTTGCCCTTGCCCTCGTCGCCCCACTGGGCGCCGATGATGACGATGCCGGCCATTTCGGCGTGGAGTCTACGAGGCGGCGCGCCGGCGCGGCGGGCGCGGCTCGCCGTACGCCGGCTCCTCCCACCCGCCGCCGCCGAGCTCGGCGCTCGGCTCGTAGGGGATCACGCGCCGCTGATCCTGCCCGAACATCGTCTTCGGGTCGCCGCAGATCTCGTACAGGCGGCTGACCGTCCGCTCGCCGATCTGGTCGCGCAGCGCCTCGTCGCCCTCGACGGTGACGAGGTTGGTGGTGAGGAGGATCGCCTTGTCCTCCTCGTAGCGCGTGTTGACGATCGCGTAGAGCTGCTCGAGCACCCACGGCGACGTCTGCTCGGCGCCGACGTCGTCGATGTGCAGCAGGTCGACGTCGGCGAGCCGGTCGATCAGGCCGTTGAGGCTGTACTGCGCGTCGTCCTGGAAGGTGTCGCGCAGGAGGCCGAGCAGCCGCGGGAGCGAGTAGATCGCGACCGTGCGGTCGGCCGCCATGGCGGCCTTGGAGATCAGCATCGCGAGCGTCGTCTTGCCGGTCCCGACGTCGCCGGTGAACCACAGCCCGCGGCCCTCGTCGAGCTGCTCGCCGATCGTGCGGACGTACTGGCGCACCTCGCGCGTCACGTGCGGGTTCGCGCGCTCGATCGAGAGCAGCGGCTCGCGCTCGAACGACACCTCGCGGTAGCGCCGCGGGATCCGGCCCTCGAGCGCGGCGGCGCGCTTGCGGGCGAGCCGCGCGGGCCGGCACGAGCAGGCGCGCGCGGTGCGCGCCTCGACGTCGTAGAGGAAGCCGGAGCCGTCGCAGCGGCCGTCGGGGCAGGCGTCCACGCTCAGTACCGGTCCTCGCCGACGTAGGACATGAAGCGCGGGTACTCCTTCTGGAAGGTCAGCTCGACGTTGCCGAGGCCGCCGTTGCGGTGCTTGGAGATGATCAGGTCGGCGATCCCCTCGCGCTCGGACTCCTTGTCGTAGTACTCGTCGCGGTAGATGAACATGACGAGGTCCGCGTCCTGCTCGATCGAGCCGGACTCGCGGAGGTCGGAGAGGACGGGGCGCTTGTCGGTGCGCTGCTCGACCCCGCGGTTGAGCTGGGAGAGCGCGACCACCGGGCACTCGAGCTCGCGCGCGAGCGTCTTGAGCCCGCGCGAGATCTGGCCGATCTGCTCGACGCGGTTGTCCGTGCGGCCGTCGCCGCGCATGAGCTGCAGGTAGTCGATCAGGATCAGCCCGAGGCCCTCCGGGTGCTGCTGGAGCAGCCGCCGCGCCTTCGCGCGGACGTCGAGCACCGAGAGGTCGGACGAGTCGTCGATGAACAGCGGCGACTTCGCCAGCCGGTTCGACGCCTCCATGATCTTGCCCCAGCGCGCGGCGGGGACGCGGCCCTTGCGCAGGTCGTCGCCCTTGATCGAGGCCTGCGAGGCGATGAAGCGCTGGGCGAGCTCGGACTCCGACATCTCGAGGCTGAACAGGGCGACGGACTTCTCGCTCGTGAGCGCGGCGTTCTCGGCGAAGTTCGCCATCAGCGCGGACTTGCCCATCGACGGGCGGGCGGCGAGGATGATCAGGTTGCCGGGCTGGAAGCCGCCGGTGATCGAGTCGAGGTCCTCGAAGCCCGACGGCGTGCCGGTGATCGCCTTGCCCTCCTGGGAGAGCTCCTCGAGCTTGGTGATCTCGACGTCGAGGACGTCGTTGATCGCGCGGAAGTCCTTGCGGCTGTCCTCGTGCGCGACCTCGAGGATCGAGCGCTCGGCGATGTCGACGAGCTCGCGCGGCTGCGCCTCGTGCGAGTGGACGCTCGCCTGGATCTCGTACGCCGCGCGCAGCAGCCGGCGCAGCATCGCGTTCTCGCGGACGATCCGCGCGTACTGGCGGACGTGCCCGACGGCGGGCACGCTCGCCGCCAGCAGGTCGATCGCGGCGCGGCCGCCGGCGGCGTCGAGCTGCCCGGCCTGCTTGAGGTGCTCGACGAGCGTCAGCGCGTCGACCGGCTCGCCGCCGCTGTGCAGCTCGAGCATCGCGGCGAAGACGATCCCGTGCGCCTCGCGGTAGAAGTCCTCCGGGTGGAGGCGCTCGTCGATGATCAGCGCCGGGAGCGCCGTGTCGGAGAGCAGGACCGCGCCGAGGACGGACTGCTCGGCCTCGAGGTTCTGCGGCGGGGCGACGGGGCCCTCGGGCAGCGTCGCGCCGTGGCCGTTGCCATGGCCGTTCGCGTAGGTGCGGTCGGGGGCGCTCACGAGGCGATCCACTCTAGGCTCGGGACCGGATCGAACGTACGTTCTTTCCCGCTACGTCCGCGAGACGGGCCCCGCGCGCCCCCGGAACGCGAACGGCCGCCTCTGCGGGCGGCCGTCGGGGTCCTGCATCGGCGCCCGCGACGGGCGCCGGACCGCGCTACTTCTGCTCGACCACCATCGTCTTGACGGTCGCGGTGATGCCCGGCTCGACCTCGACGACGACCATGCGGGTGCCGACCGAGCGGATCGGCTCCTCGAGGTGGACGTTGCGCCGGTCGATCGTGATGCCGCGCGCCTCCTTGATGGCGTCGGCGATGTCCTCCGTGGTCACCGAGCCGAACAGGCGGCCGTCCTCGCCCGCCTGGTGGGCGATCGTGAGCACGGTCTTGTTGAGCAGCGAGGCGCTCTCCTCGGCCTTCGCGGCGGCGTCGGCCTTCGCGCGCTCCACCGCGACCATGCGGCGCTCGGCGGCGGCGAGCGCGCCGCGCGTCGCCGGCTCGGCCAGCTTGCGCGGGATCAGGTAGTTGCGGAGGTAGCCCTTGGAGACGTCGACCACGGTGCCCTTGGCGCCGAGGTTCTCGTGGTCCTCGAGCAGGATCGCCTGGGGCATCGCGGCCTAGCGCTCCCGGTCGCGGTCGTCGCGGCGCGGGCGGCCGCGCTCGTCGCGATCCTCGCGGTTGTCGCCGACGTACGGCAGCAGCGCGACCTCGCGCGCCCGCTTGACGGCGGTCGCGACCTGGTTCTGGTGGCGCCGGCACGCACCCGTGATGCGGCGCGAGCGGATCTTGCCGCGGTCGGACACGTACTTCCGCAGCGTCGCGACGTCCTTGTAGTCGACCTGGTCGACCTTGTCGCGGCAGAAGCCGCACGACTTGCGGCGACCCGACCCGGGCCCGCCCTTCTTGTTTCACGCCGGCGCGTCGGCCGGCTGCGCTGCTTCGCCACTGTTGAAAGACCCTCGCTCGAAGAAGACTGTCCGCGCCCGGGCAGACCGGGCGCACGCGCGGAGACGCGCGGGCCTCACAGTGTAGGAGGTCGCGTTCTGACGCGCCCGGCGGACGGCGGCCGGGCCGCCCCGCTCACCGACCAGCGCGAATCGAGCTCGCGGGGCGGCGCCCGCCGCGGATCCTCGGGCGAGGACCCGCGGCAGCGTGCGGCCTAGAACGGGATGTCGTCGTCCGCGGCCGACGAGCCCGCGCCGTTGCCGGCGGGCGCGGCGACCGGCTGGAAGTCGCTGTGGTTGACCGGGACGTCCGAGCGCGGGGTGAAGCCGCCACCGCCGCCCTGGGCCTCGTCGCGGCCGCCCAGGAACTGGACGGAGTCGGCGATGATGTCGACCGCCTGGCGCTTCGCGCCGGACTCGCGGTCGTCCCACTCGCGCCACTCGAGCCGGCCGTCGATCGCGACGGGGCGGCCCTTGGCCAGGAAGCGCGCGCAGTTCTCGCCCTGCGCCCCCCAGACGGTGACGTCGAAGTAGTTCGGCTTGTCCTCCCACTCGCCCGTGGCGTTGTTCTTGCGCCGCGTGTTGGTGGCGATGCGGAGCGAGCAGACGGACATGCCGCTGCCGGTCGAGCGAAGCTCCGGGTCGCGCGTCAGGTTGCCGGTGAGGACGACGCGGTTGATGTTGGTGGCCGCCACGGTGGGGCTCCTTTCCCTTCCTTGCAAAGTCTCTCGGATGGCCGAGTCTAGGGGTGCTTCCGGCGCTTCCACCCACAGGGTCGCAAGTTGGGCGGATTTCTTGACAGGCCCGTTGCAGAGCGCGCGGAATCGGCACAGTTGCGCGGCCTGCGGGCGATGCGGAGGGTCGCGGCGCGCGGCCGCGGGCGGGCTAGCGCTCGATCTCGGCGGGCTGCTGCTCGGCGGCCGCGGTGGCGGCGGCCGTCAGGTCCGGCGGCGCCGGCGTGCCCTTGCGCAGCTTGATGATCCGGAAGCGGTTGACGCCGTCCGTGATCTTCAGCGCGTGGTTGAGCTGGTTGAGCAGATCCGCCGTGCCCTGGAACTGGATCAGGTGGTAGTCCGCGTCCGCGCGCTTGTGGATCTCGTACGCCGTGGGGCGCAGGCCCCAGTCGTGGCGCGACACGACCGCGCCCTGGCGGTCGATGATCTGCTCGAGGCTCGCGAGGATGTTCGTGCGGCGCTCGTCCTCGGCCTCGGGGTCGAGGAGGAGCATCAGGTCGTAGATCGGCTGCTCGGTGGCCATGCGGCGGGCCATGCTAGCAACGTGGGGGCGAACCGCCCGGCCCGCGCGCCTAGCCCGGGCATGCGCGGAAGGGTGCGATGGGGCAACGTGGGCCGGGCCGCCGCGGCGGTCGCCGCGGTCGGCCTCGTCGTCGCCTGGCCGCGGCTCGACGGGGGTCCGGTGGCGGTGCCGAGCGGCCGCGCGGTGCCGGTCGGCGGCGGCGGTGCGACGCGGCCCGCGGCACCGGAAGCGAAGACGCCCGCCGTGCAGGAGCCTGGACGCCGCGCGCGCCGCCGCGGGCGCGCGGTGACGCAGCGCGAGCTGCGGCTCGCGCCGCGAGCACGGCGGCGGCGACAGGCGAGGGCGGCGCGACCTCCGCGGGAACGGCGGGCGCCCGTGCCCGTGCCCGCGACCGCCCGGCGGCCCGCGCCATCGCCGACGCGCGCGCCGCCGGCGCCGGCGGCACCGCCGGCGAAGCCCGCGCCGACGGCGGCGCCCCCGGCCCCGCCGCCCCCGGCCCCCGCGCCCGCGCCGACGGTCGACCCTGCCGAGCGCGAGTTCGGATTCGAGCGCTAGCCGCTCGACGAGCTCAACGCTGCCCGTCGACAGACCCGCGCCGACGCGCGTGCTGCGTTGGGCCGGCCCTACGAGGTGAACGCCGCCCCCGGCCGGACGGCCCCGGCGCGCGCTGCGTTGAGCTCACTCCACGAGGTGAACGCCGCCCCCGGCCGGACGGCCCCGGCGCGCGCTGCGTTGAGCTCACTCCACGAGGTGAACGCCGCCCCGGGCCGGACGGCACCGGCGCTCGCTGCGTTGAGCTCACTCCACGAGGTGAACGCCGCCCGGGGCCGGACGGCACCCGCCCCGTGCTGCGGTGAGCGCCCGCGCCTCAGCCCTCCGCCGCGACGCCCCGCGCCTTCTTCCGGATGTCCGCGATCTGCTCGTCGATCCAGTCGCCCGGATCGCGCGACGTGACGATCTCCTTCAGCCCCGCGGCCCGCTCCGCCCGCCGCGTCGGCGACATCGTCAGCGCGGAGTGGATCGCGTCCGCCAGCTCCTGCACGTCGAACGGGTTCACGCTGAGCGCGAACTCGCCCAGCTCCTCGTGCGCGCCCGTGTTCTCGCTCAGGATCGAGACGCCGTCGCGCTCGTTCACGAGCGGCCCCTCCTTCGCGACCAGGTTCATCCCGTCGAACATCGCGTTGACCATCATCACGTCGTAGTGCTTGTACGACGCGACCGCCTCGTCGAGGTCGTCGCGCAGCTTGAGGTCGATCGGCATCCAGTCCGGCGTCCCGTGCCGGTGGTTGACGACCGCCACCAGCGCCTCGATCCGCTCGAGGTACTCGGCGTACTCGGGCACGTCCGTCCGCGACGGCATCAGCTGCGCCGTGAACGTGATCCGCTCGATGAACTCCGGATGCTGCTCGAGGAAGATGTCGAAGCCGGTGAACCCGCGCAGGACGTTCTTGGAGAGGTCCGCGCGGTCCACCCGCAGGATCGAGTACTCGCGCCGCCGCGCCAGCAGCTTCTCCTCGAACTCGCGCACCCGCTCGCGCCGCGCCAGCGCCTGCGTCGCCCGGAAGTCGATCGGCAGCGGATACGCCCGCACCCAGACCTCGCGGTCGCCGAACACGACCACGCCGCGCTCCATGTCGACCTCGAGGTCGAGCAGGTCGCGGCAGCACTGGAGGAAGTTGCGCCGGTAGGACCGGGTGTGGAAGCCGATGATGTCGTTGGCCAGCAGCCCGTGGTAGATCGCGTCGCGGATCCCGGCCGGCAGCACGCGCCACGCGTCCGACTGCGTCCACGGGATGTGCACGAAGTGGTGGAGGAACGCGTCCGGGCGCGCCTTCCGCACCATCCCCGGCAGCGTGTAGAGCTGGTAGTCGTGGACCATGACGACGGGCTCGTCGACGCCGTCGATCTCCTCCAGCACCGCCTCGGCCAGGTCCTCGTTGACGACGTTGTAGCCGAACTCGAACGCCTCGACCTCGTGCCGGCGGATGTCCGGCGCGTTGCTCTGGTCCCAGAGGTAGTGCTGGATGAACCAGAGCATCGGGTTCGCGAAGATGTTGTAGAAGCGGTCGTAGGCCTCGGGGTCGGAGTCGACGAAGCGGACGCGGAACTCGCCGCCGTCCGGCGCCTCGATCTCGAACGCCTCGCCGCCGTGCTCGCGCGCCATCTCGACGTCGCCGTCGGTCATCGCGGACGCGATCCAGACCGCGTCGCGGTGCGACGCCAGGCCGATCAGGGCGGTCGCGAGCCCGCCGGTGCCGCGCTTGACGGAGCCGTCGTCCTGGTAGGTGACCGGACCCCGGTTGGAGACCAGGACGAGGGGTGCGCCGCCTTCACCATCGGTCATAGACCGATAACTACAGCACCTCGTGCATGATCTTCAGGTAATCGCGCAGATAGCGGGGCGTGAGGAAGTGCGTGCGGACGTGCTCCTTGCCGCGCCGGCCGAGCGCCTTTCCCAGCGCCGGGTCCTCCAGCACGTCGAGCGAGCGGGCCGCGCACTCCTCGACCGAGGACACGAGGTAGCCGGAGACGCCGTTCTCGACCTGGAGCGGGATCCCGCCCACGTCGCCGCCGATGAACGGCCGCCCCTTCCACAGGGCCTCGGACACCGTCAGGCCGAAGCCCTCGCGCGTCGACTTCTGGATCACGACGTCGGCGAGCGACTGGAACGCGTTGACCTCGATCGCGCCGACGTTCGAGAAGTTGTTGAGGATGTGGATGTCCGGGTCGCCGGCCGCGTGCTCGAGCGTCGAGTTGTAGAAGTCCCAGCCCTCGGGGTCGTCGGACGCCATCGAGCCGACGAGGGCGAGCTGCACGTCCGGCCGCTCGCCCTTGACGATCCGGTAGGCGTCGATGACCCCGATCGGGTCCTTCCACGGGTCGAAGCGCGAGACCTGGCAGATCATCGGGCGGTCCGTGTCGATCCCGAACTGGGCGCACACGAACTCCGCGTCCTCGAGCGACAGGGCCATGTTCTTCGGGGCCAGCGGGTCGATCGCGGGCGGGACGATGTGCACGCCGCCGTCCATCCCGGCCGGCACGTAGGCCGCGACGTGGAAGAGCGACGCCGGGTAGCGCTGGAGGTACGGCAGCAGCCGCTCCAGCGTCGCCGGGTTGGGCGTCGAGATGTCGATGTGGCAGCGCCAGATCCAGCCCTTGGCCTTCTCGGGCACGAGCGCCAGCAGCGCCGCCGGCTGCGGGTCGTGCACGATGCAGACGTCCCAGCCGGACGTCAGCTCGCGCGCGTTCATGTCGTTGTACTGCGCCCACACGGCCCACTGCTCGTCGGTGAGGTCCTGCGGGCTCCCCTGCAGCGCGTTGTGCATCAGCTTGGTCGCGTTGAAGAACTCCTCGCGCCCGTAGATGACCTGCCACTCGACGTCGAGCCCGACGTCGCGCATGAGCGGGACGAGCGTGTAGAGGATCTCCGACACGCCGCCGCCGAACGCCGTCGCCGAGAGGTGGACGACGCGCCGCCCCGCCAGACCGGACGCCAGCTCGCGGATCTCCTCGATGAGGGGACGCCCGACGATGTGCGTGTAGTCGGCGAGGCTCTTGTTCGCGAGTGGAACGGGCTGGAGCATCTGGCCGGCGGGGAAGATACCCCGTAGACCGGTTGGTCTACCCCGTGCTCTGCGGCTGCTGCAGCGGCCGGGAGCCGAGCTTGAGCTCCAGCTCCTCGCGCTTGCCGTCGTGCCAGGCCTCGACCGGGACCGTCGTGCCGGGGTCGAGCAGCGCCACCGCGAGCGAGAGGTCGTCGGGATCGTCGACCGGCCGGCCGTCGATCTTGGTGATCACGTCGCCGCCGTCGCGGAACTGCCGGACCTGGAACAGCGTCTGCCCCGTGCCGCCCTTCAGGCCCGCCTTCTCGGCCGGCCCGCCGGGCACGACGGTCTGGACCCACGCGCCCTTGTCGACCGGCAGGTCGAAGCGCTCCTTGAGCTGCGGGTAGATCGCCACCGTCTCCACGCCGAGGTAGGCGTACTGGACCTCGCCGCCGCCGCGCAGCTGCTCGAGCGCGCGCCGCGCGACGTCGACGGGGACCGCGAAGCCGACGCCCTCGCCGCCGCCGCTGCTCGTCCTGATCTGCTGGTTGAGGCCGATCACGCGGCCGTTCGCGTCGACGAGCGGGCCGCCCGAGTTGCCCGGGTTGATCGCCGCGTCGGTCTGGATCGCGCCCGAGATCAGGAACGCCGTCAGGCCGGAGATCGAGCGGTCGACGGCCGACACGACCCCGACCGACAGCGACTGCTTCTCGGAGAACGGCGAGCCGATCGCCGCGACCGGCATCCCGACCTCGACGTCGCTGGAGCGCCCGAGCGGGAGCGGCCGGAGCGTGAGCCCGGCGGGATCGATCTTCAGCAGCGCGATGTCCGACTCGGGGTCGTAGCCGCGGACGTCCGCCGGGACCTGGTTGCCGTCGGCGAACTCGACGTAGACCTCGCGCGCCTCGCGCAGGTCGGGCACCTCGCCGGTCGTGACGACGTGGGCGTTCGTGGCGATCTCGCCCTTGCCGTTGAGGACGAAGCCGGAGCCGACGCCGCCGGACTGGTCGCCCAGGTCCTCGAGCTCGTCGCCGCCGAACAGCGACACCACGGTCACGACGCCGGGCGCCTCCTGCTGGTAGATCCGCTGGGCGTCGAAGCCGCCGTCGCCGCCGGCGGTCCCCTCGCCGATCACCTCGACGCGCGTGGTCGTCCCGCTCGAAGCGGACCCGCCGCCGTCCCCGTCGTCGTCGCCGCCGAGGCTGCAGCCGGCCACGACGCCGGCCGCGAGGGCGAGCGCGACGAGGACGACGGCGAGCGGGCGGCTCATGCGGGCAGGGTGAGCTTGAAGGCGGTCTCGCCGGGACGCGAGGCGACCGTCAGCTGGCCGCTCATCTGCTCGGCCAGCTCGCGCGCGATCGCCAGCCCGAGACCCGCGCCGCGCGCCCCGTCCGCGCTCGTGTAGAAGGGCTCGAAGATGTGCGGCATGGTCTGGTCGCGGATCCCGAGGCCGGAGTCGGCGACCTCCAGGGTGACATGCCCGTCGTCGCGTGCCGCCGAAACGACGACGTCCGTCCCCTGCGGCGTGTGCACGAGCGCGTTGTCGAGCAGGATCCGCACGACCTGGGCGACGCGCTCCGGGTCGCACTCGATCTCGATCGCGTCGCGCGCGGCGAGCACCGTGAGGCGCGCCTCGTGCGCGGTCGCGGCCGGCGTGAACTCGCCCGCGATCTCGCGTGCGAGCTGGCCGATGTCGGTCGGCTCGGGCCGCAGCTCGAGCGCGCCCGACTCGAGCCGCGAGAGGTCGAGCAGCTCCGTCGCCAGCTTGCGCATCCGCGCGACCTGCCCGCGCAGCTGGGCGAGGAACTGCGCGCGCGTCTCCTCGTCGAGCTCCTCGTCCTCGAGCAGCTCGATGAAGCCGCCGAGCGAGAAGATCGGCGTCCGCAGCTCGTGCGAGGCCGAGGCGATGAACTGCTTGCGCGCGGTGTCGAGCCGCGCGAGCTGTCTCTGCATGTCGTCGAAGGCGGCGCCGAGCTGGCCGATCTCGTCGTCGGAGTCGGCGTGGATCGGGTTGGAGAAGTCGCCCGCGGCGACCTTCCGCGCGGCCTGCTCGAGCCGCTTGATGCGCGACGTGAAGACGCCGGCGACGAGGTAGCCCGCGAGCGCGGCGAGCACGAGCGCGATGCCGCCGGCGACCAGGATCCGCCGGCGGATGAGGATCACGTTGGCCTCGACGTCGTCGAGCGAGTCGACGAACACCGCGACGCCGCGCACCGCGGCGCGCTTGCCCTCGCCGGGTATCAGCGGGACGACGGCGACCGCCTGGCGCCCGATCGAGGTCTGCTCCGTCGAGGTCACCGGCCGCCGCCGGCGCGCCGCGTCCTCGGCCGACTCCGCCACGTCGGGCAGCGCCACCGCCCCCGGCTTGGACTGCGCGACCGGGTAGATCTGCAGCGCCGCCTGGCCCTCCTTGATCTGGTAGAGCCCGACCTCGGCGCTCGACTGCGACGACGCCTCGATCGTCTGGCGCTCGAGCTGGCGGCCGGTCGCCCCGGCGCCGAACATCTCCTCGAGCGTGCCCGACTCGCGCCGCGCCTCGGCGCCGAGGCGCTCCAGCTTCTGCGCGACCAGCTCGTCCTCGAGCCGCGGCACGACGTAGAAGTAGACGATCCCGATCGCCCCGGCCACGATCAGGGCGAAGATCAGCGTCAGGCGGTTCCGGAGCGACCGCAGCGGCCGCGGCATCGTCATTCCTCGTCGGTGTCCCGGAAGCGGTAGCCCACGCCGCGGACGGTGAAGATGTAGTCGGGCTCCTTCGGGTCCGCCTCGAGCTTCTCGCGCAGATGCCGGATGTGGACGTCGATCGTCCGCGGGTCGCGGTAGGCGGAGTCGCCCCAGACGCGTGAGAGCAGCATGTCGCGGGTGTACACCCGGCCCGGGTTCGACGCCAGCGAGGTGAGGATCTCGAACTCCACGAACGTGGTCTGGATCGCGTTGCCGTCGAGCGTCACGGTCCGCTTCGACGGGTCGATCCGCAGCGCGAGGACCTCGATCGGCTGCTCGTCGCCCTCCTCCGGCCGCGCCATCCCGGCGCGCCGCAGCGCGGCCTTGACGCGCGAGCGGAACTCGCGCATCGAGAACGGCTTGGTGATGTAGTCGTCGGCGCCGAGCTCGAGGCCGAGCACCTTGTCGATCTCCTCCGACTTGGCGGTCAGCATGATGATCGGGACCGAGGACCGGGCGCGCAGCCGGCGGCACACCTCGAGGCCGTCCATCTTCGGCAGCATCACGTCGAGCACGACCAGGTCGAAGGTCTGCTCGGAGAAGCGCGCGAGCGCCTCGCGGCCGTCCGAGGCCTGCACGACCTCGTAGCCGTCACGTTGCAGCGGGAACGAGAGCAGCGTCTGGATCGGCTGCTCGTCGTCGACCAGCAAGATGCGTGGCGGACGGTCCGGCATGCTGTAAGCGTAGATACCGTGGAGGGCCGTGCTCGACGTCCGGGTCTACCGGGCGGCCTTCATCCCCGCCCTGCTCGCCATCTTCGTGGTCGCCTTCTCGCTCCAGGGAAGGCCGACGCCCGTGCGCACGCGCGCCGTCGCGGACGCGTTCGACCCGAGCCGCGCGTACGGCAGCGAGCGGCTCGCGGGGTCGCTCCTGCAGCTCGGCAGCGCGTTCCCGGAGCGCAGCCCGGGCTCCGCCGGCGACGACGCGCTGGCCGACCGCGTCGCCGCGTCGCTGCGCGGCTCAGGCTTCGACGTCGACCGCAGCTCGACGAACGGGCGGACCGTCGACGGGGAGCGCAACCTCGAGACCGTGGTCGGCGTGCGCCCGGGCCTGTCGGACCGGCGGATCGTCGTCCTCACCCACCGCGACGCGACCGACAGCCCGGGCCTGGCCGAGCTCTCCGGCACCGCCGCGCTGCTCGAGCTGGCGCGGATCTTCCGCACGCGCGACGCCGGCGCCGAGGCGGAGGCCGAGCAGCGCTCCGACGCCCGGCCGCGGCTCGTCGGGCGCGACCTGCGCAAGACGCTGGTGCTGGTCTCGACCTCCGGGGGGAGCGGCGGCGACGCGGGCGCGCGCGCCTGGGCGCGGGCGCAGGACCCGGCGCTGATCGACGGGGTGCTCGTGCTCGGCGACCTCGCGTCGCGCGAGTGGCACAAGCCGTGGGTCGTGCCGTGGTCGAACGGGCGCGACACCCCGCCGATCGCGCTCGAGCGGACGGTCCAGACCGCCGCGCGGCAGGAGACCGGCGCGGACCCCGGCGGGTCGCGGGCGAGCGCGCAGTGGTCGCGGCGGGCGCTCCCGCTGACGGTCTCCGAGCAGGGCGAGGTCAACCGCGCGGGCCTGCCCGCGGTGCTGCTGCAGATCAGCGGCGAGCGGGGCCCGGCCGCGAACGCGCCGGTCTCGCGCGAGCAGTTCACCCGCATGGGCCGCAGTGCGCTGCGCTCGGTGCTCGCGCTCGACGAGGCGGGTCGCGGCGCCGGCCGCGCCGCGTTCGCGGACGAGACCGACGGGATCGTCACCGCGCGCAACCTGCTGCCGACGTGGAGCGTGCGCCTGATCGTGCTCTGCCTGCTGCTGCCGGCGCTGCTGGCCGCGCTCGACGCCTACTTCCGCGCCCGCCGCCACCACCTGAGCGCCGGCGTCTGGGTCGGATGGGTGCTCGCCGCCGGCCTGGTCGTCCCGGTGGCATGGGCGTGGCTCCGGATCCTCGGCATCACGGGCGCGCTGCCGGCGCCGCGCGCGCCGGTCCTGCCCGCCGACCTGCCGCTCACGGCCGCGCAGGCGGCCGCGCTCGCCTCGACCGCGCTGGCGATCGCGCTCGGCGTGGTGATCGCGCGGCTCCTCAACCTGGGCGGGCGGCGCGCACGCGGCAACCCCGCGGCGGGCGCGGCGGGCGCCGCGGTCGGGGTGGTCATCTGCGCGGTCGCGCTCGTCGTCTGGGTGCTCAACCCGTACGCCGCGGCGCTGCTGGTGCCGGCCGCGCACCTGTGGCTGTTCCTCGGCGCGCCGCAGACCCGGCTGCGCGGGATCTGGGGCTGGCTCGCGCTCGGCGCCGGGCTGGTCCTGCCGCTCGCCGTGCTCGTGGCGGAGATGGACGCGCTCCGGATCGGCCCGTTCTCGCTTGCGCGCCTGTGGCTGCTCGCGACCGCGGGCGGGCACGTCTCCGCCTGGTCGGCGCTGGCGCTCGGGGCGGTCGCCGGCTGCGTCGCGGCGCTCGTGCGGGTGCTGCTCGCCCGCCGCCACCTCGCCGCGCTCGCGCCGCCGGACGAGCGGCCGAAGACCCGCGGGCCGGCCAGCTACGCCGGCCCGGGCTCGCTCGGCGGCACGGAGTCCGCCCTGCGCCGCTGATGGCCGCGACCGGGGCACCGCCGCGGCGCCGCCGGCGCGGGCTCCGCGCCCTCGCGACGCTGCTGATCGTGGCCGGGGTGCTCGTGCTCGCCGACGTGGCCGTCACGCTCGCGTGGCAGGAGCCGCTGACCGGCGCGTACGCGGCCTGGCGCCAGCGCGGGCTCGAGGACCGGCTGGCGGAGCTCGAGCGCGCGCCGCTGCCCGCGCAGGAGCGGCGCGTCCTCGCCAAGGTCCCCGATCCGCGCCGCCGGCTGGCGCTCGGCGCCCGCGCGGCCGATCGCCGCGCGGCGCTCGGCGACCCGGTCGGCCGGCTGCGGATCCCCGCCATCGGGCTGCGCACCGTGGTCGTCGAGGGGACGGAGCCGGACGAGCTGCGCGACGGCCCCGGCCACTACCCGGACTCGGTCCTGCCCGGCGAGCGCGGGACGGTGGCGCTCGCCGGCCACCGGACGACCTACGGCGCGCCGTTCCGGCGGCTCGACGCGCTGGACCGCGGCGACCGGATCGACGTCGACACGCCGTACGGGTCGTTCACGTACCGCGTCGACGCCACGCGGATCGTCCCCGCGACCGCCGTCGGCGTGGTCGCCGACAAGGCGTACGATCGGCTCGTGCTCACCGCCTGCCACCCGCTGTTCTCGGCCAGCGAGCGGATCGTGGTCTCCGCGCGGCTCGCGCGGGCGGTGGCCGCATGAGTTGGAGTCCCGGCCCCATGGGCGACCCGGCCGCGGGCGCCGATGCTGTCCGTGTGATGAAGACGGCAACCAGAACTCCCGTGGGCGATCAGCCTGCGCGGGCCCGGTTCGCCCGGCGGGCACCACAGCGTCCTGACGAGCAGGCCCAGGTCCTGGTCTACGAGCTCGATCTCGAAGCGGTGGCGGCGGCGCTCGCCGCCCGCCTGGTGGACGGCCGCGCGCTCCGCGTGCCCGGCGACGGCTGACCCGCGTCAGTGCTCGAAGCCGCGCCAGGCGTCCGCGCCGGGCGGGGCGTCGCGCCACTCGACGCCGGGCTCGCCCTCGACGACCGCGCCGATCCAGGTCAGCTCGGCGACCGCCTCGGCGGTCGCGGCCCGGTCGGGCGGCATGCACACGCACAGCTCGAAGTCGTCGCCGCCCGTCGCGGCGAGCGCGGCCGGGTCGCGCCCGAGCGCGCGCGCGACCTGGGCCACGCCCGGCGCGAGCGGGAGCGCCGGCGCGTCGAGCGCCAGCCGGACGCCGCCCGCGGCGGCCAGCCGCTGCGCGTCCGAGGCGAGGCCGTCGGACAGGTCGAGCATCGCGTGGGCGCCGACCGCCGCGAGCGCGCGGCCCTCGGCGAGCCGCGGCAGCGGCCGCAGGTAGCGCCCGATCAGCTCGCCGGCGACCGACGACGAGACGCCCGACTCCTGCGCCCGGCCCTCGAGCACGGCCAGGCCCGCGGCGGCCGCGCCGAGCGTGCCGGTCACGCCGACGAGATCGCCGGGTTCGGCGCCCGCGCGGCCGACGAGCGGGTCCTCCGCCGACGCCCAGCCGACGACCGTGACGGCGAGCGTCAGCACGGGGCCGGCGACGAGGTCGCCGCCCGCGATCGTCGTGCCGGTGGCCAGCGCGAGCCCCTCGGCGCCCTCGTGGAGGGCGAGGACGTCCGCGTCGGAGAGCCGCGGGGGCAGCACGACGCCCAGGTACGCCTCGCCGGGCGCGGCGCCCATCGCGGCGAGGTCGGACAGCGCCGCGGCGAGCGCGCGGTGGCCGATGTCGGCCGGGGACGCCTGCCCGAGCCGGAAGTGGGTGCCGTCGACCATGACGTCGACGGACGTGACGGCGAACGCGTCGCCGCGGACGACGGCGGCGTCGTCGCCGATCCAGCGGACGACGCGCGAGCCGTCGCGCCGCGCCAGCGCTCCCGAGATCGCCTCGATGAGGGCGAGCTCGCGCATGGTCAGGCGCGCGGGCCCGCACGGTGGCGGGCCCTTGCGCAGCTACCGATGGCGATAGACGATCCGCGCGCGGTTGAGGTCATACGGTGAGACCTCCACCCGCACCCGATCCCCCGGCAGGATCCGGATGCGGAAGCGGCGCATCTTGCCGGCCACGTGGCCGAGCACCTCATGGCCGTTGTCGAGCTGCACCCGGAACATCGCGTTCGGGAGCGCCTCCACGACCTCGCCTTCGAATTCGACCTTCTCTTCCTTGGCCAAGAGCTAGATGATCCTGACGTTCGTTGCCTGCGGGCCCTTGCCCGTCTCGCCGAGCTCGTACTCGACCTTCGCGCCTTCCGCGAGCGTGCGGAAACCGTCACCTGCGATACCCGAGAAGTGGACAAACGCATCCTTCCCCCCGTCGTCCGGGGTGATGAAGCCGAAGCCCTTCTCGTCACTGAACCACTTGACGACACCAGTTGCCATACAACACCTCCTCACTACTTGTCAGATGCGCGAGGTGGTGCTGCCGGGCACTGCCTTCCCGCATGCTTCGACCGCCCACTCCGGGCGGACACAACGGGCGGGGTTATACCAGCGATCCGGCCGTCTGTGTGACTACGGCGTGGTGCCGGGCGCCGTCGTGCCGCCCGGGTCGGTCGGCGTCGCGGGCGGCTGGGTGTCCGGCTCCTGCTGCGGCGGCGCCTCGTACTGGGTCGGGTCGAAGCCGCCCGTGTCCTGGTCCGGCGCCGTCTCGCCGGACTGGTCGTCGGGCGTCGGCGTCCCCGTCGAGGGGTCGGTCGTCGTGCCGTCCGTCGACGTCTGGTCCTGCTGATCCTCCGGCGCGCCGATCAGCTTGCCGCCCGACGTCGCGTAGCGGCCGTGGAACGGCACCGACTGGAACGGGTGCGTGGGCGCCGGCCAGTCGCCGCAGAAGCTGCCCTTGACGCGGCCCATGTAGTCGCCCCAGATGTCGGCGGGGAACGTGCCGCCGTCGACGTTGGCGCCGTTGTAGAGGCCGTTCATCTGGATGTCGTCCTTCGGGTAGCCGACCCAGACCGAGGTGGTCAGGCGCGGCGTGAAGCCGACGAACCAGGCGTCCGTGTTGAAGTCGGTCGTGCCGGTCTTGCCGCCGGCGGGGCAGCCGATCGCGGCGTGCGTCCCGGTGCCGCCCTGGATGTTCTGCTCGAGGATCTCGCGGCCCTCGGCGGCGACGCCGTCGGAGAAGATCTCGGTCCGCTTGACGCGGAAGCGCTTGGGCAGCCGCTCGCCGGTCTCGACCCGCCCGTCGGGGAAGGTGATCTTCTTGATCGCGGTCGGCCGGACGCGGTAGCCGCCGTTGGCGATGCTCGAGTACGCGGTCGCCATCTCGAGCGGCGAGACGCCGTTCTCGAGGCCGCCGAGCGTCTCCGCCGGATAGCCCTTGAGCGTCGACGTGATGCCCATCATCCGCGCGGTCTTCTTGACGTTCTCGGGGCCGAGGTCCATCGCGAGCTGGATGTAGACCGAGTTGTCGGACTTCAGCGTCCCCTGGCGCAGGCTCATGTTGCCGCCGCTGCTGCCGCCGTAGGTCTTGATCTCGAACACGCCGTACTGCGGGTCGTTCACCTTCGTCGGCGAGACCGACGTGTAGTGCGTCGAGTCCGGGTCCACGCCCATGCGCAGCGCGGTCATCAGCGCCATCACCTTGAACGTCGAGCCCGGCCGGCGGTGGCCCTGCGCGGCGAGGTTGAAGTTGGACTGCCCGTAGTCGCCCGACGACGCCATCGCCTCGATGTCGCCGTTCTTCGGATTGAGCGTGACGATCGCCGACGACGGCCCGATCCCGGCGAGGTGGTCGGCGATCGTGGAGCGCGCCTGCTCCTGCTTGTCCAGATCGATCGTCGTGTAGACCTTCATCCCGCCCTCGCGCACCGTCTGCGCGCCGTACTGCTGGAACAGCTGGTCCTTGACGTAGTCGAAGAAGTACTGCTCGCGGCGGCGCGAGAAGTACGAGCTCAGGTGGACGCCGAGCTTGGCGTTGATCGCCTTCTGCGCGCGCTGCGGCGTGATCATCTTGAGGTCGGCCATCTTCTGCAGCACCTCGTTGCGGCGCTTCTTGGCCGCGCGCGGCGAGCGGGTCGGCGAGTAGTCCGACGGCGCCTGCGGGAGCCCGGCGAGCATCGCGGCCTCCTTCAGCGACAGGTCCTTGACGTCCTTGGAGAAGTAGATCCGGGCGGCGGCCTTGATGCCGATCGCGGACTGCCCGCCGACGGTGCCGTACGGGATCGAGTCGAGGTACTTCTCGAGGATCCACTCCTTCGAGTGCTCGTCCTCGAGCTCCTCGGCGAGCTTCGCCTCGCGGATCTTGCGCTGGTAGGTGCGCTCGCTGGAGATGTAGAGCGACCGGACGAGCTGCATCGTGATCGTCGAGCCGCCCTGCACGGTCTTGCCGGAGGTGAGGTTCTTGATCGCGGCGCGCACGACGCCCTCGTAGTCGACGCCCTTGTGCTGGTAGAAGCGCTCGTCCTCGATCGCGATCGTCGCGTCCTTGACGACGTCGGGGATCTCGGAGGAGTGCAGCGGCAGGTGCAGCTCCTCGGCCTGGATGAACCCGAGCGGCTTCCCGTCGGCCGCGAACACGCGCGTGTTGTCGCCCGTCGACTTCGCCTTCAGCGAGGACAGGGGCGGCGCGGAGGCCGCGATGGAGACGACGTAGCCGACCGCACCGAGCGCGCCGAGCGCCGCCACGATGACCAGGACCATCACGGCGAGGAAGAACTTGCTGCGCGGCGCTCCGCTGCCGCGGCGCCGGCGCCGGGAGCGCTGGGCGTAGGACATCGGGAAACGTGATTGTAGGACGCTCCGACGAGTTCGACGGCGCGCGCCGATCCCCTACCCCGCGTCGGCGAGCAGCCCGTCGGCCCGCAGCCGGTCGAGACAGCGCAGCCGCAGCGCGGCCTCGTGCGCCGACCGCTCGGGCGGCGGGCAGCGCTCGCCGGACACCGCGAGCCGGACGCCCTCCTGGTGCGTCTCGGCCACCGTGACCTCGAGCCCGGTCTCCTCCTGGAGCGACCGGACGGCGCGCCCGGCGTCGGCCTCCGGGGGCAGCCAGATCCAGACCTCGATCCCGACGACGCCCTCGCCGAGCGTGTCGTTGCGCAGGATCCCGCTCGCGAGCTTCTCGTTCGGGATCACGACCGTCTGGCCGCCGAGCGTGTGCAGGTACGTGTAGGTGAGGCGGATGTCGTCGACGACGCCGTACTGGTCCTCGACGTAGACCCAGTCGCCGACGCGCAGCGGCTGGGTGACCGCGAGCATGACGCCGGCGACGAAGTTGGCCAGCGTCTGGCGCGCGGCGAAGCCGAGGATCGCCGCGGCGATCGCCCCGCTCGCCAGCAGCGACCGCGCGACCTGGTTGACGCCGTCGAAGTTCGACAGCGCGATCGCGACCCCGAGCAGGATGATCACCGTGTAGAGCAGCCGCCGCGTGAAGCGCAGGCGCGTCGCCATCTCGGGCGTCACCTCGCGCCCGCCGGCGACCGCCTTGGCGATCTGGCGCCCGCGCCAGGCGAAGATCCGGTCGAGCACGAAGGCGATCAGCAGCGCGATCGCGATCGCGATCCCCGCGCCGACCCAGTCGCTCGTCGTCGTCGCGGCCAGCGCCGTGCCAGCATCCCGGGCCGTCATGGGCGGCGAGACTAACGCGGTCCTGCTCGACGCGATGGGCACCCTGCTCGGCTTCGGCGATCCCGCGCCGCGGCTGCGCGCGGCCCTGCGCGAGCGGCTCGGGATCGAGGTGTCCGGCGCGGACGCCCGCGCCGCCCTGCGCGCGGAGATCGCCTTCTACCGCGCCCATCTCCACCTCGGCCGCGACGCGGCGTCGCTCGCCGCGCTGCGCGAGCGCTGCGCCGAGGCGATGCGGCCCGCGCTCGGCCCCGCCGCCGCCGGGGCGCCGGTCGCCGGCCTCGTCGCCGCGCTGCTCGACGCGCTCGCCTTCACCGCGTACCCCGACAGCGCGCCCGCGCTCCGCGCCCTGCGCGCGGCGGGGCTGCGGCTCGTGGTGGTCTCGAACTGGGACGCCTCGCTGCACGAGCGCTTGCAGGAGACCGGGCTCGCGGAGCTGGTCGACGGCGCGGTCGCCTCGGCCGAGCTCGGCGCGGCGAAGCCCGACGGGGCGATGTTCGCGCGCGGGCTCGCGCTCGCGGGCGCGACCGCGGACGCGGCCTGGCACGTGGGCGACGGCGTGGCCGAGGACGTCGAGGGCGCGCTCGCGGCCGGGATCCGCCCCGTGCTGATCAGCCGCGACGGGAGCGCCGAGCCGCCGCCCGGGCGTGCCGCTGATCCGCAGCCTGGACGCATTGCCGGGCCTGATCGCCGCCGCCGGTCCCTAGGCTTGAGCGGAGATGTCGAGCCCTCCGCCCCCCTCGCCCGGCCCGCCGCCGGCGCGTCCCGAGCTGCCGGAGGGCGTCTGGCGCCCGCCGGTGCCGCCGTCGCCGCCGTCGCCGCCGGCCGAGCCGCCGGCGGCACGCGACGGGCTGCCGCGCTGGCCGCTGTGGGCGCCGTTCGCGGGGATGCTCGGGACGCTGCTCGTCGCGCTCGTCGGCGTCGGGGTCATCGCGCTGATCGCCGAGGCCGCCGGCGTCGACACCGAGGGCGACACGCCGGGGATCACGATCGGCGGGACCTACGTGCAGGATCTGGCGCTGATCGGCGTCGCGTGGCTGATCGCGCGCCGGCTCGACCCGCCGGCCACCGCGGCGAAGTTCGGCCTGCGGATGCCGCGCGGCGGGCTCTGGCGGACGGTCGGCTGGACCGGGGTGGCCTGGGCCGGGTTCTTCGTCTTCTCGGCGATCTGGGCCGCCGCGCTCGGCATCACCGACAACGACGACCTCCCGTCCGAGCTGGGCGTCGACGACTCGACGCTCGCCCTGATCGCCGCGTCGATCCTCGTCTGCGTCGTCGCGCCGATCGCGGAGGAGCTCTTCTTCCGCGGCTTCTGCTTCACCAGCTTCCGCCGCTCGCTGGGGACGTTGCCCGCCGCCGTCTTCGTCGGCATCATCTTCGGCGCCATCCATCTGGGCGGCACCGACATCGAGTTCATCGTCCCCCTGATGGTGTTCGGCTTCTTCCTCTGCCTCCTCTACGTCTGGACCGACTCGCTCGTGCCGAGCATCGTGCTGCATGCGCTCAACAACGCGCTCGCGCTCGGGGTCTCCCAGGACTGGGGGGCGGCCACCCTCGCCGCGATGGTCGCGGCGGCCGCGGCCGTGTACCTGATCACCCTTCCCTTCGCCCGTCGCCCACAAGGAGCCCTTGCGTGAAGCGTCCCGTCCTCCTCGCCGTCGCCGCCGCGCTGCTGGCGGCCCCGGCCACCGCCGCCGCGCAGACTCCGGTGCCCCCGGCTCCGCCGGCCCCGCCGGCGCCCGCGCCGGCGAAGCCCAAGTTCGCGCTGAAGGCGGAGAAGGTCCAGCGCGCCGGCCACGACCTGGTGGCGCTGCAGGGCAAGCGCTGGATCCTGCGCGGCGCGGTCGCGCCCGCCGCGGCGGGCGAGAAGCTCCAGCTGCTCGTCTTCCGCAACGGCAAGCAGATCCGCAAGGTCCATGCCGTCACGCAGGCCGACGGCTCGTTCTCGCGCGTGTTCAAGGGCAAGCGCGCGGGCCGCTACAGCGTCCGCGTCGTCAGCACCGGCTCCGCCGTGCTCGCCGCGAAGACCGGCCCGAAGCTGACGGTCGGGGTGTACGAGCCGCGCGCGAGCGACGGCGAGTCCAACCCGCTGGTGAAGCTGCTCCAGCGCAGCCTCGCGCGGCTGCACTACGCGGTCCCGACCGGCGGCACGTACGACGCGGCGACCGGGCGCGCGGTGATGGCGTTCCGCAAGGTCAACTTCATGGCCCGCCGGTACGACGCCGACGGCGCGGTGATCCGCAAGGCGCTGGCCGGCAAGGGCGGCTTCCACGTCCGCCACCCCGACGCGGGGCGCCACGTCGAGGCCGATCTGTCGCGCCAGGTGCTGGCGCTGATCGACGGCAAGGACGTCGTGGCGATCTACCACACCTCGAGCGGCGCGCCGGCGACGCCGACCGTGCTCGGGTCGTTCCGGGTCTACATGAAGACGCCGGGGACGAACGCCAAGGGGATGGTCGACTCGAACTACTTCATCCGCGGCTACGCGATCCACGGCTACGTCGACGTGCCGGCGTTCAACGCCAGCCACGGCTGCCTGCGGATCCCGATCCCGGACGCGGCGCGGGTCGACAGCTGGCTGCACATCGGCGACCGCGTCATCGTCTACCCGTAGGCGCGCCATGAGCGCGAAGCAGAGGCTCCTCGAGGAGCTGCGGCAGCATGCGCTGATCGTCGGCGAGGTGACGCTGACGAGCGGCGCCGTCGCGCAGTACTACGTCGACGCGAAGCGGGCGATCCTGCGCCCGGCGGGGTTCGCCGCGCTGGGCGAGCTGGTCGCCGGATACGCGCGCGAGTGGGGCGCCACGGCGGTGGGCGGGCTCACCATGGGCGCGGACGCGCCCGCCTGCTCCGCACTCGCCGGTGGGGCCGACGTGAAGGCGTTCTTCGTGCGCAAGGAGACGAAGGCGCACGGGCTCCAGCGGCGGGTCGAGGGCCCGCCGCTCGCGCCCGGCGAGCGCTGCCTGATCGTCGAGGACGTCGTCACGACGGGCGGCTCCACCGTGCAGGCGATCGAGGCCGTGCTCGAGGCGGGATACGCGGTCTGCGGCGTCGTGACCGTCCTCGACCGGCTGGCCGGCGGGGCCGAGGCGATCGCGCGCGCGTCGTCCGGCGCGCCCTACGCCGCGCTGGCGACGATCGACGAGCTCTATCCGGAGCGGCCCGATCGCGGGTAACCCGATGCGTCCTAGGTAACACGGACGTAACCGGGATTCGGGGCCCGGATGCACTAGAACGCCCCGAGCAGGATTCGAACCTGCGGCCTACTCCTTAGGAGGGAGTCGCTCTATCCGACTGAGCTATCGGGGCCGGCAGGGGAGATCGTAGACCGGAAGACATAGGCGCGGGGGTGGCTACACTGCCCGCGCTCGGCGGTGGGTCGCGGGGAAGACAGCCGCCGGAGTGCGTTTGGGGAACCAGTTTCGCCGTACCCGGCCGGGGACTGCCGGGGCGTCGCAGGAGGGATCGACATCTTCATCATCGGAGCACGAAGCGCGGGGGCGCGTCCGTGAGCACGGGCGATCCCGCCGGGCTGATCCACGAGCAGGACGATCACGAGGTCGTCGTCGACGAGCAGAGCGCCGGCGAGCCCGCGATCACCGCGCGGTCGCCGCTGCAGCTGTTCTGGCGCCGGCTGCGCCGCGACCGCGTCGCGATGGCGGCGCTCGGCTTCATCGTCGTGCTGATCCTCGTCGCGGTCCTGGCGCCGCTCATCGTCGCGATCCTCGGGGCGCCGGATCCCAAGGAGCAGAACTCGAGCGCGCTCGACCTGTTCGGCGGCCCGACCGGGCCGGACGGGGATCACTGGTTCGGCGTCGACCAGCTCGGCCGCGACATCCTCTCGCGCACGATCTACGGCGCGCGCGTCTCGCTCGAGGTGGCGCTCATCGCGACCGGCCTCGCCGTGGTCATCGGGACCGCGATCGGCCTGGTCGCCGGCTTCTACCGCGGCTGGACCGACACGATCCTGTCGCGCCTCACCGACGTCGTCCTCGCGTTCCCGATCCTGCTGCTGGGCCTCGGCCTGGCGGCGGCCTGCTCGGGCGCCGACGGCTGCCTGGGCGGCACGATCCAGCCCGGGCTCCCGGTCGTGATCATGGTGATCGCGATCATCAACTGGACCTACATCGCGCGGATCGTGCGCGGCCAGGTCCTGTCCCTGCGTGAGAAGGAGTTCGTCGAGGCGGCGCGCTCGCTGGGCGCGTCGAACTCGCGGATCATCACGCGGGAGATCCTCCCCAACCTCGTGGCGCCGCTGATCGTCTACTCGTCGCTGCTGATCCCGGCCAACATCCTGCTCGAGGCGGCGCTGTCGTTCCTCGGCGTGGGCGTGTCGGGCGGCACCCCCTCGTGGGGAGCGATGATCTCCGACGCGACGAACCTCTTCCCGGACGCATGGTGGTTCATGCTCTTCCCGGGCCTCGCCCTGCTCTTCACCGTGCTGGCGTTCAACCTCGTGGGCGACGGGCTGCAGGATGCCCTCGACCCGCGGAGGCGGTGAGCGCCCGCATGCTCGTCTCCCCCCTCAGCAGCACCACTCAACGAAAGGACGCAGTTCATGTCTAGGTCTTTCTGGAGGACCTTGCTTGCACTCGCGGCCGTGGCGGCCCTCCTGGGCATCAGCGCCTGCGGCGGCGACGACAACGAGAGCAGTGATTCCGGCACTCCGGCACAGAGCGACGAGGGCAGCACGGCCTCCGGTGACAAGAGCGTCACCGACCAGCTCTTCGCGGGTACCGCCGTCGACAACATGGCCGATCCCGCCCAGGGCAAGAAGGGCGGCAAGCTCACCGTGCTCTCCGGCGGTGATGTGGACTACATGGACCCGGGCAAGACGTACTACACGTACGCGATCGGGATCATGAACGCCATCCACCGCGGCCTGTACTCGTACACGCCGCAGGACGCCTCGAAGCCCGTTCCGGACCTCGCCGAGGGCGAGCCGGAGATCAGCGAGGACGGCAAGACCGTCACGGTCAAGCTGAAGAAGGGCGTCATGTTCTCGAAGCCCGTCAGCCGCGAGGTCGAGGCGAAGGACGTCAAGTACGCGCTCGAGCGCGCCTTCACGGCCAACGTCAACAACGGCTACGCCCGCGTCTACCTGGGCGACATCAAGGGCGTGCCGAAGAAGCAGGGCGACTATCAGGAGATCCCCGGCATCGAGACGCCGGACAAGTACACGATCGTCCTGCACCTCACGCAGGGCACGGGCGCGGCGGCCGCGGGCGCCCTCGGGATGCCGATCTCGGTCCCGGTCCCGAAGGAGTTCGCGCAGAAGTACGACGAGAAGTCCCCGTCGACCTACGGCGAGGAGGCCGCGGTCTACACCGGCCCGTACATGGTCAAGTCCGACGCCGACGGCAAGGCGACCGGCTACGTGCCCGGCAAGACCATCGACCTGGTCCGCAACCCGGACTACGCCCCGGTGGACGACTTCCGCCCGGCGTACCTGGACGAGATCGAGTTCCAGGCCGGCAACGAGGACACGGCCGTCGCGGCGCGCCGCATCCTGAGCGGCCAGAACCTGGCCGGCGGCGACATCGAGCCGCCCTCGCGGCAGCTCAAGGGGCTCCTGGAGAGCAACAAGCCGGAGCTCTCGGCGGTGCCGGGCGGTGGCTGGCGCATGATCTCGATGGACAACAGCCGCCCGCCGTTCAACGACATCAACGTCCGCAAGGCGACGATCGCGGGCTTCAACCGCGTCGCCGCCCGCCAGCAGCGCGGTGGCGAGGCGCTCGGGCCGATCGCCCAGGGCTACATCCCGCCGGGCATGGCCGGGTTCGAGGAGTCGGGCGGCATCAAGGGCTTCACCGACAGCGAGGACTGGATGGCGAAGCCGGAGGGCGACCGCAACCTGTCGGCCGAGTACTTCAAGAAGGCCGGCATGGCCTCGGGCAAGTACGAGGGCGACGAGGAGGTCCTGATCGTCGGCGACAACGCCGACCCGGACAAGTCGATCGCGCAGATCACCGAGCAGCAGCTGAACGAGCTGGGCTTCAAGACGAAGCTGCGCCTCGTGACCCGCGACACGATGTTCACGAAGTTCTGCAACGTGCCGGCCTCCGAGGCCACCGTGTGCCCGTCCGTCGGCTGGTCGAAGGACTTCGCCGACGCCCAGACGATGCTCGACCCGACGTTCAACGGCGAGAACATCATCCCGTCGGGCAACTCGAACTGGCCCGAGCTCAACGACCCGGCGATCAACAAGGCGATCGACGCGGCGAAGCTCGAGGTCGATCCCGCCGAGCGCGCCCAGGCCTGGGCCGACGTGAACAAGATGATCACGGAGCAGGCCCCGGCGATCCCGTACATGTGGGATTACCAGTCGATCGCGATCTCGCCGAACATGCGCGGGGTCCAGAACGGCTACAGCACCACCTGGGACTGGAACTTCACCTCCGTCAGGTAGGGAAGCTCCGCTCCTGATCCACTCAGCCGGCCGGTCCGCCGCCTTGCGCGGCGGACCGGCCCGGCACCGAGGTCCACACTCTCATGGCTCGTTACATCATCCGCCGCCTCATGGGCATGATCCTGCTGCTGCTGCTCGTCAGCGCGGTCACGTTCGTCGTCTTCAACGTCTTCCCGTCGACCGACCCCGCCGCCCTGCGCGCCGGCCGCCAGCCGACGCCGGAGGTGATCGAGCGCATCCGCCAGGACCTCGGGCTCGACCGGCCGCTGATCGTGCAGTTCGGCGACTACGTCTGGGGCATCTTCGCCCACCAGGACTTCGGCCGCAGCTACGTCTCGAACGTCGACGTGCTCACCCAGATCCGGCAGAACCTGCCCGCCACGATCTCGCTCACGATCGGCGGCGTGGTCATCTGGCTCTTCTTCGGCCTGTCGATCGGGATCATCTCCGCCGTCCGGCACCGGACGTTCCTCGATCGCATCACGATCGGGCTCTCGCTGATCGCGATCTCCGCGCCGGTGTACTGGCTCGGCCTGGTCGCGCTCTACCTCTTCGCGCCG
This sequence comes from uncultured Solirubrobacteraceae bacterium, assembly GCA_963791405.1. GTDB lineage: Bacteria > Actinomycetota > Thermoleophilia > Solirubrobacterales > Solirubrobacteraceae > DASQMT01. The sequence goes on along the minus strand of CAWBSJ010000016.1, from coordinate 6,835 downwards.
GACTTCGGCGTGCTCCCGCTGCCGTTCGTCGGCGGCCAGGGCTCGTACGTCCCGTTCTCCGACAGCCCGAACAAGTGGTTCGAGTCGCTGATCCTGCCGTGGTTCGTGCTCGCGACGACGTTCGCGGCGGTCTACGCGCGACTGCTGCGCGGCTCGCTGCTCGACGTGCTCGGGGAGGACTACATCCGCACCGCGCGCGCCAAGGGCCTGCGCGAGCGGACGGTCGTGCTCAAGCACGGCGTGCGCTCGGCGATCACGCCGGTCGTGACCGTGCTCGGCCTCGACATCGGCATCCTGCTCGGCGGCGCGATCCTCACCGAGTCCGTCTTCAACATCCCCGGCATCGGCCGGCTCGCCTACGACGCGATCGTCCGCGGCGACCTGCCGATCATCCAGGGCACCGTGCTCTTCGGGGCGTTCTTCATCGTCATCATGAACCTGATCGTGGACATCCTCTACGCCTTCCTCGACCCCCGGGTGCGCTACTGATGCCGCCGCTGCTCGAAGTCCGCGACCTCGAGGTCCGGTTCGCCACCGACGACGGCGTCGTGCGCGCCGTCGACGGCGTCTCCTACTCGGTCGACACCGGCCGCTCGCTCGGCATCGTCGGCGAGTCCGGCTCCGGCAAGAGCGTCTCGAACCTCACCGTGCTCGGCCTGACGCGCGCGAACAACGCGTCGTTCAACGGCGAGGTGCTGTTCGAGGGCCGCGACCTGCTCAAGCTCTCCGAGGAGGAGATGCGCGAGATCCGCGGCGAGCAGATCGCGATGATCTTCCAGGACCCGCTCTCGTCGCTGCATCCCTTCTACCGCATCGGGGCGCAGCTCGTGGAGGCGGTCCGGACCCACCACAAGGTCTCCAAGGCCGCCGCGCGCGACAAGGCGGTCGAGATGCTGCAGCTCGTCGGCATCCCCGAGCCGAAGTCGCGCGTCGACGCCTACCCGCACGAGTTCTCGGGCGGCATGCGCCAGCGCGCGATGATCGCGATGGCGCTGATCAACGAGCCGAAGCTGCTGATCGCGGACGAGCCGACGACCGCGCTCGACGTGACCGTGCAGGCCCAGATCCTCGAGCTGATCGAGCGGCTGCAGAACGAGACCGGGACCGCGGTGATCATGATCACCCACGACCTCGGCGTCGTGGCCGAGGTGACCGACGAGATCGCGGTCATGTACGCCGGCCGCGTGATCGAGCACGCCTCGACGACGGAGCTGTTCGCCGCGCCGCAGCATCCCTACACCTGGGGCCTGCTGCGCTCGATCCCGCGCCTCGACACGCCGCGCGACGAGGATCTCGTCCCGATCGAGGGCCGGCCGCCGTCGCTGATCCAGCGCCCGTCCGGGTGCGCGTTCCATCCGCGCTGCCCGTACGTGCGCGAGGCGCACAAGCGGATCGACCCGCAGCTGGAGCCCGTCGCCGGCAACCCCGACCACTCCGTGGCGTGCCTGCTGGCGCCGCAGGTCCGCGCCGATCTGTGGCAGCGGCTGCGCGCCGGGGACGCGCCCGAGGCGGCCCGCGCCGCCGTGCCGCTGGGAGATTCCGAATGACCGTCGACACCACCCGCCAGGACGAGCAGCCCGCCGCGGGCGCCGGAGGGCGACGCCGTGCTCGAGGTCCGCGACCTGGTCAAGGAGTTCCCGATCAAGGGCAGCTACCTCGTGAAGCGCAGCCTCGGCGCCGTCCACGCGGTCGACGGGATCTCGTTCGACGTCAAGCGGGGCGAGACGTTCGGCCTCGTCGGCGAGTCGGGCTGCGGCAAGTCGACCACCGCGCGGCTGCTGCTCCGGCTCTTGCAGCCGACCTCGGGCTCGGTCAAGTTCGACGGCCGCGAGATCGCCGACCTCAGCACGAAGCGAGCTCAAGCCGCTGCGGCGCGAGATGCAGATGATCTTCCAGGACCCGTACTCGTCGCTGAACCCGCGGCGCACGGTCGGCTCGATCATCTCCGAGCCGTTCGCGCATCCACGGGATGCACGAGGGCAAGGGCGAGCGCAAGCGCGTGGTCCAGGAGATCATGGACACGGTCGGGCTCAACCCGGAGCACTACAACCGCTATCCGCACGAGTTCTCGGGCGGCCAGCGGCAGCGCATCGGGATCGCGCGCGCGCTCGCGCTCAAGCCGAAGGTGATCGTCGCCGACGAGCCGGTCTCCGCGCTCGACGTGTCGATCCAGGCGCAGGTGCTCAACCTGCTGCGCGACCTCCAGAGCGAGCTCGGGCTGACGCTGATCTTCATCGCGCACGACCTCTCCGTGGTGCGCCACATGTGCGACCGGGTCGCGGTCATGTACCTCGGCAAGATCGTCGAGCTCGCCGACTCCGAGGCGCTCTACGCCCATCCGCGGATGCCGTACACCGGCGCGCTCATGTCGGCGGTCCCGGTGGCCGACCCGGAGCTGGCGACGACGAAGAAGCGCCAGCTGCTGACCGGCGACGTGCCGTCGCCGACCAACCCGCCGCCCGGGTGCCGCTTCCACACGCGCTGCTGGAAGGCGCAGGAGGTCTGCCGCGTCGAGGACCCGCCGCTCACGCCGAAGGACGGCGGCAACGTCGCCGCCTGCCACTTCCCGCTGACCGACCAAGAGGTGGCCGAGCGGGTGCCGACGGCGCCGGCCCGGGGTTGACCCCGGCGCCGCGCCCGGAGACAATCGGCGCGTGCCCCCCGCGGCCCGCGTCGGCGACATGCACACGTGCCCCCTGTCGGACGGCCCGAAGCCGCACGTCGGCGGGCCGATCCTGCCGCCGGGCGCGCCGACCGTCCTGATCGCGGGGATGCCCGCGGCGCGGGTCGGCGACATGTGCACGTGCGTCGGGCCGCCCGACACGATCGCGATGGGCTCGACGAAGGTGATGATCGGCGGGATGCCGGCCGCGCGGATGGGCGATCAGACCGCGCACGGCGGCGTGATCGTGCTCGGCGCGCCGACCGTGATGATCAACTGACGGCTCAGCGCACCTCGTTGATGCGGATCAGGTTGCCCGCGGGGTCGCGGACCGCGCAGTCGCGGACGCCGTAGGGCTGGTCGGTCGGCTCCTGGACGATGTCGGCGTCGCCGGCCTGCAGCTGCGCGAAGACGGCGTCGAGGTCGGGCGTGGCCAGCGTGATGATCGCGTAGGTGCCCTTGGCCATCATCTCGGCGATCGTGCGGCGCTCGTCGTCGGTGATGCCGGGGTCGGCGCCGGGCGGGTGCAGGACGATCGACGTGCCGGGCTGGCCGGGCGGGCCGACCGTGATCCAGTGCATCCCGTCGTACCCGACGTCGTTGCGGATCTCGAAGCCGAGCGTGTCGCGGTAGAAGGCGGTCGCGGCGTCCGGGTCGTCCTGCGGGAGGAACGCGTTGTGAATGGTGAGGTCCATGCGCGCCAGGCTAGACGCGCCCCGGGGCCCGGCGCTTCTCGATTCCTGACCGGCTCAGCCGGCGGCGGCGCGGCGGGCCAGCCGGGCGAGCCGGTCGTCCCACTGCGCGCCGACCGAGGCCATCCAGGCCAGCGCGGCGCCCATCGGCGCCGGGTCGAGCACGTAGCGCAGCTCGCGGCCCTCGCGCCGCGGCGTCACGAGCCCGGCGCGGTCGAGCGCGGCGAGGTGCTTCGCCACCGCCTGGCGCGTGACCGGCAGCTCGCCGGCCAGCGCGGACGCCGACGCCGGCTCCTCCGCCAGGCGGCCGATGACCGCCCGGCGGGTCGGGTCCGCCAGCGCGGCGAAGACGGCGTCGACGGCGGGCTCCATCAGGCGCAGACCAGCGCGGCGGCGCGGGCGAGCCCGGTGATGCCGACGGCGCGCGGGCGCCAGTGGAGCGGAATGCCGGCGACCTCGAGCGGGACGAGCGGGCGCTCCTCGACGACGACGCGGGTGCCGCCCGGGGCGTCGTCCAGCGTCCACTCGACGCGCGACGGGACGCCGGTCTCGCCGTCGTCCCAGCGGAAGCGCAGCCGGCGGCGCTCCTCGACCTCCTCGACGACGCCCGCGCGCTCGGCGCCGCTGTCCCACCAGACGGCGCGCAGCGGCGCGCCCTCCTCGGGCTCGAGCTCGACCTCGTCGGCGAGCCACTCGCGCAGCTCGGCGGGCTCGGTCAGCAGCTCCCAGGCGCGGTCGCGCTCGACGGGCAGGACGATCTCTCGGCGGACGGTGGACAAGGGTGCGGCCTCCTGCAACTCGATGGTTGCGGATAGGCTAGCATCTGCAACCCAACAGTTGCACTACAGGAGGTCCGGCCTTGCCCCTCGTACCCATGGTCATCCAGCAGGACGCGCGCGGCGAGCGCTCGTTCGACATCTACTCGCGGCTGCTCAACGAGCGCGTCGTCTTCCTCGGCTCGGAGGTCAACGACGAGGTCGCCAACCTCGTCAACGCGCAGCTGCTGCACCTCGAGGCCGCCGATCCCGAGAAGGAGATCCAGCTCTACGTCAACTGCCCGGGCGGGATCGTCTACAGCGGGCTCTCGATCTACGACACGATGCGGTTCATCAAGCCCGACGTCCGCACGATCTGCTGCGGCATCGCGATGTCGATGGGCTCGCTGATCCTGACCGGCGGGACGCCGGGCAAGCGCCAGGCGCTGCCGAACAGCCGGATCCTCATCCACCAGCCGTCGGGCGGCTTCCAGGGCCAGACGACCGACATCGAGATCCACGCCCGCGAGTCCGCGTTCCTGCGCGCGCGGCTCGAGGCGATCTACGCGGAGCACACCGGCCGGCCGGTCGAGGAGCTGCGCCGCGACATGGAGCGCGACCGGTTCTTCACGCCGGAGGAGGCGGTCGACTACGGGCTGATCGACCGCGTCCACGCCGACCGCAACGGGAACGGCTACACCAACGGCCACGAGGCCTAGGCGCGGGTCCGCCCGGCGCCGTGCGGGCGCCGGGCGGACCGAGGGCCTACTTGCCGGTCGCGGTGACCGTCGCGGTGCCGAGCGGCAGCCCCGCGGTGAGCGCGCTCGTCTTGAACGCGGCGTTCAGCGCGGCCGCGGCCTCGGCCGACAGCTTCACGGCGACGCCGCTCAGCGTGATCGTCCGGCCCGACACCTGCGGCGCGCCGCCGAGCGTCAGATCGGCGATCGGCACCTTGCCGGGCGCCCCGGTGACCGTGGCGAGGAGCCGGATCCCGCCCGAGCCGACGACGATGTCGAAGTCGGTCAGGTTGACCACCGTCGCCCCGGCGGTCAGCGAGAGCCCGCCCGAGTGGGTGACGGTCGCGGCGCTCAGGTCGAGGTCCGCCTTGCCGCCCGTGATCGGGAAGCTCGCGGTCGTGCCCGAGAGCGTCGCCGGGCCGATGATCCCCGGCGTCACGCCGAGGCTCGTCAGCGCGCCGAGCGTGGTCGCGTCGAGCGCCAGCGCGGTCGAGCCCTGCGCGAGCAGCTCGGTCTGGGACGGCTGCGCCTTGACGACCACCTTGCCGAGCGGCAGGCCGGCCTCGAACGCCTTGACGCCGAACACCGTGTTGAGCGTCGTCGCCGCCGTCTTGTTGAGCTCGGCGGTCAGGCCGCGCACGTTCGTGCCGAAGCCCGAGCGCGACACCTTCGGCCGGCCGACGAGGTTGAGGATCTTGACGCGGCCCTTGCCGACCTGCGCCGACAGCGTGATCCGCCCACCGACCTTGACGACGTAGTTCTTGAGCGTCACGCGCGTGCCGCCGGCGGAGAACCGGAGCCCGCCGGAATGACGGATGGTGCCCGCGGCGCTCGCGGGATCGATCGCGCCTCCGGTGATCGGGAACTTCACGTGCCGGCCCTTGGCCGTCGCCTTGCCGGTCGGCGCGACCTTCACGCCGAGGACGCGAGCGCCTTGGCGGTGCCCTTGTTCACGGTCAGCCGGGTCTGGCCGCCGGACAGGTCCACTGCCGCCTGCGCCGCAGGCGCCACGGCGAGCAGGGCGCCCACCACGACGAGGGGGATGAGTCGCTTCACGAAGACCTCCTGTTGAAGAACATGCTGCGACGCCTACGGCGAACGGCGGCGCGCCGGTTGGAAGTTGGCGCAACCGCGCGGTCGTCCGCGCGCGTACCAGTCGGTGCATGACCGTCGCCGCGCTCCCCACCGGCGCACGGCCGCCCACTACGCTGATGGCCGCCGTGTCCGCCGACCGATCCCCCTCGCGCGCCGAGCGGCGTCTCGCCGACGGCCTCGGGCAGCGCGACGAGGCCGCGCTGCGGCGACCTGCACGCGCTCTGCGGCCGCACGGTGATGGGGTTCCTCGTCCGCACGCTGCGGGATCGCGCCGCGGCGGAGGACGTCTTCCAGCAGGTCTTCCTCGAGGCCTGGCAGCGCGGGCCGGCCTACGACCCCGACCGCGCGTCGCCGCTCACGTGGGTGATGACGATCGCCCGCTCGCGCGCGATCGACCAGCTGCGCAGGCGCGTGCCCGAGCCGCGCGACCCGGCCGGCTCGCTGGCGCTGCTCGAGGGCGACGGCGACCACGAGGCGGTCGTCGACGCGCTGATCGAGCGCTGGCGCTTCGCGGCCCTGCTCGGGCAGCTCCCCGAGGAGGAGGCCGACCTGCTGCGGCGCCGGTTCTACGCGGGCGCGACGCAGTCGGAGATCGCCGCGGCGACCGGGATCCCGCTCGGCACGGTGAAGATGCGGATGGTCCAGGGCCTCGGCCGGTTGCGCGACCTGCTCGACCGCGAGGAGCGCGGCGCATGAACGAGCACCTCTCCGACTACCTGCTCGGCGAGCTCGACGACGCGCAGCGCGCGGCGTTCGAGGCGGAGCTCGCGCGCGATCCGGCGCTCGCGGCCGAGGTCGAGCGGCTGCGGCCGGTCGTGACCCGGCTCGACGCGCTCGACGGCGCGGCCTGGGATCCGCCGGAGGCGCCCGCGCTGGCGCCGCTGCCGCGGGACG
>CAWBSJ010000015.1:0-53813 GCA_963791405.1 uncultured Solirubrobacteraceae bacterium | reverse complement strand
CGCGTTGACGATCGCCCCGGAGCCCTGCGCCTTCAGGTGCGGAAGGACGTGCTTCATGCCGTAGAGGACGCCCTTGAGGTTGACGTCGATCACCTTGTCGAGCTGGCCGGAGTCGTAGTCCTCGACCGGGTCCTGCTTGCCCTCGATCCCGGCGTTGTTGTACAGGCCGTCGACCCGGCCGAGCTCGCCGACCGTCCGCTCGACGGCCGCCCGGACCTGGTCCTCGGCGGACACGTCCGCGGTGACGAGCAGCGCCTCGCCGCCGGTGGCGTCCCGCGCCACTTCGAGCGCCGCCTCGTCGCGGTCCACGAGGGCGAGCCGCGCCCCCTCGCGAGCCAGTCGCTGTGCAGTGGCGAGCCCGAGCCCCGTCCCCGCGCCCGTGACGATGACCACCTTGCCGTCGAACCTCATGCCTGCACCCGCACGAGCGTCTTGCCGACGGTGTCGCCGGCGAGCATCCGCATGAGCGCCTCGGGCGCGCGCTCGAGCCCGTCGACGATGGTCTCCTTGTACATGAGGTGGCCCTCCTTGAGCCAGGCACCGAGCTGTTGCGTCGCCTCCGGCTGGCGGTGCAGGTAAGCGCTGGCCCGGAAGCCGCGCACGGTCAGGTTGTTGGCGACGATCTGGAAGAGGTTCGTCGGGCCGGGCTGCGGCTCCGGGCTCTCGTACTCCGACAGCGCGCCGCACATCGCCACCCGGCCCCATGGGCGCAGCACGGTCAGCGCGGCCTGGAGGTGGTCGCCGCCGACCATGTCGAAGTAGACGTCGATCCCGTCCGGCGCCGCCTCGCGAAGGCGGTCGACGAGCGGGCCCTCGTGGTAGTCGAACGCCGCGTCGAGGCCGAGCTCGTCGAGCAGGTAGCGGACCTTGTCCGGCGAGCCGGCGCTGCCGATGACCGTGAGGCCGCGGAGCTTGGCGATCTGCACCGCCAGGCTTCCCGACGGCGCCGGCGGCCGCCGAGACCCAGATGACGTCGCCCTCGCGCACCTGCGCGCCGTCGACGAGGCCGACGTACGCGGTCAGCGCCATGTTGCCCACCGGGCCGAGGTACTTCACCGGCTCGGCGATCGACGTGTCCAGGCGCCGGAGCGTCCCGACGCCGCCCAGCGTCGACACGCCGGGACGGACCACGGAGAAGTCGCGCCAGCCATCCGCGTGCGAGACCGCGTCCCCGGGCGAGAAGCCGTCGGCGCGCGACTCCACGACCTCGCCCACGGTCAGGATCTCGTCCATCGCCGCGTTGAGCGGGAAGGAGTTGAAGTACCCCTCGGGGCCGCTCGCGCGCAGCCGCAGCCGCATGCCGGGGTCCACCGAGGTGAACTCGTTGCGCACCAGCACCTCGCCCTCCGCCGGCGCGGGGAGCTCGACCTCGGCCACGCGGAAGTGCCGCGCCTCGACCGGGCCGCGCGGGTACTCGACGAGCTGGACCTGACGGGACTTCACGCGTCCGTCCGCAGCAGCAGGCAGGAGGCGAGCGGTCCGGCGCCCGCCGACGTGGCCGCGACCTTGGCGCCTTGGACCTGGCGGTCGTCCGCCTGGCCGCGCAGCTGCAGGCACGCCTCGTAGAGGTGGCCGAAGCCGTGCAGCCGGCCGGCCGAGAGCTGGCCGCCGCTGGTGGCGAGCGGCAGCTCGCCGTCGAGCGCGATGCGCTCGCCGCCCTCGACGAAGGGCCCGCTCTCGCCCTTGCCGCAGAAGCCCAGCCCCTCCAGCCAGAAGAGGGTGAGGACCGAGAAGCCGTCGTAGAGGTTCGCCACGTCGACGTCCGCCGGCTTGAGGTCGGTCCGCGACCAGAGATGCTGACCCGCGCTCGCGGCGGCGGTCTCGGTCATGTCCTCCCACTGGTCCCAGGAGGCCCGGCCGTGCAGCGCGCTGCCGACCGCCTCGATCCGGATCGGCGTCGTCGGGACGTCCGGGGCGTGGTCCGCGGTCGAGATGACCAGTGCCGTCACGCCGTCGACCGCGATGTCGCAGTCGAACAGGCACAGCGGGTCGCTGATCATCTTCGACGCGAGATAGTCGTCCATCGTCAGGTCGCCCTGCAGGACGGCCTTCGGGTTGCGCTGGGCGTTCCGCCGCGCATTGAGGGCGATGGCCGCGAACTGCTCGCGCGTCGTGCCGAACTCGTGCATGTGGCGCGTCGCCCACATGCCCATCCACGTGGGGCCGGAGAACGCCCCGAACGGCAGCATCCACTGCAGTGGGCCGGTGACCCCGGCCGCGTCCGTGGACACCCGGTCGGTCACCGTCCGCCAGGCCGTCGCCTCGTTGAGCGCCCGATAGACGACGACGTGCCGGCACATCCCGGTGGCCACGGCCATGCAGGCGTGGATGACCGCGGCGAACATGCCCGGCGTCTCCGGTCCGCCGTAGTACCACGTGGGCTGGAGCCGCAGCGCGTCGATCACCGCATGCGGGCCGGGTCCGGACCCTCCCGGGCCACTCGGCGCGAGGCTCTCGTTGCGGGTGACGGCGCCCGGCCACGAGACGACGCCGTCGATGTCCGCGGGCTTCAGCCCCGCGTCCCCGATCGCCTCGAGCACGGCATCGAGGGTGAGGTCCATCACGCCCTTGGTCATCTTCCGGCCGACGTCGGACTGGCCGAGGCCGGAGACGATGCAGCGGTCCTCGAAGCGCTCGGTCACGCCGCCGCCTTGTGGAAGACCGGGACGAAGGCCTCGCCGCGCTCCACGAAGGCGACCTCGACCGGCATCCCGATCTCGACCTCCTCGGGCGTGCCGTCGACGATGTTCGTCATGAGCCGCAGGCCGGGCTGCTCGTCGAGCTCGACGATGGCGATGACGTACGGCACCTCGAGGCCGGGGACCCATGCCTGCCGGTTGATCGTGAACGAGTAGACCGTTCCGCGACCACTCACCGCCCGGGGTTCGACGGCGTCGCTGAGGCACTGCGGGCATCGAGGCGTCGGCGGGTGCACCCAGTATCCGCACGCCGTGCACCGCGTGATGAGCAGCTCACCGTCGCGTCCACCGGTCCAGAAGGCTCCGTTCTCATCAGTGATCTGTGGTGTGGGCCACGGCATGTGTTGCGACCACCTCTGGACGGTGCTAGGTTGGAACTGAACTGAGATCGTATCAGTCTGGGCGAGCGGGGAGAAGAGGGAAAGATGAACCTGGCGACGCTGGCGCAGCGTCAGGCGGAGCGCTACGGCGATCGGCTGCTGGCGCTGGTGAACGACGAGCCGGTGACGTACGCCGACCTGGCCGACAAGTCCGCGCGGTTCGCCGCCGGCCTGCAGGCGCTCGGCATCCAGCCCGGCGACCGGGTCGCCGTGATGATGCCGGCGCGGCCGGAGTTCCTCTTCGCGTGGTTCGGCATCCTCGCCGCCGGCGCGATCGAGGTCCCGATCCACGACGCGGCGCGCGGCCCCGGCATCGCCTACATCCTCGAGACCACGGGCGTGCGCGCCTTCGTCGTCGACGAGGAGCACGTCGACCATGTCGCGGAGCAGATCGGCGACGTCGCGACGCTCGAGCAGGTGATCGTCACGGGACCGCAGCCGGAGCTCGCCAAGCCGGTGGTGGACTTCGCCGAGCTGCTCGGCCACGAGCCGGCGGAGCCCGTCGAGCGCAAGGCGGGAGATCCCGCGTCGATCCTCTTCACCGGCGGCACCACCGGGCCGCCGAAGGGCGTCGTGCTGCCGCACAACCACAACCTGAACCTCGCCCGGGGAGTTTCCGACACGGTCGGCTACACCGAGGACGACGTCCTCTACTCCGTGTTCCCGCTCTTCCACGCGAACGCGAAGTACATGACGGTCCTCGCCGCCATGCTCGCCGGCGCGAAGTGCGTGATCCACAAGCGCTTCTCGGCGAGCCGCTTCTGGGACATCTGTGCCGAGCACGGGGTCACGGCGTTCAACGGCCAGGGGGAGATGCTGCGCATCCTCCTCAAGCAGCCCGAGCGCGACAGCGACCGCACCAACAGCGTCCGCGTCGTCGTCGGCGCCGCCGCGGCGACCGACCTCGTCGTCGAGTTCGAGCAGCGCTTCGGCCTCGCCGTCCTCGACGCCTACGGCATGACGGAGACGGGGCCCACGATCATGGTCCCGTGGGACAAGCGCCGGCCCGGTGCCGCCGGCCTGCCGACGCCGTGGTACGAGGTCCGCCTCGTCGACGCGGACGACAACGACGTCCCCGTCGGCGAGACGGGCGAGATCGCCGTGCGGCCGCGCCAGCCGTTCGTGATGATGGAGCGCTACTGGGGCAACGACGCGGCGACGCTCGCGTCGATGGGCAACCTGTGGTTCCACACGGGCGACAACGCCTACCAGGACGAGGACGGGTTCTTCTGGTTCGTCGCCCGCGGCACGGACTCGATCCGGCGGCGCGGCGAGAACGTCTCCGCCTGGGAGGTCGAGCGCGTGCTCGCCGACCACGACGAGCTCCTCGAGGCGGCGGCGTACGGCGTGCCCGCGGAGATCGGCGGCCAGGAGGTCATGGTGGCGGTGGTCCGGCGCCCCGAGTCGGAGATCACGGCCGAGCAGCTGCTCGACTTCTGCACGGGGAAGATGCCGCACTTCGCGGTCCCGCGCTACGTCCGCTTCATGGACGCCCTGCCGCGCTCGCACGCACAGCGCGTGCTCAAGCAGGAGCTCAAGGCGGACGGCGCCGACGCCGCGGGCGTCTGGGACCGCGAGGCCGTCGGCTACGTGGTCCCGCGATGAGCGCGCGCCGTCCCCGAGCTCGCCGCCGCCCGCGCCGGGTCGGACGAGCGCATGCGCGCCGTCCAGCTCGTCGCGTGGGAGCGGCCCGCGGAGGTGCGGGACGTCCCGCGGCCGGTGCCCGGGCCGGGCGAGCTCCTGCTGCGCGTGCAGGCTGCCGGGCTCTGCCATTCCGACCTGCACCTCATGCACTGGCCCGCCGGGACGGTGCCGTACGAGCTGCCGTTCACGATGGGCCACGAGGTGGCCGGGACGGTCGAGGCGCTCGGCGCCGGGACGACCGGCATCGAGGTCGGCGAGGCGGTGCTCGTGTACGGCCCCTGGGGCTGCGGGCGGTGCCCGAACTGCAGCGTCGGCGCCGAGCACCTGTGCACGAGGCGCGAGCTGCGCCACGGCACCGCCTGCGGAATCGGTCGCGACGGTGGGCTCGCCGAGTACGTGGTCCTGCCGTCCCCCCGCCTCGCGGTGCCGATCGGTGACCTGGACCCCGTGGCCGCCGCTCCACTCGCCGACGCGGGACTCACCCCGTACCACGCCGTCAAGCGCGCCCTGCGCACGCTCCCTCCGGGGGCGACCGCGGTCGTCATCGGCATCGGCGGCCTCGGCCACGTCGCCGTGCAGCTGCTGCGCGCGCTCGGCGGCTGCCGGATCGTGGCGATCGACCGGCGCGAGGACGCGCTCGAGACGGCGCGGGCCGGGGGGGCCGAGGTGGCGCTGCAGGCCGACGGCCTCACGGCGCAGGCCGTCCTGGAAGCCGCCGGCGGCCGGGCCGCGCTCGTGATGGACTTCGTCGGCGTCGACGCGACCCTCGCGCTGGCCGCCGCCTGCGTCGCTCCGGGCGGGCACCTCTCCGTCGTCGGCGTGGGCGGCGGCACCTTGCCCTTCCGCTGGGGGGTCGTCCCGTTCGAGACGACCGTCGTCTTCTCGAACTGGGGCACCCGCTCGGAGCTCGCCGAGGTCGTCGCGCTCGCGCGTGCCGGCGTGATCCACACGGAGGTCGAGCGCGTGGCCCTCGGCGACGTGCCCGCGGCGTACGCGCGACTCGAGGCGGGCGACGTCCGCGGTCGCGTGGTCGCGGTTCCCTGAGCAACCGGAGGACATGGTCACCATGACACTGAAGGGCAAGTTGGCCGTCGTCACCGGCGGCGGGGCGGGCATCGGACGGGCCATCTGCCGGCGGCTCGCGAGCGACGGCGCGCGCGTCGCCGTGCTCGACATCCGGCAGGAGACGGCGGATCAGACGCTGGAGCTGATCGGCGGCGACGGCGGCGCGTTCGTCTGCGACGTCAGCGACAGCGCCTCGGTGGACGAGGCGTTCGCGCGCATCGAGGCCGAGCTCGGGCCGCCGGACATCCTCGTCAACAACGCGGGCGCCATCGTGGTCGAGCACGTCCGCCGGATCAAGCCCCTGGAGGCCAAGCAGCGCGAGGAGGCCGCCGCCGGCAAGGTGACGACGCCGCTCGACGCCCTCGTGCGCCTCCAGGACGACGAATGGCGGCGGATGCTCTCCATCCACCTCGACGGGACCTTCTACTGCACGCGCGCCGCCGTCCGGTCGATGGGGCCGCGCGGGACGGGTGCGATCGTCAACATGTCGTCGGTCTGCGGCCTCGAGGGGTGCACCGGGCACCCGCACTACTCCGCGGCCAAGGCCGCCGTCCTCGGCTTCACCAAGGCGGCGGGCAAGGAGCTGATCGTCCAGGGCATCCGCGTGAACGTCGTCGCGCCGGGGCACGTGGCGACGCAGACCCTGTCGGAGGAGGTCGCCGACCAGCGCGCGCAGATCGCCAAGACGACGCCGGCGGGGCGCCTGGCCGAGGCGGAGGAGATCGCGTCCACCGTCGCGTTCCTCGCCTCCGACGAGTCGAGCTACTTCGTCGGTGCGGTGCTGAGCCCCAACGGCGGGCTCGTCACGGCGTGACCTCACCGGGACCGGGGAGGACGCCCGACTTGAAGTCAGCTCAAACGCACGCTACCGTCGCGCGTATGGCCGCTGACCGTCCACTCTGGTTGAAGGTCGTGCTGCGCCTCGAGCGCGCGGTGGGTGAGCCGGTCGAGTCGGTGGTGCGCTCGGACACCTACTTCAACGTCGTCGCGGGGGTGAGCCGCGTACGCCGGAAGGCGGTCGACGGGGTCGAGGGCGTCTCGAAGCGCGGGCTGCACCTGCTGAACATCCCGGCCGGAACCGACGTCCGCAAGGTGCGCGAGCAGCTCGCGCGCATGGAACGACGGCTCAACCAGCTCTCCGAGGACGTCGAGGACCTCGACGGCAAGCCGCCCCCGCAAGTCGCCGGACTGATGGCCCCGACGCTCAACCCCGCCGACCTCGTCTCGCGCCTCAACCGCGACGTGGAGCGCTCGCTGCTGCGCGCGAAGAACGGCGTGCGCTACGTGCGCGGGTCGTCGCGCCCCGCCGTCGGCGCGACGCCCAAGGACGTGGTCTGGTCGCGCGGCAAGGCGGAGCTGTGGCGCTATCGCAACGGGACGGTGCGGTATGGCCCGCCGGTGGTGATCGTCCACAGCCTGGTCAGCCGCAGCTACATCCTGGATCTGCGGCCCGGCAACAGCCTCGTCGAGTACCTCACGGACGCCGGCCTCGACGTCTTCATGCTCGACTGGGGCGTGCCGGACGAGCTCGACGCGGACAACGACCTCGCGCGCTACGTCGACCGCTACATCCCGCGGGCGCTGGACGCCGTCCGGCGCGAGACGGGCCACGACGAGGTCACGCTGGCGGGGTACTGCCTCGGTGGCGTCCTGGCGGCGCTCTACGCGGCCGGCCACGAGGACGCAGCGGTACGCAACCTGATCCTGATGGCCACCCCGCTGGACTTCCGCGCGATGGGCGCGATGGTGGCGCTGCTGGACGAAGGCCGCCTGACCGCGGACGATCTGATCGACGATTCCGGGAACGTGCCCGCCGACGCGCTCTACAGCGGCTTCTACATGCTCGCGCCGACGACGGAGGTCGCCCAGAAGGCGACGCTGCTCGAGAACCTGTGGAACGACGAGTTCGTCGAGGGGTTCCAGGCGATGGGGCAATGGTCGCGCGACCATGTGCCGTTCCCCGGCGCCGCCTTCCGCGAGATGGTGGAGCTGCTGATCCGCCAGAACGTGCTGATGACCGGCTCGATCCGGGTCGGCGGCCGCCGCATCGACCTCGCCGACGTGCGCGGCAACGTGCTCAACGCGCTGGCCGAGCGCGACAACGTGGTGCCGCCGGCGGCGGTCGAGCCCGTGATGGAGCTGGTCGGCGACCCCGCGAAGCGCGAGGAGCTGCGGCTCCCCGGCGGCCACGTGACGTTCGGGACCGGCAAGGGTGCGAAGAAGGTGACGATGCCGAAGCTGGCGGAGTGGATCATCGCCCACTCCGACGCGCGCGACGAAGCCGAGGTGCACTGATGGAGATCCGACCGATCGAGCCCGGCGACGAGCCGACGCTGACCCGCTTCTACGAGCGCATCCCGGAGAGCGACCGCACGTTCCTCAAGGAGGACGTCAGCGACCCCGAGGTGCTGGTGGCGTGGGCGAAGCCCGGCGTCGCCCGCGCGATCGCCGTCGATGAGGGAGAGGTCGTGGGATCCGTGGCCGTGGTGCCGCTGCACGGCTGGTCGAGCCACGTCGGCGAGGTCCGGCTCGTCGTCGACCCGGGCAACCGCGGGCGCGGTCTCGGGCGCGCGCTCGCGCGACGGGCGGTGCTCGACGCCATGGACATGAACCTCGCGAAGCTGGTCGTCGAGGTCATCGCCGACCAGGAGGCGCTCATCGGGATGTTCCGCTCGCTCGGCTTCGAGCCGGAGGCGCTCCTCATCGACCATGTGCGCGACCGCACGGGCGAGCTGCGCGACCTCATGGTCCTCGCGAACTCGGTCGAGAGCCAGTTCGCGGCGATGTCCGCCGCCGGGATCGTCGACAGCCTGTGAGCCCGTCGCCACCCCCGTTGGCCGGTAACTTCGACTTCCCGGCCTGCGTGTCGGATCACCGCTCCGAAGCGTGAGGGTGGAGCCGCAGCCGTGAGGCGCATTCAGTTCAGCGATGCCGATAACGAGCGCAGCGCGGAGCGCACGCGGGTCGCCGTCGAGGCCGCGCTGGCGCCCTGGGGCGGTTCGGAGACGTGCATCGACGCCTACGAGGCCGGCGTGCGCATCGCCACCGACTTCCACCTGCAGCTCGCGCGGTCGCTGAACGTCGAGCCCGCACGCTCGTTCGCCGCCGGCTGTGCGGACCTCACCCGCGATCTCGGAGCCACGCAGGTGTCGAGCGCCCGCTGGTTCCTCGACGTGTGATCGCCGAGACCGGCACCGCGACAGCCTCCGACGGCCGCACCGCGCTCCACTGGGAGAGCACGGGGGACGGCCCGCCGGTGCTGCTCATCATGGGCCTGGGGCTGAGCGGCGGCGCGTGGTGGCGCACCGTGCCGGTGCTGGCCGGCCGGCTGCGGGTCATCACCTTCGACGCGCGCGGGATCGGCCGGTCCCCGTCCACGCGCCACAACTACACCGTCGAGGCCATGGCCGACGACGCGGCGGCGGTCCTCGACGGCGTCGGGCTGGATTCCGCGCACGTCTACGGGATCTCGCTGGGCGGGATGGTCGCGCAGAACCTGGTGCTGCGCCATCCGGAGCGGGTGCGGGGGCTGGTCCTCGGCGCGACGCACGCCGGCGGCCCCCGGGCGACCCTGCCCGATCGCGACGTGCTCGCCTTCTTCGGCCGCCGCGCGGGCATGGCGATGGAGGAGGCCGCGTGGGCGTCCGTGCCGTACAACTACGGCCCGCGCTGCCGCGATGAGCAGGTCGACCGCATCGCGGAGGACATCGAGCGACGCCTCGAGAACCCGTTCAAGCCGGCGGCGTACCGCGCGCAGCTCATGGCCGCCGGCCTGCACAACACGTACGGGCGTCTCCCGCGCATCAAGGCGCCGACGCTCGTCGTCCACGGGCAGCACGATCGCGTCATCCCCGTCGAGAACGCGCGCATGATGGCCGAGCGGATCCCGGGCTGCCGCCTGCAGGTGCTGCTCGAGTCGGGCCACCTCTACCCGACCGAGGAGCCCGAGGTGGACGAGGACATCGCCGCGTTCCTCGCGGACTGCGGTTGAGCGGGCCCGACGGTCGTGATTGAATTGACCTCATGTTGGGAGACGCCCTCCGCGTTGCGGACGTGCTGCGCCACCAGGCCGCCCGGCGCCCCGACGTGGTCGCCGTCCGGGCCGGCGACCGGCGCCTGACCTTCGCGGAGCTGCACGAGCGCTCCAGCCGGCTCGCGCAGGCGCTGCTCACGGCCGGCGCGGGGCCCGGCACGCGCATCGCGCATCTCGACCGCACGGCGCCCGAAGTGGTCGAGCTGATGTTCGCCACCGCGAAGCTCGGCGCGGTCTGCGTGCCGCTGAACTGGCGGCTCGCGACGCCCGAGCTCGCCGTCATCGTGGAGGACGCGGGCGCGCCGCTGCTGCTCGCCGGACCCGCGCACGAGGCGATCGCGGACGAGCTCGCGGCGACGGTGGCGCAGGACCTGCGGGTGGTGCGGGTGGCCTCGGAGTACGAGGCGTGGCTCGCCGCCCACGAGGCGGTCGACCCCGGGCACAGCGGGGAGGCGGGCGACACCGTCGTCCAGATGTACACGTCGGGCACGACCGGGGTCCCGAAGGGCGTGCTGACCACGCACCGCAACCTGTCGGCGGCGGTCGACTCCTCTCCGCTCTGGCACTTCGACCGGGACACGGTGAGCCTCACGCCGCTGCCCATGTTCCACATCGGCGGCATCGGGTGGACGTTCCTGGGCATCTGGAACGGCGCCACGACGATCCTCGTCGCCGACTTCGACGCGCCCGCGGTGCTCGAGCTGCTCGAGCGCGAGCGCGTGACGAACGCCGTCTTCGTGCCCACCATCCTGCAGATGCTCTGCGCCGTGCCGGGCGCCGCCGAGCGGGACTTCTCGGCCCTGCGCTCGATCGCCTACGGCGCCTCGCCGATCACCACCCCGGTCCTGAAGGCCGCGCTGCGCACGTTCCGTTGCCCGCTCTTCGGCGTCTACGGCCTGACCGAGACGACGGGCGGCGTCGTCCAGCTCGCGCCGGAGGACCACGACCCCGACGGCCCGCGCGAACACCTGCTGCGCAGCGCGGGCAAGCCCATGCCCTGGGTGGAGCTGCGCGTCGTCGACCAGCGGACCGGCGCCGAGTGCGCGGCTGATGAGGTCGGCGAGGTGTGGATGCGCGCGCCGAACGTGATGGCGGGCTACTTCAACCGGCCGGCGGAGACGGCCGCGGCGCTGACCGAGGACGGCTGGCTGCGGACCGGGGACGGTGGCTACCTCGACGCCGAGGGCCATCTCTTCCTCACCGACCGGATCAAGGACATGATCGTCAGCGGCGGGGAGAACGTGTACCCGGTCGAGGTCGAGGAGGCGCTCGCGCAGCACCCGGGCGTGGCCGAGGTGACGGTCATCGGCGTACCGGACGAGCGCTGGGGGGAGACCGTCACGGCGCTCGTGGTGCCCGCGCCGGGCGCCGCCATCGCGGCCGAGGATCTGATCGCCTTCGCGCGCGAGCGCCTCGCCGGCTACAAGCTGCCGCGGACGGTCGACTTCGTCGACGTGCTGCCTCGCACCCCCTCGGGCAAGGTGCTCAAGCGCGAGCTGCGCGACCGCTACCGGACCGCGCACGCCGCGGGCCGCTAGCCGGCTGCGCGCGCAGGAAGGCCAGCACCTCGGCGTCGGCCTCGGGCGCGTCGGTGGGGATGACGTGCGCGGCGTCCGGGACGAGGTGCAGGCGCGCGCCGGGGATCGCATCGGCGAGCGCGTGCGCGTTGGCCGGCGGCACCATGAGGTCCTCCTCGCCGTGCACGACCAGCGTCGGCGCCGCGACGGCGCCGAGCCGTGCGGCCGCGTCGTGCTCGAGCACGGCCTCGCGCTGGACGCGATGGTCCTCGGGCTGGGACGGGATCGCGGAGCCGCGCGGCGACATCCTGGCCGATCCGGCCGGCAGCGCGGCGGCGGGTGGCCAGCGCGTAGTTGTACGGGACGGCGGCCCACAGGCCCTCGTCGGCCGGCATGTCCGCGCGCCGGCCGATGAAGTCGGCGGCGCCGTCGTCCGGCGGCGTGCGCAGGCGCCCGCCGGCGGAGGTGGCGCCCAGCACGAGCGAGCGCACGCGCTCCGGATGGCGCAGGACGAGTTCCTGGGCGACCATGCCGCCGAACGAGAGGCCGTATACGTGGGCGGCGTCCGCGCCGGCGTCGTCGAGCTGCGCGGCTGCGGCGTCGGCCAGCTGTGCGATCAGCGTCGCGGGCGCGGCGCCGGCAAGGTCGACCGCGGGCGCGAAGAGCACGTCGAAGTGCTCCTCGAGCAGCGGCAGCGTGCGCAGCGCTGCCGCCGCCGACAGCCCGGCGCCGGCCAGGAGCAGGACCGGCGCGGGCTTCGCCCGGCCGGCCCGGCTCCCGGCCGCTCCGTCGCGGCGCGCGGCGGGCACCTACTTGATCAGCTTGCGCGCCGCGTCGGTGGTGAGCTTGGTCATGTCGCGCGTGAAGTCCGCCTGTGTCTTGGCCATCTGCGCGATCCACGTCGCGTCCGTGCCCTCGGCCGCGCGCTGCTGGAAGTCGGCGTACGAGCGCATCGACTGCTCATAGGCGTCGAGGAAGCCCTGCCCGAGCTCACGGCTCGACGCGAGGACCTGCTCGTTCAGCGCGCGGATGCGCTCGACCGCTTCGTCGGTCTGCTCCTTGGTGTCGCTCTTCCCGGTGGCCATGGGGCCGCTCCTCTCTCCCCGCGAAGCAGGGCTCGTCGCAGACCGGGAGCGTAGCGAATTGAATTGACATTGGTTTGCTTGCTGTGCTAGCTTATATCCAGCTAACGCTAACCGGCCCGACCACAAGCCACTTCAAGGAGCGCATCATGGCCACGCAGACCAAGTCCAACTCCATCAACGATCTCGAGAACGCGTCGGAGCGCGTCGGCGAGTTCAACGAGAAGGTCGCCGAGCTCAACGAGAAGGCCGTCGTCAACGGTCGCAAGGCCGGCGCCGCGTACCTGAGCTCGTACGAGAAGGCCGTCCGCTCGTTCGCCGATACGTACGAGCGCGCCGCCGGCGCCACGAAGATCGACTGGCTGGCCGAGGTGGCCACCGTCCAGGCCGACTTCACGCGCGACGTCACCAAGGCGTACACCACCGCCGCGCGCGACCTCGTCGCCGACTAGCACGTCCCCACCGGTCGCGGCCATCCCTCCGCCGCGACCCCCGAACGCCGGACCAGAGAGAGCCCGCGCACCGCGCGGGCTCTTTCGCGTGTTGCCGGCGTGGTCTGCGGCGGCGCGACCGACGTCCCGCCGCCGGCGGCGAGACGGCCGGCAGTACTCGGCCTGGGCGGCGTCGAACCGTTCCAGCGTCGCGCGGCCGGCCTCGAGCACTACCGCGCGGCCTGCGGCCGAGCTCCGGTCCGGGAGCTGGCGCAGGCCCAGCGCGTCCGTGGCGGCCGGTTCGTCGGCCAGGTCCGAAGCTCGCAGAGTCTGCGCCGTCGGCCCGCCGTGTCCGCGGTTGCTTCAGCCGGCGCGCAGGATCCGGAAGCGCTCGAGGTCGGCCGGATCCCGATCGACGACCTGGATCGGCGGCCAGGCCCACTGCCAGACGCCGATGCCCGGCGTGCGGGAGAAGCGGATCCGCCCGCGGGTGCCTTCGACGGCGACGTGCGGCCAGCCTTCCGCGATCCGCGCCCGGTCCGTGCCCTGCGCACGCAGCACGTCCGCGAGGACCGCGATCGTGTCGTAGCCCTCGAAGGAGACGAAGGAGGGCGCTTCGCCCACCTGCTCGCGGAGGTCCGTCGCGACCCGTGCGCCGAGCGGGCTGAGGCGCTCGGGCAGGTAGCGCAGGAACGGGATCGCGGCGCCGTCGCCGCCGAGCGACGTCACCCATCCGGCGAACTCCGGCTGCCCCGCCGGAGCGCCGATCAGGATCTCCGCGAGCCGCGGGTCGCGGCGGACCGACCTGACGATCGACACCGCCGGCTCCGGGTGGCCGACCAGGAGCAGGAGGGCGGTCGCGCGCTCGTCGGCGAGGGCGTCGCACACGTCCGTGGGGTCCAGCTCGACCACGGTGCCCCCGCGCGGGGCGAGGTGGTCCCGCAGGATGCGCGCCCCGGAGGCCCAGTAGACGCTCGGCTCGGCGGCGACGGCGATGCGGCGGTGGCCCGCGCCGAGGAGGAAGTCCGCGTAGATCCGCCAGCCGTGCGACTGGGCGGGGGCGAGCCGCGCGACCCAGTCCGTCGGCTGCTCGGTGAGCGCGTCGAGGACCGCCGACGAGCAGAGGAACGGCAGGCCGAGCGCGTCCGCCCGCGCGGCGGCGGCGCGGGCGACGACGCTGTGGTACTCCCCCGCCAGGGCCGCCACGCCAAGGCCGGCCAGCTCGTCGACGGCGGCCGCGGCCCGCGCCGGATCGGCCGCCGTGTCCCGGACCACCAGCTCGAGTGGGCTCCCGGCGATCCCGCCGGCGTCGTTGACGTCGCGGACCGCCAGCTCGAGTCCCGCGAGCAGGTGCCGGCCCGCCTCGACCCAGCCGGGCCGGGTCAGCGGGACGAGGGCGCCGATCCGGACCGTGCTCATGCGACCGCGGCGGCGGCCTCGGCGAGCGCCGCCAGGAGGGCGGCGGTGGCGGGCGGGTCGGGCGGCTCGCCGTAGGTCGCGGCGTAGATCTGGCGCTTGTTGCCGGGCAGCTCGGTCGCGACGACGCCGTCGATGTGGTGGGCGCGCAGCGCCAGTCCGGTCTGCGTCGCCACCCCGAGCCCGGCGGCCACCCACGCCTGCATCACGACCATGTCGTCGGAGCTGTAGCCGATCCGCGGATCGAAGCCGGCGTCGGCGCACACGGACAGCAGGTGGCTGCGGCAGCGCTCGCAGCCGGCGATCCAGGTGGCGTCGCGCAAGGTCGCCAGCCCCCGCTCGCGACGCGTGGAGAGCACGTAGACCGAGTCGTCGAGCAGATGGTGCAGGCGCACGCCGGGCGGCTCGGGCTCGGTCTCGTCGTAGCGGAAGATGATCGCGACCTCGACCTGCCCGGTGCGCAGCAGCTCGAGCGCGTCGAGCGGATGCGTGTCGGTCAGGCTGATCTCGAGGCTCGGATGCCGGGTCGCCAGCGTCGCCAGCGCCGGCGGCACGAGCGACCCGTTCGCCGAGGCGAAGCCGGCGAGGCGCACGCGGCCGGCGTTCAGCCCCACGTGGGCGGAGAGCTCCGCGCCGGCGGCGTCGATGCGGCCGATGATCTCGGCGGCGCGGTCGGCGAGCAGCTGGCCGGCCGGCGTGAGCCGGATGCCCCGGCCGACCCGCTGCAGCAGCTGCGCGCCGGTCTCGGACTCGAGCCGGCCGAGGTGGTGGGTGACCGACGGCTGGGAGTAGTGCAGCTCCTTCGCCGCGGCGGTGACCGATCCGTGGCGCGCGACGGCGTCGATCACGCGCAGCCTGTTGACGTCCAGCATGCATCAACTCTATCTATGGGTCAGCACGAAAGTTGGCATTGGACGGATGAGCGCTTGGCGCGCAAGCTGAACGACATGACCGCGACCCAGATCCTCCCCGCCAGCGGGCTGAGCCCGCTCGTCGCCGGTATCCGCACCGCCGTCGACCGCCATGCCGACTGGGCCGAGACCGCGCAGCTCGTCGCCGAGCAGCTGCGCCGGCACCTGCCCACCCCGGACGTCCTGACCGCCGAGCAGCGGCTCGGCTCGCCGGACGGCTACCGGGGCCACACGCTGCACGTCGAGCCCGGCGGATCGTTCTCGATCGTCGGCCTGGTCTGGCGGCCCGGGCAGATCACCCGGATCCACGACCACGTCACCTGGTGCACGTTCGCCGTCATCCAGGGCGTCGAGCACGAGGAGCTCTTCGACGCCGAGCTGAACCTGATCGGCGAGAGCGACAACCACGTCGGCGACGTCAGCGGCTTCGCGCCGCCCGGCGACATCCACCGCGTCCACAACACCGCCGACGAGACCGCGATCTCGATCCACGTCTACGGGACCGACGTCGATCGCGTCGGCTCGAGCGCCCGCCGGTACTACGACTGAAGGAGCGATCGCCGTGTCACTCGCCCGCGTCCACAACTTCGCCATCTCGCTCGACGGCTTCGGCACCGGTGAGGGCCAGACCGACCAGGCGCACTTCGGTCACGCCGGTGAACGGCTGCACGAATGGATGTTCGACACCCGGTGGTGGGGGGCCGGCGGGAGCGGCGGCGTCGACGACGCCTTCGTCCAGCGGCACGATCCGGGGATCGGCGCCGAGATCATGGGCGCCGGGAAGTTCGGCCATCCGGGATGGCACGAGGATCCGGAGTGGAAGGGCGCGTGGGGTCCCAACCCGCCGTTCCACACGCCGGTCTTCGTCCTCACCCATCACACGCGCCCGTCGATCGAGATGGAGGGCGGCACGACGTTCCACTTCATCGACGGCTCGGCCGCCGAGGCGCTCGAGACCGCCCGCGAGGCCGCGGGCGGCGAGGACGTGCGCATCGGTGGCGGCGCCACGATGATCCGCGAGTTCCTCGCGGCCGGGCTCGTCGACCACATGCACGTCGTGGTCGTCCCGATCCTGCTCGGGCCGGGGCGTGCGGCTCTGGGACGGGCTGGAGGGCCTCGAGCAGGACTACGAGATCGAGGCCACCTCCTCGCCCAGCGGCGTCACCCACGTGACGTTCACCCGCCGTTGACGGCGGTGCGGAAGGTCGTGCTTGGCGCCGGCGCGCTTGGGGGTAGCCGCCCAGGACCGCCACGACGACGAGGGAGAACCGATGGCAGAGCTCGAGCCGCTCGACGAGAAGCTGGGCGAGGTCCTGGGCCTGGCCCAGGCGGCGCAGGCCGCGACGAAGACGGTGGCCGGGATGGAAGGCGCCGACGCCTTCGAGCGCGACCTGGACCGCATGCACGAGGAGGCGTCCGAGACCGAGCGCCGGACCGACGGCCTGATCGACACGCTCGAGGGCAAGAAGACCGCGATCCGCGAGAAGGCCCGCGACACCCGCTCCGAGGCGACCGAGATGATGAAGACGTACCTCGGCGGCGAGGAGGAGGCGCTCGACGGCTTCGAGTTCCTGAGCAGGCCGAGGCCGGCGAGCTGTGCCACTGGGGATCGTCCAGCGGATGGCCGAGACGCTCGGCGCAGGACGACGTCGGGGAGCTGGCGGCGTGGTCGGTCGACGTCCAGCGCCGGCACGTCGCCACCGTGCGCGGGCGGCGCTCGACCTCGCCGCCGACGATGCGGGTCGGCCAGACCGCCTCGCTCGTCGCGGCGGCGCCGCCCGTCCTGGTCGCGTCGGACGCTCGCGGCGCGGCGCTGGGGGCACGCGGTCGGCGGCGGAGAGCGCGTTCCCGCTGATCGTCGGCCCGACGCGCTGATCGCCGCGAGCGGCACGGCGGGGCGTTCGCCGCACACGGTGAACGCACGCTGCCGGGCTCTTCGCTCGCGGGCTTCGCGTCGTCTACGCGCGGGCCGCGCGCGTCGGCCCGCGGCGAGCCTCCTCTCGCGTGGCGGCGCGTGACGCGGGGGCCGGGCCAGGCGCGCGGGCCTCGTGCTGGCCTGCGCCGGCGCGGTGCCGCGATCGCCGCGGCGCGCGCCGGAATGCCCGCAGCCGGGCCCGTCGCCGTCCGCCCGCAGCGCCGGCGTGGGACATGCCGGTGCGGATGCTGCTGACCGCGCGCTGACGTGCTGCCTCACCGTCGCGGCCGACCGGATCGGGCCGGCGGTCGCCGGCGGGCTCTCGGCGCTGCCGGCGCTGGCGTCCGTCCTGGCGGTCTTCACCCATCGCCGCGACGGGACCGCCGCGGTGCTGTTCCTGCTCCGGGGCACGGTCGAGGGGATGCTCTCCTTCGCCGCGTTCTGCGCGGTCGCGGGTGCGCTGCTCGTCAGGACGGACATCGCCGCGGCCTTCCTGGCGGCCCTGGCGGCCGCGGTCCTCGTGCAGGCCGCGCTCCTCCGCTCCGGCGTGGGCGCGGCAGGCGGTACGGCAACGCGGCACCGCGAATACGGCAATCCAGCGGATGCCGCGCGGCCGGCCGCGGCCGTAGCTTCGATCACGTCAAGTCCACGCCCCCAAGGAGTCGCTCATGAAGACCTACGTGATCGAGCGCGAGATCCCCGGTGCCGGGGAGCTCACCCACGACGAGCTGCGCGGTATCACCAGCACGTCGAACGACGCGGTGAAGACGCTCGAGAAGCCGTACACGTGGCTGCACAGCTACGTGGCCGGCGACAAGGTGTACTGCTTCCACCAGGCCGAGAGCGCCGAGGTGATCCGCGAGCACGCCAGGCTCGGCGGCTTCCCGGCCAACCTCGTCGAGGAGGTCACCTCGGTGTTCGACAGCACCGGCCCGCGGGACCTCCCGCGCTAGCAGCGCCAGGCCCGCCCGGCCACGAAGGCCGGGCGGGCCTCCGCGCGCCGATTTAGACTGCGCCGCATGACCCGCGGTGCCCTGATCGAGCGCGACGCGGACCGGCGCCGGCTCGACGCCGCGGTCGCCGGCGCGCTCGCGGGCCACGGCTCGCTCATCCTGCTCTCGGGCGAGGCGGGCGTCGGCAAGACGCGCTTCGCGGAGGAGGTGCTCGGCGGCGCCGATGCCCGCTTCCTGCGCGGCACGCCCGGCCCCGGAGCGCTCGCGTACGGCCCGGTCGTCAACGCGCTCCGCGGGTTCATGCGCGCCGTGCCCGGCGGGCTCTCGGGCTGCGGTCCGCTGCGCTCGCATCTCGCGCTGCTGCTGCCGGAGCTCGGCGACGCGGTGGAGGCCAGCGATCGCGCCACGCTGGTGGAGGCGGTCCGCTGCGGGTTGACCGCGATCGCCGCGGAGCGGCCGGCGGTCGTGCTGCTCGACGACCTCCAGTGGTCCGACGACGCGACGCTCGAGCTGCTCGCCACCCTCGCCGGCTCGCTGCGCGAGTCGCCGATGCTCGTCGTCGCCGCCTACCGCTCCGACGAGATCCCGCGCGCCCATCCGCTCCGGCGGCTCCGCAACGACCTGCGCCGCGACCACCTGCTCGACGAGCTGGCGCTCGAGCCGCTCACGGCGGACGGGACGGCCGAGCTCGCGGGCCGCGTGCTCGGCGCCGCGCCGTCCGCGCGCCTCGCCGCCACGCTCCACGACCGCACCGGCGGCATCCCGTTCTTCGTCGAGGAGCTCGCCGCCGCGCTCGCGTCCGGCGGCCGCCTGCGCCGGGGCGACACGGGCGTCGACCTGGCGCTCGACGCGGACGTGCCGCTGCCGCAGACGATCCGCGACGCGGTGCTGCTGCGCGCCGGCGACCTGTCGGATCAGGCGCGGTCGACGGCGGAGGCGGCGTCGGTCGCCGGAACCCGCTTCGACCTCGAGCTCGTCGCCGCGCTCGGCTGCGAGGCGGGCCTCGAGGAGCTGCTCGCCTCCGGGCTGATCGAGGAGCGCGAGCGCGGTGCCGCCGCGTTCCGTCATCCCGCTCGCCCGCGACGCCATCTACGAGGACGTGCCGTGGCTCCGCCGGCGCTCGCTCCACCGCCGGCTCGCCGCGGCGCTCGAGGAGCGCGGCAGCGGTCACGCCGAGGTGGCCGGCCACTGGCTCGCGGCGCGCGACGGATCCCGCGCGCTCGACTCGCTCGTGCTCGCGATCGACGAGCTGGCCGCCGTGCACGCGTATCGCGACGCCGCGCGGCTCGGGCGCCAGGCGCTCGACCTGTGGCCGGAGGGCGAGCGCGGCGCCGAGCGGATCGCGGTGCTGGAGCGGCACGCGCGGTTCGCCGAGCTGGCGGGCGAGCTCGCCGACGCGGGCCGCGCGCAGCGCGAGGTGGTGGCGGCGCGCCGCGCGGAGGGCGCCGGCCGCGCCCTCGCCGACGCCGAGCGCCGGCTCGCGGCGATCTACGCGCTCCAGGGCGATCGCGAGCGCGCGCTGGCCGCGCGCCGCGTCGCCGCGGACGCCTTCGCCGCGCACGGCCTCCACGGCGAGGCCGCCACGGAGCGCCTGATCGCCGCGGGCTACCTGTCGAGCGCCGGCCACCACGGCGAGGCCGTCGCGCTCGCGCGCCGTGCCGCCGAGGAGGCGGAGCGCGCGGAGCGGACCGACCTGCGGGCCCGGATCCTCGGGCTCGAGGGGGTCGCCCGCGTGAAGGGCGGGGAGTTCGAGGCCGGGATGGAGACGATCCGCTCCGGGCTCTCGCTCGCGCTCGAGCACGAGCTCACGCTCGCGGCGGCGGAGGTCTACCAGCGGCTCGGGACGGCGTACGAGATCGCCGGCGACTACGGCGGCGCACGCGATGCGCTCGACACCGCCGTCGGCTTCTGCGCGACGCACGGGGGCGAGGGGATGGAGCACACGTGCCTGAGCTGCATGGCGTACGTCCTCCGGGAGCTCGGCGACTGGGACCGCGCGGTGGAGCTCTCCGCGCAGCTGCAGGCCGGCGAGGGGCGCCCGGACGACACGCTGGTGGCGGACGGCACGCTCGGCTCGATCCACGCGTTCCGCGGCGACGGCGCGGCGGCCCGGCCGTTACTGCTGCGCTGCCTCGACACCGCGTCGCGCCTCGACGTCGTCTCGATGGGCGTCGACAGCGCGGCCGCGCTCGCGGTGCTCGAGGAGCACGACGGGGAGCTCGACCAGGCCGAGAGCCACTGCCGCTACCTGCTGGAGCGCTGGTCGCGCAGCGAGGACCACCACTACGCGATCTGGGGGCTGCGCTGGGCGTCCGGCTTCTTCGCGCGCCACGGCCGGCTCGCCGAGGCGCGCGCCGGGACCGAGGCGCTGTCGAGCATCGCGGCCCGGACGAGCCATCCGGACGCCCTCGCCGCGCTCGCGCACGCGCTCGGCGAGACCGCGCTCGCCGAGGGCCACGCGGACGCCGCCGCCGAGCAGATCACCCGCGCGGCCGATCTCCACGCGAGCCTCGAGATCCCGTTCGAGCGCGCGCAGATCCAGCTCCGCGCGGGCGTCGCGCTCGCCGCGGCCGGCCGGCATGAAGCCGCGGTCGAGCGCATGGTCGAGGCGCATCGCACGGCGCGCCGCCTGGGTGCGGCGCCGCTCGCCGCGCAGGCGGCCGCCGAGGTCGCGCGCCTCGGGGAGTCCGTCGAGCGGCGGCTCGGCCGGCGGGCGGCCGCCGACCACGAGCACGCCGGCCTGTCGCGGCGCGAGCTCGAGGTCATGCGCCTGGTCGCCTCCGGCGGGACGAACCGCGAGATCGCCACCGCGCTCGTGCTCAGCACGCGCACGGTGGACATGCACGTGCGGAACATCCTCGCCAAGCTGCGCTGCCGGTCGCGCACCGAGGCCGTGGCCAAGGCCGGCGACCTCGGGCTGCTGGCGTAGTCAGGACGCGGCGGCGTCCTCCGCCAGCATCCGGGCGAGGTTGTCGAGGACCGTGCCCCAGCCGCCCTCGTGCGAGCGCACGGTCGCCAGGTCCAGCAGGCCGCTGTGCGTGAAGCTGACGGTGGTGGCGCCGTCGTGCTCCGCGAAGCCGATCTCGATCAGCGTCGTGCGCGTCTCGCCGTCCCAGGTCCAGGTGAACGCCAGGCGGGCCGGCCGCTCGATCTCGACGTAGTGACCGCCGCCGCCGTACTCCTCGTCCTTCTCCGGGTCGCGCATGACGACGCGCACGGCGCCGCCGACGCGCAGGTCGACCTCGGCCGCGGCCGTCTCCCAGCCGCGCTCGGCCTGCCACCAGCGGCGCATCACCTCCGGGCTCGTCCAGGCGTCGAACACCGCCTCGGCCGGCGCCCGGAAGGTGCGCTCGATGTGCAGCGTGTGGCCGGCGGTGCTCACCGGGCGGGCCCCCCGCGCCGGCGGCGCAGGTGCACGGCCATCCAGGCGCGCGCCGCCAGCAGGGCGGCGCTCACGCCGCCCAGCGCCGGCAGCGTCTCCTCGAGCGGCACGCCGCCCACGTGCGCCATCACGAGCTCGTGCTCCCCGTGGCGACGGCGTCGTACTCGTCGTGCAGGCGCCACCAGCTGTACGGCTCGGTCTGCGGGTAGCCCTCGGGCGAGTCCTCCCACTCCTCCTGGCGGCCGAGCGCCGTGATGTCGAGGTAGGTCCAGGTGGTGCCCATCGCCTCGTCGCCGCGGTTGTCGACGAAGTAGGTGCGGAAGATCGCGTCGCCGTCGCGGATGAACGCGTTCGTGCCGTGCCACTCGTCGACGCCGAAGTCCTTGTCGAAGTCGTCGGTCAGCGTGTACCACGGGATCTGCTCCCAGCCCATGCGGGCCTTCCAGCGCTCGATGTCGGCCTGCGGCGCGCGCGAGACGAACACGAGCGTCGTGTCGCGCGCGTTCAGGTGGGCGAGGTTGCTCACCTGGTCGGCGAGGAACGAGCAGCCGGGGCAGCCGCTCTCGGGCCAGCGGGCCACGCCGGGCTCGAAGAAGTACCGGTAGACGATCAGCTGGCGGCGGCCGGCGAACAGGTCGGCCAGGGTCGCCGGCCCGTCCGGGCCCTCGAAGCGGTAGTCCCGCTCGACGGGCAGCCACGGCATCCGGCGCCGCTCGGCGGCCAGGGCGTCGCGCGCGCGGGTCAGCTCCTTCTCCTTGACGAGCAGCTGCTCGCGGGCGGCGTCCCACTCCTGCGCGGTCACGGTCGGTGGGGTGTTCATCGGTCCTCCTTGAGGTAGTCGTCGACGACGTCGAACAGGCGCTCCCACAGGGCGCGCTGACGATCCATCCAGTCGGCGGCCTCGCCGAGCGCACGGGTGTCGAGCGAGAGCTCGTGCGTCCGGCCCCGGATCACGCGCGTCACCACGCCGGTCTCCTCGAGCACCCGCAGGTGCTTGGAGATCGCGGGCTTGGAGACGCCGAAGCCGGCGGTCGCGTCGCCGACCGTCGCCGGACCTGCGGCGAGGCGCTCGACGATGCCGCGGCGGATCGGGTGGGACAGCGCCTTGAACGGATCGTTCACCACAAGGTTAACGATACACCGATCACGGCGTGAAGACGACGCGCGAGCCCGGCGCCGCCGGCGCGGTCCAGGCGGACTCGACCTGCGCGAGCGGGACGGGCGCGGCGTCGACGGTGAACGCGCCGGCGCCGATCGCGGCGGCGAGGGCGGGGATCTCGGCGACGATCGAGGCGGCGCCGACCGAGCCCTGGCCGCTGCCCATGATCCGCAGGTTCGCGGCCCGCAGCGCGGCGGACGGGAGCGCGATCTCCGGTCCGGCGACCGCGCCGATCTGGACCCAGTCGAGCGGGTGGGACCGGTCGGCGCGGTGGGTGACGAGGGCGCGCATGGCGCGCTCGGCGGGCGCGCCCCAGAGGTAGTCGAGGACGATCTCGGTCTCCGCCGCGGCCGTGCCGAGCGCGTCGTCGTCGCCGAGCGGCACGGCGACGTCGGCCCCGAGCGCGGCCAGGCGGCCGGCATCGCGGCCGGCGGCGATCACGTGGCCGGCGCCGAGGTGCCTGGCGATCTCGACGGCCATCCGCCCGGCGTTGCCGGTGGCCCCGAGGACGAGGACGCGCTGCCCGCGCCGCATCGCGACCCGCGAGCGCAGTGCGATCCAGGAGGACATCGCCGGGTTCATGGCGGCGGCGACCGTCACCGGATCCGTGCCGGCCGGCAGCGCGACGCTGCGGCGCCGGTCGACAACGGTCTGCTCGGCCATCGACCCGTCGAGGGTGTCGCCCGAGGACGAAGTAGACGAGCGTCGCCGTCCGCGGTCCGGCCGACGCCGTCGACCCCGGGGATCAGCGGCAGCTCACCGCCGGACGTGTAGTGCGTGCCGTTCGCGCCCGAGCGCACGCGCGGATGCAGGCCGGCGGCGAGCACGTCGACGACGAGCTCGTGGTCGTCGCCGGCCCGCGGCGCCGGGACGGTCTCGTACCGGGGCGGGTGGTCGAAGGAGCGGACGACGGCGGCGTGCATGGAGAGCCTCTCA
This sequence comes from uncultured Solirubrobacteraceae bacterium, assembly GCA_963791405.1. GTDB lineage: Bacteria > Actinomycetota > Thermoleophilia > Solirubrobacterales > Solirubrobacteraceae > DASQMT01. The sequence goes on along the minus strand of CAWBSJ010000015.1, from coordinate 30,290 downwards.
GGTAGTTCGTGACACGAACGATAATAGTACGTGCCACGAACTGGATCCGGTACGATGGCCCGGTGTCCGAGCACGAGCACGACGCCGTCGTCCAGCTCTCGTTCGCGATCCAGGAGGTGCTGGGCGGGCTCGCCGCCGAGCACGGGCTGTCGACGACGCAGCTGCGCCTGCTCGCGATCCTGCGCGACCGCGAGCCTGCGATGCTGGACCTCGCGCGCCACCTCGGGCTGGAGAAGTCGAGCGTCACCGGGCTGATCGACCGGGCGCAGCGGCGCGGCCTGGTCGAGCGCGACTCCGGGCGCGAGCGACGGGCGCGCCGTCCACGTCCGGCTCACCAGCGCCGGCCGCCGTCTCGCGGAGGCGCTGGAGCCGCAGGCGCACACGGCCCTGTCCGGGCTGCTCGACGTGCTGCCCGCCCGCGACCGCGCGCGCCTCGCGGCGCTGGCGGGCGCGGTCGTCGCGGCGCGGGCGTCGCCGCTCGGCTAGACCGCGACGGCGGGCTCCGCCGCCGGGAACGCGAGCAGCCCGTCGAGCCCGCGCTTGTCGATCTCGTTCGCGATCACGAGCCGCTGGATCTCGGACGTGCCCTCCCAGATCCGGTCGACGCGCAGCTCGCGCCAGAGCCGCTCGACCGGCTGCTCGCGCATGTAGCCGCGGCCGCCGAAGATCTGCACGCAGCGGTCGACGATCCGGTTCGACGCCTCCGAGCTGCTGAGCTTGACCATCGCCGCCTTGGCGTGGAGCGTCTTGCGGTCGCCGCCGCGGTCGAACTCCGCCGCCACCTGGTGCGTCAGCGCGCGGTTCGACGCGATCTCGGCCGCCGAGTCGGCGAGCATCGCCTGGATCAGCTGGCGGTCGAGCAGCCGCACGCCGCCCTGGACGCGCTCGCGTGCCCACGCCGTCGCCAGCTCCAGCGCGCGCGTCGCCGCGCCGATCGTCCGGGCGCCGATCATCAGCCGCTCCTCGGTGAACCAGTCGCGCGTCAGCTCGTAGCCGCCGCCGATCTCGCCGAGCAGCGCCTCGGGCCCGACGCGGACGCCCTCGAAGCCGAACTCCGGGTGCTCGAACACGAACGTGTGCGTGTAGGCGGGGGTGCGCCGGACGACCACGCCGGGCAGGTCCTTGTCGACGATGAACATCGTCGGGGCGCCCTCCGGCTGGACGAGCGCCAGCACGAGCAGGTGGTCGGCGGCGTCGCCGACGGTGACGAACCACTTGACGCCGTCGATGAGCCAGCCGTCGCCGTCCGGCGTCGCGGTCGTCGCGATGCCGCTCGGATCCGAGCCCGCGTGCTCCTCGGTGATCGCGACCGCGTCGCGCCGCTCCCCGCGGATCCCGGGCTCGAGCCAGCGGGCGCGCTGCTCCTCCGTGCACGCGCGGAACGGGTTCGCCGGCCGCCAGACCGCATCCCAGAGCGCGTTCGTGAGCCGGCCGAGCTCCTCCTGGACGACGACCTGCTCGAGCACGTTCAGCCCCGCGCCGCCCCACTCGGCCGGCATGTTGATCGCGTTCAGCCGCGCGTCGAGCACGGCCGCGCGGATCTCGGCGTGCCGCTCGGGCGTGAGCGAGCCGTCGCGCTCGCACTCGTCCTCGTACGCCATCAGCGTCGCGGTCAGGCCGGCGGCGCGCCGCTTGAGCTCCTCGAGCTCGGGGGTGTAGGCGAAGTCCATGGTCTCTCCAGTTGACTGATTCGTCAGTTAACTGTATGTCATGCTGCCCCGATGGCGCCGAGGCGCAACGAGGAGGGCTTCCGCACGCAGATGCTGCAGGCGGCCGCGGCGCTGATCGCCGAGCGCGGCTACGACGGGGTGCGGATCGCCGACATCGCCGCCGCCTGCGGCGCGAGCACCGGCAGCGTCCACTACCACTTCAGCGGCCGCGACGAGATCCTCACCGCGGCGCTCCGCTACGCGATCCAGCAGGCCTTCGACCGCAACCGCGAGGCGCTCCGCGGGCTCGACGACGCGCGCGAGCGGCTGGAGCGGCTGATCGAGCTGCAGCTGCCGCGCGATCCCGAGGTGCGCGGCGAGTGGCTCGTCTGGCTCGAGTTCTGGGCCGAGGCGGCGCGCCGGCCCGAGCTGGCCGCCGTGCACCGCGAGCTCTACGCCGGCTGGCGCGAGCTGATCGCCGACACGGTGCGGCGCGGGCAGCGCCAGGGCGTGTTCCGCGCCGGCGACGCGGAGGCGATCGCCGAGACCCTGACGGCGCTGATCGACGGCGCCGCGGTGCACGTCGTCACCGGGCTCCAGGAGGACGGCGCCGAGCGGATGCGCGCGCTGCTCGCGGGCTACGTCGAGGCGCAGCTCGACGCCGCGCCGAGCGCGGCCTAGGGCCGCTTCCCCCACGCGCCGACGACGGCGGGCGGCAGCATCGTCGCGTTCCGGCGCGAGCGGCCTCCTGCGGCCATCGCGCTCCCGCAGCGTGTCGAGCCCCAGCTCCTCCTCGGTCGCGATGCCCTCGGAGAGGATCTGCGGGGCGAGCGAGCGGGTGATGCCGGCGCACAGGATCGGCCCGGTCGGATCGCGCGGGCGCGAGGTAGCGCACGATCCCGAACGTCGACACGTCCGCGAAGCCCGCGCCGCGGAGGAGCTCGCCGGCGCGCGCGCCGATCCGCGGGTCCGCGCCGACGGACCGGAACGCCGCCTCGATCCACCGCTGCACCGAGGCGACGAGCGGCACCTCCGGCTCGGCTCGCATCACGCCGATGTCGAACTCGACCAGCAGCATCGTCCCGCCCGGCTTCGAGCGCGTCGAGCTGACGCCGCAGCACGGCGTCGCGGTCGGGCAGGTGGAAGAGCATCAGCCGCTCGACGATCGCGTCGAACGGCTCGGCGGAGGTGAACGTCCGCGCGTCGCCGAGCTCGAAGGCGACGCGGGCCTCGCCGGCGGCCGCGCGCCGGCGCTCGGCGATCCGCGAGCAGCCGCTCCTCCTGGTCGACGCCGAGCACCGAGCCGCCCTCGCCGAGCAGCGCCGCGACGAGGAACGCGACGTGGCCGAGGCCCGTCCCGAGATCCAGCACGCGCATGTCGCCGCCGATCCCCGCCGCGCGCAGCAGGCGTCTCGGTCGGCGCGGCGATCGAGGCCGCCTGGGCGTCGAGCCGGGCGATCTCCGGATCGTCGCTGCCGAGGACGTACGCGCTCGTGCTCACCTCGCGGACGACGCTACGCCTCCGGCCCCCGCGAGGTCAACTATGGTGCGCCGAACCGTCCGAGGAGCGTCAGCGTGAAAGAGGAAGAGCTCGTCAGCCGCGTCACCGAGCTGCTGGGGGAGGCCGGGGTGGAGGAGCCGGTGGTCGCCGCCGGCGTCTTCAACCCGCGCGGTCACAGCGGCGGCATGTTCGCCGGCGGCATGGCGGGCGACAGCGTCGGCGGCGCGTTCGGCGGCCTGGGCAGCAGCATCGGCACCGCGGGCGGCGCGCTGGCGGGCGCCAAGGCCAACGACGCCGCGTCCGGCCTGCCCGAGTGGCTCGTCCTCGCCGTCACCGACGCGAGCGTGGTCGGCTTCGACACCGACGGGCGCCGGCGCCCGACGCGCCCGCTCTTCCGGCTCGAGCGCGCGCGGCTCGAGACGAAGGTGCACCAGCGCGTCAACGTCCGCGTGCTCGAGCTGATCGACCGCGAGACCGGCGCGCGGATCGAGCTCGAGGGCAACCGGATCCCGACGCTGCACACCGGGCCGGTGCTGGACGCGCTCAAGGACTGAGCGTCACTCCGCGAGCCGCTGCTTGACGACCTTGCCCATCGCGTTGCGGGGCAGCTCGTCGAGGAAGCGGATCTCGCGCGGGCGCTTGTGCGGCGCGAGCTCGCCGGCCACGTGGTCGATCAGCTCGCGCGCGTCCGGCGCCGGCTCGCCCTCGGCGACCACCCAGGCGATGATCCGCTCGCCGAGGTCCGCGTCCGGCTCGCCGGTGACCGCCGCCTCGAGCACGCCCGGGTGCTCGAGCAGCGCGACCTCGACCTCGCCCGCGCCGACCTTGTAGCCGCCGGTCTTGATCAGGTCGGTCGAGCGGCGGCCGACGATCCGCCAGTAGCCGTCCGGCGCCCGGGTCGCGAGGTCGCCGGTGAAGAACCAGCCGTCGCGCATCGCCTCCGCGGTCGCGTCGGGGCGGTTGAGGTAGCCGGAGAAGAGGTTCGGGCCGCGGACGGCGACCTCGCCGATCGTCTCGTCGTCGGAGCCGTCGATGTCGGCGCCGTCGTCGCCGACCAGGCGGACGGACACGCCCGCGACCGGCACGCCGACGTAGCCCGGGCGGCGCACGCCGTCGGCGCGCACCGCCGTGTTCATCAGCGTCTCGGTCAGCCCGTAGCGCTCGACGATCTGCTGCCCGCGTGAGCCGCCTCGATGCGGCGGAACTCCGGCGCCGGGAGCGGCGCGGAGCCGGAGACGAGCAGGCGGGCGGCGCGGAGGCCGTCGGCGATCGCGGGATCCTCCGCGGCCGCGCGCCCGAGCCGGTGGTACATGGTCGGCACGCCGAACAGCATCGTCGCGCCGTCGCGCAGGGCGGCCGCCGCGGCGGCCGGCTCGAAGCGGCCGAGGTGCCGCAGCGCGCCGCCGCGGCGCAGCGGGCCGAGCACCCCGATGACGAGCCCGTGGACGTGGAAGAGCGGGAGCCCGTGGACCACGACGTCGGCGGCGGTCCACGCCCAGGCGTCCGCGAGCGCGTCGAGGTTCGACGCGATCGCGCGGCGCGGGAGGACCGCGCCCTTGGGCCGGCCGGTCGTCCCCGACGTGTAGACGATCAGCGCCGGGTCCTCGTCGCTCGCGACGTCCGCGGGCAGCTCGCCGCCGCGGGCGGCGACGTCGACCGCGACGCTCCGGGCTCCCGCCACCGGCCCGGGCGCGCCGACGACGACGTCGGGGCGGCTGTCGCCGAGCACGTGGTCGAGCTCGCCACGGCCGAGCCGCGGGTTGACGGGGACGAGCGGGATCCCGCAGCACAGCGCGGCGACGGACGCGACGACGGTCTCGAGGGTCGGCTCGGCCCAGACGGCGATCCGCGCCGCCCCGTCCAGATCCCGCGCGACGGCCGCCGCGGCCGCGCGCAGCTCGCCGTAGCTCAGCCCCCGCCCGGCCACGGAGACCGCCGGCTCCGGCCCCAGCTCGTACACGCCGGCGAGCAGGCTCATCGTCCGCACAGTCTTGTGGAGCGACGCTCGACGTGCGGCGCCGCCGCGGATAGCCTCGGCCGGTGGAGACCGCTCGCGCGCCGGACGCCGCCGAGCCGCAAGCCGCGCCGCGCACGGAAGCGCGCGCGCCGGTGGTCGGCGGCCTGCCCGGCCGCGTGCTCGCGCTGCAGCGGACGATCGGCAACCGCGCCGTCCGCCGCCTGCTGCGCGAGACCGACCCGCGCCTCACCTACACGAAGGAGGCGGAGGCGGAGGGCACCGGGCTGGACGCGACGCCGCTGCCGTTCACGACCGCCGGCGACCCGGACGCCGGCTGGGACGGCAACGAGATCCTGGGGAAGCTGACCCAGGTCGACGAGAGCAACGACACCTTCAGCGACCCCGTCCGCTGCGGCGCGAACTCGGTCCTGGCCGTCGCGATCAACCGCGGTGCGCGCGACACGATCGCGTGGGCGCGGGCGATCATGCGGACCGGCTACGCGAGCCCGGCGACCCACGGCCTCGGCGACAAGGTGTGGGCGTCGATCGCGCGGCTGGAGAAGACGACGGCGACCTACGGGGACCTCTCGAACATCGCCCATCACGCGAAGGTGCTGCTGTCGAAGGACCCGCGCGGGGTGACGACCGGCCACGAGGTCGCGGCGATGATCGGGCTGCTCGGCGGGATGCAGTCGTCCTCGACGCCGATGCAGGACGAGGACATGTTCCGCTCCTACTTCCGCGACCTGAAGGCGCGCGAGGCGTTCGTGATGCTCGTCGACACCTCGGTGCTCGCGCCGACGACGCGGACCCGGAACCTCGACCAGACCAACCACTACGTCGTCGTGGGCAAGGACGCGGCCGGCAAGTCGTTCCTCTACGACCCGTACCCGCGCGTCGGCACGCAGCTCATCCGCTCGGGCGACGCGAACTTCTGGACGCTGTTCAAGAACGCCGAGGGGCAGTGGAAGTCGGTCTACCTGTTCGCCCGCCCCAGCTTCAAGTGATTTGACAGCGCCGTCTGTACCGGTAAAGTCTTTACCGGTACAGATGAGCACGGTCAAGTCGAAATGCCCCACCCTCGCCACCGTTGCCGAGCACGTCGGCGTCTCGCGGATGACCGTGTCGAACGCCTTCAACCGGCCCGATCAGCTCTCGCCCGCCCTGCGCGAGCGGATCCTTCTCGCGGCGCGCGAGCTCGGCTACGGCGGCCCCGACCCCGCCGCGCGGGCGCTCGCGAGCGGCCATGCGGGCTCGCTCGGGCTGGTCTTCGACTACTCGCTCACCGCGGCGCTCACCGACCCCGCCACCGCCGGCCTGCTGCTCGGCGTCGCGGGGGAGTGCGAGTCGCGATCGCTGGGCCTGACGCTCGTGCCGCTGCTCGAGGGCGCGGACGACACGCACGTCCGCACCGCGCTCGTCGACGGCTTCGTCCTCTACTCGGTGACCCGCAACGACGCGCGCCTGCGCGCGGTGCGCGAGCGCCACCTCCCGTACGTGCTCGTCGACCACGAGCCGGCCGACGGCGCCCAGCGCGTGAACATCGACGACCGCGGCGCGGCGCGCGCGATGGCCGAGCACGTGCTCGGCCTGGGCCACCGCGACGTCGCGATCGTGATGGGCTGGGAGCACCGGGCGCGCACGCTCGGCGAGGCGGAGGCGGACAGCACCTACTTCGTCGGCGCCGAGCGGCTCGCCGGCTGGCGCGAGGGCGGACTGGCAGCAGACGGCCACCGTGGCGAGCGGCCCCGGCCACGACCGCGAGACGGGCCGCGTGGCCGGCCGCCGACTGCTCGACCGCCCCGACCCGCCGACCGCCGTACTCGCGTTCTCCGACCTCCTCGCGCTCGGCGTGATGGACGCCGCCGCCGAGCGCGGCGTCGACGTCCCCGGGCAGCTCTCCGTGGTCGGCTTCGACGACATCGCCGAGGCCGCGCCGGCCGGGCTTACCACCGTCCGCCAGCCGCACGACGAGAAGGGCGCCGCCGCGGTCCGGCTCCTGCTCGACCCCGATGACCGCGGCTCGGTCGTCCTCCCCGCCGAGCTGATCGTCCGTTCGACCACCCAGGAGCGCTCCCCATGCTCATGACCGGATCCGGCCGGATCGATGCCCAGCGCGCGTTCACCCGGCTCGCGCGTGCCCGCCGCCGGGCCTCGATCGTCAGCCGCCTGCGGCGCTGCGCCGCCTGCTCGCGGCTGCGCGTCTACGACCGCGCCGCCGCGCGCGCGATCGCGGCGGGCGGGATCCGCGAGATCCCGCTCGACGCGATCAGCGGCACGCTCGAGCCGAGCCGCGCTGCGCAGTTCGACCGCGACTTCCGCCCGGCGCCGCTCGCGCGCGCCCGCTGGGAGCGCGTCTGGCTCGCCGAGCACCGCGGCGCCGTCCTGCCGCCGATCAGCGTGGCGCCGGTCGGCGACGGGTTCGCGATCCGCGACGGGCACCATCGCGTCTCGGTCGCCCGCGCCCGCGGCGCGCTGACGATCGACGCCATCGTCGACGGCCGCTACTGACGCGCGCGCCCGAGGTACTCCCGCCGGTCGAGCGGGTCGCGCCCGGTCCGCGCGCGCTCCGGCGGCGCGCCGCGGACCGGCTCGTGACGGTCGAACGCGCTCTCGAGCAGTCCCTCGCCGCCGGTCAGCGACGGGAGCCGGCGCTCGAGCGCGTGGATCTGGGCCGCCGGGATGACGCCCTCGATCACCGTCCACGCGCCGTGCGTCGACTGCTCGGACGGGAGCGCGAACAGCCGCGCCAGCGCGGCGAGGACCGCACCGGCCGCGCCGGCCGGCAGCTCGAGCCGGAACCGGTGCAGCGGCTCGAGCACCTCCGTCCCCGCGCGCGCCAGCGCGGTCATCAGGACCAGCGGCACGAGCTCGCGGAAGTCGCCCGCGGTGCTCGACATGCTCTTGTCGAAGCCGCCGTGGCTGCTGCTCTGGCGGGCCGCGTAGCCCGAGTGCGTCATCGTCACCGCGCAGCCGGTGACCGCCCAGCCGTGCAGTCCCTGGCGCAGCGTCGCCGCCACGGTCTCCTCGACCGCGGCGAAGAACGCGGACGGCATCGAGCCGAGCTCGACCTCGAGCCCGAAGCGGTTCTCCGGCGCGGGCTCGACCCGCAGCCCGACGGTGGCGAGGAACGGATTCGAACCCGCCCCGAGCACCTCGTGCGCGGCGCCGCGCCCGACGGGCCGCTCGACGCAGATCGTCGTCGTCTCGCGGAACGCGACCGCGACGCCGAACTCCTCGGCGAGGGTCGCCTCGATCACCTGCTTCTGGACCTCGCCGTAGAGCGAGACGGCCAGCTCGTCGTCGTCGAGCCGCACGCCGATCAGCGGGTCCTGCTCGGCCAGCCGGGTCAGCGCGAGGTGGAGCGCCCGCCGGCCGCCGGGATCGCGGGGGAGGACGACGGTCTCGAGCGTCGGCGGCGCGAAGTGCGCCGCGTCCTGCGCACCCGGCTCCCCGAGCACGTCGCCGACGCGGACGTCGGCCAGCCCGCCGAGCCGGCCGATCCGCCCGGCCGCGACCGACGGCCGCGGGACCGCGTCGCCGGACTCGAACACGTCGATCGCCGTCACCTTCGCCGCATGCCCGTCGCCGAACGGGATCCGGTCGCGCACGGCGATCGTGCCCGAGCGCATGCGGACGTAGGCGCGCTTCTCGCCCGCCGCGCCGCGCTCGACCTTGAACACCTGGCCGGCGACCGGGCCGTCCGGGTCGCCGTCGGCGCGCGGGAGCAGCTCGGTCAGCCCCGCGGTCAGCGCGCCGATCCCGTCGCCGGAGATCGCCGAGCCGCGGAACACGGGGTGGACCCGCCCGGCCCGTGACTGCACTGCCAGCGCCGCCCGGAGCCGGTCGCGGCCGATCGCCGCACCGTCCAGGTAGTCGGCGAGCAGCGCGTCGTCGCGCTCGGCGAGCGCCTCGGCGGACAGGTCGCGCCACATCGGCACGACGGCGGGCGTGAGCCGCTCGGCGACGGCGGCGAGGACGCGGTCGGCGTCGGCCCCGGCGCGGTCGAGCTTGCTGACGAAGATCAGCGTCGGCAGGCGGAGCCGCTGCAGCGCGCGCATCAGGATCCGCGTCTGCGCCTGGACGCCCTCGACCGCCGAGACGACGAGCACGGCGCCGTCGAGCACGCCCAGCACGCGGTCCACCTCGGCGATGAAGTCCGGGTGCCCGGGGGTGTCGATCAGGTTGATGGCGACGTCGCCCACGGCGAACGCGACGACCGCGGCCCGGATGGTGATGCCGCGGCGCCGCTCGAGCGTGAGCGTGTCGGTCTGGGTGCTGCCGTCATCGACGCTTCCGAGCTCGTCGATGACGCCGGCGTCATGGAGCAGGCGCTCCGTGAGGGTGGTCTTCCCGGCGTCCACGTGCGCCAGGATCCCGAGGTTCAAGGTCTGCACTGCGCATGTCCTCCGCGAGGATCGGGGTGGTGGGGATGGACATGCGTGCTCTCACGACGGCTCCTTCAGATCGGGGTCGCTCCAGTGCAGCAGATCGGCGCCCGGCGCGTCAGCCGAGGCGCGACAGATCGAGCGCGGCCAGCCGCTCGGGATCGGCGAGGATGTCGATCGCGACGATCCGCCCGCCGTGGACGGTGAAGCCCAGGACGGCGTACAGCTCGCCGTCGCTGAACGACACCGCGCCGGCGGCGCCGTTGACGAGCGCCGGCCGGCCGGTGATGCCCGCCCGCGCGTACATCGTCGCCGAGCCCGCCACGTCGGTCGCGCCGCGCAGGAACCGCCCCGGCGCGCCGGTTCCGAAGTCGGCGCGGAGGACGACGTCCGGGTCGAGCACGGCCAGCAGCGCCTGAAGGTCGCCCGCGCGCGCCGCGGCGTGGAACGCGTCGACGACGCGGCGCTGGAGCGCGCGGTCGGGATCGGGCACCGCGCGCGCGTCCTTCACCCGGCGCCGCGCGCGGCTCGCGAGCTGGCGCGTGGCGGCGGGGGAGCGGCCGACGATCGGCGCGATCTCGTCGAACGGCACCGCGAACAGGTCGTGCAGCACGAACGCGATCCGCTCGGCCGGGCCGAGCGCGTCGAGCACGACGAGCAGCGCGAGCCCGACCTGGTCGCCCAGCAGCGCCTCGTGCTCGGGGTCGCCGCCGTCGGCCGGCGCGACGATCGGCTCGGGCATGCGCGCGTCGAGCGACTCCTCCTTGCGGGCGGCGCGCGTGCGCAGCAGGTTGAGGCAGACGCGGGAGACCACCGTGGTCAGCCAGCCGCCGAGGTTCTCGATCTCCTCGGCGTCCGTGCGGCTCAGCCGGATCCACGTCTCCTGGACGGCGTCGTCGGCCTCGGCGAGCGAGCCGAGCATGCGGTAGGCCACCGCGCGGAGCCGGGTCCGGTGCGCCTCGAAGCGCGTCGCGAGCTCGTCGTCCTGGTGCATCTCGTGCCCTGATGGTGCCGTAGACTGGGATCACAGGGCCCCACCGAGTGCGACGGCTGGGGGCTAAACCCGCCCGTGGAGTGCGACCGCCGGGCAGTCTCGGAGAGGAATCACCATGGCTGAAGCCGTCATCGTGGACAGCGTCCGCACCCCGATCGGCCGCGCGTTCAAGGGCTCGATGAAGGACCTGCGCCCGGACGAGACCGCGGCGTTCGTCATCGACGCGCTGCTCGAGCGCAACCCCGGCGTCGATCCCACGACCGTCGAGGACGTCTACATGGGCTGCGGCGTGCCGCAGGGCCTGCAGGCGAACAACATCGGCCGGATCGCCGTGCTGCTCTCGAAGCACCTCACGCAGCAGACGAACGGGGTCACGATCAGCCGCTACTGCGCCTCCTCGCTCGAGTCGATCCGGCTCGCCGCGAACGCGGTCAAGGCGGGGGAGGGCGACGTCTACATCGCCGCGGGCGTCGAGTTCGTCTCCCGCTACAACGGCCAGGTCGAGGCCGCGCATCCCGAGGACCAGAACCCGCGGCTGCAGGGAACCAACCCGGGCGAGCCGGACGCGTACATCGCGATGGGCCTGACGGCCGAGAACGTCGCAGCGAAGTACGGCGTCTCGCGCGAGGACCAGGACGCGTACGCCAAGCGCTCGCAGGATCGCGCGGTCGCCGCGGTCGGCAACGGTACGTTCGACCGCGAGATCGTCCCGGTCACGCTGCCGGACGGGACCGTCGTGAGCAAGGACGACGGCCCGCGCCCGGGGACGACGCTGGAGAAGCTCGCCGCGCTCAAGCCGGTCTTCAAGGAGGACGGCACGGTGACCGCCGGCAACTCCTGCCCGCTCAACGACGGGGCCGCCGCGACGCTGATCATGAGCGCGGACAAGGCCGCCGAGCTGGGGTTGACGCCGCGCGCGCGGATCATCACCGCCGCGACGTTCGGCAACGAGCCGGAGTACATGGGCGTCGCCCCGATCGGCGCGGTCGCCAAGGTGCTCGAGCGGGCCGGCATGACGATCGGCGACATCGACGTCTACGAGCTCAACGAGGCGTTCGCCGCCCAGGTCCTGCCGATCGCCGACGCGGTCGGGTTCGACATGGACAAGCTCAACCCGCACGGCGGCGCGATCGCGCTCGGCCACCCGTTCGGGATGACCGGCGCGCGGATCATGACGACGCTGCTCAACGACCTCGACATGCTCGACGGCACGATCGGGCTCGAGACGATGTGCGTCGCCCAGGGTCAGGGCGAGGCGATGATCGTCGAGCGGCTCGGCTAGGCGCGCGGCAGGTCCGCGAGTCCCGCCAGACGCTGAGCTCGCGCAGCAGGAAGCAGGCCCCGAAACCCGCGACTGCGGCCGCCCAGCGCGGGATCGAGCCGACGCGTCCGCACGACCGTCGACCAGCGGCCACATGCGCCGGTACCAGCGCCGCGACCCCCTGGACGTGGCGACGAGGACGCGGCCGACGTCGAGCAGCCCGCTCGAGCGTGACCACGGCCCGCCCGCTCGATCAGCCGAGCAGCATGCCGAACGCGCGCTCGAGCGGCGACGTGCCGAAGGCGAGCGTCTTCGCGGTGCTTGCCGGCGACATCAGCTCGAGCAGCGCGGCGTCGCGCGTGGCGAAGCGGACGTAGGCCGACGCGTCGCCGCAGCGGCTCGAACCCGCCCGGCCCCGGCACGCTCGCGCAGCTCGGCGCCGAGGCGCGCGAAGCCGGCCTCGCGAGCGCGTCGAGCAGCGCCCGGCGGTCGGCGAAGTGGCGAAGCGGAGCGCCTTCGCGGACGCCGGACACCGCGAACCCAGCCCGAGCGCGGCGCGCGTCGAGCGGCGCTCAGCCCACGTCGCCGGAGAGCTCTCGCACCAGCTCCGAGAAGAGGAAGGCGAGCACGCCGCCCCCGAGTGCGAGCACGATGTAGCGCGCGTCGCGCAGCGCCGCCGGCGGTGGTCGCCGAGCAGGACGTCGCGGATGATCCCGCCGCCCACCGCGGTCACGAACCCGCAGACGATCACGCCGAAGACGTCGAGGTGGGCCGCGACGCCGGCCGCGGCGCCCTCGATCGCGAACAGCAGCGTCGCCGCGAGGTCGCAGCCGAGGACGAGGTCGTCGCTGCGCCGTCGCGTCGCCATCGCCGGGATCCTGACATCGCGGCGATGAGCCCGGCCGCGCGGGTAGGTCCCCCTCACATGCGCGATCTGATCATCACCGAGAACATCACCGTCGACGGCGTCATCGACGCGGCGGACGGCTGGTTCATGCCCGCGGGCGACGAGGAGGTCGACCAGTCCGACGTCATCGCGGCGCTCGCCGAGCAGCGCGAGGCCGCGGACGCGTTCCTCACGGGGCGCGAGACCTTCGAGCAGATGCGCGGCTTCTGGCCGCAGCAGACCGACGACGAGACCGGCGTCAGCGACTACCTGGACCGGGTCGAGAAGTACGTCGTCTCGACCACGCTGGAGGAGCCGGGCTGGGAGCCGACGACGATCCTGCGCGGGCTCGACGACGTGCGCGCGCTGAAGGACCGCGACGGCGGCGACATCGTCGTGACCGGCAGCCTCACGCTCGTACCGGACCTGATCGCGGCGGGCCTGGTGGACGAGTACCGGCTGTTCGTCTACCCGGTCGTCCTCGGCCGCGGGCAGCGGCTGTTCGAGGATGCGACGGACGTGCCGCGCCTCCAGTTGGTCGAGGCGCGGCCGTTCACGTCCGGCATCGTGCTGACGCGCTACCGCCCGCTGTAGCGGGCCGCGCGCCACCACCTGGGGAAGGTGGCGGGGCGCGGGGGAGTGGTGCGCATGGCGTGCTCGCGGTCCTGGGACCGGGCGATCGCGTAGGTGAGCGTGCCGGGGGTCATCAGCGCACCGCGGCGGTCGGGAGGAGCGCGAGCCGCGGGCGCCGCGCGCGGCGCGGGACGACGGCCGGGCGGACCTCGGCGGCCCAGTCGCGGAGCAGCTTCAGCGTGCCCGCGGTGGGAAGGAAGATGTCCGCGACCGCACGGCCGTCGGCCGGCGAGAGCGCCGCGACGACGGATCCGCCGCGCTCGGCGAGCAGGACGTCGCCGCGCAGCGGGGCGGCCTCCTCGAGCTCGGCGAGCCGGTCGAGCGCCGCGGCGTCCGCGGTTTCCGCTCGTCGGAGGGTGAGGGTGCTGGGATCCATGTGGGTTGGCTCCTGGGGAGGATGGGGAGGTACTACGTTCCGGGGTGTTGCAAGAACCGACGCGGGCTGCCCGGGAAAATTCCCGGCGTATGCTCCCCGTCGTGTGCCGGCTCTTCGGCATGAGCGCGGGACCGCGGCCGGCGAGCGCGACCTTCTGGCTGCTCGACGCGCGCGACAGCCTCGCCGTGCAGAGCCGGCGCGAGCCGGACGGGACCGGGCTCGGCTGGTACGACGAGGACGGCACGCCGCGCGTCGACAAGCAGCCGATCGCCGCGTACGCGGACGCGGACTTCGCGCGCGAGGCGCGCGAGCGCCGCTCGCGGACGTTCATCGCGCACATCCGCTTCGCCTCGACCGGCGGGCTCGAGGCGCGCAACACGCACCCGTTCGAGCTCGACGGCCGGCTGTTCGCGCACAACGGGGTCGTCGAGGGGCTCGACGCGCTCGACGCCCACCTCGGCGCGTACCGCGCGCCGGGTCCGGGGGGAGACCGACTCCGAGCGCGTCTTCGCGCTGATCACGCGCGAGACGGACGCGGCCGGCGGCGACGTCGGCGAGGGGATCGCGCGCGCCGCGCGCTGGATCGCGGCCGAGCTGCCGCTCTTCGCCCTCAACGTGCTGCTGATCGACGCGGACGAGCTGTGGGCGCTCCGCTACCCCGAGACGCACGAGCTGCACGTGCTCGAGCGCGGCGCCGGCGGCCCGCACGGCGGCCGCCACCTCGAGCACGCGAGCGCGGCGGGGAGCGTGCGCGTGCGCTCCGCCGACCTGGCGCGGGCGCCGGCCGTCGTCGTGGCGAGCGAGCCGATGGACGAGGACCCGGGCTGGCGCGCGATCCCGTCCGGCCACCTGCTCCACGTCGCCGCGGACCTGACGCTCACGTCCGCGTCGGTGCTCGACGCTCCACCGGCGCACCCGTTGACGCTCGCGGACCTGGGCGCGACGGCGGCGGCGTCGCAGCGTCCGTCGGGATGACGGCGCGCCGCGGCAGGTCGTGCAGGTGCACGGTGCCCGCGGGATGCCCGGTGCGGAACCAGAGCAGCAGGATCACCGCGGCGCCGACGAAGCTGCCCACGCCGAAGACGAGGAACGCCCCGAGCGTGTCGAGCTGCTCGCCGAGCCAGCCGAAGTTCATGCCGAAGAAGCCGGTGATGAACGTCAGCGGGAGGAAGATCGTCGCGATCAGCGTCAATCGCTTCGCGGTCTCGTTCTGGCGCACGCTGATCTCGTTCTGCTCGACGGAGATCACGGCCATGTTCGCCTGCAGCACGATCGCGAGCAGGTCGCGCTGGGCGACGACCTCCTCGTTGACGAGCTTGAGGTGGTCGTTGACGTCGCGGTAGAACTGCGCGAGCTGCGGGCTGACGGGGAGGTACGCGCCGCGCTCCAGCGCGTCGAGCGGCCCGAGCAGCGGATGCACCGCGCGGTAGAAGTCGGTCGCCTCGCGGCGGAGGAAGTAGATCCGCTCGGTCGCGGCGGCGGCGCCGCTGAACACCGTGTGCTCGAGCTCCTCGACGTCGCGCTCCAGGCCCTCCAGCACCGGTGCGTAGTCGTCGACGATCTGGTCGAGGATCGCCCACAGCACCGAGGACGTGCCCTCGCGCAGCAGCTCCGGCCGGCGCTCGAGCCGCAGCCGGGCCGGGTGCAGGTCGCTGGCCACGCCCTGGCGGACGGTGATCACGAAGCGGTCGGACATGAACACCGAGACCTCGCCGAACTCGACGTCGGCGCGCTCGTGGTCGTAGCGGGCGGTGCGCAGGACGGCGAAGTAGACGCCGCCCTCGTCGTACTTCTCGATCTTCGGCCGCAGGTGGAACGACTGGACGTCCTCGACGGCGAGGTCGTGGAGGCCGAAGCGCGACTGCATCTCGGCGAGCTCGTCCGCGTCCGGGTCGACGATCCCGAGCCAGACGAAGCCGTCGTCCTCGCGCACGATGTCGGCCGCGCGCGCGAGATCCATCGGGCCTTCGTGCTGCCGGACGCCCTCCAGGTAGTGCGCGCAGTCGACGATCATCGGCTACTCGCGCTGCGCGGCTGCCACGTCGAGCACGGCCTTCACGATGCCGTCATACCCGGTGCAGCGGCAGAGGTTGCCGGCGAGGGCGAGGCGGACCTCGTCCTCGCTCGGCGCGTCCGTCCGGTCCAGCAGCGCGCGCGCCGAGATCAGCATCCCGGGCGTGCAGAACCCGCACTGGACGCCGCCGCGCTCCAGGAACGCGACCTGGAGCGGATCGAGCTCGGCGTCGCCGGCGAGGCCCTCGACGGTGGTGACCGCCCGGCCGGCGGCCTGGAGCGCGAGGTACGAGCACGCGTTCACCGGCTCGCCGTCGAGCAGCATCATGCAGGCGCCGCACTCGGAGTCGTCGCAGCCCTCCTTCGAGCCGGTCAGGCCGACCGGGCCGCGCACCGCGTCGAGCAGGCTCTGGTGCGCCTCGAGCTCGACCGGATAGGCCTGGCCGTTGACGTTCAGGGTCGCGGGATATCGCATCTAGACGGCTCCGTGAAGCGCGGGGCTGGCGGGGACGGGGACGGCGGTCGCGCCGTCGCGGGCGCGCGCGACGGCGGCGACGACCGCGCGGCGCGTGATGACGGCGGCCATCGCGCGGCGGTAGTCGAGCGAGCCGCGGTTGTCGCTGATCGGCGCGGACGCGGCGGCCGCGGCCGCGCCCGCGGCGTCGGCGGCGGCGCGGTCGCCGCTGCTGCCGTCCAGCGCCGCCTCGGCCTCCGGGACGCGGCGGATCGTCGGCGCGAGCGCGGTGATGGCGACGCGCGCGTCGGCGATCACGCCGCCCTCGAGCCGCACGACGACGGTCGCGCCGACGACGGCGATCTCCATCTGGCGCCGGTACTCGAGCCGCACGTAGGCGCTGCCGGTGCCGGGCGCGGCCGCCGGCAGCGTCACGGCGGTGAGCAGCTCGCCCGGCTCGGCGGAGGTCCTCCCGGGCCCGGTCCAGAGGGCGTCGAGCGCGACGTCGCGGGTCGCGCCGCCGGCAGCGCGCAGCGTGACGCTGCCGCCGAGGCAGAGCAGCGGGCCGCCGGTGTCCATCGCGGGCGACCCGTTCATCACGTTGCCGCCGATCGTCCCCTGCGCGCGGGTGGCGTGGGAGCCGACGATCGCCGACGCGTCCGCGAGCGCGGTGTAGCGCTCGGCGACGACCGGATCGGCGGCGAGCGTGGCGTGCGAGACGAGCGCGCCGGCGCGCAGGCCGCCGGTCGTGTCGAGCGCGCGCAGCTCGTCGAGCGCGTGGATCGCGACGAGCGCGCCCGGCATCGGCTTCGCGCCCGAGCGCGACCCGACGACGAGGTCGGTCCCGCCCGCGATCGGGCGGGCGCCGGACGCGAGCGCGTCGAGCGCCTCGTCGAGCGAGCCGGCCGCGACGTACGTGGCGCTCATGCGTCGAGCCCGTTCGCGGCCGCCCACACGCGCTCCGGCGTCATCGGCAGCCGGTCGAGGTGGCGGCCGAGCACGGCGGCGATCGCGTTGGCGACGGCGCCCGCCGTCGGCACGCACGGCGGCTCGCCGACGCCCTTGGCGCCCTTCGGCCCGGCGTTCGGCGTGTCGATCTCGACCCAGCGGATGTCGATCGCGGGCGCGTCCGCGCTGGTGACGAGCTTGTAGTCGAGCAGGTGCGGGTTGCGCTGGCGCCCGTCCTCGTCGTGCATCGAGCCCTCGCTGAGCGCCTGGCCGATGCCCATCACGACGCCGCCGAGGACCTGGCCGTCGGCGCCGATCCGGTTGAGGATCATCCCCGAGTCGTGGGCGGCCGCGAACCGCAGCACGCGGACGACGCCGGTCTCGCGGTCGACCTTCACGTGCGCAGCGTGGGTGATCGTCTGCGGCGCGAGGAACGACTCGAGCCCGAGCCGGCCGATGCAGCCCGAGTTGAGCTGCGACTCGTTCTCGGCCGGCACGGCGGGCGCCTCGCCGGCGCCGCGGCCGAGGTACTGCTTGCCGCTGCCGACGATGCTCGCGATCGTCACCGCGGTCTCGGGCGACCCCTTGACGCGGACGGCGCCGTCGGCCAGCTCGAGGTCCTCGCGGCTGACCTCGAGCTCCTCCTCGGCGGCGTCGAGCAGCTGCTCGCGGACGTCCTGCGCGGCCGCGATCACGGCGCGGCCGCCGTTGAATGTGGTCTGGGAGCCGGACGAGCCGGCGTCCCACGGAGCGGCGTCCGTGTCCTGGTAGGTGATCGAGAACTGCGACGCGTCCATCCCGAGCACCTCGGCGGCGTAGAGCGGGAAGGCCATCACCGAGCCGGTCCCGTTCTCCTGCGCGCCGGTGACGATCGTGCCGGTGCCGTCGCCGTTGAGCTTCACGTACGCGCCGGTCTCGTTCGCGAAGCACGGCCACCAGCCGCACGCGACCCCGATCGCCTCGTCCTCGGGCAGCGACGCGCGCTCGTCGTAGCCGATGCTCGCGAGCGCCTCCTCGAGCGTGTCGGCCACGCCGAGGTGCTCGACGAGCTGGCCCGTGGCCGAGCGCTCGCCGCTGCGGAGCAGCGTGCGGCGGCGCAGCTCGGCCGGGTCGAGCCCGATCGCGTCCGCGACCTCGTCGAGGTGCTGCTCGAGCGCCCAGACCGCCTGTGGCGCGGTGGGCGCGCGGATCGAGGAGCTGGGCTGGGTGTTCGTGTAGGTCAGGAACGCCTCGACGGCGACGTTCTCGATCCGGTACGGCCCGATCAGGTGCATCGCGGCCATCTGGGCGAAGAAGCCGCCCTCGCCGCAGTACGCGCCGGAGTCGAGGTACGCCCGGGCCCGGCGGGCGACGATCGTGCCGTCGTCGCGGACCCCCGTCGTCAGCTCGATCACCATCCCCTCGCGGCGGTGGTCGATCGCGACGAACTCCTCGCGGCGCGAGAGGACGAGCTTGACCGGGCGCCGCGCGGCGCGGGCGAGCGCGGCGACGTGGGCCTCGAAGTGGAAGTCGCACTTGGCGCCGAAGCCGCCGCCGAGCAGCGGCACGACGATCCGCACCTGCGACTCCGGGATGCCGAGGCAGTGGGCGACGCCGGAGCGCGCCTCGTACGGCGTCTGGCTCGACGTGTGGATCGTCACGCGGTCGCCCGACCACTGCGCCACGAGCGCGTGCGGCTCGATCGGGACGCCCTGCGAGGAGTCGGCCACGTAGCGGCCGGAGACCACCGTCACGCCGGGTTCGGCGAGCGCGGCGTCGGCGTCGCCGCGCGCGATCGTGGAGCGCCCGAGCACGTTGCCGTCGCGCGCCATGTCGGCGTCGCCGTCGTACGCCTCCCAGTCGTCGTGGACGAGCGAGGAGTGGTCGCGCGCGGCGGCCTCGAAGTCGACGATGCTCGGCAGCGGCTCGTAGTCGACCTCGATCAGCGCGGCGGCCTCCGCGGCGATCGCCGGGGTGAGCGCGGCGACGCCGGCGACGATGTCGCCCTCCCAGCGGACGCCCTCCTTCGCGAACAGCCGCCGGTCCTGGACCATGCCGCCGTAGCGGACGTCGGGCACGTCCTCGTGGGTGAGGACGGCGAGCACGCCGGGCAGCGCACGTGCGGCCGCGGCGTCGATCCGCGTGATCCGGGCGTGCGGGTGGTCGGCGTAGCGGAACTTGGCGTGGACCTGGCCGGTCACGTTCAGGTCGGCGGTGTAGCGCCCGGACCCCGTCACCTTCTCCTTGCCGTCGGGACGGATGAACGTGCCCTGCTCCTGGTCCTCGGTCACCGCCACGACGTCGCCTCCTGCTGGTCGAAATGGAGTACGGAGGTCTACACGATGGAGCGCGCGTCCTCCACCGCGAGCGCGACCTCGCGCAGGCCGGCGCGGAGCTCGGACCGGCCCCCGCGCTCGCGCGCGGGGGCCGGGCGGGGCTAACCGACGGTCGCGCGCAGGACGCGCGTGAGCATGTCGGTCCCCTGCTCGAGCCCGCGGATCGGCACGCGCTCGTCGTTGCCGTGCATCGCCTTCAGGTCGGCGTGGCTGATCGGGTACGGGTAGATCCCGTAGACCGGGATCCCGCGCGACCGCCACGGCGTCGCGTCCGTGCCGGCCTCGAACAGCGCGGGCGCGACCTCGGTGCCCGGCCACTGCCTCCGGCCCTCGGCCACGAGCGTCCGGTAGAGGTCGGTGTCGATCGTCGACGGCGCCTGCTCCGCGCGCTTGTCGAACGCGTCCAGCGTCTCCTCGACGGTCGCGTCGCCGGTCACGATCGGCTCGATCTTCACCCGGGGGTCGTCGACCACGCGGCGCAGCTCCGCGATCAGCGGCCGCGGCTTCTGCCCCGGCAGCATCCGCATGTTCACCGTCGCCTCGGCGGTGCCCGGGAGCACGTTGGCGCGGAAGCCGCCGCCGACGATCGTCGGGACGAAGATGTTGCGCACCAGCCCGTCGTAGAGCTCGCCCCACGGGCCCTGCTGGAGCCGGTCCGCGAGCCGCCGCCGCTCTGCCGCGCGCCGCGTGCGGACGATCGCGCGCAGCCGCCGCGCCGTCGCGCCGCTCGACGCGCGCGCCCAGGCGCGCAGGTAGGTCCGAGCCGTCGGGGTGATCCGCGGCGCCGTGTCGTAGTGCTCGACCCGGTTGAGGGCGCGGACGAGGCGCCGGAGCGCGCTGTCGGGCAGCGGCCGCGACGAGTGCGTCGACGTCCCGCGCGTGCGGAAGGTGACCGAGAGCGAGTTCTTGTCGATCGTGGTGATGCCCATCAGCCGGGCGCCGCCGCGGCCGCCGGCGAAGATCCAGCCGCCCTCGTTGATCGACTCGGTCGCCCGGATCTTGTCCCAGTGGTTCTCGGCGAGCCAGGTCGTCCCGTAGGCGCCGCCCTCCTCGTCGGCCTCGGAGAGCAGGATCAGGTCCCGCGTGCGCGGCGCGCCCTCGCGCGCCAGCCGCATCGCGGCGACCGTGAACGCCGCCAGCCCGCCCTTGAAGTCCATCGCGCCGCGGCCGAACAGCCGCCCGTCCTCGATCGTCGCGGCGAACGGGTCCTTCGTCCACAGCGGCCGCTCGACGCCGACGACGTCGGCGTGGCCGGCGAGCAGCAGCGGGCCCTCCCCGTTCGGCGCGGTGGCCGGGAGGCGCGCGATCAGGTGCGACTTGCCGGGCGCGGGCGTCGGGACGATCTCGACCTGGAAGCCGAGCGGCGCGAGCCGCGCGCGGAGCAGCTCGTCGACCTGCGCCTCGTTCCCCGGCGGGTTCGACGTGTCGATCCGGACCAGTTCCTGCAGCAGCCCGACGACCTCGGACTGCTGTTGCGCGTGCGCCGGTGCGGCGCCTCCGACCAGGAACGCGACGACGCCCGCGAGGACCGCGAGCCCGACTCGACGATGCATGACCCCTCCCGCTGCCGCTTGCCTTGCGGCGGCACTACCCGGCGTAGGAGGCGGGCACGCTTTCGAGCGCCCGGTGCGCGAGCGCGTTGAGGCGCTCGTGCGCGAGCCGCGACAGGCCGGCCGCATGGGCGGCCGCCTCGGGCTCCTCCGCGCGCGCGATCGCGCGCGCCACGGCGGCGTCGAGCCCGTCCGGGCCGACGTCGAACGGCATGTCCGCGTCCCACGTCCGCGCGTAACGGGTGGTCTTCGGGCGGGCGAGGCTGACGCGTCCGATCCCGTACGCCGCGGCGACGATCCGCAGGTGGAGCGAGCTCGCGACGACGACCTTCGCGCGCCGGATCTCCTCGACCAGCTCGCGCGGGCGCCGCGCCTCGAGCAGGGCGATGTCGCGGCCCGGGACGGCGCGGCGGACCGCGGCGGCGAGCTGCTCCAGGTCCTCGACGGTGTCGTGCCCGTTCGCGGTCCCGGCGAGGAGGAGCCGGATCCGCAGCGCCCGCAGCGCCGGGCTCGCGGCGAGCGCGGCGGCGAGGCGCTCGTGCCCGAGCTCGGCGAGGATGCCGCGCGAGACCTGGACGACGGCGACGTCCGAGCGCGGGTCGCGCTCGCCGGGCCAGAGCCGGTTGACGGCGTGGACCGCGTCGGGCGCCAGGTCGTGCTCGATGCCGGCGTTGGTCAGGAAGCGGCTCGACGCGCCGTCGCGGACGGTGATCGACGACCGCGTCCGCAGCAGCGCGACGAGCCGCTCGCGGCGCGCGGCGGGGAGCCAGCGGATGCCGGAGAGCCCGGCGGAGTTGACGATCGTCAGCGCGCCCGGCGTCAGGTCGGGGATGTACGGCGCCTCGACGCGCACGCCGCCGACCGCGCGGCGGAGGATCCGCGCGCGGGACAACGGGTTGGCGCGGTCGAACCGGTCGAGCGCCTCGGGGGAGGCCGAGAGCCGGTAGGCGCGGCGCAGGTCGATCGAGCCGACCTGGCCCCCGACCGTCCACACGACGTCCCACGGCTCGTCGCGCAGCAGCGGGCCGTAGGCGTGGACGCGGCGGTCGAGCAGCGGCCGCATGTCGGCGGCGAACGGGGCGGCGGCGACGACCTCCGCCTCGGCGACGTAGCGCTCGGTGACGAGCAGGAACAGCAGGTCGCCGAGGTTGTCGCGCTCGTACGCGCCCACCAGCAGGATCCGCGGCGTGCGGCCGCCGCGGCGGAGCGGGGGGAGCGCGGTGACGGGGGTCGCCGGGCGCGTGCGGACGGACATGGCCCACATAGTACATAAACTCACTGAAGTATTCCTGCGACGATGCGGCTCATGAAGCCGGCGCTGGAGTTCTCCCCCGCGGCCGACATGCCGTGGGTCGCGGTCGCGGACGGGGTGACCGAGCGGGTGCTGGCGCGCGACCCGGCCACGGGCATGCTGACCCGGATCCTCCGCTGGGCGCCCGGCATCGACACCTCCGCCGCCGGCCCGGTGGCGCACGAGCACGTCGAGGAGGTCCTGATCCTCACGGGCTCGATGCACGACCTCACGCTGGACCGCACGTTCGCGGCCGGCGACTACGCGTGCCGCCCGCCCGGGATGGTCCACGGCCCGTGGCGGACGGACGACGGCTGCGAGATGCTCGAGGTCCGCTACCGCCCGTAGGGTTGCGCCTCGATGCGAACATGTGTTCGTGTCGATCCTGCACGCCGACGCCGACGCCTTCTTCGCCTCCGTCGAGCAGCGCGACGACCCGGCGCTCCGCGACCGGCCGCTGATCGTCGGCGAGGGCGTGGTCATGGCGGCCAGCTACGAGGCGCGGGCGCGCGGCGTCCACGGCGGCATGCACGGCGCCCGCGCACGGCGGCTGTGCCCCGAGGCGATCGTCGTCCCCGCCCGCTTCGAGGCGTACGTCGCCGCGAGCCGGGCGCTGTTCGCCGTCTTCGACCGCACGGCGCCGGTCGTCGAGGGGCTCTCGCTCGAGGAGGCGTTCCTCGACGTCCGCGGGCTCGAGCGGATCGCCGGCGCGCCGCGCGCGATCGCGGCACGGCTGCGCCGCGACGTGCGCGAGACGGTCGGGCTCGCGGTGACCGTCGGCGTGGCGCGGACGCGGCTGCTGGCGAAGATGGCGAGCCGCGCCGCCAAGCCCGACGGGCTGCTCGAGCTCGCGCGCGCGGACGAGACCGCCTTCCTGCACCCGCTCGCCGTCGAGGCGCTGTGGGGCGTGGGGGAGAAGACCGCCCGGAAGCTGCACGCGCGCGGGATCCGGACCGTCGCCGACGCCGCCGCGCGCAGCGAGACCGAGTTGATCGGCATCCTCGGCCGCGCGGCGGGCGGGTACCTGCACGCCGCCGCGCATCACCGCGAGCTCCGCGCCGTCCGGCCGCCGCCGCGCCGGCGCAGCTACGGCGCCCAGCACGCGCTCGGCCGCGGGCCGCACGGCGCCGCCGCGCTCGACGCCGTCCTGCTCGCGCTCGCCGACCGCGTCACGCGCCGGATGCGCGCCGGCGCGCGCACCGGCCGCACGCTGACGCTGCATCTCCGCTTCGACGACTTCACGCGCGCGTCGCGCGCGCGGACGCTGCCGGAGCCGACCGCGGCCCACGCCGACGTGCTCGCCGCCGCGCGCGAGCTGCTCGCCGCCGCGGCGCCGCTGGTCGCGCGCCGCGGCTGCACGCTGCTCGGGCTGTCGGTCGGCAACCTCGCCGAGGCGCCGGCGCAGCTCGCGCTCCCGCTCGACGGCGGCGCGCCGGCGACCGACGCCGCGGTCGACGCGGTGCGCGACCGCTTCGGCGACGCCAAGCTCACCCGGGCGACGCTGCTGAACCGCGGGCCGGAGCTGATCCCGCGCGATTGACGTTCAGGCGGCGGCCGTCGCGCGCACCCGGCGGAGCAGCAGCGTCGCCAGCACCGCCGCCGCGGCGGCGACCAGCGCGCTCGTCAGCGCCGCGGCCTGGAGCGCGTCGGTGAACGCGACGTCGACCGCGTGCAGCAGGTCGGCGGCGAGCTCTCCCGGCAGCGACTCGCCGGCCGCCACCGCGCCGCCCGGCGTGTCCCGCGCCGCGTCGCCCGCGGCGTCCGGCACGCCCGCCGGGACCGCGATCTGGCTGCGGTAGACGGCGGTGCCGATGCTGCCGAGGACCGCGATCCCGAGCGCGCCGCCGAGCTCCGCGCCGGTCTCCGAGATACCGGACGCCGCCCCGGCGCGCTCGGGCGGCGCCGCGCCGACGACGAGCTCCGTCGACAGCGCGGCCACCGGCGCGAGGCCGAGCGAGAACAGGACCGAGCCGGCGACGACCCATCCGATCCCGCCCGCCTGCGCGATCAGCGCGAAGCCGAGCGCCGCGAGGCCGAGGCCGCCGCCGACGACGTACGCGGGGCGGACGCCGCCGAGCAGCGGCGCAGCGAGCATCGCGCCCGCGATGAAGCCGAGCGCCGAGGGGAGCGACCACAGCCCGGCCTCGAGCGGCGAGTAGCCGAGCACGAGCTGGAGGTACTGGGCGATGAAGACGAACAGCCCGAAGGCGGCGAAGAAGCCGAGCACGTTGGTGG
This sequence comes from uncultured Solirubrobacteraceae bacterium, assembly GCA_963791405.1. GTDB lineage: Bacteria > Actinomycetota > Thermoleophilia > Solirubrobacterales > Solirubrobacteraceae > DASQMT01. Next base: position 5,839 of record CAWBSJ010000015.1, on the reverse strand, counting down.
CCAGGCCGGCGCTGAACGCGGGGATCCGGAACAGGTCGAGGTCGATCAGCGGGTCGTCGAGCCGGCGCTGGCGGCGCGCGAACAGCGCGGCCAGCGAGCACGCCGGCGGCGACGGCGACGAACGGCGTCCAGTGCAGGCCGTCCTCCGCCAGCCGCTTGAGCGCGAAGATCACCGCGAGCACGGCGCCGAGCGAGAGCGCCGCGCTGACGAGGTCGAGCCGGCCGGCGTCCGGGTCGCGCGACTCCGGCAGCAGCCGCGGGCCGAGCACGAGCAGCAGCGCCATCACCGGGACGCCGATCAGGAACACCGAGCCCCACCAGAACAGCTCGAGCAGCGCGCCGCCCACGAGCGGGCCGATCGCCGCCCCGGCGGAGAAGCTGGCGATCCAGACGCCGATCGCGATCTTGCGCTCGCCGGGGTCCGCGAACATGTTGAAGATGAGCGCCATCGTCGAGGGCGCGAGCGTCGCGCCGGCGACGCCGAGCAGGGCGCGCGCCGCGATCAGCATCGGCGCGCTCGACGCGAAGGCGGCGAGCACCGACGCCGCGCCGAACGATGCCGCGCCGATCAGCAGCAGCCGGCGCCGGCCGATCCGGTCGCCGAGCGTCCCCATCGTGATCAGGAGCCCGGCGACGAGGAAGCCGTAGATGTCGACGATCCAGAGCAGCTCGCTGCTGCTCGGGCGGAGGTCCTCGCTGATCGCGGGGAGCGCGAGGTTCAGGACGGTCAGGTCCATCGAGTAGAGCAGGCAGGGGAGCGCGATGACGGCGAGTCCGATCCACTCGCGCCGGCCGGCCTGCTGGGGAGTCTCGGCGGGTGTCATGGGTCTATGACGGGAGCGGGCGCGAGAACTCATCGCGGCGCGTCACGGCCAGCAGCACGACCGGCTCCGGACCGGGGTTGCGCAGCGCGGAGAGCGCCAGCGGCGCGAGCGCGAGGACGGCGCCGGCGCAGAAGCGGCGGCGCACGCCGGCGCGGCCGACGAGCTCGAGCGTCCCCCGCTCGACCCGCACGATCGCGTCGGCCCACGCGGCCGCGTCGAAGGCGAGCTCCGCGCGCGGCGCCAGCGTGATCCGGCGCCGGGCGAAGCCCGCCGGGACCGGCCCTGCGAACGGGTCCATCAGAGCGCGGCCGGGAGCCCGAGCGGGGCGAACATGTGCGCGTCGAAGGTGATGATCTCCGCGATCCGCCCGTCCGCGATCCGCATGACGTCGACGCCCATCGGCTCGTACCGCCCGGTCTCCGCGCTGATGACGTAGCACCCGACCGCCGGCTGGCGGTTCGCGCGGCCGACGGCGCAGCGCATCCGGAACGCCGTCGGTCCCGAAGCCGCCCGAGACCCAGAACCCGATGACCTCCTCGCGGCCGCGGAACAGCCCCGGCTGCGGCGGCATCGAGAACTGCAGGTCGGCGCGCATCGTCGCCGCGAGCGCCTCGAGGTCGCCGCGCTCGGTGGCGTCGATGTAGCGGGCGAGCAGGTCGCGCTCGGCCGCGGTCGCGTCGGCGCCCGGCTCCCACGCGAGCCGCTGCTCGGGCAGGTGGGCGCGCATGTCGGCGCGCGCCCGCTGGAGCGCGCTGTTGACCGCGGCGACGCTGGTGTCGAGCAGCGCGGCGGCGTCCTTCGCCGACCAGTCGAGCACGTCGCGCAGGATCAGCGCGGCGCGCGCCTTCGGCTGCAGGTGCTGGATCGCGACCATGAAGGCGAGCTCGATCGTCTCCTTCTCGACCGCGGCGGCGCCGGGGTCCTCCGCCTCGGCCGGGATCGCCTCCAGCAGCTCGTCGGGATAGGGCTGGAGCCACAGCACCTCGCCGCCGGACGGCTTGCGCGGGCGCCGCGCGAGCTCGTCCAGGCAGGCGTTGGTGGCGATGCGGTAGAGCCAGGCGCGGAACGTCGAGCGCCCCGCGTACGTCTCGCGCCGGCGCCAGGCGCGCAGGAACGTCTCCTGCAGCAGATCCTCGGCGTCGTCGAGCGAGCCGAGCATCCGGTAGCAGTGGACCTGCAGCTCGTGGCGGTGACGCGCGACGAGCGCGCTGAACGCGGCCTCGTCGCCCGCCGTCGCGGCGGCGACGGCCGCCTGGTCGGTCTGTTCCATGTACGTGTGACGGTCCCGGGTATCGGAAATCATCGCGCGCGGGTAATCCGGGTCCATGCGCGCCCTCGTCTGGCACGGCCCCGAGCGGATGTCGGTCGACGAGCTGCCCGATCCCGAGCCGGCGCCCGGCGAGGTGCTGCTCGCCCCCGCGGCCACCGGGATCTGCGGCTCCGACCTCGAGGGCTACCTCGGGACGCAGGCCAACCGCACCCCGCCGCTGATCATGGGCCACGAGCTCGCGGGCCGGGTGGTCGAGGTCGGAGCGGGCGTCGATCCCGGCTGGCAGGGCCGCGACGCGGCGGTCAACCCGCTCGTGGCCGGCGACGACGCGCTCGCGGGGATCGAGCAGCTCTCCACCCGGCGCGAGCTGATCGGCGTCCACCGGCCGGGCGGCTTCGCGACGCTCGTGCGCGTGCCCGTCGGCCGGCTGCGCTGCCTGCCGCCCGGCGCCGACCCGCGGCTCGGGGTGCTGGCGGAGCCGTTCGCGAACGGCGTCCACGCGGCGCGGATCGGCCGCGCGGGGGTCGAGGGCGGTCCGGTCGACCGCGTCGTCGTGCTCGGCGCGGGGACGATCGGGCTGATGGCCCTGCAGGCCGCGATCCTCGGCGGCGCGGCCTGGACCGCGCGTGGTGGAGCCCAACGCCGAGCGCCGCGCGGCCGCCGCCGCGCTCGGCGCGGACGCCGTGCTCGCCGACGCCGAGGACATCGCCGACGCCGACCTCGTGTTCGACGGCGCCGGGCTGGAGACCACCCGCCGGCTCGCGGTCGCGCTGCTGCGGCCGGGCGGCTGCGCGGTGCTGATCGGGCTCGCCGAGGACCCGACCGCGCTCGATTTCCACGACGTCATCCGCCGCGGGCTGACCGTGCGCGGCGCCTACGCCTACACCGACGACGACTACGACGACGGCGCTGCGGCTCCTGCTCGAGGGCACCGCCGGCCTGGGCGAGCTCGAGCCGGTGCTCCCGCTCGACGCCGGCCCGGACGCGTTCGCGGAGCTCGCGGCCGGGCCGTCCGCCCGGCTCAAGGTCTTCCTCGGCGCGGCATGATCGTCGCCCCGGGCGCGCTCGACGGGCGGACGGCCGCGGTGAGCGGCGCGTCCAGCGGGATCGGCCTCGCGACGGCGCGCCGGCTGCACGAGCTCGGCGCGTCGGTGACGGGGCTCGCGCGGCGCCGGGACGCGATCGTGGCCGGGCTCGGCGAGGGGCCGCGCGCGCGGGCGCTGGCGCTCGACGTCACCGACGCGGCGGCGGCGCGCGCGGCGTTCGCCGGCGTCGAGCGGCTCGACGTGCTCGTGGCGGCGGCGGGCACGAACGTCCCGCGGCGCGCGCTCGGCGAGCTCGACGCCGCGGGCTGGGACGCGGTGGTGGCGACCAACCTGACCGGCGTCTTCCACGTCGTCGACGCGGCGCTGCCGGCGCTGCGGGCGGCGGGCGGGCTCGCGATCGTCGTCGGCTCGGTCTCCGGGTCCTGGCCGGATCGCTCCGGGCCGGCCTACCAGGCCGCCAAGGCGGGCGCGCTCGCCTTCGCCCGCGCGGCGGGGCTCGAGGAGCACGAGCGCGGGAGCGGCGTGCGCTTCAGCGTCGTCGCGCCGGGGATGGTCGACTCGGCGCTGATCGACAAGCGGCCGGAGCCCGCCGCCCGCCGAGGTCCGGGAGCGGATGCTGCGGCCCGCCGACGTCGCGGAGCTGATCGCCGTGCTCGCCGCGCTCCCCGCCGGCGTCGCGGTGCCCGAGCTGACGGTGCTGCCCTCCGCGCTGCAGGCGCCCGGCCGCGTGTAACGATCGGCACATCGGGAAAGCAGGGCGGCATGGCCACCGCTCCGACCGCCGAGCAGCAGCACGAGACCGTCCACCCGCCGGCCGCCGCCATCGGGGCGGTCGAGGAGCGCGAGCTGCCCGCCGCGCCGCCGCTCCGCAGGATCCTCGGCCCCGGGATCATCCTCGTCGGCGTCGGCATCTCCTCGGGCGAGTACGTCCTCTTCCCGTACATCGCCTCGCAGGTCGGGCTCGTGTTCCTGTGGGCCGCGCTGGTCGGGCTGCTGACGCAGTTCTTCATCAACATGGAGGTCGAGCGCTACACGCTCGCGACCGGCGAGACGGCGGTCACCGGCTTCCAGCGGCTGTGGAAGCCGCTCGGGCTGGTGATGTGCGCCTGCGCGATCGTCCCGAACATGTGGCCCGCCTGGGCCACGAGCGGGGCCACCGCGCTGCTGTTCGTGTTCGGCGGCTCGGAGGACAGCGCCCGCTGGGTCGCGATCCCGGCGATGCTGCTGATCGCCGTCGCGCTGAGCGCCTCGCCGGTCGTCTACCGCACGCTCGAGCGGACGGAGTTCGTGAAGGTCGGGCTCGTCCTCCTGTTCCTCGTGATCGCGCTGATCGCCGCGGTGACCGCCGCGAGCTACCGCGACCTCGACGAGGTCGCGACGAGCTTCGGGACGTTCCCCGGCGAGCTCGGCGCCGCCGTCCTGCTCGGCGCGCTCGCCTACGCCGGCGCCGGCGGGACGAACAACCTCGTGATCTCGAACTGGATCCGCGACAAGGGCTACGGGATGGGCGAGTACGCCCCGCGCATCACCTCGCCGATCAGCGGCGAGGAGGAGGCGGCGCCGTCGGGCCAGGGCTACGCGTTCGCCCCCGACCGCGGCAACCTCGAGCGCTGGCACGACTGGTGGCGCAAGGCCAACATCGAGCAGTTCGTGTCGTTCTTCGTCATCGGCGCGATCACCATCACGGTCTTCTCGCTCATCTCGCGGGCGACGGTGTTCGGGCTCGACGGCGTCGACGAGGCGAACTTCGACTTCATCCAGGCCGAGGGCGACGCGCTGAAGGCGGCCGTCGGCGCGTGGTTCGGCACGCTGTTCTGGATCGTCGGCGCGATCTCGCTGTTCGGCGCCGCGATCGGGATCGTCGACTACGTGTCGCGGCTCGTGGCCGACGTGCTGCTCGTCGGCTACGTCAAGGACGGCTCGCGCTGGAGCGAGAGCAAGCTGTACCTCGCGGTCGTGTGGGGCATGACCCTGTTCGGCGTGGCGGTGCTGCTCGCGGGCTTCGACCAGCCGCTGACGCTCGTCGTCCTCGCCGCGGCGCTCTCCGGCATGGTGATGTTCGTCTACTCGATCCTGCTGATCCTGATCAACCGCCGCTTCCTGCCCGAGCCGCTGAAGATCCGCGGCTACCGGCTCGTGGCGCTGATCTGGGCGGTCGGCCTGTTCGGCGTGCTGTCCGTGGTCGTGATCATCGACCAGGGCGGCGAGCTGTTCTAGGCGAGCTCGGCGGCGACGTCGAGCACCGACGCGACCGCATCGGGCGTCGTGCGGAAGTTGACGAAGCACGCGCGCAGGCACGCGCGGCCGTCGACGCTGGCGGGCGCGAGGTAGACGCGGCCGTCGCGCTGCATCGCCCGCGCGAGCGCGAGGTTGTGCGCGTCGAGGTCGCCGGCGCCGGCGGGGACGTGGCGGAAGCAGACGGTCGAGAGCATCGGCTCGTGCAGCAGCTCGAAGTCGGGCGACGCCTCGACGAGCGCCGTCAGCCGGCGCGCGTTCTCCAGCGTGCCCTCCAGCCAGGTCCGGTACTGCGCCGCGCCATGGGTGCGGAACGCCATCCACAGCCGCAGCGAGCGCAGCGGCCGCGAGTACTCGAGCGTGCGGTCGACCGGGTTCGCGAGATCGCCCTCGTGGAGCATGTAGCGCTCCTCGTGGCCGAACGCGGCGCGCAGGTGCCCCGGCGTCCGCAGCAGCACGGCGCT
>CAWBSJ010000014.1:0-140099 GCA_963791405.1 uncultured Solirubrobacteraceae bacterium | reverse complement strand
ACGACGGCCGGTGCCACGCGCACCACGTCCCAGGTGCCGACCTCGATGATCTCCTCGTCGAGCTTGGCCCGGCCGGACCCCGCGACGACGACGTAGACCTCCTCCTGCTCACGGTGGCGGTGGCCCCACGGCATCCGGGCGCCCGGCTCGTAGGTGAAGCGGCTCACGCCGATCTCGCGCGACTCGATCGCGCCCCTGGCGAAGCGCCACTGCATCGGGACGTCCGGCGGACTCACGTCGCGGAGCGCGCCGAAGTTCGTCCTCGTCCAGCCGGGCATCCGTCGCGCTAGCCGCCGTTGCGCTCGCGGTGATCGCACCCGGGCCAGCAGCACGGTCGCCGCTGGCCTTCCTCGAGCTCCTCCTGGGTCCGGCGGATGCGGCGCTCCCGGGTCGGCTCCTGCTTGGCGTCCTCGACCCAGCAGATGAACTCGTTGCGCGCCAGCGGGGTGATGTCCTTCCAGGCGTCGAGCGCCGTGCTGTTCCCGATCAGGGCCTCGCGGAGGTCGGCGGGCAGCTTGTGGACCACCCCGCCGGGGACTCGCTGGCTGCTCATCCGGCCATGGTAGGGGCGTGCTCAGTCCGGCGTGTTGAGCTCGCCGTTGAGCAGGATGTCGTCGCCGGGGCCGCCGATCAGCCGGTCGGTTCCGGCGCCGCCGTCCAGCACGTCGTCGCCGCCCGCCCCGAGCGCCAGGTCGTCGCCGGCGGCGCCGAACGCGACGTCGTCGCCCTCGCCCGGGAGCAGGACGTCGGCGCCGTCGCCGCCCGTGAGGACGTCGTCGCCGTCGGCGCCGACGAGCACGTCGGCGCCGCTCCCGCCCTCGTGCAGCTGGCGGAAGGAGGCCGGCGCGAGGTCGGCGCCGTCGATCCGGTCGTCACCGTCGCCGCCGGCCAGCGTGAGCGTGTCGCCGGCGGCCGCCATGCCTGTGAGCCGGACCGTGGCGGGCAGCCCGGTCACGGTCACGACGCCGTTCGCGGTCGCGGCCCGGATGTTGTCGGCGCCCGCGGTCCCTTCGACGCGGACCTTGTCCTCGTTGCCGCCGGGCACCCCGAAGTCGAACAGGCTGGCGTCGATCTGCGTGACGCCGGTCCCGGTCATGTCGCCGAACGTCATCGTGTCCGCGCCGCCGAAGGAGAACACGCTGACGCCCTCCATGGTCCCGCCGTCGATCTGGTCGGTCCCGCGGTCGAGGTGGATGCGCGTCCCGGCGCGCGAGAGCGCGAACGTCTCGCCGGCGGACGAGCCGCTGTGCGTGATCACATCGCGGCCGGCCTCGCCTTCGACGCCGTCACGGCCGTCACCGGCGCGCGTGGAGATCGTGTCGTCGCCGGCGCCGAGCCGGATCGTGTCGTCGCCCTTGCGCGAGTCGACGAAGTCGCGCCCGTCGCCGCCGAGCAGCGTGTCGGCGCCGGGGCTCCCGGTCAGGTTGTCGTCGCCGTCGCCGCCGATCGCGGTGAAGCCGAACGGGACCGCGGTGCTGCTGCCGCTCACGCGGTCGTTGCCGGCACGGGTGTCGATCGTGACCTTGTCGGCCGCGTCGGCGCCGTCGATCGTGACGAACGCGGGCAGCCCGAGCACGAAGCTCGAGCCGCCGGTGGAGAGCACGTCGACGAAGTCGGCGGCGGCGGTGCCGAGCAGGCTCAGCGCGTCGGCGCCGGCGCCGCCGTTCTCGCGCAGCTCCTGCACCCCGGTGCCGGTGAGGTCCTCCACGGTGATCGCGTCGTCGCCGCCCCGCGCCGCCACGTCGATGCGCTCCAGCGTGGTCGCGAAGGCGATCGACGCGCCGTCGCGTGTGAGGCGGGCCCGCGTGCCGTCCGCGATCGCCTGCAGCTGCTCGGCGCCGTCGGCACCGGTGACCGCGAGGGCGTCGAAGCCCGCGCCGCCGTCGACGGTGTCGGTGCCGTCGCCGGGGTCCCACGCCGTGCGGTCGTTGCCGGCGCCGAGCGCCACGACGTCGGCGCCGCCGTTGCCCTCGGCGACGTCGTCGCCGTCGCCGCCGGTGAGCTCGTCGGCGCCGCGACCGCCGAGCAGCGTGTCGTTGCCGCCCTGGCCGTCGATGAAGATCGGGACGCCGACGGGCGCACGGGTGCCGCCGTCGTCCACGCGCACGCGGTCATCGCCGTCGCCCGCGAGCACGCGGATGCGATCGAACTGCTTGCGCGAGATGCGGACGTCGGCCGTCCCGTCGTCGCCGAGATCGAGCTCGAGCGTCGTGGTGTCGGCGGCCGGGAAGCGGAGGGCGAGCACGTCGGCGGCTGCGTCGCCCGTGACGGTGAGCGTGCGGTCCTGCACGGTGGGCGTGACGGCAGCGCCGGCGGCGCCGGCGGTGCCCAGGGCGACGGCGGCCGCGACGGCGGCGGCAAGCGTGACACGAGCGTTCAGGTTCAAGGCATGCATGGTGAGACGAGACCGGCGTCCCCCCGCGGTTATTCCTCCTCACCCCTCGAACGCGCGCTGGAGGGTGTCGGCGACCGCACTCCCGTTGTCGCCGTTGGTGAGGACCACGGCGGCCCAGCCGCGATCGGGATAGGCGAGGAGGCGCGCGTACCAGCCGCGGTTCACGCCAGGGTGGGAGACGCGGAGGACGTGGTCGTCCAGGCGATCGAGATGGACGCCGAGGCCGTACCGGCCGCCGGTGGGCGGCTGTGGCGCGCCGAGACGGTCGGGGTCGCGCAGGAGGGCGGCGGCGAAGCGGCCCAGATCGGCGGCGGTCGACGTCAGGCCGGCCGCGGCGAGCTCTGCGTAGCGGTAGTCGGGCACGGGCCGTCCGTCGGCGTCGTGGCCGGACGCGACCGAAGTGCCGGTGGCGGGGAGGGGCCCGAAGCGGCTGTCGCGCATGCCGAGCGGTTCGAGCACGTCGCGCTCCGCCCACGCCGCGAACGGCACGCCGGTGCGCTGTTCGATCGCCGCCTGCAGCAGCGTGTAGCCGCCGCCGGAGTACCGGTAGCCCGTCCCGGGCGGGTCGACGACCCGCACCGCGGTGGCCGAGCCCTCGCCGCCCTGGCCGCGCAGCGAGGCGAGCGTCGAGCCGGGCGGCCTCGGTGGCGGCGTGCCGAGGTAGCCGTCGACGGAGAGCCCCGCCGTGTGGCTCAGCAGCCGGCGCGGCGTGATGCCGTCGACGTCTCCGCCGGAGCCCGGCAGCGGCCAGGGTCGCAACACCCGCGCGACGGGCTCGTCGAGCGGGAGGACGCCTCGCCGCGCGAGGGTCTGGACCCCCCACGCGGTGACCGGCTTGGACAGCGAGCCGACCTGGAACCGGGTGCGCGGCGTGACGGTCGCTCCACCCGGGCGGGTCTCGCCGAAGCCGTGCGTCCAGACCACGTGCCCGTCATGGGCGATCGCGATCGCCGTCCCCGGCACATGCGCGTCGCGCATCGTGTCCGGGATCGCGCGCTCCAGCCGCCGGGTGAGATCCGAGACGCTTGCCGGCGCGTGGAACGACGGGGTCGTGTCCCACGGCCGCCAGACAGCAGCGACCGCGGCCAGCGCGACCACCAGCCCGACCGCGAGCACGAGCCGGCGACGCGACGACACCGGCGCCATCTTCGCACGCGGGCTCGAGCCCGGCCGACGCTCAGCGGTCGAAGTAGTGGCCTGCGTCGAGGTCCTCGAGCAGCGTGGGGCCGGTGGGCTGCCAGTCGAGCAGCGCACGCGTCTTCTCGTTGCTCGCCTGGATGTCCATGCTCAGGAAGGCGCCCAGCCAGCCGAAGTGCTCCGCGGCGTCCTCGGGTGCGACCGAGGTGACGTCGAGGTCCAGGCCGCGGCCGATCGCCGCGGCGATGTCGCGCTGCGGCACGCCCGTCTCCCCGGCGGCGTGCAGCACGGAGCCGGCCGGGGCGCGCTCCACGGCGAGGCGGAACAGACGGGCGGCGTCGGAGCGATGGACGGCGGTCCAATGGGTCGTGCCGTCGCCGATGTATCCCGCGACGCCCTTCTCGCGGGCGGCGGCGACGATGAAGGTCATGAAGCCGTTGTCGCCCTCGCCGTGCGTCGTCGGGGCCAGGCGGACGCTGACGGAACGCACGCCGGAGCCGGCGAGGGCCAGGACGGCCTGCTCGGAGCGGGCGCGGTCGTTGCCGCCCGTCGCCTCGTCGTCCTCGGTCGCGATCGTGCCGGGCTTGACGCCGGCGAGCCCCGAGGCGATGACGAGCGGGCGGTCCGAGCCCTCCAGCGCCGAGCCGAGGACCTCGATGGCGGCGCGGTCGGCGGCGGTGGCGGCCGGGAAGTCGCCCGAGAACGCCTGCTCGTGCTTGAACGCGAGGTGGATGACGCCGTCGGACGCCGCGGCGGTGTCGCGTAGGACGTCGAGGTCGTCGAGGGATCCGCGGACGACCTCCGCGCCCGCCGTCTTCAGGGCGTCGGCGGACGCGTCCGAGCGGGCGAGCCCGACGACCTCGTGGCCCGCGCCGAGGAGCTCGGGCACCACGGCGGAGCCGATCCAGCCGCTGGCACCGGTGACGAGGACACGCATGGAGTGCTCCTGTTCATGGCTTGATGACACTTGGTGACATCGAGCGTAGCACTGGCACGACACCCGGTGACATCGTAGGCTGGGGCGCATGACCCGGTGGGAGCCCGACGCACGCGGACGGCTCGAGCGAGCCGCGCTCGAGCTGTTCGCCGAGCGCGGCTACGACCAGACCACGGTGGCGGACATCGCGGCGCGCGCCGGGGTCACCAAGCGCACGTTCTTCCGCCACTTCGCCGACAAGCGCGAGGCGCTCTTCGCCGGCGGTGACGCCTTCCAGGCGCTCTTCGTCGACGGTCTCGCCGCCGCGCCGGCGTCGGCGAGCCCGCTGGCGGCGATCGCCGCCAGCTTCGAGCCCGTCGCCGCCTTCTTCGTCGACCGCCGCGAGTTCGCCGCTCGCCGTCACGCGGTGATCGACGCCAGTCCGGAACTGCGCGAGCGCGAGCTCGTCAAGCTCGCGTCGGTCTCGGCAGCGCTCGCCGCCGGCCTGCGCGAGCGAGGCGTTCCCGAGCCCGACGCGTCCGTGACCGCGGAGACCGCCATCGGTGTCTTCCGCTCCGCGTTCGACCGCTGGATCGCCGACGGCGAGGAGCGCGAGTTCGGCGCGCTGCTGGACGAGTCACTCGCAGCGCTCCGAGCCGTCACGGCCCAGCCCTGAAGCGCATTGCGGTCCTCGCTCGCGAGGGTGGGCAGCTCCGTTCGCGTCGTGTCAGCCGAGGCCGCCGCCTGCGTCGCCTCCGCCGCCTCCCGCGATTCCGAGCTCGCGTCGTTCCTCGCGCGTGAGCTTCCGCCTCGTCGGGATGATCGCGGTGACCGGTACGCCGAGTCGGGAGACGCGCTCCAAGCGTCGCCGCTCGGCCACAGCACGCTCCGGCTGAGTGGCACGCCCCGCGGTGCGGCGTCCGGACACCTGAATGCGCGCGGCCCGCACGGTCTCTGAGACCGAAGCCATCGGCTCCCCTCTTGATAGATCGCCGAACGTCCGACGCTACCCGCGACGAAATGTCGTAGCAAGCATCGAATCGCCGATCGCTCAGCTTCGCTCAGCATCGAAGCGCGGTCCCCAGCGCTCGCCCGGCAGCGAGCCGGCGGCTAGAGCACCAGTCGCACCTCGAGGCCGACCGCTGCAGCGCCCGTCAGGTCCTCCCCCGCCCCGTTCATCAACCCGAGGATCCGCGCGACGTACCCGCGCGTCTCGGGAAAGGCGGAACGCAGCCGCAGCCCGACACGGGCGCCGGCCCCGCGTTGTAGGCAGCCAGCGCCAGCGAGACCGTGCCGAACTGGCGCAGCAGGTCACGCATCAGGTGCGCCTGCGCGTCGATCGCCTGGTCGGGATCGAACGGATCCGCGAGTCCCATGCCGCGCGCGGTCGCCGGCATGAACTGCGCGATCCCCTGCGCACCCGCCGGGCTCGTCGCGAACGGGTTAAAGCCGCTCTCGGCGTACAGCTGCGCAGACAGCAGCACCGCCGACACGCTCCAGCGCTGCGCCGCCGCGTTGATCGCGGACGCGAACCGCTACGGCACGAAATCGGGCAGCCCGCCCGCACGCTCACCGTCCGCCGTGCGCGCGGCGGTCGCGCGCGGGGCCGAACTCGGGTTGAGCACATAGCCGTAGTGCCAGGGTTCCCAGCTGTAGCGCTGCACGAAGTGAAAGCGCGGCGCGTTGCTGCCGCGAGCCACGGGTAGACCGACGCCGGGCCGATGTCCAGCTCGGTGCCGTTGCGGTGCAGGGACGTCCCCGGGCGCGCGACCCACTTCGGATCCGGGTGACGCGCGAACAGCACCGCCTGCTCGGCGTCCGAGCGGAACGCGCTGCCGATCACCAGCGCGACCCCGTCGGCGGCCGCAGCCCTCGCCATCCGGTCGAACGCCTGCGCGACGTCGGGGCGCATCGGCTTCCCCTGCCGATACGCGAGCGGGCCATGGCGTTCAGGGCACTCTCGTCGCGCCCACTACGGCGACGCGGCCTTGGAGTATCTCCCACACCGACGACAGAAGCCCGAGCGGCGACAGACTCCAGACCGTTCCCGAGTGAAGCCCACAAGCTGGCGCGCCGGCCTCGGCCACCCAGTCCACTGGCCGGAGAAGCTAGCGATCGCTCAGGCGATTGGAGCGGTCGCGCAGCGGCCGAAGGATCCCGGTTTGCAACGGTCCACTACGAGGCGTAGGTTCGCGATGGCCGACTCAGAATGGAGCGAGGGGTTACTGGCCCTGAAGGAGCGCACGGCGAAGCGCCGCGCCTAGCGGCGCGCGAGCAGGGACGCGCGAGCGCAAGCGCGGAGCCGTCGACGCGCGGCGCCGCGAGCACAAGGGAAGGAGCGCTGCCGGCATGTCGATCAGCATGTACTCGCGCATTTGCCGTGTGCTGGTTCGGGCGGTGCTGCTGGCCGGGCTGCTTGCAGCAGCGGTCGCCGGCGCGATCGGATGCGGCGGTGACTCGCCACCGCGCGGCGAGCCCGATCGCGGCGCGCAGTCACCGGCTCGCACTCAACCGAGCGGGTTCGACGCGACCTGGCCGCGCGGCTGCAGGCGACGCTGGAGCAGGTGCGCGAGCACCAGGAACTACCAGGCGCGGCCGCGGCCGTCGTGATCCCGGGCGCGGGTGCCTGGACCGGCAGCGTGGGAGAAGCCGACGCTCGCAGCCATCGACCCGTGACCGAGCGCACGCTGTTTGCGACCGGCAGCATCACCAAGACCTTCGTCGCGGCGTTGATGCTCAAGCTCGCCGAGGATCATGTGCTCGATCTCGATGACCCGCTGAGCCGCTGGGTCCCCGAGTTCCCAGACAGCCGCAAGATCACGCTGCGCCAACTGCTCAACCACACCTCCGGCACGAGCGACTTCGCCGACCAGAGCGCGTTCTGGAAGGCACAGCTGCGCGACGACGACGTCGTCTGGACACCGCGGCGCACGCTGCGCTACGCGCCGAAGAACGCGTCCGACCCGGGCGAGGACTGGAGCTACTCCAACACGAACTACATCCTGGCCGGGCTCGTGATCGAGCGGGCGACGCACTCGACCGTCGCGCGCCAGCTGCATCGTCGCCTGCTCAAAGGCACGCGCTTCGCGCGAATCGTCCTCCAGGGCGATGAGCGACCGCGCGGACCCGTCGCGGTCGGCCACCAGGACGTTGACGGCGACGCCGACCTCGAGCCAACTCCCAACAACCCCTACGTGCCGAGCACCACCGAGGCCACCACGGCATGGACCGCCGGAGGCATGCTCGCCAGCGCGCAAGACCTCGCGCGCGCCGGTGACGAGCTGTTCCGAGGCTCGCTGATCAGCGAGGCCTCGCGGCGTGAGATGACGCATTTCATACCCACTCGGACGCGCTATTGGCCGGAGTACGGACTCGGCCTGGCGCGCGCCGATCTCGGCGGCGTCCAGGTCTGGACCCATACCGGCGACAGCTTCGGCTTCCATGCGGACCTGGCCTACATCCCCGAGCGAGAGATCACAGTCGCAGCAACGGTCAACAAGCAGAGCAACGCACCCGGACAGGACGCGCTGATCGACGCGCTACTCGCCGATGTCAGCGACTCGGCAGAGCGGTGACTCGACCAGCGGATCGGCACCGCGATCGAGCATGGTGTGTGTCCACGCGGCGTTGACCGTCCTCGTACGGGATCTGCGGTCGGCTAGCTCGACGAGCGTGCAGCCGGCGGGATGACCTCCTCGGTGACTTGGAAGTAGCCCGAGATCACGAGCTGCTGCTCGAACCGCGCCATCCGCTCCATGCGGCGATTCTCCGCGGCCATCCACGCAGGGTCGTCGCGCATGGCGTCGAGCCCCGCCTCGTCGAGGTCGAACAGTCCCCAGGTGGCGACAATGTCCGGGTCGTCCTCGGAGCGGCCGATCCACAGCCGGGTCATGCCGGCGGGCCACTCGTCGTCCTTCAGAGGCTCCCAGGCCGCCCGGAACGCGTCGTAGGACCCCGGCGTCAGCCGCCGCACCACCATCGCGCACATCATCTCGGTGCTCCTTTGCCGCTTGCGAGCGAAATACTCGGGGCACGGCGCCGCGACTTCAAGGAGGACACGGACAGAACGGCCGCTTCGGAGGTAGGTCGTGGTCGTGACGGGTGCCGATAACCGAAAGGCCCGAGCAACGCTACGTTGCGCTACCGACAACCCGGTGTTGCGACGACCCCTTGAGTCCAAGCAAATACACCAGTTTCGCCTTCCGCCAGGTACTCGACGATCACGGAGTGCTCGGCTCGATCGGTTCGTCGGCGACGCCTGCGACAACGCCATGGCCGAGTCGTCCCTCGACTCCTTCAAGACCGAGTTGATCGCTGACCGTGTCTGGCCATCCCGGTCGCAGATCGACTGGCGATCGTCGAATCGGTCGGCTCGTTCAACTACGTCCGGCTGCACGACTCCCTCGGAGATCTGGCTCACAAGGGATTGCGGGTTCCGACGCGGGTGATCCGTGCCACGTAGCCACCGACGCAACCGACGAGCACGCGCTGTAGATGGTTACGGGACGGGCTATCGGACGAGCCTGACGGCGAGCCCTCCGGCTCCGGCGGCGGTCAGGCCCTCCCCCGCGCCGCCCATCAGCCCGAGGATCCGCGCGACGTAGCCGCGCGTCTCAGGGAAGCTCGGCACGCAGCCGCACGCCGACACCGGCGCCGGCCCGGCGTTGTAGGCCGCCAGCGCGAGCGAGACGGTGCTGAACTGGCGCAGCAGGTCGCGCATCAGACGCGCCTGCGCATCGATCGCCTGGTCGGGATCAAACGGATCCTGCAACCCCATCCCGCGCGCGGTCGCCGGCATGAACTGCGCGATCCCCTGCGCACCCGCCGGGCTGACCGCGAACGGGTTGAAGCCGCTCTCCGCGTACAGCTGCGCGGAGAGCAGCACCGCCGAGACGCTCCAGCGCTGCGCCGCGCGCGTTGATCGCCGGCGCGAAACGCTCCGGCACGAAATCCGGCAGCCCGCGCGCGCGTCTCGCCGTCCCCGCCGCCGGCGCCCGCCGCCGCGCTCCGCGGGGCCGAGCGCGGGTTGAGCATGAAGCCGTAGTGCCAGGGTTCCCAGCTGTAGCGCTGCATGAAGTGAAAGCGCGGCGCGTTCGCTGGCGAGCCACGGGTAGACCGGCGCCGGGCCGATGTCCAGCTCGGTGCCGTTGCGGTGCAGGGACGTGCCCGGGCGCGCGACCCACTTCGGATCCGGGTGACGCGCGAACAGCACCGCCTGCTCGGCGTCCGAGCGGAACGCGCTGCCGATCACCAGCGCGACGCCGTCGGCGGCCGCCGCCCTCGCCATGCGGTCGAACGCCTGCGCGACGTCGGGCCGCATCGGCTTCCCCTGGCGGTACGCGAGCGGGCCGCCGTAGCCGCCGCCGGTGGCGAAGGGCAGCTCGCCGGCGCCGGCGGGTGGCGCCAGCTCGGCCTCGGCGTCCGCGTGCGCGGTGATGCCGGTGCCGCCGATCTCGATCCGGCGGCGCACGTCGACGCGGACCCGCACCGGCGCGATGGTGTCCGCGTCCGGGAAGCCGACCTCGGCGTCGCGGGCGCCGTTGGCGCGGGCGACCCGCGTCGCGGCGTCGCGCCCGAGTGCGACGTACGCGTCCTTGTCGAGATGCCGTGGGTTCGGCCGTCCGCCGATCCGCGCCGGCTCGAAGAGCCGGTCGTAGGCGTCGTGCATCGCGCGCGCTCCTGCCAGGGCGCCGAGGTCGGCCGCACGCTGTGCCGCGTCGCGCCCGCCCAGTCCCGCCGCGAAGGCGCCGAGGACGACCGCGCCGGCGCCGACGGCCATCAGGCCGCCGACAGCAGGATGGCGACCTGGCCGCGCAGTCTCGCGGGCGAGTCGCGCGCTCACGCGTCCTCCGTCGCGAGCGATCGGAGGCGGCCGAGTCCGGCCATCGCCGCCCAGCGCGGCGGACCGGCGCGGAGCGGCGCGACGATCGCGCCGCCGCGGCCCGGGAGCGCCGCGGTGACGAGCTCCTGCAGGGCGGGATCGGCGTCGGCCGGGAGGACCGCGAGCACGAGTCGCGCCTCCGCGATCAGCGGCTCGAACGCCGCGTCGCGCGGCCCGGCGACGGCGAGCACGAGCGGGGCGTCGGCCAGCGCCAGGCAGCGACGGACCTGCGTGGCGGCGTGCGCGGGATCCGGCGCGAGAGCGAGCCACGCGAGGCGTCCGCGCGCGGTCGCCTCGAGCCCGTGTGCCGCGAGGCGTCCGGCGAGCCGGCGCGCCGCCGGCGTCGTCGCGCCGGCGGGAGTGGACGCGCGCGGGCCGTCGTCCTCGTCGCCGTCCCAGGGCAGCTCGACGTCGTCGCCCTCCTCGCGCGTCGGCTGCCAGACGCAGAGCAGCGCCGCGCCGGTGCGCGCGCGGGCGCGCAACTCCCCGGCGCAGGCGGCGCCGAGCGCGACCGCCGCGGCGTCGGCCGCCAGCACGACCGCGTCCGGCTGCGCGGATGCGCTCGGCGCGCGGGCCGCGTCCGGCTGCGCAGGGGCGCTCGGCGCGCGGGCCGCGTCCGGCTGCGCGGGTGCGCTCGGCGCGCGGGCCACGTCCGGCTGCGCGGGGGCGCTCGGCGCACGGGCCGCGTCCGGCCGCGCGGGTACGACCGGTGCACAGGCCGCGTGCGGTGGTACGCTCGGGCGCGCCGGCTGACGCGCGCGAGGCGCGGCGGCGTGAAGACGACCGCGGGCGTCGCCGGCTCGTCCTGACCGGGCGCGGTCGGCGGCGACGCGACGGTCGGCGGAGACTCGGCGGCGGAGGCGGGCTCGACGAAGGTCGCCGCGATCCGGCGCAGCAGGCTCGTCATCACGGCTCCGGACCGGCGTTGGCGGAGGCCGTCGCCGCGAACGCCTCGCCGAGGAACGGCAGCGCCGACGGCGGGCGGACGGTGACGACCACGCTGCGCCCGCGGACGTCGATCCGCGCGCGCCGTCGCGCGCGTCGCCGGCGAGGGCGTCGCGTGCGGCGTCCCGCGGGTCGCCGTCCTGGATCAGCGCCATCGCGCCGGCCTGGGCGGCGGCCGCGGCATCGCCGGCCGCCGCGCGCGCCGCGAGCACGGCCATGATCGCGATGCCGACGATGAGCGTGAGCGGCAGCAGCGCCACGAGCTCGACGGAGGCCTGGCCGCTGCTCGGCGCGTGCGAGACGGCGGAGGCTCATTCCTGGGGCCGGAAGCGGGCGGTCGCGGACGTGTGGCCCAGGACCCGCAGGCCGAGCACCGGCGGGATGCGGACGGTGACGGTGACCGTGCCCCGCTCGGGCTCCTTGACGCGGAGGCCGCGGCGGAGTCCGGCGGAGAGCGCGCCGCGCGCCGCGGTCTCGGCGTCGCCGCCGATCGCGGCCGCGCGGGCGCCCGCGCGCGCTGCGCCGCCGGCCGCCCATGCGGCGTGACCCGCGACGACGAGCTGCCACGCGCCCGCGAGCAGGAGCGCGGCGAGCGGCAGGATCGCGACGAGCTCGGCCGCGGCTTGTCCCTCGTGGCGCGGGGGTGGGGGCATGGGTCGCAGCCTGGAGGGGGGAGGCGCGCGGCTCCAGACGCGTTGGTGACGAAAGCGTGCCGAGATGGCGACGGAGGACGCGCGGGGCGCGTGCGAGGTCGGCGCGGGCGCGCGCGGGGTCGGCGGGGCGCGCGCGGATCGGCGGGCGCGCGGCGGCGAGGCGCGCGGGGGCCAGCGGGAACCCCGCGGCCGCTCAGCCGACGCGCAGCGCGGCGGCGAGGCGGAGATCGGTGCTCGACCGACCCGCGGAGAGCGTGACCTCGCCCGCCTCCAGCGCCCACGCGTGCGCGGCCACGTCCCAGTGCTGCAGCCCGCGCACCGGCACCGGGACCTCGACCTCCACCGACTCGCCCGGCGCAGCCGACACCCCCGCGAAGCCCACGAGCCAGCGCTCCGGCCGCTCGACCGCGCTCCCCGGCCAGGACGGCGTAGACCTGGACGACCTCGCGCCCCGGCCGCGTGCCCGCGTTGCGCACGACCACCGACGCCGGCTCGCCCGCACCCGCCGGCGGCTCGAACGACTCGTACTCCCAGCGCGTGTAGCCCGACCCGTGCCCGAACGGGAACAGCGACGCCGACAGCAGCGCGGCGTTGCGATGCCCCACGAGCAGCCCCTCCTCGTAGACGAGCGTCCCGTCCGCCGGGACAGGCGACGGCAGCCCGTCCTCGCTCGCCGGCCACGTCGTCGGCAGCCGGCCGCCCGGCTCACGCCGCCCGAGCAGCACGTCCGCGAGCGCGTTCCCGTACTCCTGGCCGCCGAACCACGTCAGCAGCACCGCGGGCACCTCGGAGATCCACGGCATCAGCACCGGCGCGCCCGCGTTGACCACGACCACCGTCCGCGGGTTCGCCGCGGCCACGCGCGCGATGAGCTCGTCCTGGCGCCCCGGGAGCCCGAGCGAGGCCCGGTCGAAGCTCTCGCTCTCGACCTCGTCGGTCGTGCCGACGACGACGATCGCGACGTCGCGCCGCCGCCGCGAGCGCGACGGCGCGGTCCAGCCGCTCGTCGTCGGGCGCGACCGGCGGCTCGACGTCGAGCCGGAAGACGTCGCCCGGCGTGTCGAACGGGAACCGCTCGACCGCGTGCGTGAGCACGACGTCGACCCCCTCCCCCGCGGCGAGCCCGACCGGCACCGCGTGCTGCGGCGGGCGCATGTGCGCGGCAGCGACGTCCGCGTCGGGGGGCAGCGTCAGCTCGACCTCGACGGGCGCGCCGGAACCCACAGCCAGCGTGAACCGCCCCAGCCCGGAGCAGCCGATCAGGTGCTCGCCGGAAACCGCCGCGACCACGCGCGTGCGGACCTCGACCGACGCCACCCGCGACGCGTCGACGCCGTCGCCGAACACCGACGTGCCACGCGTACGCGCCGCCCAGCCGCCGCTCGCGGCCCAGCTCGGCCCCCTCGGCGTCGAGGAACCGGACCTCCGCGCCCGGCCCGTCCGCCCCGCAGCCGCAGCAGCTCCGGCGCCGCGACCGAGTTCCGCGTGGCCGCCCGCACGCCGCCCTCGTGCACGACCTCGACCCCGTCGCCGAGCGCGGCGCGGAGCCCGTCCAGGGGCGCCACCGTGTACGGCGGGAAGACCGTCGCGCTGCCGCCGCCGAGCGTCCGCGCGACGGCCGCGTTCGGCCCGAGCACCGCGACGCGGTGGAGCGAGCCGCCGGACAGCGGGAGCAGGTTCCCCGCGTTGCGCGCGAGCACGAACGAGGCAGCGGCCGCCTCCCGGAGCAACGCGGAGACCTCCGGAGCATCGGGCGCGGGAGCATCGCCGAGCGCCGTCGCGCCGTCCGCCCGCGCGCCCAGCCCGAGCACCCGCTCGAGCCTTCGCGTCGACGGCCGACTCCGGCACCCGCCCCGCCCGCACGGCCTCGACGAGCGCCGCGCCCCAGGGCCCGCCCGGCCCGGGCATCAGCAGATCGATCCCCGCGCGCGCCGGCGCGTCCGTGTCCCACGCCGCCCACCAGTCCGACATCACGAGCCCGTCGAAGCCCCACTCGTCCTTCAGCACCTCGGCGAGCAGCGGGCTGGCGCGACATCGTCACGCCGTCGACCCCGTTGTAGGAGGACATGACCGCCCACGGCCGCTCCTCCCGCACGATCGCCTCGAACGGCGCCAGGTAGAGCTCGCGCAGCGCCCGCTCCCCGACCCGCACGTCGACCGTGTTGCGCTCGGTCTCGGAGTCGTTCGCGACGAAGTGCTTGACCGTCGCCCCCACGCCGCCGGACTGCAGCCCGCGCACGTAGGCGCCGCCGATCCGGGCGGTCAGCAGCGGATCCTCCGAGAAGCACTCGAAGTGGCGCCCGGCGAACGGCGTCCGGTGCAGGTTCACGGTCGGCGCGAGGAGGACGTCGACGCCCTTGCGCCGGCACTCCCCCGCCAGCAGCGCGCCGATCCGCTCGACCAGCCCGGCGTCCCACGTCGCCGCCAGCGCCGTCGCCGACGGCACGTTCGCCGACACGTCGCGCTCGTCCCAGCGCTCGCCGCGCACGCCGGCGGGCCCGTCCGACACCACCACGCGCCGCAGCCCGGCCGCGGGCAGCGCGTGCAGCGACCACATGTCCGCCCCCGTGAGCAGGAGGACCTTGTCCTCGAGCGGGAGCGTCAGTACTCGCGCGACGTCCGCCACACGGTCACGCAGCCGTAGGCGCCGGCGCCGATCAGCGCGAGCCAGACGAGCACGCCGAGCCCGCCCTGGTCCCACAGCTCCGACGTGCCGATGAGCGCGAGCGCGATCAGGGCGATCGAGCCGTAGAGCAGCCCGCGGACCCGGTCCTCGAGCATGAACAGCGACGTGCGGTGCTCCATGTACATCCGGTAGCCGAGGAACACGAGCCCGCCCGCGAAGATGAGGCCGAGGATGTTGTTGATCGTGCCGGTCGCCGCGCTCCCGCCCGGGAGCTGCCAGACGGCGACCGCGAGCAGCAGCAGGATCGCGAAGTTGCGGATCAGCCGGTTGCGGTCGGGGCCCACGGCCCCGAACGATAGCTACGCCACGCTGGGATCGGCCACCGGCAGCTCGAGCCGGTGCGACCGGCTCGAGCGCGACGGCGGGCTCGACCGCGGTGACCGCGGTCTCGTCGGGCTCCGGCGCGAACCGGTACCCGATCCCGAAGTGGGTGTGGATGTAGCGCCAGCCGGGCGAGACCTTCTCGAGCTTCTGGCGGAGCTTGCGCACGAAGACGTCGACCGAGCGGTCGCCGTGGACCATCGCGTAGCCCCACACGCGCTGGTAGATCTCCTCGCGCTGCATGACCTGGCCGTTGGCGTCGGCGAGCAGCTGGATCAGCTCGAACTCGCGCCGCGTGAGGTCGGCGGACACGCCCGCCGACGAAGGCCTGGAACTGGTCGGCCCGGATCTCGATCTCGCCCACGACCACCGGGCCGGAGTCGACGCGCGCCTCGGCGCGCTTGCGCCGCCGCACGACCGCCTCGACGCGCGCGATCAGCTCCTCCGGGTGGCACGGCTTGGTCAGCCAGTCGTCGGCGCCGAGCCGCAGCCCGCGCACGCGCTGGGCGACGGAGGACCGGCCGGTGCAGACGACGACCCCCAGCCCGGGGAGCCGCGCGCAGAGCTTCTCGAGGTAGTTCCAGCCCTGCGGGCCGAGCACCTCGAGGTCGAGCACGATCGCGTTCAGCCGCATCGCGACGATCGCGTCGAGCGGCACCGGCGAGGCCAGCACGCGGTACTGCCAGCCGGCGCCCTCGAGCCGCTTCGACAACACCTGCAGGAAGCCGGTGTCGGCGTCGAGCACGGCGAGACGGATCGGCGAGGGCTGACTCATCTGCGGGGCAGCATAGGCACCGGAACGGATTCCGCGCCGCACGGTAACACCGCGGTCACAGCTTTATGCGCGCGATGCGTCGCTGAACTCGCGGAACAGCCCGGAGACGACGAACGCCACCTGCTCGCCGACGTCGACCGCGTTGTCGCCGATCCGCTCCAGCGCGCGGGCGACGAGCATCATCGTCATCGCCCACTCGCGCTCGTCCACGTCGCCGCCGATCTCGACGGCGCGGCGGAAGATCGCCTTGTTGAGCTGGTTGATCTCCTCGTCCTGGCGCACCAGGTCCTCCGCCAGGTGGATGTCGCGCAGCAGGAACGCCTGCTTGGCCTGCGAGACCTCCGAGCGCGCGAGCGCGCCCATCCGCACGACCTTGGCCATGATGTCGTCGTCGACCGGCGGCTCGGTGCCGGAGATCGGGAGGATCTTCGCGATGTTCACGCACTGGTCGCCCATCCGCTCGGCGTGCTTGATCACGTGGAGCAGGGCGGCGACGACGCGCAGGTCGCTGGCCACGGGGGCCTGGAGCGCGAGCAGCGACAGGATCCCCTGGTGCACCTCCAGGTAGCGGCCGTCGATCCGGTCGTCGTCGGCGATGACGATCGAGGCGAGCTCGATGTCGCGGTGCTCGAGCGCCTCGAGCGTGCGGTCGAGCGTCGTGACGACGAGGTCGAGCGCGCCGAGCGCCTGCTCCTCGAGCCGGGCGAGCTCCTCGGCGAACTGGACGCGGTGTGAGTTCGGCATTCCCGCCCCTCCCTTTACCCGAACCGGCCGGACACGTAGTCCTCGGTGGCCTTCTCGGTCGGGTTCGAGAAGATCTTCTCGGTCGAGTCGTACTCGACGAGATGGCCGGGCTTGCCGCTGGCCTCGAGGTTGAAGAACGCGGTCATGTCGCTCGCGCGCGCCGCCTGCTGCATGTTGTGCGTGACGATCACGATCGTGTAGCGGTTCTTGAGCTCCTGGACCAGCTCCTCGATCGCCAGCGTCGCGATCGGGTCGAGCGCGGAGGCCGGCTCGTCCATCAGCAGGACCTCGGGCTCGACCGCCGTGGCCCGCGCGATGCAGAGCCGCTGCTGCTGGCCGCCGGAGAGGCCCATGCCCGGCTTGCTCGAGCCGGTCCTTGACCTCCTCCCACAGGTTCGCGCCGCTGCAGCGAGCGCTCGACGACCACGTCGAGGTCCGCCTTCTTGATCTTGCGCGCGTTGAGCTTGAGCCCGGCCGCGACGTTGTCGTAGATCGACATCGTCGGGAACGGGTTCGGCGCCTGGAAGACCATGCCGATCTGGCGCCGCACGGCCGTCGGGTCGACGTTCGGGGCGTAGATGTCCTCGCCCTCGAGCACGACCGAGCCCTCGACGCGGGCGCCGGGGATCAGCTCGTGCATGCGGTTGAGCGAGCGCAGGAACGTCGACTTCCCGCAGCCGGACGAGCCGATCAGCGCGGTGACGCGGTTCGGCTGGATCGTCATGTTCACGCTCTTGACGGCGTGGAAGGCGCCGTAGTACAGGTTGAGGTTCGTGACCTCGATGGTCTTCGCGGTCGCCTCGAGGACGGCGCCGGCCGGCTGTGTGGTCATTTAGCGGAGCTCCGTGCCGAAGCGGCGGTAGACGAGGCGGGCGCCGATGTTCAGCACCATGACGATCAGGATCAGGACGAGCGCGGCGGTCCACGCGCGGTCGTAGGACGGCTCGGGCGGGACGCCCGGGGTCTTGTACTCGTTGAAGGCGAACACGGCCAGGTTCTGCATCCGGCCGTCGAACGGGTTCCAGTTCATCGACGAGATGACGCCGGTCGTGATCAGCAGCGGCGCGGTCTCGCCGACGATCCGCGCGATCGCGAGCATCACGCCGGTGACGATCCCCGCGAGCGCCGTCGGGAGGACGACCTTCGTGATCGTGCGCCACTTCGGCACGCCGAGCGCGTAGGACGCCTCGCGCAGGCTGTTGGGGACGATCCGCAGCATCTCCTCCGTCGAGCGGACGACGATCGGGATCATCAGCACCGACAGCGCGACCGAGCCCATGATGCCCGAGCCGGATGCCCGGGCCGAAGAAGATCGCGAACAGCGCGTAGGCGAACAGGCCGGCGACGATCGACGGGATGCCGGTCATGACGTCGACGAAGAACGTCAGCGTCCGCGCGAGCCGGCCCTTGCCGCCGTACTCCTGCAGGTAGATCGCGGCCATGATGCCGATCGGGACCGAGATGACCGTCGCGCGCGCCGGTGATCATCGAGCGTGCCGATGATCGCGTGCGACCGCGCCGCCGCCCTCGCCGATCACGCCGCGCTGCGTCTCGGTGAAGAACGCCGGGTCGAAGCGCGCGGCGCCCTTCGAGACGACGGTCCAGAGCAGCGAGCGAGCGGGATCAGCGCGAGCGCGAACGCGCAGCTGATCAGCACGGTCATGCCGCGGTCGGTCGCCTTGCGGCGGCCCTCGACGGCGCGCGACCAGGCGTAGATCCCGACCCCGCGTGATGAGCGCGGTCGCGATCAGCGAACAGCGCGGCGTTGAAGCCGATCAGCAGCAGGATCAGCGCGACGACCACCGCGACGCCGCCGAGCACCAGCCAGGGCGCGTTGGGCGGCAGCGCGCCCGTCGCGATCGACGGCCGCGGCGACGGGGGCGCTCCTTGAGGACCGCGGGCGGGACGGCCGCGCCGTCGGCGGAGCGGTCCGCCGCCGTCGCCTCGGGCGGCGTGGGCGGCGGCTTCTCCTCGGGCTGGGTCACGGGCGGATCCTTGCGCTCGTCGCCGAGCTCGATCATCAGATCCTCACCTCGCGGTTGATGACCGCGCGCGCGGCCATGTTGATGATCAGCGTCACGGCGAAGAGCACGAGGCCGGAGGCGACGAGCGTGTTGATCGTCGATGCCCGAGGACTCGGGGAAGTCGAGCGCGATGTTCGCGGCGATCGTCGACGGGTTGGCCGAGCTGATCAGGTTGAAGGTGACGCCGCCGGAGACGGAGAGGATGATCGCGACGGCCATCGTCTCGCCGAGCGCGCGGCCGAGGCCGAGCATCGAGGCGGAGATCATCGGCCGACTTGCCGAACGGGAGGACGGTCATCCGGATCATCTCCCAGCGCGTGGCGCCGAGGGCCAGCGCGCCCTCCTGCAGGCGCCGCGGCGTCTGGGTGAAGACGGAGCGCGAGACGGCGGTGATGATCGGCAGGATCATCAGCGCGAGCACGAGGCCGACGATCAGCATCGTCCGCCCGGTCGAGCGACGCCGGGCCCTCGAAGAACGGGATGAAGCCGAGGTTGTCGGCGAGCCACTCCTGGGCGCCGACCGCGCGCCGGGCCGAGGACGGCGATGCCCCAGAGGCCGTAGATGATGCTCGGGATCGCGGCCAGGAGATCGATCACGTAGCTCAGCGTCGACGCGATCCTCGGCGGCGCGACGTGGCTGATGAAGAGCGCGACCGCGATCGCGATCGGCACGGCGATGATGACCGCGATCGTGGCGGCCACCAGGGTGCCGAAGAGCAGCGGCCAGACGTACTTGATGAGCCCCTCGCCGCCCGGGATCGCGTCGGAGGACGCGGTGATCGCCGGCCAGGCCTTCGCGATCAGGAACGCCGCGACGCCGGCGAGGACGGTGAGGATGAGGATGCCCGCGCCGGAGGCGAAGGCCGAGAAGACGCGATCACCCGCGCGGATGTTCGCGCCGCCGACTGGCGACGGTCCCGGGGCTTCGGTGTTCAGGCTCAAGCTGGTCTCCTCAGGAGGTCTGCGCAGCGTGCCCGGGGACGGTCGTCCCCGGGCACGCGAGCGCGGATCGGTCGTACTACGCGCCACCGCCGACGGCCTTGGCGGCCGGCTCCAGCTGGGTGCGGAGCTGATCGGAGATCGGCGCCGAGCCCGCCGCCTGCGCGGCGGCGTCCTGGCCCTCGGCGCTGACGATGTACTGCATCAGCCCTGCCGGCGACCTTGCCCTGGTCGGCGTCGTCGTACTTGGTGCAGGCGATCTGGTACGAGACCAGGATCAGCGGGTACGTGCCGGCCGTCGTCGTGGTGCGGTTCAGGTCGTACGTGAACACGTACTTGCCGGCGTCGTCGGACTCCTTGGACTCGTCGACCGTCTTGGCCGCCTCCTCCGGGGTCGGCGCGACGTACGTGTCGCCGACCTTGATCTTGGCGACGCCGAGGTCGCCGGCCTGGCTCGCGTCGGCGTAGCCGATCGCGCCCGCGCCGGACTTCGACGGCCTCGCACGACGCCCGAGGTGCCCTGCGGCGGCCTCGCCGCCCTTGACGGGCCAGTCGCCGCTGACCTCGTGCGGCCAGTCGCTCTTCGCCGTCTGGCTCAGCCAGTCGGTGAAGTTCTCGGTCGTGCCGGACTCGTCCGAGCGGTTGACGACGGTGATGCGCTGGTCGGGCAGCGTGGCGTCCGGGTTGTCGGCGGCGATCGCCGGGTCGTTCCAGTTCGTGATCTTCTGATTGAAGATCTTCGCCGCCGTCGGGGACGAGAGCTGCAGGTCGTCGACGCCGTCGAGGTTGTAGATCAGCGCGATCGGCGAGATGTAGACGGGCATCTCGACGAGGTTGTCCGGGCCGCCGCAGCGCTCCTGCGCGCCGCTGAGCTCCTCGTCGGCGAGTGCCGAGTCGCTGCCGGCGAACACCGTGCCGCCGGCCACGAACTGCTCGCGGCCGCCGCCCGACCCGACCGGGTCGTAGGAGACCGTGGTGTCGGGGTTGGCGTCCTGGAAGCCGGTGACCCAGGCCTGCATGCGCCGCCTCCTGCGAGCTCGCGCCCGCGCCGGCGATCTCGCCGCTCAGGCTGCCGCCGCCGCTGTCCGAGCTCGCGCTCGAGCTCGAACCGGACGACCCGCTGTCCTCGTCATCGCCGCACGCGGCGACGCCGAAGGCCAGCGTGCCCGCGAGCGCGAGCGCCAGCACAAATCGATTGCTCCTCATCTGAACCCATCCTGTGGTCGGTGATCGGACCCCATGTGAAAGGGGTGTGAACGCTCCGGCTCCAGCCGGTAGCCGAAGCCGAAGTGCGTGTGGATGAACCGCCACTCCGGCACGGCGCGGGCGAGCTTCGCCCGCAGCTTGTGGACGTAGACGTCGACGGAGCGGTCGTCGGGTCGCAGCTGCGACCCCCAGACCGTCGCGTACAGCTCCTCCCGCGGGACGATCCGGCCCTGTCTCCGGACCAGCGCCGCCAACAGGCCGAGCTCCCGCTCCGACAGCGACAGCGCCCGCCCCTTCGCGATCGCGAGGTGATCGGCGGGCCGGACCTCCAGATCCCCGGCCCGCAATACCTCGGGTTCGCGCGTCAGCTCCATCGGCCGGAGACACTCGCCGGACGCCGGGTCGAAGCGGTTACCGCCTGGTGAAGGGGTCGTGAAAGGGTTGTGAACGCCGCGCGGGTCCGCTCCCCGGCGGGCTAGCGTCGGCGCCGATGTGGCCCGCGAAGCCCAAGCCGGACCCCGAGCTGCTCGTGCTGTTCGAGGAGTCGGCGCGCAACGTGCAGCGCGTCGCGCTGCTGCTCCGCGACCTGCTGACCGACTATCCCGAGCAGGCGCCGCTGGCGCGCGAGATCCTGCTCTGCGAGCAGGAGGGCGACCGGATCGCCCACGACATCCTGCACCGGCTGGCGAGCACCGGCCACCGCCGCGCGGCGCTCGACGCCGCCGACGTCCACGCCCTCGCGGGCGCCCTCGACGACATCGTCGACTTCGCCGAGGAGGCCGCCGACCAGCTCGGGCTCTACGGCGTCGAGGCGCCGATGGAGCAGGCGCAGGAGGTGGCGGAGGTGCTCGTCGGCTGCGCCGAGCAGGTCGCCGCCGCGCCTGCGCGGGCTGCGCAACGGCGCCGCGCTCTCCCCGCACCTCGTCGAGATCCACCGGCTCGAGAACGAGGCCGACCGGCTCCAGCGAGCGGCCGTCGCCGGCCTGTTCGCGAACGGGATCGACCCGATGATGCTGATCCGCTGGAAGGACATCTTCGACACGCTCGAGGCGGCGGTCGACGCCTGCGAGTCGGTCGCGAACGTCCTCGAGGGGATCTCGATCAAGCGCGCGCGGGCCTAGCCGGCGATCCAGGCCTTCGCGTCGCCCAGGCGCGCGAGCTCGAACACCCGCGCGTCGCCGGGGACCATCCAGCCGAACAGCCGGATCGACCGGACCATCCACGGGATGTCGGTGACGATCGCGGAGCGCTTCCACGCGTGGCGGTGGCGCAGCTCGGCGTCGAACCCGACCTTGGTGTCCTCCCACAGCGCGGCGGGCTCGAGCTCGTGGAGGTCCTCGATCACGAACAGCGCCCGCACGCCCGCGTCGGACGCCTCCGCGTCCGCGAGACCGGGGGCGAGCACCTCGCGGTAGTCGTCGGCGGTGACGTCGCCGGAGACGCGGAAGCCGATCGTGCCGGCGGGCATGTCGTCGATGCGCTCGATCATGCCTGGCCCTCCGCGTTCCCGTACGGGGCGTAGCGGTGGTGCAGCATGAGCTGGTTGCCGTCGGGGTCGGCGAAGAACGCCATGTGGCAGACGCCGGTGTCGAGCGTGTCGCCGAAGAACGTCACGCCCTTCGCCTCGAGCTCCGCGCGCGCCGCGTGGACGTCCTCGACGCGCAGCGGCAGCGGGTTGCCGGTCTGGGCCACGAACTCCATCCCCATCTCCGAGGGCTCCCAGGCCTCGAAGCAGGTGTCGCCCGCCCACTGCTCGTACTCGGCGCGCTCGTCGGGACGCATGCCGAGGACGTCGCGGTAGAAGCGGCAGGCGCGCTCCGGGTCCTGGGTGGGGATGCCGATGAAGTCGAGTCCTTGGATGAGTGCCATGTCCGCCAGTGTCTCAATCCGGCCTGCGGCGGCGCCGCGCGCCCGGGGTTGCGGGCTTGCTACGACAAATCGTCGGGGGTAGCGTCGGGGTCCGGCGATCTACTCGAGGAGCAGCCGATGGCCTCCGCGTCCGAGAAGGTGCCCGCCCGCAAGCGGTCCAGGAGTGGCTCGCCTACCGGCGCGACATGCGCCGCAACCGGCGCGCGTACCGCAGCGCGCGCCGCGACTACACCGACCAGGCCGAGGGCGCAGCGGCACCGCGCGGCGCGCGAATCGCCGCGGTCGGCGGTCAGCGTCGCCGAGGCGGCGGTCCGCGACCTGGGCGGAGGGGGCGTGTAGACGATGGGCTCCGAGCCCGGTCACCCGCATCCTGCTCGTCGCCAACCGCACCGCGTCCACGCAGCGGCTGCTCGACGAGGTCCGGCGCCGGGCGCAGGCGGCGCCCTGCCGGTTCGCGCTGCTGATCCCCGACGTCGACGACCGCAAGCACGCCGACTGGACGCTCGAGACGGCGCTGCGGCATCTCGAACGCGCCGCGGGCGCGCCGGTCGAGGGCCTGCTCGGCGGAGCGGATCCCTACGAGTCCGTGCGCGGAGCGGTCGAGGGCGGGGACCACGACGAGATCATCATCTCGACGCTGCCGAAGCAGTTCTCGCGCTGGCTCAAGCGCGACCTGATCACCCGCGTCCGCCGCCTGGGGCTCCCGGTCACCGCGATCGTCCCGTCGCGCGCGAGCCTGAGCCGGGACGAGGCGATGGAGCTCGGCGTCGGCGCCAGCCTCGGCCCTGGCTGACCGGAGAAGGCGAGCGCTCGCCGCAGACGGGTGATCCGGTCCCCTCCCGGAGGCATCCCACCCATGCCGTTCGCCTCCGGGAGGGGATCGGTCACCCGGCGCGCGCCCAACCACGCCCGGCCCAGCGCGAGCTCAGCTCGCGACGGCCTCCAGCTCGGCGTAGAGCGCCTCGATCCGCGCCTTCGCCTCCGCGTGGCGGCGCGTCGACTTCTCGCGCCGTGCGCGGGTCGTTCCACGCCTGCGGATCCGCCAGCTCCCGCTCGAGCGACGCCAGCTCGGCCTCGGCCTGCTCGATCTCGGTCTCGAGGTTGCGCGCCCGCTTGACCTGGTTCTTCGACGGCGCCGGGGCCGGCGCGGCGCGGCGCCGGGCGGGCGGGCCGCGCGGCCTTGCCGCGCGCCTTCGCCTCGCGCTCGGCCTCGGCGCGCTCCTCGCGGACGCGCACGTACTCCGGCCAGCCGCCGACGTAGGAGTGCAGCGTGCAGGTCCTCGATCGCGATCGTGCGCGTGCCGACCGCGTCGAGCAGCGCGCGGTCGTGCGAGATCAGCAGCAGCGCGCCCGGGAACTCCTGCAGCGCGGACTCGAGCGCCTCGCGGCTCTCGAGGTCGAGGTGGTTCGTCGGCTCGTCGAGGATCAGCACGTTGGCGCCCGACTGGACGAGCACGGCGAGCGAGAGCCGCCGCCGCTCGCCGCCGGAGAGCCCGTCGAGCGGCTTCTCGGCCTCCTCGCCGCTGAACAGGAAGCGCCCGAGCAGCGCGCGCGTCTCGTTCGGCTTGAGCCCCGTCGCGCGCTGGCACGCCTCCAGCACGGTGCCGCGCCGCGCCGAGCTCCTCGGCGTGCTGGCTGAGCAGCCCGACCTTGAGGTTGTGGCCGCGCCGCAGCTTGCCGCGCGTCGAGCGCCGCGCTCGCCGGCGAGCGTGTTGATCAGCGTCGTCTTGCCGGTCCCGTTGGCGCCGACGAGCGTCACGTGCTCGCCGCGCTCCAGCCAGAACTCGAAGTCGTCGATCAGCACGCGGTCGCCGATCCGCAGCGCGCCGTCCTCGACCTCGAAGACCACGCGGCCCGTCCGCTCCGGCGGCTTGAACGCGAAGCCGAGCGCCTTGCCGTCGCGCGGGTCGCGCGTGACCCGGTCCAGCTTGTCGAGCTTCTTCTGGCGCGACTGCGCCTGGCGCGCGCGCGTGCCCGCGCGGAACCGGGTGACGAACCGCTCGAGCGCGGCGATCTCCGCCTCCTGGCGCTCGATCGCGCGGCCGAGCGCCAGCTCGCGCGCGGCCTTCTCCTTGCGCCACGCGTGCCAGGTGCCCTTGAAGTAGCGGCCGCGCCCGCCCTCGAGCTCGAGCACGGCGGTGCCGACCGCCTCGAGGAACCAGCGGTCGTGCGCGACGAGCACGACGGCGGCGTCGAGCGACTGCAGGTGCGCCCTCGAGCCACTCGAGCGAGGCGATGTCGAGGTGGTTCGTCGGCTCGTCGAGCAGCAGCAGGTCCGGGTCGCCGGCGAGCGCGCGGGCGAGCGACGCGCGCGTCAGCTCGCCGCCGCTGAACGTCGAGAGGTCGCGGTCGAGGTGCGACGTCGGCGAAGCCGAGCCCGTGCAGGGTGGCGTTGACGCCCTCGCGCCAGGTGTAGCCGCCCGCGTGCTCGAGCCGCGTCTGGGCGCGGCTGTAGCCGTCGAGCGTGGCGGCGTCCATCGCGCCCGCCGGCCATCGCCTCCTCGAGCCGCGCCAGCTCCGCCTCGAGCGCGAGCAGCTCGCCGCAGCCCCCGAGCACGTAGTCGCGCAGCGTGATGTCGCGGTCGCGCGGCGGCCGCTGGTCGTGCAGCTTCACGCGCGTGTCCTTGGCGAACGCGAGCTGCCCGCCGTCGATCGAGGTCTCGCCCGAGAGCATGCGCAGCAGGGTCGTCTTGCCGGACCCGTTGCGGCCCGACAGGGTCAGCCGATCGCGGCGCTCGAGCTTGAACGAGACACCGCGCAGGAGCGGCTCCCCGGCCATGTCCTTGGCGAGGTCTGAAGCGATGACGACGGCCACGGGGCCATGGTACGGTGACGGCCGATGCGCGCCCTGAAGACGTCGCTTCTCACGCTCGCCCTGCTGGCGCTCACCGCGCCCGCCGCGCTCGCCCACGACGGTGGCGAGGGCCTCTGGGGGGAGACGAACGACAAGGTGATCACGAACGCGGGCTTCATCCTGATCGCGTTCTTCCCGCTCTTCATCCTCTGCGCGAGCCTGGTCCAGTGGAAGCTGGAGAAGCGCAAGGACGCGCGCAAGGCGGCGGCGAAGGCGCGCAAGGCGCGCGTCGACGTCCGCGGCGGCTGGTAGCCGCAACTTCCGGCGCCCGAGCGGGTATACGACGGGCGCCATGCTGCGCCGGACCCTGCCGTTCCTGCTCGCCCTCGCCGCGCTCGCGCCCGCGACCGCGCACGCCGGCAGCTACCACGTCTTCACGCTGCGCCGCCGGCGGCGGGAACGCGGGCAACGGCGCCTGGACCGGCAGCGCGGTCACGAACTACGTCGTCGACACCGACTGCACACCGGCCGGTTCGCTGATCGGCCTGCGCGTCGACGGCAACAAGGCGATCGCCAACGGATCCTCGGCGTCGCTCACGTTCACCAGCCCGATCGGGACCTGGATCACCGACTTCCGCGTCAACCGGCTGCTGGACTTCAACTCGCAACCCGCCGCTGACGGGGACGCGGCCGCTGTACGCGCTGTACTCGCTCGGCGGCACCCCGTTCGCCGGGGCGGGCGACTACGACACGAGCACGCGCCGGCGGCTCCAGGTCTCCGGCAGCTGGTACGGGTACCCGGCGGGGGACGCCGCGATCAGCCGGCGGACGAACTCGCTGCGCCAGTTCGGGGCGCTCGCCGCCTACCGCGGCGGGGCGCGCTCGCTGTCGATCACCGTCGGCTGCTTCCGCCGCACCACGAACTGCTCCGCGCCCGCGGGCGGGCGCGTCTTCCACGTGCTCTACGGCGTCGACGTCACCGTCTACGACCCGGCGCCGCCGTCGCCGACGGTCGCCGCCGAGGGGCTGCTCGCGCGCGGGCAGCGCCAGGGCTCCGACCCGGTCGTGCTCAGCGCCACGGACAACGCCGGCATCCGCCGGGTCGAGCTGTGGGACGTGACCGGCGCCGCGCCCGTGCTCGTCGGCGCCCGCGACGCGACGTGCTCGGCCCGGCTCGCGAAGCCGTGCCCGGACCTCGCCAAGACCCCGGTCGTCCCGACCGCGCTGCGGATCGGCCGCCGCGACGTGCTCGTGCGGACGATCGACGGCGCCGGCAACCAGACCGACAGCGGCCCGTTCCTCGTCGACGTCATCACCCCGTCGACGCGCGGCGGGATCAACGGCGCCGGCGCGACCGAGACGCGCGACGCTCAGCGCCCGCTTCTCGAAGGGCGGCAAGCGCAAGCGCACCGTCCGCTACGGCCGCGCGGTCGTGATCCGCGGCGCGCTGCGCAACGCGGCCGGGCAGCCGATCGCGGGGGCGCGGATCCGGCTCCAGGGCCGCGAGCTGCGGCCCGGCGCGAGCCTGCGCCGGCGCCGCACCTCGGCGGTGACCCAGGGCGACGGGACGTTCGCGCTCACCACCCGGGCGCGCGCGTCGCGCCGGCTCGTGGTCGGCTGGCGCTACCGGCTCGGCGACGCGCTGAACGCCGCGCAGGACGAGCTCGAGCTGCGGGCGCGCGCCGGCGCGTCGCTCTACCCCTCGACGCAGGCCCCGCGCGTCGGCCGGCCGTTCGCGCTCCGCGGCCGGCTCGCCGAGCCCGCGCGCGGCGTCGAGCGTGATCCTCCAGGGCCGCCCGCCGGGCGCGCGCCGCTTCACCACCTTCGCCGACACCGTGACCCGGCGCGGCGGGCGCTTCAGCGGCCACTACCGCTTCCGCGACCCCGCGCTCCCGCGGCCGCCGCTTCGCCTTCCGCGCGAAGATCAAGCCGGGCGCCCGCTACCCGTACGAGCGCGGGTACTCGCGGACGGTCCGCGTGCGCGTCGGCTAGCCGCCGATAGGCTCCCGCTCCGGGGACCGAGTCGAGCGAGGAGAGACAGACGACGTGCCGACCTACTTCGTGACGGGCGCGACCGGCTTCATCGGCCGGCACCTGGTCGAGCGGCTGCTCGCCCACGACGGCGAGCTCCACGTGCTCGTGCGCCCCGGGTCGGAGGCGAAGCTGGCGCGGCTCGGCGGGGCGACGGCGAGCGGTGACAGCGAACGGATCCGCGCGGTGACCGGCGACCTCGCCGAGCCCTACCTCGGCCTCGACGCGGCGCAGCGCGACGCGCTGCGCGGCAACGTCGACCACTTCTTCCACCTCGCGGCGATCTACGACATGACCGCGGACGAGACGGCGAACGCGCTCCACAACGTCGCCGGGACGCAGCACGCGATCGACCTCGCCAACGACCTCGAGGCCGGCATCTTCCACCACGCGTCCTCGATCGCCGTGGCCGGCAGCTTCGAGGGCCACTTCACCGAGGACATGTTCGACGAGGGCCAGAGCGCTGCCCTCGCCCTACCACCGGACGAAGTTCGAGTCCGAGAAGCTGGTCCGCACGCGCGTGAACGGGGCCTGGCGCGTCTACCGCCCGTCGATCGTCGTCGGCGACTCGCGCACCGGCGAGATGGACAAGATCGACGGCCCGTACTACTTCTTCAAGGCGATCCAGAAGGCGCGCCACGCGCTGCCGGAGTGGTTCCCGCTCGTCGGGCTCGAGGTCGGCTGGACC
The DNA here is from genome assembly GCA_963791405.1 of uncultured Solirubrobacteraceae bacterium. GTDB lineage: Bacteria > Actinomycetota > Thermoleophilia > Solirubrobacterales > Solirubrobacteraceae > DASQMT01. Next base: position 112,095 of record CAWBSJ010000014.1, on the reverse strand, counting down.
AACATCGTCCCGGTCGACTTCGTCGCCGCCGCGATCGACCACATCGCCCACGAGCCGGACCTCGACGGCCAGGCCTTCCACCTCGTCAACCCCCGCCCGCAGCGCGCCGGCGACGTGCTCAACACGTTCGCCCGCGCCGGCCACGCCCCGCAGATGGCGATCCGCGTCGACAAGCGGATGACCGACATGCTGCCGAAGGGCGTCCTGTCCTACGCGATGAAGCTGCCGGCGCTGAAGGACATCCGGCGCACGCTGCTCGCCGACCTCGGGATCCCCGACACGGTGATCGAGCACATGGCGCTCGTCCCGCGCTTCGACGGCCGCGACACCCAGCGCGCCCTGCGCGGCTCGGGGATCGAGGTCCCGGAGCTCGAGACCTACTCGGCGAAGCTGTGGGACTTCTGGGAGCGCAACCTCGACCCGGACCTGTTCAAGGACCGCTCGTTCGGCGCCGCGGTCAACGGGCGCACGGTGCTGATCACCGGCGCCTCGTCGGGGATCGGCCGCGCCGCCGCGATCAAGGTCGCCGCCGCGGGCGGGATCCCGCTGCTCGTCGCGCGCACGGCCGAGAAGCTCGAGGAGGTGCGCGAGGAGATCGAGCGCGGCGGCGGCGTCGCGCACGTCTACACGGCCGACCTGAGCGACTACGACTCGATCGACCGGATGGTCGAGAAGGCGCTCGCCGACCACCCGTCGATCGACGTCCTGGTCAACAACGCGGGCCGCTCGATCCGCCGCTCGGTGGCGCTCTCCTACGACCGGATCCACGACTTCGAGCGGACGATCCAGCTCAACTACCTCGGCACGGTCAAGCTGATCCTCGCCCTGCTCCCGCACATGCGGGAGCAGAAGAGCGGCCACATCGTCAACGTCTCCTCGATCGGCGTCCAGACGAACCCGCCGCGGTTCAGCGCCTACGTCGCCTCGAAGTCGGCGCTCGACGCGTTCACGCGCGTGGCCAGCTCGGAGACGATCGGCGACAACGTGACCTTCACGACGATCCACATGCCGCTGGTGCGGACGCCGATGATCGCCCCGACGAAGATGTACGACTCGTTCCCGACGATCTCGCCCGACGAGGCGGCGGACCTGATCTGCGAGGCGATCCGCGGCAAGCCGAAGCAGATCAACACGCGGCTGGGGACGTTCGGCGAGGTGCTCTACGCGCTCGCGCCGAAGGCCGTCGACCAGATCCTCCACATGGCCTACAAGGTGTTCCCGGAGTCGTCGGCCGCGAAGGGCGAGGCCGGCGGCGACCAGGACCGCGCCTCAGGCGAGGCGACCGCGCTCGCGTACCTGATGCGCGGCGTGCACTGGTGAGCGGCTAGCTCGCCGCGGCCTGCGCCTCGGCGGCGCGCTCCGCGTGGAAGGCGCGCAGCTCGTCCTGCACGTTGCGCGGCCCCTCGGTGCCGGGCTCGCGCCGCGTCCAGGCGCCGTCGGCGCCGAGCACCCACGCGTTCGTGTTGTCGGCCATGCAGCGCTCCATCGTGTCGGCGATCTCGCCGCGCAGGCTCGCGTCGCGGACCGGCGCGAGCAGCTCGACGCGCGTGTCGAGGTTGCGCGGCATCAGGTCGGCCGAGCCGATGTAGATCGTCTCCTCGTCGCCGCGCTCGAAGCGGTAGATCCGCGAGTGCTCGAGGAAGCGGCCGACGATCGAGTGGACGCGGACGTTCTCCGACACGCCGGGGACGCCCGGGCGCAGGCAGCAGATCCCGCGGATGTTGAGGTCGACCGGGACGCCGGCGCGCGAGGCGCGGTAGAGCGCCCGGATGCAGCGCTTGTCCACCAGCGAGTTCATCTTCATCTGGATCCGGACCTGCTGCCCGGCCTGCTTGGCCTCGATCGTGCGGTCGATCTCGGCGATCACGCCGTCGCGCATGTGGGCGGGGGCCAGGAGCACGCGCCGCGCCTGGCCCGGGCGGGCGAAGCCGGTGAGCTGGTTGAACATGTCGGCGACGTCGGCCCCGATCTCCTCGTCGCACGTGAAGAGCCCGAAGTCCGTGTACAGGCGCGCCGTCTTCGGGTGGTAGTTGCCGGTCCCGACGTGGACGTAGTGGCGTACGCCGTCGCCCTCGCGGCGCACGATCAGGACCGACTTGGCGTGGGTCTTGAGCGTCGGCAGGCCGTAGACCACGTGCACGCCCGCCTCCTCCATGGCGCGTGCCCAGCCGATGTTGGCGCGCTCGTCGAAGCGCGCCTTGAGCTCCACGAGGCAGACCGCCTGCTTGCCGTTCCCGACCGCGCGGATCAGCGCCGGCACGAGCGGCGAGTCGTCGCTCGTGCGGTACACGGTCTGCTTGATCGCGAGCACCTTCGGGTCGGCGGCCGCCTGCTCGACGAGCCGCTCGACCGAGGTCGCGAACGAGTCGTACGGGTGGTGGACGAGGAGGTCGCCGCGGCGCATCGCCGCGAGCACGTCGGGCGAGGCGTCGTCGTCGGGCTGGAGCCGCGGCTGGGTCACCGGCGTCCACGGCTTGTCGCGCAGGTCGGAGAAGCCGGACACGCCGACGACGTCCCACAGGTCCTTGAGGTCGAGCAGCCCGTCGACCTCGAACAGCTCGTCCTCCTCGATCTCCAGCGCGTGCACGAGCGGCTCGCGCAGGCGCTGGCTCATGCCGGCCCCGACCTCGACCCGCACGACCTCGCCGAAGCGGCGCTTGCGCAGCTCCTGCTCGACGGCGCGCAGCAGGTCGTCGGCCTCGTCGTCGATCTCGAAGTCGGCGTCGCGCGTGACCCGGAAGACGTCGTAGTCGACGATCTCCATGCCCGGGAACAGGGTGTCGAGGTGCTCGGCGATCAGGCTCTCGAGCGGGACGAACGTCCTCCCGTCGCCGACCGGGAGGAAGCGCGGCAGCATCTCCTTCGGCACCTTCACGCGCGCGAAGGTCTCCTGCGCGGTCTGCGGGTCGCGGACGAGCACCGCGAGCGACAGCGACAGGTTCGAGATGTAGGGGAACGGCCGGCCGAGCCCGACGGCGAGCGGCGTCAGCACCGGGAAGATCTGGCGCTGGAAGCGCTCGGTCAGCTCCTCGCGGTGGCGCGCGTCGACCTCGGCGCAGGTCTGGATCCGGATCCCGTGCTCGGCGAGCTCCGGCCGCAGCACGCGCTCCAGCACGTCGGACTGGCGCCGCGTCTGCTCGCGCACCGTCTCGCCGATCGCCGCGATCGTCTCGGCGGGGCTGCGGCCGTCCTCGCGCGGGCGGTCGATCCCGCCCGCGACGTACTCCTGCATCCCCGCCACGCGGACCATGAAGAACTCGTCGAGGTTGGACGAGTAGATCGCGCAGAACTTGAGCCGCTCGAGGAGCTTGACGCTCTCGTCCTCGGCCAGCTGCAGCACGCGGTCGTTGAAGTCGCACCACGAGAGCTCGCGGTTGAAGTACAGCGAGTAGTCCGTCAGGTCCGGCTCGGCGGCCGGCGGGGCCTCTGGCTGCTCGAGATCCGTCACGGCCCGGGTGATGCTAACGCTGCCCGGAAATGTGAACGTCGCCGGGCCGCTCGGCGACCGCGAACTCGAGCCGCGCGCGGAAGCCCTTGCGCTCCAGCTCGTCCCACAGGGCGAGGAAGCGGCCGAACAGCAGCTCGCGGCGGGCGCGCAGGTGCGCCAGCAGCGCCGCGACGCCCGCGTGCTCGCGCGCGTGCGGCGCCTGGGCGAGCAGCCCGGGGTCGAGGTCGGGCGCGTCGCCCGCGGCGGCGCGCAGGGTCGCGGCGTCCTCGGCGAGCAGCCGGGCGGCGAACGCCTCGGTCTCGGGGATCTGGACGTCGCAGTCGTGGATCTCGCCGACGAGGTCCTGGACGTCCTTCGCGAGCCTTCCCGCCTTCTCGGCGTACGGCCCGAAGCAGGGCGCGGTCAGCTCGAGGATGTAGCGGAGCCGCTTCGCCGCGATCCGCATGTCGTGGAGCGCGTCGACCTCCGCGGGGTCGGCGGCGCGCGGCATGAACGAGCACAGCTCGTCGAGCCGGACGCGGACGATCCGCTCGGCGTTGTCGGCCAGCGTGCCGTCGGGGTCCAGCCCCGGGACCGCGCGCGCCTTCACGGCGCGGGCCCCGGGTCCGGGTCGGCGGCGTCCGCGAGCGCGAGCAGCCGCTCGAGCAGGCCGCGGTGCTCGACCCGCTCCAGCTCGGCGGCGAGCACCTCGTTGCCGTGCGCCTGGCGCTCGCGCTGCTCGGCCACGAGCCGCCGCACGCCCGGCCGCGCCGCGGCCGGCACCTGGCGGGCGAAGGCGGTCAGCGCGTCGATGTGGACGTCGGGATCGCGCCGCTCGCCGAGCGCGTCGGCGAGCTGCTTGACGTCGCGCAGCACGCCGCCGAACTCCTGCGGCGGGAAGCACGGCGCGAAGATCTCCAGCACCGCGCGCAGGCGCCGCGACGCGACCCGCATGTCGTGCACGCGCTCGATGTCGCGCGTGTTCAGCACGCCGGCGCCCTGCTCGAACAGCTCGCGTGCGCGCACGCGCACGATCCGGGCCGCGGCCGCGCGGTAGGGCTCGTCCGGCACGATCGCGATCTCGGCGGCCTTCGCCACGGCTCAGGACTTCGCCAGCTCGAGCAGGACGCCTTCCCGCAGCCCGCCGCGGGCGATCCGCAACGGTCGCCGCAGGACGTCGGCCGCGGCCTCGAGGACGAGGATCCCGGCGGGCATGAGCAGCGTGCGCTCGGGCGCGAGCGCGTGGCGGCGCGCGACCTCGGCGGCCGGCTCGGCGGTCAGCGCCGCGAGCGCCCGCTCGACGGCGGGCCCGTCGAGCACCGGGCCGACCAGGGTCGGGAGCGAGGCGGCGCTGCCGCCGACGGCGATCGCGACGTCGGCGTCGGGGACCGCGCCGGCGAAGGCGGCGGCGGCCTCGGCACGCATCATCGCCACGTCGGCGGGGGACGGCGGGTCGCCGGCGCAGCGCGCGGCGAGCCGGCCGGAGCCGACCGCGTACGAGCGCGCCCAGGTCACGCCGCCCGCGTGCGTGCCGACCGCGATCTCGCTCGACAGCCCGCCGGCGTCCACGACGGCGATCGCGCCGGAGAGCGCCTCGCCGAGCGTGCGGGTGGCGCCGTGGAAGGCCAGGCGCGCCTCCTCCTCCCCGTCGACGATCTCGACGCCGAGCCCGGAGCGGTCGCGCACCGCGGCGACGAGCGCCTCGCGGTTGGCGGCGCCGCGGACGGCGGCCGTCGCCACGACGCGGAGCGCCTCCGCGCCCGCTGTCGCCGCCGCCTCGCGCTGCGCCTCGACCACGCGCGCGACGGCGTCGATCGCGTCGTCGGACATCGTCCCGCAGGCCGCGATCGCCCGGCCCAGGCGGGTGAAGGACCGCTGCTGGACGAGCGGTTCGAGCCGCTCCCCGGCGACGTCGGCGACGAGCAGCCGCGTCGTGTTCGACCCGATGTCGATGCAGGCGCAGCGCATGGCCGTCGCGGCAAAGCTTGCCATCATGGGACGCCGATGACCGGCGACGTCGCGATCGAGGTCGAGGACCTGCGCAAGGCCTACGGCGAGCACGAGGTGGTGCGCGGGATCTCGTTCGCCGTGCGGCGCGGCGAGGTGTTCGGGCTGCTCGGGCCGAACGGCGCCGGCAAGACGACCACCGTCGAGATCCTCGAGGGCTTCCGCGCGCGGTCCGGCGGACGCGTGGCGGTGCTCGGGATGGACCCCGGCGGGCGGCCGCTCGCGCTGCGCGAGCGGATCGGGATCGTCCTCCAGTCCGCCGGGCTGTACCGGCACCTGACCGTGCGCGAGGCCGTCCGCCACTGGGCCGGGCTGTACCGCGTGCCGCGCGACGTCGAGGAGACGATCCGCCTGGTCGGGCTCGAGGCGTCGGCCGACACGCGGACGCAGTCGCTCTCCGGCGGCCAGCAGCGGCGGCTCGACTTCGCGCTCGCGCTCGTCGGCGACCCGGACCTGATCTTCCTCGACGAGCCGACGACGGGCTTCGACCCCGCGGCGCGGCGCCAGGCGTGGGAGACGATCCGCTCGCTCCAGGTGCTCGGCAAGACCGTGCTGCTCACGACGCACTACCTCGACGAGGCGCAGGAGCTCGCCGACCGGGTCGCGATCATCAAGGACGGCACGATCCTCGCCGAGGGCCCGCCCGGCGACCTGGGCAGCGCGACGCGGCGCTTCCGCGTGACCTGGCGCGACGCGGACGGGACGCCGCACGAGCGCGAGACCGAGGATCCGACGCGGCTCCTGAACGAGCTGACCGGCGACGCGCTCGGCGCGCGGCGAGCGGCTGCACGACCTCAGCGTCAGCCAGCCGAGCCTCGAGGACGTCTACCTCGAGCTGACCAGCCCGGAGCCGGCCGCGGTATGAGCGACCACGCCCTCCGCGCGGCGCCCGACCCACGTCCCGTGGGCGACCTCGGCCTGGCGCCAGTACCGGCTCGAGCGCCGGATGTTCTGGCGCAACCCGAGCGCCGCGTTCTTCAACTTCCTGCTGCCGCTGCTGTTCCTGGCGCTGTTCGGCGCGATCTTCGCCGGCGAGGACGCCAACCTGCAGGTCATCGTCCCCGGCATCGCGGGGATGGCCGTGATGTCGACGACGTTCTCCGCGCTCGCGATGAACATCACGTACCTGCGCGAGTCCGGCGTCCTCAAGCGGATGCACGGGACGCCCCTGCCGACCTCCTCCTACCTCGCCGGGATCGCGGGCAACGCGGTCACCAACACGGCGATCCAGGTCGCGCTGATCACGATCGCCGGCAGCACGGTCTTCGGGCTCGACTGGCCGTCGCAGTGGGTCGAGCTGGTCGTGTTCGTCGCGCTCGGCGTCGTCTGCTTCGCCTCGCTCGGCGTCGCGCTGTCGCACGTGATCCCGAACTTCGACTCCGCGCCCGCGTACGTGAACGCCGTGTTCCTGCCGGTCATCTTCATCTCCGGCGTGTTCTACGACGCCGACAACGCGCCGGAGTTCCTGCGCGCGATCGCCGAGGCGCTGCCGCTCAAGCACCTGATCGACGGGCTCTCGGGCGCGATGGTCACCGGGACCTCGCTCGCGGACAACGCGGCGGCGCTCGGCGTGCTCGGGCTGTGGACCGTCGTCGGGGTCTTCCTGGCGATCCGCGGCTTCAGCTGGGACGCGCGCCGGGGCTAGCCGCCGGCGTCGAGCACCCAGGTCGCGGCCGGCGCGCAGCCCGTGCCCGGCGCCCCGAGCGCGAGGCCGATCCCCGCGCGGCGGTACGGGCCGAGGACGATCGCGCGGTGCGACGGGCTGCCGAGCCAGGCGCGCAGCGTCGCTCGCGGCGCGCCCTCCGCGCCGCAGCCCCAGGCGATCGCCTCCGCGGCGCTGCCGCCGGCCCACCCGGCGGCGCGGAGCCGGCCGGCGAAGGTGGAGCCGGCGCGCTCGTGGGCGAAGTAGCCGCGGCCGACCATGTCGCTCGCGTGCCCGGCCGCGGCGCGGTCGAGGCCGGTGTGGGCGCGGAGCGGCGCGAGGCCGCGGCGGGCACGCTCGGCGTTGACGACGCAGCGCAGCGCGCTCCGCAGCGCGGGCTTGGCGGTGCTGCCGGGGCTCGCGCCGGCGGCGCTGCAGGCGCGCGGGGCCGCGGGCGCGGCGGACGCGCCGACGAGGAGCGCCGCGATCGCGGCCACGGCGGCACGGCTGATCCGGCGCATCCGCTCCCTCCCCTGGTCGTCCTGCCGGTGCGCCCCGCAGGTCCCCGCGCGGCACGCGGTTCAAACCATGACCGCCGGTCAGGCGACGACGAACGCGGCGGGCGGGGTGCCGCCGATCTCCACCGGCACGTCGCGCAGCGGCGAGTGCTCCCAGGCCGTGGCGAGCATCCCGAAGACGACGACGTCGTGGAGGACGTCCCCGTGGCGGTGCCAGCTCGCGAGCACGCCCTCGCGCTTGAAGCCGAGGCGCTCGAGCGCGACCTGCGAGCGGCCGTTGCGCGTGTTCGCCCACGCGGTCAGGCGGTCCAGCCCGAGGCGCTCGAACGCCAGCGCGGCGATCATCGCCTTCGACTCCGGGTTGGTGCCGCTCCCCCACCAGCGGTGCCCGAGCCACGTGCCGACGGTCGCGTGCCGGTTGCGGCGCGAGAGCTCGGACAGGCCGGTGACGCCGATCGGGCCGTCCTCGCGGTGGACGATCAGGAAGTCGAGCAGCTCGCCGCGCTCCCGCTTCTCCGGCAGCCCGGCGATGTAGGCCTGCGGCTGCTCGAGGCTGGTGTACGGGCCCCAGGAGAAGAAGCGCGTGACCGCGGGGTCGCGTGCGAGCTCGAACAGCGCCTCGGCGTCGTCCGGCGTCGCGTAGCGCAGCGTGAGGCTCGGCCCGCGCACCACGAGCGGCTCGTCGGCGGCGGGCGTCACCGGCCCGATGCTATACACGCGAGCGGTGATCGCCGTCCTCTACGACGTCCACGGGAACCTGCCCGCGCTGGAGGCGGTCGTGGCCGACGCCCGCGCCCGCGGCGCGGAGCGCTGGATCCTCGGCGGCGACTACGCGCTCTTCGGCCCGGAGCCGGAGGCGACGATCGCGCTGCTGCGCGGGCTGGAGCCCGCCGCGTGGATCCGCGGCAACGGCGAGCGCTGGACCGCGGCGCCGGACGAGGCGCCCGACAACCCGATCCTGCCCGACGCGATCGCCGCCTGCCGCGCGGCGCTCGGAGCGGAGGAGGTCGCGGCGCTCGGGGCGCTCCCGTTCGACGCGGCCGCCGGCGACGCGCGCTACGTCCACGCCTCGCCGGTCTCGGACGTCCGCTCGTTCATGCCGCGGCCGGAGGACGACGAGGAGGAGCTGCTCGCGGGCGTGACCGAGCCGCGGCTGGTCTTCGGCCACACCCATCTCCCCTTCCGCCGGGTCGCCGGCGCCGTCGAGCTCGTCAACCCCGGGTCGGTCGGGATGCCGTTCGACGGCGACCAGCGGGCGGCGTACGCGCTCGTGCACGACAGCGGCCGGCTCGAGCACGTACGGATCCCCTACGACCACGGCGCGGCCGCCGCGCGGCTGCGCTCGCGCTGGCCGGGCGCCGGCTGGGCCGAGACCGTCGCCCGCCGGATCGAGCAGGCGCGGATGGACGTCTGACCCGTGCCGACCCTGGCCGAGCTCGAGGCGGTCGCGCGCGGTGCCGCGCCGGCGCCGCTCGACGCCGCCGACCGCGCGCGGATCGAGGCGGGCCGCGCCGTGGTCGAGGCCGCGCTCGGCGAGGGCCGCGTCGTCTACGGCGTCACCACGGGCTTCGGGCAGCTGTCGTCCGTCCGGATCGACGCCGCGGACGCCGCGGCGCTGCAGGTCAACCTGCTGCGCTCCCACGCGGTCGGCTCGGGCGAGCCGCTCGACGCCGAGATCGTCCGCGGGATGCTGCTGCTGCTCGCCGCGTCGCTGCGGCGCGGGCACTCCGGCGTGCGGCCGGAGGTCGTCGAGCTGCTGCTCGCGCTGCTCGAGCGCGGCGTCGTCCCGGTGATCCCGAGCCGCGGCTCGGTCGGGTCGTCGGGCGACCTGGCGCCGCTCGCGCACCTCGCGCTGGTGCTGATCGGGGAGGGCGAGGCGACGGTCGGCGGCGAGCGGCTGCCGGGCGGCGAGGCGCTCGCCCGCGCCGGCCTCGCGCCGGTCGCGCTCGCCGCCAAGGAGGGGCTGGCGCTGATCAACGGCACCCACCTGATGGCCGCGGCCGGCGGGCTCGCGATCCGCGACGCCGAGCGGGTGCTCGACGCGGCGGTCGTCGCCGCGGCGCTCTCGCTCGAGGCGTTCAAGGGCTCGACGGTGCCGTTCGACGAGCGGCTGCACGCGCTGCGCGGGCAGCCCGGGCCGGCGCGGGTGGCGGCGCGGCTGCGCGCGCTCCTGGCCGGCTCGCCGGTGGTCGCCTCGCACGCGGACTGCGGGCGGGTGCAGGATCCCTACACGCTGCGCTGCGCGCCGCAGGTGCTCGGGGCGGTCGCCGACGCGCTCGGCTACGCGCGGGGCGCGCTGGAGCGCGAGCTGGGCGCGGTGACGGACAACCCGCTCGTGTTCGCCGACGACGCCGAGATCCTCTCGGGCGGCAACTTCCACGGCCAGCCGCTCTCGCTGCCGCTCGACCACGTGGCGCTGGCGATGTGCGAGCTGGCGAGCTTCGCCGAGCGGCGCGTCTACGCGCTGCTGACGCCGAGCTACGCGGAGCTGCCCGCGTTCCTGACCCCGCGGCCGGGGCTCTCGTCCGGGCTGATGATCGCCCAGTACGCCGCGGCGGCGCTCGTCAGCGAGTGCCAGGTGCTGTCGCACCCCGCCGGCGCGGGCTCGATCCCGACCTCGGCGGGGATGGAGGACTTCAACTCGATGGGCGCGCTCGCGGCGCTCAAGGCGCGCACGGTCGTCGGGCACGCCGCGCACGTCGTCGCGACCGAGCTGGTCTGCGCGTGCCAGGGGCTCGAGTTCCACCGCCCGCTGCGCTCCACCGACGCGCTGGAGGGCGCGCTGGCGCAGGTCCGCGCGGTCGTCCCGCGGCTCGAGGAGGACCGCAGCCTCGCCGGCGAGCTCGAGGCGCTCGCGGGCGCGCTGCGGGCGGGCGATCTGGTGCTCGCGCCCTAACCCCCTCGGGGTATACTTCCGTCCCGTGCCCGCCTACACCGCCACCAAGCCCCAGCTCCTCGCCCGCCTGAAGCGGATCGAGGGCCAGACCCGCGGCGTCCAGAAGATGGTCGACGACGACCGCTACTGCATCGACGTGCTGACGCAGATCAGCGCGATCCAGGCGGCGCTCGACAAGGTCGCGCTGGGGCTGCTCGACGAGCACGTCAAGCACTGCGTGGTGGAAGGGCACGGCCCCGGCAGCCAGGAGGAGCTGACCGACGAGATGATGGGCGCCATCGGCCGCCTCCTCGCGCGCTAGCTGAGCCTCGAGTCGAGGGTTAGACTTGCTCGCGGGACTGCGGTTCGCGGGCGACATGGCGCCGCTACCAGGCGCTCGCGCTCGACGCCTTCGAGGCCGACCGCGCGGCGGGGCGCCGCAGCACGCATCTGGTGGCGCCGCCCGGCTCCGGCAAGACCCTGCTGGGCCTCGAGATCGTGCGCCGGATCGGCGTGCCGGCGCTCGTGCTGGCGCCGAACTCGGCGATCCAGGCGCAGTGGGTCGGCGCCGGCGCGGCGTTCGGGGCGCCCGCGGGGCTCGTGGCCGCCGCGCCCGGCGCCGCCGTCGCCTGCCTCACCTACCAGGCGCTCGCGCGGCTCGAGGACCCGGGCGCCGCGCTGCGCGGCGTGGCGGAGGCCCGCTGGGTCGCGGAGCGCGCCGCGGCGACCGCGGAGCCGGAGGCGACGGTCGCCGCGGAGGCCGCGGCGTGGACCGGCGCGGCCGCGCGCCGGCGCGCGCGCGAGCTGGCGCGGATCACGGCGTCGCTCAAGCGCGAGATCGCGCGCGGCGGCGACCCGGCGGTGCGGCTCGCCGACCTCCTCGCGCCCGGCGCCCGCGCGCGGGTCGACGCGCTGCGCGCCGGCGGCGGTGGGGACGGTCGTGCTCGACGAGTGCCACCACCTCGCGTCGCTCTGGGGCTACGTGGTCCGCGCGGTGCTCGAGGAGCTGGGCGGCGACGTCCATGTCGTCGGGCTCACCGCGACCCCGCCGGACGAGCTCACGACCCAGGAGGCCGAGCTCTACGCGGCGCTGCTCGGGCCGGTCGACTTCCAGGTCCCGACGCCGGCCGTCGTCCGCGACGGGTTCCTCGCGCCGTACCAGGAGCTCGCCTGGCTGACCGAGCCACCGGCCGGCGAGCAGCAATGGCTCGACGAGCACGAGACGCGCTTTCGCGAGCTGGTGACCGACCTCCTCGACGTCGACGAGGACGGGCCGCTCGACCTCGGGCAGTGGGTGGTCACGCGGCTGCGGCAGCGGTCGCGCGGCGACGGCGACGAGGTCCCGTGGAGCGACTTCCAGCGCCGCCACCCGGCGCTCGCCGCGGCCGGGGTGCGCTTTCTCGGCTCGGCCGGCCTCCCGCTCCCGCCGGGCGCGCCGCGCGGCGAGGCGTACCGGCGCGCGCCGGACCTCGCCGACTGGGTCGTGCTGCTCGAGGACTGGGTCCTGCGCTGCCTCGACCCCGCGCCCGACCCCGCGGCCGCCGCCCGCCGCGAGGCGGTCGCCGCCGCGCTGCGCGACCTCGGCTACGCCATGACCAGGACGGGCATCCGCCGGGCGGCGTCCGACGTCGACCGGCTGCTCACCGGCTCGGCGGCGAAGCCGCTCGCGCTCGCCGAGGTCCTCGGCGCGGAGGCGGAGTCGCGCGGCACCGGCCTGCGGGCGCTGGTGCTGTGCGACGCCGAGCTGAGCGGAGCGCGCCCCGACGGCGAGCTGCGCGGGATCCTCGATCCCGACGCCGGCACCGCGCGCGCCGCGGTCCGCGCGCTCGCGGACGACGCCCGGACCGCCGTGCTGCGCCCGCTGCTCGTCTCCGGCCGCGGGCTGCGCTGCGCCGCGGGCGACGCGCCCGCGCTGCTCGCCGCGCTCGCGCGCCCGGACGAGCCCGGCTGGACGGCCGCGCCGTCGGGCGACGGGCTCGCGGAGCTGCGCGGTCCCGGCGACTGGCGGCCGCGACGCTGGGTCGCGCTCGCCACCGCGGCGTTCGAGGCGGGCGCGACGCGCGTCCTGATCGGCACCCGCGCGTTCCTCGGCGAGGGCTGGAACGCGCCGTGCGTGAACTGCCTCGTCGACCTCACGAGCGCGGCCACCGGCGTCTCGGTGCGGCAGATGCGCGGCCGGTCGCTGCGGCTCGACCCCGACGACCCCGGGAAGGTCGCGAGCAACTGGGACATCGTCTGCGTCGCGCCCCGGCACGCCCAGGGCGACGCGGATTACGAGCGCTTCGTGCGCAAGCACCGCCACCTGCACGCGCCGGCCGACGACGGGACGCTCGAGGCCGGCGTCGGGCACGTCCACCCCGACCTGTCGCCGTTCGGGCCCCCGCCGCCGGAGCGGTTCGCCGAGATCGCCCGGGCGATGACCGCGCGCGCGGCCGACCTCGGCGCCGCCCGCGCCCGCTGGCGGATCGGCACGCCGTACGAGGGGCACGAGGTCGAGACGCTCGTGCTGCGCGCGCGCACCCCGGCGCCCCCGCCCGCCGCGCCCGCGGCCGCGCCGCCGCCGCTCGGGCTGCCGCAGCGGCTGTGGCTCGGCGGCGGCGCCGTGACCGCCGTGGCCGGGCTGGGCGCCGCCGCGGCCGCGCCGGTCGCGCTCGCCGCCCTGCTCCCGGCCGCGGCGCTCGCGGGCGTCGGCGCGACCCGGGCCCGCCGTGCTGCGGCCCGGTATCCGGCCGCCGCGCCGCTCGACCGGATCGCGCGCGCGGTCTGCGACGCCTACGCGGACCTCGGGGAGCTCCGCGCCGAGGCGGCGGCGTCGCTCGCGTTCGAGCCGCGCGCGTCCGGCTACCTGCGCTGCCTGCTGCGCGCGGCGACGCCCGCGGAGGCCGCGCGCGTGACCGCCGCGCTCGACGCGCTGCTCGGCCCGGTCGAGCGGCCGCGCTACCTCGTCTCGCGGCTGATCGCCCCGCCGCGGCCCTCGGCGCTCGCCGCGCTGCGGCTCGCCGCCGGGGCGCGCGGCCCGCTGGTGGCGGCCTGGCACGCGGTGCCCGACGACCTCGGCCGCCGCAAGGACCGCGCGGAGGCCTTCGCGGTCGCGTGGCGCCGCTGGCTCGGGCCGGCGGAGCTCGTCTTCACGCAGCGCGACGGGCCGGGCCGGGCGGCGCTGGCCTCCGCGGCCGCGCAGGGCTGGAGCTACGACACGCAGCGGCGCGCCGTCTGGCAGTAGTCACGCCGTCGCGCAGCCGGCGCCGAGGTAGGCGGCGACGCCGACGCGGTCGGCGCGGATCGCCGCGCCCGCCACGAACCGCCCGCCCGGCAGCGCGGACCGTCAGGTCGCCGTCGTCGAACCCGACCAGCACGTCGCCCGGCACGTCGCAGCGGATCAGCGCGCCGCCGATCCGCACCCGCGCGCCCGCCGAGCCGCCCGCCGCGGGCGCGCGGGCGCGGTCGCAGACGCGGTGGACGACCGAGCGCGTCGGCGCGACCGACGCGAGCAGCCTCCCGTCGATCGTCAGCGTCGCCTCGCCCTCGGCGCTGATCGCGAGCTGGATCCGGCCGTCGGTGGCGCAGCGCCAGGTGCCGCCGCGCGCGGCCACGAGCGGCGAGCGCGCGTCGGCCGAGCGCAGGTCGACGATCCGGGCGTGGCCGGACGGCGGCGGCGCCGGCGGGCGGTCCGGCGAGCCGCCGCAGCCCGCGAGCGCGAGCAGGAGCGGCAGCGCGGCGGCACGGCGCGGCATCCGCCCATGGTGACGGTCAGCCCGGGACGACGTCCAGCAGCACGGCGCCGCCGGCGGGGTCGACCGCGCTCGCCCAGAGGTACCAGTCGCGCGCCTTCTCCCCGCGCGGCTCCCGGCACCGGAAGACGACCTCGTGCCGGCCCGCGGTCAGGGCGACCGGCGCGCTCGTGCGCAGCGCCGGCTCCAGCGTGTAGAACGGCACCGGCCCCGTGCCCGCCGGGTCGGGGTCGAGCTCGGCGCCGTCGACGACGATCGTGACGTCGCCGCCGGCCGCATAGGCGAACGCCACCTCCCGGTCCGCGCCGACGGCGATCGTCGTGCGCACGCTCGCCACGCGGTCCTCGGCCGGCCCGCCGGGGATCAGGTCCGGGAACGAGAGCACGGCCGGCGCGGTCAGCTCCGGGAAGTCGATCGAGCCCGCCGGGGCGGTCCAGTCCGCCCACGCGGGCGCGGCCGCGTCCGGCGCCTCGACCGTGCCCTCCCAGACCGCGATCGTCGGGCAGACGACCGCGGCGCGGTGCTCGTGCTCGACGACGACGTCGCCCCAGCGCGCCGTCACCGCCGCCGTCCAGCGGAGCGGCGCGAACGTCCCGTCCCACGCGAACGGCGCCGCGAACACGGCCGCGTCGCCCGTCACCGTCCGCGGCCCGGCGCGGTGCTCCTCGACCGCGCCGCCGCGCTCGAGCGTCCACGTGACCGACGCCTCGACCGGCGGGCCGTGCTCCGCGGCGGCGACGACGACGTGGCCGAGCGCCGCGGCGGCGTCCTCCGGCGCCGTCGCCTCCAGCACCTGGACCGCCGGCCCGCCGATCCGCGCCAGCGCGGCCGGATGGACGGGCGTCAGCGCCCGGATCGCGGCCGGGTCGTCGGTGCCGGCGAGCCGCCGCAGGTCGGCGGCGCGGACGGCCGCGTCGTGCTCCGGGCCGTGGGCCGGCTGCGCGTCGACGCGCAGCTCGCCGAGGCCGGGGAGCTCGACCGTGAGCGTCTCGCCGTCGTGCTCCCAGGCGACCTCCCCGCCGTCGAAGGCCACGGCCGCGGGGCGCGCCACGCCGCGGATCCGGACCGTGTAGCGCCGCGGGACGACCCCGCCGCCGATCCGCACCGTGCACGGCCTCCCGACCGTCACGGTCGTCCACACGTCGTCGTCGTCGTAGAGCCGCGCCGTCCCCTCCC
This sequence comes from uncultured Solirubrobacteraceae bacterium, assembly GCA_963791405.1. GTDB lineage: Bacteria > Actinomycetota > Thermoleophilia > Solirubrobacterales > Solirubrobacteraceae > DASQMT01. The sequence goes on along the minus strand of CAWBSJ010000014.1, from coordinate 96,719 downwards.
CCGGCCACACCTCGAGGATGCGGTGGTCGTCCGGCTGCTCGGCCGTGGTGGGTGCGCCCGGAGCGAGCGCCAGCACCGTGCCCGGCCGGACGAACTGCGGCACCCGCTCGAGGTCCGCGACGAGCCGGACCCAGCGCGGGCCGGTGAACGACTCGCCGGTCGTGCGCTCGCGCCAGTCGCCCGGCGGGAGCCAGGCGTCGACCGTCGCGAGCCCGCTGTCCGGGTCGGCCGGGTGCAGGACGGGCGCGGCGAGGATCGCGTCGCCGAACAGGTACTGGCCGCGCGCGAGGTACGCGCCGTCGTGCTCCGGCGCGACCCAGGACACCGGCCGGACCGGCGCGACCCCCGTGTCGGCGGCGATCCGCGCGGCGGTGTAGAGGTAGGGCACGAGCTCGTAGCGCAGCCGGTACGCCGCCCGCGCCGCGTCCAGCGCCGCGTCGCCGAACTTCCACGGCAGCCGCTCGTACTCCGGGTCGTTCGTGCTGTGCAGCCGCAGCACCGGGGAGAGCGCCCCGAACTGCACCCAGCGGACGTAGAGCTCCGGGTCGACCACGCCGACGTGGCCGCCGATGTCGTGGCTCCACCAGGCGTAGGCGACGTTGGCGCCCGCGGACGTGTAGTGCGGCTGGAACCGCAGCGCGGGCCAGCGCGAGAACGAGTCGCCCGAGAACCCGACCGGGTAGCGGTGGCTGCCGAGCCCGCCCCAGCGCGAGAAGATCAGCGGCCGGACGCCATCGCGCCGCGCCATGTCGGCGAAGTGCAGGTGGTTGAGCCACGGCAGCGGGTCGAGCCCGCGGATCTCCGACGCCTCGCCCTGCTGCCAGTCGATCCACCAGAAGTCGACGCCCTCCTCCTCCAGCGGATGGTGCAGCAGCTCGAGGTAGTGGCGCACGAAGTCGCGGTCGCCGATCCGGAACGGCACCGGCTCGCCGGCCGCCGGGTCGGCGCCCATCGCCGCCGCGAAGGCCGGGTAGGCGTCCTCGAACGCCTGGACGCCGAGCGCGGGATGGAGGTTGAGCGTCGTGTGGAGGTGCTCGTCGTGGAGCCAGGCGAGGAAGCCGCGCGGGTCGGGGAACAGCTCGCGGTTCCAGCTGTAGCCGGTCCAGCTGTCCGTCGTGTGCCAGTCCATGTCGATCACGAAGACGTCGAGCGGCAGGCCGTGCGCGCGGAAGTCGGCGACGAGCTCGCGGATCGCGGCGTCGCTGTAGGGCCAGTAGCGCGACCACCAGGCGCCGAGGACGAAGCGCGGGACGAGCGGGATCGCGCCGCCGAAGCGGGTGTACTCGCCGACCGCGCCGGCGTAGTCGTGGCCGTGGCCGAACAGGTACCAGTCCTGGTAGTCCGGGCGCTCGGGCCGCGGCTCGACCCAGCCGTCCGCGGGCGCGAAGACGACGCCGGCGGTGTCGTCGAACAGCGCCCAGCCGGAGCGCGAGACGAGCCCGGGGTCGAGCGACGCGCCGCCGCGCACGCGGTCGACCGTGCGCCGCGCACCGCCGAGGTTGTGCCGGTCGACCGTGCCCGGCACCCAGCGGAAGGCGGGCGGCTCGGCCCGCTCGACGCTCAGGTTGCCGGCGTGGAACGGCCGTCCGTCGGGCGTGTGCCGGAGCACGAGGCTGCCGGTGTCGACGACGGTGGCGCCGTCCTCCTCGCGGACCGTGAACGGCGGCGGATCGGCGCGGCGGTGCGGGAACGCGTAGGTCCCGCGGTCCTCGAACACGCCGTCGTCGGACCACTCCAGCCGGAGCAGCCGGGCCGTGAGCACCGTGAAGCGCGCCTGGCCGGCGCGCACCTGGGCCGCGTCCGCGGCGACCGGGTCGCCCGGCATGCGGACGCGCTCGAGCAGCGCGGCCGACGCCTCCTCTCCCCGCATGCGACGGCAGTCTGGCAAACCGGGCCGCACGGCGCGGACCGGCTTGCCATCATCAGCGGATGGACTTCAAGAGCCTCCAACGCATGGCGAAGAACCTGATCGACAAGCGCGGCGGGCACCGACGCGTTGAAGGCGGACGCCGAAGAGCTCAAGAACATCGCGACCGGCCCGGGCAGCGCCTCGGACAAGGCCAAGCGCGCGGCCGACGCGCTCAAGGACCCGGGCGCGAAGGGGCCGGACAAGACCGCGGACGCGCCCGTGACGCCGCCGGCCGAGACGCCGAAGCCGCCGGCCGCCGAGACGCCGGTGACGCCCCCGGCGGAGACGCCCTCGCCGGCAGCCGCCGAGGCGCCGAAGCCGCCGGCCGCCGACACGCCGGCGACGCCCCCGGCGGAGACGCCGTCGCCCGCAGCCGCCGACACGCCGCCGGCGCCGCCCGCCGAGGCGCCGGAGCCGCCGGCCCCCGAGACACCGCCGGCCGCCGAGGCACCGAGCCGCCGGACGCGCCCGACACCCGCCGCCGGCCCCCGGCCCGCAGCGGGGCGCGGCGCGCGACGGCGCCGCTCATCGACAATCGATTATTGTTCGGTCAGCCGCGTCACGCGTGGCGCCCCCGCTCCTCGATGAGCCGCTTCCCGAACAGCTCGACATGACTCCGGATCGCCTTCCCGGCCTGCTCGGCGTCCCTGCGCCGCAGCGCCTCGAGGATCGGCCGGTGCAGCTCGGCCACCTCGGCGGGCGACAGCCCGGTCGCGACCGCCGTGATCGTGGTGCGCGCCTCGACCTGCAGCGTGCTCCAGATCTCGAGCAGGCGCGCGTTGCCCGACGCCTCGACGATCAGCCGGTGGAACCGCGCGTCGTGCTCGACCTGGGCGATCAGGTCGTCCGCGCCGGCGATCGCGTCGATCTCCGCCTCGAGCACCGCGACGTCGCCGTCCATCCGCTCCGCCGCCGCCCGCGCGGCGACCTCCTCGAGCGCGGCGCGGATCGGGAACACCTCGATCAGCTCCGCGTCGCTCACCGCGCGCACCCAGGTGCCGCGGAACGGCGCGGACTCGACGAAGCGCAGCAGCTCGAGCTCGCGCAGCGCCTCGCGGACCGGCGCCTGGCTGGTGCCGAGCTCCTGCGCGATCCGCGTCTCCACGAGGCGGTCGCCCGGCGCGTAGTCGCCGGAGAGGATCCGCTCGAGCAGGATCGCCTTGACCTGGTCGCGCAGGACGACCCGGCCGACGCCGGCGGGTCGCGCCGCCGCGCTGGGATCCCGGCCTGCCATCGCGGGCATCTTCGCAGCCGGCGGGGTCGGCGGCGCGCATCGACGATCGAGAGAGGGGCATGCCCATGACGGACGAACTCCAGCGCTTCCGGCTCGACGACCGGGTGGCGGTCGTGACCGGCGGCACGGGCGGCATCGGCTCGCGGCTGTGCGCGGCGTTCGCGGGCGTGGGGGCGCGCGTCGTCGTCCACGGGCGCGACGCCGGGCGCGCGGACGCGGTCGTGGCGCAGCTGCGCGACGGCGGCGCCGAGGCGGTCGCCGCGCTCGGCGACCTCACGCGGGTCGAGGACGCCGACCGGCTCGCGGCCGAGGCGCTCGACGCGTTCGGGCGCGTCGACGTGATCGTCAACACGGTCGGCGGCGGCGCCGGCACCGCGCTGTACCCGGCGGAGTCCTACCCCGAGCCCGAGTGGGACCGGATCCTCGACCTGAACCTGCGCTCCACGCTGCTGCCGACCCAGTCGGCCGTCCGCGCGATGATCGAGGGCGGGCGCGGCGGGCGCGTGCTGCACCTCTCCTCGGTGCGCGGCCAGCTCGGGATCGACAACGGCTTCTCCGCCTACGTGGCCGCGAAGGGCGCGCTCGACGCGCTGACCCGCCAGCAGGCGACGGAGTGGGCGAAGCACGGGATCACGGTCAACGCGGTCTCCCCCACGTTCGTGGCGACCGAGCAGACCGCGACGCTGCTGGCCGACGAGGAGTTCCGGCGCGGGCTCGAGGCGCGGATCCCGCTGCACCGGATCGCGGAGACCGACGACGTGGTCGGCGCGGCGCTGCTGCTGTGCACCGACGCGTCCGCGTTCATCACCGGCCAGGTGCTGACGCTCGACGGGGGGCTGACCGCGTGTCAGTAGTCACCGACAAGGAGGCACCGCGATGAAGCGGATCATCGACCTGTCCATGCCCGTCCACATGGACATGCTCACCTTCCCGCGCGTCCCGCCCCCGGCGCTCACCGTCTACGAGAGCCACGAGGACTTCGCGACCCGGATCGGCGCCGCCGAGTACGGCGTCGACTCGCTCACCGCCAGCTACCTGGTCGTGCAGAACGACCACGTCGGCACCCACCTCGACGCGCGCAAGCACATCGTCCCGACCGCGGGCGGGCCGGAGACGATCCCGCTCGAGTACTGCATCAGCGACGGCGTGCTGCTCGACTTCACCGACAAGGAGCCGGGCTACGTCATCACCACCGAGGACGTCCGGGGCGAGCTCGACCGGATCGGCTACACGCTCAAGGAACGCGACATCGTCCTCAACCACACCGGCGCCGGCGCCTACAACACCGAGGAGCGCTACCGCACCGACCATCCCGGGATGAGCGGCGGAGCGACCCGCTGGCTGATCGAGCAGGGCGTCCGCCTGATGGGCGTGGACGCGATCACCTACGACCCGCCGGTCTGGGCGATGTTCGAGAAGAAGCTGTTCTGGGAGGCGCACCGGGTCATGTGGGACGAGGAGTACTGGCACCTGGAGAACCTGATGAACCTGGAGCAGATCGGCCGCCCGTTCGGCTTCCAGCTCAGCGTGCTCCCGATCAAGTGGACCGGCACGACGGCCGCGCCCGTCCGCGCCGTGGCGATCGTCGACGACGACGCGTGATCGAGGCGCTCGTCAGCGGCCGCGTCGCGCTCGACCTCTACCCGGAGCAGTCGGAGACCGCGCTCGAGGACGTCGCGACGTTCCGCCAGTACACGGGCGGGTTCGCGGCGAACGTGGCGACGGGGCTCGCGCGCCTCGGCGTCCGCACCGCGGTCTTCTCGGCCGTCGGCGACGACGGCCACGGCCGCCACATCCGGAACTTCCTCGAGGCGGAGGGCATCGACTGCGGCTGGCTCGCGACCGACCGCGAGCGGATGACCGCGCTCGCGTTCTGCGAGCTGTGGCCGCCGGACCACTTCCCGATCACCTACCACCGCACGCCGACGTGCCCGGACTGGGAGGTCGGGCTCGACGACGCCGGCGTCGACCGCGCGGCCGCGGCGGAGGTCCCGCTCCTGTACCTGAGCGGCACCGGGCTGGCGCGGCCGCGCAGCCTGGCGGCCGCCGAGGCGCTCGCGGCCGGGCACACGGGCGGCGAGACGATCCTCGACCTCGACTGGCGGCCGATGCTCTGGCCGTCGCCCGACGCCTTCGCGGCCGCGGTCGCGCGCGTGCTGCCCGGCCGCCACCGTCGTGCTCGGCGGCGACGCGGAGTGGGCGGCCGCGGGCATCGACCCGGCGGCGCCGGCCGACGCCGTGCGGGTCGCCAAGCACGGCCCGGACGGCTGCAGCGTCCACCGCCCCGACGGCAGCCGGACGGACACCCCGCCGATCCCGATCGAGCCGGTCAACGGCCTCGGCGCGGGCGACGCGTTCGCCGCCGGCTTCGGCTACGCGCTGCTGCGCGGCCTGCCCGACCCGGCCGCCGTCGCCAACGCCGCCGGCGCGATCGTCGCGTCGCGCCACTCCTGCTCGACGTCGATGCCGACCGAGGCCGAGCTGCTCGCCTTCGCGCCGCCTACGTAAGCGCCGCGGCCAAGTGCGGTACCGCACTACTGAGGCGCAGGCCGCGCGCGCACGTGAGAGTGTCGTCCGGCAAGGTCATCCGTCCCAAGGAGTCCACAATGAAGGCAGTCCGCTCCGTGGTGCTCACGCTCGCGCTCGGCGTCGGCATCGCGGCGGGTGCGAGCGCTCCCGCCCTCGCGCAGCAGAACAACCCGGCCCAGTGCTTCAGCAAGTACCACGTGGTCGTGCCCGACCACATCGGCAAGCTCAAGCTGCCCGCCGGGATCTACCAGATCCAGACGAACAGCGCGACGAACTACCTCAGCTGCTCGCGGGCGGCGTACCTGTTCACCGGCTTCCTCGACGACTTCGACGGCGTCCTCCCGCGCCCGTGGAAGATGGAGGTCGCCGGCACGGGCAACGCGCTGTTCAAGCGCGGCCGCGGCCAGTCGTTCAGCGCGGTCTACATCGGCCCGGCGACCCCGGCCGTGCCGGTCTCCCCCACGAACGGCGGCGGGACGCACGGCACGACGACCTGCCCGGGCACGTTCCAGGTGATGCACAACGACCGCGTCGGCGGGCTCAAGCTCCCGAAGGGGCGCTACACGATCACCCCGCTGGGCGGCCGGCTCTCGTGCAGCGCCTCGAGCAGCCTGTTCTCGAAGTTCCTCCAGGACCCGGACGGCAAGCTCAGCGGCGGATGGGTCGTCCTCCCCGCCTCGGGCGAGTTCGTCCGCGGGACCTCGCACTACGGCTTCCGGGTCAAGCCCGTCAGCTGATCGAGGTCGTCGGCGTCGAGCTCCAGGTCGCCCGCCGCGAGGTTCTCCTCGAGGTGGGCGACCGAGGTCGTCCCCGGGATCAGCAGGATCCGCTCGGAGCGGGCGAGCAGCCAGGCGAGCGCGACCTGTGAGGGCGTCGCGCCGTGCTTCGCGGCGACGCGCGGCGATCGCCGGGTCGTCGGCGAGCGCCTGCGGGCCGCCGGTGAACGCGGAGCCGAGCGGGAAGAACGGCACGTAGGCGATCCCCCGCTCCGTGCACAGGTCGACGAGCTCGTCGTCGGCGCGGTCGAGGATGTTGTAGGCGTTCTGGACCTCGCCGAGCTCGACGTGCTCGAGCGCCAGCTCGACCCCCGCGCGCGTGACGTTGGAGACGCCGATCAGGTCGAGCTTGCCCTCGTCGCGCAGCTCCGCGAGCGCCGCGAGCTGCTCCTCGGTCGGCTCGCCGGCGGCGTGGCCGTCGCCGAGCACGCGCAGGTTGACGAGGTCCATCCGCTCGACCCGCAGCGAGCGCAGGTTGTCCTCCACGCCGGCGCGGAGCTCGTCCGGCGCGAGCGCGGGCAGCCACGCCGCCGTCGGCGTCGCGGCGGGCGCCGACCTTGGTCACGAGCTTGAGCTCGTCCGGGTACGGATGGAGCGTCTCGCGGATCAGGTCGTTCACCGTGTCCGGGCCGTAGTACTGGGCGGTGTCGATGTGGTCGACGCCGAGCTCGATCGCGCGCCGCAGCACGGCGCGGGCGGCGTCGGGATCGCGCGGCGGCCCGATCACGCCGGGGCCGGCGAGCTGCATCGCGCCGAAGCCGATGCGGCGGATCGGCTTGTCGCCGAGGAAGGAGGTCGTGGTCATGTCCCCAGCCTGCCCCGGGCCCGGCGGGACAAAAAGGGACTGCGAGTCCTAGGACCGCGGTCAGTCGCGGCCGGCGCGCCAGGCGGCGGCGATCCAGCCGGAGGCGGCCGCGACGAAGGCGAGCACGATCGCGCCGTAGACGATCCACAGCGGCCACGCGGTCATCGTCCACGCGACGTGGCCGCCGGAGGGGGCGGTCCAGGTGCAGCGCACCGCGGCGGGCGGCCAGGCCGCGAGCCGCTGCGAGCCCGACCACTGCGCCGCGTCCGGGCGGCGGGCGTCGTCGAGGCACGCGTCGTCGGCCACGAGGCCGTAGGCCCCGAGCGCGAGCACGACGATGACGAAGGTCAGGGCGCCCGCGATCAGCGCGTGGGCGCGGAGCGCCACCACCGGCGGCGGGCGGGACGACGAGTGCATGCAGCCGGGAACGCCGGCGGGCGGCGGAGCTGGCGGTCATCGCGCCAACTCGGTGCGGGAACTGACCGCTCAGGCGAGTACGGGCACGTCCGGCGGCGGCGGTGCCGCGGCCGTCCGCGAGCCGGCGCCGGTCCCGGACGACGGGTCGGGCGGCGCCGGGACGGTCGGCGTGTCGGGCGGATCCGGGCGATTCCGGCCCCGTCGGGAGCCACTTCAGCCGCGTCATCTGGCCCTTGTAGGGCAGGCCCTCCTTGCAGTGGACGGGCTGGACGAAGACCGGGTTGCCGTCCGCGTCGAAGCTGCACGCCTCCGACACGAAGCGCACGCTGACCACCGGCCTGCCCGCGATCTCGACGTAGGAGGTGATCTCCATGTCGACGAACGTGACGACCGGGACGCCCTCCCAGTTCTTCCCCACGAACACCGCCGGCGGATCACGCGGCCGGGCGGCCCTTCCAGCGACTTCAGCCGCTCGCTGAAGTAGATCGCCGCGAAGCCGAGGTTGTCGGGGATCTCGTCGAGGATGTCCTTGTGCTCGCCGAGGCGAAGGCGCTCGACCTCGCGCTCCACGACCGGGTGCATCGCGCTCGGGCGCGCGCATCCGGCGTGCAGGTCGGGATCGGGGGTCGTGTCGTGCGCCGGGTCGGGCAGCTTCCCGCAGCTCACGTCGTCGAGCGGGATGAGGAGGCCCGTCGCCTCCTTGGCCCCGTTGCAGGCCGCGTCCCACGCGCCGGGCAGCGCGACGTCGAACGGCGCCGGAGCGCCGCCGCCATGACCGCGAGCCGGCCGTCGGGCCGAGCGTCGCCGCTCCGGCGAAGTCCGACAAGGCGAGCGGATCGTCCGCGTCGTCGAGCGCGAGCCGGCGGTCGAACGTGAACCGCTTCACCAGCTCGCCCTTCGCGACGTCGAACCGGCAGCCCGGCGGCCGGCCGACGTAGAGGAACTCGCGATAGATCGGCGTGCCGTCGCCCTCGCTGCCGATGTTGACCCGCGCCGCCACGACCTCGCAGCCGTACTTGTCCGCGAGCTTCGGCGGCCGGCGAGCGGCATCCCGCAGAGCGAGGCGCGCCCGACCTTGAACCGGAAGCTGTCGTGCCCCGCGAGCTGCTCGTCCTCGGAGCATTCATCGGCCTTGCAGTCGCGCTGCGGCTCGAGCGGAGCAGCGGCCCGAGGTCCCAGCACGACGACCGGCGTGACGCCTCCGAACCAGCCGTAGATCGTCCGGGCCGCCGCCGTCGTTGCAGATGGCACGTGGAACTCGAACGCTCATGCCGCCGGCGCTCAGGATCGACGGCGTTGCTGTCGCCCTTGATCTCCAGCTCGGCGGGGTCGGGCAGCTTCGGCGGCCACTGTCCACGGGATCACGTCGCTGTCGAAGTCCGAGTCGCTCGCGAAGTCACTCGCCGGATCCCGAGACGGCGAGCCGCATCGGCGTGGTGCTCGTCGCCTCCTTGTCGACGCCGACCTGGCCGTGGAGCCCGGTCGCGCGATCCGCCGAGCCCGGCGAAGAGGAACATCCGCGTCCGGCGCGGCTCCGGCCCCTCGAGCGTCCCGATCTGCACGAGCGCCACGCCCATCTCCGGCGTGAGCTTGTCCAGCAGGTGCCTCGCGATCGGCGGCAGCCTCCGCGTCAGCCGGCTGATCGGCAGGTCGGCCCCGGCGAGCTCGATCATCGCCCCGAACCGCTTCGCCGGCGCCAGCCTCTCGGCGTCGGTGCAGGTTTCCGGCACGTCGTCGCACGCGGTCCCGCGCGCGGCGTTGCGGCACATCGCCGCAGAACACGGGCCCGACGGGCAGCAACCAGCCGGGGAGTTCGCCGCCGTGCGCGTCTTGCAACCGGCCGGCTGCACGCGCCGTCCAGCTTGACGCTGAACTCGCCGCCGGCCGCGAACAGCCAGCCGAGCCCAGGTTCAGGTCGCCGCGCCCTGGAGATCGGACACGGCGTCCGGGTCGTCCGGGTCCTGCAGCGCGAGCTGGAACGGCTGCCGTGCGCCATAGGTCGCGTTCGCCGAGGAGGCGGCGCGGAACTCGCAGTCCGACACGGCCGACGAGCCGATCCACCGGAAGGCGCGCCACGTCGGGCGCTTCGGATCGCTGACGTCGCCGATGTTGATCGCGACCGAGCGCGGGCGAGTCGCATGCCACCTTGATCCTGAAGCGGCTCGGTCGGCCGCGTCCGCACCGAGGTCCGGGCAGATCTCCTCCGGGTCCTCCTCGACCGCGAGGATCGTGACGCGGCGGTCCTCCTTGTCCTCGAACTCGTCGCCGTGGCGGAGATGGGAGAAGAACTCGCCCACGTGCCTGGGCGGGAGCACGCGCGACGTGTCGGTCACGCCGGCGGCCGCGAGCTCGCGGCGGAGGATCTCCGAGACGCACGCCGCCCGGTTGCGCGACAGGTCCAGGTTGTGGCCGAAGCTCGCGGTGCTGCTCGCCTCGCCGACGACGGCGACGTACGCGCCGTGGTCCTCGATCAGCTGCTTGAGCTGCGGGGCGACGACGTCCTTGATGAACTGCTCGTGCTCCTCCTTCGTGAACGCCTTGTCGACGTCGAAGTTGAAGAGCTCCCACGCCTTGTCGCCGATCAGCGCGACGGTCGGGGCGAACGTCGTCGTGTCGACCTCGCGGCCCTCGCCCGGCCCGTGGCGGACGGTCCTCGGCCGGTCGCAGACCGCGCGCTGCAGGAGCGCGCCGCGGGCGCGGTTGGAGAGCTGCGGGGCGAGCGCCGCGACGGCGTCGCGTCCGGCGAGCCGGCCGAGCGCCCGGTTGCCGGGTGCGGAGCGGCGCACGCCGTGCCCGGCCTGCCCCGGCCCCGCCTGCCGGTCATGTACGTGGGCTGACGCCCATGCCATCGATCGAACCTAACAGCGCGCTCACGGCCCGTCCACCGCGACGGCGCCGGGCGCGATCGTGCGGTCGAGCGCGACCGCGTCGAGCAGCTGGCGGTCGTGCGTGACGAGCAGCAGCGTGCCGTCGAACGCGCCGAGCGCCGTCTCGAGCTGCTCGATCGCCGGCAGGTCGAGGTGGTTCGTCGGCTCGTCGAGGACGAGCCAGTTCGCGCCCGACGCCATCAGCAGCGCGAGGCTCGCGCGCGTCCGCTCGCCGGGCGAGAGCGTCGCCGCGCCGCGCGCGACGGCGTCGTCCTCGAGCCCGAACTTGGCCAGCAGCGAGCGCGCCTCCTGCTGCGTCATCCCGCTCTGGGCGACGAACGCGGCGAGCAGCGTCGCGGCGCCGGCGAAGCCGCGCCGCGCCTGGTCGAGCGTCCCGAGGCGGACGCCGGGCCCGACCCAGCGCGTGCCGGAGGCGAGCGGCAGCCGGCCGGTGAGCGCGTCCACCAGCGTCGTCTTCCCGCTCCCGTTCGGGCCGACGAGCGCGACGCGCTCGCCCCAGGCCAGCTCGAGGTCGAGCGGGCCGAGGGTGAACGAGCCGCGCCGCAGCACCGCGCGCTCCAGCCGCACGGTGACGTCGCCGGAGCGCTCGCCGCCGCCGAAGCGCAGCTGCAGCTCCCAGCGCCGCCAGGGCTTGTCGACCGCGTCGAGCCGGCCGATCGCCTTCTCGGTGGCGCGCACCTTGGCCGCCTGCTTCTCCGAGCGCTCCGTGCGGGCCCGCCGGACGTTCTTGTCCGGTTCGTCGCTCGTCTTCGCCTTGCGCACGCCCGTCTCGGACCACTGGCGCTGGCGGCGCGCGCGGTCGGTCAGCCGGTCGCGCTCCGTGGAGTACGTGTCGTAGCGGTCCTCGGCGTGCCGCGCGGCGGTCGCCCGCAGCTCGAGGTAGCCGGCCCAGCCGCCGCCGTACTCCGCGGCGGTGTGGGCGATCTCGTCGAGCTCGAGCACGCGGGTCACGGTGCGGGCGAGGAACGCGCGGTCGTGCGAGACGATGACCGCGCCGCCGGGACGCTCGGCGACGAACCGCTCGAGCCGCGCGAGGCCGTCGAAGTCGAGGTCGTTCGTCGGCTCGTCGAGCAGCAGGACGTCGAACCGCGACAGCAGGATCGCCGCGAGCGCGGCGCGCGCCGCCTCGCCGCCCGACAACGCGGTCGTCTCGAGGTCGAGCAGGGCCGGATCGAGCCCCAGGTCGCGCAGGACCGTCGCGGCGCGCGGCTCCAGGTCGGCGCCGCCGAGCGCGAGCCACGCCTCGAACGCCTCGGCGTAGCGGTCCGCCCCACCCGGCGCGTGCGCGGCCAGCTCGTGCGTGGCCGCCTCGACCCGCGCCTGCGCGGCGGCGACCCCGGTGCGCCGCGCGAGGTACCCCTCGAGCCGCTCGCCCGGCGCCCGGTCGGGCTCCTGCGGCAGGTAGCCGGCCGTGCCGGCGGTGAGCCGCACCGACCCGCGGTCGGGGCGGTCCAGGCCGGCCAGGATCCGCAGCAGCGTCGACTTGCCCGCGCCGTTCGGGCCGACGACGCCGAGCACGTCGCCGGGCGCGACGGTGACGGAGACGCCGGCGAGGATCGTCGCGGCGCCGTGCGCCTTGTGCAGCTCGCGCGCGGTCAGGGTCCCGGCCATCTGCAGCAGCGTACGGGTACCGTCATGGGATGACCGCCGCCGACTGGAGCGCCCTGCAGGACGCCCTCGACGGGGAGGTCGTCCTGCCCGCCGCGCCCGGCTACGACGCCGCGCGCCTCCCGGCGATCGCCAACTTCGACGCCGCGCGGCCGCAGGCCGTCGTCCGCTGCGCGAGCGAGCGCGACGCCGCCACCGCGCTCGTGTTCGCCGCCACCGCCGGGCTGCCCGTCGCGCCGCGCAGCGGCGGGCACTGCTTCGCCGGCCGCTCGACGACGGACGGGATGGTGCTCGACGTCGCCCCGCTCGACAGCGTCGAGTACGCCGAGGGCGCCGCGGTGATCGGCGCCGGGGCGCGGCTGGGCGACGTCTACGACGCGCTCGCACCGCACGGGGTGACGATCCCGGCGGGCTGCGGCCCGGACGTCGGCATCGCCGGCCTGACCCTCGGCGGCGGGCTCGGGATCCTCGGCCGCCGCCACGGGCTGACCTGCGACGCCCTGCGCGCGGCGCAGGTGACGTTGCCCGACGGCCGCGCGGTGACCTGCGACGAGGAGCGCGAGCCCGACCTGTTCTGGGCGCTGCGGGGCGCGGGCGGCGCCCGCTTCGGCGTCGTCACGGCGCTCGCCTTCGCCACGGTCCCGGCGCCCGAGCTGACCGCCTTCCACCTTGTCTGGCCGGCCGCCGCCGCCCCCGAGCTGATCGCCGCCTGGCAGGCGTGGTCCCCGGACGGGCCCGACGAGCTCGCCGCGAGCCTGCTCGTGACCGCCTCCGCGGACCCCGCGGCACCCGTGCTCGCGCACGTGTTCGGGACGATGATCGCGCCGGAGGCGGAGGCGCGCGCCGCGCTCCGGCCGCTGCTGGGGATCGGCGCCCCGGAGTGGCGCTTCTGCGCCGCGCTGCCGTTCCGCGCCGCGAAGCAGCGGCTCGCCGCGGAGCCGCCGGCGGAGGAGCACCCGGGGCACATGACCGCCCGCTCGGAGTTCTTCCGCACCCCGCTTCCGGACGCCGCGATCACCGCCCTCGTCGAGCACGTCGCGGCGGACCGCGTCGCGGGCGAGTCGCGCGACCTCGACCTCTCACCGTGGGGCGGCGCCTACACGCGCGTGCCCGTCGCGGCGACCGCCTTCGCCCACCGCGATGCGCGCTTTCTGATGAAGCACGGCGCCGTCGCCGCGCCGGCGGGGTTGCCGGCGGCGGCGGACTGGGTCGACCGCTCGTGGGCCATCGCCCACCCGTACGGGACCGGCGGCGCCTACCCGAACTTCCCGGAGCCCGGGCTCGACGAGTGGTCGCCCCGCTACCACGGCGCGAACCGCGAGCGGCTGCTGGAGGTCAAGGCGCGCTACGACCCGGACGGCGTCCTCGGCCCCAGCGGCGGCAGCTCCGGCACGCCGCCCGACCAGACCTCCTCGGGCGCCGGCGGCGGGTAGGTCCGCGTCGACGGGCGATCGTCCGCCCCCTCGCGGCGCATGTGCCGGTACCAGCGGTGGTACAGCGGCGCGAGCAGCACCACGAGCGCGACGAGCACGGCCAGCCCGGCGAGCATCCACAGGTGCCGCCAGAGCGGGCTCGCATCGCCGTCAGCGAGCGCGGCCAGCCCCGCGAGGGCGATCGAGAGCAGGATGCTCAGGTAGTAGTCGAGCGGGAAGCGCCAGATCCACGGGACCTCGAACCACCACACGTTCCCGCGCCGGAAGCGGCGGACCGTGTAGGCCGGGTTGAGGACGAACCAGAGGTAGTCCCACACGACCGCCAGCACGAAGTACGTCGCGATCGTGCGCAGCTCCCCGGCCAGGGTCCAGTCCACCCCCATCACGTACGGGAAGTGCAGGATCAGCAGCGGGATCGTGAACGCGTAGACGTGGTAGCCGGTCAGCGGCCGCTGCCCCATGACCAGCCCGTAGACGCGGCCCGTCAGGCCGCGCTTGAAGTACCACGTGGGCAGGCGCTCGGCCCAGCCGACCCCACCCTCGATCTCGATCTCGATCCCCGCCAGCCCGAACGACCAGAGGAACAGGAGCAGCGTGCGCCCGACCTCGAGCTCGCTCATCGCCCCGCGGCCACCAGCTCCGGCACCGTCACGAACGTGTAGCCCTGCGGGAGGAAGTGGTCGAGCAGCGCCTCGACCGTCTCGACCGACTTGTGCCGGTCGGCGGCCGGCTCCTCGTTCGAGCCGTCGTGCAGCAGGATGATGTCGCCCTCCTTCGCGCGCTTCGTCCGGCGCGTGATGGCGCGCGCCGTCGTGTGCGCGCGCCAGTCGTAGCCCGTGATCGACCACGTCACCGGCACGTACCCCTCGGAGTGCATCGTCCGCAGCGTCCCGGGCCGCCGGCGCCCGTAGGGCGGGCGCATCAGCATCTCCCCGTCGACGGTCGAGAACGTCTCGCCGGACGCCTCCACCGCCTCGCGGCAGCGCCGCAGCTCCTCGCGGATCCGCTCGGCGCCGTGCGCGGGCATCGTCGGGTGCGTGTAGGTGTGGTTGCCGATCGCGTGCCCCGCCGCGACCGTCTCGCGGATCAGCGCCGGCTCGCGCGCCGCCCACTCGCCGATCAGGAAGAACGTCGCCTTGACGCCGTGGCGCGCGAACAGCTCGAGCAGCTTCGGCGTCTGCTCCGGGTTGGGCCCGTCGTCGAACGTCAGCGCGATCTTCTTCCCCGCGCCGCGCTCGCGGTGGATCGTCTTGCCGTACAGCTGCGCCGTCGGGTACTGGCCCTGGAAGATCGCCGTCCCCGCGGCCGCGAGCGCGAGCGCGCCGCCGGCGATCCCGGCCTTCGCCGCGTCGTTCACGACGCCGCCTTCCGCCGCGCCGCCCGGCGCGCGCGGGCGCGCTCGCGGCGCGTGTCCTCGCCCGCCGCCACGACCCGCGCCTCGATCGCCTCGAGCGCGTCCACGTTGCCGTCCTGCACGTATCCCTCCAGTCGTTCGTGGAAGCCGTCGAGCCGCTCGAGGAAGGCCTCGAGGACCGGCGTGTCGACGGCGGGGGCGCAGAGGCCGTAGCCCTCGCGCTCCAGGTAGCGGGCGTTCATGAGCTGCTCGAACTGCCCGCGCAGCGGGACCGAGAGCACCGGCTTGCCGAGGTAGACCGCCTCGCTGAGCAGCGAGAACCCGCCGCCGGTGATCACGCCGCGCGCGGTCACGAGGTCCGCGAGGAACCCGTCGACCGAGCGCGGCCGGAACTCGATCGCCCCGTCCGTCGTCCCGACCAGCGGACCGTCGCGCATGCCGTAGACGAGAC
This sequence comes from uncultured Solirubrobacteraceae bacterium, assembly GCA_963791405.1. Classification (GTDB taxonomy): domain Bacteria; phylum Actinomycetota; class Thermoleophilia; order Solirubrobacterales; family Solirubrobacteraceae; genus DASQMT01. The sequence continues at coordinate 81,315 of CAWBSJ010000014.1, read as the reverse complement.
AGCGCTGGCCGCTGGCGCGGAGCGCGTCGATCAGCGCGTCGCTGCCGTCGGAGTAGACGATCAGGTGCTCGCCGCGGACGGGCTCCGCGTCGACGATCGCGGGGCGCACGATCGGCGGCACGAGGATCGTCCGCCCGCGCAGCAGCGGCGGGCGGAAGAAGGTGGTGACGATGTAGTCGCCGGCGGTCGGCACCATCGCCTTGGTGACCGCGCGCGCGATCTGGAAGTCCTCCGCCGCCCCGTCGACGATCGCCGGGTCGTGGCGGCAGCGGTCGATCATGTGGATGTTGTCGACGCAGACGAGCGGGATGCGCGCGAGCCGCGCGTAGCGGCCGGAGAGCGGCTCGAAGTCGGTCACCACGACCTCGGGGCGCCACTCGTTGACGGTGGCCATCCAGCGCTTCACGCTGCCGGGCAGCTCGTGCCGCGCGGCGTTCATCGTGTGCGTGACGGTCGCCCAGCGCCGGATCTCGCCCTGCTCCATCGCGAACGACGGGCCGAAGATCTCGTTGACCTCGCCGAGCCGGCCCGAGAGGTAGCGGAACGCGGCGCCCGACGCCATCACGCGCACCTCGTGGCCGCCGGCGAGCAGCGCGCCGATCGCGACCTCGGAGCGGGTCGCGTGGCCCATCCCCTCGCCGTTGACCCCGTAGAGGACCTTCACACGCGCACCCTAACCGCAACGCGCGGCGGCGGGTGCGCCGACGTCAGGCGCGGTGCCAGTCGCGGAACGCGCGCAGCAGCCCGTCGACCTCCGGCCGGCCCTCGAGCTCGCCGCTCGCCCGGGTCAGCACGAGCGTGGCGCGCATCTGCTCGAGGTACTCGCCGCAGCCCGGGCACGCGGCCACGTGCGCGTCGAAGCGGGCGCGCTCGCCGGGCGGCAGCGCGCCCTCGAGGTAGTCCGTGACGAGCTCGACGAGCTCCCGGCAGGGGAGGTCCTCCACACCAGGCAGTCTGCCCGGCCCGCGGTTCGTTACAACCCGAGGTGGTCCTCGAGCACGGCGCGGACGCGCGACCGCGCCCGGTGCAGCAGCACCCGCTGGTTGCCCTCCGAGACGTCGAGCGCGGCGCAGACCTCCTCCGGGGCGTAGCCCTCGACGTCGCGCATCCGGATCACCGTCCGCTGGGCGGGCGGGAGCGCGGCGATCGCGCCCATCACCACCCGCAGCGTCTCGCGGTCCTGCGCCGCCGAGGCGGCCGACGCGCTCCAGTCGCGCGGGAACGCGCGCCAGTGCCCGGGGTAGGGCTCGCCGCGGTCGCGGAACCGCTCCGGCGGCGACCGCGGGCTCGTCGGGCCCGAGCGAGGCGAACGGGACGCTGCGGGCCTCGCGCACGCCGCGCGACTTCGCCTTGTGGACGAGGATCGAGAGGATCCAGGTCTTCAGCGCGGAGCGGCCCTCGAAGCGATCGAGCCCTCCGATCACGCCGAGCCAGGCCTCCTGCACGACGTCCTCGGCGGTCGCGCGGCCCTTCACGTAGGTCATCGCGACGGCGAGCATCGTCGCGTGATGCCGGGCGACGAGGCGCTCGAACGCCGCCTCGTCGCCGGCGCGCAGTCGCGCGAGCAGCTCGGCGTCGGCGGCGGTCGCGTCACGGCCCTGGAGCTCGGCCTGCGTCATGGCCGGTCGAACCTACCGGCGGGCCATTACGCGCCGGTGACGACGCCCCCCGGGTTGTAACGCCCGGGCGGCCGGGGCGACCAAGGGGCGTCCCATCCCTGTACGACCCTCGGAGGTCCACATGCCGTTCCCCCTGCCGCGTCCCCGCGCGGTCCTGCCCCTGCTCGCGGTCGTGCTCGCGGGCATCCTCGCGCCGAGCGCGATGGCGTCCGGCGGCGCGCTCTACACGCAGACGAACGATCCCGCCGGCAACACGGTCCAGGCGTTCTCGCGCGCCCCGTCCGGCGCGCTCGCCCCCGCCGGCACGTTCGCCACCGGCGGCGCCGGCCTCGCGGCGCTCGGCGGCCGCCAGGGCGCGGTGGAGCTCAGCGGCGACGGCCGCTCCCTCTACGCCGTCAACGCGGGCTCCGACAGCCTCTCCGTGTTCCGGATCGGCCGCCGCGGGCCGGAGCTCGCGGGCACCGTCCCGTCGCGCGGCGTCGCGCCGGCCAGCGTCGACGAGGACCGCGGCCGGGTGTACGTCCTGAACTCGGGCGGCACCCCGAACGTGAGCGCGTTCTGGCGCCGGTTCGACGGGTCGCTGGTGCCGATCCCCGGCGGCACCCGCGCGCTCGCGCCCGGCGCCGCCGGCGCCGCGCAGGTCTCGGTCACCCCGGACCATCGCTCGCTCGTCGTCAGCGAGCGCGACGCCAACCGGCTGGAGACGCTCCCGCTCGACCTGCTCGGCCGCCCGGGCCGGCCGGTCGTGACCGCGTCGAGCGGCGCGACGCCGTTCGGCTTCGGCGATCAGCCCGCAGGGGACGCTCGTCGTCTCCGAGGCCGGCGCGAGCACCGTGTCGTCGTATCGCGACGCCCCGCGCGGCACGCTGCGCACGATCACGGCGTCGCTGCCGGTCGGCCAGGGCGCCGCGTGCTGGGTCGCGATCACGCCGTCGGGGCGCTTCGCCTACACCGGCAACGCGTCGGGCAGCATCAGCGGGTTCGCGATCGGCCGTGACGGGTCGCTCACGGCGCTGGACGCGGACGGCCTGACGGCCCCGCTCGTCCCGTCGCCGCGCGACCTCGACTTCGACGCGAGCGGCCGCTACCTGCACGCCGTCAGCCCCGGCAGCCCCGAGGCCGGCGGTCAGGTGACGACGTACCGCGTCGGGCACGACGGATCGCTCACGCTCGTCGGCAGCGCGCCGGCGGCCGCGGGCATCACAGGCGCCGCGGCGTCCTAGGGCGCGGGTCGCGCGACCGCCGTGTAACGCCGCGGCCGGTCGCGCGACCAACCCGCCATGACCACCCTCACCCCCATGCAGGAGCAGCTCTGCGCCGACTCGCGCTGGGACTTCTCGGACCTGCGCGCGGTCTACGTCAACTGCACGCTCAAGCGCTCGCCGGAGGTGTCGAACACGCAGGGCCTCGCGGACCGGTCGATCGCGATCATGGAGCGCAACGGCGTCGCGGTCGAGCAGATCCGCGCGATCGACCACGAGATCGCCACGGGGATCTATCCCGACATGACCGAGCACGGCTGGGCGCGCGACGAGTGGCCGGCGCTGTTCGAGCGGATCATCGCCGCCGACATCCTCGTCCTGCTCTCCCCGATCTGGCTCGGCGAGAAGTCGTCCGTGTGCACGCAGATCATCGAGCGGCTGTACGGGAACAGCCATCTCCTCAACGAGGACGGGCAGTATGCGTACTACGGACGCGTCGGCGGCTGCCTGATCACGGGCAACGAGGACGGCGTCAAGCACTGCGCGATGAACATCCTCTACTCGCTCCAGCACCTCGGCTACGCGATCGCCCCGCAGGCGGACGCGGGCTGGATCGGCGAGGCCGGCCCCGGCCCGAGCTACCTGGACGCGGACTCCGGCGGCGTCGACAACGACTTCACGAACCGCAACACGACGTTCATGACCTGGAACCTGCTCCACCTCGCCCGCACGCTGAAGGACGCCGGCGGGATCCCCGCGCACGGCAACCAGCGCACGGCCTGGGACGCGGGCTGCCGGTTCGACTACCCGAACCCGGAGTACCGGTGAGCGCACGCGTCGTCAGCGTGAACGTCGGGCGCCCGCGCCCGGTCGACAGCGGGCGGCGCGTGATCGAGACCGCGATCTGGAAGCACCCCGTCGCGGGCCGCGTCGCCGTCCGCGGCGTCAACGTCGACGGCGACGACCAGGCCGACCGGACCGTCCACGGCGGCCCGGACAAGGCGGTGTACGCGTACGCGATCGAGGAGATCCGGCGCTGGGAGGACGAGCTCGGCCGCCCGCTCGGCGCCGCCGCGTTCGGCGAGAACCTGACCACCGAGGGGATCGACGTCTCGGGCGCGCTCGTCGGCGAGCGCTGGCGGATCGGGACGACGCTGCTCGAGGTCGTCCAGCCGCGCCTCCCGTGCTTCAAGCTCGGCCTGCGGATGGGCGACCCGACGTTCCTGAAGCGCTTCGCCGAGGCGTCGCGGCCCGGCGCGTACCTGCGGATCGTCGCGGAGGGCGAGCTCGGCGCCGGCGACGCGATCGAGGTCGACCTCGCCGCGCTGCCGGACCACGGCGTCTCGATGCGCCTGCTCTCCGACGCCCTCCTGCTCGACGACACGCTGATCCCGCAGGCGCTCGCGGCGCCGGAGCTGATCCCGTCGCTGCGCGACTGGCTCGCCTCGCGCGCGGCGTGACGCGCTAGGGGAGCAGCACGAGCTTGCCGAGCGCGTGGCGCCGCTCGAGCTCGCGGAACGCGTCGCGCACGTCCGTCAGCGGGTAGGTCCGCGCGATCGGGATCTCCAGCTCGCCGCGGTCGATCAGGTCGGCCAGCTCGGCGAGCACCTCGGGCCGGGCGCCGACCGCGTTGCCGTCGACCTTCGCGCCGACGCGCTCCGCCGTCCCCCAGTCGATGATCGTGTCGATCCGGCCGGGCGCGACGCCCATCGCGATCGCGAGGTCGACGTAGCCGCCGCCGAACGTGTCGATCAGCGCGTCGAAGCGACCGTCGCCCGCGGCGCGGATCCGGTCCTCGACGCCGTCGCCGTAGGTGACCGGGATCGCGCCGTGGTCGCGCAGCCACTCGTGATGGTCGGCGCTGGCGAGCCCGATCACCGTCGCGCCCGCGCGCGCCAGGAGCTGGACCGCGAGCGTCCCGACCCCGCCCGCCGCGCCTGAGACGACGACGACCTCGCCCGGCTGCGGCGCGACGGCGCGGACCGCGGCCCAGGCGGTCGCGCCGACGACGTGCAGCGAGCCCGCCGCCTCCCACGGGACGCCCGCCGGCTTCGGGACGAGCTTGTCCGCCTCGACGGCGACCAGCTCCGCGTGCGCGGCGCGATCGTCGGTCCAGCCGAGCACCTCGTCGCCGGGCGCGAACCCGTCCACGCCGGGGCCCACCTCGGTCACCACCCCGGCCAGGTCGCTGCCCTGCCCGGACGGGAACGTCGACGGCCAGCGCTCCGCGAGCGCCCCCTCCCGGATCGACGCCTCACCGGGGTTGATCGCGGTGGCGCGCACGGCGACGACCACGCGGCCGGGCGCGGCCGCCGGCGCGTCGACGTCGCGCAGCTCGAGCACGTCGACGCCGCCGTAGCCGTCGAATCGGACCGCCTTGGGCATCAGGGACCGGCTACCCCGGATCGCGCCGCTTCAGCGCGCGGCCGTCGCCCAGCGCCAGGCGGCGAGCCCGGCGGCTCCGAGCACCACGCCGTAGACGATCCAGAGCGGCCACATCGTCATCGTCCAGCTCACCGTCTCGGCGCCGGAGCTCCATTCGCAGCGGAGCGCGGCCGGCGGCCACAGCGCCAGCCGCTGCGAGCCCGACCAGCGCTCGTCGACCGGGCTGTCGGCCTCGGCGACGCAGGCGTCCTGGGTGACCGTGCCGTAGGCGGCGAGCGCGAGCACGACCAGGGCGAACGTCACCAGGCCGGCGAGGATCGCCCCCGCCGGGTTCGGGATCGCCGGCTCGCGAGCGCGCACGCCTCCTTGAACGAACAGGGATGCTCAGCGGTTGCGCGCTTGCCTGCGCTTCAGGCGAAGGCGACGCGCGCCGGCGGCGTGCGGCGGCGGCGTGCGCCGCGGCGGAACGCGCGGAGGGCGCGGGTCATGAGCCGGCCGCCAGGAGGTCGCGCGGCTCGCAGGTGACCGCGGCGTACGCGTACGGGTGATGGAAGACGTCGTAGGCGCGCCGGCCGGCGGGGACCGGCACGGTGAACGCCTCGCCGGTCTTCGCGTCCGACACGCGGACCAGCACGCGGTCCTCGAGCTGGTCCCAGAGCATCGTGACGTCGATGCCGTCGGTGCTCCGGTGGTCGAGTTCACGCAGTGGGGAGGACATGCGAGCAGCTTGCCGGTCGCCGCCGCCCGCCGAAACCGAGCCAGCCCGCGTCGCGGCGGCGTGCTCCCCGCCCGCGACCCGTGCGGCGAGCCGTACCGCTACCCGACCCGATCGCCGGGGCGGGCGCGGTCGCGCGCCGACTCCGGCACCGGCCGCACCAGCGCCGACCGCAGGCGCCACGCCTGCGCGGCCGCACCGCGCAGGTTGCGGGCGAGCGCGCGCACGTCGCCGCCGCTCAGCCGGCCGGCGCCCGCGCGCGGACGCGGACCGGCTGGATCGCGCACCGGCGCCATCGCGTCGACGATGTTGAGCAGGTTGAGCACGAGCGCCCCTGCGCGGCCGGATCGGAGGGCCCGTCGCGCGGCAGCCGTGCGACGCGCGAGCTCCGCCCGACGCGCTCGGCCAGGCGGGTCGGCGCCGACGCGTCCCGCCGGTCGAGCACGCGTCCAGCGTCCGGAACCGCGCTCCCAGCGCCGGGCGCCGCGCGGCCGATCGCCGCCCAGCTGCGCGCGTCGGCGACGGCCTGCTCGAGCCCGACGAGGATCTCGCGGCTCGCGCGCGCCACGCGCCGGCGGCATGGCGCCGCAGGTTCACCGGCCGCTCTCGCTCGCGGCCGGAGTCGGCCACCCGCGTCGTCTCGGATCGAGCTCGCGCGGCGCTCCACCCAGCCTCGTGTCCGGCTCCCCGTCCCCGGGCTCCGCGGCGTGTCGCCGAGCGCGCCGACGGTCGTCGGCGCGTCGATCCGGCGCGCCGCCCGCGTCCCCAGCGGCGGCCACACGACGAGGTGACGATCAGGCCCACGCGATCCCCACGACGTGTCGGCGGCCGCCGGCGCTCGCCCGTCGCGCGCCCGGCCAGCGCCGACGCGCGCCGTCGCCGCGGCCGTGCTCCCTCCGCCCGCAGCGGCGCAGCTCCGCGGCCGGCCCCAGCAGACGGCGCCCGCGACCGTCGACGCCGGCAGCGCGTCGACCGCGACGCCGCAGCACGCCGAGCCGCGGCCGCCGCCGTGCCCGCGCGCGAGCGCCGGTAGACGGTCGCGTGGAGCGAGCAGCGCCGCCCACGGAGCCAGGAGGACTCGGCGCGGGCCGTGGACGGCGACGACCCAGGCGTCACGGCCGCCGCCACGGTCTGGCAGCTCAGGACCTCGTCCAGGTCGCGGCCTGCAGCCGGCCCGCCCTTCCCCATGCGCCCCGGCCCGTCGGGCGCGGCCCCCGCTACCCCACCGTCGCCGCGGTCGCGGTCGCGCGCCGACTCCGGCACCGGCCGCACCAGCGCCGACCGCATGCGCCACGCCTGCGCGGCCGCACCGCCCAGGTTGCGGGCGAGCGCGCGCACGTCGCCGCTCGCGCGGCCGGGGAGGCCGCCGCCCACGCGGGCGCGCTCGATCGGCGCCCACAGCGCGCCGGGCGCCGCCGAGGCGGCCGCGCCGGTCCGGAACCAGCGGTCGACGTACACGAGCAGCCGCTCGACCGCGGGCCGGGCGACGCGGTAGCCGGCGGCCACGAGCCGCGACTCGCCGCCCACGATCCGCTCGTGCCGCGGTCGCACGGCGGCCTCGACCAGAAGCACCGCCACCTCGTCGGCGTGGTAGGCGTCGGGCAGGATCGCCGGCGCGCGGCCGGTCGCGCTCGTCGCCCGCGCGTAGATCGGCGTGTCGGTCGGCCCGGGCGCCACGAGCGCCACGCGCACGCCCGTCCGCTGCTCGCGCTCCTCGACCTGGACCGCGGTAAGGAAGCCGCGCAGCGCGTGCTTCGCGGCGGTGTAGGACGTGAAGGCCGGCAGCGGCATCCGCGCCATGATCGACGAGGTGGCGACGAGCGTGCCGCGCGTCGCGCGCAGCTCCGGCAGCGCGGCGCGGACGACGTTCACCGCACCCGTGAACGTGACCGCGACGGTGCGGTCGAAGTCCTCCGCCGGCACCTCCAGGAAGTGCCCGAAGGCGACCGCCCCGGCGTTCGAGACGAGCACGTCGAGCCCGCCGAGCGCGGCGACCGCGCCGGCGACCGCCGTCTCGGTGGCGGCGCGATCGGCCAGATCGGCCGGGAACACGTGCACGGGCCCGCCGTGCTCGCGCGCGACGGCCGCGGCCTCCGCCAGCGCCGCCTCACTGCGCGCGAGCAGCGCGAGCTCTGCGCCCGCGGCCGCGAACCGCTCGACGGCCGCGAGGCCGATGCCGCTCGTCGCGCCGGTGATCAGGACGCGCCTGCCGTGGAGCGGGTTCATGTCCGGCCTACGGCGCCCGCCCCGCGGAGGGCGCACTTCGTTGGCGCGCCGCCGGTCAGCAGCCGGCATCGCCGGCGAGCCGGCGCGGGAGCCGCACGGGCGAGAACGCGTCGGCCGTCCGGTAGGCGAACGCGCGTGGCTCGAGCTTGCCGGCCAGGCGGCGCAGCTCGTGGCGCTCGTCGCGCGACATCCCCGGGCCGCGGCGGACGATCTCGGCCAGCCGCCGGCGGTCGCCGGCGTCCAGCCGCTGCAGGTGCCGGCGGGCCAGCAGCGCGAGCTTCGCCACGGCGTAGAGCTTCAGGAACGGCATGCGCTTCACAGTTCGGAACATGCCATCGGGCTACCCGAGCGCGGGCGTGCCGACGCGTGTCGCGACCCGCGCGACGGCCGCGCGCTCCGCGATCAGGCTCCAGCCCTCGATCCCGGCGCGGACGCGCGGGCCCCAGCCGGTCGCGGCGCGCAGCCGCCGGCTCGAGACGCGGAGCGAGCGCGCGACCGGCTCGAGCGCGGGCGGGACCACGTCGAACGCGGGCCGCAACTCGCGGCCGACCACCGCGCCGAGCGCCAGGTCGACCTCGCGGCGGGTCGGCGGGTCGCTGTCCGCCACGTTGTAGGTGCCGGCCGGCGCGGCGGCCACGGCGGCGGCGACCGCGGCGCCCGCGTCGTCCAGCCAGACGGTCGGCAGGAACGCGCCGGGCCGCCCGACGTTCGGCGAGCGCCCCTCCCGCGCGCCCTCGACGTCGGCCTGCGTGAGCGCGCTGTCCGGGCCGATGAAGAGGCCGAAGCGCAGCACGATCGCCGTGCCCGCAAAGCGCTCCTGCACGTTGGCCTCGGCGACGAGCGCGGACGCGCTCGGGCCTGCGCCGGCGACCGGCGCGTCCTCCTCGAGCCAGGCGTCGCCGCCGTCGGCGTAGGCGAAGGCGACCGACTCCTGCACGAGCCGGGCGGCGCCCGCGGCCTGCGCCGCCTCGGCGACCGCCGCGGACGCCTCGCGCCGCAGCCGGTCGTTCTCGTCCCAGGCGCCGGGGGCGCCCATCCGGTCCGCGGCGGGGAGATGGGTGAGCAGATTGACGACCGCGTCCGCGCCCGCGAAGGCGGCGGTGAGCGAGTCCGGGTCGAAGACGTCGGCCGCGACCGCGCGGGCGCCTCGCGCCTCGAGCTGCCGGCGGCCGCGGTCCGAGCGCGTGACGCCGGTGACGCGGTGGCCGGCGGTGATGAGTGCGTCGACCGACCGGCGTCCGATGACGCCGGTCGCTCCGGTGATGACGATGTGGTCCATACCGCGAGGACGCAGCCGCGCCCCGTCGTGTGACATGGCGCGCGCGCGGATACGATCGCGCGCCGCCCATGAGCCGCCCGCACGTCCCCGTCCTCCGCCACCGCGACTTCCGGCTGCTCTTCAGCGGCCAGGCCGTCTCGGTCCTGGGCGACGCGCTCCTCCCGGTCGCGCTCACCTTCGCCGTCCTCGACGGGCTCGACGGCAGCGCCGGCCAGCTCGGGCTCGTGCTCGCCGCCCAGGTGGTGCCGATGACGTTCCTCGTCCTCCCCGCCGGCGTGTGGGCGGACCGCGTGCCGCGCCGCACGCTGATGCTCGCGAGCGACCTCGGCCGCGCGGTCGTGCAGGCGCTGACCGCCGTGCTGCTGCTCACCGGCCACGCGCAGCTCTGGCAGCTGATCGTGCTGTCGGCGGCCTACGGCGCGCTCGAGGCGTTCTTCCGCCCGGCCGCGGGTGGACTGACGCCCGCGCTGGTCCCGCCGGAGGAGCTCCAGCAGGCGAACGCGCTCGTCGGCCTGTCGCAGAACGCCGGCCACGTCCTCGGCCCGGCGGCGGCCGGGGCGCTGCTGGTCGTGTTCTCGCCCGGCGCCGCGCTGGCCGTCGACGCCGCCACGTTCGTGGTCAGCGCCGGCTTCCTGGTCGCCCTGCGCGAGCCGCCGCGCCCCCCGCATCCGCCCGAGCACGTCCCGAACTTCTGGCGCGAGCTCGCCGACGGCATCCGCGAGGTCCGGCAGCGGCGCTGGATGCTCGCCTTCATGCCGGGCTTCTCCGCCTACCACCTGATCGCGCTGCCGTGCGTCCTGGCGCTGGGCGCGGTGCTCGCGAACGAGGAGCTCGGCGGCGCGGGCAGCTGGGCGATCATCACCTCCTGCTTCGGGGCGGGGACGATCGCGGGCAGCGTGCTCGGCCTGCGCTGGAAGCCCGCGCGCCCGATGCTCGCGGCGAGCCTCGCGTTCATCGGCGCCTCGGCCCAGCCCGCGATCATCGCGCTCGCGGGCTCGACCGCGGCGATCGCGGCGTTCGAGGCGGTCGCGGGCGTGGCGGTGGCGATCGGCTTCGCCCAGTGGGAGACGACGCTCGGCCGGCTGATCCCGCCGCACGCGCTCTCGCGCGTCACGTCACTCGACTGGTTCACCACCGTCGGCCTGATGCCGCTCGGCTACGCCGTCGCCGGACCGGTCGCCGACCGCTTCGGCCTGCACGAGACGATGGTCGACCGCCGCCGTCCTGACGGCGGCGCTGTTCGTGGTCGCCGCCGCCACGCACGCCGTGCGGGCCGTGCGTCAGGAGTCCATGGCCTCGTAGGCCTCGCCCTCGACGAGCTCGGTCAGCTCCTCCTCGTCGGACGTCGATGTCGTGCTCCGCCTTCAGGTGCCCGCCGAGGATCTTGACGAGCTCCTCCTGCCCGGCGGCCTGCAGCGGCTCACCGCACTCATTGCATTCGATCACCAGCATTGCGACGCCTCCTGTCTATCCGAGTGCGCGGTCGAGGTTGAACGCGGAGCTGATCAGCGCCAGGTGCGTGAACGCCTGGGGGAAGTTGCCGAGCAGCTCGCCGGTCGGGCCGATCTCCTCCGAGAACAGCCCGACGTGGTTCGCGTAGGTGAGCATCTTCTCGAACGCCAGCCGCGCCTCGTCGACGCGCCCGGCGCGCGTCAGCGCCTCGACGTACCAGAACGAGCACATCGAGAACGTGCCCTCGTCGCCCTGGAGGCCGTCCGGCGAGGCGTCGACGTTGTAGCGGTAGACGAGCGAGTCCGAGACGAGCTCGTCCGAGATCGTGTCGAGCGTCGAGAGCCACATCGGGTCCTGCGGCGCGATGAACAGCACGAGCGGCATCAGCAGGATCGACGCGTCGAGGACGTCCGAGCCGTAGTGCTGGACGAACGCGCCGCGCTCGGCGCTCCAGCCCTTCTGGATGATCTGGTTGTAGATCCGGTCGCGCTCGGCGAGCCAGCGGACGATGTCGCCGGGCAGCCCGCGCGCGCGGTTCATGCGGATCGCGCGCTCGATCGCCACCCAGGACATCAGGCGCGAGTAGGTGAACTCCTTCTGGCCGCCGCGGGTCTCCCAGATGCCCTCGTCGGCCTGGTCCCAGTTCTCGCACAGCCAGTCGACGATCCGCCGCAGGCTCCCCCAGGTCTCGTGGAAGATCGGCGCGCCGTACTTGTTGTAGAGGTAGACCGAGTCGATCAGCTCGCCGTAGATGTCGAGCTGGCGCTGATCGGCGGCGGCGTTGCCGATCCGCACCGGGGCCGAGTCGCGGTAGCCCGACCAGAACGGATGCTCCTCCTCGGGCAGCTCGGAGCGGCCGTCGATCCCGTACATGATCTGGAGCGGCCCCGACGGGCCGATCTTCCACTCGCGCGTGCGGTCGGTCAGCCAGCTCATGAACGCGGCCGCCTCCTCGGTGAAGCCGAGCCGGAGCAGCCCGTAGAGCGAGAACGCCGCGTCGCGGATCCAGGTGTAGCGGTAGTCCCAGTTGCGCCCGCCGCCGAGCTGCTCGGGCAGCGACGTCGTCGGCGCCGCGACGAGCGCGCCGGTCGGCGCGTACGTGAGGAGCTTCAGCGTCAGCGCGGAGCGGTGGACCATCTCGCGCCAGCGCCCGCGGTAGCGCGACTGGTCCAGCCAGCGGCGCCAGTACTGCACGGTCGCCTCGAACGCGGTCGCCGTCTCCGCCTCCGAGTAGGGCCGGCAGATGTGGTCGGCGGCGACCCGCTCGAGGATGAACGACTGCGACTGCCCCGCCTCGACGGAGAACGTCGCGCGGACGCCCTGCCCGTCGCGCTCGAGCGTGCGGCCCGCCCCGCCCATCGTGCGCGCGATCGCGCCCTCGAGCGCGAGCGACAGCGACGGCGCGCGGAACAGCACGCCGTGCGGGTGCAGCTCGATCTCGTGCTCGTCGCGCGCGTAGTCGAAGCGCGGCTGGACCTCCAGCGCGAACTCCATCGCGCCGCGCACGACGACGACGCGCCGCAGCAGGCGGTGGCGGTGCATGCCGGTCTGCGCCTCGATCGGCATGAAGTCCTGCACCTCGCCGATGCCGCCGGGCGTGTAGAAGCGCGTGATGAGGACGTTCGTGTCCGGGAAGTAGAGCTGCTTGGAGGTCCAGTCGTCCCCGGTCGGCCGGAGCGAGTAGAAGCCGCCGCGGTCCTTGTCGAGGATCGCGCCGAAGACGCTCGGGGAGTCGAACGAGGGGCAGCAGTACCAGTCGATCGTGCCGTTCGTGCCGACGAGCGCCACCGTGTGCAGGTCGCCGACGAGACCGTGCTCGGCGATCGGGAGGTAGGTGCCCTCGTGCTCGCCGGCGTGCGCCACCGCTCAGGCGCCGCCCACGCGGCGCAGGCTCCCGCGCCGCTCGTGCTCGTACTCCTGCGCGGCGACGGCGGCCGCGCCGTAGACGCCCGCGCGCGGCCCGTGGCGGGCGAGCCGGATCCGCGTGCTCACCCCGGCGCCCGGGACCGTGTGCCGGCGCGCGGTGCGCTCGGCCGGCACGAGCAGGAGGTCGCCGGCGAGCGAGACCCCGCCGCCGATCACGATCTCCTCGGGGTCGAACGTGTTGATCGCGTTGGCGATCCCGATCCCGAGCCGCTCGCCGAGGATCCGGACGACGTGCTGGCAGTGGACGTCGCCCTCGCGCGCGCCGTCGACCGCGTCGTGGCCGGTGATCTCCTCGCCGCGGGCGAGCCGCCGGCCGAGGAACGACTTCGGGTGCGCGCGGGCCGACTCGAGCGCCAGCCGGTCGAGCGCGCGGCCCGACGCGAGCCGCTCCAGCGAGCCCGGCTGGGGGAAGTCGCCCGGCTCGCTGGGCGCGCCGCCCCCGAGGTCGAGGCCGATCATCGTGTGGCCGAGCTCCGCCGCGCTCGTCGCGCCGCGGTAGAGCTTGCCGTTCAGCACGAGGCCGCCGCCCACGCCGGTCCCGATCGTGAACATGACGAGGTTCTCGTGCACGATCCGGCCGCCGTCCGACGCCTCGGCCAGCGCGGCGCACGACGCGTCGTTCTCGACGTAGACCGGCAGCCCGCAGCGCTCGGCGAGCAGCGTCCGGAGCGGGACGTCGGAGAGCGGCAGGTTGACCGTGTGGCGGACGCGGCCCGTCGCCACCTCGATGATCGACGGCAGCCCGATCGCGACCGCCTTGGCCCCGTCGGCGTCGCAGCCGCCGATCTGGTCGAGCAGCTGCGCCACCAGCGCGTCGGTCGAGTCGGTCCGCGTCGGGACCGGCTCGAGCACGCGGTACTCCCCGCCCTCGAGCACCGCGGTGACGATCTTCGTCCCGCCGACGTCGATCCCGATGAACGGCCCGTCGCTCACTCGATCAGCTCCGCGGCGGCGGGCTCGTCCATCACGATCAGGAGCGTGCCCGCGCCGGGCCGGACGAGCGCCGACGGCAGCGTCTCGTCGGGCGGCGCGCCGAACGCGCGCTTCACCGCGGGCGCCTTGTCCGCGCCGGAGATCAGGAACACCACCTCGCGCGCGGTGTTGAACAGCGGCAGCGTCAGCGTCACGCGCGGGACCTGGGGCTCCATCCCCGCCTCGGGCACGCCGACGACCAGCCGGCGCGTCTCCTGCACGGCGGGCTTGCCGGGGAAGATCGACGCGGTGTGCCCGTCGGGGCCGATCCCCATCAGCGCGAGGTCGAGCCGCGGGTGGTTGCCGAGCGTCTCGCGCAGCAGGCTGTCGTAGGCGGCCGCGGCGGCGTCGTGGCCGAGCGCGGTGTCGACCGGCATGAGCCGCGGGCGGCGGTCCGCGGGCAGCGGGTCGATCAGCGTCTCGCGGATCATCCGCAGGTTCGAGCGCTCGTCCTCGGGCGGCACGACGCGCTCGTCGCCCATCCACAGCGTCGCGGCGCTCAGGTCCTCGTCGCCGGCGGCCGCCAGCTCGTAGGCGCGGCGCGGCGTCGAGCCGCCCGAGAGCGCCACGTGGCCGCCGGCGCAGGCGACGTCGACGAGCAGCGCGGCCACCTCGGCGGCCGGGTCCTCGACGACGCGGATCTCGAACGGCGTCGTCATCCGGCCAGCACTCTGCCAGCTTCGAGCGCCGGCTTGTAGGTCGGGTCGCGCAGGAGCGCCTGGCGGACGCCCTCGCCGAGGATCCCGGCCTCGCCGCGCGACGCGCCCATCACGGTCCAGTCCTGCTCGTTGCCGTCGCGGTCGCGGTGGACGGCGTGCAGCCCGCCCGGCCCGCGGTCGAGCGACACCGACTCGCCCGAGGCGACCTCGATCGTCACGCCCCCGAGCCCCGGCGAGCCCATCTCCTCGGGCACGAGCTCGACGGTCACGTCACCGCGGCGCGCGCGGCAGTGGCCGGCGAGCGCGGCGCCGCGCGCCACGAGCGCCTCCGGCTTCCACTTCAGCCGCGACGCGAGCCAGCCGCAGAACAGGACGCCGGCGGCGGTCGAGTCCGCCCGGTGGCGGACGACCACCTTGTCGATCGCGTGCAGGGCGTGCCGCATCTCCGGCGGGTCGAACGAGGCGGCGATCCGCTCGCGCCACGGCGTCGAGCGCAGCCACGCGAGGTCGACCACGTAGGCCGAGCGCGTGAGGTCGGCGGCGCGCGCGAACGCGGCCGTGACCTGCGGGTCGTCCTGCGTGTCGACCAGGACGATGTTCGCCAGCCGCCGCAGCGCCTCGACCGCCTGCTCGTGCCCGTGCGGCGCCCAGACCATCGTCGCGAGGTCGGGCACCAGCAGCGGGTCGACGATCGCCGCGAGGCTCTCGACGTGCTGCGGCCCGATCTCGACCTCGACCCGCTCGCGCCCGATCGCGATGTGGCCCGGCTTGTGGACCGCGTCCTCGGCCGCGACCGTCGCCCACGCGTCGAGCGTCGTCCGCCCCGCGTCGACGGCGGCGATGACCAGCCGCGACGGGTGGTAGCGCCCGACCCGCGCGAGCCGGTTCTCGACCTCGCCGCGGAAGCCGCGGTCGACGACCACGACGAGGTTCATCACCCGCGCGGGGACGAACGTGCGGTCGGCCTGGTAGCGGCGGCCGAGCAGCTCGCGCAGCGCCGCCTCGATCGCGCTCGGCGTCGTGTCCCGCGCGCTCCAGACGTCCTCGCTCACAACTTGCGCCACTGCCGGTCGGCGATCAGCGCGTCGGCCGCCGCGGGGCCGGCCGAGCCCGACGTGTACGTCTCCAGCGGCTCGTCGCCGTCGCGGCTGTGCCAGTCCTCGAGGACCGGGTCGATGATCCGCCACTGCGCGTCGACCTCGTCGTTGCGGGTGAACAGCGTGGCGTCGCCGCGCATCGCGTCCATGATCAGCCGCTCGTAGGCCTCGGGCGACTGCGACATGAACGCGCTGCCGTAGAGGAACTCCATGTTCACCGGGCGGATCCGCATCGTCGAGCCGGGGATCTTCGCCCCGAGCGAGAGCGAGACGCCCTCGTTCGGCTGCACGGTCAGGATCAGCTGGTTGGGCTGCACGCCGACCGACCCCTGGCTCTGGAACGCGAGGTGCGGGACCGGCTTGAGCTGGACCGCGATCTCGGTCACCTTGCGCGCGAGCCGCTTGCCGGTGCGCAGGAAGATCGGCACGCCCGCCCAGCGCCAGTTGTGGACCTCGAGCTTGAGCGCCGCGTAGGTCTCGGTGTTCGAGTCGTCCGGGACCCCCTCCTCCTGGAGGTACCCGACGGCGTCCTCGCCGCCCGAGACGCCCGCGGTGTACTGCGCGCGGACGGTGTCGGAGAGGGCGGGCGGGGTGATCGCGTCGAGCACCTTGGTCTTCTCGTCGCGCACCTTGTCGGCGTCGAAGGTCGACGGCGGCTCCATGCAGGTCAGCGCGACGAGCTGGAGCATGTGGTTCTGGACCAGGTCGCGCAGCGCGCCCGCGTGGTCGTAGTAGCCGGCGCGGGTCCCGATGCCGATGTCCTCGGCGCCGGTGATCTGGATGTGGTCGATGTAGTTCCGGTTCCAGATCGGCTCGAACATCATGTTCGCGAACCGGAACGCCATCACGTTCTGGACCGTCTCCTTGCCCAGGTAGTGGTCGATCCGGAAGACCTGGCTCTCGCGGAAGACCGACGAGACGACGCCCTGCAGCTCGCGCGCGCTCTTGAGGTCGGTGCCGAACGGCTTCTCGATCACGACGCGCACGTCGGCGTGCGGGGACTTGTGCAGCCCGGCGCCCTTGAGCTGCTCGACGATCACCGGGAAGAACTCCGGCGCGGTCGAGAGGTAGTAGGTGCGGTTGAGCGGCTGGCCGGAGTCCACGTCGAGCTGGTCGAGCGCCACGCGCAGCGCCTTGTAGCCCTCGGGGTCGTCGAAGTTCGAGGCGACGTAGGTGACGTGCTCGAGCAGGCCGTCGAGCACGGCGTCGTCGGGCGTCCGGCGCGAGTACTGGATGATCGACTCGCGGCACTCGGCGGCGAAGTCGTCGTGGCCCTTCTCGCGCCGCGCCACGCCGACGAGCTTGAAGCGCTCGGGCAGCGCGCCCTCGTGCGCGAGGTTGTAGAGCGCGGGCAGGAGCTTGCGGTGGGCGAGGTCGCCCGTGGCGCCGAAGATGACGAGCGCCGTCGGCGGCGCCGGCAGCCGCTCCAGCCCCTCGACCAGCGGGTTCTCCTCGGGGGTCTCGGGCACGCCCGTGTGCACGGCCATCGCGATCAGCCCCCGCCGGCGGTGCGCTCGACCGCGTGCCCGCCGAACTGCCCGCGCAGCGCCGCGAGCACCCGGTGGGTGTAGTCGCCCTCGCCGCGCGAGTAGAAGCGGGCGTACAGCGACGCGGCCATCACCGGCGTCGGCACGTCGAGGTCGATCCCGTCCGCGATCGACCAGCGGCCCTCGCCGGAGTCCGACACGTAGCCCTTGATGTTCTCGAGGTCGTTGCCCTCGGCCGCGAACGCGCGGCCGGCCAGCTCGAGCAGCCAGGAGCGGACGACCGAGCCCTGCATCCAGAGGTCGGCGACCTCCTTGAGCTCGATCGGGAACTTCGACTTGTACATCAGCTCGAAGCCCTCGGCGTAGGCCTGCATGATCCCGTACTCGACCCCGTTGTGGACCATCTTCACGAAGTGCCCGGCGCCCGCGTCGCCGAAGTGGCGCCAGCCGTCCGGCGGGGCGAGCACGTCGAGGATCGGGGCGAGCCGCTGCACCGACTCCTCGTGGCCGCCGACCATCATGCAGTAGCCGACGTCGAGGCCCCAGACGCCGCCGGACGTGCCGACGTCGACGTAGTGGATGCCCTGGATGTCGAGCGTGGCGGCGCGGCGGACGTCGTCGTGCCACTTCGTGTTGCCGCCGTCGACGATCGTGTCGCCCGCCTCCAGCAGCGGCGCGAGCGCGTCGATCGTCTGCTCGGTCGGGTCGCCCGAGGGCACCATGAGCCAGATCGTGCGCGGCGCCTCGAGCGCCTGCACGAGGTCCTCGAGCGCGTGCACGCCCGCGGCGCCGTAGCCCTCGGCCTGGCGTGACGGCGTGCGCGTTGTAGTCGAAGGCGACGACCTGGTGGTCCGAGTCGCGGTGGATGCGATGGACCATGTTGCCGCCCATCTTGCCGAGGCCGATGAAGCCGAGTTGCATGCTCATGCCTCGCCTTCTACCCGCGACAGCACGGTCCGCGCGCGTTCCGCGATCACCTCGCCGGTGAAGCCGAAGTGCTCGTAGAGGATCTTCGCGGGCGCGGAGGCGCCGAAGCCCTCCATCGCCACGACGTCGCCGAGGTCGCCGACCCAGCGGTGCCAGCCGATCGGGCTGGCCGCCTCGACCGACACCCGCGCGCGGATCGCCGGCGGGAGGACGCTGTCGCGGTAGGCCTGGTCCTGCTCGGCGAAGCGGTCGAGGCACGGCATCGACACGAGCCGGATCCGGGTGCCGTCGGCCTCGAGCAGCTTCGCCGCGTCGTTCGCGATGTGCACCTCGGACCCCGTCGCCATCAGGATGATCTGCGGGTCGCCGCCGTCGCTGTCGCGCAGCACGTACGCGCCGCGCTCGATCGCGTCGTCGGGGATCTCGGCGGGGTCCCACACGGGCAGCCCCTGGCGGCTGAGCGCGAGCGCGGTCGGCCGGTCGGTCTGGCGGAGCGCGTGGCGCCACGCGAGCGCGGTCTCGTTGAACCCGGCGGGCCGGACGACGTCGAGGTTCGGGGTCGCGCGCAGGGTGACCAGCTGCTCGATCGGCTGGTGCGTCGGGCCGTCCTCCCCCACGCCGATCGAGTCGTGCGTGAACACGAACGTCGACGGGATGTGCATGATCGCGGCGAGCCGGATCGAGCCCTTCATGTAGTCGCTGAAGATCAGGAAGCCGGCGCCGAAGGCGCGGAACCCGCTCAGCACGAGGCCGTTGACGATCGCGCCCATCGCGTGCTCGCGGATGCCGAAGTGCAGGTTGCGGTCGCCGTAGCTCCCGGGCTCGACGCTGCCGCCGCCGTCGATCAGCGTGAGCGTCGACGGCGCGAGGTCGGCCGAGCCGCCGATCAGCTCCGGCACCTCCGCCGCCGCCCACTGGATGACCTCCTGCGAGGCCTTGCGGGTGGCGATCATCCCGGCGTCCGGGCCCTTGGTGGGCACCTCGGCGCCGAAGCCGTCGGGCAGCCGGCCGGCGAGCATCCGCTCGAGCTCGGCGGCGTCGTGCGGGTGCGCGGCGCGGTAGCCCTCGAACGCCTCGTCCCAGTCGGCCTGCATCTGGCGGCCGCGGCCGACGCACTCGCGCATGTGGTCGAGCGCCTCCTCCGGGACGAAGAACGGCTCGAGGCTCGGGAAGCCGTAGACCTCCTTGGTGAGCCGGATCTCCTCCTCACCCAGCGGTGAGCCGTGGGCGCCGTGGGTGTCCTGCTTGTTCGGCGAGCCCGGCGCGATGTGGGTGCGGACGACGATCAGGCTCGGGCGGTCCTCGACGTCGCGCGCGCTGCGCACCGCCGCCTCGAGCGTGTCGAGCGCGATGTCCTCGTGCAGGTTCTGGACGTGCCAGCCGTAGGCCTCGTAGCGCGCGGCGACGTCCTCGGTGAACGCGAGCTTGGTGTCGCCCTCGATCGAGATGTGGTTGTCGTCGTAGAAGCCGATCAGCCGGCCGACCCCGAGGTGGCCGGCCAGCGACGCCGCCTCGGACTGGATGCCCTCCTCCATGTCGCCGTCGGAGGCGATGAAGTAGGTGTAGTGCGCGATCGGCTCCTGGTCGCCGTGGTTGAAGCGCGCGGCGAGCATCCGCTCGCCCAGCGCCATGCCGACGGCGGTCGAGATCCCCTGCCCGAGCGGGCCGGTGGTCGTCTCGACGCCCGGCACGTGGCCGTACTCGGGGTGGCCGGCGCACGGCGAGTCGAGCTGGCGGAAGCGCTTGATCTGGTCGAGCGTGACGTCGTAGCCCGTCAGGTAGAGCGTCGAGTAGAGCAGCATCGACGCGTGCCCGCACGAGAGCACGAAGCGGTCGCGGCCGGGCCAGTCGGGCGCCTCGGGCGCGTGGCGCATGATCCGCGTGTAGAGGAGGTAGGCGATCGGCGCCAGCGCCATCGGCGTGCCCGGGTGACCCGAGTTCGCCTGCTGGACGGCGTCCATCGACAGCGTGCGGATGGTGTTGACGCACAGCTCGTCCAGCGCGCGCTGATCGGTCCCTACCGTCATTCGGCTCCTCGTTGCTCGAAGGCGTTTGCGGCGGAACCTATCGCAGCGGCGCGGTCCCCTCCGGCTCGCGTTCACGAGCCGGAGAGGAGCCACCCGGCGCCACGGGGAGGAAGGGTCGCGTCAGAGCCGGCCGGCGCGGATCTCGCCGCCGATGTGCTCCGCCTCGCGGATCGCGAGCGCGACGATCGTGAGCGTCGGGTTCGCGGCCGCGCCGCTGGTGAACTGGGACCCGTCGCCGACGTAGACGTTCGGCACGTCGTGGCACGCGCCGTGCGGGTTCACGACGCCGTCGCCGGGCTTCTCGCTCATCCGCGCGGTGCCCATGTTGTGGGTCGACGGGTACGGGGTCGTGCGGTGCGCGCCGGTCGAGCCGACGGCCTCGTACATCTTCTCCCCCTGCGCCCACGCGTGGTCGCGCATCGCGACGTCGTTGGGGTGGTCGTCGAAGTGCACGTTGGGCACCGGCAGCCCGTGCTGGTCGGCGACGCCGCCGTTGAGCGTGATCCGGTTCGTCTCCTGCGGCATGTCCTCGCCGGTGATCCAGAGCCCCGCGGTGTTCGCGTAGGCGTCCATGATCTCCGTGAACTCCGGGCCCCAGGACCCGGGCTCGGCGAACGCGGCCAGGAACGGCGGGCCGAGCGCGAGCGTCTCGAAGTAGTAGCCGCCGGCGAAGCCGCGGTCGGCGTCGTGGGGCGCCTCGTCGGCGACCACGCCGGCCATCGTCTCGCCGCGGTACATGTGGACCGGCTTGTCGAAGCGGGCGTAGACCGACCCGGTGACGTGGCGCATGTAGTTGCGCCCGACCTGGCCGGAGGAGTTCCCCAGCCCGTCCGGGTGCAGCGGCGAGGCCGAGAGCAGCAGGAGCCGCGCGGTCTCGATCGCGTTGCCCGCGACCACGACGACCTTGGCGCGCTGCCGCTGCAGGTTGCCGTCGCCGTCGAGGTAGAGGACGGCGTCGGCCTTCCCGCCGCCGTTGTGCGTGATCTGGACCGCCTGGCAGTCCGGGCGCAGGTCGAGGTTGCCGGTCTTGCCCGCCTTCGGCAGCTCGGTGATCAGCGTCGACCACTTCGCGCCGTGCTTGTCGCCCTGGAAGTTGAAGCCGTCCTGGATCGAGGCGGGGCGGCCGTCGTACGGCTCGGCGTTCGTCGCGTACGGGCCCGTCGCGTACTGCGTGTAGCCGATCCGGTCGGCGCCGTTCGCGAACACCGTGTAGTTGTTGTTCGCGGGCAGCGGCGGCCGGCCCTGGACGTGCGTGACGCCCATCTTGATCTCGGCCTTGTCGTAGTACGGGTCCATCTCGGCCCGCGTGATCGGCCAGTCGAGCAGGTTGGCGCCGTCGAGGCCGCCGCCGTACTCGGACTTGGCGCGGAACTCGTAGTCCTTGAACCGCGGGCACGCGCCGGCCCAGTGGGTCGTCGTCCCGCCGACGGCCTTGACGGTCCAGGCCGGGAGGTTCGGGAAGTCCTTGGCCACGCGCCAGGAGCCGGACGTCGTGCGGTTGTCGAGCCACGCCATCTGGGTGAAGGCGGGCCACTCGTCGTTGACGTAGTCGGCGCCGGTCAGGTGCGGGCCGGCCTCGAGCACGACCACGCGCACGCCCTGCTGGCAGAGCTCGTTGGCGATCGTCCCGCCGCCGGCGCCCGAGCCGACGACGACGACGACGTCCTCGTCGTCGTGGGAGAACGACTGCGAGGCGACCGGGGCGTCGAAGGGGGTCGGCGCCGCGCCGTTGGTGCCGGCCATCAGGATGCCTGCTCGATCCGCGCGGCCGGCAGCCAGTCGAGGTCGTCGAACCCGCGGCTCGCGTAGCCGCCCTGGTCGTAGGACGGGCCCTCGTAGCCGAGCAGCGACCAGACCTCGCGGTCGTCGTAGAGCGAGGTGATGACGCGCGAGCGCACGCCCTCGAAGAACTCCGTCGAGCTCATCCCGCGCAGCACCTCGAGCTGCTTGGCGTCGTCGAGCTCGGCGAACGGCGCGCCGCCCGCGACGTCGAGGTCGCGCAGGCCCTGGTCGAGCTGCGTGCGGAAGCGGACGTCCTCGCCGGCGGCGCCGAGGATCGTCTCGGCACAGCGCTCGTACGGGCCGTCCGGGAACGACGGATGCGGGAACATCGCCCGCACCATCACGGTGAGGGCGCGGACGGCGGTCGCTTCCGCCGCCGCAGGAGTCGCGGCCGTGGCCATCGTGCTTCCTCTCTCTCGCTCGCGGCCCGGCCCCCTGCCGAGCCGCTCGATCTGACCGTATCAGTCGGTCTACTGGTCTGACAACGTCACGCTTCGGACGGGTGCGGCGGGTCCTGCGGCGTGTCGAACTTCCCGCCGTCGATCAGCTCGATCCGGTAGCCGTCCGGGTCGGCGACGAACGCGATGTTCGGCAGGTCGTCGCGGCCGCCCGGCCGGTACGGCGGCTTCTCGGGCTCGACGCCCAGCTCGGCGAGCTCGGCGAGCGCCGCGTCGATGTCCTCGACGGTCACCGCGACGTGGTTGTAGCCCGTGCCCAGGTCGTACGGCTCCTCCTGGCCGACGTTGACGGTGAGCTCGAGCGTGTCGCCCCCGCCGGGGAGGCCCATGTACACGTTGTAGGCGGACTCGAAGTTGAGCCGGCCGCGCTCCTCGAAGCCGAGCGCCTTGTAGAAGCGGCGCGACGCGTCGATGTCGCGCACGCGCACGCAGGTGTGGACGAGCTGGAGTGGCATGGCGGGATCCTTGCATACCCTTGTCAGACCATCGGTCCAGACCGGTAGGCTTGCGCCATGACCTTCGAGGGCGTCGTGCGGCGGCCGGTGTACGAGCAGGTCGCCGACCAGCTCCGGGAGGCGATCCTCGACGGGACGCTGCAGGCCGGCGAGGTGCTGCCGGCCGAGCGCGAGCTGTGCGAGCGCTTCGGCGTCAGCCGCACGTCGGTGCGCGAGGCGCTGCGCGCGCTGCAGGCGCAGGGGCTCGTCGTCGTGGCGGGGGCGAACGCGCCGCTGCGCGTGGCGGGCGCCGAGTCGTTCTCCAACGACACCGTGCGCGCGTCGCTGAGCCACCTGCTGCGGCTCGGCCGCGTGCCGCTGGCCGACCTCGTCGAGCTGCGCGTGGCGCTCGAGGCCGCGGTCGCGGAGGCCGCCGCGGGGCGCCGCCCGCGGCCGGACCTCGGGCCTGCCCAGGCGCAGCTCGCGGCGCAGTACGAGGCGGGCCTCGACGTCGAGGCGTTCGAGGAGGCCGACGTGCGCTTCCACCTCGCGCTCGCGGTCGCGTCCGGCAACCGGGCGCTCGAGCTGGTGATGATCGCCGTCCGCGACTCCGTCGCCTCGCACCTGCTCGACGCGCTGCGCGCGCTGCCCGATCCCGCCGCGACGCTCGACCGGCTGCGCGTCGAGCACGCGGAGATCCTGGCCGCCGTCGAGGCGCACGACGGCGGGATCGCGGCCGAGCTCATGCGCGACCACATCCTCGGGCTGTACCAGGAGGCGCTGCGGTGAGCATCGCGCCCGCGGGCCTGCTGGACGACCTGCGCGGCGCCGGTCCCGTCGACACCGACCCGGACGTGCTCGAGGCGTACCGCCGCGACCACGCGGCGCCGGGGCTGCTGGAGGTCGGGATGCCGGCCGCGCTCGTGCGGCCGCGGACCACCGCCGAGGTCCAGGCCGCGGTGCGCGCGGCCGCCCGCCACGGCGTGCCGGTCGTCCCGCGCGGCGCCGGCTCCGGGCTGTCGGGCGGCGCGAACGCGATCGACGGCTGCCTCGTCGTCTCGCTCGAGCGCATGACGTCGATCCTCGCCGTCGACGACGCGGACCTCACCGCGACCGTGCAGGCCGGCGTCGTCAACGCCGACCTCGGCCGCGCCGCCGCCGGCGAGCGGCTCTGGTACTCGCCCGACCCCGCGAGCTGGGAGTTCTCCACGATCGGCGGCAACGTCGCGACGAACGCCGGCGGGCTCTGCTGCGTGAAGTACGGCGTCACGCGCGACTCGCTGCTCGGGCTCGAGGTCGTGCATGGCCGACGGCCGCGCCGTCCGGCTCGGGCGCCGCACGCGCAAGGGCGTCGCCGGCTACGACCTCGTCGGGCTGCTCTGCGGCTCCGAGGGGACGCTGGGGATCGTCACCGAGGCGACGGTCCGGCTGCGCCCGCCGCCGGCCCCGGCGGCGACGCTCGCGGCGAGCTTCCCGACGCTGCGCGGCGCCGGCGACGCGGTCGCCCGGATCGCGCGCGAGCAGCGGCCGTCGCTGCTGGAGCTGATGGACCGGCAGACGATCCGCGCGGTCGAGGCGTTCGAGCCGCAGGAGCTCGACACCGACGCCGAGGCGATGGTCTTCGCCCGCGCCGACGACGGGCCGGAGGAGTCGCTCGCCGCCGTCGCCGCGATGGAGCGGATCTGCGCGGAGTGCGGCGCCGACCTCGTCGTCACGAGCGACGAGGAGGCCGAGGGCCGGATGCTGATGGCGGCGCGGCGGCTGGCGTTCACCGCGCTCGAGCACCGCGGCGCGACGCTCCTCGACGACGTCGGCGTCCCGCTCGGCGCGATCCCCGCGCTGTTCGACGGCGTCACCCGGATCGCCGACGAGTTCGGCGTCCTGATCTGCACGTTCGGCCACGCCGGCGACGGCAACATGCACCCGACCGTCGTCTACGACGCGACCGACCCGGGCGAGGTGGAGCGGGCGCGGCGGGCGTTCGAGGCGATCCTCGCGCTCGCGCTCGCGCTCGGCGGCACGATCACGGGCGAGCACGGGGTCGGGCTGCTCAAGCGGCCGTACCTGGCGGGGGAGCTCGGGGATGCGCACGACCTGCACCGGGCGATCAAGGCGGCGCTGGATCCTGCGGGTGTGTTCAACCCCGGGAAGGCCGTGTAGCTCCGAACTTCAACGGCGGGCATCGAGGGGAGCCGGACCCGGCGGGGCCGTAGAACGTCGGAATCGCGGCGTCGTCGAGGCGGCGGTCGACGTTGTGCGGCGATAGCGCGCATAACGTCGAAAACCTCCCACCTCGCGCGCCGATATCGACGTTTTGCACCGTATGGGGGGATAACGTCGATCGGCGGCGATCCGGCGCGCCGATTGCGACGTTCTGCACGCTCCGGGACCCTCCCCCTCAATGCCCGCCGTTGAAGTTCGTCCCGCCGCTACGACCCCATGACCGGGCGGGCAGACTCTTCATGCCCCATGGTGCACGGCCCCCGGGTGCCCGTTGCCTGCGCGCCCCGCCACCGGTACCGTCGCGCCATGACGCGGAGTCTCGGCGTCGCACCCCCCATCGTCGGCAGGCGCGCGACCTCCGTCGCGCCGCCGCCCACCAGGATCGGCCGCGCGGCGTCGTTGCTCGCGCTCCAGCGCCGTGCCGGGAACGCCGCCGTCGGCGCCCTGCTGCGACGTGGCCCGCACGAGGGCAAGGGTCTCCGCGCGGAACCGGATCTCACCGAGGAGCTGGAGGGCAAGGCCGCACGGCGGTCGCTCCAGCGCCTCACCGTGAAGCAGCACTCGTTCCACCAGGGCACCTGCGGGGAGCGCAACGTCCAGTGGGTCTTCAGCCTCGACAACCCGGCACCGGCGGACGGCTACATCGTCCAGCACATCACGGCGTCGGAGTTGATGGGGACCTGCCCGAATCCGGTCCAGGGACCGGCGGCGCCGACGCAGGAGTTCTGGGAGGCCTGGTTCGTCAGGAGGGGCGCCAAGGTCGACTGGACGACGACGCGCGACGCGTGGACGGACGGTTCCGTGCGCCCGGCCCGGCCCGGGTCCGTCGGCATGCAGGTGAGCGACGGCACGCTCAAGTTCTTCCCCAAGTCGAAGACCGGCGACCTCGGGGACTTCGGCGTCGCGCCGGCCGACCCCGCGAGCGCGTGGGGGCCGGGGAAGGTGCCGACGTCCGGCGCGCTGCCGTCCACCCCGACCAAGCCCTCGTGGTGGGACGACACGCCGGGCGAGGGCCCGGTCGTGCGCTTCGCCGAGTCGCGCTGGAACTGCTGCGGCGCCGACGCCTCCAAGCACACGAGCACGGTCACCGCGACAGCGTGAGCGTCGACGCACTCATGCGCGCCTTCGCGGCGCTGCCGAGCTGGCCGGCGGAGGGCGACCTCGACCGCGACGGCTGGCAGCGCTATCGCGACGCGGCCCGGGCGGTGCAGCAGAGCGGCGAGGGCGAGCTCGACCAGGCGCTGGTCCGGTTCCTCGACCGCGCCGAGGGCATGGAGGCCGCGCTCGACGAGACGCGCCTGTTCCTGCTCTCCCGCGTCACGTACGCGCTGCCGGCCGCCGGGCCCGCCGAGGAGCGGCGCATCTGGAAGGGCTGGGTCAACTGGCCCGCGCCGGACGCCGACGGGCGTGTCGACCTCTCGTGGCCGGTCGACTGGCACGGAGGCGATCCGCGGCTGATCGCGCCGTTCGCCGGCGCCGAGGGACACCGGTACGCCGCCGTGGAGGAGTTCCGGGACCTGCGCGCGCGCTTCGGCCCGCGCGACGTCGGCTAGGTCGCCGCCGCGGACCCACCCGGCGCGGGGCTCGCCTTCGGCGCCGCCTTCCGGTGCACGTGCCAGAACGCCAGCGCGAGCACGACCGCGAGCGACCCGAGGCTCCACCACAGCTGCGCGCGCACGTCGTCGACGAGCGCCATCGCCAGGATCACCGCGACCATCGCCACGATGCTGGCGTACGTCAGCCACGGGAAGAACCACATCCGCAGCGTCAGCTTCTCCGGGTCCTCGCGCTCGAGCTTGCGCCGCATCTTCAGCTCCGCGCACGCGATCAGCACGTAGCAGAACAGCGCCACCGCGCCGGACGAGTTGACGAGCCAGAGGAACACCGACTCGGGCCAGATCGCGGCCATGATCACCGACAGGAAGCCGATCGTGACCGTCAGCAGGATCGCCTTGACCGGCACCCCGCGGCGGTTCGTCTCGAGCAGCGCCTGCGGCGCGTCGCCGCGGCGCGCGAGCGCGAACAGCATCCGCGAGCCCGTGTAGATGCCCGAGTTCAGGCACGACAGGACCGCGGTCACGACGATCGCGTTCATGATGTCCGCCGCCCCCGGGATCCCGATCACGTCGAGCGCGGCGATGAACGGCGAGTCCCCGAGCTGGGTCGCGTTCCACGGCACGATCGCCACGACGATCGCCACCGCGAGCACGTAGAAGATCAGCACGCGCCAGACGACCGCGTTGGTCGCCTTCGCGACGGCGCGCTCGGGCTCCTCGGACTCCGCCGCCGCGATCGTGACGATCTCGGCCCCGACGAAGGCGAAGATCACCACCACGATCCCCGACAGCACCGTCACGCCGCCCTCGGGGAAGAAGCCGCCGTGCGCCGTGAGGTTCGACAGGCCGGGCGAGTCGCCGCCGCCGATCCCCAGCAGCCAGCCGAGCCCGATCGCGATGAAGACGATGATCGCCGCGACCTTGATCGAGGCGAACCAGAACTCGAACTCGCCGAACGACCGGACCGACCACAGGTTCGTCGCGGTCAGCACCGTCATCAGCACGAGGCTCATGACCCAGATCGGGATCCCCGGCAGCCAGTTCTGCAGGATCTCCGCGCCGGCCACCGCCTCGACCGCGAGGACGATCGCCCAGAAGTACCAGTAGAGCCAGCCGACCGCGAAGCCGGCCCAGTCGCCGAGCGCCTCGCGGCAGTACTCCATGAACGAGCCGACGCGCGGGTTCGCGACCGCCATCTCGCCGAGCATCCGCATGACCAGGACGACGAGCAGGCCGGCCGCGAGGTAGGACAGGATCGCCGCCGGGCCGGTCTGGTTCATCACCGCCCCGGAGCCCACGAACAGGCCGGCGCCGATCACGCCGCCCAGGGAGATCATCGTCATGTGGCGCTGCTGGAGGCCCTTCTGGAGCTGAGGGTCGCCGTCGCTCTGCTCGGTCATGAGCCGGTGCTTACCCGAGACAAGGGGTTGAATATTCGACTATTCCGATATATCGTTGACGCATCGCTAGCAAACAACCGATAGGAGACAGCGATGCATTCCCATCATTCCGCCACGCTCGATCCGCGCTCTCTCGGCTGGTTCGGTATGTCCGGCCGGGGCGGGGGCGGACCGCGACGCGGCCAACGTCACCGCCACGGCGGGCCGCCGTTCGGCTTCCCGGGCTTCGGCCCTCCGCGCGGTCCCCGCGCCCGCCGCGGCGACGTCCGCGCCGCCCTGCTCGTCCTGCTCGCCGAGGAGCCGCGCAACGGCTACGGCCTGATGCAGGAGATCGAGCAGCGCTCCGACGGCGTCTGGCGCCCGAGCCCCGGCTCGGTCTACCCCGCCCTCCAGCAGCTGGAGGACGAGGGCCTGGTCGAGCAGGCCGGCGAGGGTCGCAAGGCCTACACGCTGACCGCCGAGGGCCGCGCCCACGTCGACGAGCACCGCGAGGCGCTCGGCACGCCGTGGGACGCCGTCAAGGGCGACATGGCCGAGGGCGCCCGGGAGCTGATGGACGCCATGCGCCAGATCGGCATGGCGCTCTTCCAGCTCACCCACTCGGGGACCGACGAGCAGCGCGCCGAGGCGCGCGAGGTGCTCGCCGAGACCCGCCGCTCCCTCTACCGGATCCTCTCCGAGGAGCCGAAGGAGGAGCCCGAGGCGTAACGCCCGCAGCGCGTAAGGGGTCCGGCCGCCAGGACTAAGGGGCCGGACCCCTTACATGCGCTCGACTTGCCGATGTGGGGCCGGGGCCTCAGCCGTACCTTCGACCGTGCCACTCCATCCGAAAGGACCACGATGCACGGCTCGCTCCACATCATCTACGCCTTCGAAGCCGACCGCTCGCGCCGCGAGATCGTCGCCCAGAACCGCCGCACCGGCGCGCTGCGCCCGTTCGGCTCGCTCCGTGCGCGGGTCGCGGCCCGCCGCGATGCAGCGCACGGCATCCCCAGCCGCGCTGCCCCGGGAACGGACTCCCTCTCTCTCGGTCGCCCACACGCCGCGTCCCTGCGCGGCCGGTGATCGTCCCCCGCCCGCCCGCGCTCCCCACGCGGCCGGGCGCGAACCCCACGCGGCGCCCGCCCTTCCCCGGCGGGCGCCGCTGTGGGGGTTCCCCCACTTACCGGCGGCGCGGAGGTCGGCGACCATGACCTACGTGACCCGCCGCATGACGTCCCCGGTCTTCGTCGGCCGCGACGCGGAGCTCGAGGCGCTCGACGCCGCGCTCGCGCGCGCCGCCGGCGGTGCGCCGGCGTTCGCGTTCGTCGGCGGCGAGTCGGGCGTCGGCAAGACCCGGCTCCTCGGCGAGCTCGAGACCCGCGCGCGTGCGCGCGAGATGCGGGTGCTGCGCGGGCAGTGCCTGGAGCTCGGCGGCGCCCAGATCCCCTACGCGCCGCTGATCGCCGCGCTGCGCCCGCTCGCGCGCGGCCTCGCCGGCGCCGAGGCGGAGGCGCTGCCGGCGGCGACCCGCAACGCGCTCGCCGAGCTGCTGCCCGAGCTCGGCGGCACCGGCACGCGCGAGGACGACGAGCCGCGCGCCCGCCAGGGCCGCGTGTTCGAGGCGCTGCTCGGGCTGCTCGACCAGCTCGGCCGCGGCGAGCCCGTCCTGCTCGCGATCGAGGACTTCCACTGGGCCGACGGCGGGACGCGCGACTTCATCACCTTCCTGGTCCGCAGCGCGCGCGAGGAGCGCGTCTGCCTGGCCGTCACGTACCGCAGCGACGAGCTGCACCGGCGCCATCCGCTGCGGCCGCTGCTCGCCGAGCTCGAGCGCGCGTCGGGCGTCGAGCGGATCGGGCTCGAGCGCTTCAGCCGCGCCGAGGTCGCCGCCCAGCTCGAGGGGATCGCCGGCGCCGCGCCCGCCGGCGCGCTCACCGATCGCCTCTTCCACCGCTCGCAGGGCAACCCGCTCTACACCGAGGAGCTGCTCGCGGCCAGCGAGGAGGGCGACAGCTGGCTGCTGCCCGAGACGCTGCGCGACGTGCTGATCGCGCGCGTGGAGCGGCTGTCGCCGCCGGCGCAGTCCGTGGTCCGGATCGCCGCCGTCGCCGACCGCCCGGCCACGCACGCGCTGCTCGAGACGGTCGCGGACCTCTCCCCCGCCGGCGTGATGGACGGCGCGCGCGAGGCGGTCGCCCACCAGGTCCTCGTGATCGACGTCGAGGGCCACTACGCGTTCCGCCACGCGCTGGTCGGCGAGGCCGTCCACGGCGACCTCCTGCCCGGCGAGGACACCGACCTGCACACCCGGATCGCGAGCGCGATCGAGGCCGACCCCTCGCTGCTCGGCGACGTCGCGGAGTCGACCGTCGCCGCCGAGCTCGCGTGCCACTGGAAGTCCGCCCACCAGCTCGACCGCTCGCTCGGCGCCTACGTGCGGGCGGGCGTCGGCGCGAAGCGGCTCTACGCCTACGAGGTCGCGCAGCGGCACTTCGAGCGCGCGCTCGGGCTCTGGGACCGCGTGCCGGAGCCCGAGGCGATCACCGGGATCGACCGCGTCGAGCTGCTGCGGCTCAGCGCCACCTGCGCCGGCGCCCGCGGCGAGGGCTCGCGCGCGGTCGCGCTGCTGCGCGAGGCGCTCGCGCACGTCGACGCCGAGGCCGACCCGCTGCGCGCCGCCGGCCTCTACGAGCGCGTCGGGAACTTCCTCCGCGTCGGCGGCGACGCGATCGAGAGCTTCGCGGCGTTCGACCGCGCGGTCGAGCTGCTGCCCGCGCGCCCGAGCGTCGAGCGCGCCCGCGTGCTGCAGACCCGCGCCGGCGTCGAGATGCTGCTCGGCGACCTGCGCCAGGCGCGCGAGACGGCGACGCGCGCCGTCGCGGAGGCGCGCACCGTCGGCGACGACGGGATCGAGGTCCAGGCGCTCAACACGCTCGGCTTCTCGCGCGCTGGGCTCGGCGAGGTCGACGAGGGCGTGGCGACGATGCGCACCGCCTACGAGCGCGCGAAGCGCCCGGCCGACCGCAGCCGCGCCGCCGTGAACCTGTCCGAGGCGCTCGACCTCGCCGGCCACACCGAGGAGGCGCTCGCGGTCGTCCGCGGCGAGATCGGGACGCTGGGCGAGCGGCCGGAGCGCTCGACGTTCGACGCGTTCCTGATCGTCCAGGAGGCGTCGCTGCTCCTGCGCCTCGGGCGGATCGCCGAGGCCGGGGCGACGCTCCCGGGCCGGATCCCCGGCGAGGCCGTCTCCTACGCGTGGCTGTTCTGGCGCGAGACGCGCGCGCGGATCGCGCTGCTGACCGGCGACCTCGACGGCGTGCGCTCCGAGCTCGACGCGCTCGTCGGGACGCCGGCGGAGCCCCAGTGGGTCGAGCCGCGCGCCGATCTCGCCGTCGAGCTGGCCCTGCGCGAGGACCGGGTCGAGGACGCGCGCGGCGTGCTCCGGGCCGCGGCCGCGCGGATCGAGCACTCCGACGAGGCCACCCGGCTCCTGCGGATGGCGTGGATGGTCCAGCGCGTCGAGGCCGAGGTCGCGGGCCGCGCGCAGGCGCTCGGCGAGCCGTACGCGCCCGAGCTGGACGACGTCGACGACGTGCCTGCGCCGGCAGGCCGCGGGCCGCCCGTGGTTCGACGAGGCGGGCGCGTGGTGCGCGATGGCCGACGCGGAGCGACGGCGTCGGCGCACGCTGCTCGGCGACGCCCCCGCCGATCCCGACGCGTGGGAGGAGGTCGCGCGCCGGTTCGACGACCTCGCCCTCCCGGTGCCCGCCACCTACGCCCGCTATCCGCGCCGGCGAGGCGCACGTGACCGGCGGCGACCGCGCCGCCGCGGCGGTGCCGCTGCGCGCGGCGGCCGCCGACGCCGCGACGATGGGCACCCGGCTCCTCGCCGCCGACATCGGCGCGCTCGCCCGGCGCGCGCGGATCGACCTCGGCGCCGAGCCGGCGCCCGCCGCCGCGCCGCCCGAGGACTCCCCCGTCGCGCGCCTCGGGCTCACCCCGCGCGAGCTCGAGGTGCTGCTGCTCGTCGCCGAGGGGCGGACGAACCGCGTGATCGGCGAGACGCTGTTCATGAGCGAGAAGACCGCCTCGGTCCACGTGTCGCGGATCCTCGCCAAGCTCGGCGTCTCCGGGCGCGTCGAGGCGGCCGCGGTGGCGCACCGGCTGGGCCTCTCCGCCGCCACGCGCTGAGCCGCGCCGCGTCAGGGTTTCGCAAGCTCCGCGCCGTATCCTGTGGGCATGGCTACCGAGATCATCAAGACCGACGCCGAGTGGCAGGAGGAGCTCACGCCCGAGCAGTACCAGGTGCTCCGTCAGGCCGGGACCGAGCGGGCCTTCACCGGCCGCTACTGGGACTGCCACGACGACGGCGTCTACCGCTGCGCGGGCTGCGGCGCCGAGCTGTTCGACGCCGGGACCAAGTTCGAGTCCGGCTCCGGCTGGCCGAGCTTCACCGAGCCCAAGCTGGCCGAGAACGTCGAGGTGCGCGAGGACAACGCGTACGGCATGCGCCGCACGGAGGTCGTCTGCAAGCGCTGCGGCGGCCAC
The DNA here is from genome assembly GCA_963791405.1 of uncultured Solirubrobacteraceae bacterium. GTDB lineage: Bacteria > Actinomycetota > Thermoleophilia > Solirubrobacterales > Solirubrobacteraceae > DASQMT01. Next base: position 48,959 of record CAWBSJ010000014.1, on the reverse strand, counting down.
CTCGGCCACGTGTTCGACGACGGCCCGCGCGACAAGGGCGGGCTGCGCTACTGCATCAACTCCTGCTCGCTCGACCTCGAGCGGCGCTAGCGACCCGAACGCCTGTCCGTTCGGCCCTGGCGGCGGCGGGCGCGGCCCCGTAGGGTCGCGCCATGCCCGTCCGCGCGCCGGCTGAGCACACGGACGAGCCCGCGCCGCGCTCCGCGCGGACGCCCGCGGGCGCGCCGCCGCAACTCTCGCGCGACGGTCTGATCCGCCTCCAGCGCACGGCCGGCAACGGCGCCGTGCGCGCGCTCGTCCAGCGGGTGACCGCCACGCCGAAGGCGGACATCGCGGGCCTGCGCAAGCTGCTCGCCGACGGCGACGAGCACGGCGCGATCGCCCACATGGGACGGATGGAGCCCGACGAGGCGGCGCGCGCGCTCGCCGACGCGGGCCTCCGCAGCCTCGCCGTCAAGGCGTTCGGCGACGAGGAGATGGCGCACGCGATGTACGCCATGAAGGGCCCGAGCCTCGAGCAGAAGCTCAACTGGATGTCGGTCGAGGGCTCCAGCTGGGAGCTCGTCAAGCCGCTCCTGACCGATCCGGCGGTCCCGCCGGAGCAGAAGCGCGCGCTGTACGGCCAGAACTACATGCGCACGTTCTTCACCAAGGTCTGCGACGACGACGAGATGGAGGAGGCCGTCATCCTGCTCGGCGGCCGGCTCCAGTCGCAGTTGAACTGGATGTTCGTGGAGGGCACCAACGAGGCGGCCGTGAAGCGGCGGATCGCGGCGCACGACGCCGCCGAGCGCGTCTCGCTCTACGGCCTCGACTACATCCGCGACTTCTTCGTCGACCTCGTCGGCGACGACGGCATGGCCGCCATGGTCGACCTGATCGGCGGCACGCTGAACCAGCGGCTGCTGTGGATGGCGGTCGAGGACACCAACTACCGCGCGGTCGCCGAGCGCATCCGCAAGGCGTCGGACACGGACTACAAGACCGTCGACCCGGCGACCCGCGCGAAGCTGAAGGAGGACCTGAGCAAAGGGGAGTTCGCCAAGGTCGAGGCGATGCTCGACCGCGGCATGCTCGACACCCAGGAGGTCGACAGCGAGCGCTCGGAGTCGCACTGGGAGAAGAAGAACTACCGCGACCCGAAGGCCAAGTGGTACATGGAGACCTTCTCGGTCGAGTCGAAGTACCACATCGAGCGCACCCGGACCGAGCTGCGGGTCCGGGTGCGGATCCAGTTCACGGGCAACACGCCGGGCGCCGCTCACAAGAAGGTCTGGCGCGACGGCATCAACAGCTACTGGAACAACCTCTTCCACCTCGAGAACGCCGACGGGAAGAAGCTGGCGATCGTCTTCGACCCGTTGTTCGACGCGGCCGATCCCCACCACAAGATCGAGATCCTCCCGCCGGTGCCCGACCCGGTCACGAAGGCGCCCGTGCCCGGCCGCGAGGACGCCGCGCACTGGTACGCCGGGCCGCTCGCGACCACCGACACCACCGACGGGCGGACCGCGGCGCACGAGTTCGGGCATCTCATCGGGCTCGCGGACGAGTACCAGCTGACGAAGAAGGACTACGAGCGGATGGTGGGTCCCGCCCCGGCGGCGGTCGAGCCGCCCGGCGGCTTCACCTCGCCGTCGCTGATGGGCAAGATGGCGAGCGGCGTGGAGCTGCGGCACATGGACACGTTCGTGGCCTGGCTCAACGCGCGCCTGCTGCCCGGCGAGAAGCCGTACAGCGCGAAGGCCGGGCCGTGAGCGCCGCGCTGCTGACGGCGTTCGGCGCCGGCGGCGGGATCCCGCCGGCGACCGCCGAGCTGCTGCGCGTGTACGAGGACGGCGCCGCCCGCGCCGTCGTCGGGAACGCGTGGCCGTCGGGGTCGCCGCAGGACGAGGCCGGGTCCTACGAGCAGCGGCTCGCGCCCGCGGAGCTCGCCGCGCTCGCGACGCTGCTCGACGGCGCCGGCCGCCCGGCCCCCGCGAGCGCGCCGAGCGCGGACTCCGGTCGCTGCGAGCTCGAGCTGCCCGACGGGCGCGTGATCGTCTGGCCGCTCTCCGCGCCGGCGCCGGATCCCCTCGGACCGCTCGTGGAGCGGCTGCGCGCGCTGCTGGCGGCGACGCGCCGGCATCCGCTCGGCGCGCTCGCGCTCGGCCTCGACGCGGCCGAGCTGACGCTGCACAACCCGGGCAGCGAGCCGGTGACGCTGCACGGAGCGGGAACGTGGCGGATCCGCACGGGCGGCGGCGAGCGGCCGTCGCTCAGGGACGTCCTCGCCGGCGACCCGCTCGACGTCGCGCTCCCGGCCCGGCTCGGGCCGGGCGAGCGCCACGCGATCCCGGCGCCGCTCGGCGCCGGCGGGCGCACCGCCGTGGTCGCGCAGCTCGACGCCGACGTGCCGTACGAGGGCGAGTCCCTGCGCCTCGCCTGCGTGCTCTTCGCCGGGCCCGCCTGACCGCGGCTCAGCCCGCGCCGGTGGGCGCGCCGGCCAGCAGCGGGCGCTCGCCGGACAGCTCGGCGAGCGCCGTCCAGCGCCCGGCGCGGAGCGCGTCCATGACGCCGCCGACCGGGAAGCCGCGGTCGATCGCCGTCCGCACGGCGGCCACCTCGGCCGAGTGGCCGAGCAGGATCGCGCCGACGATCCGCCCGTCCTCGATCACGAGCTTGCGGTAGCGGCCGCCGTCGGCCTCGAGCACGATCACCTCGTCGGCGCCCTGCTCCTCGAAGCGCCCCACCGAGGTGAGCTCGACGCCGACGACCTTGAGCATCGTGAACGGCACCGAGCCGCGGTACTCCATGCGGCCGCCGACCGCGTTGTCGGCGGCGACCTCGGCCTGGGCGACCGCGACCGGCCACAGCCCGTGGACGCGCCCGGCGTGCTCGGCGACGTCGCCGGCGGCGAGGATCGCGTGGTCCTGGGTGCGCATGCGCTCGTCGACGAGCACGCCGCGGTTCACCGCGAGCCCGGCGGCGCGCGCGAGCTCGGCGTTCGGGGTGATGCCCGCCGCCGCGAGGACCACGTCCGCCTCGACCCCGCGGCCGTCGGCGAGATGGGCCATCCGGACGCGCCCGTCGCCCTCCACGGCGGCGGTCTCGGCGTCGCACAGGATCGTGAGCCCGAGGCCCTCCAGATACGCCTGCAGCAGCGCCGAGGCGCGCGCGTCGAGCTGGCGCCGCAGCAGCCGGTCGCCGCGCTCGAGCACCGTGACGCGCAGCCCGAGCTTGTGGAGCGCGTACGCGGCCTCCAGCCCCAGCAGGCCGCCGCCGGCGACCGCGGCCGTCGACGCGCCGGTCCGCTGCGCGAAGGCGCGCAGGCCGAGCGCGTCCTCGGCGGTGCGCAGCACGAAGCTGCCCGGGCCGCCGAAGCCGTCGATCGCGGGCACGAACGAGCGCGAGCCGGTGGCGAGGATCAGCCGGTCGTAGGGCAGCGACTCGCCCGTCGCGAGCTCGACCGTCTGGCGGATCCGGTCGATCGAGCGCGCGCGCGTGTTCAGCCAGGGCGTGACCGCGTGCTCGCCGTACCAGGCGTCGGGGTTGAGGTAGAGGCCCTGCATCGCCGAGCGGCCGTAGATGAGCCGCGCGATGCCCATGCGGTTGTAGAGATGGTGCGGCTCGTCGGCGACGAGCTCGATCCCGGCGAGCGGATGGCGGCGGCGCACGTGATCGGCGGCGGTCACGCCGGCGATCCCGTTGCCGAGCACGACGACGCGCTCCACGGAGCGGTCGTAGGTGAACTGCGCGATCCGGGACAGCGTCGGCTTCGCGGGCTTCTCCGGCGTCAGCTTCATCGTCACCGGGCCGCTGACCCGTGCGCAGCACGCCATCCGCGTGTTGTCGGCGAGGCCGAGCCGGTCGAGCGTCGAGCGCTCGTCGTCGGAGATCGGGGACAGGTGCTCCATCCCGTCGGACACGCAGACGGGGTCGGCCCCGCAGACGCCCATCCGGCAGCCGGACTCGATCGGCAGCCCGCCCGCCTCGGCGGCCTCGAGCAGCGTCATCCCCGGCTTGGCGACGACCCGCTTGCCCTCGGGCTCGAACGCGACCTCCGGCGCCCCGGCGCTCAGCGCCCGGTGCGAGGCCATCGAGCGGCCGGCGGCGAGGTCGATCACGGGGGCGGCCGCCGGCGCGGGGGCGGCCGCGCCGGCCTGCGCGGCGAAGGCGCGCTCCTTGGCGTAGGTGCGCGCGAGCCAGCCGGCGGCGAGCGCGAGCGCGACGCCGCGGGCGGCCCACATCGCGGGCTCGCCCCACGGCTCGGCGGCGTGCCAGTAGAAGAGCGAGAAGCCGGTCGCCGCGAACAGCGCGGTCAGCTTGTGGCTCGAGACCTTGAGCAGCGAGTCGAGCGCGAAGAAGACGGCGACGCTGCCGGCCAGGTAGAGCGCGAGCTGCCCGTAGAGCGACGCGATCTCCGCCCCGCCGCGCGCCTCGGGGAGCGTGAAGAAGGCCAGCACGAGGCCGGGGAAGGCCGCCGCGAACAGCTTGCGGTAGCCGCTCCAGTACGGGTCCGGGTCGTGCAGGTCGGCCAGGTAGGCGGCGCGCGGGTTGAAGTCGTAACAGGACTTCGTGCAGCCGACGCACGGCGCGCAGTGCGAGTTGGCGACGAGCTTGTACGGCGTCTGGCCGTACAGCCGCTGGATCGGCAGCAGCGGGCAGATCGACGAGCACCAGCCGCTCTTGCCCTTCAGCAGCATCCCGCCGGTGAAGCCGCCGGCGAGCGCCCCGAGCAGCAGCAGCGCGCTCGCGGGGCCGGAGTCGTCGAGCCCGACCTTGCGCAGCGAGACGAAGAGGACGAACAGGCCCGCCGCGATCACGAAGCCGTACTCCTTGAGCCAGGCCGGCGCGGTGAGCGCCTTCGACAGCCCGAGGACCCGGGGCGTCTGGTTCGACGCCGAGAGCGGGCAGAGGTTGCGCCAGAGACCCGGCACCACGAGCCACACCAGGGGCAGCGCGGGGATCACGATCCGCCACAGCACGTAGAGCCCGTCGTCCGGCGCGACGACGAGCGCGACGGCGAGGCCGACCGCCGCCGAGCAGCGACACCGCGCGCAGCGCCTGCCAGGCGCCGATCGGCAGCCGGGCCGGGATCTGCGTGTAGTTGGGGAACGCGGTCACGCCGGTCACCCGGTCCAGCCCGGCGGCGGCGTGGCGGCGGCGCGGACCAGGTCGGCGACCTCGCGCCCGAGCCCGGCGAGGATCGCGCGGCCGAGCCGCGGGTCGCGCGCGGCGAGCACCTCGCAGGCGTCCCAGCTCATCCGCGCGAGCTCGGCGTGCCCGCGGGCCCGGACCGTCGCCGTGCGCGGCAGGCCGTCGAGGAAGGCCGCGGCGCCGAGCACCGCGGGCGCCGCCAGCGTGGCGGCCCCGGCCTCGACGTGCCCGTCGAGCAGCAGGTAGAAGGCGCGGTCGCGCTCCCCGGCGGCGAGCACGACCTCGCCGGGCCGGTACCGGAGCGTCTCGGTCGCGGCGAGCACGGCGTCCCACTCCGCGGCGCTCGCGTGCGGGAGGAAGCCCGGCCCGGGCGCCGGTGGCGGCCCGGCGGCGGCGAGCGTCGGATAGGCGAAGAAGCCGGTCGTGTCCATGGCTAGGGCCGGATCGCGCTGACGGTGTCGTCGCCGAAGTTGGTCACCCAGAGCGCCTCGGCGGTCGCGGCGATCCCGAGCGGATCGCGGCCGACGGCGATCGGGGCGCCGTCGACGCGGTCGGTCGCCGGGTCGATCCGCGTGACCGTGTTCGAGCCGCTGTTGACGACCCAGATCGAGCCGAACGCCGGCACGAGCTCCTTCGGCTCGCGGCCGACGCGGATCGTCTTGACGACCCGGAACGTCTCGGGATCGACGCGGACGACGGTGTCGTCCTTGAAGTTCGAGACCCAGACCGAGCCGAAGCTCTCGGCCACCCCGCGCGCACCGCCGCCGGTCCGCAGCGGCTCGCCCTCGACCTGCGCGGTCGTGGTGTCGATCCGCGACAGCGTGCCGTCGCGGAAGTTCGTCACCCAGACCTTCGAGCCGACGAAGATCCCGATCGGGTGGTCGCCGACGCCGATCGGGTCGCCGACGCGGGTCGCGGTGGCGCGGTCGACGCGCTGGACGGTGTCGTCGCCGGTGTTGGCGACCCAGGCGAGCTGGAGCCCGAGCGAGATCCCCTGCGCGTCCTTCCCGACGGGGATGCGCGCGGTCGGCTGGAGCTCCGGGTCGCTCTGCAGCCGCTGCAGCTCGTCCCCGCCGGCGTCGACGACCCACACCGTGCCCTTGCCGGCCGCGATCTGGTCGGGGCTCCGGCCGACCTTCACCGGCCGGCCGGCGAGCTTGTCGCGGTCGGCGTCGATCCGCTGCAGCGTGCCGGCCCGTGCGTGCGAGACGAACACGTCGCGGCCGTCGGCCGTGATCCCGTCGGGGCCGTCCCCGACGGGGATCGTGCTGACGACGCGCGGCCCGTCCGGCCCGTCCGGCGTGATGCTCGCCTGCGGCGGCCGCACGCCCGGCGGATCGTCCTCGCCGCCGAAGCCGCCGAACGCGACCACGCCGAGCGCCGCCGCCAGCAGGCAGGGCACCGTGGCGAGCAGCGCGATCCGCCGGCCCCGCGGCCATCCCGCGGGGCCGGCGGGGCTGTGCGCGCCGGCGGAGGAGAGGGGCGCCGGCACGACGCTGGGGGACGCGGAGGACGCGCCGCTCGGCGGCGGGGTGTCGGGCACCGGCGTGCGCGCGGCGGCCTCGCCGGTCGCGACGGTGCCCATCCGCGCCGGGGCGACGTCGCCCTGCAGCGCGGACCAGGCCGCGCGGGCGAGGTCGCCCGCGGAGTCGTAGCGCGCGGCCGGGTCCTTCGCCATCGCCGTCGCCACCACCACGTCGAGCCCCGCGGGCGCGCCGGGTGCGAGCTCGGTCACGCTCGGCACCGGATCGTTGAGGTGCGCGTACATCTTCGCCAGCTCGGAGTCGCGCGGGAACGGGACGCGCCCGGTCACGGCGTGGAAGAGCACGGCGCCGAGCGCGTAGACGTCGGCGCGCGCGTCGGCGCGCTCGCCGCGGATCTGCTCCGGCGCGGCGAAGTCGGGCGTGCCGACGAACACGCCGGTGCGCGTGAAGCCGCTCACGGCGGCCGCGTGCTTGGTCAGCCCGAAGTCGGTCAGGTAGACGTGCTCGTCGCCCTCGGACGCGATCAGCACGTTCGGCGGCTTGACGTCGCGATGCACGAGCCCGCGCCGGTGGGCGGCGTCGAGCGCGCCCGCGACCTGCCAGACGATCCGCACCGCGTGCTCGGCCTCCAGCCCGCCCTCGCCGGCGACGAGCGCGCGCAGGTCGGTCCCCTCGACGAAGCGCATGGCGAGGAACAGCACGCCGTCCGCCTCGCCCGCCCCGTAGACCGGGACGACGTTCGGATGGTCGATCGACGCCGCGAGCTGCGCCTCGGACTCGAACCGGCTGCGGAAGGCGGCGTCGCCGGCGAGCTCGGCGGTGATCAGCTTGAGCGCGACGACGCGGTCGAGGCCGAGCTGGGTCGCGCGGTAGACCACGCCCATCCCGCCCTGACCGGCGATCGCGTCGATCCGATACCCGCCGACCACGGCGCCCGTCTCCACGTGGGGGATGGAGGTCATGCCCCCAACGACCGCGCCCCCTCGGGCCTATTCCCGGTCGACCCGGCGCGCCCACGGCTGCGTAGGCCCCTACCGTGGAGCCGATGGCAGTCGTCAGCGCGCGCGGTCTCGTCCGGGAGTTCGGCGAGCGGCGCGCGGCGCGGCGGGTGCTCGACGGCGCCGACCTCGACGTCGCGCCCGGCGAGATCGTCGCCGTGCTGGGCCGCTCCGGCTCGGGCAAGTCCACGCTGCTGCACGTGCTCGGCGGGCTCGACCGGCCGGACGCGGGCGTCGTCGAGATCGCCGGCGAGCGCGTCACCGGCGTCTCCGAGCGGCGGCTGTCCGCGCTGCGGCGGCGCCACGTCGGCTTCGTCTTCCAGTTCTTCCACCTGCTGCCCGAGCTGACCGGCGCGGCGAACGTGCAGCTCGCCGCGCGGGTGCGCGGGGCCGAGCCGGGCGCGGGCGCGCGCGGGCGCACGCTCGTCACGCGGCTCGGGCTCGATCCGGTCGCGGAGCTCGTTCCCGCACCAGCTCTCCGGCGGCGAGCAGCAGCGGTTCGCGATCGCCCGGGCGCTCGTCAACGACCCCGCGGTCGTGCTCGCCGACGAGCCGACCGGCAACCTCGACGTCGAGGCCGGCGCGACCGTGCTCGCCCTGCTGCAGGAGCTGGCCGGCGAGGGCCGCGCGGTCGTGATCGTCACGCACGAGGCCGCGGCGGCGGCGATCGCCGATCGCGTGCTGCGGCTGCGCGACGGCCGGCTGGAGCCGGCGTGATCCGCGCGCTGCTCGCGCCCGGCCGGCGCGGGCGGACGCTGCTCGCGGCGCTCGGCGTGCTCGCGGCCGCGATCGTCGTCGGCACCGCCGCGACGCTCGGCTTCGGGCTCGCCACCGGCTTCGACCGCGCGGCGGACGACGCCGACCTGGCGCACGTGATCGCGCGCTTCGACGAGGAGTCGCGCGAGCGGATCGACCCGCGCGTGCGGGCGCTGCCGAACGTCGTCGACCGCTCCTACCGCTACGAGATCCGCAACGTCGGGCTGCGCGCGGAGCGGCCACGCGACCGGCAAGGCCTGCTCGAGCTCGTCCTCGGCGGCCGGCGCGGGTACGCGATCACCGACGGGCGCGACGTGCGCCGCCGCGGCGAGGCGGTGATCGAGCGCGGGCTGGCGCGCGACTGGGACCTCGGGCCCGGCGACCGGATCGTCGTCGGCGGCCGCTTCCCGCTGCGCGTCGTCGGCGTCGCGCTGGAGCCCGACAACGTCGCCTTCCCGCTGACCGTCACCCCGCGCGTGTACGCGCTCCCGCGCGACGACCCCGCGTCGCTCCCGGTCAACGTCGCGCTGCTCTGGCTCGCCGACCCGGAGCGCGCGGACATCACGCTCACGCAGGCGCGCGCGACGTCGTTCGGGATCGGCGGCCTCGCGTTCGTGACGCGCGCCGGCGTCGAGGTGCTGCTCGACCAGGCCGCGGGGCTGATCATCGCGCTGCTCGTCGCCTTCTCGCTGGTCGCGCTGATCGCGGCGGGGACGATGCTCGCGGCCGGCGCGCAGGCCGAGGTCCAGCGGCGGCTGCCGGCGCTCGGGGTCCAGCGCGCGCTCGGGTTCACGCCCGGGCGGCTGGCCGCGCGCTCCGCCGCCGAGGCCGCGCTCGTCGCGCTCCCCGCGGCGCTGCTCGGGCTGGCGATCGGCGTCCTCGCCGTGTCCGGGCCCGCCGCCGACCTGCTCACCCAGCTCAACGAGCAGCCGCCGGGCGCCGCGCTGCTGCCCGTCCTCGCGCGCGTGCCTGCTCGGGATCGTGGGCCTCGTCACCGTCGCCGCCGGGCGGCCGGCCTGGCGCGCGGCGCGCCGGCCGCCGGCCGAGATCCTGCGCGGCGGCGACCTCGCCCCCGCGCGGCGCGCGCGCGGTGGGAGCGGCGACGCCGGGCTGCTCGGCACCGGCGCGCGCTTCGCCGTCGCCGCGCGCGGCCGCTACCTGGCGTCGGTCGCGACGATCGCGGCGTGCGCGGGCGTCGTCCTGCTCATGCTCGCGCTCGCCTCGCTGCTCGTCCGGCTGCGCGACGACCCGGAGACGATCGGCAAGCGCTACCAGCTCACCGTGCGGCTCAACCCGTTCGAGGTCGGCGCGGTCGAGCGGATCCCGGGCGTGGCGGACGCGAGCGAGCGCTACCAGGCCGACGTCGCCGACGCCTACCGGCTCGGCGAGCCGCTGCGGATCGTCGCCTACCCGGGCGACCACACGCGCTTCGAGGCGCCGCCGCTCGCCGCGGGGCGGCGGCTGCGCAGCGCCGGCGAGGCCGAGGTCGGCGTCGGGCTCGCCGACGCGCTCGGGCTGCGGCCCGGCGCGACGCTCGCGGTCCAGGGCCAGGGCGGCGAGGAGGCGCGCTTCCGCGTCGTCGGCATCGTGCGCGCGCTGGAGCGCGACGGCCGGATCGCCTACGTCCGGCCGCCGCGGCTGCTCGCCGCCCAGCCCGACGCGGGCGCGTCGATCGCGGTCAAGCTCGCGCCCGGCGCCGACCGCGACGCGGTCGAGCGCGAGCTGGAGGCGCTCGGGGCGCCGCCCCAGCCGGCGACCGCGGCGACGAGCCGCAACGCGGCGCTGCTCGGCGTGCTCGCGACCGTCCTGCGCGCGGTCGGGCTCGCGATCGGGCTGGTGTGCCTGTACGCGCTGGGGCAGGCGCTGGCGATGACCGCGCGCGAGCGGCGCGGCGCGATCGCGCTGCTGCGCGCGTCCGGCGCCGACGCGACGACGATCGCCCTGGTGCTCGCCGGCGCGGCGCTGGCCGTCGCGGTCCCGGCCGCGATCGCCGGCGTGCTGCTCGAATGGCTCGTGCTCGGGCCGCTCGTGGCGCGGCTGGCCGCCGGCTACGCCGAGCTCCCGCTCGCGCCCGCCCTCGGCCAGGCGCTGCTCGTCGGCGGCGGCCTGCTGCTGCTCGCCGCGGCCGCGACCGCGCTGGTCGCCCGGCGCACGATGCGCGAGCCGATCCTCGCGGGGCTGCGGGAGGAGTGACGGTGCGCGCCGCCCTCGCCCTGCTCGCCGTGGCCGCGCTGCTCGCCGGCTGCGGCGGCGACGGACCGCCCGCGCCGGCGGACTCGACCGTCGACGCCACGCTCGTCGACCGCGACCGCGACGGCGCGCTCGAGCCCGGTCCCGGCGAGCCGCTGCGCCGACCGCGCCGAGCTCGCGCCGGCCGCGCGGCCGGGCGCGGTGCTCGCCACGCTCGCGCAGATCACCGACGCCCACGTGCGCGACGAGGAGTCGCCGGCGCGCGTGCCGTTCCTCGACCGCTTCGGCGGGCCGTTCGCGTCGACCTTCCGGCCGCAGGAGGCGCTCAGCACGCAGGTCCTCGCCGCCGCGGTGCGGGCGGTCGACCGGCTCGCGCCCGACGCGGTGTTCGTCACCGGCGACCTGATCGACTCGGCGGAGTCGGTCGAGCTCGACCAGGCGCTCGCGGTCCTGGACGGCGGACGGGTCGACCCGGACACCGGCCGGCGGGGCTACGCGGGCGTCCAGGCGCGCGAGCGGCCGGACCCGTTCTTCTACCGGCCGGACCTCGACGCGCCGCGCCACCCGGGCCTGCTCGGCGCGGCCGAGCGGCCGTTCCGCTCGCCCGGCCTGCGCGCGCCGTGGTACCCGGCGCTCGGCAACCACGACGTGCTCGTCCAGGGCGAGACGCCGCCGACCGCGCAGCTCGACGCGATCGCCACCGGCACGCGGATGGTCGTCGCGCTCCCGCGCGGCGCCGAGCCCGATCCGGACGCGGACCCGGCCACGCAGGTCGACGCGCTGCTCGGCGCGAGCCCGTCGATCGACGTCCCGGCCGACCCGCGCCGGCGCCACCTGCGGCCCGCGGAGGAGATCGCCCGCCTCACGACGCGCGACGCCGCGCCGGACCCGCTCCGCGCCGCCGCGGGCCGCGCGACGCTCGACTACGCCGTCGACCTCGGCGACCGCGCCCGCGCGCTCGTGCTCGACACCGCCGACCGCGCCGGCGGCTCGCGCGGCGCTCCTGCGGCCGGAGCAGCTCGCCTGGCTGCGCGAGCAGCTCGCCGGGCTCGGCGGGCGCGCGCTGCTCGTGTTCACCCACAACCCGCTCGACAACACCGTCCGCGGCGACGAGGCGCTCGCCGCGCTCGACGCCACCCCGGGCGTGGTCGCGGTGATCGCCGGCAACTCGCACCGCAACCGGATCGCGCCGCGGCCGGAGGGCGGCTACTGGCAGATCAGCACGTCGTCGCTCGCCGACCACCCGCAGCAGGCGCGCGCGCTCCGGCTCCGCGCGACCGCCGTCCGGGTACGTGCTCGAGACGTGGATGGTCGACCACGACGGGCGCGGCCTCGCCGGCGTCGTCGCGCGAGCTGGCGTACCTCGACGCGCAGGGCGGGCGGCCGCTCGGCTACGCCGGGACGCCCGCCGACCGCAACGCGCGCCTCTTCGTCGCGCGATGATGCCCGCCATGCGCCGCGCCCTCCCCCTCGCCCTGTTCTGGCTCGTCGCCGGGACGCTGCACTTCCTCCGGCCCAAGGTCTACGAGGCGATCGTGCCCGACGCGTTCCCCGACAAGCGCGCCGTCGTCTACGCGAGCGGCGTCGCCGAGCTCGCCGGCGGCGCCGGCGTGCTGCTGCCGCAGACGCGCCGGCTCGCCGGCTGGTGGCTGATCGCGACGTGCGTCGCGATCCTCCCCGCCAACGTCCACATGGCCCTGCACCCGGAGCGCTACGCGGCGATCCCGCGCCCGCTGCTCTGGCTCCGCCTGCCGCTCCAGGCCCCGCTCGTGGCGTGGGCCTGGAGGGCGGCGGTACGGCGCTAGACCGCGGCCGGGGCCACGTCGCCGGCCTGGGCGGCGGCGGCGTGCTCGCGGCTCTCGCGCGACGAGATCAGCGTCATCGAGAGCACGGCGCCGAGGACCGCGAAGCCGGCGCCGACCAGGAAGGCGATCTGGAAGCCCTGCGTCAGCGCGTTCGGCAGCGCGGCCGGATCGCCGCCCGCGGCCTGCATCAGGCTGTCGGTCTTCGAGTTCGCGATCGAGGCGAGGATCGCCAGGCCGAGCGCGCCGCCGACCTGCTGCGACGTGTTGATCAGCCCGGAGGCCAGGCCCGCCTCGTGCGGCGCGACGCCGCTCACGGCGCCGATCGTCATCGGCACGAAGGCGAAGCCGAGCCCGACGGCGGCGATCAGCGACGGGAACAGGATGTCGCCGACGTAGGTCCCGCCGACCTCGACCTGCGAGAACCACAGCAGCCCGATCGCGGTCAGCACCAGGCCGGCGGTGAGGATCGGCTTGAAGCCGAACCGCGTCACCAGCGCGGACGCCACGCCGGCGGAGATGATGATCCCGACGGCGAGCGGCAGGTACGCGAGCCCGGCCTCGAGCGCGTCGTAGCCGAGCACGAGCTGCATGTAGAGCGACACGAAGAAGAACATCGAGAACAGCGCCATCGCCACGAGCAGCGCGACGATGTTCGCCCCGGTGATCGTGCGCCGGCGGAAGAAGCTGAACGGGACGAGCGGCGCCTTCGACCGCGTCTCGATGCCGACGAACGCCGCGATCAGCGCGAGCGAGACCGCGCCGAGGCCGAGCGTCTGCCCGGACAGCCAGCCGGCGTCGTTCGCGTCGACGAGCGTGTAGACGAACAGCGACAGGCCCGCCGTCACGGTGACCGCTCCGGCGATGTCGAAGTTCTTCGTCCCCTCGTTCTTGCTCTCGGGCAGCAGCCGCGGGGCGAGGAACGCCGCCGCGATGCCGATCGGCGTGTTGACGAACAGGACCCACTCCCAGCCGGCGTACTCGGTCAGCACGCCGCCGAGCAGCACGCCGGCCGCGCCGCCGGAGCCGGCGACCGCGCCCCAGACGCCCATCGCCTTGTTGCGCTCGGCGCCCTCCTTGAAGATGACGGTGACGAGCGACAGCGCCGCCGGTGAGAGCAGCGCGGCGCCGAGGCCCTGGACCGCCCGCGCGGCGATCAGCATGCCCGGCGAGGTGGCGAGACCACCGGCCAGCGAGGCGACGGCGAACAGGACGAGGCCGGCGATGAACAGCCGGCGGCGGCCGAGCAGGTCGGCCATGCGACCACCGAGCAGCAGGAAGCCGCCGAAGAACAGGGTGTAGGCGTTCACCACCCACGAGAGGTCGTCCTGGGCGAAGTCCAGGTCCTTGCCGATCGACGGCAGGGCCACGTTGACGATCGACGCGTCGAGGACGACGACGAACTGGGCCAGCGCCAGCAAGGCGAGCGCGAGCACCTTCTTTTCCTGCGGGAAGTTCTGGGGTGACACTGGGGAAGACTCCTGGGAACGGGGAGGAGAGAACAGGAACCGCAGTTCCGGTTCGATGACGATACGGAACTTCCATTCCGGTCTCAAGGGGGGCTATCCTCACCTTATGGCGATCCTCGAGACCGGCTCCATCCCAGCGGGAGGCGCCGTCTCCGAGCGCCCGCTGCGGGCGGATGCGCGGCGCAACCGCGAGCGGATCCTCAAGGCGGCGCGGGCCGTCTTCGCCGAGCGCGGCGTCGAGGCGCAGATCGACGACGTCGCGCGGAAGGCCAAGGTCGGCGTCGGCACCGTCTACCGCCACTTCCCGACCAAGGAGGCGCTGCGCGACGCGCTCGTGCGCGAGCGCTTCGAGGAGATCGCCGGCTACGCGCGCGAGGCGCTCGCGGACGACGACGCCTGGGAGGCGTTCAACGCGGTGATCTGGCGCTCCGCCGAGCGCAACGCCGCCGACCGCGCGATGTGCGAGGTGATCGCCTTCACCGACCCGAGCGACATCGTCGAGGAGACCGGCCTGGCCGCCTCGCTCGAGACGCTGATGGCGCGCGCGAAGGCGGACGGGCCGATGCGCGGCGATGCGACCCTCGACGACGTGGCGATGATGATGTGCGGCGCGAGCTCCGTGATGCGGATGCACCCGGACCCGGAGCTCTGGCGGCGCCACCTCCGGCTGATGCTGGACGGGCTGCGCGCGTCGTAGGCTTGCTGGATGGCCACGCACGAAGTCGCCGATCCCGACGTCGAGGGGATCGCCTGGGATCTTGAACCGCTGCTGGACGGCGCCGGCGACGGCGCCGCGGGCGTCGAGGCGCTGCTCGACGACGCCCGGCGCCGCGCCGACGCGTTCGCCGCCGAGCACGCCGGCAAGGTCGCCGAGCTCGACGGCGCGGGGCTCGCCGACGCCATGCGCGAGCTCGCGACGCTGCAGGAGCTGATCGGGCGCGCCGGATCGTTCGCGATGCTCCAGTTCGCGACGGCCACCGCCGACCCCGCGCGCGGCGCCCTGCTCCAGCTGGTGCAGGAGCGCGCGACGCAGATCGAGACGACGCTCCTGTTCTTCGACCTCGAGTGGGCCGCGCTCGACGACGACGCCGCCGAGGCGCTGCTCGCCCACGACGGGCTCGACTTCTGCCGCCACCACCTCCGCACCGCGCGCCGCTACCGGCCGCACCTGCTGTCCGAGCCGGAGGAGCGGATCCTCGCCGAGAAGTCGCTGACCTCCAGCAGCGCCTGGACGCGGCTGTTCGAGGAGCAGACCGCGGCGATCGAGGTCGCGCTGCCCGGCGCGGACGAGCCGGTGGCGCTCGAGGTCGCGCTCTCGCGCCTCTTCTCCCCGGACCGCGAGGAGCGGCGACGGACCGCCGAGGCCGTGACCGGTGCGCTCGCCCCGGGCCTGCGCGTGCGCGGCTTCGTCCTCAACACGCTGCTGGCCGAGAAGATGGTCGACGACCGGCTGCGCTCCTATCCGAACTGGCTCGCGGCCCGCAACCTCGCCAACGAGGCGTCGGACGAGTCGGTCGCCGCGCTCGTGGAGGCGGTCCGCGGCCGCTACGAGATCGCCCGCCGCTGGTACCGGCTCAAGGCGCAGCTGCTCGGCGTCGACCGGCTCGCGGACTACGACCGCATGGCCGCGGTGACCGACGACGACGAGGCGGTCGCCTGGGCCGACGCCAAGGACATGGTGCTCGACTCGTTCGGCGGCTTCGCGCCGCAGCTCGCCGACACCGCGCGGGCGTTCTTCGACGACCGCCGGATCGACGCCCCGGTGCGCCCCGGCAAGCGCGGCGGCGCGTTCTGCTCCTACACGGTCCCGAGCGCCGCGCCGTACGTGATGCTCAACTACACGGCCCGCCGCCGCGACGTGCTCACGCTCGCGCACGAGCTCGGCCACGGCGTCCACGCCGCGCTCGCGCGGCCGCAGGGCGTCTTCCACTTCGCCACGCCGCTCACGCTCGCCGAGACCGCGAGCGTGTTCGGCGAGACGCTCGTCTTCGGCCGGCTGCTCGACGCCGCGCCGACGCCGGACTCCCGGCTCAGCCTGCTCGCGGAGAGCATCGAGGGCTCGATCGCGACCGTGTTCCGCCAGATCGCGATGAACCGCTTCGAGGACCTCGCGCACACCGCGCGCCGCGGCGAGGGCGAGCTGTCGCTCGACCGGATCGGCGAGCTGTGGGCGGCAGTCGCAGGAGGAGATGCTCGGCGACGCGGTGGAGGTCACCGAGGGCTACCGCACCTGGTGGTCCTACATCCCCCACTTCATCAACACCCCCGGCTACGTCTACGCCTACGCGTACGGCCAGCTGCTCGCGCTCGCGGTCTACGGCCGCTACGAGGAGGAGGGCCCGGACTTCGCGCCCGCCTACCTCGAGCTGCTGTCGGCGGGCGGGTCGCTGCCGCCCGAGCAGCTCGGCGAGATCGTCGGGATCGACCTGGCCGACCCGGGCTTCTGGGACCGCGGGCTCGACCTCGTCGAGCGCCAGCTCGAGGCGGCCGAGCAGGCCGCGCGCGACGCCGGCCGGATCTAGGCCGCCCAGGTCTCCGCGAGCACGCGGCGCCAGTTCCCGGCGGCGATGCCCTCGAGCTCCGCCGCCGTGAACCCGGCGCCGCGCAGCACGTCCAGCAGCGCCGGGCAGGCCGGTCACGTCGCCGAGCGCGGCCGGCATCGTGGCGCCGTCGAAGTCCGAGCCGAGCGCGACGCACTCCGGTCCGGCCAGCTGCGCGACGTGCGCGGCGTGCTCGGCGATCAGCGCGAGCGGCGTGTCCGCGTCGTCCTGCCCCGTCGGCGCGCAGGAACCCGGGGAAGAAGTTGATCCCGACGAGCCCGCGCCGCTCCCCGATCGCCCGCAGCTGGTCGTCGGTCAGGTTGCGCGGCGAGGCGCACAGGACGTGCGCGCCGGAGTGCGAGGCCACGAGCGGCGCGTCGCTCAGCTCGGCGACCTCCCAGAACCCGCGCTCGTTGAGGTGCGAGACGTCGATCACGATCCCCAGCTCGCCGCAGGCGCGGACGAGCGCGCGGCCGGCGTCGGTCAGCCCGGGGCCCTGGTCGGGCGAGCCGGGGAAGCCGAACGGGACGCCGGTCGCGAACGCGTTGCGGCGGCTCCAGACGAGCCCGAGCGAGCGCAGCCCGGCGGCGTACAGGACCTCGAGCTCGTCGAGGCCGGTGCCGATCGGCTCGGCGCCCTCGAGATGGAGCACCGCCGCGAGCCCGTCGCCGGCGAGGTCGCCCGCGGCGCGCGCGATCCGCAGCCGGCCGCCGGAGGCCCGCTCCATCCGCCGCAGCAGCGCGACCTGCGCGAGCCCCTCGCGCAGCGCGCGCTCGTGCGGGACCGGCGCGAAGTAGGCGTCGTCGTCGTAGGCGTCGTGCGGCGGCGCGGCGGTGAAGACCGCGAAGCACGCCCCGGCGAGGCCGGCGCGCGCCGCGCGCGGCAGGTCGAGGTGGCCGGCGCCGTCGCCGTCCAGGAAGCCCTCCATCGCCCCCGGCCCGCCGGCGAGCGACGCGCGAGAGCACGTCGTTGTGGCCGTCGAAGACCCTCACGGGGCCGGCGCCGACGCCATCAGCCGCTCGATCGCGTCGGCGGGCATCGGCTCGGCGAGCAGGCGGCCCTGGGCGCGGTCGCACCCGAGCTCGCGCAGGCGCTCGAGCTGCTCGGGCCGCTCGACGCCCTCGGCCACGACGTTGAGGCCGAGCGTGCGGGCCATCTGGATGATCGCCTCGACGATCGCCGCGTCGTGCTCGTCGCGGTCGAGGCCGGCGATGAACGAGCGGTCGATCTTGAGCACGTCGAGCGGGAACCGGCGCAGGTAGGAGAGCGACGAGTAGCCGGTCCCGAAGTCGTCGAGCATCAGCCGCAGCCCGTACTCGCGCAGCGAGGCGAGCACGGTGACCGGCGCGTGCGCCTCCTCGAGCAGCACGCTCTCGGTGATCTCGAGCGCGAGCGAGCCGGGCGCCAGGCCGTGGCGGTCCATCGTGTCGGCGACGCGCGCCGGGAACGCCGCGCTCGCGAGCTGGCGCGGGCTGGTGTTGACGCACATCAGCAGCGGCTCCGCGCGCGGGAAGCGCCGCTGCCAGCCGGCCACGTCGCGGCACGCCGTCGTCAGCACCCAGTCCCCCAGCGCGCCGATCAGCCCCGAGTCCTCCGCGACCGGGATGAACTCGACCGGGTCGAGCAGCCCGCGCTCGGGATGCTGCCAGCGCGCGAGCGCCTCGACGGCGGCCACGCTGCCGTCGGCGAGCTCGACGATCGGCTGGTAGACCACGCGCAGCTCGCCCTGGTCGATCCCGCGGCGCAGCTCGTTCTCCGTCCGCAGCCGGACGAGCACGCGCCGGCGCAGCAGGTCGTCGAACAGCTCGTAGCGGCCGCGGCCGCGCTCCTTCGCGCGGTACATCGCCGCGTCGGCGTCGCGCAGCAGGTCGGCGGGGTCGGCGTCGGCGCGCTCGGCGACGGCGATGCCGATGCTGGCGCTGACGAAGTGCTCGCCCGAGGCGAGGACGATCGGCTGGTTGATCGCCTGCGCGACGCGCTCGGCGACGCGGATCGCCTCGTGCGGGCCGTCGAGCTGCTCGCAGACGACGAGGAACTCGTCGCCGCCGAGCCGCGCCACGGTGTCCGAGGGCCGGACCGCGTCGTGGAGCCGCGGCGCGAGCGCGACGAGCAGGTCGTCCCCGGCCTTGTGGCCCATCGAGTCGTTGACGAGCTTGAACTGGTCGAGGTCGGCGAGCAGCACGGCGACCGCCTGGCCGTCGCGGCGCCGGCGCGCGAGCGCGCCCTCGAGCCGGTCGAGCGCGAGCGCGCGGTTCGGGAGCCCGGTCAGCGGGTCGTGCATCGCGCGGTGGCGGACCTCCTCGTCGACGCGGCTGCGGTCGACGGCGCTCGAGATCACGTTCGCGACGGCGCGGAGGAAGTCGACCTCGTCGGGGGCGAACTCGCGCGGTGCGGTGGAGTGCGCGCCGAGCACGCCCCAGCGCCCGTCGCGCGAGGAGATCGCCGTGGTCACGCCGGAGCGGGCGCCCGCGTCGAGCAGCGCGCCCGAGAAGCGGAAGCGCGTCTCCTGCTCGACGTCCGCGGTGACCACCGGCGCGTCCTGCAGCAGCGTGAAGCCGGCGTGCGAGGCGGAGCCGGACTGGACGAGCACGCGCCGCACCTGGCCCTCCGGCCAGCCGAACCCGGCGACGAGCCGCAGCGCGGTGCCGCGCGGGGTGATCTCGAAGACCTCGCAGAGCTCGACCCCGAGCGTCGTCGCGACCGTCTCGGCGACGCGGTCCATCACCGCCTCGAGGTCCTGCTCGTCGAGCGCGAAGCGGCCGAGCGCCGCGACCGCGGCCTGCTGGCGCGCCTGGCGCTCGATCGCCTCCTGCGCGACCCGCTCGGCGGTGATGTCCTGCACGTGCGCGTAGAACCAGCCGTCGCCGCGGCGGCCGGGCACGTAGATCGAGTCGACGGTCGCCCAGACGATCTCGCCGTCCGGGCGGACGTAGCGCTTCGTCAGCCGCTGCTGCGGCGTGCCCGCGAGCGCGCGGGTCGAGATCGCGCGGCTGGCCGCGAGGTCGTCGGGGTGGGTCACCTCGCCGGGCGAGCGCCCCTCGAGCTGCTCGCGGCTGCGGCCGAGCATCCGGCACAGCGCGTCGTTGACCTCGAGCCAGCGCCAGTCCTCGCTGAGGATCGCCGTGCCGACGGGCGAGTGGGCGAACCCGCGCCGGAAGCGGTCCTCGCTGCGCCGCCGGAGCGTCGCGATGTGGCGCGCGAACAGCCCGAGCGCGATGCTCCCGGTGACCACGACCATCCAGCGCCCGGCGAGCGCGTCGGCGACGACGGCGTCCGGCTCGTCCGCCGCCAGGATCGCCAGCACGCCGCCGTAGAGGATCGCGATCGCGATCACGAGCGCCACCGCGTGGCGCTGGGATCCGGCGGCGAACGCGTACGGCGCGAGGCAGACGTAGAACAGGGCGAACCCGCTCGCCGGGTCGTCCATGGCCAGGATCGTCGCGCTGATCCCGACCGCGCACAGGATCAGCACGACCGTGATCGTGGTCAGCGAGGCGCGGTCGAAGCGCCCCGCGAGCAGCGCCGCGGCGAGCACCCAGGTGACGACCACCAGCGCGACGACGACGGCGTCGTCCGCGCGGTCCGGATGCGGGAGCGCGATCCAGACGAGGACCATGGCGGCGCCGGCGGCGATCAGCCAGCCGATCGCCCGCGCCCGGGCGCGGCGTCCCGCGGAATGCGCCTCCATGGGCGCGAACTTACCCGAACGGGCAGCCCGGGGCTACGCGCGTGCGCGCGCGGACACGCGCTCGATCCAGGCGGCCAGGTTCGGGTGGTCGTCGCCGAGCGTCATCCGGTCGTGCAGCACGCGGTGGAACGTCTCGTCGTCGTCCGGCTCGATCGCGACCGCGTAGCGCAGGAACGGCCACGCCGCGCAGTCGGCGGCGCCGAACGCGCCGAACAGGTGGTCGCGCCCGGTCAGGAGACCCTCGAACACGCCGAGGCGGCGCTGGAGGCGCGCGCTCCAGCGCTCCACGTCGGGGCCGTCCTCGCCGCGGTCGAGCGCGTCGGCGATCAGGTTCGGCTCGCGCTTCCACGCGCGGTTGAACCAGTCGAGGAAGACCTCGACCTCGGCCGCGCGGGCCGGGTCGGCCGGGAACAGCGGCGGGTCGGGGAAGCGCGCCTCGAGGTGGTGGAGGATGCGCGTCGAGTCGGTCACGACGGCGTCGCCGTCGAGCAGGACGGGCACGAGGTCCTGCCCGCTCGCCGCGCGGACGGCGGAGCGGTCGTCCGGGTCGACCTCGATCGACTCGACCTCGACGCCCTTGTAGGCGAGCGCGAGCGCGACGCGCTCGACGTTGGTGGAGTACGGGAAGCGGATGAGCCGGAGCATGTGCGGCGAAGCGTGACCGGCCGCCGCGCGCGGCGCCAGTCGGATCGCTGGGGTCAGCCGTCAGTCCTGCTTGGGGGCGACGACGGCGCGCAGGTCCCAGGCGTGGAGCGGCTCGGCGAGCGCGACCGGCTCCGCGGCGAGCACGCAGTACTCCGGGCCCGGGCCGAGCGTCATCTGGCGCTGCCAGACGGCGGCGGACGGTCCGGCGGCGTCGGCCAGCGCGGCGTGCCACGCGGCGTACGCCGTGCCCGCGGGCTTGGCGAGCCACGCGGCCCAGGCCGGCCGCGCGGGCAGCAGCGGCCCGGCGACGTGGCCCATCAGCCCGGCGACGCCGGCGCCGGCGCGGGCGGCCGCGGCGTCGTGCGGGGCGCGGCGCGGCGCCGGACACGGCGGCCTCGTTCAGCGCGCCGAGCGCGGCGAAGTCGTCGACGAGGTACCAGTCCTCGTAGCCGCCCCGGCCGTCCAGCCACGGCACGGCGCCGAGCCCGAAGGTGGCGGTCGCGCCGAGGCCCGGCGACGGGTCCGCGCGCAGCGCCGCGTGGAAGCCCGCGAGCCGCGCCTCGTAGTCCTCGCGGCCGGTCCCGGCCGCGGCGACGTGCCAGAACACGTAGGCGAGCATGGCCCGAACGCTACGGCAGGTAGCGTGCCGGGCGATGGATGCGAAGCGCGGCGCGCTGGTGGCGTCGATCCTGGGCTCTGCGGTGGTGGCGGTGGACGCCACCGTCGTCAACGTCGCGCTCCCGGCGATCACGGACGACCTGGGCGGCGGGCTCGCCGGGCAGCAGTGGATCGCGAACGCCTACCTGCTGACGCTGAGCGCGCTGATCCTCGTCTCCGGCTCGCTGTCGGACCTCTACGGCGAGCGGCGCATCTTCACGCTCGGCGTCGCGGGCTTCGGCGTCGCGTCGCTGCTCTGCGCGCTGGCGCCGACCGTCGAGCTGCTCGTGGTCGCGCGGGCGCTGCAGGGCGTCTCGGGCGCGCTGCTCACCCCCGCCTCGCTCGCGATCATCGTCGCCGTCTTCCCGGAGAACGAGCGCGGCGCGGCGATCGGCTCGTGGACCGCCTGGGGCGGGATCGGCTACCTCGCCGGGCCGATCATCGGCGGCCAGATCGTCGACACGACCTCGTGGCGCTGGGTGTTCGCGCTCAACGTCCCGCTCGTGCTGCTGACGCTCGCGATGGCGCGCAGCTACGTCCCGGCCGCGCGCGATCTCGGCGGCGAGCGGCCGCGGCTCGACATCACCGGCGCGCTGCTGTGCGCGCTCGGGCTCGCGGGGATCTCGTTCGGGCTGATCGAGCAGCCGCTGCACGGCTGGTCGGACCCGCTCGTGCTCGGCACGCTGGTCGGCGGCCTGGCGCTGTTCGCGGCGTTCATCGTCTACGAGCTGCGGACGCCGGCGCCGATGCTCCCGCTCGACCTGTTCGCGCGGCGCAACTTCACCGTGGCGAACGTCGAGACGTTCCTGATGTACGGCGGGATGGCCGTCCAGGCGTTCTTCCTCACGCTGTTCCTGCAGCAGGTGGCGGGCTTCAGCGCGCTCGAGGCCGGGCTCCGCCGGGCTCGTCCCGACGCTGACGATGTTCCTGCTCTCGCGGCGCTTCGGCGCGGCCGCCGACCGGTACGGGCCGCGCTGGTTCATGACCGTCGGGCCGCTGCTCGTCGCGTCGGGCTTCCTGCTCATGCTGCGGCTCGACGAGACGACCTCCTTCGCCGGCGACCTGCTGCCCGCGCTGGTCGTCTACTCGCTCGGTCTCGCCGTCACCGTGTCGCCGCTGACCGCGACCGTGCTCGCCGACGCCGACGAGCACGACGCCGGGCATCGCGTCCGCGGTCAACAACGCGATCGCGCGCACCGCCGGCCTGCTCGCGACGGCGGCGGTCGGCGCCGTGCTGGCCACGTCCTACGGCGCCACGCTGGACGACGCGGTCGCCGGGGCGCCGCTCAGCGCGGCCGCGATCGCGCGGGTCGACGCCGCGCGCGACCGCGCGCTGAGCCCGGCCGAGACCGACGGGCTGGACGCCGCCGACCGCGCCGCGGTCACGCGCGTCGTGCAGGAGGCGGGCGTCGACACGTTCCACCGCGCGGCGCTGATCGGCGCGGGCATGCTGATCGCCGCGGGCTTGCTCGGCGGGGTGTTCCTGCGCAACCCGCGGCGCCCGACGGCGGCGCGCGGGTGCGCCGGCGGGCAGCTGGTCGGCGCGCCCGAGGCGGCGGGCGCCGCGACGCCCGCGCCGCAGCACGCGGCCGCCTGAGGCGCCCCGGTCGCTGCCATACTTTGTGGTGTATGGCGCACGCCGTGGATCGAGAGCCGCTGCTGGTCGAGCTTCCGGTCCTCGACGCCGCGCCGCGCGTCCGCGCCGACGCCGAGCGCAACCGCGAGAAGGTGCTCTGCGCCGCCGCGCGGCTGTTCGGCGAGCATGGCGTCGAGGCCGTCTCGATGGATCAGATCGCCGCCGCCGCGGGCGTCGGCAAGGGGACCCTCTTCCGCCGCTTCGGCGACCGCGCCGGGCTCGCCCAGGCGCTGCTGCACGAGCACACCAGCAAGCTGCAGGACGACGATGATCCGCGGGCCGGCGCCGCTCGGGCCTGGCGCCCCGGCGCGCGAGCGGCTGCACGCGATGGCGGTCGCCCAGCTCGGCCTGCTCGAGGACCACGCCGACCTGATCGCCGCGGGCGAGTCGGGCCGCGCCGGCGCGCGCTTCGACGCGCCGCCCGTGCAGTTCCTCCGCACGCACATCACGATCCTGCTCCAGGAGGCCGACCCGCGCGTCCAGCCCGAGCTGCTCGCCGACCTGCTGCTCGCGTCGCTGACCGCGGAGTCGTTCGTGTACTGGCGCCGCGTGCGCGGCTACGAGCCCGAGCAGATCCTCGCCGCGTTCGACGCGGTCGTCGACGGCATCCTGGGCTGAGGCCGGTGTCGATCGAGACGCCAGAGGAGCTGGAGGCGCTCAAGCGCGTCGGCGCCGTCGTCGCCGAGACGATCGCCGCGGCGCGCCGGCGGATCCGGCCGGGGATGACCACGGCCGAGCTGGACGCGATCGGCGAGGCGGTGTTCGCCCGCCACGGCGCCCGCTCGGCGCCGCGCGAGGAGTACGGCTTCCCCGGCTGCCTCTGCCTGTCGGTCAACGACGAGGCGGTCCACGGCGTGCCCGGCGGCCGCGTGCTGCGCGACGGCGACCTCGTCAAGGTCGACGTGACCGCCGAGCTCGACGGCTACGTCGCCGACGCCTGCGCGTCGATCCCGGTCGGGACGGTCGACCGGGCGACGGAGCGGCTCGGCGCCGCCGCCGAGGCGGCGCTGCGGCGCGGCATCGCGACGGCGACGGCGGGCGCGCGGCTGCGCGACGTCGGCGCGGCGGTCGAGCGCGTCGTCGAGGCGCGCGGGTTCTCCGTCCTGCGCGACCTCCAGGGCCACGGCGTCGGCCGCGCGATCCACGAGCCGCCCGAGGTGCCGAGCTGGGACGCGCCGTGGGCGAACGAGCGGCTGCGGGAGGGTCAGGTGCTGACGATCGAGCCGATCATCGGCGCCGGGGGCCGCGAGGTCGCCGACGACGCCGCGGACGGCTGGACGATCCGGACGCGCGACGGCGCCCGCTCGGCGCACGCCGAGCACACGATCGTCATCACGAGCGGCGAGCCGCTCGTGCTCACCGCGTCCTGAGCAGCCCCGGCGCGGTCCGCATCACCAGCGCGAAGCCCCACCAGGCGAGGACCCACACCGGCCAGGGGTAGCCGGCGCCGGTGAGCGCCCAGATCACGATCAGGACCACGGCGACCTGGGCGAAGGCGATCCAGCTGTGACCGAGGCCGTGATGCCGGTGCGGGCGGCCGCCGTGGCGCACCGCGGCCGCCGCGCGCGGCCGCAGGCTGCCGGGCAGGTCGCGCAGCAGCGTGGCGAGGTCGCCGCGCGTGCGCGCCGCGTAGGCCGAGCCGATCCGCTCCTCGAGCTCGTCGACGTCGAGCCGGCCGGCGGCGCCGTGCTCGCGCAGCTGGGTCACGGCGTCCTCGCGCTCGCGGTCGGAGGCGCGCAGCTCCGGGTCCTGGGCGAAGACGTCCTCAGCGGGGCGGCGCGCCGGGGTGGTCCGGTGATGGTGGGCGTGGCGACCATGGCACATGCATCGAAGTTAGCAACGACTCACCACCTGTCAAGAGTGAATGTCACGATATGTCGCCGACGCGTCTCGCTAGGTGATCGCGGGCACCTCGTCCGGGTCGCGCGCGCTCAGCGTGGCGCCCGCGCTCGCGACCACGACCATGGCGATCGCGACGACGCCGGTGACGGCCAGGCTCTGGCTCAGGATCAGGAAGCCGAGCAGCGCCGCGATCGCCGGCTCCAGGCTCATGATCACCCCGAACAGCGCGGTCGGCAGCCGGCGCAGCGAGACGAGCTCGAGCGCGTACGGGATCAGGGGCATCAGCAGCGCGAGCCCGATCCCCGCCAGCAGCACGCCCGGGCTGCGAGCAGGTCGGTCCCGGCGCCGGCCGACCCCGAACGGCAGCGACACGAGCGCCGCGACCGCGAGCGAGACCGCGAGCCCCTCGAAGCCCTGCCAGCGCGCGCCGACCTGCTTGGTCAGCACGATGTAGGCGGCCCAGCAGCAGCCCGACAGCAGCGCGAAGAGCACGCCGGCGAGCTCGATCGGCTCGCCCGGCGCCGTCGCCGAGCGTCAGCAGCGCGACCCCGCCGCCGGCGAGCGCGACCCAGACCACGTCGCGCACGTGGCGCGAGCCGGCGAGCGCGACGCCGAGCGGGCCGAGGAACTCGATCGTCACCGCGACCCCGAGCGGGATCCGCGAGATCGCCTCGAAGAACGCGAGCGTCAGCGCGCCGGAGCAGACGCCGAGCGCGACGGCCGCGCCGAGGTCCGCGCGCGAGCGGCCGCGCAGCCGCGGGCGGACGAACGGCCACAGGATCAGCGCGGCGAACACGAGCCGCAGGACGACGGTGCCGCTCGGCCCGACTTCGGTCGAAGAGCGGCTCGGAGAGCGCGGCCCCGAGCTGGATGATCGACATCGACCCGAGCGCGAGCGCCACGCCGGAGGCGCGCCCGCCGGCCGGGAGCGTGAGCGTGCGGGCGGTGTCGGCGGGCACGCTGCCATCATGGCGCCCCGATGAATGCCGGCCACGACGATCTGCAGCGCGCCGCCGACGCGCTCGCGGCCCGGATCCCCGGGCCCCTGGCGCCGCTCGCGCGCCTCGCCTACAACTACCGCTGGTCCTGGACCCCGGGCGGTCCGGAGCTGTTCTCGGGCATCGATCCCGCCCGCTGGGAGCGGTGCGGGGAGAACCCCGTGCGGCTGCTCGGCGAGGTCGGGCGGGAGACGCTCGAGCGCGCCGCCGCCGACGCCGCGCCTGCTCGAGCGCGCCGCCGCCGTGGAGGCCGCCGTGCAGGCCGACCTCGCGCGTCCCCCGATGGCCGACGCGCCCGTTCCCGCGGACCACCCGGTCGCGTACTTCTGCGCCGAGTTCGGCGTCCACCGCTCGCTGCCGATCTACTCGGGCGGGCTCGGCGCGCTCGCCGGCGACATCCTCAAGGAGGTCTCCGACCGCGCGCTGCCGCTCGTCGCCGTCGGCCTCCTCTACCGCCAGGGCTACTTCCGCCAGCGGATCGACGCCGGCGGCTGGCAGCACGAGTACTGGGTCGACACCGATCCCGAGCGCCTGCCCGCCGCGCTCGTCACCGGCGCCGACGGCGAGCCGCTGACGATCACCGTCCCCGTCCGCGACATGACGGTCACCGCGCAGATCTGGCGCGTCGACGTCGGCCGCGTCCCGCTCTACCTGCTCGACGCCGAGCGGCCGGAGAACGACCTGCCCGCGCGCTGGATCACCTCGCGGCTGTACATCGGCGAGCCGGACGCCCGGCTCGCGCAGTACGTGCTGCTCGGCGTCGGCGGCACCCGCGCGCTCGCCGCGCTCGGGATCGAGCCGGGGCTGCTGCACCTCAACGAGGGCCACGCCGCGTTCATGTCGCTCGAGCCGGCGGTCGCGCCCGAGCGGACGATCTTCACCACCCACACCCCGGTCCCGGCCGGCAACGACACCTACCCGCCCGCGCAGGTGCTCGAGGCGCTCTCCGGCGTCACCGCCGAGCTCGGCGCCGACGCCGACGCGGTCATCGCGCGCGGCCGCACGCGCCCGGACGACGCGGGCGAGCCGTTCGGCATCAGCCAGCTCGCGCTGCGCACGAGCCGCGCGGCGAACGGCGTCAGCCGCCGCCACGGCGAGGTCGCCCGCGACATGTGGAAGGACCTCTGGCCGGGCACCGCGACGGCCGACGTGCCGATCGGGCACGTCACGAACGGCGTCCACGTCCCGACCTGGCTCGGCGGCCCGATGCGCGAGCTGCTCGACCGCCACCTCGGCGACGGCTGGCTCGCCCGCGCCGCCGATCCGGCCACCTGGGCGCCCGTCGCGGACATCCCCGACGCGGACCTGTGGGCGGTGCGCGGCGCGCAGCGCGCCGAGTTCGTCACCTGGGTGCGCGGCAAGAGCGTCACCGACCGGCTCGGCCGCGACGAGCCGCGCAGCTACGTCGAGGCGGCGGCCGGCGCGTTCGACCCCGACGCGCTGACGATCGGCTTCGCCCGCCGGCTCGCGACCTACAAGCGGCTGCACCTGCTCGTCCGCGACGCCGACCGCGCGATGAAGCTGCTCTCCAACGGCCGCCCCGTCCAGCTCGTCATGGCCGGCAAGGCGCACCCGCGCGACGACGAGGGCAAGAAGATGGTCCAGCACCTGTTCACGTTCAAGTGGGCGCCGGAGATCGGCGGCCGCGTCGTCTACCTCGACGACTACGACCTCTCGAGCGCCGCGCGGATGGTCCGCGGCTGCGACGTCTGGCTCAACCTCCCCCGCCCGCCGCTCGAGGCGAGCGGCACGAGCGGCATGAAGTCCGCCGTCAACGGCGGCCTCCAGCTCAGCGTGCTCGACGGCTGGTGGGCCGAGGGCTACGACGGCTCCAACGGCTGGTCGCTGCCGGGCGAGGAGGACGACGACCACGGCGCGCAGGACCACCGCGACGCGGCCGAGCTGCACCGCCTGCTCGACGAGGAGGTCTCGCGCGAGTTCTACGAGCGCGACGCCGACGGGCTCCCGCGGGCGTGGCTCGCGCGGGTCAAGCGCTCGCTGATGACGAACGGGCCCGAGTTCTCGGCGACGCGCATGGTGCGCGACTACGTCGAGCGCTTCTACCGCACGTAGCCGCGCCGCGCCGCGCGCCGCCGTCAGCCTCTGAGCTGGAACGCGATCCGCGCCTCGGTCGGCTCCGCGTTGAAGAAGGCCGGCCGGTCGGACTTGATCGACAGCAGGCTCCGCGGCGGCACCGTTACCGTCGCGGCGGACGTGCAGGCGGTCCCGAACGAGCCCATCGTGCAGCTCAGCGCGGTGTCGGCGCCGTCGATCCGCAGCGTGAACCGGCGCGCGGAGTTGTTGTTGACCTGGACCGTGAGGCTGACCGCGAGGTCCGAGGCGGTCACCGCGACGTCGGGCGAGATCATCGAGACGCTGCCCTCGTCGGTCGCGGCCGTGGACGTCCCGGAGGGCGATCCGAACGTCAGGTCCTGGTCGAACGTGTGCGGGATGTCGTTGATGCGCGCGAGCATCGCCGCGCCGTTGGCCGTGCCGTCGGCGCCGTCGGCGCCGTCCGCGCCCGGCTCGCCCTGCTCGCCCTTCGGCCCGGGCGCGCCCGGGTCGCCCTTCGCCCCACCGGAGAGCTGATCCGCCGCGAAGTCCTTCGCGAGCAGCGAGCCGTCCTTCACGTCGTCCGTGCTGACGGCGCCGGTCCGGATCTCGTGGCCGCGCAGCGAGTTGTCCTTGATGTCGCGGCCGGTCAGCGACCCGTTCTTCACGTCCTTGCCGGTGATCTTCACCGCGGCGTAGGAGCTCCCCCCGAGCGCGATGAACACCGCGACCGTCGCCATCACGTTCGCGTAGGACAGCCGTCGGCGCATCTCGGTAGCTCCTCACTGCCGGGGGGACGCCGCGGGCGGCGCACGGGAACGCCGAGAACCTACGCGGGCGCTCGCGCGCGCGTCAAGTCGCCAGGGCGGGCGGCTCGGCGAACGCGAGCGCGTTCCCGTCCGGATCGGGGATCTTCGCGTGGCGGACGCCGTTCGCGTAGGTCTCGACCGGCTCGTGCGCGATCCCCGCGGCGACCAGCCGCTCGAGCAGGCCGTCGAGCCCGGTGACGGCGAACGTGATCCGGCCCGCGCCCGCCTGCGCCGCGTTCGGCTCGATGAACAGGGTCGCGTGCTCGTCGACGTCCCAGAGGATCTCGTCCCCGGCCCGCATGTCCGGCCCGCGTCCGAAGAACCGCGTGTACCAGTCGATGCCCGCGTCGAGGTCGGATACCGGCACGCCGGCGATGAGATGGGTGATCGCGCTCATCCCCCTATGACGCCCCCGCCGCGCGGAACTCATCGGCGGCGGTGTTGCGCGTCGCCTCCGGTGCGAGACGCTCGCACTCCCGATCAAGGAGGCGAGACGATGCCCGGCGCACAGCCGGCGACGCCACCGCTCGCGGCGTTGCTCGACGCGTTCAACGCCCATGACCTCGACGCGATCATGGCGTTCTTCACGGAGGACTGCGTGTTCGACACGCCGCGCGGGCCGGCGCCGGGCGGACTCCGCATGGTCGGCAAGGCGCAGGTCCGCCAGGGGTTCCAGGCGCGCTTCGACGGGATCCCCGACATCGCGTACGGCGACGACCGCCATTGGACGAGCGGCGATCGCGGGGTGTCCGAGTGGACGATCCGCGGGACGCGATCGAGCGGCGAGCCGATCGAGGTGCGCGGTTGCGACCTGTTCGAGTTCACCGACGGCAGGATCAGCCGCAAGGACTCGTTCTGGAAGATCGTCGACTGAGCCGGCGACCGGGCGCGCAGTCGATCCTGGGCGCACGCACGATGCGTCCTGCCCGCCGGTCTGAGAGGTTCGGACGGTCACCGACCGGAAGGAGTCGTGATGGCAGAGCGGGCCTTGTTCATCGGGTTCGGACAGCCGGTGCGCGGACGTGAGGAACGCGCCGTCGAGGTGTTCGGCGAGTTCGTCGGCATGTTCGGGCGGATGCAGTCCGCGGGCCGCATCGAAGGCATCGACGTGTCGCTGCTCGATCCACACGGCGGCGATCTCGGCGGCTTCTTCATGGTCCATGGCAGCGAGGAGCAGTGCACCTCGCTGAGCATGGACGAGGAGTTCCGCCGCGCGTGCATCGACGCCGGGCTCATCGTCGAGAACTTCGGCGTCGTGCCCGCGGTCACCGGCGAGGCGGTCGGCGACGAGATGGCGATGTACAGCGAAGCCGTCAAGAAGGTCGGCCACGGCGCGCACGCGCTCGCGGGCGCCCACAACGGCGGCTGAGCGGGATCTCCGGGGCGCTCCGGCGCCCCGGACGCACTGCTCCGGGGCGCGCTGAGCGATGGCGCGGGCTACTGCTTCGCACTCCAGCTGATCGAACCCGAGTCGCAGGTGTCGGTGACGGCGCCGGCCGCGTCGTGGAACGTCGCCTTGGCGGCCCACTTGCCCGAGACGCGGGTGCGCGACGAGTTGAACCTCCCGCTCATGCTCCCCTCGAAGTCGGTGGTCGTCCCGTCGTCGTTGCGGACCGTCGCCGGGCCGAACGAGGCGCCGAACTTGCGCGACTTGCTGACCGTGAGCCGCTCGAAGAAGTCGGGCACGATGAAGATGCCTCCGGCGGTGCAGGTCATGCGGACCGCGATCGTCGCGCGGGCGACCTGCTTGCCCTTCTTGGCCGTCTCGAGCACGACCGGGAAGTCCTGCGACGTCGTGCCGCCGAAGGCGACGCCGGGTGCGGGGGCCTTCCGTGCCGCCGAGGCGTCCCGGTCGGATGCGGCCGACTCCGCGATCGGGCCGCAGAGGACCGCGGCGGCGGCGACCACGCCGGCGCAGCGGAGACGTGAGGTGTCGAGCGCTGCGTTGCACAGCTGCATGACGACTTCCTCCTTGCCCGAGCCGCGTCGATTGGCGGCGCCGGGCTGGTGGGGGGCGGGACGACCGCGCGTCAGGTCTGAGCGTGGGGAAGGGCGTCGGTCGTTCCCGGGGGGTGTACGCCGACCCTACGCCCGCAGGCGAGGCCGATGCAAGCCGGGCTTGCCCGCGCCCGCGCGTCGTGAGACGGTCTCCTCGAGCGAAGAGAGGTGGTGCGACATGAGCGCCGGGATGTATGACGCGATCGTGGTCGGTGCCCGCTGCGCAGGCTCGCCGACCGCGATGCTGCTCGCCCGCAAGGGCCACCGGGTGCTGCTGGTCGACAAGGCCACGTTCCCCAGCGACACGATGTCGACGCACCTGGTGCACCCGCCGGGCGTCGCCGCGCTCGAGCGCTGGGGCCTGCTCGACCGGCTGGTCGCGACCGGCTGCCCGCCGGTCGAGCGCTACTCGTTCGACTTCGGGCCGGTGACGATCGCCGGCTCGCCCCAGCCCGTCGAGGGCGTCGCGCGCGCCTACTGCCCGCGCCGGACCGTCCTTGACCAGCTGCTGGTCGACGCCGCCGTCGAGGCGGGCGCCGAGCTGCGCGAGGGCTTCACGGTCGACGAGGTGCTCGCCGCCGACGGGACGGTCACGGGGATCCTCGGCCACGCGAAGGGCACGCCGGCCGAGACGGCCCACGCCCGGATCGTGATCGGCGCCGACGGCCGCCACTCCGTCGTGGCCCGGACGGTCCAGCCGGAGCAGTACCACGAGCGGCCGGCGCAGATGGCGATGTACTACGCGTACTGGAGCGGCCTCCCCGCGGACGGCTTCGAGACCGTCATCCGCACCGAGCACCGGCGCGGCTGGGCGACCGCGCAGACCCACGACGGCCTCACGGTGATGCCGTTCGGCTGGCCGATCGCGGAGTTCCGCGAGCACCGGTCGGACGTCGAGCAGGCCTTCTACGACACGATCGCGCTGGCGCCCGCGTTCGAGGCGCGCGTCCGCGCGGCGAAGCGGGAGTCGAAGTTCGTCGGCACCGCGCAGCTGCCCGGCTACTTCCGCAAGCCGTTCGGGCACGGCTGGGCGCTCGTCGGCGACGCCGGCTACCACAAGAACCCGATCACGGCGATGGGGATCAACGACGCGTTCCGCGACGCCGAGCTGCTGGCGGAGGCCGTCGACGACGCCCTCGCGCAGCCGGCGCGGCTGGGGCGAGGCGATGGCGGACTACCAGCGGGCGCGCGACGCCGACGTGCTGCCGGTCTACGAGTTCACCGACGAGTTCGCCCAGCTCCGCCCGCCGGCGCCGGAGCTGCAGCAGCTGATCGGCGCGATGCACGGCAACCAGGCGGCGATGGACGGCTTCGTCAGCGTGCAGGCCGCGACGCTCCCCGCGCCCGCGTTCTTCGCCCCGCAGAACGTCGCGCGGATCATGGCAGCGGCCTGAGGGCTGCCGGGCGGCCATCTGGACCGCCCGGCACCCAACCGGCTACCGCGCCTCCGCGTCCAGCGGACCGCCGCAGAACGGGCAACTCGCCCGGTCCTCGACGCGATCCGCGAACCAGAGTCGCAGGCAGCGCAGGCATCGGATCCGCGACATTGCGGACCTCCTTTCTCCGGAGCGCGCCGTATGCGGGGCGCGGCGTTCCGGTCCTTCGGTGCACCAGACAGTCTAGTGCACGTGGGCGAGCGCGTCCGGATGCGCCGCGCAGAACTCCTCGAGCGTCTGCGCCGGGCGCCCTGTCACCCGCTCGACGGTGTCGGAGACCGCCTCGAGCTCGCCCGCGGCGACCGCGGTGTAGGTGCTGATCCACGCCTCGACCTGCCAGTCGGGCGCGCCGTAGGACGCGCGCGACTCGCGCGCCTCGGCGAGCGACTCGTCGACGTACTGCGATCCGCTTGCCCGAGACGGCGGAGAGCGTCGCCGCGAACTCGGCGAGCGTCGGCGCCTCGCGCCCGGTGATGTCGTACGCCCGGCCGTCGCGGTCGTCGCCCGCGACCACGTCCGCGGTGACCGCCGCGACGTCCGCGCGGCTCACCGCCGCGAGCCGGCCGTCGCCCGCCGGACCGCGGATCGCGCCGTCCGGCCCGACCATCATCGGCACGAAGTCGAGGTACAGGTTCATCCGCGCGAACGCGTGGGCGACGCCGGCCGCGCGGACGTGCTGCTCGGTCGCCCAGTGGTCGCGCGCGAGCGTGAACGTCGCGTCGGGCGCGGGCGCCACGATCGACAGGTAGACGATCCGCTCCACCCCCGCCGCCACCGCGGCGTCGACCGCGGTCTTGTGCTGCGTCACGCGGTCCGCCGACTCCTCCGCCGGGATCAGGCACAGCGTCTCGCAGCCCTCGAGCGCGGCGCGCATCTCGTCGCCGGCGCCGTAGGACGACGCGCGCCGCACCTCGGAGTGCGCGAGCGCCGGCGCCCGCGCCGGCTGCCGGACCACCAGCCGCGTCGCGAGCCCGCGCTCCGAGAGCAGCCGCGCCACCCCGCCGCCCACCACACCGGTCGCCCCGGTCACCGCGATCGTCGCCATGCGGCGGGAGCCTACGCGCCGAGCACGTCGAAGAAGCGCCGGGCGAGCGGCGCGGCGACCGCGCCGCCGGACGACCCGCCCTCGACGAGCACCGCGATCGCCAGGTCGTCGCGGGCCGCGATGAACCACGCGTGCGTCGGGGGCGGATCGCCGCCGCCGTACTCCGCCGTGCCGCTCTTGCCGCGCACCTCGCCCGGCACCCCGCCCAGCGCGGTGCCGGTGCCCGATGTCACGACCGCGCGCATCAGGTCGCGGAGCGTCGCGAGGCGGCCCGCTTCGAGCGCAGGACCCGCCGTGCGCGGCGCGCCGGCGAGGAGCGCGGGGCGCGCCAGCGCCCGTCCGCCACGGTCGCCGCGACCCCGGCCATCGCCAGTGGGCTGGCGACGATCCGGTCCTGCCCGATCAGCATCGCCGCCTTGCCGACGGCGTCGCGCGGCGGCGGGACGTCCGCCGCGACCGCGGGAGCGCCGGGATCGAGCCGCTCGCCGAGGCCGAACGTCCGCGCGACCCGCGTGAGGTCATCGCGCCCGAGCCGGTCCGCCAGCGAGACGAACGCGGTGTTGCAGCTCTGCGCGAAGTCCTCGCGGAACGGCACCGGACCGCGCGCGCTGCCCTCGAAGTTCCGGAACGGCTTGCCGTCGACCGCCAGCGTGGCCGGGCAGTCCACCGTCTCGTCCGGGTCCAGCCCGGCGCCGAGCAGCGCCGCGGTGCTGACCACCTTGAACGTGGAGCCCGGCGGATAGCGGCCGAGGAGGGCGCGGTCGTAGGTGCCGAGCTCCGGCCGGTTGGCGACCGCCAGCACGTCGCCCGTCGACGGCTGGACCGCGACGAGGGCGGACTCGCCCTCGTCGGGCAGCGCGGCCTCGGCGGCCGCCTGGACGTCGCGATCCAGGCGGGTGCGCAGCGCGCGCGGACGGCGTCCGCCGCGCGCAGCGAGCGTCCGCGCAGCCATGCCCGTCGAGCGGTAGCGGATGACGACGCGCCGCTCGGGCGCGCCGGCCAGGCGCTCGTCGTGGGCCTGCTCGAGCCCGGACTGCCCGGCCACGTCGCCGGGCGCGAGCCGGCCGCCCGCCGCCTCGACCTGCTCGGCGGTCGCGGCACCGACCGTGCCGAGCAGCGCGCGCCCGAAGCCCGGTGTCGGCGCGAGCGGCGCAGACGTCGGGTTGGTCGTGACGCCGGGGATCGCGTCCAGCTGCTCCGCATGCGCGCGGAAGGCCGCCCGCCGGAGGGTGATGACCGGCAGGTAGCGCCCGGCGTCCGCCGCCCGGATCCGGCGGGCGAGCGCGGCGGCGTCGACGTCCAGGACGGCCGCCAGCGCGGCCGCGGTCGCGTCCGGATCGCGCACGTCGCCGGTCTTCACGGCGATGTCGACGACGGGCCGCTCGCTGACCAGCGGCCGCCCGGCGCGGTCGAGGATCGGCGCCCGGCGGGGCCACGCCACGCTCGTGCCGAGGCGCGTCTCGCGGTCCAGCCGGGGATGGACCGCGCGCTCGGTCCAGTGCACGCGCGGCCGGCGCCTCGGCGTCCGCCACGGTCAGGACGGTCGTGTAGCGGAACGCGCCGAAGCGCGGCACCTTCCAGCTGACCTGCACCCGCGCGCGGCCCGTCTCGGAGGGCGGGCCGAGCAACCGCGCCGCGACGGTCGCGCCGTCGAGGCCCTCGCGGCTCAGCCGCAGCACCGCGCGCCGCCCGTCGCCGGCGCGTCGGTGAGCGCCGCGGCGCCGCGGTCGTCGCCGCGCGACCAGGCCGCCAGGTAGGCGTCGATCGCGGCGGTCCCGGGGTCGTCGTCCTCCCCGCACCGGGGAGCAGCGCCACGGCGGCGCCGGCGAGCGCGGCCAGCAGCACGGCGACGGGGAGCAGCTTGAGCAGCATGCGCCCCAGTGAAGCGAGGCCGCTGCCGAGGTCGCAACACCATCTCTCACGAACACTGAGACCTAACTCGTCTCAATCGAGCCGTAGATATCGCAGACGCGTCATGATGTCCGGTCGTGGACCTCGTGCGCCACCTCCGCTACTTCGTCGCCGTCGCCGAGGAGCTGCACTTCGGCCGCGCCGCCCAGCGGCTGCACATCGCCCAGTCGCCGCTCAGCCAGCGGATCAAGGCGCTCGAGTCGGCGCTCGGCGTGGAGCTGCTCGTGCGGACGACGCGCCGGGTCGAGCTGACGCCCGCCGGGACCGTGCTGCTCGACGAGGCGCGGGCGGTCGTCGAGCGGGTCGAGCGGCTCGAGAGCACGGTGGCCCGCATCCGCGCCGGCGAGACCGGCGCGCTCCGGGTCGGCGTCTCCCCGGACCTCCCCGCCGGCGCCGTCGCCGCGCTCGCGCAGCGGCTCGCCGCCGATCATCCCGACGTCCGGGTCGTCCCCGTCGAGCGCTCCGCCGGCCGACCTCGTGCCGGCGCTGATCGACCGGCGGATCGACGTCGGGCTCGTCCGCCGCCCAGCGGACGACGCGCTCCTGCGGACCGGCCCGCCGATCAGCCGCCCGCTCGGCGCGCTGCTCGCGGCCGGCGATCCGCTCGCCGGCGGCGCCGGAGCTCGAGCTCGCGCTCGTCGGTCCCGACCACGCGCTGGTGCTGTTCCCGCGCGAGTCCGCCCCGCTCGCGCACGACGCCGTCGTCGCCACCTGCCACGCGCTCGGCTTCGCGCCGCGCGCCGTGCTGCCGGCGGCCGGCATCGAGTTCGCGGCGAGCCTGGTCCTGACCTCGCCGGCGGTCGCGCTGGTGGAGGAGCCCGCCGGCCGCGCCGCCAGGCACGGTCTGGCGGCCGCTCGCCGGCGCGCCGCTCAGCCTGGCGGCCGCGGTCGCGTGGCGCCTCGGCGACGACCGGGCGATCGTCCGGCTCGTCGCGGCGCCTCCTGCGCGACGTGCTCGTCGAGGGCGGCGGCTGGTCGCCCGCCGAGACCCGGTCGCCCGCCGCCGGCCGCCCGCGACCCGCCGACAGCCTGCTCGGCATGAGCGACCCGGCGCCGCGCATCGAGGCCGCGTTCCGCTCGCTCGGGCTGGCGGGAACGCTCCATGCGGTCGACCTCGGCAGCGGCCGCGAGGTCGCGGTCGGCGCCGACACCCCCGTCGTGCTCGCGTCGGTCTTCAAGGTCGCGCGTGATCACCGCGCTGTACCGCTGCCACGAGGCCGGCGGGCTCGACGTCACGAAGCCGGTGACGGTGCGGCGCCGCAGCGCCGGCGCGACCGGCGTCGCGGCGATGCAGGATCCGGTCGCGGCTCTCGCTGCGCGACCTCGCCTACCTCGCGATCGCGGTGAGCGACAACGCGGCCGCCGACGCGATCTTCGACGCCGTCGGCGACGCGCCGGTGACGCCCTGCTCGGCGAGCTCGGCCTGCGCGCGACGCGGATCGACGCAGCGCTGCCGCGACCTCGCCGCGGCGCTCGTGGCCGACACCGGCGCAGCCGACGCTCGACGCGGTCCAGCCGCTCCTGCTCGGCCGGCCGGAGCTGCTCGGCACGCTCTCGGTCCGCGACCCGGCGCGCACCAACGCGACCACCGCGCGCGACATGACGACGCTGCTCGGCGGCGCTGTGGGAGGACCGCGCGGCGGCGCCGGAGAGCTGCGCCGCGGTCCGCCGGCTGATGGCCCTCCAGGTCTGGCCGCACCGGCTCGCCTCCGGCTTCCCCGACGAGCGCTTCCGCGTCGCGGGCAAGACCGGGACGCTGCCGGGCGTGCGCAACGAGATCGGCGTCGTCGAGCATGCCGGCGGCGGGCGCGTCGCGGTGGCGGTGTTCACGCGGGCCGACACAGCGGCGGCCTCGCTCCCCCAGGCCGACCGGGTGATCGGGACCGCGGCGCGGATCGCGGTCGACGCGCTCCGCGCCGCGTGAGCGCCTCAGCTCTCGGCCGCGGCGCCCTCCCCGATCCGGGCGAACGTCTCGGGCTTCGCCGACTTCAGCCACGCGCCGAGCAGCAGCCCGATCGCCCCGGCGCCGAACAGGATCACCGGCAGGATGATCGTCATCTTGTCCGTCGGCGCGTCGGTGGCGCTCGTGATCAGGACGTTGAAGTTCAGGACGCCCAGCACGAGCACGACCAGCAGCGCGACCCCCGCGAGCGCGGGCGCGATCCGCCCCGCCCAGCCGCTGACCCCCGCCTCGGGATGGCGCCGGAAGTAGCCGACGACCGCGAACGACGTCGTCGCCATCAGCAGCAGCACGCCGAGCGCGCCGAGGTTGGTCAGCCAGGTGAACAGCTTCAGCACCGGGTCCGCCCCGGCGATCGCGAACACGCCGACGATCGCGAGCGCCAGCGTCGTCTGCAGCAGCGACGCGACGTACGGCGCGCCGGTGCGCGGCTGCACGTGGCTGAGCGCGCGCGGGAGCACGCCCTCGCGCCCGAGCGCGAACGCGTAGCGCGAGACCGCGTTGTGGAACGAGAGCAGCGCGGCGAACAGGCTCGTCGCGAACAGCAGCGAGGCGGAGTCGCCCCAGAACGCGCCGAGCCGGTCGGCGCCGGTGATGAACAGCACCGTCGTCGGGTCCGGCGCCGCGCCGTCCGGCGTGGTGAAGCCGGCGGCGACCAGC
This sequence comes from uncultured Solirubrobacteraceae bacterium, assembly GCA_963791405.1. Classification (GTDB taxonomy): domain Bacteria; phylum Actinomycetota; class Thermoleophilia; order Solirubrobacterales; family Solirubrobacteraceae; genus DASQMT01. The sequence goes on along the minus strand of CAWBSJ010000014.1, from coordinate 11,244 downwards.
GCGTCCGGCGAGACGATCGTCTCCGGCCCCGCCGCGATCCCGACGAGCCAGCTCGAGAGCGCGTAGAAGACCGCGATCAGCCCGATCGCGATGAACGTCGCGCGCGCCACGGTCCGCTTCGGGTCGCGCACCTCCTCGGAGTAGATCGCCGCCGACTCGAAGCCGACGAACGAGGCGACGCAGAACGTCAGCGTCGCGCCGACCGCGGTCCCGAACGCGACCGACGGGTCGAAGCCGGTCCCGGTGATCCCCTGCGGGCCGGGGTCGGCCAGGATCGCGAAGTCGAACAGCGCGACGATCACGACCTCGAGGATCAGCAGCACCGCGAGCACGCGGGCGTTGAGGTCGATCTGCAGCACGCCGAGCACGCCGATGATCGCGCCGCCGATCAGGCACCACCACCACCAGTCGAGCGTGATCCCGACCTTGTCGGCCATGAACGCGCCCATCGCGACGCCGAACAGCCCGTAGATCCCGATCTGCATCGCGTTGTAGGCGATCAGCGCGATGAACGCCGCGCCGACGGCCCAGACCTTGCCGAGACCACGCGCGACGTACGCGTAGAAGGCGCCGGCGTTCGTCACGTGCCGGCTCATCGCCGCGTAGCCGACCGCGAACAGCGCCAGGATGATCCCCAGCGGGATGAACATGAACGGGACGCCCTGGTTGCCCGTCACCAGGTAGGTCGCCGCCTGGCCGCCGGCCACCGCGGTCAGCGGCGCCGACGCCGCGACGATGAAGAACACCAGGTCGGGCACCCCGAGTGCCCGCCGGTGCAGCTTGCCCGACTCGCCGTGCGGCGCTCCTGCCGCGGCCGGCGCCGGATCGACGACCGACATGTTGTCTCCTCTCTCCGTCCGCCGGTCCTCAGCCGGCGGTCCCCTCGAGGACCTGAAGCGTCTTCAGGTCCGAATAGAAGTCGAGCGCCCAGTCGCCCCCCTCGCGACCGATGCCCGAGATGCCCAGCCCGCCGAACGGCGCCGTCAGGTCGCGCACGAGGAACGTGTTGACCCACACGGTGCCGCTCCGGATCGCCCGCCCGACCCGGTCCGCCCGGCCCAGCGAGCTCGTGTACACGAGCGCGGAGAGCCCGTACGCGGTGGAGTTGGCCAGTGCGACCGCCTCCTCCTCCGTCGCGAACGTCTGCAAGGTGAGCACGGGCCCGAAGACCTCGCGCTGGACGATCTCGGCGTCGTTGGACGACGGCCGGATCAGCGTCGGCTCGTAGAGCAGCCCGCCGGCCCGGCGGCCGCCGCGGACGATCTCCTGCCCCTCCGCCCGCGCGCGCTCGACGAAGCCCTCGACGCGCGCGAGGTGGTCGGGGTGGATCAGCGGCGAGATCGTGGTCGCGTCGTCGCGCGGGTCGCCGAGGACGTGCGCGTCGACCGCCGCGTGGAAGCGCTCCAGGAACGGGTCGAGGACGGACTCCTCGATCAGCAGCCGCGTCCCGGCGAGGCAGACCTGGCCGGCGTCGTCGTACTGGCCGGCGGCCTTGGCCGCGGCCGCGTCGAGGTCGGCGTCGGCGAAGACCACGAACGGGTTCTTGCCGCCGAGCTCGGCCGTGAACGGGACGAGGTTCGCCGCCGCCGCGCCGGCGATGTGGCGGCCGGTCTCCGGCGAGCCGGTGAAGCTCACGCGGCGCAGCAGCGGGTGGGCGACGAGCGCGGCGCCGGCCTCCTCCCCGATCCCCTGGACGACGTTGAACACGCCGGGCGGGAAGCCCGCCTCGTGAGCGAGCCCGGCGAGCAGCGAGCACGCGAGCGGCGACCACTCGGCCGGCTTGAGCACGACCGTGCAGCCGGCCGCCAGCGCCGGCGCCGTCTTCCAGGTCGAGAGCATGAACGGCGCGTTCCACGGGCGTGATCACCGCGGCCGGGCCGGACGGCATCCGCTGGACGCGGTTCCAGGTCCCGTTCGAGCGCCAGTCGCGCTCCTCGTAGGCGAGCGCGAGGTCGGCGTAGGCGCGGAAGTTGCGCGCGCCGCGGCCGATCACCCGCGCGCGCAGCGAGCGCAGCAGCATCGCCATGTCGGCGCACTCGACGGCCGCGAGCCGGTCGACGTTCGCGTCGATCAGGTCGGCCAGCCGGTGCAGGAACGGCGCGCGGCCGGACGGCCCGAGCGCCGCCCAGGCGGGGAACGCGGCGTGCGCCGCGCGGACCGCGCGGTCGACCTCCTCCGCCCCGCCGCGCGCGACCTCCGCGAGCACGGACGAGTCGATCGGCGAGAGGTCCTCGAAGCGCGCCGCCGACGCGACCCGCTCGCCGCCGATGAAGTGGTCGGGCGAGACCTCGACGCCCGCGACGAGCGTCACCGGATCTCCTTCACCGTGACGAGGTCGTCGACCGTGTAGCCGAACGTGAAGCGGTAGCCGCGGTCGATCTTCAGCGGCGCGAGCGCGTCGTGCTCCTCGTGCGGCGCGGCGTGCAGCGTCAGCGTCGCCGGGCCCGCGTGGACGGCGGAGCCGGCGCGGTCGCGGCTGACCGCCCGCACCAGCTCGTGGACCTGCGGGTCGTCGTGGCGGCCGGCGGCGAGGCGCGGGAAGTGGCGGACGTTGACGATCGGCGGCGCGTTGTGGCGCGGGCCGTCGTCGACGACGCCCTCCAGCTCGACGGTCATGTCGGCGATCGCGCGGCCGCGCGCGCTGCAGGTCGCGCCGTGGCGCCCGGCCAGCCCCGGGTCGGCGGCGACGTCGAGCCCGAACGTGCGCGTCATCCAGACCGCGCCGAGCTTCTTCGGGAAGCCCTGGATCCAGCCGCGCGCGAGCGCGAAGTCCTGGTCGACCCAGATGAACGGGCAGGTCGTGACCTCCTCGCCGTCGAGCAGCGCGTTGATCACGATGAAGAACTCGCGGTAGTGCGAGCGGATCGGGTCGGTCAGCTCGTCGCCGCCCTCGCTGCACGACTGCCAGTCGGCGAACACCGCGGCGCAGCGGCCGGGATCGGGATGCGGGTCGAGGCCGGGCGGGAGCAGCGCGGTGCACGCCGCCGGGTCGGCCCAGTAGTCGACGACGAGGAAGTCGCCGACGTAGTGCCACGGCGGCGGCGGGACGAGGCTGGCGTCGCCCGGTCGTCGTGCGCGGGATCGAATAGCCCTGCAGGCTCATTTGCCTCGCTCTCCCCAGCTCGACGGCCGTCGCCGGCATCGGCATCGCTCATCACCGCTTCGCTCAGCGGCACCCCCAGCATCTCCAGGCTCTCCCGCTCGGACGCGATCGCCGCGTCGTCGAAGCGGAAGTACGAGCGCGGCGGCAACGGCCCCCACGTGTTGGACGAGAAGCGGTCGTCGGGCCAGCGGCGCGGCTCGTGCTCCGGCTCGAGCTGCTCCATGTCGCAGTAGAGCTCGACGAAGCACGCCTCCTCGACGATCCGCACGTACGACGCGATGTTCCCGCCGACGCCGTGGCGCGTCGGGCCCCAGCCGAGCCAGCGCCCGTGCCGGCCCAGGTGGTCGAGCGCGACGCGCATCTGGCCGATGTCGACGACGTCGAAGGCGAGGTGGTGCAGGTGCGGCGCGCCCTTGTCGATCAGCGCCATCACGTGGTGGTCGCCGTTGACGTGGAGCCAGACGCCGCCGTCGCCGAGCCAGTCGGTGACCGTCATGCCGAGCACGCGGGTGTAGAAGTCGACCTGCGCGTCGATCGCGCCGGTGAGGAAGTTCACGTGGCCGAGCTTGCGCGGCGCGCCGATGACCCGATCGCCGGCCGCCCGGGCGTGCGGCGTCCACGGCTCGGTCGCGCGGTAGGGCAGCAGGAGCACGCCGTTGCCCTCGGGGTCGTGGACGAGCAGCCCGCCGTCGCGCTCCTCGGCCGGCACGCCGCACTCCGCGAGATGCGCGCGGGCGGCGTCGAGCGGGCACGAGCGCCGCAGCTCGTAGGCGACGTGCGGGGCGTCGGTCGCCAGCTCGAGGCAGAACGGCTCGTCGTCGCATGCGAGCCGGCCGCCGCCGCGCTCCACGAGCCCGAACTGCGCGGCCCAGCGCGCGGTCGCCTCCGCCACGTCGGCCGTCCGCAGCCGCACGTGGTCGATGCGCCGCAGCGCGATCACCGCGTCACCCGCACCGGCAGCCGCTTGATGCCGTTGAAGAAGTTCGACCGCAGCCGCTCGGGCGGGCCGGCGAGCTCGATCGTCTTGACGCGCTTGAGGAGCTCCTCGAAGGCGATCTTCACCTCCATCCGCGCGAGGTGCGAGCCCATGCAGAGATGGATCCCGCCGGGCCCGAAGGCCATGTGCCGGTTCGGCGTCCGGCCGACGTCGAACGTGTCCGGCGCCTCGAACGCGTCCTCGTCGCGGTTGCCCGAGACGAACCACGTCGTGACCTTCGCGCCCGCGGGGATCGTCTCGCCCGCCAGCTCCGCGTCGCGCGTCGTCGTGCGGCGGAAGTGGTGCACCGGCGTCGCCCAGCGCAGCATCTCGTCGGCCGCCGGCTTGAACAGCTCGGGGTCGCTGCGGAGCCGCTCGAGCTGGTCCGGGTGCTCGCACAGCGCGATCAGCCCGTGCGTGATCGTGTGCCGCGTCGTCTCGTTCCCGGCCGTCGCGAGCAGGACGAAGTAGACGTCGAACTCGCGCTGGGTGAGCGGCTCGAAGGCGAGCTGGGTGACGATGTCGTTGCCCGGGTGCTTGCGCCGCGCGGCGGCCATCTTGCGGCCGAACTCGAACATCTCGATCGCCGCCGGGCTCGAGAACGGCAGCAGCCGGTGCGACGGGTCCGGCGGGACGTGGTACTCGGGGTCCTGGTTGCCGAGCAGCCGGTCGCCGAGCTCGATGATGTGGCGCCGGTCCTCCTGCGGCACGCCGAGGATCTCGGCGAACACCTGCATCGGGATCTCCGACGAGACGTCGGCGACGAAGTCGAACTCCTCCTGCTCGAGCGCCTTGTCGAGCACGCGGTCGCGTGACCTCGCGCACCGCCTCCTCCCAGACCTGCACCGCGCGCGGGGTGAACCGCCGCGCGATCAGCCCGCGCAGCTCGTCGTGGCGCGGCGGGTCCATGTCGATCATCGACTTGCGCGCCTCGAGCTGCTCCTCGTCGAGGTCCTCGAGCGAGGTCCCGCCGATCTCCGACGAGTAGATGTCGACGTTGCGGTGGACCTCGCGGATGTCCGCGTAGCGGGTGATCGCGTAGAAGCCGGGGCCGTCGGCCTCGGGGTTGAAGAACACCGGCGCCTCGTGGCGCAGCGTCGCGGAACCACTCGTGCGGGACCGCGTCGAGGAACGCGTCGTGGTCGGAGAGGTCGATCGTGTCGAGGGTCGTCATCGGCGGGCTCCTAGAGGTGGTGCAGGTACTCGTCGCGCTCCCAGTCGGAGACCCAGCTCCGGTGGCGTTCGAGCTCGAAGCGCTTCATCGCGAGGAACGGCGTGACGATCGCGTCGCCGATCGCCTCGCGCAGGTGGTCGTCGGCCTCGAGCGCGTCGAGCGCGGCCTCGAGCGAGGTCGGGACGGCGCCCTCGGCCTCCTGGGTGTACGCGTCGCCGGTCACGGGATCCGGGAGCGGCAGCTCGTCGGTCAGCCCGTGCAGGCCGGCGAAGAGGATCGCGGCGATCGCGAGGTACGGGTTCGCGCTGCCGTCGCCGATCCGGATCTCGACGCGGGTCGCGCGCCCGCGCTCGGCGGGGATGCGCACGAACGTCGTGCGGTTGTCCCAGCCCCAGCTGACGTTGATCGGGGCGAGCGAGTCCGGGACGATCCGCCGGTACGCGTTGATCGTCGGGTTGAGGAACGCCATCAGCGCGGGCGCGTGGGCGAGCACGCCGGCGGTGAAGCGGCGCAGCTCGTCCGAGACGCCGTCGCCGTCCGGCGCGGTCGAAGAACGCGTTGTCGTCGTCGCGGTCGGCGCTGACGTGGAGGTGGAAGCCGGAGCCGCCCTGGTCGTTGAACGGCTTGCCCATGAAGGTCGCGACGAGCCCGTTCAGCGCGGCGACGTCCTTGACCGCGCACTTGAGCCGGAACGCGCGGTCGGCCGCGGTCAGCGCGGGCGCGTGGCGCAGGTTGATCTCGTACTGCGCGTTCATGAACTCGTGGTTCGCGGCGAACGTGCCCATGCCCATCCCGGCCAGCGACTCGGTGATCTGGCGCACGACCCCGCGCGGGTCGGCCTGCGGGCCGACCGTGTAGACCATGCTCAGGTGGTCGACGTAGCGGCGGAGCCCGCCGGGCGCGGCCGGGTCCGGCTCGCAGAGGAAGAACTCGAGCTCCGGCCCGACGATCGGCGCCAGCCCCAGCGCCTCGAAGCCCGCGACCGCGCGCCGCACGGCGCCGCGCGGGTCGGCCGGGACGACCGAGCCCTCGGCCACCGGCCCGACGTCCGCGATGCAGCAGGCGACGCCCGGGCTCCCACGGCAGCAGCGTCAGCGTCGAGAGGTCGGGCCGTGGCGACGAGGTCGGGGTAGCCGATCTCGGGGCCGAGCACCGGCGTGTGGCGCAGGTCGGTCGCCATCACCGCGGCGCAGAACGCGAGCCCGTGGTCGCTGACGCGGTCGAACTCGATCAGCGGCACGTCCTTGCCGCGCGCGACGCCGTGCAGGTCCGGGTAGATCACGCGGACGGACGTGACCGACGCGTCCGACAGCTCGGGCGGGTGCCCCATCATGCCTCCCTCACGGCGGCCGCGGGCGCCGCTTCGTTCACGGTTGCCAGGAAGCCGTCGAAGAACGCGAACGCCGCGTCGCGCGCGGCGGCGCGCTCGTCCTCGGTCGCCGCGATCAGCGCCTCGCCGTCGAGCCCGAGCGCGGCGAGCCGCTCGGCGTCGGACGCGGCCCAGCGCGCGACGATCTCGACCGTGCTCTCCGGGTGGAACTGGACGCCGAGGTGGCGGCCGTGGCGGAACGCCTGCGGCGCGGCGCCGGTGCGGGCGACCTCGGTCGCGCCGGGCGGGACGGCGAAGCGGTCGAAGTGCCACTCGAGCCACGGGCCGGCCGGGATCCGCGCGGGGTCGTCGGTCTCGATCGTGGTCCAGCCGAGCTCGGGCTGCGGCGCGGTCTCGATCTCCGCGCCGAGCGCGGCGGCGAGCGCCTGGCCGCCGAAGCAGAGGCCGAGCACCGGGACGTCGCGCGCGACCGCGTCGCGCAGCAGCAGCGAGCTCGGCCGCGACGGCGGGGTCGTCGGTGTCGTTCGGGTTGCGGTTCGAGCCGAGCGAGGCGACGAAGCCGTAGCCGGCGACGTCCGGCATCGGCGCGCCGACGTAGGTGCGGTGCAGGTCGTACGGGATCCCGCGCGCGTCGAGCCACTCCGCCAGCAGCCCGGGCGGCCCCCAGTCGCCGTGCATGAGGACCAGCGCCTCTCACGCCGCCAGCGCCTTCTCGTCGGCGCGGACGGCCGCGACGACGTCGTCCATCGGCGGCATCGCGGCGAGCTGCCGGCGGTAGAACGGCAGCCGCCGCGGCGCGTTGAACGCGATCGCGGCGATCAGCCGGCCGCCGCGCTCGCCGCCGAGCACGAGCCGCTCGCCGTCCTGCTCGAGCACGACGGTGCGGTCGGCGCGCGCGGGCAGCCCGACGGACTGCAGCTTGAGGTCGTACTGGTCGGTCCAGAAGTACGGGACCGCCTCGTACGGGACGCGCTCGCCCGGCGCGGCGAGCAGGTTGCGCGCGGCGTGCGGCGCCCTGCTCGGCGGCGTTCGTCCAGTGCTCGATCCGGATCACCCCGCCGTCGGCCATCGGGTGCGGCCAGGCGGCGGCGTCGCCGGCGGCGAAGACGTGCTCGGCGTCGCGCGCGGCGAGCGTCGCGTCGCAGACGAGCCCCGGCTGCAGCTCCAGGCCCGGACTCGACGAGCCAGTCCGTGTTGGGGATCGCGCCGAGCGCGATCACCGCGACGTCGGCCGCGACGCGCGAGCCGTCGGCGAGCCGCACCGCCTCGAGCCGGCCGTGCCCCTCGAACCCGTCGACGGCCGTCGCCGAGCCGCAGGTCGACGCCGTGCGCGCGGTGCAGGTCGGCGACGCGCGCGCCGACGTCCGTCCCCAGCGCGGGCACCGGCTGCGGCGCGATGTCGATCAGCGTCACCTCGAGCCCGCGCTTGCGCGCGGTCGCCGCGACCTCGCAGCCGATGAAGCCGGCGCCGACGACGACGAGCCGCGGGCTCCCCTCGAAGTCGGCGCGGAGCGCGAGCGCGTCGTCGACGCTGCGCAGCGTGTGCACGCCGTCGAGCCCGATCGGATCGCCCGGCCAGTGGCGCGGGCGGGCGCCGGTGGCGACGATCAGCTCCTCGTAGGCCGAGCCGCTCGTCGCCCATGATCAGCTCACGCGCGTCCGGGTCCAGGCCGGTCGCGGTGACGCCGAGGCGCCACTCGACGTCGGGGACGCGGTCGCTCGGCAGCGCGCACTGCGCGGGCTCCTGCGCGCCGGCCAGCAGCTCCTTCGAGAGCGGCGGGCGCGTGTACGGCAGGTGCTCCTCGTCGCCGACGACGACGACCGGGCCCCTCGTGGCCGGCGTTGCGCAGCGCCTGCGCGGCGCGCAGGCCCGCGAGCGACGCGCCGGCGATGACGACGGGGCGCGGCACGCGCTCAGTCTTCGACCCGGATCGCCAGCATCGGGCAGACGTCGGCCGCCTCCTGCGCCTTCTCGCGCAGCGACGGGTCGACCTCCTCCTTCCAGCGCAGCACGTCGTCGTCGCCGAGCTCGAAGATCTCCGGCGCGACGTAGGTGCACTCGCCGTGGCTCTGGCACAGGTTCATGTCGACGTGGACCTTCGTCATCTGCGGCTCCTCTCGGCCATGCGCTCCGCCTCGTCCTCCGGGACGGCGAGCGCGACGTGCAGCGTGTTCGCGGACGTCGCGGGCTGGTCCCCCGCGCCCGTCAGGTCGACGTCCCATTCCTCGATCGTGTTCTCCAGCCGCCCGATCCCGTCGATCTCGACCGCGACGGTGTCGCCGGGCTGCATCGGGCGCGAGTTCGCCGGCGTCCCGGTGAGGACGACGTCGCCCGGCTCGAGCGTGATCAGCCGGCACAGGTCGGCCAGCTGGTAGGCGACGGGGAAGAGCAGGTCGTCCGCGGTCGCCTCCTGGACCACCGCGCCGTTCACCGACGTGCGCAGCGTGTACGCGGTCGGGTCGAAGTCCGCCGCCGGGACGAGCTGCGGGCCGAGCGGGAGGAACCCGTCCTGCCCCTTCACGCGCAGCATCGCGCCGCGGTCGGCGTGGCGGAAGTCGTGCAGGCCGACGTCGTTGGCGCACGTGTAGCCGGCGACGTGCGCGAGCGCGTCGTCGATCCCGACCCCGTGCATGCGGCGGCCGACGACGACCGCGAGCTCGCCCTCGTAGTTGAGGAACTCGGTGCCGGCGGGGCGGCGGACGACGCCGCGGTGGCCGTTCAGGGTGGTCGGCGGCTTCATGAAGTACGACGGGTACTCCGGGCGCCTGGCCGCGTACTCGTCGATCCGGCTGGCGTAGGTCAGGTGGACGGCGATGATCTTCGTCGGCTCGGCCGGCGCGAGGTAGCGCACCCCGGCCTCGTCCAGCCGCGTGCCGTCCTCCAGCACGATCGCGGCGCCGTCGCGCCGGCCCCATGCGGGCGCTCCGTCGTGCTCGACCCGCACGGCCGGGCCGCCCGCGAGCGCCCGCTCCATCGCCTCGGCGCTCCTCGCGCTCCCCCCTCGGTCCCCGTGCATGGGTGCGAATGTATCCATTCGAATGGATTCGTGCAATACTCCGCGCCGGAATCCATGGAAGCGCTCGCCTCAGCAGGACACATCCGAGCGGACTCCGTCGTCGATCTTGCCTACGAGCGGATCCGGGAGATGATCGACTCCGGGGAGATCCCCCCGGGGGCGCGGCTCGGGCAGGTCGAGCTCGCCGAGCAGCTCGGCATCTCGCGCACGCCGGTCCGCGAGGCGCTGCGCCGGCTGACCGGCGAGGGGCTCGCCGAGTTCCTGCCCAACCGCGGCTTCCGCGCCGCGAGCCCGAGCATCGACGACGTCCTGCGGCGGCTCGAGGTCCGCTCGCTCGTCGAGCCGGGGATCGCGCGGCTCGCCGCGGAGCGCCGGACCGACGCCGACCTCGCGCGGCTCGCCGCAGCGATCGCGGCCGAGGAGGCGGCGCGCACGCGGATCGCCGCCCACGACGCGAGCCGCGCCTTCCACCTCGCGATCGCGACCGCGACCGGCAACCGCGAGCTGGCCGGCGTGCTCGAGGCGATGTGGATCGTCGAGATCGGGCGCCGGCTGCTCGCCGCCCGCGCGACGAGCGCGGAGTGGAAGCGGACCGACGTCGCCGAGCACCGGGCGATCGCCGCCGCGATCGAGGCGCGCGACGGGGAGCGCGCGGCCGCGCTGATGGCCGCGCACATCGGCGAGGCGCTCCAGCACTGGGAGCACGAGCCGCATGACTGAGCGCCGCGCGCGGCACGAGCGAGGCCGAGCTGCCGGCCCTCGCCGACCGCGAGGGCGTGCTCGCCGACCTCGAGCGCGTGATCGCCGACGCCTGGGCCTCGTTCGACCACCCGCGCCCGGGCGCCGACCCCGAGCTCGACGGCGCGCTCGCCGCGCGGCTCCGCGCGCCGCTGCCCGAGGACGCCGGCGACGTCGAGACCGCGCTCGCCGACGCCGCGCGCGTGCTCGACGGCAGCGTCTCCCCCTCGCGCCCGCTCTTCCTCGCCTACATCGGCTCGACCGGGCTGGAGATCGGCGTGCTCGCCTCGGCGCTCGCGGCGACCTACGACGCGAACCTCGCCACGAGCGCCGGCGGGGCCGACCTGGTCGAGGAGCAGGCGCTGCGCTGGCTGGCGGACTTCGTCGGCTTCCCGTTCGCCGAGGGCGCGTTCACCAGCGGCGGGATGGTCTCCAACCTCACCGCGCTGCTCGCCGCCCGCGAGCGCGCGCTGCCGGGCGCGCGCGCCGAGGGCGTCGGCGGCCGCGCGGCCGCCGTCTACTGCTCGGACGAGGCGCACCACTCGGTCGTCCGTGCCGTCGAGACCTGCGGCCTGGGCAGCGCCGCGATCCGCCGGATCCCGCTCGACGCGCGGCGCCGGATGCGCGCCGGCGCGCTCGCCGAGGCGCTGGAGCGCGACGTCGCCGCGGGCGTCGTCCCGGTCGCGGTCGTCGCCACCGCCGGCACGACGCTGACCGGCGCCGTCGACCCGCTCGACGCGATCGCCGACGCCTGCGAGCGCCACGGCGTCTGGCTCCACGTCGACGGCGCCTACGGCCTGCCCGCCGCGGCGACGCCGTCCGCCGCGCCGCTGTTCGCGGGCCTGGACCGGGCCGACTCCGCCTCGGTCGACGCCCACAAGTGGCTCGGCCTCCAGAAGAGCTGCA
>CAWBSJ010000013.1:0-140197 GCA_963791405.1 uncultured Solirubrobacteraceae bacterium | reverse complement strand
CTGCTTCTTGCGGCTGATCACGCCGGGCAGCGTGACGACGCCCGCGTCCCACCCGTCGCCGAACGCGTGCTCGAGCGCGGCGCGGTCACCCGCCCCGTAGAGCTGCGTCTCCTTGGCGAGGATGTCGGTGACCATCAGCGCGACGACGACCGCGCCGCGCCGCTCGCGATCGCGCTCGAGCGCCAGCAGCAGCTCGTCGCGCCGCTCGGCGAGCGTCTCGCCGACCGTCTCGACCTGCGCGATCCGCAGCAGGCGTCCGCCGCCGGCGTCGTAGTCCTTCGCGTCGCGGCGGACGATGTCCTGGGCGGCGACGCGCGACAGATCCGAGGTCTGCTCGAACATCTCGCGGCCGAACCCCGTCGGGTCGAGCGCCAGCACCTGCTCGAGGTAGGCGATCACCGTGCGGTCGCGCTCGGTGGTCGTCGGCGAGTTGAGGATCACCGTGTCCGACATGATCGCCCCGAGCAGCAGGATCGCGGTCGGGCGGCTCGGCTCCATCCCGCTCTGGCGGAAGCGCTCGATGATCAGCGTCGCGGTGCAGCCGACGGGGTCGAAGGTGGCGCGCACCGGGATCCGCGTCTCGATCGAGCCGATGTGGTGGTGGTCGAGGATCTCGACGATCTCGGCGTGCTCGACGCCGACGACGCGACTGCGCCTGCTCGGCGTGGTCGACGAGGATCACCTTGCGCGGCTCGGGGTCGACGAGGTCGGAGCGGGTGACGAGGCCGATCGGGCGGCGGTCGGCGTCGATCACGACGGCGGCGCGGTAGTCGACGTCCTTGACCGCGTCGGTGATGTCGGTGACGAGGTCGTCGGGCGCGACCGCGACCGGCTCGCGGTCCATCAGCGACAGGCTCGGCGCCGACAGCGTGATCATCCGCGCGGTGACGTAGCTGTCGAGCGGCGAGACGACGACGGGGATGCCGCGCTCGCGCGCGAGCGCGAGGTTGTCGTCGGTCACCGCGGTGGCGTTCGTCGTGACGAGGAGGCCGACGCCGACCTCGAGCGCGATCCGCTGTGCGTCGGGCCGGTCGCCGACGACGACCACGTCGCCGGCCTGGAAGCCCATCGGCAGCGAGCTCGTGGCCATCGCGAGCACCCAGACGCGGCCGCTGATGAGCGCCTGCGGGTCGCCGACGAGCTGGTCGCCCTGGAGCACGCCGGCGATCGCGCCGACGGCGGTCGGCGCGTCGAGCCGCGACGCCTCGCGCGACTCGCGCACGTAGCGCCGGGCGAGCGCGCGCTCGGTGACCGCACCGGCGAGCCGGCCGTCGCCGTCGACCACCGGGACCAGGTCGACGTCGTCGCGCGCCATGATCAGGCCGACCTCGCGCACCGGGTCGTGGTCGGCGGCGCGCGGGAAGCGCTCGCGCATCACGTCGCGCGCCCGCAGCAGGACGTGGGGGAGCAGCTGCGGCTCGCCCGCGCCGCTGCGGTCGAGCACCCAGCGCGTCTGCGCGTTGAGCTCGCCGAGCCGGACCGGGACGTATTCGTTGCGCGGATCGAGCCGGCCCCGGAGCTCCGCGTAGCCGATCGCCGACGCGATCGAGTCGGTGTCGGGGTTGCGGTGGCCGGTGACGTAGATGCGCGCCATGCCGCGCATCATCGCGGGTTGCGGCGGGAGAGTCCGCGTTGACGCACGCGCCGTGCTCTGGTTGGCTCGCGCGGAGATGGCGGCGGAGCGGGCGGCAGCCGAGCACGAGCGGCGTCCCGAGACGCCGCCGGTCGCGCTCGCCGCTGCGCCGGCCGGTCTCGCGCCGCGCCTGCTGCGCGTTCAGCGGCTGGCCGGCAACCGCGCGACCCGCCGGCTGCTGGCGCGCGACCCGATCGCCGCGCAGGCCATGATGCAGGCGCAGAACGGAGCGGCCTTGGCGGCCGCGGCCGCGCAGGCGGCGGCCGCGGCAGCGGACTGGCGCAACGTCGTCCCCGACGCCGAGGAGCGCAGCTTCGTGACCACCAAGCTCGTCGGCGGCGCGCAGACGCTCGAATACGGGACGGCGCCCGCGCCCAAGCCGAAGCCGGGTGCGGCGCCCGCGCCCCAGGCGGCGCCACCCACGATCACGCCCGAGCGCCAGCTGGCGATCGACGCGGCCTGCAAGCGGATCGCCGACTTCCGCGCCACGCTGCCGCTGCCCGCGGCGACGGGCGGCAACAACAGCAACCAGGGTGCCAAGTGGGCGGGCACGTGGTGGACGCGCGGGACCGCGATGCGCGAGCTGAAGCCGCCGAAGGCGACGAAGAAGGACCCCACCCCGGCCGACCCGCGCACCGACGAGCAGAAGGCCGGCTACGACTCGGCGGTGTCCTACGACGCCTGGCTGCGCGGCGTCGGGACGGCGACCGGCACGCGCGCGCTCCCCGCCGCGGGCGAGGACACCGCGCCGTACCTGGCCTGGCTCAAGGATCGCCTCTTCCTCGACATCGCCGGGCTGGAAGGCGGCACGGACTCGATCAACGTCTACGACAAGCAGATCGTGACCTGGGGCGGCGGGCTGGGCGGCACGTCCGGAGCCGTGCCGGCCGCGTTGAAGCTCGTCGCCGGGTCGACCCGTGCGGGCGGCGGCCACAGCGTCGGCACCGAGGTCACGCGCCTGCTCCTCGCCGCCGGCATCGACTTCGGGACCAGCGCCGCGGGCGCGGTCGAGTTCGTGGTCTGCGATCCGGGCGCCAAGCGCAAGTTCCGCGGCGACAGCGCGCTGCACCTGATCAAGGCCGACAACCGGCTGCTGATGCTCCTCACGAGCATCTCGCGCGGGGACCTGCCGGGCGTCGACGTCGACACCGCGGGCGCGCCGGCGGCCCCCGGCGTCCCGGCCGGCGAGACGCTCCGCGAGGCCACGCGCCGCGCGGTCTACGACGCCCAGAAGCAGTTCTTCGTGAGCGGGTACAACACGGGCGACTTCGGCCGCGCGATCGCGACGCTCGGCGCGACCTGGCCCTACGACTCGATGATGATGGTGCTCCACCTCGAGTGGTGGGGCGTCTCCCGCTGGACCCAGTTCCAGGCCACCGGCGGCGACATGACCAAGATCATCAAGCGCGCCTTCGAGCTCTACACGTCCTACGTGACGACGCGCAACGGGGCGACCGTCGGGCTGCGCGACTTCGGCCACCACATGCAGCACTTCGGCGGCGCGTCGAGCGAGGCGTGCTGGGGCGCGGAGACCTCCCTGCCCGACGACCAGCTCGAATCCGGCGCGTACTACGTCGAGACGAAGCCGGCGGTCGCGTTCAAGGCGGCGATCCCCGACACGGTCACGGACGGGAAGGTGGTCAAGAAGGGGAAGCCGGAGGTGGCGGCGGAGAACCCGCGGTACCGGAAGCTCAAGTGAGCGGGGCGCGCGCGGACACGGCGGTGAACGCGATCGTCTGCGTCCACCAGGCCGGGTCCGCGCAGTGCGCGAGGAACGCGTCGATGTCGGCTCGTCGAGCTCGCCGGACGCGACGAGCCGGCCGCGCAGCTCGATCACCGTCCGCCGCCAGTAGTCGGCCCACGGGGAGCCGCCGGCGTAGAGCGCGGTCTCGGCGGCCGCCTCGATGCGCTCCATGCCCAGGCCCGCCAGCGCGGCGGGGAGCCGGCGGCCGATCTGGTAGTCGATGCCCGCCCCGCGCGACCACGCCAGCCAGCCGTCCCAGAAGCGGCGGACGTCCTCGGGCTCGGCGACGCTCACCGGCAGGAAGTCGGGCTCGATCAGCAGGATCGCCCCGCCCGGTCGCACGCTCGCGACGAGGTTGGCGATCGCGGCCCGCGCGTCGGCGACGTGGTGCAGCACCGCGCGTGCCGTCACCAGGTCGAAGTCGCCCGGCGGGACGGGCCCGGCGACGATGTCCGCCTGCCGGAGCTCGAGGTCCGGGACGTCCGCGTCGACGAGCGAGAGGTCGAGATCGACCGCGGTCGCGTGCCCGCCGGGGGCGACGCGCGCGGCGAGCCAGGCGGAGATCGAGCCGTTCCCGCAGCCGGCCTCGAGCGTCCGCGCCCCGGGACCGATCCCCAGCTCCTCGATCCGGCGGCGGTGCAGCGGATCGAGCAGCCGCGACATCAGGTCGAGCCGGTCGCGCTCGCCTTCCCGGTGGTGGTCGAGGACGTACTCGGGCATGCCTGCGCGGCGAGTCTAGTCCCGATTTGCGCTGCGGAGGCGGGGATGGGAGGGTGGACGGACAACCGTCACCCAGGAGGGTGCCCATGCCTCGGTTCCTGTACGAAGCCTCGTACACGTTGGACGGCGTGAAGGGCGTGCAAAGCGCGGGCGGATCCAGCAGGCGGGACGCGGTGGTGAAGCTCGCGGAGAGCGTGGGCGGGCGGCTCGAGAGCTTCTACTTCGCGTTCGGCGATCGTGACGCGTACGTGGTCGTCGACCTCCCGGACAACGAGAGCGCCACCGCCGTCGCGCTCGGCGTCAACGCGTCGGGCGGGGCGACCGTGCGGACGGTGGTGCTGCTCACGCCGGAGGAGGTCGACGCGGCCGCGAAGCGCTCGGTCGACTACCGGGCGCCCGGCAGCTAGAGCCGGATCCGGGCGGTGAAGCCGGACGGCGAGCGGAAGAACTCGATGTCCCACGCGAGCTGACGCGCGACCCACAGGCCGGCGCCGGCGCCGTCACGCGGCGCGAGGTAGCCGGCCGCCGGGTCGTCGAAGCCGTCTCCGCGGTCGGCGATCTCGCAGACGAACCGGCCCTCGGCGCGCCCGACCCGCACCTGCTCGACCCCGCCGCCGAAGCCGATCGCGTTGGTCGCGAGCTCGGTCGCGGCGAGCAGCAGGTCCAGCACCCGGGCGTCGGGCACCCCGTCGCGGATCGCCTCGGCCGCCAGCCGCTCGCGGAACGCCTGGACGTCGTCGCCGAACGGGATCGGCCGGAGCGCGGGCAGCGGGCGCGGCTCCGGCGCGATCCGGCGCAGCAGCGCGTCGACGTCCTCGAAGCGCGCGCTCGCGTGCCAGGCGTCCCCGTCGATCACTTCCGGATGCGTCCGCCACACGCCCTCGAGCACCGGGTCCGGCAGGCCGTTCAGGTCGTAGCTGCACAGGACCCAGGCCGGCAGATGGGCGAAGGAGCGGTTGAAGACCGCCTCGTAGCCGGTCCAGAGATCCCACTCGCCGGGGTCGGGCCCGAACTGCACGTCGGCGACCGCGCGGAGCGACGGCGTCTTCTGCAGCTGCCCGGCGTAGACCGCGTGGTAGGCGGCCAGGGTCCGGGCCGGTCGCGTGTAGGCGGCGCCGACGTCGACGAACGTCACGGCGCCGGCGTCCGGCCCGAGCGCCTCGCGGAGCGCGGCGAGGCCGGGACGGGTGTTCGCCACGATCGCGCCCTCGCCCGCGGCGAGCCCCTCCCGCAGGAAGGCGACCGCACGGGCGACGTACTCCTCCGCCGATCCGTAGACGAGCGCGTTGTGCCGCAGCGCGTGGACGTCACACGTCATTCGTGGTCAGTAAGCCGCCGGGCCCTCGGAGGCAAGCCGGCCGTCCGGTGCGGGCTGGGCCAGCGCCGCGCGCAGCTTGCCGAGCGCGCCGGCCTCGATCTGGCGGGCGCGCTCCGCCGTCAGCCCGAGCGCGCCGCCGATCTCCTTGAGCGTCTGCGCCGGCTGCCCGAGGCCGTAGTGCGCCCGGATCACGTCGCGCTCGCGCTCCGCGAGCCGCCCGACGGAGTCGTGCACGGCGTGGAGCTCGAGCTGGTCGAGGACCTGGTCGTACGCGAGCTCGGCGAGCGGGTCGGCGATCGCGTCCCCGACGGTGGCGGCGCCGTCCCCGTCCGGCTCCAGCGGCTGCTCGATCGCGCGCGGGGTGCGCTCCAGCGCACGCAGGCTCTCGAGCTGCGCCGGCGCGAGCCCGGTCGCCGCGCTCAGCTGCGCGAGGGTCGGCTCGGCGCCGTGGATCCGCAGGTGGTCGCTCCGCGCGCGCCGCAGCTGGGCGAGGCCGCGGACCGCGCGGTCCGAGAGGGCCACCGGCCGGGTCAGCTCCGCGACGAGCTCCTGCATCGCCTTGCGCACCCAGAACGTCGCGTACGCCCAGAACGGCGTGCCGAGGCCCGCGTCGTATCGCCGCGCCGCGAACAGCAGACCGGCGACGCCCTCCTGCACCAGCTCCTGGCGCTCCACGCCGATCCCGCCGGGGAACCGGCGGGCGAGCCCGCCGATCGCGGGCAGGAACGCCTCGACCAGCGCCCGGCACGCCTCGGGGTCGCCCGTCTCGGCGGCGATGACCAGGTCGCGTTCCCGCTCCGTGGTGAGGCGCTCGGCGCGGCTCATGGGGCGGGTCGATTGTGGCATTCCCGCACCCCCGGCCGGAAGCGTTTGCGTTGCCGTGAGCGCGGCTTACTGGAGTGCTCACCCAACCACACGGAGGTCGGCATGACCAGCATCCAGGTGAGCAGCGACGGCGCGCCGGCGGTTCCCCCGCAGCCGGTGGTGGACATGAAGCTCGAGGTCGTCGTGCTCCCCGTGTCCGACGTGGATCGCGCGAAGGACTTCTACGCGGGTCTCGGCTGGCGGCTCGACGCCGACTTCCCCGTCGGCGACGCCTTCCGCGTGGTCCAGCTGACGCCGCCCGGCTCCCAGTGCTCGGTCATCTTCGGCGACGGCGTCACGACCGCCGCGCCCGGCTCGGTCGAGGGCCTGCAGCTCACCGTGTCGGACATCGACGCGGCCCGTGCGGCGCTGGCGGCCCACGGCGCCGACGTCAGCGAGGTCTTCCACGACGCGGGCGGCGTGTTCCACCACGGCGGCACCGAGGCGCGGGTCGCCGGCCCGGCGCCCGAGCGTGCCTCGTACGGCTCGTTCGCGTCGTTCGACGATCCGGACGGGAACGGCTGGATCCTGCAGGAGATCACGACGCGGCTCCCGGGCCGCGTGGAGGGGGAGACCGCCTACGCGTCCGTCGACGACCTGGCGCAGTCGCTGCGGCGCGCCGCGGCCGCGCACGGCGAGCACGAGGCGCGCACGGGCCAGGCCGACCCCGACTGGCCGGACTGGTACGCCGAGTACATGGTCCGCGAGCGGGCGGGCGAGGAGCTGCCGGCGTGAGCGACTACGACGTGATCGTGCTCGGCGGCGGCTCGCCGGGCGAGCACTGCGCCGGCGCGCTGGCCGAGGGCGGGCTCCGGGTCGCGCTGGTCGAGCGCGAGCTGGTCGGGGGCGAGTGCTCCTACTGGGCGTGCATCCCGTCCAAGACGCTGCTGCGGCCCGGCGAGGCGGTGCACGCCGCGCGCGAGGCGGCGGCGACGGCGGAGGTCGACGTCGCGGCCGCCCTGGCGTGGCGCGACTTCATGGTCTCCGACCACTCCGACGCGGGGCAGGAGCGCTGGCTGGCGGAGCAGGGCATCGCGCTGCTGCGCGGGACCGGCCGGCTCGCCGGGACCGGCGTGGTCGAGGTCGACGGGACCCCGTACAGCGCCGACCACGTCGTCCTGGCGAACGGCGCGGATCCGGTCGTGCCGCCGATCCCGGGCCTGCGCGAGCTCGAGGGCGTCTGGACCAACCGCGAGGTCACGGCGATGCGGGCCGTGCCGCGCCGGCTGCTGATCCTCGGCGCCGGCGCGGTCGGCGTCGAGATGGCGCAGGCCGTCCGGCGTCTCGGCGGCGAGGCCGTCCTCGTCGGCGCGGACGCGCGGGTGCTCCCGCGCGAGCCCGCGCAGCTCGGCGACGCGCTCGGCGAGGCGCTGCGCCGCGACGGCATCGAGCTCGTGCTCGGCGTCCGCGCGGAGCGTGCGGGGCGCGCGGGCGACGACTACGTGCTCGGGCTGTCCGACGGGCGCGAGGTGCGCGGCGACCGGCTGCTGGTCGCGACGGGCCGGCGCCCGCGGGTCGACGGGATCGGGCTGGAGAGCGTCGGCATCGAGCCCGACGCGCACGGGGTCCCGGTCGACGCGCGGCTGTCCGCGGGCGAGCGGCTGTGGGCGATCGGCGACGTCACGGGACTGTGGAAGCTCACCCACGTGGGCAAGTACCAGGGCGAGGTCGTCGCGTCGAACCTGCTCGGCGAGCCGCGCGAGGCGAACTACGAGGCGGTGCCCAGGGTCGTGTACACCGATCCGGCGGCGGGCGCGGTCGGGGCGACCGAGGCGGCGTTCAGCGCGACCGCGGCACTCTCGGGGGTGGCCAAGACGGAGACGTACACGCGCGCCTACGCCGAGTCCGGCGGCTTCCTGACGCTGTTCAGCGACGGCGAGCGGCTGACCGGCGCCTGCGCGCTCGGGCCCGAGGCCGGGGAGTGGCTCCAGCAGGCGACGCTCGCGATCCGCGCGCGCGTCCCGCTCGCGGTCCTGCGCGACACGATCCAGCCGTTCCCGACGTTCTCCGAGATCTACGTCGCGGCGCTGAAGGCGCTGCACGACACGATCGCGTCGGCGGAGTCCCATGCCCTTCGCGCCTGAGCTCTTCTCGGCCCCGGTGCTGCAGCGCGTGCTGGACCGGCGCCGGATCGAGCGGCTGCGGTCGATGCCGTTCGTCGACGGGATGATGAGCGGCGAGGTCGATGCGCTCGTCGGGTCGTTCGCCGGCGTGCCCGAGGTCCACCACCCGGTGCGCGGGCGGATCAAGGGCGAGCCCGCGTTCCGGCGCTACGTGGCCGACATGAGCGCGTGGCTCGCGGAGCGCAACGTCGAGGTCGAGGAGCTCGGCGTCATCCGGGCGCCCGGGCGCGGGGTCGAGGAGGTCGTCCTGCACCTCGACCACGACGGCGGGCGGATCGGCCTGCCCGTCGCGCTGGCGTCCGAGCACGATGCGGACGATCGCATCGGCGAGCTGCGGCTGTACTTCAGCGGACTGCCGCTGAGCGGTCGCCAGATGAGCCGGCCGCCGCTGTTGCAGGCGGACCCGGAGCTGCGCGAGCCCGACGTCGTCGCCGCGTACCGCCGGGCGGGCGGCGCGACGCCGCCGTGCGAGCCGTGCGCCGTCACCGACGACGGCCGCGCGTGCGCGCTGGAGTACAACGCGGTCGACCGGGAGCTCCCGCCCCGGGCCGGCCTCGCCGTCTACGTCCGGGGCGAGCGCGTGACCGCCCGGGTCTACGACGACCCCCGATCACTGGAAGGAGCGGCACGATGACGCAGGGCGGCGCACTGGAGCTGGCGGAGCAGACCGTCGTCGTGATCGGCGGCAGTGCGGGAATCGGCCTGGAGACCGCACGGCTGGCGCGCGCCGCGGGCGCCGACGTCGTCGTCGTGGGCCGCGATCCCGGGCGCCTGGCACGCGCGGCGGAGTCGGTCGGCGCGGTGGGCAGCGCGGCCTTCGACGCCGGCGACCCGGATCGGCTCGCGCGCTTCTTCGACGAGCTGCCCGGCCCGGTCGACCACGTCCTGACCACCGCCGGCCGGCCGTACTACGGGCTGCTCGCCGACATGGACTTCGCCGCGGCGCGCCGCTCGCTGGACGAGCACTTCTGGCTGATGTTCCACCTCGCGCGGATCGCCGTCGACCGCGTGCGGCCCGCCGGCTCGCTGGTGTTCATGGGCGGCACCGGCGGCCGACGGCCGGGCGCGGGGCTCGGGCGTCATCACCGCGATGACGGCCGCGCTGCCGGCGCTCACCGCCAACCTCGCGCTGGAGATCGCGCCCGTCCGGGTCAACCTGATCGCCGCGGGCTTCGTCGACACGCCGCTGTCGGCCGAGCTGCTCGGCGACGGGCTCGACGCGCGGCGCGATCAGCTGCGCGCGACGCTGCCGATCGGGCGCGTGGTCGGGCCGGAGGACGTGGCGCGCGCTGGCCGTCCACCTGATGGCGAACACCGCGCTCACCGGGGCGACCTACGACATCGACGGGGGTCAGCAGCTCGTCGATTGATGCCGGAGGAGGCATTCGGGCTCACGACGCAGGACTGCGGCGGCGTGGCGTCGCCGGGGCGCCGAATGTGCGCAGGATGTGTTCGAGTGTCGAGGCGAGCAGTTCGTGGGTCGCGTCGCGGGTCGCGTCGCCGGTCAGCCAGCGTCGGGTTGCGGCGCGGTTGAGTCCGGTCCAGCATTCCAGTGCGTAGTGCAGTCGCGGGGTGTTCTGGGCGATGTCGGCGTGGCGCGTCGCGACGAGCGTGACGGCGCGGCGTACGAGGTCGAGGACCACGGCCCTGATGTCGGGGTCGGCGAGGTCCTCGCCGCGTCCGAGGGTGGCGAGCCAGATCGTGCGGTTCGCGTCGGTCCAGTCCAGCCAGCGTGATACGTCGTCGGCCACGCGCGCACGCGCGCTGCGGCCGACCGGCGGCGTGAGCTGGTCCTCGCGCACGGCGCCGATCCGCTCGACCAGCGCGATGTAGACCTCCTTGCGCCCGCCGAAGTAGTGGTGCACGAGCCCGCGCGTGACGCCGGCGGCACGCGCGATGTCCTCGATCGAGACCTCGTCGTAGGCGCGCTCGGCAAACAGCGCGTCGGCGGTATCGAGGATCTGCTCGCGCCGCTGGGTGGGATCGAGGCGGCTGAACTTCGGCGGCGTGCTCATAAGTGTGAGTCTAAGACTTGTTGGCGATCCGTCAAGAGCTTGTTAGCATGTCGTCAACAAGGCCTCACCGGCCACGCACCGCAGCTACACGATGTGCGGCAAGGTCGCCACCGGCTTCCTCGCCCAGATCGACTGCGTCGGCGGCACCCGCGCGCACGTCCGCATGGTCGCCGCCGGCTAACCCCCCCTTGCCGAATCGACAGGAGACCCCGCATGACCCGCCCGAACCAGGACGCACGACCCGCCCCGACCGATATCCCCACAAAGTGGTGGATCGGCGTGGTCTTTCCCAATGGGTCCTACATCTGCAAGCCGACCAGCACCCCCGGAGCCACCGCATGACCACCAGCAGGCAGGAAACGACCAGCATGTCCCCCGACGAACTCGCCGAGGCCCACGCCGAATTCGAGCGTGCCCGAGCAGAACATCTTCTCGTCCGCCGCGCTCTCGACGAGCACTGGGACCAGTTCGCTGCGATCCACGGCAAGCGCGACGCGAACCGCTGGGGCGAGCGCCTCCGCGAGCTCAACCAGCTCTACGGCCATTGGACTCTCCGCGTCGCGCACACCCTCGACGTCCTCGAAGCCGCCGAGCCGCTCGACGCCTGACCGCCCGGCCGAGGGCGCCCATGACCGGACGTCCCCGAGCGGGAGTCACCCGTCGCCGCACCCCCCAACCGATCCCCAGGAGCCAACCAGTGAATCTCAAGACGATCGCGACCACGGCCATCATGGCCGTCGCAATCACAGGCACCACCGCCGGCGTCGCCAGCGCGCACCCGTCGCACCGCAAGCACAGCTCGAGCCACTGGAAGCTGAAGTTCCAGGGTCCCGCCGGCCCGATGGGCCCCGCCGGCCCGATGGGCCCGATGGGTCCGAAGGGCGCCACCGGAGCCACCGGCGCCACCGGAGCGACCGGGGCGAAGGGCGAGACCGGAGCGAAGGGTGCCACGGGCTCGACCGGAGCAACCGGAGCGAAGGGCGACATCGGCGCCACGGGCGCCAGCGGCCAGAACGGCCTCTCGGCGTTCAACATCTGGCAGGCGTTCGGTGACCACGGTGCCGAGGTCGACGAGTCCGACTTCCTCGCGTCGCTGATGGGCGCGAAGGGCGACAAGGGCGACAAGGGCGAAACCGGTGCGCAGGGCGAGCGCGGCCTGCAGGGTCTGCAGGGTGAGCGTGGCCCGAAGGGTGCCGACGGGGTCGGCATCAACGGCGCCGACGGCGTGGACGGTCAGGACGGCAAGCAGGGACCGCAGGGCGACAAGGGCCCCCAGGGTCCGCAGGGTCCGATGGGTCCGGCCGGCACCAACGGTGTCAGTGGCCTGGACTGGCAGATGGCGACGAACGTCGACATCGCCAACTTCGGCTCGGACGCCGTGCACTGCAAGAACGGCAAGGTCGCGATGGGTGGCGGCGCGCTCCCCAGCGGTGCCGGCAACACGGCCGCGCTCGTCGGTTCGTTCCCCGCCTTCACCGGCGAGAAGATGACCGGCTGGGAGTTCAAGTTCAACGGCGCGCTCCCGGGGGCGAAGGCGACGCTCTGGGTGACCTGCGCCGCCATCGCCTGAGCAGCACCAGCATCGACGATGCCCCCTCACCTCGCGGGTGAGGGGGCTCGTCGTTTCAAACCGGGAGCGCCCGCGCGCAGAGCTGGGCTGAACGACGAAACTGCCGCGATTGCGGGTGTTTCGGAGGTGCCGGAGGAGGGACTCGAACCCCCGACACGCGGATTATGATTCCGCTGCTCTAACCGACTGAGCTACTCCGGCGGGGAGCACAAGAATGTAGCGAGGTCAGGCCTCACGCCGCCGCGCGTGCATCGGCCGCCATCCGGTCGCTCGCGACGGCCTCCGCGACCGTCGCGCTGCGCGCGTGCGCGCCGATCGAGTCGAGGAACTGCTCGCGGTCGACGACGAGCGTGTCGACGGCGTCGACGGCGGTCACCGTGGCGGTCCGCGGCACGTCGTGGAGCAGCGCGATCTCGCCGAAGAAGTCGCCCGCGCCGAGCTCGCGGCGCGGCACGTCGTCGACGCTCACCGTCACCGTGCCCTCCGCGATGACGAAGAACGCGTCGCCGACCTCGCCCTGGGTGACGATGCGGTCGCCGGCCGCGAACCGGCGCTCCCGCAGCCGCAGCGCGAGCGTCTCGAGCATCGCGATCGGCAGCGGCGCGAAGACCGGCAGCGAGCGGATGAGCGCGAACGCCCGCTCGGGCACCTGCGCGCCGGCGACGGTGCCCGCCAGCCGCGGCGCGATCGCGAGCGCGACCAGCGGCAGCAGCGCGCCCGCGGCGATCACCGCGCCCTCGATCCCGAGCAGCGCGACCAGGATCGCCGCGACCGCCGAGCCGAGCCCGAGCATCATGACCTCGAGCGACTCCTCGACCCCGAACACGCGCGCCAGGACGTCGTCGGCGGCGAGCCGCTGCTGCAGGGTCAGGAGCGCCGCCTCGACCAGCGCGAAGCCGACGCCCATCGCCGCGAGCAGCGGGAACGCGAGCGCCGCCGACGACCAGAGCCCGACGAGCAGGAAGCTGAGGCCCGCGAGCGCGAGCCCGAACGAAAGCCCGGAGGCGAGCCGCCCGCGGCCGAGCAGCGCGAGCGACGCGGCGCCGCCGGCGACGCCGCCGATGCCCCAGGCCGCGTTCAGCCAGCCCGCCCCGCCGTCGCCGAGGTCGAGCAGCTCGAACGACGCGACGACGATCAGCACGTCGATGATCCCCTGCGCGAGCGAGGTGATCGCGGAGACGCCGACGAGCAGCCGGATCTCCGGCTGCGACCAGACGCTGCGCGCGCCCGCGAGCAGCTCGGCGACCGGCCCCGGCGACTCCTCCGCGATCCAGGCGGGCCGGCGATCCGGCGGCAGCGGCCACAGCACGACCCACGTCAGCGCGAGCGCCGCGGCGCAGGCGGCGAAGCCGACGTCGAGCGGGAGCAGCGAGGCGATCAGCCCCGCCGCGACGCTGCCCGCGAGGAAGCCGGCGTACTCGAGCGTGCCCCAGCAGACGTTCGCGGCGGCGAGCTCGGCGGGCGTGCGCGCGAGCCGCGGCGTCAGCGCCGCCTGGGCCGGGCGGTGCGCGGTGTGGGCGACGGTGAACAGCGTCGCGAACACGAGCACGACGCCGAGCGGCGCGCCCGCCGCGGCGGCCGCGGCGGCGCCGAGCAGCGCGGCGCTGCGGAGCGCCGCGCTCCACAGCAGCACCAGACGGCGGGAGTGGCGGTCGGCGAGCATCGCGGCGTACGGCGCCGCGACCCCGGCGGGCAGCATCCGCACGAGCAGCGCGACGGCGACCGCGCTCGTCCCGCCCTCCGCGTAGGCGTAGAGCGCGAGCAGGATCGAGAACGTCCAGTTGCCCAGCGCGGCCGTGGCCCAGGACAGCTCGACGCGGAGCAGCGCGCGGTTGCCCAGCATCGTCCGCAACAGCGACACGCGTGGACCCTATAGCCAGGGTTCGGGAAAATGACATAGGCTGGCGCGCCTCGTGGCCGAACGGACGCGCGCCGCATGACCGAGGGCGGGACGGCGTCCACGCTCGCGGCCTTCGGGCGCGTGTTCCGCAACCGCGACCTCCGGCGCGTCCAGCTCGCCGGCATCGGCTCGATCATGGGCCTGTGGGGCTACATCGTCGCCCTGCTCGTCTGGGCCTACGCCGAGGGCGGCCCGGGCCTCGTCGGCCTCGCCGCGTTCCTGCGCCTGGCGCCGGCCGCGCTCGCCGCGCCGTTCGCCGGCGCGCTGGCCGACCGGATGCCGCGCCGCCGGATCATGGTCGTCTCCGACCTGCTGCGCGCGCTCACGCTCGGGCTCGCCGCGCTGGCGATCGCCACGGACGCGCCCGTCGCGGTCGTGCTGTTCCTCGTGAGCCTCGCCGGGATCGCCGCGTCCGCCTTCCGCCCGGCGGAGGCCGCCCTGCTCCCCTCGATCACGAGCACGCCGGAGGAGCTCACGGCGGCGAACGTGGTCGCGAGCGCCGTCGAATCCGTCGGCTCGTTCGCCGGGCCGGCGCTCGGCGGCCTGCTGCTCGTGGTCGGGAGCCCGGAGCTCGTGTTCCTCGCCGCCGTGGGGTGCCTGCTGTGGTCCGCGCTGCTCGTGGCCGGCGTGCGCGGGGAGGTCCGGCCCGAGCGCACGGAGGCGCCGCCGCGGATCCTGCGCGCGGTCGCCGACGGCTTCCGCGCCTCGGTGTCGGGCGGCAACGTGCGGCTGATCCTCGGCCTGGTCGCCGCGCAGACGTTCGTCGCCGGGCTGCTGAACGTGCTCGTCGTCGTGATCGCGCTCGAGATGCTCGAGCGCGGCGAGGGCTGGGTCGGGCTGCTGAACGGCGCGATCGGCATCGGCGGGCTGATCGGGGTCGCGGTCAGCGCGGGCGTCGTGATGCGCCGCGGCATCGCCTCGGTGTTCGGCGCCGGCACGGTGCTGTTCGGCGCGCCGCTGCTGCTCATCGCCGCCTGGGAGGAGCCGCTCGATGGCGGTCGCGGCGATGGCGCTGATCGGCGTGGGGAACACGCTCGCCGACGTGTCGAGCTCGACGCTGCTCCAGCGCGCCGTCGACGACGCGGTGCTCGCGCGCGTGTTCGCGGTGCTCGAGTCGCTCGCGATCGGCACGATCGCCGTCGGCGGCCTGCTCGCGCCCGTCGCGGTCGATGCCCTCGGCGAGCGCGGCGCGCTGATCGTCGCCGGCGCGCTGCTCCCGGTGGTCGTGCTGTGCACGCTCGCGCCGCTGCGCGCGCTCGACGCGGCCGCGGGGCCGCCGGTCCAGGTCCTCGACCTGCTGCGCGCGCTGCCGATGTTCGCCCCGCTGTCGCAGCCGGTGCTGGAGCGGCTCGCGTTCGACGCCGAGATCGTCGAGCGCCCGGCGGGGGAGATCTTCGCGCAGGGCGACCCGGGCGACCGCTTCTACGTGATCGCCGCGGGGACCGTGGCCGTGACGGTCGACGGCGTCCAGGTGCGCACGGAGTCGCGCGGCGACGCGTTCGGCGAGATCGCGCTGCTGCGCGACACGCCGCGCACCGCCACGGTGACGGCGACGACGCCGGTGACGCTCTACGCGCTCGGCCGCGACGCCTTCATCGCCGCGGTCACGGGCCATCCCGCGAGCGCCGAGGCGGCCGAGGCGCTGGCCACGGCGCGGCTCGCGACCGCCGGGCCGGTGCACTGAGCACCGGCCCGGCGACGCGTCGGGCTAGGCGGACCCGTTCGTGACGCGCGCGGCGAGCGCCTGCGCCTCGGGGTCGCTCGTGATCTCGGCGAAGTGCTCCCGCTCGAACGCGATGGCCTTGTAGCCCACGTAGAGGAACATCAGCATCGCGACGATGACCGAGATCCACATGCCGACGGAGTCCGGGCCGAACGTGAAGTACGCCTCGGCCCCGTCGTAGGTGTCGATCGGGCTTCCGTTCACACCGGCTCCTTCTCACCTTGGTATTGGGCGATCGTGGCGGGCACGACGCCGTGCCCGTTGCGCATCACGGTCACCGGGACGCCCTCCGGGTACGGCGTGGCCGGGATCTCGGACAGGTCCAGGCCGAGCACCTCGACCTCGGGCGGCGTCCGGAGCAGCCCGAACACGGACAGCAGCTTCGACGACAGGTAGCCGAAGCCGAACCCGAGCGCGACGCACACGAGCATGCCGACGAACTGGCCGACGAAGCTCGTGTCGGGCATCCCGTCGATGTTCGGATAGCCGGAGGCGAAGATGCCCATCGCCAGCAGCGACCAGACGCCGCAGATGCCGTGGACGGACACCGCGCCGACCGCGTCGTCGATCCCGCGCTTCTCGATGAACGCGCCGACCTTCGGGATCGCGAAGCCGCCGATGATCGCGATCACGAACGCGAGCGCGGGGTGGTACACGTCGAGCCCGGCCGCGACCGAGATCACCCCGGCGAGCCCGCCGGAGACGGTCCAGAACGGGTCCGCCTTCGAGCTCAGGTAGGCGCCGATCATGCCGCCGGCGAGGCCCATCAGCGTGTTGAACACGAACGCCGAGAGCGTCATCGGCTGCCCGTAGATCGTCACGTAGCCGCTCTCCGAGTAGACCGTGCACCCCATCAGGAAGCCGAAGAAGCCGACGAAGATGAGGAACAGCCCGAGCAGCGTCATCGGCAGGTTGTGGCCCGCGATGGTGACCGGCTTGCCCTTCACGTACTTCCCGATCCGCGGCCCGAGGTTGATCAGGACGCCGAGCGCGAAGAACCCCGCGACGACGTGCACGACGCCCGCGGCGCCCGCGTCGTGGAAGCCCAGCTCGGTCGTCATCCAGCCCGTGGGGTGCCAGCCCCACGACGCCGCGATGACCCACGCGATCGATCCCACCACGACGGCGAGGATCAGGAACCCGGAGAGCCGGATCCGCTCGATGCACGCGCCGGAGACGATCGACGCGGTGGTGGCGGAGAAGAGCGCGAAGGCGCCCCAGAAGATGCCCGAGGCCGAGTCGGCCAGGTTCGGGCCCATGTTCTCGCTCCACGGCAGCGCGGCCTTGGCCGCGTCGCTCATCTCCGGCAGCCCGCCCGGGAGCCAGTTGTAGATGAACCAGCCGAAGAAGAAGAACGACGCGATGACGACCGGCAGGGTCATGATGTTCTTCATCGACGTCGCCAGCACGTTCTTCACGCGCGACGCACCGGTCTCGTAGAACAGGAACCCCGCGTGGATGAGGATCATCAACGCGATCGACACCCAGTAGAAGAATTCCCCGTTGACGGCGTTGGAAGTGTCCAACGCCGCCTGGATTTCGTCGTTCATCGCCCTCCTCAGGGGATCGGAACCCGGACGCGGACAAACCTCGCGCGCCGCGCCCCCGAGGGGTATGGACCAATTGGCCTAGTCCGTTACGACGGAATGTAGGAGTCTGCGCGCCCGCCGCGGCACGCGGCCGCCGTACTCGGCCCATGCCCAGACGGCGGCGATCAGCGCGGCCACCGCGCCGGCGAGCATCCCGGCCCGCGGGCCGGCGGCCTGCGCGAGCCAGCCGATCAGCGGCGCGCCGATCGCGGTCGAGCCGAGGAAGACGATCGCGTAGAGCGACATCACCCGCCCGCGCATCGCGGGCTCCGCGGTGATCTGCAGCGACGAGTTGACGCCGGCGGCGAACGTGACGCTCGCGGCGCCGAGCGGGATCAGCGCGAGCGCCTGCAGCGGGAGCGTCGGCGCGACCGCCGCGAGCAGCTCGGCGGCGCCGAACAGCGCGGCGCTGCCGACGAGCAGCCGCGGCGACACGCGCCCGCGCGCGCCGGCGGCGAGCGCGCCGAGCACCGAGCCGACGCCCATCACCGCCGTCAGCGTCGCGTAGGTGGCCGCGGTCCCGTGCCACGTCTGCGACGCGAGCAGCGGCAGCAGCACCTGGAAGTTGAACGAGAGCGTGCCGACCAGCGTCATCATCACCAGCGGGACGCGCAGCTCCGGCGTGCGCCGGACGTAGGCGAGCGCGGCGCGGACCTGGCCGGGGGCGCGCGGCGCGCGCTCGGCCCGCTGGAGCCGCGCGGGATCCATCAGCCGCAGCATCGCCAGCATCACGAGGAAGGTGGCGGCGTTGAACGCGAAGCAGGCGGACACGCCGATCAGCGCGATCAGGCCGCCGGCGATCGCCGGCCCGATGATCCGGCTGGTGTGGACGACGACCGAGTTGAGCGCGACGGCGTTCATGACGCGGTCGCGGCCGACGATCTCGCTCACGAACGCCTGCCGGGCGGGGTTGTCGAACGCGAGGACCGAGCCGCGCACGAGCACGAGCGCGAAGACCATCCAGGTCTCGACGTGCCCGCCGGCGGTGAGCGCCCAGAGCGCGATGGCGGGCACCGCCATGCACGTCTGGGTGATCGTCAGCAGCCGGCGCTTGTCGAGCCGGTCGGCCAGCAGGCCGCCCCAGCTGCCGAGCAGCAGCAGCGGGAGGCACTGCAGGCCCGCGGTGATGCCGACCGCCGCGCCGCTGCCGGTGAGCTGCACGATCAGCCACATCTCGGCGACGATCTGCATCCAGTTGCCGGAGATCGAGACGACCTGCCCGGTGAAGTAGCGCCGGTAGTTCGGGACGCGCAGGGAGGAGAAGGTGCGGTCGAGCGCCGCCGTCACTCGAGCATGCCCTCGAGCAGCGCGGCGGCACGCTCCAGCGTGCGCCGGTCCGCGGCGGGCAGCGCGTCCAGCCGGGCGGAGAGGAAGGCGTCCTTGCGCGTGCGGGCGGTCGCGAGCAGCGCGCGCCCCGCGGGCGTGATCGTGATCAGCGCGGAGCGGCGGTCGCCGGGATCGGCCGCGCGCGTGACGAGCCCGGCCTCCTCGAGCCGCACGACGAGCCGCGTGACCGTCGGCCGCTGGACGCGCTCACGCGTCGCCAGCTCGGACGGCGTCAGCGGGCCGTGGCGCTCGATCGTGGCCAGCGCCGCGGTCAGCGTGGGGGAGAGGTCGGTGCCCGCCTCCTGGCGCAGGCGGCGCGCCGACCGCGTCACCGCGAGGCGGAGGCGGGTGGCGAGCTCCTGGTCGGCCGAAGTGGTACGCATTGCTAATTAGCATAGCGAACGCTTGCGGACGTGTCGCGTTTGTCTCGCCGAGGAGAAAACGCGACGACGCGGCGCGCGCTCAGCAGGCCTGGCCGGTGTAGCGGCAGGCGACGATGCCCGGCCGCTCGACCGGCGCGCCCGCCGCGATCGACCACGCGAGCCGGATGAACTGCGCGTGCGTCCACGCCAGCGGCGTGCCCGAGCGCGTCCCGGCGCCCGCGGTCGCGGCGTCCGGCGGCCGCCCGTCCCAGACCTGCTCGGGCAGCATCAGCCCGTCGTTCGCGCTGCTCGCGATCGTGTCGAGGTAGGACGCCGGCGCCGCGCCCGGCCAGCAGCTCGTACTCGCCGCGCTCGCCCGACAGCAGCGGCCACGCGCGGCCGAGCGTCTGCGCGGCGGGCTCCTTGAAGATGTCCCAGTCGCCGCCCTGCGCGGTCTCGCCGTAGCCGTCGCGGCTGAACCGGTGCCACATCCGCCCGCCCGGCAGCGTCGTGCCGAGCTGCGCGTCGCCGACGGCGAGCGAGTTCAGCACCGTCGGGTCGTCCCAGCGCTTGACGCCGAACAGGACGAGCCCGAGGAACGAGTTGTCGACGATCGTGCGCTGGTCGACCTTGTCGGGCAGGTTGTCGCCGAGCTCGTAGGTCGTGCCCGCGTCCGGGTTCGCGTCCTTGGTGATCCGCAGGTAGTACGGCTTCGGCGCGTACGGCCCGGTGCTGGTCGCCGTCCACGACTCGACCTTCGCCTGCCAGTCGTCGGCCTTCGCCTCGTAGGACGCGGCGCGCGCCGGGTCGCCGTTCGCCCGCGCGATGTCGGCCGCGCAGATCAGCGCGGCGATCTCGGTGGCGATCGTGTTCGGCGACCAGCCCTCCTGGTTCTCCCAGCGCTCCTGCTCGGTCTTCGGCCCCTTGAGCGCGATGAAGTCCGCCGCCGCGCGGACGTGGCGCCAGTCCGCCGCGCCGCGCCGCCCGAGCCACCAGGCGAGCACGACCGGC
Source organism: uncultured Solirubrobacteraceae bacterium (assembly GCA_963791405.1). Classification (GTDB taxonomy): domain Bacteria; phylum Actinomycetota; class Thermoleophilia; order Solirubrobacterales; family Solirubrobacteraceae; genus DASQMT01. The sequence goes on along the minus strand of CAWBSJ010000013.1, from coordinate 120,299 downwards.
AGGGCGACCTCGTCGAGCTGCAGGCTCGTCCAGAACTTCTCCCCGTCGACCTTCGTGTTCTGCCACCACGACCCGTCGGCCTTCTGGACCCGCCACAGGTAGTCGACGAGCCGCTGGGCCGCGGCGCCGTCCCCGGCCGCCTGCAGCGCGGTGGCCACGTGGTAGAAGTCGCGCGGCCAGACCAGGTGGTACGGGCCGGAGAACGTCTCGCCCGACAGGGTCAGCGTGCCCCACACCCACGGCATCGACGGCGAGGCGATCGAGGCGCCGCGGTTGAGCTTGTCCTCCGACGCGGCCAGCACCATGACCGACTGCTGGTAGAGCCGCGTCAGCTCCGCGTCGCCCGCCACCGGCGCGGGCGGCGCCGGGAGCGACGCGAGATAGCCGCGCCAGCCGGCCGTGAAGCGCGCCAGCGCGGGGGAGAAGCCGGTCGCCCAGCGCGGCGGACGCGCGCCGCGCCGCGCCGGCGCGCCGGCCGCCGAACCCGATCGCCAGCGTCATCGAGCGATGCCGGACGCCGTCGAGCCGCGTCAGCGCGCCCTGCACGACGTTGCCGCGCCGGCGGGCGTCCCAGCGCTTCAGGCCCGTGCCGCGCCGCAGCCGCAGCCACGGATCGCTGCGCGTGCCGGCGTAGCCGCTCGTCCCGCGCCGGAGCCGCGGCGTCGCGGCCACGGCCGCCGCCGCGTCGCCGTCCCACGCGAGCAGCCGCCCGCGGCGCACGGACCCGCGGTCGTCGTCGCCGTCGTCGCCCGGCGCCGGATCGGCGAGGACGTAGAGCTGCAGCCTGCGGCCGGAGAGCGAGTCGAGCCGCACGTCCGCGAGCACGACCGGGCGCCCCGGATCGGTGATCCAGGTCTTCGTCAGCCGCCAGCCCGGCGCGCTGACGACCTGGCGGAAGCCGAGCGCGCCCGGGAGCGGCTCGACGCGCGCCCGCACCCCGCGGGTCACGGGCTCGGCGTGGGCCGCGTCGCCGGTCGCCGTCTCGCGCGTGAGCGTCCGCCCGTCGCGGACGGCGAACTGCAGGCCGCGGTAGGACGGCGTGGAGAGGTCGGGGAAGTACACCTCGCTCAGCGACGCCTGGCGCAGCGTCGCGTACGCGTTCCCGCCGCGCTGGTGGGCGGTGAGGAAGCCGTGCTTGTCGGCCGGCGCCCAGGTGTGCTTCGTGCCCGGCGCGCCCGGGGCCGGAGCCCGTGCCGCGGCGGGTGCCGCGGCGATCAGCGCGAGGAGGGCGGAGAGGAGGAGGGCGCGGGACATGCCGCGCTCCTACCCGAGGGTCCGGTCCGGGAACCGGGGGGCGCCGCGTGACGCGGCGCCCCCTGTCCCTCCCGGAATCCGTCAGCCGCCCGGGGTCAGCACGACCTGTGCCGAGCCGGTCAGCGGCGGCGCGCCCTCGGGGGGCGTGTCGGTGTACGAGGCGGCGAACACCGCGCGGATGTTCGGCAGGCCCTCGTGGCCGGCCGCCGTGGTGACGATCGAGCCGGTGCAGCCCGTCGACGCCGACAGCGGGTGCCCGTGCTGGTCGTGACCGAGCACGTAGGACACCTTGACCTTCGAGCAGTCGACCGGGGTGTCGTCCTCGACCGTGACGGTGTAGGTCACCGTCTGGCCGAACTGGAACGGCTCGCCCGGCGCCGGCGACGTCGTCAGCGTGAGCTTCGGCGTCGTGTTGCCGACGGTGATCGGCACGGAGGCGGACGACGTGCGCCCGGTCCGGTCGGTCACCTTCAGCGTGGCGTCGAACTGGCCGTTCTCCTCGTAGGTGAACGAGCCCTCCTTCTCGCGCGAGTCGACCGTGCCGTCGCTGTCGAAGTCCCACGCGTACGAGAGACGGTCGCCGTCACGGTCGACCGTGCCGTCGCTGGTGAAGTTCACCGTCAGCGGCGGCAGCCCCTCGAGCGGGACGTTCGGATCCGGCTGGCCCTCGGCCTGGACGCGGACCTCCGGCGAGTTGTTCCCGCGCACGAAGTTGACCTTCGTCAGCTTCGCGTCCGGGTTCTCGGAGAAGTACCCGTCGCCGTACTCGAGGATGTAGAGCGCGCCGTCCGGGCCGAACTCCATGTCCATCGGGTTGTCGACCGGGTTGTCCGGGTCGTTGTCCGGGTCCTGCCACGAGTAGCCGGCCGTCAGCGGCACCTGGCGGATGTCCGCGAGGCGGCTGCCGTTCGGCTTGTTGAGGCGGAACTCCTTGACGTAGTCGCGGCTCCACTCGTAGAACAGCGGCTGGCCGTTGTAGTACTTCGGCCACTTGAACAGCGACGGGTTGCCCTTGTCGAACACGTACGCCGGGCCGGCCATCGGCGAGATGCCGTTGCCGTCCGCGTTCTCCCACAGCTCCGGGAACAGGGTGTCCTCGGCGTTGTACGAGTACCAGACGTCGGGCTGCGCGACCGGCGGCAGCACGCGCTGCCCGGTGTTGAGCGCCGAGTCGTTGACGGGCCGGTCGCAGTTGAACGGCTCGCCCGACGTCTCCGTCGCGAAGTCGTAGTCGACGTACGGGATGTCCGGCGTCACGCAGAACGGCCAGCCGAAGTTGGCCGGCTTGCGCACGAGCATCCAGCGCCCGTGGCCTGCCGGGCCGCGCTCGGGATCGGCCTCGTTCGCGTCCGGCGAGTAGTCCGCCATGTAGACGTCGCCGTTCGTGTCGTTGACCTCGAAGCGGAACGGGTTGCGGAGACCCATCAGGTAGATCTCGGGCTTGGTCTTCGCGGTGCCGAGCGGGAACAGGTTGCCCGGCGGGATGTCATAGCCGCCGCCGGCCTTGGGCCGGATCCGCAGCAGCTTGCCGCGCAGGTCGTTCGTGTTGCCGGCCGTGCGGCGGGCGTCGAACGCCGGGTTGCGGTTGGGGCGGTCGTCGAGCGGCGCATAGCCGTCGGACTCGAACGGGTTCGAGTCGTCGCCCGTGGACAGGTACAGGTTGCCCTGCGGGTCGAAGTCGATCTGCCCGCCGACGTGGCAGCAGATGCCGCGGTCGACCGGGACGTCGATGATCTCCTGCTCCGTGTCCATGTTGAGCTTGCCGGCCTCGAGCTTGAAGCGCGAGAGGCGCAGCGCGCCCTTGAAGTCCTCGAAGACGCTCGGGTCGTCGCTCTCGAACGGCGCGTCGCCCTCATTGAAGATCGGGGTGGTCGGATCGTCCTCGGGCGTGTCGCCCGGCGGCGAGTAGTACAGGTAGACCCAGTGGTTGTCCTCGAAGTTGGGGTCGACCGCGATCCCCTGCAGGCCTTCCTCGTCGTGGCTGTAGACGTCGACGTCCGCGGCCAGCGTGTTCAGCTGGGTGCGCGGGTTGAAGAGGCGGACCTGGCCTCCGCGCGCGGTGTGCAGCACGCGGCGGTCGGGCAGGACGGCGAGGCTCACGGGCTCGCCCGGTCGGTCGTTCAGCGTGACCTTCTCGAACTTCTTCGGCCCTGGGGGATCGGCCCCCTGGGCGGCGGCGGCGGTCACCAGCGACGCGCACAGCGTCGCGGAAACCAGGCACGCCGAGACGGCTGCCTTCCTCATGCAGTTCCTTCCTCCCTCGGGGCGTTGTCGACTCGTGTTCGACATCCCTGCTGGAGTCGCCTCATCGCCCCGTGTGGGAGACGGCTCCGGCCGGCGTGGTGCGCTTCCGTCTGGTAGCCGGTCTGGGCCGACCTTACGCCACCAATTGCGCAGAACGTCCCGTCGCGATGCGCAGATGTCGGGATTCCGACGCCCCGTAGTACGGGTAGCGTGGAGGCATGAGCGACGACGACGACTGGGTCGGCACCCCGCCGGAGGGCCACATCACGCGCGACCGCGCGAAGCCCGGATTCTGGCGCAACCAGTGGCAGGCCTCGGTCGCGGGCGGGGTGCTGTTCATCCTGATCGTGATCGTGCTGCTGCTCGCGCTGCTCTAGCGTTCGGCCGCATGAGCGAGCTGGAGCGGGCGAGCGGGACGGTCGTCGGGGCGTGCCTCGGCGTGCGGCGCGGGCGAGGACGTGGTGATCGTGGTCGACCGCGGGACGCGGGCGATCGGCGACGCGCTGCGCGACGCGGCCGCGGCGCTCGGGGCCGAGCCGGTCCTGGCGGTGATGGAGCCGCGGGAGGTCGACGGCGAGGAGCCGCCCGCGGCGGTCGCCGCGGCGCTGGCGGCGGCGACGGTGTTCATCGCGCCGACGACCCGCTCGCTCTCGCATACACGCGCGCGCAAGGCGGCGAGCGAGCGCGGCGCCCGCGGCGCGACCCTGCCCGGCGTCACCGAGGACATGCTCGCGCGCCTGATGGCGGCGGACTTCGACCTGATGGGGCGGCGCAGCCGCGCGGTGGCGGAGCTGCTCACCGGCGCCGCGGCGGCGCACGTCACCTGCCCGCGCGGGACCGACTTCGCGACCGACCTGACCGGCCGCGAGGGGATCGCCGACGACGGCGACCTGCGCGCGCCCGGCGCGTTCGGGAACCTGCCGTGCGGCGAGGGCTTCGTCTCCCCGCTCGGCGGCGAGGGGACGATCGTCACGCGCTCGCTCGCCACCGTCGGCCTCGTCGACGAGCCCGTGACGCTCACGGTCGCCGGCGGCCGGCTGACCGACGCGACGCTGGAGCGCTTCACCGCGCTGCTCGACGGGGCCGGTACCGACGGTCGCAACCTCGCCGAGCTCGGCGTCGGGACGAACGAGCGCGCGACGCTGACCGGGCTGATCCTCGAGGACGAGAAGATGCTCGGCACGGTCCACGTCGCCTTCGGCGCGAGCGCGGGCATCGGCGGGACGGTCTCCGTGCCGGTCCACCTCGACGTCCTGATCGAGGACGCGACGCTCGACGTCGACGGCACGCGCGTGCTCGACGGCGGGCGCTTCGTGCTCGAGGCATGACGCGGCTCGTCGCCGTCCCCAACGTCTCGGAGGGCCGCGACACCGACGTGCTCGACGCGATCGGCGCCGCGTTCGCGACCGACGCCGACGTGCTGCACCGCTCCGAGGACGCCGACCACCACCGCGCCGTCTTCTTCCTCGCCGGCGAGCCGGGGCGGCTGCACCGCGCGCTCGCGGCCGGCGCCGCCGAGGCGGCCGCGCGGATCGACCTGCGCGCGCACGACGGCCTGCATCCGCGCGTCGGCGCGCTCGACGTCGCCCCGGTCGTGTTCCTCGACGAGGCGCAGCGCGGCGCGGCGATCGCCGAGGCGCTGCTCGCCGCCGACGCGATCGGGCGGGCGGGGATCCCCGTCTTCCTCTACGGCGAGCTCGCGGGCGGGCGCACGCGCGCGGAGCTGCGCAAGGGCGGCCCCGCCGGGCTGGCGGAGCGCGGGACGGCGCCGGACTACGGGCCGGCGGAGCTGCACCCCGCCGCCGGCGCGACGCTCGTCGCCGCGCGCGCGCCGCTGATCGCCTTCAACGTCGCGCTCGCGCCGCCCGCGACGCTCGCCGACGCGCGCGCCGTCGCGGCCGCGATCCGCGACCCGGGGCTGCCCGGCGTGCGCGCCCTCGGGCTGCACCTGGAACGACAGGACGTCGTGCAGGTCTCGACGAACATCGAGGACCATCGCGCCGTCACGGCGGCCGCGGTGCTGGACGCCGTGCGGGAGCGCGCGGCGGTCGCCGGGGCCGAGCTGGTCGCGCCCGCGCCGGAGGCTGCGCTCGCCGGCTGGCCGGCGGACGTCGAATTGCGCATGCCCGGGTCGATCGAAGCCCTCCTGGGGCGCTAACGTCTCGGGCACCATGGCCCAGACGAAGCGCAAGCGACGCTCCAAGCATCGCGGCAACGCCGCCGGCTCGATCGAGGCGCGCGGCCGCACCGGGCGCAAGCCCAACGAGACCGAGCGGAAGAAGGGCGGCGCGGGCGCGCGCGAGGACCGCCGCCTCGCCGAGCCGACCTGGACGGGCGCCATGACCCGCGCCGGCATGGCCGCGGTCCTGCTGTTCGTGCTCTTCCAGCTCGGCGTCGCCGGGGCCAAGCAGCCGCTCGCGACCTCGCTGGCGCTCGCCCTCGCCGCGTTCCTGATCTACGTGCCGCTCGGCTACAAGGTCGACCACCTGTTCTGGCGCCGCCGGATGGCGAAGGCCGGCCTGCCGATCCCGGTGAAGGCGAAGCCCGCCAAGCCGAAGAAGTAGATGGACGTCCGCACGTTCACCGTCGGGCCGGTGCAGGAGAACTGCCACGTCGCGATCCACGACGGGCAGGCGATCGTCGTCGACCCGGGCGACGAGGCGCCGCGGCTGCTCGAGGCGATCGACGCGCTCGGCGTGGAGGTCGCGGCGATCCTGCTGACCCACACCCACTTCGACCACGTCGGCGCCGTCGCCCCGGTGGCGCGCGCGACCGGCGCCGAGGTGTGGTGCCCCGAGCTCGAGGTGCCGGTGCTCGCCGACATCATGACCTACGTGCCGTGGCCCGGCTTCGGCCCGTTCGAGTCCTACGACGCCGACCACACGGTCGCCGGCGGCGAGACGCTCGAGCTCGCCGGGATGGAGCTCGAGGTGCTGTTCACGCCCGGCCACTCGCCGGGCCACGTGACCTACGCGGTGCCGGGCGCGATCTTCTCCGGCGACGTGCTGTTCCAGGGCTCGATCGGCCGCACCGACCTGCCCGGCGGCGACCACGCGACGCTGATGCGGACGCTCGCCACGCTCGTCGACGCGCTGCCCGACGAGACCGTCGTGTACCCCGGGCACATGGGGAACACGACGATCGGCCGCGAGCGCGCGACGAACCCGTTCCTGGCCCAGCCGGCGTGAGCGATCGCATCCAGGCACCGCGCGGCACGTACGACGTGCTGGGCGAGGACGCGTCCGCGCGCGTGGCGCTGGAGGGGCACGCGCGGCGGATCCTCGAGCGCGCCGGCTACGCGCGGATCGAGACGCCCGTGTTCGAGGCGACCGAGCTGTTCGCGCGCGGCGTCGGCGAGTCGACCGACGTCGTCCAGAAGGAGATGTACACGCTCGACGAGGGCGACGGCTCGATCACCCTCCGGCCGGAGGGGACGGCGCCGGTCTGCCGCGCCTACCTCGAGCACGGCATGCACAAGCTGCCGCAGCCGGTCAAGCTCTGGTACCTCTCGAGCTTCTTCCGCCGCGAGCGCCCGCAGAAGGGCCGCTTCCGCCAGTTCTGGCAGGTCGGCGCGGAGGCGATCGGCTCCGACGACCCCGCCGTCGACGCCGAGGTGATCCTGCTGCTCTCCGAGCTGCTCGAGGCGCTGGGCTGCCGCGGCGTCCGGCTGCGGATCGGCTCGCTCGGGACGCCGGACACGCGGCGCGCCTACCGCGAGGAGCTGCAGACCTACCTGCGCGCGCACGAGGCGGAGCTGGCCGAGGAGGTCGTCGCGCGGATCGACCTCAACCCGCTGCGCGCGTTCGACTCCGACCACCGCGGGACGCAGGCCGTGATGGCCGGCGCGCCGCGGCTGCTCGACCGGCTGGGCGAGGACGACGCGGAGCACTTCGCGACGGTCTGCGCGCTGCTGACCGCGGCCGGCCAGGCCTACGAGGTCGACGACACGCTCGTGCGCGGGCTCGACTACTACACGCGCACGGTGTTCGAGTTCACCTCGGACGCGCTCGGCGCGCAGTCCGGGGTCGGCGGCGGCGGCCGCTACGACGGGCTGATCGAGCAGATCGGCGGCCCGCACACGCCCGGGATCGGCTGGGCGAGCGGCGTCGAGCGGATGCTGCTCACCTCGAGCACGCCCGCGCCGGCGCCGGCGCCGCTGGACCTCTACGTCGCCTACGCGACCGCGGAGCAGCGCACCGCGGCGTTCCGGCTGGCCGCCGACGCGCGCCGCGCCGGGCACGCGGCGAGACTCGAACTCGGCGGCCGCTCGCTCAAGGGCCAGCTCAAGCAGGCCGGCAACGCGGGCGCCCGCTACGTTGCGATCCTGCGCGAGGACGGGACGTTCCTGCGCGACATGGAGACCGGAGACCAGCAGCAGGTGGAGATCGACACCGTGATGCACCACATCGGCGCATTCAGCTATGAACATCGCAACCGGCACGATCGAAACGCGACCGCGTCGCCGCGCGCATGCGGAGCAGGCTGTGAGGACGCCGCGCGCGAACGGCTACCGCGACGCCTGGTGCGGCGAGCTCGACGCCGCGCGCGTCGGCGACACCGTCCGCGTCGCCGGCTGGGTCCACCGCCGGCGCGACCACGGCGGGCTGATCTTCATCGACCTGCGCGACCGGACCGGGCTCGTGCAGCTGACCTTCCACCCGGAGACCGCGCCGGAGGCGCACGCCGCGGCCGAGCGGCTCCGGCCCGAGCACGTGGTCTCCGCGTCGGGGGCGGTCGTCCGGCGCGAGCCGGGCAACGTCAACCCGAACCTCGCCACCGGCGAGATCGAGCTCGACGTCGCGAGCGTCGAGCTGCTCGCCGAGTCGGCGACGCCGCCGTTCCCGGTCGACGAGGACGGCGCGGTCGACGAGACGCTGCGGCTCCGCCACCGCGTCATCGACCTCCGGCGCGAGGGGATGCGCGACACGATGCTGCTCCGCCACACGGTGGTGCGGGCGATGCGCGAGTACCTCAACGCGCGCGACTTCGTCGACATGGAGACGCCGGTGCTGACGCGCTCGACGCCCGAGGGCGCGCGCGACTTCCTCGTCCCCAGCCGCATGAACCCGGGCGAGTTCTACGCGCTGCCGCAGTCGCCGCAGCTGTTCAAGCAGCTGCTGATGATGGCCGGGTTCGAGCGCTACTACCAGATCGCCCGCTGCTTCCGCGACGAGGACCTGCGCGCCGACCGGCAGCCCGAGTTCACGCAGCTCGACCTCGAGATGTCGTTCGTCGGCGAGGACGACGTGATCGACGTCATCGAGGGGCTGATGGCGCGCGTGTTCGAGGACGCCGCCTTCCCGGTCACCGCGCCGCCGCCGTGGCCGCGGCTGTCCTACGACGAGGCGATGCTGCGCTACGGCTCCGACCGGCCGGACACGCGCTTCGGGCTCGAGCTCGCCGACGTCGGCGAGGCGCTGGCGGAGACGGAGTTCAAGGTCTTCGCGAGCGTGCTCGGGTCCGGCGGCGTGATCCGCGGGATCAACGCCGGCGCGCGCGAGGTGCCGCGCTCCGAGCTCGACGCGCTGACCGACCACGTCAAGCGCTACGGCGCCGGCGGGCTCGTGTGGGCGTTCGTGCAGGAGGACGGCACGTGGCGCTCGCCGACCGCGAAGTTCCTCAGCGACGCCGAGCGCGAGGGCGTGACGCAGCGGCTGGGCGGCGCGCCCGGCGACCTGCTGCTGCTCGTCGCCGACAAGCCGGCGGTCGCGGCGACCGCGCTCGGCGAGCTGCGGCTGGAGCTCGCGCGCCGCTTCGACCTCGTCCCGCCCGGCCGCCACGACGTGCTCTGGGTCGTCGACTTCCCGATGTTCGAGTTCAACGAGGGGGAGGGGCGCTGGGACGCGCTGCACCACCCCTTCACCGCGCCGGTGGGCGACTTCGCCGACCCGGGCGCGATGCGCTCGCGCGGCTACGACATCGTGCTCGACGGGACCGAGATCGGCGGCGGGTCGATCCGTATCAACCGCCCCGAGGTCCAGGCGCAGGTGTTCGCCGCGCTCGGGATGAGCGAGGCGGAGGCCGACGCGCGCTTCGGCTTCCTGCTCGACGCCCTGCGCTACGGCGCGCCGCCGCACGGCGGGCTGGCGCTCGGCATCGACCGGATCGTCGCGATCATCGCGGGCCGCGACTCGATCCGCGACGTGATCGCCTTCCCCAAGACCGCCAGCGGGTCGGACCCGCTGACCGGCGCCCCGGCGCCCGTCGACGGCCCGCAGCTGTCCGAGCTGGGCATCCGCGTGGTCGCTCCGCCGCGCGGCTGATCGGGTCCTCACCCCAAGCGCGCAGGACCGGCTAAGGCCGGAGCCGCGTGCTGCCGACAACGGGAGAGGAATGTCACAGATCTCTCCGCCCATCCGGATCCTCCTCGTCTGCGCGGTCGCCTTCATGGCGGCCTGGATGCTGTTCCTGCGGCCGTCCACGGACGCGGGCGCGCCCGCCGCGGAGGCCCCGGTGCCGGCCGCGAACAAGCCGGTCGAGGCCGGCGGCGAGCAGGCGACGAGCTTCGCCGGCAAGGCGGTCGAGAAGGCCAACGACGCGACCGCGCAGGCGAACGCCACCGCGACGCAGATCGACAAGAGCAGCGACGCCGCCGGCGGCGGGGCGACCGCGGCCGCGACCACCGCGCAGCCCGCGACGGCGACCCAGCCCGCGCCCGGCGACCGGCGCGGCGAAGCCCGCCGCGGCCGAGGCGGCCGACAAGTCGGGCGGGCTCCCGCTGCGCGTGCTGCACGCGATCGGCGATCGCAAGGTCCTCGTGCTGCTGTTCTGGTCGCCGAAGTCGGCGGACGACCGCGCGGTGCGCAAGGCGCTCTCGGGCATCGACCGCCACGACGGCCGCGTCGTCGCCCAGGCCGCCCACATCAAGCGGATCGCCGCCTACCAGCAGATCACGCGCGGCGCCGACGTCGAGCAGTCGCCGACCGTGGTGGTCGTCGACCGCGACCGCAAGGTCCAGACGCTCGTCGGCTACGTCGATCGCACGTCGATCGACCAGGCCGTGACCGACGCGCTGCCCAAGCGGCTCCGCTAGCCACCTACACTCGGCGCGTGGACGCCGAGGCCTTCGCCGAGCACCTCGAGTTCCCGCGCGGGCGCGGGCACGTGCCCGCGTTCTCCGGCACGGCCGGCGGCGCCGCGTGCGGCGACCTCGTGCGGATCGGGCTCGCGCTGGACGGCGACCGCGTCGCCGCGGCGGGGTTCGAGGCGTCCGGCTGCGGCGCGGCGATCGCCGCGGGATCCGCGGCCGTGACGCTGCTCGAGGGCGCGTCGCTGCTCGACGCCGCCCGGATCGGGCCGGCGCGCGATCGCCGCCGAGCTCGGCGGCCTGTCGCCCGGCAAGCTCCACGCCGCCGACCTGGCCGCCGACGCGCTCCACGTCGCGCTCGGCGCCGCCGTGCACGCGGAGGTGGCGCGCGCCGCGCCCGTCGTCCCCGGCCGCACCCTGGTGGCGATGTCCGGCGGGGTCGACTCCGCCGTCGCCGCGCTGCTCGTGCAGCGCGCCGGGCGCGAGGCGATCGCGGTCACGCTGGAGCTCTGGCGCGACCCGGCGAACGACGCCGAGGCGTCGTGCTGCTCCGCCCACGCGGTCCGGCTGGCGCGCTCGGTCGCGCACCGGATGGGGCTCCCGCACCTGACGATCGACCTGCGCGCGGCGTTCGCCGCCGGCGTGGTGGAGCCGTTCGTGGCCGAGTACGCGGCCGGACGGACGCCGAACCCGTGCGTCCGCTGCAACGGGAACGTCCGGCTCGACGCGATGCTCGCCGTCGCGGACCGCCTCGGCGCCGAGGACCTCGCCACCGGCCACTACGCGCGCGTCACGCCCGACGGGCTGCTCCGCAGCGCGCGCCGACCCGGCCAAGGACCAGGCGTACATGCTCGCCGCGCTCGCGCCGGCGTCCGTCGCCCGGATGCGCTTCCCGCTCGGCGCGCTGACCAAGCCCGAGGTGCGCGCGCTCGCCCGCGACGCCGGCCTGCCGGTCGCCGACCAGCGCGAGTCGCAGGACCTGTGCTTCCTGGCCGGCACCGGGAAGACGGCCTTCCTCGCCCGCCACGGCGGCGTGCGCGAGCGGCCGGGGGCGATCGTCGACCGCGCCGGGCGCACGCTCGGGCGCCACCGCGGCCAGCACCGGTTCACGGTCGGGCAGCGCAAGGGGCTCGGCGTCCACGCCGAGGAGCCGCTCTACGTGCTCGGCAAGGAGGGCGACACGGTCGTCGTCGGGACGCGCGCCGAGCTGGCCACGACGGAGGTCGCCGTGCGCGACGCCGTGCTGCACCGGCCGGCGGAGGAGGTCGACGCGGTCCGGCTGCGCTACCGCTCGCGGCCGCTGGCCTGCGACGCGCGCTTCGAGGACGGCGCGCTGCGGCTGCGGCTGGGCGAGCCCGTCGACGGCGCCGCGCCCGGGCAGGTCGCCTGCCTGCTGCGCGGCGACGCGGTCGTCGGCCACGGGATCATCGCCGGCTGACGAGGTGCCAGGCGGCGACGCTGGCGGCGTCGGCCAGCCCGCCGCGCTCGATCATCGCCTCGAGCTCGGCGCGCGTGAAGCGCGCGCAGCGCAGGTCGACCTCGGTGGGGTCCGGGGCGGGCGGCCCGGGTTCGAGTCCCGTGGCCAGCCAGACGTCGAAGCGCTGGTCGAGGATCCCGTAGGCGTAGAAGAGCGACCCCAGCCGCTCCATCGACGCGGCCCGGAGCCCGGTCTCCTCGGCGAGCTCGCCGCGGGCGAGGTCCTCGGCGGGCGCGTCCGGCGCGTCCTCCCAGGCGCCCTGCGGGAAGTCCCACACGCGCCGGCGGACGGGGTGGCGGTACTGCTCGACGAGCCAGACGGCCCCGTCGTCCTCCATCGGGACGATCACCGCGCCCGGCGGCTTCTCCACCCAGGCGTAGAGGCCGGGCGGGTCGAGCCGGTCCTCGTGCAGCCGCATCCAGCGGTTCTCGTAGACCACGCGGGTCGACGTGACGCGGGGAGCGGGCACCGGCGGCCGAGTCTAGACTCGCACCCCACATGACGTCCGACGAGATCCGCGAGCGCTTCCTCTCCTTCTTCGCCGAGCGCGACCACCGGCGGCTGCCGTCCGGTTCGCTGATCCCTGCGAGCTACGACCCGTCCGTGCTGCTCACGACCGCGGGGATGCACCCGCTCAAGCCGTACTTCGCGGGCGAGCAGCAGCCGCCGCACCATCGGCTCACGAGCTGCCAGAAGTGCTTCCGCACGCCCGGACATCGAGGTCGTCGGCACGACGACCCGGCACCTCACGTTCTTCGAGATGCTCGGCAACTTCTCGCTCGGCGACTACTTCAAGGCGGGCGCGGTCGAGTTCGCGTGGGAGCTCTCGCTCGAGGGCTTCGGCTTCAAGCCCGAGGACATCTGGGTCACGGTCTTCGAGGGCGACGAGGCGCTCGGCCTCGGGCTCGACGAGGAGGCGGTCGAGGCGTGGCTCGCGATCGGCGTCCCGCGCGAGCGGATCGTCCCGTGCCCGCGCTCGGAGAACTTCTGGCAGGCGGGGCCGACCGGCCCGTGCGGCCCGTGCTCGGAGCTCTACCTCGACCGCGGCGTGCAGTGGGGCAAGCCCGACGACCTGCCGGGCGGCGAGAACGAGCGCTTCCTGGAGTACTGGAACCTCGTCTTCATGCAGTACGACCAGAACCCGGTCGGGACGCTCACGCCGCTGCCGGACCAGAACATCGACACCGGCCTCGGCCTCAACCGGATGGCGCTGATCCAGCAGGGGACCGACTCGATCTTCGAGACCGACCAGTTCCTGCCGCTGATCCGGCTCGGCGAGGAGCTCTCCGGGCGCACGTACGGCTCGGACTTCGACACCGACCGCGCGCTGCGGATCCTCGCCGACCACACGCGCGGGATGTCGTTCCTCGTCGCGGACGGCGTCGTGCCGTCGAACGAGGACCGCGGCTACGTGCTGCGCCGCGTGATGCGCCGGGCGCTGCTGCAGGGCCGCCGGATCGGGATCGAGGGCGCGTTCCTGACCCGCTTCGCGACGGTCGTGCGCGAGCTGATGGCGCCGTCGTACCCCGAGCTGGGCGTCGAGGCGGACGCGATCGACATGTGGCTCTCGCGCGAGGAGCAGCAGTTCGGCCAGACGCTCGAGCAGGGCACGCGGATCCTCGACGAGCACATCGCGCGGGCGAAGGACGCGGGCGACGAGGGGATCGGCGCGGCGCAGGCGTTCCAGCTCCACGACACCTACGGCTTCCCGTTCGAGCTGACCGTCGAGCTCGCGGCGGAGCAGGGCCTCGGCGTCGACTCCGCGGGCTTCGAGGACCTGATGGAGGACCAGCGCACGCGGGCGCGGGCGAGCGCGGGGCGCGGCGGCGTCGACGCGGACCGCGAGCGGGTCCGCGCGTTCGCGGAGACGGGCGCGCCGACGATCTTCACCGGCTACGAGCGGACCGAGCAGGCGACGGCGGTCGAGGCGGTCGACAGCGTCCGATGGCCGGGTGCTGCTCAAGCTGGTCGAGTCGCCGTTCTACGCGACCGGCGGCGGCCAGGTCGCGGACGCGGGCGTCGTCGAGTGCGCGGACGGCGACTGCCGCGCGCGCGTCGTCGACGTCGTGCGGCTCGGCGACGACCAGGCGCTCGTGCTCGAGCCCGAGCAGGGCGAGCTGACGCCGGGCGAGCGCGTCGTCGCGCGCGTCGATCCCGCGCACCGCCGGCCGACGGCGGCGAACCACACGGCGACCCACCTGCTGCACGCGGCGCTGCGCGCGCGCGTCGGCTCGCACGTGCGCCAGGCGGGCTCCTACGTCGGCCCGGACAAGCTCCGCTTCGACTTCACCCACGGCTCGCCGCTCTCGCCCGAGGAGCTGCGCGACGTCGAGGACCAGGTCAACGCGTGGATCCTCGAGAACAACCCCGTGCGGGCGATCACGACGACGCTCGACGAGGCGAAGGCGCTCGGGGCGACCGCGCTGTTCGGCGAGAAGTACGGCGACATCGTGCGGATGGTCGAGGTCGGCGACGGCTCCTGGTCGCGCGAGCTGTGCGGCGGGACGCACGTCCGCTCGACGGCGGAGATCGGCGTGTTCAAGGTGACGACGGAGACGTCCAGCGCGGCGAACGTGCGCCGGATCGAGGCGGTCACCGGCCCGGTCGGCGTCGAGCTGCTGCGCGAGCACGACCGCGTGCTGGCCGAGGCGGCGGGCGTCCTGCGCACGACGCCGGAGAACGTCGCGGACGCGGCGGCGGACCGCGAGGCGAAGCGGCGCGAGCTCGAGAAGCAGCTGCGCGACGGCGGGACCACGCAGGTCAGCGTCTCGGCGGACGGCGCCGAGGACGTCGGCGGCGCGCGCGTGCTGGTCACCCAGGCGGACTTCGAGGACCCCAAGGCGATGCCCGACGCGGCCGACCGGCTGCGCGGCCAGCTCGGCGACCCGTCGGTCGTCGTGCTCGGCAGCGCGGCGGGCGGGCGCGTGTCGCTGCTCGTGGCGGCGAGCCCGGGCGCGGTCGAGCGCGGCGTCAAGGCGGGCTCCGTGGTCAAGACCGCGGCGGCGATCGTCGGCGGCGGCGGTGGCGGGCGCGACTCGCTGGCGCAGGCCGGCGGCCGCGACGCGACGCGGCTGCCCGAGGCGCTCGAGGTCGCGCGCGCCGAGGTCGTCGCGGCGCTGGGCGGCTGAGCCGCGGCGCGTGAGCCGCGTCGTCGCCCTCGACTACGGCTCCGCCCGCTGCGGCGTCGCGGTCTCCGACCCGACGGGGACGCTCGCGACGCCGCTCGAGCCGGTGCTGCGCCCGAACACCCGCAAGGGCTTCAACCGCGTGCTCGAGGCGATCCGCGGGCACGCGCCCGAGACCGTCGTGGTGGGCCTGCCGCTGTCACTCTCCGGACAGGACAGCGCCCAGACGCGCGAGGCGCGCGCGTTCGCAGAGCGGCTCGGCGGCGCCCTCGACGTGCCCGTCGCGCTGTACGACGAGCGCTTCACAACGGCGCTGGCGCAGCAACGGGCGGGGTCCGCGGCCGAGGACTCGCGCGCGGCGGCGGTGCTGCTCGAGGACTGGCTCGCGCGCCGCCGCTGACCGGCCGGGGGTCAAGGTCCGGGCCGAAATGGACGATCGATGGAGCACCGTTCCCTTCCGCCCGTTCCCGGCATGGACCTCTCGACGCCCACTCCGCCTCCCGGCTCCTTCAAGACCCCACCGCCCGCCGCTCCCTCGCCGCCGCCCCCGGCGCCCGAGGAGTCGGTCTCGAGCGATCCGCTCGACGGCCTGCTCAAGCAGATCATCGGCGGCTGGTTCATCCTCACCGACGGCCAGGGCGCCGTCTCGAAGTGGTCCGAGCCGGCCGAGCTGCTGTTCGGCCGCGAGGCGCCCGACGCGCTCGGCGTCTCCTTCTTCGACGGCCTGCTGACCGGCGCGCTGAGCGACGACGCCGAGCAGTGGCGCCGCTTCCTCGCCGCCGGCGACCCGCCGCACGCCCGCGCGCTCGTCGAGGCGACCGCGCGCCACGCGCCGACGGAGCAGACGTTCCCGCTCGAGGCGGTCTTCGTCCCCGTCAAGCTCGACGAGGGCTTCGACTTCTCGCTCTTCCTCGAGGACCTGTCGTTCGAGCTGCCGATGAACCTGATGCTGCTGCGCATGCGCCAGCAGCACCCCGTGGTCGTCCGCGCGCTCCGCGCCGCGCTCGACGCCGACCCGCAGCCCTGGGAGGGCTGGCGGACGGCGGGGACGCTCGTCGCCTTCCGGCCGCTCGGCCCGACCCCCTGGGTCGAGGACGAGCTGATCCGCCGCGAGGAGGAGCGCGCCCGCCAGGACGCCGAGCGCGAGGAGGCCATCACCAACCCCGATCCCGGCGTCCACGGCGAGTCGATCGACGACCTCGACGACGCCGCCGCGGTCGTCGCCCGGCTGCTGTCGGCGATGGAGCGGATCGACGAGCTGGAGCGGATCGCCGGCAAGCTGCCGCGCGACGTCGAGGAGGCCATGCGCGAGGCGCAGGCCGGCAAGGCCCGCGCCGAGGTCGCCGAGCGCGAGGCGAAGGCCGCCCGCGCCGCGCTCGAGGCCGGCGGCGGCGGCGGCGCGCCCGACGCCGCGCTGCTGGAGCGCCTGGAGCGGCTCGAGCGCGCCGGCGCCGACCACGCCACGCGCGGCGAGGAGTCGACCGCGGACCGCGGCGCGCTCGCCGGCCGCGTCGAGCGGCTCGAGCAGGAGCGCCGCGAGGCCGGCGCCGACGCCGAGGCCCGCCTTGCCGCCGCGCTGACCGAGGCCGCGGACGCCCGCACCGAGCTCGAGCAGCGTCTCGCCACCCTGGAGGCCGCCGGCGCCGCCGAGGCCGAGCGCCTGCGCGACGAGCGCACCCGCGACGCCGATGCGCGCGAGGCCGCGCTGCTGGAGCGGATCGGCCGCGACCGCGACGAGGCCGACGCCGCCCGCGCCGAGCTGGGCGAGGCGCTCGCCCGCGTGGAGCGCGAGCACGACCGCGAGCTGGAGGGCGCCCGGGCCGAGCTGGCCACGGCGCTCGAGCGGATCGACGCGCTCCAGCGCGACGCCGAGCGGCTGCGCGAGCGCGTGGGCGAGGCGACCGTCGACCGCCACGAGGAGCAGGCGCTGGCCGGCGACGACCGGCGCCGGCTCGAGGAGCTGCAGCGCGAGGGCGAGCAGGCCCGCGCGCGGATCGACGCCCTCCGCACGCTCGCCGACGAGCTGCGCGAGGAGTCCGTCCGCGGGGCCGAGTCCGCCGGCGCGCTGCGCGCCGAGCTGGACACGCTCCGCGCGGGCGAGGCCGAGCTGCGCGCCGAGCTGGAGACCGTCCGCGCGGGCGACGCCCAGGCCGTCGCGGCGCTCGAGGCGCTGCGCGCCGAGCTCGCCGCCGACGCCGGCGACGAGGACGAGGCGATCGTCGCGCTGCGCGACGAGCTGGCCGCGCTGCGCGCCGAGGTCGACGGGCTGGAGGCGGGCGACGGCGCCGACCTCGGGCCGCTGCGCCAGCAGCTCGAGGCGATCGTCGCCGAGGAGTCCACCGCGCGCCAGGAGATGGCGGTCATCCGCCAGCGCCTGGACATCCTCTCCAGCGCCCCGCAGGGCGGCGTCGACGAGCTGCGCGCGGAGCTCGACGAGCGCCGCGCGGCCGATCAGGCCGAGGTCGACGAGCTGCGCCGCGTGGTCGACGGGCTCGCCGAGCACAACGAGCTCGAGGAGCTCCGGCGCGGCGTCGAGGCGCTCGCGCAGCGCGGCGACGAGCTCCGCCACGATCTCTCCGGGCTCGACGAGCTGCGCCGCGAGGTCGGCGCGCTGCACGAGGCCGCCCCGGCGCTCGACGACCTCCGCCGCGAGGTCGCCGCGCTGCAGGAGGCCGCCCCCGCGCTCGAGGACCTGCGCCGCGGCGTCGACCAGCTGCGCGACCGCGCCGTCGCGCGGAGCGAGTTCGTCGACCTGCAGCGCGCGTTCGAGGCGCTCCGCGCGGGCGGCGTCGGGCACACCGATCTGGAGGCGATCCGCGAGCAGCTCGCGACGCTCGCCGACGGCTGGGCCGGCAAGGGCGACCTCGACGTCGTCCGCGACGCCGTCGCGGCGCTCGGCGAGTCCGTCCCGTCGCGCGACGACCTCGAGGCGCTCCGGCGCCAGTTCGCCGAGGCCCGGCGCTCGGTCGCCGCGCGCGAGGAGCTCGACGCCGTGCGCGAGCGGCTCGACGCGCTCGCCACCCGCGACGAGCTCGGCGCCCTCGCCCCCCGCGAGGACCTGGACGACCTGCGCGGCCGGCTCGACGCGCTCGCGACCCGCGACGAGCTCGGCGGGCTGCTCGCCCGCGACGAGCTGGACGCGCGGCTCGAGGGCCTGGCGAGCCGCGACGACCTGGGCGGGCTGGCCGCCCGCGACGAGCTGAGCGGGCTGGCCACGCGCGACGAGCTCGGCGGGCTCGCCCCGCGCGAGGACCTCGACGCGCTCGGCGCCCGCCTCGACGACCTCGCCGGCCTGCGCGAGGGCCTCGACGGCCTCGCTGGCCGGATCGACGGCCTCGAGGCCGCCGGCCCCGCCGCCGAGGCGCTCCGCAGCGAGCTGGGCGCACGGCTCGACGCCGCGCACGCCGACGCCGCCACGGCGCGCGAGCGCGCGGAGGCCGGGATCGCCGAGGCGCAGGCCGCGACCCGCGCCGCCCGCGAGGCGTCCCAGCGGATCGCCGAGGTCGACCGCGGGGCGGGCTCCGTCCTCGCCGAGGTCAAGGCCACCAGCGACCGGCTGCAGGAGGTCGCCGGGCTCGCGCGCGCCGCGCACGAGGCCGCCGGCGAGAGCCGCGCCGACCAGGACGAGCTGAAGGCCGCCGTCGCCCGCCTGGGCGGCGAGGTGGAGGTCGCCCGCGAGCAGCTCCAGCAGGCCGCCGACGAGGCGCTCGGCGCCCGCGAGCAGGCCGCGACCGCGGGCGAGGCCGCCACCGCCGCGCGCGACGACGCCGCCCGCGCCCGCGAGGACGCGCAGGTGCTCCGGCGCGAGCTCGGCACGGGCCGCGAGCGGCTCGACGCCGCCGTCGCGGACCTCGAGCGCATCGGCCGCGACGTCGCGAGCACGCAGGACGAAGCGGCGGCGCGCCACGTTGCCACCGACGATGCGCTCACCGCGATCCGCGACGACGCCGCCGAGCGATCGCCGCCGGCTCGACGCCGGGCTCGAGCGCCTGACGGACGAGCTCGCGGCCGGCCGCGCCGCCCAGGACGCCCGCTCGGAGGAGCTGCTGACCGAGCTCGCCGCCGTCCGCGCGGCGGCCGAGGAGGCGAACGCCGGCGTCGCCGAGCTGCGCACCGAGCTCGAGGCGATGCGCGCCGAGACCACCGCCGTCCGCGATCAGGCCGAGCTGGCGAACGCCGTCGCCGAGCAGGCGCGCGCCACCGCCGAGGCCGCGCGGCTCGAGGAGGAGAAGGTCGAGGCGCTCCAGGCCGAGGTCCAGTTCGCGATCGCCACGATGGAGGAGATGAAGGCCGGCCTGACGTCCGCCGGCCAGGCGGCGCTCGTCGCGCGGCGCGAGGCCGAGCAGGCCAAGAAGGCCGCCGAGCACGCCGGCGACGGCACCGGCGAGCACGTCACCCAGGTCTTCCGCGAGATCCTCGGGCTCGCCGCGAGGGGCCGTCCGAGGACGCTGCAAGCATCCATGGACACGACGCCGCCGGAGCCCCGGGACCCCCGGCACGGCTTCGACGACGAGACCAGCCCGATGGCCGTGATCGGCACCGATGGCAAGTTCAAGGAGCTCAATCCGTCATTCTGTCGCCTCGTGGGGTACCAGGAACACGAGTTCGCGAAGGCGGCGTGGCCGTCTCCGCACGACCGCCAGTACTACGCCGAGCAGCAGGAGCAGTTCTCGAAGCTCATCGGCGGCATGCTGGAATCAGTGCCCGTGCAGAGCACCTACATGCATGGTCAGGGCCTGATGGTGCCGGTCGTGGGGGAGATCACCGCTGTGAAGGGTGAGGACGGGCTGCCGTCCCATCTCCTGCTGCGAGCCGAGGAGCGCGAGCGGGCCCTGTAGTGGCCGGCCGATCCCCTGAGGACCGCCAGCGGGCGGCACAGGAGCGTGCCGCCAGGCGCGCCGAACGTGCGCGCGCCGACTCGGAGCAGCGCGCGAACCCCGCGCCGGCCCCGGAGCCCGAGCCCGAGCCGGTCGACCCCGACGCGCCCGAGCCGGGGCCCGTCCCCGCCGCGAGCTGGGCCACCACCGGGACCAACGGCGGGGACCCCGCCGACCACGACGAGCTCGAGCCGCTGCCGAGCGCGCGCCGGCGCCCGACCGCGGTCGAGGAGCGCACCCCGATGAGCCGGGCCGCGAAGGCGCAGCGGATCGGCCGCCCCGGCCGCCCGGTGCTGCCGCCGCAGTCGCCGAAGCCCAAGCGCTGGTTCCGGCGCTTCGTCGCCCTGATCGCGCTGCTGGCGATCGGCGCCGCGCTCTACGCCATCAACGCGACCTTCCAGCCGTTCGTCTCCGACGACGAGCAGGCCGGCGCGGTACCGGTCCAGATCCCCAAGGGCGCCGACGCGGGCAGCATCGGCCAGCTGCTCGAGGCCAAGGGCGTGATCGACGACGCGCGCTTCTTCGAGATCAACGCGACCGTCACCCTGCGGCGCAACAAGCTGATCACCGGCAACTACGTCCTGCGCCGGAACATGACGAACGGCGCGGCGATCGAGGCGCTCATGCAGGGGCCGAAGGTCCGCGTGGTCAAGACGTTCAACGTCGGCGTGCCCGAGGGCCTCTCGCGCCGCGAGGCCGCCAAGCTCCTGGCCGGGAGCGGGATCGAGGGCAGCTACCTCAAGGCGTCGCGCTCGCGCGACGCGCTCCTGCGCGCCCGCAAGCTCGGCCTGCCGAGCAGCCGCCGGACGCCCGAGGGCTTCCTCTTCCCGGCCACCTACGAGCTCAAGGCGGGGGCGACGGCGCGCGACCTCGTCGACCGCCAGCTCGACGCCTTCCGCGACAACTTCGACTCGATCAACCTCAAGGCCGCCCAGCGCCGCAACCTGAGCCGCTACGACGTGGTGACGATCGCCTCGATGATCGAGCGCGAGACGCCGTCGGCGAAGGAGAAGCCGCTGATCGCGTCGGTGATCTACAACCGGCTGCGGCTCGGCGAGCCGCTGGGCATCGACGCGACGATCCGCTACGACGAGAACAACTGGAGCCGGCCGCTCAGGGAGTCCGAGCTCGCGAAGGACACGCCGTACAACACGCGGATCAACGCGGGCCTGCCGCCGACGCCGATCGGCAACCCCGGGCTCGCGTCGCTGAAGGCCGCCGCGCACCCGGCGAACACCGACTACCTGTTCTACGTCGCGAAGCCCGGCGCATGCCACGCCTTCGCCGAGACCAACGCGCAGCACGAGCGCAACGTCGCCGCCTACGACCGGGCGCGCGAGGCGAACGGCGGCAAGGCTCCGAAGCAGAAGTGCTGACGTACCTGGGCGTCGCCGGCTGGCCGGTCGCCCACTCGCGCTCGCCGCGGATGCACGACGCGGCGCTCGCCGCCGCCGGGCTCGGGGACTGGCGCTACCTCCGGCTGCCGCTGCCGCCCGAGCGCTTCGCGGAGACCGTCCGCGCGCTCCCCGCCGCCGGCTTCCGCGGGCTCAACGTGACGATCCCGCACAAGGAGGCGGCGCTGGCGCTCGCCGACGCCGCGACGCCGACCGCCGCGGCCGTCGGCGCCGCGAACACGCTGACCTTCGGGCCCGACGGGATCCACGCCGACAACACCGACGTCCCGGGCCTGCTCGAGGCGCTCGCGCTCGACCCGGCGGGGCGCAGCGCGCTCGTGCTCGGCGCCGGCGGCGCCGCCCGCGCCGCGGTGTACGCGCTGCGCGGCGCCGACATCGCGGTCTGGAACCGCACGCGCGAGCGGGCCGAGCGGCTCGTCGCCGACCTCGGCGGGCGCGTGGTGGAGCGGCCCGGGCGCGCCGAGATCGTCGTGAACTGCACCAGCGTCGGCCTCCGGCCCGGCGATCCCGCGTTCAAGCGCCTGCCGCTGGACGCCGATACGTTCGGCGTTGGCAGCCACGTCGTGGACATGGTCTACCGGGCCGGAGACACCGAGCTGCTCGCCGAGGCGAGGCGGCGGGGAGCACAGGTGGTCACCGGGCTGGAGATCCTGGTCGCGCAGGGCGCAGCCTCGTTCGAGCGCTGGACCGGCAAGACGGCACCGCGCGCCGTGATGCGCGCAGCAGTCGAGACACCATGAACCCACCGACATCAACCGGGGCAACCGCGAAGAAGCCCGCCGCGGGCAAGAGCAAGCGCGGCAACGGCGTCACGTCGCCGTCGCGCCGCGGCGGCAGCGGCCGTGTGCTGACCGACGTCATCGTGGACCTCGGGCTCGTCGAGCGCGAGGCGATGGACGAGGCGATCGAGATGGCGCAGTCCGCCGGCTCCGCCGCCGAGCGCGTCCTGGTCTCGACCGGCGCGATCACCGAGGAGCAGCTCGCGCGCGCCGTCGCGGAGCGCTTCGGCCTCGACCACCTCGATCTCCAGCTCTACCGCGTCGAGCCCGAGGCGGCCAAGCTCGTCAGCCCCGCCGCGATCAAGCGCTACCAGGCCGTGCCGGTCGCGTTCGCCGGCGACCGCACCCTGCTCGTGGCGATGGCGGATCCCGCGAACGTGCTCGCCGTCGACGACATCGCCGTGATGACCGGCTACGAGGTGCGGCCGGCGGTCGCGTCGCCGGCCGACATCGACTACGTGCTCGCCCGGATCGCCGACCCGGACTGGGGCGGCGGCGGCGCCGCGGCGCCCGTCGAGCTCCCCGAGGAGCTGCACGAGACCGAGCCGCCGCCGGCGCAGGCCGCGCCGGTCTACGACCTCGGCCCCGCGACCGTCACGTTCGGGACCGGCGGCGAGGACGCCTCGGTCATCGAGCTCGTCCAGCAGGTGATCGCCGAGGCGGTCGACCGCGGCTCCTCCGACATCCACTTCGAGCCGCACGAGGAGGAGATGCGGGTCCGCTACCGCGTCGACGGCGTGCTCCACGAGGCGGCGATCATCCCCGCGTCGATCGTCCCCGCGGTCACGTCGCGGATCAAGATCCTCGCCGACCTCGACATCGCCGAGCGGCGCGTGCCGCAGGACGGCCGCGTCACCACCCAGGTCGGGGACAAGGCGATCGACCTGCGCGTCGCCACGCTGCCCGCCCAGTACGGCGAGAACGTCGTCATGCGCATCCTCGACTCGTCGAAGGCGCTGATCAGCATGGAGCAGCTCGGCATGCTGCCGCAGGCGCTCGAGCGGTTCACGAAGGCGTTCGGGCAGTCGCACGGCGCCGTGCTCGTGACCGGCCCGACCGGCTCCGGCAAGTCGACGTCGCTCTACGCGGCGCTGAACGTGCTGAACACGATCGAGCAGAACATCATCACGATCGAGGACCCGGTCGAGTACCAGCTCGAGGGCCTCACCCAGGTCCAGGTGAACAAGAAGGCGGGGCTGACCTTCGCCGCCGGCCTGCGCTCGATGATGCGCGCCGACCCCGACATCATCATGGTCGGCGAGATCCGCGACCGCGAGACGGCGCAGATCGCGATCGAGTCCGCGCTCACCGGCCACCTCGTCCTCTCCACGCTGCACACGAACGACGCCCCCGGCGCGATCACGCGCCTGATCGAGATGGGGATCGAGCCGTTCCTGGTCGGCTCCGCGGTCGACTGCGTCGTCGCGCAGCGGCTCGCGCGGCTGCTGTGCGAGGAGTGCAAGAAGCGCGTGACGCTCCCCGCCGAGGTCATGCGCGCCAACGGCTTCAACGTCGGCCTGGACCTCGAGTGCTTCGAGCCGGTGGGCTGCGCGCGCTGCGGCGGCTCCGGCTACAAGGGCCGGATCGGCCTCTACGAGGTCATGTGGGTCTCCGAGCAGATCCGCTCGCTCGCGGTCGCCCGCGAGCCCGCCGAGACGATCGCCCACGCGGCGGTCCACGAGGGCATGATGCGGCTGCGCGAGGACGGGCTGGAGAAGGTCCGGCGCGGCCTCACGTCGATCGCCGAGATCGCCCGCGTCGCCGGCACGCGGTAGGGCGCAGACCCGACTTCAGTCCCGCCGCCGGGGTGCCGATACAGCCATCGGCATGAACCTCGACTTCTCAGAGATCCTCCTCGAAGTGGTCCGCCAGAAGGCGTCGGACCTCCACATCACCTCGGGCGCCCCGCCGATGCTCCGCGTGCGCGGATCGCTGGTCCCGATCGAGGGGATGCCGAACCTGACGCCGACGGACACGCGCGAGATCGTCTACGCGATCCTCAACAGCTCCCAGCGGCAGCGCCTGGAGACCGACTGGCAGATCGACTTCGCCTACTCGATCCCCGGCCACGCCCGCTTCCGCGTCAACTCCTACTTCCAGCGCGGGACGATCGGCGCGGCGTTCCGCCTGATCCCCGCCGACACGGTGCCGATCCACAAGCTCGGCCTGCCGCCGGTGATCCGCGAGTTCGCCCGCCGGCCGCGCGGCATCGTCCTCGTCACCGGGCCGACCGGCTCGGGCAAGTCGACGACGCTCGCCTCGCTGATCAACGAGATCAACGAGACGCGCGACGAGCACATCATGACCATCGAGGACCCGATCGAGTTCCTCCACCGGCACAAGAAGTGCATCATCAACCAGCGCGAGCTCGGCGGCGACGCGAAGTCGTTCGCGATGGCCCTCAAGGCCGCCCTGCGCCAGGACCCCGACGTGATCCTCGTCGGGGAGATGCGCGACATGGAGACGATCGGGACCGCGCTGACCGCGGCCGAGACCGGCCACCTCGTCTTCGCGACGCTCCACACGCAGGACGCGCCGCAGACCGTCGACCGCATCATCGACGTCTTCCCGCCCGCCCAGCAGGGCCAGATCCGCGCGCAGCTCGCGATCGGCCTCCAGGGCGTGGTCACGCAGACCCTGATCCCGACCGCCGACGGCAACGGCCGCTGCGTCGCCGCCGAGGTGCTCGTCCCGACGGCCGGCGTCCGCAACCTGATCCGCGAGGGCAAGACGCACCAGATCTACTCGCTGATCCAGACCGGCGGCGCGCACGGCATGCAGACCATGGACGCGTCGCTCGCGGGCCTCGTCCGCGGCGGCCAGATCACCATGGCGACCGCCGAGGCGCGGTCGTCGAACCCGGAGGAGCTGCGCAAGCTCATCGAGTCCGGGCCGATCGGCGCCGACCTCGGAGTGGCGGCCTGATGGCGACCTTCGCGTTCAAGGCGGTCGATCTCGCCGGGCTCCCGCAGACCGGCAGCCTCGACGGCGTCAGCCGCCAGGCGGTGACCGAGGAGCTGATGGGCCGCGGCCTGCGGGTCATGGCGCTGGACGAGAAGAAGTCCGGCCTCCAGATGGACATCTCGCTCGGGCCCAAGCGGGTCAAGGCGCACGAGCTGACCGTGATGACGCGGCAGCTCGCGACGATGATCTCGTCGGGCATGACCCTCCTGCGCACGTTCTACGTGCTCGAGGACCAGATCGAGAACCCGAAGCTGCGCGACACGGTCGCCGCCGTCCGCGAGGACATCGAGGGCGGCGCGAACTTCTCCGACGCGCTCGAGAAGCATCCGAAGGTCTTCTCGCCGCTGTACGTGGCGATGGTCCGCGCCGGCGAGGCCGGCGGCGTGCTGGAGGAGTCGCTCGAGCGGGTCGCCGACCAGCTCGAGAAGGACGACGCCCTCCGCCGCCAGGTCAAGTCCGCGATGGCCTACCCGACCGTCGTGCTCATCTTCGCGCTGTGCGTGCTGCTCGGCCTGATCGCGTTCATCGTCCCGGTGTTCGTGAACGTCTTCAAGGACTTCGGCGGCGAGCTGCCGATGATCACCAAGGTCACGGTGAGCATGTCGAAGTTCGTCACGGGCCAGTGGTACATCCTGCTCGCCGCGTCGGTCGGCGGCGTCGTCGGGTTCAAGAAGTGGAAGTCGTCGTCGTGGGGCCGCGCCCAGTGGGACCAGCTCCGGCTGCGGATCCCGTTCAAGATCGGCTCGGTGGTGCAGAAGATCGCACTGGCGCGCTGGTCGCGGACGTTCTCCGCGCTCTACTCCGCCGGCGTCCCGATCATGCAGGCGATCGAGGTGACCGGCAAGACCGCCGGCAACACCGTCGTCGACCGGGCGATGGAGGACGTCATCGAGTCGGTCAAGTCGGGCGGGTCGATCGCCGCGCCGCTGCGCGACGCCCCGATCTTCCCCGCGATGGTCGCGCAGATGATCGCGGTCGGCGAGGAGACCGGCAACCTGGACACGATGCTCACCAAGGTCGCGGACTTCTACGAGGACGAGGTGGCGGCCGCGGTCAAGGCCCTGACGTCGATCCTCGAGCCGGTCATGATCATCCTCGTGGGCGGCATCACGGGCTTCATCGTGATCGCGATGTACATGCCGATGTTCAAGGTCTACGACGCGATCAAGTAGCGCGGCGGCGGGTCAGCCGCCGATCGGCAGCCCGCCGCTCGCCTTGACCATCTTCATCGTGAACTGCGAGTTCACGCGCGCGAGCCCGGGCAGCTCGGCGAGCTCGTTCATGTAGAAGGCCTCGTAGGCGTCCTGGTCGGCGACCGCGACGCGGATCACGTAGTCCGGCAGGCCGAACATGCGCCGGCACTCGATCACCTCGTCGAGCGCGGCGATGCCGGACTCGAACGCCTCGACGGTCGCGCGGTCCTTCAGCGTCAGCTCGACGTGGACCGTGACCTCGAAGCCGCGGCCGACGGCGGCGGGGTCGACGTCGGCGTGGTAGCCCCGGATGACGCCGTCGCGCTCGAGCGCGCGGACGCGACGCAGGCACGGGGAGGGGGAGAGGCGGACGCGCTCGGCCAGCTCGACGTTCGAGAGCCGCCCGTCGGCCTGCAGGTGGCGGAGGATTGCGCGATCGAGCCGGTCCATTGGCAGATCATGCCGCAGCCCGGCCCGGAACGCGCGGGAAAGGCAACGGAAATGCCCGGCTCGCCGCTCTAGCCTGCGCGGGATGGCCGCAGCCGTCGACTCCGGGCGGACCGGGACGCCGGACCGGATCGTCCGGGACGCGGCCGGGATCGGCCTCGCCGTCGGCGCGTACGCGGTGTCGTTCGGGGTCCTCGCCGTCGCGGCCGGGCTCAGCGCCGCGCAGGCGTGCGTGATGTCGATGCTGGTCTTCACGGGCGCGTCGCAGTTCGCGTTCGTCGGCGTGCTCGCAGGCGGCGGCGGTGCGCTGGCCGCGTTCGGCCCGGCGGTCGTCCTCGCCGCGCGCAACGCGGCGTACGGGCTCTCGCTCGCGCCGATCCTCCGCGGGCGGCTGCCGAAGCGCGCCCTGGCGGCGCAGCTCGTGATCGACGAGACGACGGCGATGGCGCGCGCGCAGGACGAGCCCGACGCGGCGCGGCGCGCGTTCTACGCCACCGGGATCTCCGTCTGGGTCTGCTGGAACCTCGGCACGCTGCTCGGCGCGGTGCTCGGCAGCGGCCTCGGCGATCCGCGCACGCTCGGGCTCGACGCGATGTTCCCGGCGGCGTTCCTCGCGCTGCTCGCGCCGCAGCTGCGCCGCCCCGGCGCGCCGGCGGCCGCGATCGCCGGCGCGGTGATCGCGCTCGCGCTCGTCCCGTTCGCGCCGGCCGGCGTGCCGGTGATCGCGGCGCTCGCCGGCGTCGTGCCGGGCGTCCTCGTGGCGCGGGGGGTGCGGGCGTGAGCTGGACGGTGCTGCTGGCGCTGTGCGCCGCGTCCTACGCGCTGAAGGCGGTCGGCCCGGTGCTGGCGGGCGGGCGCGAGCTCGGCCCGCAGGTCCGCCAGGTCCTCGACCTCGTCGCGGTGCCGCTGCTGGCGGCGCTGATCCTGGTCCAGACGCTCGACGGCGGCCACCGGCTCGTCGCCGACGCGCGGCTCCCCGCGCTCGGGGTCGCCGCGCTGCTCGTCTGGCGCCGCGCGCCGTTCCTCGTCGTCGTGCTCGCCGCCGCGGCGACCGCGGCCCTGCTGCGCGCCGTCGCCTAGGCGGCGTAGCGCTCGGCGGCCTTCGCGCGGCGCTTGGCGGCCTCGACCTCGCGGTCCTTGGGCGGCGCGTTGGTCACGAGATCGGCCAGGAGGTGCTCGGTCGCGTGCGTGATGTCGTGCACGGCGCGGGCGAACGCCTCCTCGTTGGCCTTGGACGGCTTGGTGAAGCCGCTGACCTTGCGCACGTACTGGAGCGCGGCCTCGTGGGCCTCGTCGCGGCTCGCCGGAGGATCGAAGTTGTAGAGGTTGCGGATGTTTCGGCACATGTCATCCAGCGTACGGGTTTGCCGAACCTTTGCCGAGCGCTCGCCGTACGTTTCCCCTGCCTGCGCGATCGTGGGCCCCGTTCCCGTCCCGCTCCCACGGAGGTGCACCATGAGACCGCTCCGCACGATCGTCCCGCTCGCCCTCGTCACGGCCGCCGTCGCCGCCCCGGCGACCGCCGCCGCCGCTCCCGCCGGCGCCGCCGCCGCGCGCGAGTACGAGGGCACCGTCGTGTCCGTCAACCGCGACAACCGCACGTTCCGCCTGCGCGACAGCGAGCGCGGCACGATCCGCATCAAGGTCAACCGCAACACGCGCTTCGAGCGGGTCTCCGGCCTCGCCGGCCTGTCCGCCGGCATGCGCAACATCGAGGCGACCGTGCGCCGCAGCGACGGCCGCTGGGTCGCGCTCGAGGTCGAGCGCTCCGGTGGCGGCGGCGACCACGGCGGCGACGACGACGGCGGGAACGACGACCGCGGCGGCGACGACGACTGACGCCGCCGCACGGGCGGCCGGCTAGGTCACCCGGCCGAACACCACGGTGTCGCGCCGGCCGCCCTTGAAGCGCATGTGCGAGCGCAGCAGCCCCTCGCGCACGAAGCCGCAGCGCTCGGCCACGCGCTGCGACGCCACGTTGCCGGGCGCGCAGGTGATCTCGAGCCGCGCGAGGCCGAGCTCGGCGACGCCCCAGTCCGCCAGCAGCCGGACCGCGTGCGTCGCCAGGCCGCGGCCGCGGCCCTCCGCGGTGAGCCAGTAGCCGATCCGGGCCCGCGCCTGCGCGGGCTCGTGGTCGTAGAGCGACGCCCCGCCGAGCACGCGGTCCTCGCGACCCGGCTCGACGAGCGCGAACCCGAGTTCGTCGCCGCGCGCGAGCGACTCGAGGTAGGCGCGCGCGTCGGCCTCGGTGTAGGGCCGCTCGAACGGCCAGGAGAAGCGCTGGACGAGCGGGTCGGCGAACCCGAGCATCCCCGCCGCGTCGTCGCCCCGCCACGGCCGCAGGGCGACGACCTCATCGGCGAGCTGCACCGTCATACCCCCGCTGGGTATAGTGGACCGGTATGGACGGAGCCCTCAACCGGATCGCCTTCAGCGCCACGGTGCACTGCCTCTCCGGCTGTGCCACGGGCGAGGTCCTGGGCATGGTCATCGGGACCGCCGCCGGGTTCTCGGACCTCGCCACCACGCTCCTCTCGATCGCCCTCGCGTTCTTCTTCGGCTACTCGTTCACCAGCTACCCGCTGCTGCGCTCGGGCATGGCGCTCGGCGCGGTCGTCCCGATCGCGCTGGCCTCGGACACGATCTCGATCGCGATCATGGAGGTCGTCGACACCGCGATCATCGTGCTGATCCCGGGCGCGCTGGACGCCGGGCTGGGCGACCCCCTGTTCTGGGGCTCGCTGGCGGTCGCGCTCCTGATCGCCGGCGCGGCGGCCTTCCCGGCCAACCGGGCGCTGATCCGGCGGGGCAAGGGGCACGCCGTGGTGCACCAGCACCACGCGCACCACTGACCTCAGGTCGTCTTGACGAGCAGCACGGAGCAGCGCGCCTTGTGCGTGACCGTGTTCGGGACGCTGCCGAGCACGCGGCGCTCCATGCCCTTGCTGCCGACCACGAGGACGTCGGCGCCGCAGTCCTCGGCGAGCGAGACGAGCACGTCGCCGGCGTCGCCCTCGGCGACGAGCGACCGGGTGCGGACGCCGCCCTCGCGCAGCGAGGCCTCGGTGCGGTCGAGGCTCTCGCGCTGGCGCGCGGCGGGGTTCGTGGCCCAGTCCTCCTCATGGCCGCCCGACTGGACGAGCCGGCGGGCCGGGAACACGCTCAGCAGGACGAGCTCGGCGTCGAATCGCCGCGCGAGCTCCGAGGCCGCGCGGACCGCCTCACCGGCGGTGGCGGAGCCGTCGAGGCCGACGGCGATGGTGGCGAACATGCGCGCGAGTATCCCCGCCGCGCCCGCCGATGTCCATTATCTAACCTCGGACGCGCCGCTGCTCGGCCTTGCCCGGGCAGAGCACGAGGCTCGCGCGGACGAGGTCACGCTGGCGGCTGTGGGCGTCGCGCGCGGCGGCGGCGAGCGCCTCGAGGACCGGGACCGGCATGGTGGAGGGCGGGGCGGTCATGGGTTGAGCTTCCCCGACGCCCGGTGCCGCGGACAGGGAGTGACCCCGAGATCCGTGGTACGGGTATCCGCCCTCCGATGCAGCTCCGCCCCGCAAGCCACGCCGACGCCGCCGCGATCGCCGCGATCTACAACGAGGGGATCGAGGATCGCGAGGCGACGTTCGAGACCCGCGCGCGGACGCCGGACGAGGTGGCCGCCTGGCTCGGGGAGCCCGGCCCGTTCATCGTCGCCGAGGACGGCGGGACGCTGCTCGGCTTCGCGCGCGTGAGCGCGTACTCGGACCGCTGCGTCTACGCGGGGGTGGGGGAGCACGGCGTCTACGTCGCGCGCGCCGCGCGCGGGCACGGCGCCGGCCGGGCGCTGCTCGAGCGGCTCTGCACCGCAGCGGAGGAGGACGGCTTCTACAAGCTCACCTCGCGGATCTTCGCGTCGAACGCGGCGAGCCGCGCCGTCCATCGCGCCGCGGGCTTCGACGAGGTCGGGATCCAGCGCCGGCACGGGCGGCTCGACGGCGAGTGGCGCGACTGCGTGCTCGTCGAGCGGCTCCTCGGCGAGGCCGCGGACTCAGGGTCTCGTCGAGGTCGAGGGTGAGGCGGCTGACCTGGGAGTCGGTGCTGGCCTGGCGGATGCGCCGCCAGCACCTCGCCGAGCGCGCGTCCACCCGCCGGGCGCTCACCGTGGTCTCGGACCTCTGCGGGCTGCACGCCCAGGTGGCCGCATCGGCCGAGCTGACCCTGTGGGCGCGGGTCGAGGGCCTCGAGCCGGGCTGGGTCGGCGACCAGCTGTGGAAGCGCCGCCGGCTCGTCAAGACCTGGGCGATGCGCGGGACCCTGCACCTGCTGCCCGCCGGCGAGCTCGCGCGCTACACGGGCGCGCTCGCGCGGCTGCGGCCGCGCTACGAGGTGCCGGCCTGGCAGCGCCACTACGGCGTCACGCAGGCGCAGGCCGAGGCGATGCTCGCCGCGATCGGGGAGGAGCTCGCCGGCCCGCCGCGGACGCGCGCCGAGCTCGCCGCCGGCGCGGCGGCGCGCGCCGGCGACCCTGCGCTCGAGGCGAAGCTCGCGAGCGGGTTCGGCGAGCTGCTCAAGCCCGCCGCGTTCACCGGCGACCTCTGCTTCGCGCCGCCCGACGGGCAGCGCGTGCGCTTCACGCGCCCGGCGGACTGGCTCGACGGCTTCGCCCATCCCGGCCCGGACGAGGCGTCCGCCCACGAGCTGGTGCGGCGCTACCTGCGCGTCTACGGCCCCGCGCCGCGCGAGCAGTTCCAGCGCTGGTCCGGCATGACGTCGCCCGCCGAGGCGGGGCGCTGGCTGGCGGCGCTCGGCGACGCGGTCGAGGAGGTCGACGTCGAGGGCGCGCGCGGCTGGATGCTCGCCGCCGACGTGGAAGACGCCGCCGCGGCGGAGCCCGCCGGCGTCGTCCGGCTGCTGCCCGCGTTCGACCACCACGTCGTCGCGGCGCCGCGCGACGCCGAGGCCGTGCTGCCCGCCGCCCGCCGCGCGGACGTCTACCGGCCGCAGGGCTGGCTGAGCCCGGTGATCCTCGCCGACGGGCGCATGATCGGCACCTGGGAGCACGCCGTCGAGCGCGGCGCCACGCGCGTCACGCTACGGCCGTTCGGGCGCTTCGCGCCGGGGCAGCGAGCGGGCGCCGAGGCCGAGGCCGAGCGGCTCGCGGCCTTCCTCGGCGCACCGCTCGCGCTCGAGCGCGGCTGAGCGCACGTCGTACGAGCGTCCGGCTCCGCTCAACCCGCGGGGGGCCGGGGCCGATGGAGGGCACGTGACCCGCGCCCGCCCGCTCTCCGACGACCGTGGCTTCGCCCTGGTCGAGGCCGTCGCCGCGGCGGCCATCTTCGCGCTCATCGTCCTCGGGGTGCTCGCCGGCATCGACGGCGCCGCCGGCAGCTCCGGCCGCGAGAAGGCGCGCTCGGTCGCGGGCTCGCTCGCCGAGCAGGACCAGGAGCGGATGCGCGGGATGCGGGCGATCGACCTCTCGAACTACAGCTATGCCCGCGACGTCGTGGTCGCCGGCGCGACGTACCGCGTCGCCTCGGACTCGGACTGGATCCGCGACAACACCGGCGGGACGATCTCCTGCACGAACAGCTCGACCCAGGCCGACTACCTGCGGATCCGCTCGACCGTCACCTCGTCGACCGTCGGCTCGCGCACCGCGCCCGTCACGATCGACAGCCTCGTGGCGCCCCCGGTCGGCGCGGTCGGCGCCAACCAGGGCACGCTCGCCGTCCAGATCAACAACCGCGACGGCGTCGGCGTGCCGAACATCGCCGTGACGATCGGCAACGGCACCCAGACCAAGGGCGAGCTGACCAACGAGCTCGGCTGCGCGATCTTCGCCTACATCCCGGTCGGGACCTGGGACGTCAACGTCAACAACCCCGGCTGGGTCAACCCGCTCGGCGTCCAGGACGTGCACATGTCCGGCAACGTCTCGAACGGGACCACGAACGTGACGACGATCCTCTACGACGTCGCCGGGTCGGTGAACGCGACCGTGCGGTCGCGCTACTTCAACAACACGAGCGCCACCGGCGGGACGATGGTCACCGGCGCGTCGCGCGCGTTCGACCTCGGGTTCGCCAACGCCGGCATCCCGGGGACCGGCATGCGGGTCTTCCCCGAGACGACCCCGCTGACCGTGCCGTCCGGCGCGTTCACGGCCACGAAGCTGTTCCCGTTCAAGGACGCCTACGGCATCTTCACCGGGCAGTGCTCGGCCGAGAACCCGGGCACCAACGGCGCGAAGCAGATCGTCGACCGCGCCGGGATCTACAACGTCAACGTCACGCAGCCGGGGCCGCGGGTGGTCGTCAAGGCCGGCACCGCCGTCGTCGGCGCCGCCAACGTGACGGCGACGCTGAGCGCGAGCGCGGCGTGCGCGCCGAACGACGTCATGGCCGGGGTCCGCACGGACACCGTCAACGGCCTCACGACCTGGAACGTCGACGACTTCAACAAGGGCTTCCTCACCCGCAAGGGCGCGACGTTCGACCCCGGTCTCCCGTACGGCACCTGGGACATCTGCGCCGACAACGTGACGCGCCGCAAGACGGTGACGGGCGTCGCCAACACGGCGATGACCACGACACCGGCGCTCGTCACCATCGACGTCAACAGCACCGGCTCGACGACCGGGCGGTGCCCGTGAGCGCGCGGCTGCGCCGGGAGGACGGGCACACGCTGCCCGAGCTCCTGACGGCGCTGATGATGGCGACGACGATCCTGCTCGCGACGTTCGCGCTGCTCGACCACGTGCTCAACCGCACCGCCGAGACGCAGGCGCGCGTCGAGGCGACCCAGAAGGGCCGCCAGGCGATGGACACGATGACGCGCGCGATCCGGTCGTCGGTCTGCCTCAGCGCGACCGCGCCGGCGATCACCGCCGCGTCGGGCACCTCGATGACCTACTACTCCGACCTCGGCGACGGCACCAAGCCGCCGGAGAAACACGTGCTGACCTACAACCCGACGACGAAGCGGCTCACGCAGGCGATCTATCCCGGCACCGGCATGCCGCCGGCCACGACGTTCAGCGCCACGGCGAGCCAGAACCGCCAGCTCGCCGAGAACGTCGAGCTGGACGGCACGACGCCGATGTTCCGCTTCTACGCCTTCAACACCGCCACCCCGCCGACCGCCGCCCTGGCGCTCGCGAACCCGGTGGCCGCGGCCGACCTCGGGCGGATCGCGCGGGTGTCGATCACCTACGCCGCGCGCGGCGGCGGGCTCCGGACGCCGGCGGCCAAGCGCGTGGCCAGCACGTTCACCGACGACGTCTACTTCCGCAGCGCCGACCCCAACGACCCCGCTCCCTACCCGACATGCGCATGAACCTGATCTCACGTGCCCACGCGCGGCTCGGCGACGAGTCGGGCTTCTCGATGCTGGCGGTGATGCTCGTGATGATCGCCACCACGACGCTCGTCATCGGCGGCTTCGCCGCGGCCAACGGCGACCTGCCGATGAGCCGCAACTCGCAGGACCGCAAGGCGACCTACGCGGCGGCCGAGTCGGGGGTGAACTTCTACCAGTACCACCTCAACTCCGACAACGACTACTGGACCAAGTGCACGAACGTCGCGAAGCCGAACGCGACGGAGAACAGCCCGGTCAACCAGAAGTGGAACTGGGCGGGCGCCGACCCGCGCAAGTGGCGCAACGTCGCCGGCTCGCCCGCGCAGTACGCGATCGAGCTGCTGCCCGCGAAGGGCCGGACGGCATGCGTGGAGGGCGACCAGTCGAGCATGATCGACCCGTCGACCGGCACGTTCTCGATCCGGGTCACGGGCCGCCCCAACGCGTCGTCCAAGCTGCGCCGCTCGATCCGCGCGACGTTCCGCCGGCGCTCGTTCCTCGACTTCCTCTACTTCACCGACTACGAGACGCTCGACCCGGCCGCGTACGACCCGACCAAGACGCCGAGCCCGAGCTGGGCGGCCGCGAACTGCGAGAAGGACCGCAGCAAGCGCCCGGACGACTGCACGGAGATCCAGTTCGCCGACTTCGACGAGATCAACGGGCCGTTCCACACGAACGACGAGAGCGTGCTCGTCTGCGACTCCCCGAGCTTCGGCCGCAGCGCCGCCGACAAGATCGAGGTCTCCGGCACCGGCACCGGCTACGTCAAGGTCTGCGGCAGCGGCACGCCGGACTTCAAGGGCACGCTGCGGACCGGCGTCCAGGAGCTCACGATGCCGACGACGAACGCCGCGCTCAAGGACGTCGCCGACACCGACTACGTCTACACGGGCACCACGACGATCCGCTTCAACGGCACGGCGAACACGATGACGGTGACGAACGCCGCGAAGTACGGCGCGACGCCGACCACCGTGTCGTATCCGCCGAAGGGCGTCATCTACGTCAAGAACTCGACCACGACCTGCGGCTCGAGCAACCCGCCGATCACGGCCGCGTACAACGAGCCGGCGGGCTGCGCGCAGCTCTACGTCTCGGGGACGTACACGAAGTCGCTCACGCTGGCGTCGGAGAACGACATCATCGTCCGCGCGCCCGACTACTCGAGCAACGCCGACCTCAAGCGCGAGGGCGACGTCGTCATGGGCCTGATCGCGAACAACTACGTCCGGATCGCCCACCGCGTGACGCGCACCAGCAGCTCGTGCACGAACGTGAACACGACGCAGTACCCGCTCGTCAGCAACGTCACGGTCGAGGCGGCGATCCTCTCGCTCAAGCACTCGTTCATCGTCGACAACTGGAACTGCGGGGCGAAGCTCGGCGCGCTCACCGTGACCGGCGCGATCGCGCAGAAGTTCCGCGGGCCGGTCGGCACCGGCGGCACGAGCGCGAGCGGCACGGGCTTCCAGAAGATCTACAACTACGACGACCGCCTGCGCTACCGCAGCCCGCCGTTCTTCCTCGACCCGGTCGCCTCCGCGTGGGGCGTGATCCGGTCGAACGAGCAGGTGCCGGCGAAGTGAGCGTCGCGCCCCCGACCGTCCAGGAGGCGCCGCGCGAGCTGCTCGTGCGCCTCGAGGAGGGGCGCGGCTGGGGGCGTCGCTCCGCCGTCCCGGCCGGCGTGCTGCGGTTCTCGCCGGAGGGACTCGCGATCGAGCACGGGCGCGCCCTCGCGCGTCCGCTGGAGCTGCCGCTGGCCGCGCTCGCGCTGGCCACCGTCGATCCCGGCCCCGCCCGCGCGGGCGACGATGCGGGCCGGCTCCCGGTCCTGCGCCGGCTCTCGCGCACCGCGGTCGTCCCGCGCGAGGACGGCATCGAGGGCTGGCTGTGGACGAGCCGCGGCGGGAGCGCGCTCGCGTCGCTCGCGGGCGACGACGCGCCGAACGGCGCGCTGCTCTTCACCAAGCCGCTCGCGGGCGAGCTCGTCACGCAGCACTTCGCCCCGGAGTGGGTCGCGGCGCTCGCCGCGCGCTCTCCGCTCGGGGATCCGGTCGTCCTCGGGCTGCTGCTGCGGCTCGCCGACACGCTCGGCGCCCGCGAGGTCTTCGGGCGCTACGGGATCGCGCTGCCGCTGACCGACCGCGAGGTCCCGCCGGCGATGCGCCGCTCGCTGCCGACGGACGTCCCCGCGGACCCGCGCCTGCGCGGCTCGGGCGAGGATCCGCGCGCCGCGACCTCGGTCGCCCCGCCCGGCATGGGCTGAGGCTGCGCTAACGTGCCCGCGCCGTGAGCGCGGACGAGCCCTACGACCCCGAGCGCTGCCATGCGTGCCGTGGCACCGGCAAGGTGATCTCCGGCAAGGGCGGCGAGCCGAAGCCGGTCGACTGCCCGTGGTGCGAGGGCACGGGGCGGTTCATCCCCGAGCACGACGCGCAGGCCGCGCGCCGCGCTACGGCTTGACGTCGAGCCGCCCGATGCGGCGGTCGGCGTCGATCAGCCGGATCGGGTAGGCGCCCGGCGCCTCCGGGATCACCTCGAAGCGCGCCGGCGTCGTCGGCTCGATCGGGTCGATCCGGTCGAGCCGCTCGATCTGGACCTGGTCGAGCGTGTCGCCCGCGACCGAGAAGCGGACCAGGTCGCCGACGCGCGCGGAGATCGTCTGGTCCGTCTCGTCCGCCGACAGCTCCTGCTCGACGACCTCGACGGTCCGCGCGGCCTCCGGGGCCGTGGCCGGCCCCGGCGGGTCCGACCGCGGCGCGAGGCCGGCGGCGAGCGCCGCGAGCACCATCAGCACGGCGGCGAGGAGCAGGAGGCGGCGCGCCGTCATGCGCCCCGAGCTTACCCCGCGTCGAGAAATTCGTGGACGGCGTTAAGGCCTGGACCCCATTTGCCGATACGTCACCTGCCAGCCGACCGAGGTGCAAAAGGCAAAGCGCCCGCAAGGGCGTGACGCAAAACCACGGGGCCCCCGGATGGGGCCGGCCGGGTTGCCACCGCAGCGCGGAGGCGAGGACCGAGGACCTGGCGAGCAGTCCCCACAGGCCCCACGATCCCTTCAGGAGGGTTCAGCTTCATGCTCAACAAGCTCCGCGAGCGCGCCAGCAGCGAGAAGGGCTTCACGCTCATCGAGCTCCTGGTCGTCATCCTGATCATCGGCATCCTTGCCGCGATCGCCCTGCCGGCTTTCCTCAACCAGCGCGAGAAGGCGCAGGATTCCGAGGCGAAGAGCGGCGTCCGCACCGCCCAGACGGCGATGGAGACGTACTTCACGGACAACCAGTCCTACGCCGGCGCCGATGTCGCCGCGCTGCAGAACATCGAGCCGGCGCTGCAGAACGCGCAGGGTCTCGCCGTCACCGGCGCCGACGTCAACGGCTACACGGTCACCGTGACCTCGAAGGCCAACGGCGCCAACAAGTTCAGCATCAAGAACACCTCCGGCGTCGTGTCCCGCACCTGCACCACCGCAGGCAAGGGCGGCTGCCCCACCGGCGGCGCCTGGTAGTCAGCACCTCAGTTCAAGCCGCATGCGAAGCGGGCCCTCCGGGGC
The DNA here is from genome assembly GCA_963791405.1 of uncultured Solirubrobacteraceae bacterium. GTDB lineage: Bacteria > Actinomycetota > Thermoleophilia > Solirubrobacterales > Solirubrobacteraceae > DASQMT01. Next base: position 82,603 of record CAWBSJ010000013.1, on the reverse strand, counting down.
CCGCTTCGTCGTTAAAGCCTGTACGCGCGCGTGCCGATACGGAACCCGTGTTCAAGAGAAAGCGCGCATCCAACACCTCCGTCGTCGGGCTCGAGCTCGACCCCGGCCACGTGGCCGCCGCCGCGGTCCACGTCAACGGCTCGCTGACGCTCGAGCGCGGCGCCGTCGCGCACCTGCGCCCCGGCGTCCTGCGCGACGGGGACGTCACCGACCAGGCCGCGCTCGCCGACGTCCTGCGCACCCTCTTCGAGGAGCACGACCTGCCCAAGCGCGTCCGCCTCGGCATCGCCAACCAGCGGATCGTCGTGCGCACGCTCGACGTCCCGGTGATCGACGACGAGAAGGCGCTGCTCGCCTCCGCCCGCGCGCTCGTGCCCGACCAGATCCCGATGCCGATCGAGGAGGCCGTGCTCGACATGGTCCCGCTCGGCACCGTCCAGACCGTCCAGGGCCCGCGCGCCCGCATCGTCGTCGTCGCCGTCCGGCGCGAGATGGTCGAGCGCGTCGTCGGCGCCGTCCGCGAGGCCGGCCTCGAGCTCGAGGGCCTCGACCTGTCGGCCTTCGGCATGGTGCGCGCCGTCGACCAGGTGGCCGAGGACGGCCGCGCCCTGCTCTACATCAACGCCGCCGGCCTGGTCAACGTGGCCGTCGCCAACGCGTCCGGGTGCCTGTTCACGCGTGCCGCCGCCGGCGGCATCGACGCGATGGCCGCCACGCTCTCCGAGCGCCGCGGGCTGACGCTCGAGCACGCGCGCCAGTGGATGACGCACGTCGGGCTCGCGACCCCGCTCGACGAGGTCGACGGCGACGCCGAGCTCGTCGGCGCCGCGCGGTCGACGCTCGAGGAGGGCGTCCACCAGATCGCGGACACCGTCCGCAACTCGCTCAACTTCTACCGCATGCAGGAGAGCGCCGAGGCGGTCGACCACGCGGTCCTCACGGGCCCCGGCGTCGACATCCCCGGCCTGGCCGAGCGGCTCGCCGAGCTGCTCCGGATGCCGGTCTCCGCGGCGACCGTCCGCAGCGACGACGGCGTCGAGGACGCCGGCCGCCTGACCGTCGCGGCGGGCCTCGCCGTGCCGTCCCGGCCGTAACGCTCGTACGATCGCGCCATGAGCACCGGGGCCGCCGCGGTCCTCGCCGGCATCCTCGGCCTGGCGATCGGATCGTTCTTGAACGTCGTCATCTGGCGGCTCCCGCGCGGGGAGTCGCTGTCCAAGCCGCGCTCGCGCTGCCCCGGCTGCGGGCGCCAGATCCGCTCGCGGGACAACATCCCGGTCGTCAGCTGGCTGCTGCTGCGCGGGCGCTGCCGCGACTGCGGTGAGCCGATCTCCGCGCGCTACCCGCTCGTCGAGGCGCTGACGGCGGCGCTCTGCGTCGCGGTCGTCCTCGACAACGGGGCGAACGACCAGGTCTGGCTCGGGCTCGCCTTCGTGCTGCTGCTCGTGCCGATCACGTTCATCGACCTCGACCACCGGATCATCCCGAACAAGCTGACCGCGCTCGGGGCGGTGGTGGCGATCGCGCTCGTCGCGATCTTCCAGACCGACGACCTGGTCGAGCACCTGATCGCGGCCGCCGCGGCCGGCGGGTTCCTGCTCGTCGCCGCGATCGCCTACCCCGCCGGGATGGGCATGGGCGACGTCAAGCTCGCCGCCGTCATGGGCCTCTTCCTGGGCCGCAACGTCGCGCCCGCGATGCTCGCCGCGCTCGTGCTCGGCTCGCTCGTGGGGATCGTCGTGATCCGCCGCCACGGCCGCAAGGCCGGCGTCCCGTTCGGCCCGTTCCTGGCCGCCGGCGGGCTCGTCGGCCTGTTCGCCGGGGACCAGATCGTCGACTGGTACCTCGACACCTTCGCGTAGCGGCGCCGGGGCGCGTTGGGGTCTCCACCCCACCTAAAGCGCGCCCACCCCGGTGCCGATAAGCAGCGTGAAGCGACGGCGCCGTTCCCAGACCCCGCCGCTCACCCATCCCCGACCCACCTCTTCTGCGTATGCGAGCCGTCAACCTGCTTCCTGCCGACCTGCGCGGGTCCGTCAAGGCCTCCGCTCCGGTCACCTCCGCGCCGGAGGCCGGCGGTGGCTCGGGCGCGTACATCGCGCTCGGCGCCCTCGGGCTCTGCGCGATCGCCCTCGCCGGGTACGTCCTGACCACCAACGAGATCAAGCAGAGCCAGGCCGATCTCGACCAGCTGACCGCGCGCAGCGCCGCGATCACGCAGGAGGTCAACGCGCTCAAGCCCTATGCGGACTTCCAGGCGACCGCCCAGGAGCGGATCGCCACGGTCCGCGACCTGGCCTCCACCCGCTTCGACTGGGAGCACGCGCTGCGCGACATGGCGCGGGCGATCCCGTCGAACGTCACGGTGAAGAAGCTCTCCGGCTCGGTCTCCGCCGACGCCGGCTCGGACTCGCCGCTGCGCGGCGCGATCACCGCCCCCGCGATCACGATCGACGGCTGCACGCGCGATCAGGAGAGCGTCGCGGTGATGATGTCGCGGCTGCGGACGGTGTCCGGGGTCACCCGCGTGAGCCTCGCCAAGTCGGTCAAGCCCGCGCCTGCGGCCGAGACCGGCGCGCCCGCCGCCGACGCCGCCACGGAGGCGCCCGGCTGCTCCGGCAAGGGCAAGGACACGCCGCCCGACTTCCAGGTCGTCGCCTTCTTCGAGGACGACGCCGCCGCGACGGTCGCGGCCACCCCGGCGACGCCGGGCGCCGCGCCCGCGCCGCAGGACGCGCAGTCCGCGACCAAGCCGCCGTCGGACTCCGCGGTCGAGAACGCGGCCGACGGCAAGTCCGAGACCGCCTCGACCGAGAAGGGACCCGAGTGATGCGCTCGAACAAGCTGTTCCTCGGCATCCTGGTCGTGGCCGGCCTGGCCGCCGCGTACTGGTTCCTGCTCCTCGCGCCGAAGCGCGAGGAGGTGGCCTCGCTCGACCAGCAGGTCGCGCAGAAGCAGTCGGAGGTCAGCGCCGCCGAGGCGACGCTCGCCTCCTACCAGAAGGCGCGCGACGAGTACAAGGTCACCTACGCCCGCGTGACGAGCCTCGGCAAGGCGGTGCCCGCCGACGACGACGTGCGCTCGCTGGTCGTCCAGCTCGACTCGGCCTCGAAGTCGGCCAAGGTCAACTTCCGCTCGATCTCCGCCGCGGGCTCGAGCGGGCCGTCGACCGCCGCCGCCGGCACGCCGACGACGGGCCCGACGCCGCCGCCCGGGGCGATCGCCTCGACCTCGGCCGGGTTCTCGACGATGCCGTTCGCGCTCCAGTTCTCGGGCGACTACGGCCACCTCTCCTCGCTGTTCACCGAGCTCGAGAAGTTCGTCGCCGTGCAGGACGGGCGGATCGACGTCAAGGGCCGGCTCATGCGCGTCGACACGATCACCCTCATCCCGTCGCCGGGCAACCTGAAGACCGGGCTGCAGGCCGACGTCAGCGCGAGCACGTTCCTCGTGCCGCCGACGGAGGGCGTGAGCGGCGCCGCCGTGCGTCCTCCGATCCGGGCGGTTCCACCACCGCTTCCACCCCGACCTCCGCCGCCGTGACTGGAGCCATCGAATGAGCTTTCTCACCGACATCTGGCGCCAGCTGAAGGAGCGCCGGCTGTGGCCGGTCGCGCTCCTCCTGGTGGCCGCGATCGTGGCGGTGCCGCTCGTGCTCGCCAAGGACCCGGAGCCGGCGGTCGACGCCGCGACGCCGCCCGCGAGCGCGGGTGACGCCGGCGCCGACGACCTCTCCGACGAGCCGATCGTGACCGCCGAGGCGGTCTCGGTCCGCGCGAAGGGCCGGGTCGTGATCGGCAAGCAGCGCGACATCTTCGCGTCCACCGCGAAGGAGCCGAAGCAGGAGAAGCAGGACGACAAGGACGCGAAGAAGTCCTCGTCCGGCGACAAGGGCGACGACGGCAAGGACGCGAGCCCCGCGCCCGAGCCGCCCGCCTCGAGCGGCGGAGGCGGCAGCGCGCCCGCGCCCGCCCCCGTGGACCCCGGCACCCAGCCGGCGCCCAAGCCGAAGCCGAAGACCTACCCGCAGTACTCGCTCAAGGTCCGCTTCAGCGGCGGCGACGCGGGTGCCACCGGGATCCTGACGCGGCGCTCGGCGCTGCCGTCGGACGAGAACCCGCTGCTGGTGTACCTCGGCCTGCTCGACGACCACAAGACCGCGGTCTTCCTGCTCGACTCGACGGTCACGGCCGTCGGGGACGGCGCCTGCCATCCGTCGCCGGAGAGCTGCGAGACGGTCCGGATGCAGAAGGGCGACACGATGTTCTTCGACGTCCACGGCGACGACGGGAGCGTCGGCGAGCAGTTCGAGCTCGACCTGCTGGCGATCAACAAGAAGCAGACGACGGACGCGGCGAAGGCCGCCCGCTCGTCGAAGCTCGCCCGCGTCGCCCGCAGCTCGCGCGTCGAGCGCCGCGGGTCCGGGCTCGGCGGCACCTCGCTGCTGCCGATCCGCTGAGGCGCCCCGCCCGGAGGTCTCTCGTAGGCTTCCGGGCGTGTCGCTGCGCGTCATCACCGCCGGGGAGAGCCACGGGCCCGGCCTGACCACCATCGTCGAGGGCCTCCCGGCCGGGCTCGAGCTCGACCGCGAGGCGGTCAACGACGACATGGCCCGGCGCCAGCTCGGCCACGGCCGCGGCGGCCGGATGAAGATCGAGCGCGACAGCGCGGAGATCACCTCCGGCGTCCGCCACGGCCGCACCCTCGGCGGGCCGATCGCGCTCCAGGTGGTCAACCGCGACTACGCCAACTGGGAGGAGCGGATGAACCCGTGGCCGGTCGAGGCCGCGGTCCCCGAGGTCCACCTCCCGCGGCCCGGCCACGCCGACCTCGCCGGCGTCTGGAAGTTCGGCTTCAGCGACGTGCGCAACGTGCTCGAGCGCGCCAGCGCGCGCGAGACCGCCGCGCGCGTGGCGGGCGGCGCGCTCGCCAAGGCGTTCCTGCGCGCCCTCGGCGTCGAGATCGTCTCGCACGTGACGCAGATCGGGTCGGTGCGCGCGCCCGACCGCGACGACCTGGCGCTCGCCGACTTCGCCGGCGTCGACGACTCGCCGGTCCGCTGCCTGGACGCGGAGGTCGCGGCGGCGATGGTCGAGGAGATCAACGTCCTGCGCAAGCGCAACGAGTCGCTCGGCGGGATCTTCGAGCTGCGCGCGTTCGGCTGCGTCCCCGGGCTCGGCTCGCACGTCTCGTGGGAGGAGCGGCTCGACGGCCGGATCGGGATGGCGCTGCTCTCGATCCAGGCGTGCAAGGGCGTCGGGCTCGGCGACGGGTTCGACCTCGCCGGCCGCCCGGGCTCCGAGGCGCACGACGAGATCTTCTACGACGAGGCGCGCGGGTACTTCCGCGAGACGAACCACTCCGGCGGCCTCGAGGGCGGGATGACGACCGGCGAGCCGCTCGTCGTCCGCGCCGCGATGAAGCCGCTCCCGACGCTGACCAAGCCGCTCCGGTCGGTCGACATCGCGACCCGCGAGCCCGCCCAGGCGCTGCGCGAGCGGACCGACTCGGTCGTCGTCCCCGCCGCCGGCGTCGTGGGGGAGGCGATGCTCGCGATCGTCCTCGCCGGCGCCTACCGGCAGAAGTTCGGCGGCGACCACATCGCCGACGTGCAGGCGGCGCTGGCCGCCTACGAAGAGCGGATCGGGTGGAAGCGGCGACTGGGCTGAACGGGCGCGCGCTCGTCTTCATCGGCTTCATGGGGGCCGGCAAGACGACGGCGGCGCGTGCGGCGGCCCGGGCGCTCGGCGGGCGCGCCGTCGACTCGGACCACGCGATCGAGCAGCGGATCGGCGGCCGGATCGACGACTTCTTCGCCACGCACGGCGAGGCCGCGTTCCGCGCGCTCGAGGAGCAGGTGGTGTGCGAGCTGCTCGACGCGCCGCCCGGGCCGGTGCTCTCGCTCGGCGGCGGCGCCGCCGGGTCCGAGCGGGTGCGCGCGGCGCTCGCGCGCCACACGGTGGTGCTGCTCGACGTCGACACCGCGACGGCCTGGCACCGCGCCGGCGGCCGCCGCCCGCTCGCGCGCGACCGCGCCGCGTTCGAGGCGCTGCACGCGGCGCGCCGCCCGCTCTACGACCGGATCGCCGACGTCGTGCTGACCGACTCCTCGCGCGACGCGGTGCGCCGCGCGGTGCCGGCGATGACCGCGCTGCCCGAGGGCACGCGGATGCTCTGGGCCCGGAGCGCGTCGGGCGAGTACCCGGTCTACGTCGGCCGCGGGGTGCTCGGCGCCGACCACGGCCCCGGCCGCGCCTTCCTCGTCACCGACGCCACCGTCGGCCCGCTCTACGGCGACGCGGTGGGGGAGGTCGCCGGCCGGATCGAGGTCCCGCCCGGCGAGGCGGCCAAGACGTGGGAGCGGGCCGGGTCCGTGCTGCGCGCGCTCGCCGCCGCCGGGATGGCCGGCGACGACCACGTGGTCGCGCTCGGCGGCGGCGTGGTCGGCGATCTCGCCGGGTTCTGCGCCGCGACCTACCAGCGCGGCGTGGCGGTCGTCCAGGTCCCGACGACGCTGGTCGCGCAGGTCGACTCCGCCTACGGCGGGAAGACCGGCGTCGACCTGCCCGAGGGCAAGAACTACGCGGGCGCCTACCACCAGCCGGCGGCCGTCCTGGCCGACCCGACCACGCTCGAGACGCTGCCGCCGGAGGAGCTCGCGGCGGGCTGGGCGGAGGTGATCAAGACGGCGCTGATCGCCGGCGGGCCGCTGTGGGAGCGCGTGCGCGACCCGCGCGCGACCGTCGACGCCGGGCTCGTGCTCGCCTGCGCGCGGACCAAGCTCGCCGTCGTCGAGTCCGACGAGCGCGACGCCGGCCGCCGCCAGGTGCTCAACCTCGGCCACACCGTCGGGCACGCGATCGAGACGGCGACCGGCTACGCGCGGTACCGCCACGGCGAGGCGGTGTCGCTCGGCCTGCTCGCGGCCCTGACGCTGTCCGGGAAGCCCGGCCTGCGCGCGGAGGTCGCGTCGCTGCTCGCCGCCCACGGGCTGCCGACCACGCTCGATCCCGCCGTCGACCACGGCGCGGTGCTCGCCGCGCTGCAGGGCGACAAGAAGCGGCGCGGGGGCCGCGTCGGATTCGTGCTCGTCGCCGCGCCCGGCGACGTGCGCACCGGCCGGGCCGTCGAGCCCGGCGAGCTCGAGCGGGCGCTGGGGGAGCTGGCATGAACAACCGCGTGGCCGTGATGCACGGCGTCAACCTGGGCGCGCTCGACCGGCGGCCGGCCGAGCACTACGGCGGGCTGACGTTCGCCAAGCTCGAGTTCGAGATCGAGCAGTTCGCGCGCGCGCTCGAGCTCGACGCCCGCTTCTTCCAGTCCGACCACGAGGGCGCGTTCATCGAGGAGCTGCACAACGCGCCCGACTACGCCGACGGGCTGCTGCTCAACCCGGGCGCCTGGACGCACTACGCGTGGTCGCTGCGCGACGCCGTCGAGCTCGCCGGGCTGCCGGCGGTCGAGGTCCATCTCTCCGACGTCAAGCACCGCGAGCCGTTCCGCGCCGTGTCCGTGCTCGAGGACGTCTGCGTCGCGACGGTCAGCGGCCAGGGCGTCGCCGGCTACCGCGTCGGGCTCGAGCGGCTGAAGGCCGCGCTGTGAGCCGCGCCGACCGGGTCGCCGCCCGGCTCGCGGACGCCGGCCTCGACCTCCTGCTCGTCACCGACCGGATCAACCTCCGCTACCTGACCGGCTTCACCGGCACGAACGGGATCGCGGTCGTCGGCGCGGACGTGCGCCGCTTCCTCACCGACAGCCGCTACGTCGAGCGCGCGCGGGCGGAGCTCGACGGCTTCGACCTCCAGCCCGCCCCGCAGGACCTGCGCTCCGCGCTCGCGGAGGGCTGGCCGGAGGGCGAGCTGCGGCTCGGGTTCGAGGACCAGCACATGTCGGTCCGGTCGCACGCGCGGCTGCGCGAGACGCTCCCGGACCGGATCGAGCTCGTCGCCGGGCGGCGGGCTGGTCGAGGCCGAGCGGGCGGTGAAGGAGCCCGCCGAGCTCGACGCGATCCGGGCCGCGGCCGCCCTGATCGACGAGGTCTACGCCTGGCTGCTCGACTTCGGGCTCGCCGGCCGGACCGAGCGCGCGGTCGCGCTCGCCGCCGAGGAGCAGATGCGCGCCCTCGGCGCGTCCGGCCCGAGCTTCCCCTCGATCGTCGCCGCGGCCGAGAACGGCGCGCTGCCGCACGCGACGCCGCGCGACGTCCCGATCCCCGCCGCCACGCTGGTCACGCTCGACCTCGGCGCGATCCTCGACGGCTACTGCTCGGACTGCACCCGGACGTGGGCCACGGGCGAGCTGCCCGACGACCTCGCGGCGCTCTACGCGACGGTGCTCGAGGCGCAGGAGGCCGCGCTCGGCGCCGTCCGGCCCGGCGAGCGCGGGCGCGACGTCGACGCGGTCGCGCGCGACCTGATCGGCGCCGCCGGGCACGCCGAGCACTTCGGCCACGGGCTCGGGCACGGCGTCGGGCTCGACATCCACGAGGCGCCGCGGCTGGCGCGCGGGGTCGAGGAGCGGCTCGTCGCCGGCAACGTGGTCACCGTCGAGCCGGGGATCTACGTCCCGGGCCGCGGCGGCGCGCGGATCGAGGACCTCGTCGTCGTGACCGGCGACGGGCGCGACGTGCTCAGCGGCACGCTCGAAGCAGCTCACGCTCGTGGGGTAGAGACCCCATCGCCTCAAGGCGTCCCGCCCGCTCGCCGATAACGAGCGCGATGGAACTCCGAGCCCGCATCCCCACCCCGCTGCGCCGCGCCGTCATGCTGACGGCGCTGGTCGCGCTGGCCGCCCCCGCCACGGCCGGGGCTGCGCCCCACGCCCATGCCGCCAAGAAGAAGAAGGTCAAGGCGCCCGTCGTCACCAAGGTGTCCCCGATGGACGTCGCGGTCGGCGAGACGCTGACCATCCGCGGCAAGAACTTCAAGCGCGGCCGCTACAAGAACACCGTGGTGTTCAAGCGCGACGGCGCGCGGGCGGTGTTCGCGAAGGCGGAGATCGCGACGAAGAAGCTGATCACGCTCAAGGTGCCGGCGTCGCTGCAGGAGTTCTTCGGCCTCAACGCCGGCAACCCGGTCCCGACCCGCTTCCGGCTCCGGATCCTGGCGAAGAAGTTCGGCAAGAAGTTCACCGGCGACAAGCTCTCCCCGGTCGTCAGCGCGCCGCGGCCGCCGCGCGCGGTCACGCCGGCGCAGGCGCTGCCGGACGGCGACTGCGACGGCGACGGCGCCAAGAACAAGCTCGACGGCGACGACGACAACGACGGCCTGACCGACGACGGTCGAGCTGTCGCTCGGGCTCGACCGCGTGCGTCGCGGACAGCGACGGCGACGGCGTGCTCGACAAGTGGGAGTTCGACTGCGACCGCAACGGCGTGCTGAACCGCGACCAGGCCGACGACGACAACGACCTGCTGTCCGACACGCTCGAGACCGCGATCGGCACGAACCCCTGCGCGGCCGACAGCGACGGCGACGGCGTGATCGACGGCTACGAGTACCAGTCGGCCGTCGACCTCAACGACGACGAGTTCCAGCACCCGAACGTGTCGCTGCCCTACCCGGGCAAGCGCCCCTACCCGAACGCGCTCTTCGCGGACGCCGGCGTCGACTACGACGGCGACACGCTGACGCTCAAGGAGGAGCACGACCTCTGGGTCTACACCTGGAACGTGACCCACACCGACCCGCGCGCGCTCGGCGACATGTCCTACTCGGACGGCAAGCAGTACTCGCGCTCGCGGATCATCCCCTCGGGCCCCGACGCCGGCCGCCACGAGCCGACCCTGTCGCGCGACGGCTACGACAAGCGCGCGCAGTTCCTCGCCTGGGTCGGCGCCAACGGCTACCGCACCGTCCGCCTGGACGACAACGCGCCCTGGTGGGACCACGCCGCGGTCCGCAACCCCTACGGCCTGTTCGACATGAACCGCGACGGCGCCGAGGCGGTCGGGCGTCCCGCCGGCTACTGGCAGTCGGAGATCTACTACTACGACCACTTCGAGGACGGCTACCTGTCCGACGACGAGCGCGACGAGGACGCCGACGGCCTCACGAACTACGACGAGACCCACGGCCGCATGACGCTCGCCTACTGGGCCGGCTGCTACTCGAAGGAACAGCCCTGGCACATCGCCTACGCGCAGACCAGCCACGTCGACCGCGACACGGACGGCGACGGCGTGATCGACGGTGCCGACGACTCGGACTTCGACGACATCCCGAACGTCATGGAGCTGAGCCGCAACGCCGCCTCCGGCCTCGACGACACGGACGGGCGCCAGTGCCACGAGCGCGAGACGCCCCCGCTCGCGACCGACTTCTGGCACCCGGGCTCCTACGGCCGGGTCAACCCGTTCAACCCCTGCCTCCCGAACACCCTGTCGCGGACCTGCCCGCGCCAGGTGAACTCCAGCCTCGGCGCGCCGTTCGACGACTCGCCGAACTGGTACTCCCTGAACTAGATCCGCACCCCGGGGCCCGCCTTGCGCGGGCCCCGGTCGTTCAGGACCCCGGGCCGACCGGGTAGCCTCGGAGCAGGACATGACGGACCCGGCGAACCTCGGCCTCCGCGCCTCCGACGCCGATCGCGAGGCGACGGCGCAACGGCTCCACACCGCCGCGCTGGAAGGCCGGATCGATCCCCAGGAGCTCGACGAGCGCCTGACCGCCACCTACGCGGCGAAGCACTGCGCCGAGCTCGAGCGGCTCACCGCGGACGTCACCCCGGCGCCCGCGCCGCGCCCGGTGCCGCCCGCGTTCGTCCGCCCGGCCTCGACGCTCAACGGCTTCGCGATCGCCTCGCTGGTCCTCTCGCTCGTCTGGTTCTGGTGGGTCGGATCGGTGCTGGCGGTGATCTTCGGCCACCTCGCGCTGAACCAGATCGGCCGCTCGGGCGGGCTCCAGCGCGGCCGCGGGCTCGCGATCGCCGGCATGGTCGTCGGCTACCTCAGCCTGCTCGGCCTCGTCGCGGTCGGCATCAGCATGGCCTGAGCGGGACCTACACTGTCCCGCGCACATGATCTCGACGAACCAGTTCAAGAACGGGAACCACATCGAGGTGGAAGGCACGATCTTCAAGATCCTCGAGTTCCAGCACGTCAAGCCCGGCAAGGGCGGCGCCTTCGTGCGCACCAAGCTGCGCCGCGCCGCCGACGGCGCGGTGATCGACCGGACGTTCCGGGCGGGGGAGAAGTTCCGGCCCGTCCGCACCGAGGCGCGCAAGATGCAGTTCCTCTACGCGGACGGCACCGACGCCCACTTCATGGACGAGGAGTCCTACGAGCAGCTCGCGCTGCCCGAGGGCTCGCTCGAGGGCACGCTGCAGTGGATCAAGCCGAACGAGAGCGTCGACCTGCTCTACATCGACGACCAGCCGTCCGACGTCCAGCTCGGCGCGTCCGTCGAGCTCGAGGTGACGCACACCGAGCCCGGCGTGCGCGGCGACACCGCCTCCGGCGGCGGCAGCAAGCCCGCGACGCTCGAGACCGGCGCGGTGGTCGCGGTCCCGCTGTTCGTGAACATCGGCGACCGCGTGAAGGTCGACACGCGCTCCGGCGCGTACATGTCGCGCGCCTGAGCGGGTGTCCCGCCGCTCCGACCAGCGCCGTGCCGCCGTCTTCGCGCTCTACCAGCACGAGCTGACCGGCCGCGCGCTCGACGACGTGTTCGAGCGCGACGCCGCGGGCTTCACGCGCGCGCTGGCCCACGCGACCGCGGACCACACCGAGGAGCTCGACGGCCACATCGCCGCCCACGCGGAGGGCTGGACGCTCGACCGGATCGCCCCGCTGGAGCGGGCGATCATGCGCGTGGCGCTGCTCGAGATGCTGCATCCGGACCTCGTCGAGGGCGACGCGCCGATCCCCGCCGAGGGCGCGATCGTCGAGGCGGTCGAGACCGCCAAGCGGTTCTGCGGGGCGCAGGCGCCGGGGTTCGTGAACGGCGTGCTGGGCGCGACGCTGCGCTCGGTGCGCGAGAATGGCGCGAGCCATGCCTGACCCGCGACTGGACGACCTGGTCGAGCGGCTGGAGCGCGCGGCGGCCGACCTGCGCGGCGCCGAGCTGACCCCGGAGCGCGCCGCCGCGCTCGTGGACGAGTGCGCCCGGCTGGCCGCCGAGGCGAGCGCCGAGCTGGACCGGCGCGTGCGCGCGGCCGACGCGCCGGGCCCGGGCTCCGCGCCCGGGCAGCTCGCGCTGGGAGGCTGAGCCCGTGTCCGCGCCCGCGGCCGCCGTCTACCCGGACCACCTCCGCGCCGAGATCGACGCCTACCTCGACGCGCTGCGGTTCGCGCGCGAGCCGGCCGCCGCCGGGCTCGAGGAGGCGATGCGCTACTCGCTGATGGCGGGCGGGAAGCGGATCCGGCCGGTGCTCGCGCTCGCCACGGCGCGGGCGCTGGGGCGCGACGCCGCGTGGGCGCTGCCGTTCGCCGCCGCGCTCGAGCTGATCCACACGTACTCGCTGATCCACGACGACCTGCCGGCGATGGACGACGACGACCTGCGCCGCGGCCGCCCGACGTGTCACGTCCGCTTCGGCGAGGACGTGGCCATCCTGGCCGGCGACGGGCTCTACGCGGAGGCGTTCCGGCTGGCGCTCCACGAGCAGGCCGGCGCGCCCGCCGACGTGCTCGCGGCGGTGGCCGAGCTGGCGGACGCGACGGGCGTGAACGGGATGGTCGGCGGGCAGTACATCGACGTGCGCGCGATCGCCGACGGGAGCGAGGGGAGCCTCCGCCGGCTGCACGAGCTCAAGACCGGGCGCCTGATCGGGGCGTCCGTCGAATGCGTACTGCTCCTGAACGGTGCCAGGGACCCATCGCCTACACTCTCCGACTTCCGTGCGTTCGCAGCTGAACTGGGCGTGCTCTTCCAGATCGTCGACGACGTGCTCGACGTGACGGGGACCGACGCCGACCTCGGCAAGCCGCAGGGTTCGGACGAGCGCCACGGCAAGCTGACGTACGTGACACGCTACGGGCTCGACGGGGCGCGCGCGCTCGCCGCCGAGTCGCACCACAACGCACGCGCGGCCCTGGCCAGGGCGACCTCCGGCGCCCGCGAGCTCGAGCAGATCACCGACTTCATCGCCTTCCGCAGCTCATGACCCTCCTCGACCGCATCGACCGCCCGCAGGACCTCCACGGCCTCACCGAGGACGAGCTCGATCAGGTCGCCCAGGAGGTCCGCGAGCTGCTCATCGATACGGTGGGCGAGATCGGCGGCCACTTCGGGGCGAACCTCGGGATGTGCGAGATCACGGTCGCGCTGCACTCGCTGCTCGACTCCCCGACGGACAAGATCCTCTGGGACGTCGGCCACCAGGCCTACCCGCACAAGATCCTCACCGGCCGCCGCGATGAGCTGTCCACGATCCGCAAGTACGGCGGCCTCGCCCCGTTCTGCGCGATCCACGAGTCCGAGCACGACATCATGGGCGCGGGCCACGCCTCGACCTCGATCGGCTACGGCGTCGGGATCAAGGAGGCGATGCGGCGCGGGGACGGCCAGGACGGCAAGGTCGTCGCGGTGATCGGCGACGGCGCGATGACCGGCGGCGTCGCCTTCGAGGCGATCCACCAGGCCGGCGGCCTCGGCACGCCGCTCGTGGTGATCCTCAACGACAACGGGATGTCGATCGCGCCGAACGTCGGCGCGCTCTCGCGCTACTTCAACCGCGTCCGGCTCGAGCCGGGCCTCTGGAAGGCGCGCGAGGGCGTCGAGGAGAAGCTCACACGGCTGCCGGCCGGGATCGGCACGCGGTTCGAGCGCCTCGGCCCGCAGCTGAAGGAGTCGATCAAGGCGTTCTGGGCGCCCGGGCTGTTCTGGGAGGAGCTCGACTGGGCGTACATGGGCGTCATCGACGGCCATGACGTGCGCGCGATGCGGCGCGCGCTGCGTGCCGCCTTCGAGGCCGAGCGCCCCGTCGTCATCCACTGCGCCACGGTGAAGGGCAAGGGCTTCTCGCCCGCCGAGGACGGCGGGCTCGAGGGGATGGAGAAGTGGCACGCCGCGAAGCCGAACTCGATCGCGAAGCGGATGCCGGCGCCGTCGAAGCCGGCCGGCGGGGCGAAGAAGCCGCCGCAGTACACGCAGGTGTTCGGCGACGCGCTCGTCGCCGAGTGCGAGCGCGACCACCGCGTCGTCGGGATCACCGCGGCGATGAACTCCGGCACCGGGCTGAACATCCTCCAGAAGGCGATGCCCGAGCGCTACTTCGACGTCGGGATCGCCGAGCAGCAGGCGCTGCTGTTCGCGGCCGGCCTCGCGCTGCAGGGCTCGCGCCCGGTCGCCGCGATCTACTCGACGTTCCTCCAGCGCGCCTACGACCAGATCGTCCACGACCTCTGCCTCCAGCAGCTGCCCGTCGTCCTGGCCATGGACCGCGCGGGGCTCGTCGGCGACGACGGCCCGACGCACCACGGCGCGTTCGACATCGCGTACCTGCGCTGCCTGCCGAACATGACCCTGATGGCGCCGCGCGACGAGGCGATGCTCGTCCACATGCTCCACACGGCGCTGCAGCACGACGGCGGGCCGGTCGGGCTGCGCTACCCGCGCGGCGAGGCGGCCGGCGTGCCGCTGCCCGCGACGCCGTCGCGGCTCGAGATCGGCACGGGCGAGATCCTGCGCGAGGGCGAGCGGGTCGCGATCGTCGGCTACGGCTCCGGCGTCGGCCGGGCGCTGGGCGCCGCCGACCTCCTGGCCGAGGGCGGCCTCGACGTCACCGTCGCCGACGCGCGCTTCGCCAAGCCGCTCGACACCGGCCTGCTGGCCCAGCTCGCCGCCGAGCACGAGCTGCTCGTCACCGTCGAGGAGGGCGTGCTCGCCGGCGGCTTCGGGACCGGCGTCTGGGAGGTGCTGTCCGAGGGCGGGCTGACGCCGCGGATCCTCCGCGTCGGGCTGCCGGACCGCTACGTCACCCATGGCGCGCCCAAGCTGCTGCACGCCGAGGTCGGCTTCACGCCCGAGCGCATCGCCGAGCGGATCCAGGCCGCGGTGCTCGACCCCCGCGGGTCGCTCGCCTCCGCGTAGGATCTGTCCCCGGATGGCCCGGGTCCGGCTCGACTCCCTTCTCGCCGAGCGTGGGTTGTTCCCGTCGCGCTCGCGGGCGGCCGCGGCCGTGCTGGCCGGCGACGTGCATCTCGGGCCGGGCCGGCGGCGGGCGGAGAAGCCCGGCCAGCTCGTGGCTGCGGACGTCGAGCTCGACGTGGTCGCGCCGCCGCCCTACGTCTCCCGCGGCGGGATCAAGCTGGCGAACGCGCTCGACGCGCTGGCCGTGCCGGTCGAAGGGCGGCGCGCGCTCGACGTCGGCGCCTCGACGGGCGGGTTCACGGACTGCCTGCTGCAGCGCGGCGCCGCGCACGTGGTGGCGCTCGACGTGGCCTACGGCGAGCTGGCGGTGGCGCTCCGCGACGACCCGCGGGTCACCGTGCTCGAGCGGACGAACGCGCGCTCGCTGGCGTGCGACGCGCTGCCGTACCGGCCGGACCTGATCGTCGCCGACGTGTCGTTCATCTCCCTGGCGAAGGTGCTGCCCGCGGTGCTGGGCTGCGCGGCGGACCCGTTCGACGCGCTCGTGATGGTCAAGCCGCAGTTCGAGGTCGGGCGCGAGCGGGTGGGGAAGGGCGGCGTGGTGCGCGACCCGGCGCTCCGG
This sequence comes from uncultured Solirubrobacteraceae bacterium, assembly GCA_963791405.1. Taxonomy (GTDB): domain Bacteria; phylum Actinomycetota; class Thermoleophilia; order Solirubrobacterales; family Solirubrobacteraceae; genus DASQMT01. The sequence goes on along the minus strand of CAWBSJ010000013.1, from coordinate 66,949 downwards.
CGCGAGGCGCTCGTCACGGTGGCGGCCGGGTCGGGCGCGGCCGTGATGGGCTTCGCGTCCTCGCGGCTGCCGGGCCCGGCCGGCAACCAGGAGACGTTCGCGTGGCTGGCCGAGCCCGGCCGCGCGGGCGCCGTCGCCGACGTCGAGGCGGCCGCGCGGGCGGTGGAGCCGTGAGGGTCTCCGTCCTCACCCACCGGCGCGCGGGCGACACCGCGGCGGCGATCGCGTCGCTCGTGGCCGCCGCGCGACGGGCGGGGGCGACGCTCCGCTTCGACCCGGAGGAGACCCGCAAGCACGGGCTGCTGCCGGGGGAGGGGCTGGAGCTCGACGCGGATCTGCCGGGCGACGTCGACCTCTGCGTCGTGATGGGCGGCGACGGGACGATCCTCACCGCGCTGCGCGAGTACGTGGACACGCGCGTGCCGGTCTTCGCCGTCAACTTCGGCGAGGTCGGCTTCCTGGCGACGCTGGACCCGGAGGGCCTCGACGCCGACTTCGACCGCGCGTTCTCGGGCGACTTCGAGACGCTGGAGCTGCAGGGGATCACCGTCGGGCGGCCCGAGGGGACCTGGACGGCGATGAACGACATCTCCGTCCACCGCAAGCCGGGCTTCCGCGTCGCCGACCTGGGCTACGCGCTCACCGGCGAGGAGATCGGCCGCGTCCGCTGCGACGGCCTGGTCGTCTCCACCCCGCAGGGCTCGACGGGCTACAACCTCGCCAACGGCGGCCCGGTGCTGGCGTGGGGGGTGGCGGGGTTCGTCGTCTCCTTCATCGCGCCGCACTCGCTCACGGCCCGCGCCCTCGTGGTGGCGCCGGACGACCTGCTGACGATCAACAACCGCTCGCGCGAGGAGCCGGTCGAGGTGCACGTCGACGGCCGGCCGGTGGTCGAGCTGCAGCCGGGCGAGGACGTGCACGTCGAGTTCGCGCGGTCGAGCGCGCTGCTGGCGCAGCTGCCGGGCGCGAGCTTCTACCACCGGCTGCGGGAGCGGTTCGGGCGCCTCGCGCAGTGAGCGTGCGGGTGGAGCTCGGCGGGGTGGCGCTGCCCGGTGTGCTCCGTCTTCGCCTCGTCCGGGCGCGCGCCGCTCGCGCCCGGCTCCGGGACTGAGCAGTCCGGCGGCGGCTGTAGGTTGCCGCGTCATGCGACCGCGAGCGCTGGTGCTGGGACTCACGCTGACCTTGACCGCGCTGGCGATCCCGGCGGCGGCGGACGCCGCCGCGCGGCCGACGTGCGGGGTGTTCGGGCTCGGGGTCGCGGCGATCGACCTGGCGGCGGCGCCGGCCGCCGCGGACGACTGCCCGCCGGCGCGGGGCCCGCGGGGGCGGCGCGGTCCGCGCGGCCGGCGTGGTGCGCGCGGTCCGGCGGGCGAGACCGGCGCGCGGGGGCCGGCCGGTCCCGCCGGCGCGGCCGGCGCCATGGGTCCGATCGGTCCCGGAGGCCCGGCCGGTCCCGTCGGTGAGACGGGTGCAGCGGGTCCGGTGGGGCTGCCCGGTCCCGCGGGTGCGATCGGCCCTGCCGGGCCCGCCGGTCCTGCCGGCGACGACGGCGCTCCCGGCCCCGCCGGCGAGGATGGCCCTGCCGGTCCCGCCGGCGACGAGCGGTCCTGCGGGCCCGGCCGGCGCGGTCGGCCCCGCCGGCCCGGCCGGGCCCGCCGGTCCCGCCGGTCCCGCCGGAGCCGACGGCGATGCCGGGCCCGCCGGCCCGGTCGGCCCCGCCGGGCCCGCCGGGGGCGATCGGGCCGGTCGGCCCGCCGGCCCGCCGGCCCCGCCGGCGGCATCGGGCCCGCCGGCCCGGCCGGTCCCGCCGGCCCGGCCGGCGCGAGCGGCTATGAGCTCGTGACCGTCGCCGGCCCCAGCAACACCAACGCGACGAAGACGACGAACGCGCCCTGCCCCGCGGGCAAGGTCGCCGTCGGCGGCGGCTACCTCATCACGGGCGCGACCGCCGGGATCGAGGTCACCTACAACGCCACGAGCGCGGCGAACAACTGGCGGGTCACCGCCTCGCGATCCGCCGCGAACGCCTGGGGGCTCACGGTGCAGGCGATCTGCCTGACCGGGCCGTGACGCGCCGTGACGCAACGGCACCGACTTCGTGCCGTCTCTCCGCCGCGCGCCCGGTCCGTCGGGCACGGCTGGTAGACCCTGGCGCGTGCTGGAAGAGCTGCGTGTCGAGAACCTCCTGCTGATCGAACGGGCCGAGCTGCGGCTCGGCCCGGGGCTCAACGTGCTCACGGGCGAGACGGGCGCGGGCAAGACGGTGCTCGCGCATGCGCTCGACCTGCTGCTCGGGGGCAAGCCGCGCGCCGGCATCGTGCGCCCGGGGGCGTCCGAGGCCTACGTCGAGGGGGCGTTCGAGCTCCCCGACGGCCTGCGCGCGTCGCTCGGCGACCGGCTCGCCGACGACGCGGACGAGCTGATCCTCGCGCGCCGGGTCAGCGCGGAGGGCCGCACGCGCGCCTACGTGAACGGCCGCAGCGCGACGGCCGCGGACCTGCGCGACATCGGGGGCGCCCTGCTCTCGTTCTACGGCCAGCACGAGCACCGGCGGCTCACCCTCGCCGCGTCGCAGCTCGAGATCCTCGACGGCTTCTGCGGGCCGGAGCAGGCGGCGCGGCGCACGGCGTTCGCCGGGGTGCACGCGCGCGAGCGGATGCTGCGCGAGCAGCTCGAGGCGCTGCGCGAGCGCGCCGGCGCGCGCGACCGCGAGCTCGACCTGCTCGAGTGGGAGCTCGAGGAGATCGACACGGCGGCGCCGAGCGAGGCCGAGGAGGCCGATCTGGCGGCGGAGCGCGAGCGGCTGCGCAACCTCGAGGGGCTCCGGCTCGCCGCCGCGGGCGGGATCGAGGCGCTCGCGCCCGACGCCGGCGAGGGCGGGGCGACCGCGGCGCTCGCCGGCGCCGCGCACGCGCTCGAGGCGATCCGCGGCGTCGACGCCGAGCTGGACGTCCTCGCGGACCGGATGGCGACGCTCGTCGTCGAGGCCGACGACCTCGCGGGCGAGCTCCGCCGCTACGGCGAGGGCGTCGACGCGCCGCCGGGCCGGCTCGACGAGGTCGAGGAGCGCCTCGCCCTGTTCGACAAGCTCAAGCGCAAGCACGGCGGCACGATCGCCGCGGTCCTCGATCACGCCGAGGCGTGCCGCGCCCGGCGCGACGAGCTGGCCGGCGCGGAGGAGGCGGCCGAGGCCGCGACCGCCGAGCTCGAGGCGGTGCGCGCCGAGCTGCGCGAGCGGGCGGCGGAGCTGCGCGCGGCGCGGGAGACCGCGGCGGCCGGCCTCGCGGATGCCGTCGTGGCGGTGCTCGGCGAGCTCGCGATGGACGGCGCCAGCTTCGAGGCGCGGCTGACCGACCGCGACGAGCCGGGCCCGAGCGGCGCCGACGACGTCGAGTTCATGATCGCGCCGAACCCGGGCGTCCCGGCCGGCCCGCTGCGCGACACCGCGTCGGGCGGCGAGCTCTCGCGCGTCATGCTCGCGCTGATGAGCGTGGCGGCCGAGGCGGGCCCGGCGACGCTCGTCTTCGACGAGGTCGACGCGGGGATCGGCGGCCAGACCGCGCGCGCCGTCGGCGACCAGCTCCGCGCGCTGGCCGGCGGCCGCCAGGTCATCTGCATCACGCACCTCCCGCAGATCGCCTCGCTGGCGGACCGCCACTTCACGATCGTGAAGGACACGTCCGCCGACCCGGCCCGCACGACCGTCACGCAGATCGAGCGCGCCGCGGTGGTCGGCGAGCTCGTGCGGATGCTCGGCGCGGATGCGGGCGACGTGGCCGCGCGGCGGCATGCGAAGGAGTTGCTGAAGGCTGCGTGAAGCCTCGGCGCGTTTGGCGCCGGGTTCTGAACTGCGGGCATTGAAGGGGAGGGTTCGGAGGCGGCTGCTGCTTTCGGGCGACCACAACGTCGAGTCGGCGTCGGTACCGGTCGGGCGGTCGACGTTGTGGTCGCATATGGCCCAAAACGTCGATCGACGTCGTCCCGCGCCACCGATTTCGACGTTGTGGGCCTATACGGCGCAGAACGTCGATCGACGTCGTCCCGCGCCACCGATCTCGACGTTGTGCGCGTATAAGGCGCACCACGTCGACCGACCGACCGTCGCGCCGCTGCGGTCGAAGCAACGTCGACCGACCGCGCCCCGCCCCGCCGAGAATCGACGTTCTCCACGCACACGGGGGACAACGTCGATCGACCAGGCCCCGCCCCGCCGAGAATCGACGTTCTCCACGCATGCGGTGCAGAACGTCGATCGACCGCGCCCCCGCGGCGCCGACATCGACGTTGTGCACGCATGCGGTGCAGAACGTCGCGCGACCGCTCCGCCCGGCGTCGACATCGACGTTCTGCACGCGGGAGACGGGCCCGCTGCGAACCCTCCCTTCAATGCCCGAAGTTCGCCCTGCCGCCACGCCCACAGAGATAGCTAGCTGATATCCTCACCAATATGCCCGGCCCCACCAACGCCCTCTACGTCCGCCTCCCACAACCCGAGTTCGACCGCCTCGACCGCGCCGCCGAGGCCCTGAACACGAACAAGAAGACGCTCGTCACGAACCTCGTGGCGCGCTTCGTCGACCCGGACTCCGAGCCCGGCCTCGCGCAGCTGCGCGACGTCCTCGTGCCCGCGCCCGGAGCCGCGAGACGCCGCCGACCCCCGGCGCGTCACGATCACCCTGCCCGACGAGGGGATGGCCGTCGGCCACCACGCGTTCACCCCGGCGCCCGCGCCCGAGGTGCTCACGCCCGCGCAGGCCGCCGACCTGCTCCAGGTCCCCGAGGCCGAGCTGATCGCGCTCGCCGAGGCCGGCGAGCTGCCCGGCCGCCGCATCGGCGAGCACTGGCGCTTCTCGCGCCCCGCGCTGATCGCCTGGCTCGCGCAGGGCTAGCGCGCACGACGGCGCACGACGCCGTGTCGGGCGATTCGCGCACGCTGCGGGGACGAGGTGCGTACCGCCGCTCGTGGTCCTAGACTGCCGGGACAGATCTTGATGCCAGATTCCCGCCCGCGCACCCGCTACATCTTCGTCACCGGCGGCGTCGTCTCGTCGCTCGGCAAGGGCATCGCAGCGGCCTCGATCGGCCGCCTGCTGGTCGCCCGGGGGCTGAAGGTCGCCCTCCAGAAGTTCGATCCGTACATCAACATCGACCCCGGCACGATGTCGCCGTTCCAGCACGGCGAGGTGTTCGTCACCGAGGACGGCGCCGAGACCGACCTGGACCTCGGCCACTACGAGCGCTTCACCGACGCGAACACGTCGCGCGCCTCGAACGTGACCGCGGGCGCGATCTACAACTCGGTGATCCGCAAGGAGCGGCGCGGCGACTACCTCGGCGGCACCGTCCAGGTCGTCCCGCACATCACCGACGAGATCAAGAACCGGATCAAGCTCGTCGGCGAGAGCCAGGACGTCGACGTCGTGATCACGGAGATCGGCGGCACGGTCGGCGACATCGAGTCGCTGCCGTTCCTCGAGGCGATCCGGCAGTTCCCGGTCGACGTCGGCCGGCGCCGCTGCATGTTCATCCACCTCACGCTGGTGCCGTACATCGGCCACGCGGGGGAGCTGAAGACGAAGCCGACGCAGCACTCGGTCAACGAGCTGCGCCGGATCGGCATCCAGCCCGACATGGTGGTCTGCCGCTCCGAGGGCGGGCTGTCGTACGACATCCGCAAGAAGATCGCGCTGTTCGCCAGCCTCCCGGTCGAGGCGGTCGTGTCGGCCCGCGACGTCGACCTGATCTACAAGGTGCCGCTCTACTTCCAGGCCGAGGGCGTCGACGACTTCGTGCTCGAGCACTTCGGCCTCGAGGCCGAGCCGCCCGACCTGAGCGCGTGGAAGAGCGTGATCGACAAGGCCGCCGCCGCGCAGGAGTCGCGCCCGGTCCGGATCGCGCTCGTCGGCAAGTACGTCCAGCTCGAGGACGCGTACCTGTCGGTCGTCGAGGCGCTGCGCCACTCCGGCTTCGTGCACGGCTGCGGCGTCGAGGTCGACTGGGTCGACTCGGAGACGCTCGACGACGAGCAGGTCCGCCACCGGATCGAGGAGGCCGACGGCATCCTGATCCCCGGCGGCTTCGGCGAGCGCGGGATCGAGGGCAAGATCGAGGCCGCCCGGATCGCGCGCGAGCAGCGGATCCCGTACCTGGGCATCTGCCTCGGCATGCAGATGGCGGTCGCCGACTTCGCCCGCCACGTCGTCGGGATGGAGGGCGCGAACTCCAGCGAGTTCGACCCGCACACCGCCTACCCGGTCGTCGACCTGCTGCCCGAGCAGAAGGAGGTCGCCGACATGGGCGGCACGATGCGGCTCGGGGCCGACCCGGTGAAGCTCCACCCGGACACCAAGGCGCGCGAGATCTACGGCGAGGCGGTCATCTACGAGCGCCACCGCCATCGCTACGAGGTCAACAACTTCCTCCGCAAGCGGCTCGAGGCCGCCGGGCTGATCGTCTCGGGCACCACGCCGGACGAGCGGCTCGTCGAGGTGATCGAGCTCGCCGACCACCCGTTCTTCGTCGCGAGCCAGTACCACCCGGAGTTCAAGTCGCGCCCGGACCGCCCGGCGCCGCTGTTCCGCGAGTTCGTCGGCGCCGCCCGGCGCTACGCCGAGGCGCGCGCGCCGGAGGCGGTGCCCGACGGCGACGAGCCGATCCGCGCCGGCCGCCTCGAGCAGTGACCGCGCCGCGCCGCGTGAGGCCGGCGAGCGAGGCCGAGAAGGCCAGGCTCAACGAGACGTTCGCCGCGCTGTGCCGGATCCCGAGCCCGTTCGGGCACGAGGGCCAGATCGCCGAGCGCGTGACCCGCGAGCTCGAGGGCATGGGGCTGTCCGTGCAGGCCGACGAGCACGGCAACCTGCTCGCCCGCATCCGCGGCCGCGGCGAGCGCACGCTGCTCCTCTGCGCGCACCTCGACACGGTCGAGGTCAGCGGCGACATCGAGCCGGCGATCGTCGACGGCGGCTGGGAGAACGAGCGCAACACGATCCTCGGCGCCGACAACAAGGCCGCCGTCGCCGTCTTCCTCGAGCTGGCGCGGCGCGTGACCGTCGAGGGCTCGCCGGTGCCGCTCGAGCTGCTGCTCACCGTCGAGGAGGAGGACGCCCTGCGCGGCGCCAAGGCGTTCGACGCCGGCGTGCTCGACGCGGCGTTCGGCTACGTCCTCGACCACGCGACCCCGATCGGCGAGGTCATCGTCGCCTCCCCGACGTACTACCGGCTGAGCGCCGAGTTCCACGGCCGCGCCGCGCACGCCGGCGTCCGCCCCGAGGCGGGCCGGAGCGCGATCCTCGCCGCCGCGACCGCGATCGCCGCGCATGCCGCACGGGCGGATCGACGACCAGACGACCGCCAACGTCGGCTCGATCCAGGGCGGCGTCGGGTCCACGAACGTCGTCCCCGAGCGCTGCCGGATCCTCGCCGAGGCCCGCTCGCTCGACGGCGACCGCGTGGAGTCGGTGATCGCGGCGATGATCGACGCCGTCCACGACGGCGCCGCCGCGGCCGAGTGCGACGTCGACGTGGTCTGCGAGAAGCTGTTCGAGGGCTACCGCCAGAAGGGCACCGCGCCCGCGGTCGTCGCCGCCGAGGCGGCGCTGCGCGCGTGCGGCTACGAGCCGGCCCGGATCGCCACCGGCGGCGGCTCCGACGCCAACGCGCTGATCGCCCAGGGCGTCGACGTCGTGAACCTCGCCAACGGCACCGAGCACAACCACGAGCCGACCGAGCGCGTGTCGGTCGCGGCGCTGGAGGGCATGCTCGACGTGTGCCTGGCCCTGCTGGACGAGACGGCGGCGCTGCCATGAGCTTCGAGCGACTCGCGGCGCGAGCGCGTGTTCGAGGGCGCGATCTTCGACGTCATGCAGGGCCGCTTCCGCCACGCCGACGGCGAGGAGGTGACCCGCCAGTGGGTCGCCCACCCCGGCTCGGTGGCGATGGTCGCGCACGACGACGAGCACGTCTGGCTCGTCCGCCAGCCGCGCGAGGCGACCGGCGACCCCGACCTGCTCGAGCTGCCGGCCGGCAAGCTCGACGAGGAGGGGGAGACGCCGCTGGAGTGCGCGCAGCGCGAGCTGGCCGAGGAGATCGGCAAGGCCGCCGCGCACTGGGAGCCGCTGAAGACCTTCCTGACCTCGGCGGGGATGACCGACGAGCGCTGCCACATCTTCCTCGCCACCGGGCTGAGCGACGCGCCCGGCCAGGCGATCGAGGGCGAGCGGATCACGATCGAGCCGCACCCGCTGTCCGCGCTCGACGCCGCGATCGCGGAGATCGCCGACGCCAAGACGCTGATCGGCCTGCTGCTGCTGCGCGAGCGGCTGCGCGGCTGAACGCCCGGTTGCAGCGGCAGGCGGGCGCCGGGGCGCCGCGAAAGCGGACCGCGTGGCCGTCACGACCCCTGCGACCCAGCCGTTCGAGCACCTGCTGCTCGACTTCCTCGCCTACCTGGAGTTCGAGCGCGGGCTCTCGCGCAACACGCTCGAGGCGTACCGCTCCGACCTGCTCCAGTACGGCGCCTGGCTCGAGCGCACCGGGCACGACCCGATCGCGCTCGGCCACGCCGAGCTGGCCGCGTTCGTCGCCGAGCTCGCGAGCGGCACCGACGACCGCCCGCCCGCGGCGCCCGCGACGCTCCAGCGCAAGGTCGCCTGCCTGCGCTCCTTCTACCGCCACCTGCGCCGCACCGCGGTGATGACCGACGACCCGACCGCGCATCTGCGCCCGCCGAAGCAGAGCCGCCGGCTGCCGCACGTGCTCAGCCGCGACGAGGTCGCCGAGCTGCTGCGCCAGCCGCGCGGGACCGAGCCGCCGGCGCTCCGCGACCGCGCGCTGCTGGAGACGATGTACGCCTGCGGACTGCGCGCGTCCGAGGCGATCGGGCTCGAGGTCGGCGACGTCGACCTCGAGGACGGCGTCCTGCGCGCACGCGGCAAGGGCTCGAAGGAGCGCCTCGTCCCGGTCGGGACCGCCGCCGCCGACGCGATCGGCGTGTACCTGCAGCGCGGCCGCCCGCGGCTGGTCGGCGACCGCTGGGAGGCGTGCCTGTTCCTCAACCAGCGCGGCGCGGGGCTCACGCGCCAGGGCCTCTACAAGATCGTCCAGCGCCACGCGAAGACCGCCGGGCCTCGCGACGAAGATGAGCCCGCACACGCTCCGCCACACCTTCGCGACCCACCTGCTCGCGGGCGGCTGCGACCTGCGCTCGCTGCAGGAGATGCTCGGCCACGCCGACATCGCGACGACCCAGCTCTACACGCACCTCTCGGCCGAGCGGCTCAAGGACGTCTACTTCGACGCCCACCCGCGGGCCCGCGCGGGCTGAGAGGATGAGCGCCGATGGACCGGCGCGCGTTCGTGATCGTGATCGACGCCTGCGGAGCGGGCGAGCTGCCGGACTCCGGCGACTACGGCGACGCGGGGGCGAACACGCTCGTCCACGTGGCCGAGGCGGCCGGCGGGCTCGACCTCCCGGTGCTGCAGGAGCTCGGGCTCGGCAACGTCCTCGCGCTCCCCGGCTGCCCGCCGGTCCGCCGCGCCGGTGGTCCACGGCCGGCTGCATCCGCTCGGCCCGGGCAAGGACACGATCAGCGGCCACTGGGAGCTGATGGGCGTCGTCGCGCCGGCGCCGCTGCGCACGTACCCCGACGGCTTCCCGCCCGAGATCACCGAGCAGCTGCAGGACGCCACCGGCCGCGGGATCCTCTGCAACCGCCCGTACTCCGGCGCGCACGTGATCGACGACTTCGGGGAGCAGCACCTGCGGACCGGCGACCTGATCGTCTACACGAGCGCCGACAGCGTGCTCCAGATCGCCGCGCACACCGCCGAGGTGCCCGAGGCCGAGCTCTACGCGGCCTGCGCGGCGGCGCGCGAGATCATGCGCGGCGAGCACGCCGTCGGCCGCGTCATCGCGCGCCCGTTCCGCGGCGAGCCGGGCGCGTTCGAGCGCACGGACGGCCGCCGCGACATGGCCGTCGACCCGCCGTCGCGCTCCTACCTCGAGGAGCTGCGCGCGGACGGGATCCCCGTCCACACCGTCGGCAAGGTCGGCGCGGTGTTCAACCACGTCGGCGTCGACGTCGAGCACCGCGGGCCGACGAACGCCACCGCGCTCACCGCCACGAGCGAGCTGATCGACGACCTCCGGGGCGGGCTCGTGTTCGCGAACCTCGTCGAGACCGACCAGGTCTTCGGCCACCGCAAGGACATCCCCGGCTTCCACGGCGCGCTGAAGGGGATCGACGCGGCCGTGGGGGAGTGGCTGCCACGGCTCGACCCCGACCGCGACCTGCTGGTCATCACCGCCGACCACGGCGTCGACCCGACCACGCCCGGGACGGACCACACGCGCGAGCACGTCCCGCTGCTCGCGCGCTTCCACCACCACGGGGGACGCCACGACGGGCCGTTCGCCGACGTCGGCGCGAGCGTCCTGCGCTGGCTCGCCGGGCGCGACGCGCCGGGGCTGCCCGGCACCGCGTTCACCTAGTGTCAGACTCGGGAGCGATGCCCGAGCTGCCCGAGGTCGAGACGATCCGCCGCCACCTGGCGCCCCACGTCGAGGGACGCACGCTGGACGCGCTGGAGGTCAGCGACGAGCGCTGGTCGCGCCCGCTCGCGCCCGCCGAGCTGGCCGCCGCGGTCGACGGGCGCCGGATCGAGGCGCTCGCCCGCCGCGGCAAGTACCTGATCTGGGAGCTCGAGGACGACGTCCACCTGATGGTCCACCTGCGGATGACCGGGACGCTGCTGCTCGACCCGCCCGAGCGGCCGCGCTTCGCCCGCGTGCGGTTCGCGCTCGGCGACGGCCACGAGCTGTGGTTCGACGATCCGCGCCGCTTCGGCACCGGCGAGCTCGCGCTCGGCGGCGAGGCGCGCGACGCGTTCTTCGCGAGCCGGCTCGGCGTCGAGCCGTTCGGCCCGGACTTCACGAGCGCCCACCTCTACGCGCTCACGCGCGCGAGCCGCGCGCCGATCAAGGCGTTCCTGCTCGACCAGCGCAAGGTCGCCGGCGTCGGCAACATCTACGCCGACGAGGCGCTGTTCCGGGCGCGGATCCACCCGTTGCGGCCGGCGGCGCGGCTGACGCGGTCGCAGGTCGCGGCGCTCCGCGACGCGATCGTCGTCTCGCTCGAGGCGGGGCTGGACGCGAAGGGGGCGTCGATCGACGACTACCGCCAGCCCGACGGCGTCCAGGGCTCCTTCCAGGACCGCTTCCTGATCCACCTGCGCGAGGGCGAGCCGTGCCTCGTCTGCGGGCGGCCCGTGCGCAAGCTGCGCGCCGCGGGGCGCGGGACCTACGTCTGCGAGCGCTGCCAGCCGCGGCCGCGCCGGCTTCAGGCGGCGGCGCGGAACTCGGCCAGGCGGCCGGCGCGATCCGCCGCGGCGAGCTCCTGAAAGCCGCCGATCGGCTGCCCGTCCAGGAGCACCTGCGGGAAGGTCATCATGCCGGTGAGGGCGACGAGCTCGGACCGTCCCTCGGCGTCCTTGGCGAGGTTGATCTCCTCGTACGGGATGCCGCGGCGGTCCAGCAGGGCCTTTGCCGTCCGGCAGTAGCCGCATGGTTCTGTGGTGTAGACGGTGACTCGACTCATTCCCACTTCACAAAGGATAGTGCGCGCGTTCGCGAGTGATACCCGGTGCCGGGCAGTCTGAAGACCGAGGCGATCGTCCTGCGGTCGATCCGCTACGGCGAGGCGGACCGGATCCTGCACCTGTTCACGCCCGAGCGCGGGCGGCTGTCGGCGATCGCGAAGGGCGTCCGGCGCTCCAAGTCGCGCTTCGGCGGGCGGCTGGAGCCGTTCTTCCGCCTGCGGCTCGTGCTCTACCAGGGCCGCAGCGACCTGTTCACGGTCACGAGCGCGGAGACGCTCGCCGGCCATCCGCGGCTGCGCGAGGACGGCGCCGCGCTCGACGGCGCCGCGCGCGCCTGCGACGCGGTCGCGCGCCTGTTCGACGACCACGACGCCCACGGCGGCGTCTACCACCTGCTGGCCAACCAGCTCGCGCTGCTCGACGCCGACGCCGCCCGCGCCACGCGCGCCAACGCGCTCGCCTTCCGGCTCAAGCTGCTGCTCGCCGCCGGCTTCGCGCCGCAGCTCGCGGCCTGCGCGTCGTGCGGCGAGGGCGACCACCTGACCGGGTTCAGCGGGGCGGCCGGCGGCGTCGTCTGCTCCGCCTGCGAGGCGACCGCGTTCCCGCTCTCCCAGGAGGCGCACGACTTCCTCGTCGCCGCGCTCGGCAGCCCGCTCGCGGCGGTCGGCGACGCGCCGCCGCAGGCGCTCGCCCAGGCCGAGCGGGCGATCATCGAGACGCTCGAGTACCACGCGAACGTCAGGCTCCGTCCGGTCGGAGCGTGACAAAACTCCGCGGATCGGCGATTCGGCAGGTCCGGGCGTCATCATGGAGGGCGTGAGCGCCCACGCCGTCGAACCCGCCTTCGAGGCCCGCATCCGCGCGTGGGAGGAGGCGGCGCTGGCGCCGGCCGCGCAGCGCTCCTATCCGGCGGTCCGGCGTCCGGCCCGAGGACGACTGCGGCCTGCGCACCCCGTTCCAGCGCGACCGCGACCGGATCGTGCACGCGAAGTCGTTCCGCCGGCTCAAGCACAAGACGCAGGTCTTCGTCGCGCCGGTCGGCGACCACTACCGCACGCGGCTGACCCACACGCTGGAGACGACGCAGATCAGCCGCACGGTGGCGCGCGCGCTGCGGCTCAACGAGGACCTCACCGAGGCGATCGGGCTCGGGCACGACCTCGGCCACCCGCCGTTCGGGCACATCGGCGAGGAGGTGCTCGACCGCGCCGGCCGCGACCGCTGGGGGCGCGGGTTCCGCCACAACGAGCACTCGCTCCGCGTCGTCGACGTGCTCGAGGACCTCAACCTGACCGCGCCGGTCCGCGACGGGATCCTGCGCCACTCGACCGGCGCGGGCGAGCCCGCGACGCTCGAGGGCAGGATCGTCCGGCTCGTCGACCGGATCGCCTACATCAACCACGACATCGACGACGCGCTGCGCGCCGGGGTGATCGCGCTCGGCGACCTGCCCGCGGACGAGATCGCGATCCTCGGCGACACCGGCTCGCACCGGATCGACACGCTGGTCCACGACCTCGTCGAGCACTCGGAGCGCGCGGGCGACATCGTCCAGGGCGAGCGGGTCGGGAACGCGATGCTCGACCTGCGCGCGTTCATGTTCGACCGCGTCTACCTCGGGCCGACGGCCCGCGCCGAGCACGCGAAGATCGAGCGCGTGCTGCGCGGCCTGTTCGACTGGTACGTCGCCCATCCGGACGAGCTGCCGCCGGGCGTGGACGGGCGCGGAGGAGGCCGACCGCGTGATCGACTACCTGGCGGGGATGACCGACCGCTTCGCGATCCGGGCGTGGTCCGAGCGGTTCGTGCCGCACGGCCTGGCGAGCTGATGGCGCGCTACACCGACGACTCGCGCGAGCGCGTCCGCGACGCCGTCGACTTCGTCGAGCTCGTGGGCGCGCGGACCGAGCTCAAGCCCGCCGGGCCGCGGCGGATGACCGGCCTGTGCCCGTTCCACGACGAGCGCACCCCGTCGTTCGGGATCGACCCGGTCGAGAAGCTCTACCACTGCTTCGGCTGCGGGGCCGGCGGCGACGTGTTCAAGTTCGCGATGGAGACCGAGGGGCTCGACTTCGCGGCCGCGCTGGAGGCGCTCGCCGAGCGCTCGGGGGTCGAGCTCGAGCGCGAGGCGGAGGACCCGCGCGAGGCCGAGCGGCGCGGCCGGCGCGACCGGCTGCTGGCGCTGCTCGAGCGCACCGCCGCGTACTACGTGCGCGTGCTGTGGGAGTCCGAGGAGGCCGCGCCCGCCCGCGCGTACCTCGCCGACCGCGGGCTGCAGGAGGACGTCCTGCGCGAGTTCCGCGTCGGCTTCTCGCCGAACGCCTGGGACCGCGTGATCGCCGGCTCGCGCCGCAACGGCTTCAGCGAGTCCGAGCTGCTCGCCGCCGGGCTCGCGTCGCGCCGCCGCGACGGCACGGGCCTGCTCGACCGGTTCCGCGGCCGGATCATGTTCCCGCTCGCCGACCCGAAGGGCCACGTGCTGGGCTTCGGCGCCCGCGCGCTGGCCGCCGACGACCAGCCGAAGTACCTCAACACGTCGGAGTCCGAGCTGTTCCACAAGGGCAACCTCGTCTACGGCGCCGACCTCGCCCGCGCGGCCGCCGCCCGCTCCGGCCGGCTCGTGCTGGTCGAGGGCTACACCGACGTGATCGCCCTGCGCCAGGCGGGGATCCCCGAGTCCGTGTGCTCGATGGGGACGGCGCTGACCGAGCGCCAGCTCGACGCGCTCAAGCGGCTCACGCCGAAGGTGCTGCTGTGCCAGGACCCGGACGCCGCCGGCCAGGAGGCGGTCGAGAAGGGCAAGGACGCGATCCGCGCGTTCAACGAGGCGCACGCGCTCCGCGGGTTCGAGCTGCGCGTCGTGCGGCTGCCGGCCGGGCGCGATCCCGCCGACGTCGTCCAGCAGGACGGGGGGGAGGCGATGCGCTCGCTGCTCGAGACCTCGGTGCCGGTCGCGCGGTTCGAGGTCGAGCGCGCGATCGAGCGCGGCGACCTCTCGAGCCCCGAGGGCCGCGACGACGTGCTGCGCGCCGTCGCGCCGGTCGTCAAGCGGCTCGAGCCCGGCGCGCTGCAGTACGACCTGATCCAGCTCACCTCGAGCCGGCTGCGGATCCCCGAGGCGGTGATCGAGGAGGCGCTGCGCCGCGCGCCGCGCGACGTGCCCCGCAACGGCGACCGCCCGCCCGCGCCCGTCGCCCGCCCGGCCACGTCGGCCGACCGCCGCGAGGCGACGGAGCGCGCGTTCCTGGCCCGCTGCCTCGCGGTCAAGGACGCCGGCCGCCAGGCGCTGGAGGAGATGGACATCGACGCGTCGTTCTCGCTCGAGCTGACCCGCCGCGCGGCGCACTACCTCGTCGAGCACCTCGAGCATCCCGGGCAAGTCGCTGCCCGCGGGCGCCGACGACTTCGCCAAGCTCGTGGCCTGGCTCGTGATCGAGTCCGGGCGGCTGGAGGCCGACCCGGCCGCGCTCCAGATCGAGCGCCTCCAGCTCGAGAAGAACCGGCTCGACGCGCAGATCGCCGACGCCCAGCGCGCCGGGGAGCCGGTGTCGGCGCTCGCGGCCGAGCGCCAGCGCGTCCAGGACCAGATCCGCCACCGGCTCGTCTGAGCCGGCGGCCGGGGCGCGGCTAGCCGCTCTGGTCGAAGGGCGCGGGCGGCTCGTCCTCGTACGCCCGCCGGCGCGCGACCGGGTCGCCGAGCTCGTCGTGCGCCGACTGCGCGGCGACGCGCTGCGCCTTGTCGACGGCCCGCACCACGCTCGGCCGGGTCGGCGACGCCGACGAAGCGGAAGTTCGAGTCGTCGGTGCCCGCGGTGTCGAAGTCGACGGTGCCGACCCGCAGCATCCGATCGACGACCGACTGCTCCGTGTTGACGTTCTGGACGCGCTGCACGCGCGTCTCCTGCGTCGACTTGGAGAGGATCCCGTGGCGGATGTGCAGGCGCTCGGTCGTGATCACGTAGCGCGTGGCGATCCGCTTGATCAGCCCGACGAACACCAGCAGCGCGAACGCGACGATGCCGATGACGATCGCGAGCCCGGTGCTGAAGATCAGCAGCCCCAGGACGACGAGGACGGCCACGATCACGGCGCCGGTGATGTAGAAGCTCATCACGCCGCGCCAGGAGGGGTGGCCGTCGAACACCATCTCCTCGCCGGGATGCAGGTCCATGCGCCGGAACGCTACCGCTGCAGGAGGCGGCGCGTGCGTCCGATACCTCCTACCATGGAGCGCGCAGTCCGGGGTAGCTCAATGGCAGAGCATTCGACTGTTAATCGAAGGGTTGTGGGTTCGAGTCCCACCCCCGGAGTCCTCGCGGGCGGCCCATGGGCCGCCCGTCGTCGTCAGGCCGGCTAGCGCGCACCCCGCGGGGCGCTCAGCGGCCCCACAATGCCGATCGGGACGATAAACTCGATCGAGCCGCTGGAGAACCTTGTATTCTCCTCCAACCCAACCGGGTTTATCGACTTTGGAGGAAGTGGTGAAGACGAGAGGTTCATTCATCGTTGCGCTGCTCGCGACGGCCGCACTGGTCGCCGCCGGCTGCGGCGGTGCTTCAGACGAGAAGGGCGGCGATTCGTCGGCGGCGTCCAGCGGCGGCGGCGGCAGCGAGCTGTCGCTGGTGGCCTACTCGACCCCGCAGGTCGTCTACGACCAGATCATCCCCGACTTCCAGGGGACGGCGGACGGCAAGGGCACGCAGTTCAAGACGTCGTTCGGCGCCTCGGGCGACCAGTCGCGCGCCGTCGAGGCCGGCCAGCCGGCCGACGTCGTGACGTTCTCGACCGAGCCGGACATGACCCGCCTGGTCGACGCCGGGCTCGTGAACAGCGACTGGAACACGACGCCCACCAAGGGCCTCGTGACGACGTCGGTCGTCTCGTTCGTGGTCCGCAAGGGCAACCCGAAGAACATCAAGACCTGGGACGACCTGCTCAAGCCGGGCGTCAAGGTCCTCACGCCGAACCCGTTCAGCTCGGGCGCGGCGAAGTGGAACCTGCTCGCGGGCTACGGCTACGCGTCCGATCGCGGCAAGGACGAGCAGGCCGGTCTCGACTACCTGACCAAGCTCATCACCGAGCACGTCGAGGTCCAGGACAAGTCGGGCCGCGAGGCGCTGCAGAACTTCATCGGCGGCAACGGCGACGTCCTCCTGTCCTACGAGTACGAGGCGATCACCGCCAACAAGCAGGGCGAGGACCTCGAGTACGTGGTCCCGGACGACACGATCAAGATCAACATCGACATCGCGACGACCAAGGACGCGCCGCCCGAGGCCGGCGAAGTTCCTCGACTACGTCGTCTCCAAGCCCGCGCAGGAGCGCTTCGCGAGCTGGGGCTACCGGCCGGTCAACGAGGAGGTCCTGGCGGCCAACAAGGACCAGTTCCCCGAGCCGCCCGGGCTGTTCACGATCGACGACCTCGGCGGCTGGACCGAGGTCAACAAGATGTTCGACATCGAGGGTGGCTCGGTGGCGAAGATCGAGGAAGAGGCGGGAGTGTCCACCGCCGGATGACCACGGCAGCTCTCACCCTGCGGCGCCCGGCCGGACGGCCGGGCGCCCTCGGGCTGGGCGTCTCGACGCTGTGGCTCAGCTTCATCGTCCTGCTGCCGCTGGCCGCCGTCGTGGTCCGCTCCACCGAGGGCGGCTGGGACACGTTCTGGAACGTCGTCACGAGCCGCCAGTCGATCGCCGCGCTGCGCTTCACGCTCGAGGTGTCGCTGGTCTGCACCGTGGTCAACGCGGTCTCGGGCACGCTGATCGCCTGGGTCCTGGTCCGCGACCGCTTCCGCGGCAAGTCGGTCGTCAACGCCGTGATCGACCTGCCGTTCGCGCTGCCGACGATCGTCGCCGGCCTCACGCTCCTCGCGCTCTACGGGCCGACGAGCCCGGTCGGCATCAACGTCGCCTTCACGCAGGCCGCCGTCCTGATGGCGCTGCTGTTCGTGACGCTGCCGTTCGTCATCCGCTCCGTCCAGCCCGTGCTGATCGAGCTCGACAAGGAGATGGAGGAGGCGGCGCTGTCGCTCGGCGCCGGCAACCGGACCGTCTTCCTGCGCGTGATCCTGCCGAACCTCGTGCCGGCGATCCTCAGCGGCGCGGCGCTCGCCTTCGCCCGCGCGGTCGGCGAGTTCGGCTCGATCATCCTGCTCTCGGGCAACATCCCCTTCAAGACGCAGGTCGCGTCGGTCTTCATCTTCAAGCAGATCGAGAGCGACAACCCGGTCGGCGCCGCCGCGATCTCGGTGGTCCTGATGGCGATCTCGCTGATCGTCCTGATCGGGATCCGCGGGCTCGGGCGCTGGGGGGCGCGGCATGACCGTTGACCGCCGCTGGCGCGTCACGCTGCGGACCGTCGCGCTGGGCTACCTGGCGCTGCTGCTGGTGATCCCGATCGGGCTCGTCTTCTACCGCACGTTCGAGCACGGCGTGATGGCCGTCTGGGACTCGGTGACGACGCCCGCCGCCATCTCGGCGTTCTGGCTGACGATCACGGTGACGCTGATCGCGGTCCCGCTGAACACGATCTTCGGCGTGCTCTGCGCGCTCGCCCTCGCGCGCGGCCGCTTCCGCGGCAAGACGCTCCTGAACGCGATCATCGACCTGCCGTTCGCGATCTCGCCGGTCGTCATCGGCCTCGCGCTGGTGCTCGTCTACGGGCGCGGCGGCTGGCTCGGCGACCTGCCGTTCCAGGTCATCTTCGCGGTGCCGGGGATCGTGCTCGCCACGATCTTCGTCTCCGTGCCGTTCGTCGTGCGCGAGGTCACGCCCGTGCTGGCCGAGATCGGCGACGAGCAGGAGCAGGCCGCGTCGACGCTCGGCGCGAACCGCTGGCAGACCTTCTGGCGGATCACGCTGCCGGCGATCCGCTGGGGCGTCGCGTACGGGATCGTGCTGTCCGTCGCCCGCTGCATCGGCGAGTTCGGCGCCGTCTCGGTCGTGTCGGGGAAGATCTCCGGCGAGACCGAGACGCTCACGCTGCTCGTCGAGGAGCGGTTCCAGAACTTCGACCTCGCCGGTGCGTACGCGGCCTCGGCCCTGCTCGCGCTGATCGCGCTGGGGACGCTGCTCGCCATGACCAAGATCAACCCGAGGAGGGATGACGAATGATCGCCGTACGCGACGTCCGCAAGTCGTTCGGCGACTTCGTCGCACTCGACGACGTCTCGCTGGAGATCCCCGACGGGTCGCTGACCTCGCTGCTCGGCCCGAGCGGCTCGGGCAAGTCGACGCTGCTGCGGATCATCGCCGGGCTCGAGGAGCCCGACCAGGGCACCGTCGAGATCCACGGCGACGACGCGACCCGGGTCCCGCCGCAGCGCCGCGGGATCGGCTTCGTGTTCCAGCACTACGCCGCCTTCAAGCACATGACCGTGCGCGACAACGTCGCCTTCGGCATGAAGATCCGCAAGCAGCCCAAGCAGCGGGTCCAGGAGCGCGTCGACGAGCTGCTCGAGGTCGTCGGCCTGGCCGGCTACCAGCAGCGCTACCCGAACCAGCTCTCGGGCGGCCAGCGCCAGCGCATGGCGCTCGCCCGCGCGCTCGCGGTCGAGCCGCGCGTCCTGCTGCTCGACGAGCCGTTCGGCGCGCTCGACGCCAAGGTCCGCGCCGAGCTGCGCGAGTGGCTGCGGCGGCTGCACGACGAGGTCCACGTCACCACCGTCCTGGTCACCCACGACCAGGAGGAGGCGATGACGGTCTCCGACCACATCGCGGTGATGGACCACGGGCGGATCGAGCAGGTCGGCGGACCGGTCGAGCTCTACGACCGGCCGGCCAACCCGTTCGTGATGAGCTTCCTCGGCCCGGTGAGCAAGGTCGGCGAGCGGCTCGTCCGCCCGCACGACATCACGATCACGCTCACGCCCGAGGACGGCGCCCGCCAGGCGACGGTCACCCGCGTCGTCCACCTCGGCTTCGAGGTCCGCGTGGAGCTGCACGATCGAGGGCGAGGGACCGGTCTCCGCCCAGATGACCCGCCACGAGGCCGAGCAGCTCGAGCTCGTCGAGCAGGCCGTCGTGTGGGTGCGCGCGACCGGCCGCACCGCCGTCCCCGCGTAGGGGACGGCGGCACGCCCGCGCGGCGCTAGAACGTCGCGAGCGCCTGGTCGATCTGGTCCTGCGCGCTCTTCAGCGCGTCCTCCGGGCTGGTGTCGCCCGAGAGCGCCGAGTTGACGTTCTTGTAGATCGCCTCGGAGATCTGCGGATAGACCGGCGACACCGGGCGCGACGTCGCCTGCTCCACCGCCGACTTCAGCTCCGGCGAGAACGGCTGGGCCTTGACGACGGCCGGGTCCTCGTAGACGGCCTTCAGCGGCGAGGCGTCCGAGAACTTGACGACGTCCTCGGACTGGCGGTCCTTGGAGGTCATGTAGTCGATGAACTTGAGCGCGCCGCCCGGGTTCTTCGTGTACGTGGAGATCACGAGGTTCGCGCCGCCGAGGATGCCGGCCTTGCCGCCGCCCTCGAACTCCGGGAACGGCATGACCTCGAAGTTGCCCTTCGTCGCCTTGGCGCGGTTCGCCGTGGCGTAGACGTAGGGCCAGTTGCGCAGGAACGTCACGCGGCCGCTCTCGAACGCGCGCCGGGCGGGCTCCTCCATGTAGGTGGTGACCGACTTCGGCGCGGCGCCGTCCTTGATCCCGTCGACCATGAACTGGAGCGCCTTGAGGTTCTCCGGCGAGTCGATCTCCGCCTTCGAGCCGTCGTCGGAGAGGACCTTGCCGCCGGCCGCGAACGCGAGCTCGAGGAAGTCGACGGTCAGCCCCTCGTAGGCGGCGCCCTGGTAGGCGATGCCGTTCGTCGCCGCGGCCTGCTTGTAGACGTCCTGCCAGGTCGTCGGCGGGTTGTCGACCTGGTCGGTCCGGTAGTAGAGGAAGCCCGCGTTGGTCTTGTGCGGGACGCCCCAGACCTTGTCCTGGTAGGTCGCGGTGTCGAACGTGGACGGGATGAACTCGTCCTTGCGCGACTCGACGTACGGGGTCATGTCGTAGAGCCACTTCTGGACGGCGAACTCCGCCGTCCAGATCACGTCGGAGTAGAAGACGTCGCACTCGGACGACTTCGCCTCCTGGCGCTGGACGAACTGGTTGCGCTGCTCGTCCGCCGACTCCGGGAACTCCGTCATCTTCACGTTCATGTCGGGGTTGGCGGCGTTGAACGCCTTCACGCCGGCGGTCTTGGAGCCGGTCGTGTCCTTGCCGGTGCAGAACGTGACGTTCCCCTTGGCGCTGTCCATCGACGCGGGGTCGATGACCTTGGCGCCCTCGATGGCCGGGCCGGAGTCGCCGCCGGCGGTCTGGCGTGGATCCGCCCGAGTCGGAGTCGTCGCCGCAGGCGACGACCAGCAGCAGGGGCAACAGGAGCAGCGCGACGAGCGCGCGTCGAAGATGCATGTGGGCCTCCTCCACAGGATGTAGTCGCCTGCTTACCCGGGGTGAGCGCCCGCGAATCGGCCGGTCCAGGCCTCGAGCGCGCGCGCCGCGGCGACGGCGCCGTCGTGGCGGTCCAGCCAGGCCGCCGTGGCGCGGGCGCGGGCGGCGAGCCCGGGGCGGCCAGCGCCCGCTCGACGGCGAGCCGCAGCGTGCGCGGGGAGAGGAGCCGGCCGGGCAGCCGCACGCCGAGCCCGGCCCAGTCGGCGCGCGCGGCGTTCTCGGGCATGTCGCCGCCCGCCGGGCAGACGACGACCGGGCAGCCGCACGCGAGCGCGCGCACGAGCGTGCCGTGGCCGCCGTGCGTGACCACGAGGTCGCAGGCGGGCATCGTGCGGGCGTAGGAGAGCCAGGGGACGAGGACGGCGTTGCGCGGGCACGCGGACCGGCGGGTCGGGGACGCGGCCGTTGTAGGTGGCGATCACCCGCACGGGCGCGCCGGCGAGCCCGGCGAGCGCGGCGCGCAGCATCCGGTGGCCCGGGTCCTGCGCGGTCGACGGCGCGATCAGCACGACCGGGCCGTCGCCGGGCGGCGGGTCGACGCGCTCGCCCGGCGGCTCCCACAGCAGCGGGCCGGTGATCCGCGTCCAGGCGGGCCAGTCGCGCGGGTACTCGAGCTGCGGCAGCGTCGCCACGAGCGTCAGCTCGCGCGAGAGCGCGGTGTGGAGCCGGTCGAGCGGCGGCAGCCCGAGCCGCGCGCGGCTGGCGTTGTACTCGTCGCGCCCGCGTTCCAGCCCGCGGGCGACGAGCGGATCGAAGGCACGCCAGGCGCGCGCGCCGGCCCTGGTGCGCGGCAGCCGGGCGCCGAGCGAGTACGGCGGGAAGCCGGGTGCGGTCCACGGGAAGACGTGCGGGACGAGCGTCGCGGCCGGGACGTCGCACAGCTCGGCGGCGAGCGCGGGGGCGACCGTGAGGATGTCGGCGACGACGACGTCCGGGCCGAACTCGCGCACGGACGGGACGGTCTCGCGCGCGGCGCGGACGGCGGCGGCGTACGGCGCGAGCGGCTGCTCGCGGGTGGGGAACACCTGGTACTCGGGCGCGGCGGCGAAGGCCATGCCGCCCGCGGTCGCGTGCTCCTCCCAGTTGCGCCAGGTCTGGAGCGCGACGCTGTGGCCGCGGGCGACGAGCGCCTCGCCGAGCGCGAGCATCGGGAACGCGTGGCCGGCGTCGCCGAACGCGCCGAGGTAGATCCTCACAGCGGCTTGACGTAGGCGACGATCGGCAGGGCGAGCTCCTCCAGCCACTGCTGGCGCCCGTCCGTGCGCCAGCCCTCGGCCTCGTAGAAGCGGCGGGCGGGCGCCTCGCGCGGCGTCCAGAGCTGGACGGTGCCGTAGCCCTCGGCGCGCATCGCGTCCTCGGCGAGGCCCAGCAGGCCCGAGGCGATCCCCTCGCGCCAGCGGTCGGGGTGCGTGAAGACCGCGGAGATGTGCGCGCGGCCCGGGATCGGCTCGACCGTGACGACGCCGCGGCGGCCCGGCGACGGGCGCCCGGGCGGCGCGGGGAGGGTGCGCTGGACGACCGCCTGGGTGAAGCAGACGAGCGCCACCACCCGCGGGCCCGGCTCGATGCCGATCCGCGTCCACCACGAGCCGTCGACGATCCGCCCGCGCCAGCGGTCGAGCTCGGCGCCCGGCGGGGGCGGCTGCCAGCCGGGCGGCGTCCACGCGCGGTAGCTCTCGTCGCACGCGGCGACGAGCGCCGCGATCCCGGCCTCGTCGCCCGGCCGCGCCGGTCGCACCTCGAGGTCGGGCGGCAGCGTCACCCCGCCAGCTCGGCCACGAGCTGGAGCTGGCGCAGGCGGTCCTCGAACGACCAGGCCATGGGGGAGACGATCAGCGTGCCGACGCCGGCCTCGCGGAACAGGGCGATCCGCTCGCGGACGACGTCGGGCGGTCCGCAGAGCGAGACCGCGTCGATCAGCTCGCCGGGCAGCGCGGCGGCCGCCTCGTCCTTCTTCCCGTCGAGGTAGAGGTCCTGGACGCGCTGGGCGGCGTCCTCGAACCCGTAGCGGCGCACGAGCGCGTTGTAGAAGTTCTGCTTGCGGGAGCCCATCCCGCCCACGTAGAGCGCGAGGTAGTGGCGCATCGCGTCGCGCGCGGCCTCGCGGTCGTCGCCGACGAAGGTCGACACGGTGGGCGCGATGTCGAAGTCGCCGAAGCCCTTGCCGCCGCCGGCGCGCGCGAAGCCGTCCTCGAGCAGCGGGCGGAACTCGGCGACGTGCTGGGGCGAGAACAGCGTCGGGATCCAGCCGTCGCCGATCTCGGCGGCCAGCGTCGTGTTCTTCGGGCCGATCGCGGCGATGTAGACCGGCATCCGCTCCTGGACGGGCGCGATCGTCAGCTTGAGCGCCTTGCCCGGGCCGTCGGGCAGCGGCAGCTCGAGCGTCTCGCCCTTGAAGACGACGCGCTCGCGCCGCAGCGCCATGCGGACGACCTCGACGTACTCGCGCGTCCGCTGCAGCTGCTTGCCGAAGCGCTGGCCGTGCCAGCCCTCGGCGACCTGCGGGCCGCTCGTGCCGAGGCCCAGCAGCAGGCGCCCGCCCGAGAGCTGGTCGAGCGTCGCGGCGGTCATCGCGGTCATCGCGGCGGAGCGGCCGGGCATCTGCAGGACCGCCGAGCCGAGCTTGATGCGCTCGGTCTGGCCCGCGAGCCAGGCGAGGATCGTGACCGCGTCCGAGCCGTAGGCCTCGGCCGTCCACGCGGAGTCGTAGCCGAGCCGCTCGCCCTCCCGGACCAGCGCGAGCTGCTGCGCGGCGTCGAGCCCCAGGCCCCAGTAGCCGATGTGGATGCCGAGCTTCACAGGGCGGGCTCGCCCGGCCGCTGGAAGATGATCTCCGGGACGACGCACGACGGCGAGGTGCGGAGGACGAACCGCACCGCCTCCGCGATGTCGCTCGTCTGGATCATCTCCTCCGGCGGGACGTGCTCGCGCACGAACTCGGTCATCGCCGTGTCGACGAAGCCGGGGCAGAGCGCGAGCGACTTGATGCCCTCGGCGTTGAGCTCCTTGTTCATCGCCTGGGTCCAGCCGATCACGGCGGCCTTGGTCGCGGAGTAGACGTTCAGCCACGCCTGGCCCGCCTTGCCCGAGAGCGACGAGGTGTTGACGACGAGCGCGTTGCGGTGCTCGGCGCCGGCGGCGCGCAGCAGGTCCGCGCACTCGCGGTAGAAGAGGATCACCGCGCGCACGTTCAGGTCGAGCTGCATGTCGATCCGCTTGGTGGGCTGGTCGGCGACGCCGGCGCCGAAGCCGACGCCGGCGTTGTTGACCAGCACGTCGAGCCGGCCCCAGCGCTCGCGGTGGGCCGCGACGACGCGCTGGATCTCCGCCTCGTCGGTCATGTCGGCGGCGACCTCCTCGACCTCGAAGCCGTCGGCGCGGAGGCCGGCGACGGCCTCGGCGAGCTTCTCCGGCCGGCGGGCGGCGACGGTCAGGCCGTGACCCTCCTCGCCGAGGACGCGGGCGATGGCGAGGCCGATGCCGCTCGAGGCACCGGTGACGAGGGCTGCGCGGTCGGGCATGGGGGCGAATCAAAGCAGGCCCGGACTACTCTCGGTGGCGATGCCGCTCGTGATCATCGCGGTCCTCGCGGTCGTGCTCGCCGCCGCCGCGCTGGTGTTCGACGGCGGCGACGACGGCACGGCCGCGGCGCCCCCGCGGCCGGCGCCGCTCGCGCAGATCGTCGCGCGCGTGGAGCAGGAGCGCGGGCTGCGCTTCCGCCAGGTGCCCGACCCGGTGGTGGTGACGCCGCGGCAGGCCCAGGACGAGGCGCTCGCGTCGTTCGACGAGGACTACCCGCCCGCGCGCCGCCGGGCCGACGAGCAGGCCCTCGGGCTGCTCGGGCTGCTCCCGCCCGGCACCGACCTGCGCAAGGTCGCCGAGTCGACCTACGGCGAGGCCGTCGCGGGCTACTACGACCCGCGCTCGGGCCGGCTGCGCGTCGTGGAGGGCGCGCAGACCGGCAACCGCGTGCTCTACGAGATGACGCTCGCGCACGAGCTCGACCACGCGCTCGAGGACCAGCGGTTGAAGCTCGACGCGGACGCGGTCGCCGGCAGCGACGACGCGTCGCTCGCCTACACGGCGCTCGTCGAGGGCAGCGCGAGCGCGCTCATGTACCGCTACGTCGACAGCCGCTTCGGCGACGAGGAGACGTTCGGCGGCCTCGCGGCCTCGGCGTTCGCGCCGACGGGCGACCTGCCGCCGTACCTGATGGCGCAGCTCGTGTTCCCGTACACGCAGGGGGAGACGTTCGTGAACCGGCTGCTCGAGCTCGGCGGCGGCGGCTGGTCGGTGGTCGACACGGCGCTGCGCGACCGGCCGCCGGCGTCGACCGAGCAGGTCATGCACCCGCAGGCCTACATCGACGCCGACCAGCCGCGGCGCGTCCGGATCGCGCCGCCCGGCGGCGGCTGGCGCGTGCTGCGCGGCGGGACGCTGGGGGAGTGGACGACGGGCAAGCTGCTCGCGCGCGCGGGCGGCACGGCCTGGACCGAGGCGGCGGCCGGCTGGGGCGGCGACCGCTACGCGCTGCTCGGCCGCGGGGCGGAGCGCGCGCTGATGGTCCGCTGGGTCTGGGACACGCCGGGCGACGAGCGGGAGTTCCTGCCCGCGCTGCGCGACTGGGTGGCGGAGGGGAAGCCGGACGCCTCGGCGGCGGCGATCGCGGCCGCCGGCGGCGCCGTGACGCTGGCGATCGCACCGGACGCCGCGCAGGCGCGGGCACTCGCGCGGGGCGCGGCGTCGTCGCGCCGCCCCGGGCGCGACTAGCCTTCCGCCCTGCGGCGCGCCGGTAGCTCAGCGGTCAGAGCAGCGGGCTCATAACCCGACCGACGGAGGTTCGAATCCTCCCCGGCGCATCTCCGCGGGGTGAGCCGGCTCACCCCGGCGGGGGCTGGGCGCGGCGGACGGACGCGGAATACGGTCGGACCGACCCGGGATCCCGGATCTCCGAACCGAGGAGGGGCATCGATGCCCACGACCCACCTAGGCAGGGCTGCCGTCGTCTCGCTCACGATGGCGGGGCTGATCTCGGCCTCGATGCTGGCGCCGGCGCTTCGGCGCGCCCGAGTCCGTCAGCGTCGCGAGCCTCGCGCGCAAGGTCACGGCGACGTCCAAGGTCGCCAAGCGGGCCGACCGCACGGCGCGGCGCGCGCTCGCCCGCGCCGCGGTGCCCGGCCCCGCGGGCCCCGCCGGACCCGCCGGGCCTGCCGGCCCCGCCGGCCCGAAGGGCGCACCGGGGATCGCGATCCCCGGCGGCGCCACCGGGCTCAAGGGCGATCCCGGGCCGAAGGGCGACACCGGCGCGCAGGGCGCGACCGGCGCCACCGGCCAGACCGGCGCGACCGGGCAGACCGGCGCGACCGGCCAGACCGGCGCCCCCGGCCCGGCCGGCCCGCGCGGACCCGGCCGGCTTCACGACCACGAACGTGGTCACCGCGACGGTCTCCACGCCGATCGGCACGACGCAGACGCAGTACGTGTCGTGCCCGGCGTCGACGCCACGCGTGCTCGGCGGCGGCTACGAGGTCCCGGAGAACTACTGGAACGTCATGACCGTGCTGGACTCGCGACCCCTCGGCGGCGGTGACGGCTGGGCCGTGCGGATGCGCAACGGCGGCAACTCGTTCGCGCTGCCCCACACGATCTGGGCCATCTGCGGCGGCTGAGCGCTCGGTCAGCCGGCCGCCGGGTGCGCGCTCGTGAGCTGCCACTCCTGTGGCGCCACGAGCGCGTCGGCGGCCGCCGGCCCCCACGTGCCCTGCGCGTAGGGCTGGACCGGCGGCGGCGCGGCCAGCAGCGGCGCGGCCACCTCCCACAGCCGCTCGATCCCCTCCGCGCGCGTGAACAGCGTGCGGTCGCCCAGCATCGCGTCGTGCAGCAGCCGCTCGTAGGCCTCGAGCTCGCGCCGCGGGTCGAAGCTCGACTTGTAGACGAAGTCCATGTGCGCGCCGCCGAGCGTCATCGCCGGCCCGGGCTCCTTCGCCTGGAAGTCGATCCGGATGCTGCCGGGCTCGCCGATCTCGAACACGAGCCGGTTGCCGTGGCAGCGTCGCGTCGGTGGGGAACATGTCGCAGCGGCGGCTTGCGCAGGTTGAGCGTGATGACGCGCGCGCCGACCGGCAGCCGCTTGCCGGTCCGCAGGTGGATCGGGACGCCGTCCCAGCGGGCGTTGTCGATCCGCGCCTCGACCGCGACCATCGTCTCGGTGTCGGAGTCGTCGGGCACGTCGGGCAGCGCGCGATAGCCGTCGTACTGGCCGCGCACGACCTTCGCCGGGTCGAGCGGCTGCAGCGCGCCGAACACGCGCTGCTTCTCCGTCGCCAGCGCGTCCGCGCTGAACGCGGCCGGCGGCTCCATCGTCACGAAGCCGAGCGCCTGGAACAGGTGCGTGACGACCATGTCGCGGAACGCGCCGGTCGCGTCGTAGAACTGCGCGCGGTTCTCGACGCCGAGCGTCTCGGGCACGTCGATCTGGATCTCGGCGACGTGCTCGGCCGACCAGATCGGCTCGAACAGCCGGTTGGCGAACCGGAACGCGAGGATGTCCTGCACGTCCTCCTTGCCGAGGAAGTGGTCGATCCGGAAGATCTGCTCCTCCGCGAAGACCGAGTGCAGGCGCGCGTTGAGCGCCTTGGCCGAGTCGACGTCGGTGCCGAACGGCTTCTCGAGGATGACCTTCGCGCCGCGCGCGGCCAGCCCGGCGTCGCCGATCGCGCCGACGATCTCGTCCATCGCCGCCGGCGGGATCGACAGGTAGAGCAGGACCTCCGCGCCGGCGCCGAGCTCGCCCGCCGCCGCCTCGACCGCGGCGGCGAGGTCGCGCGCGTCGTCGGAGCTGCTCGCCACGTAGCCGACCCGGCCGATGAACGTGTCCCAGGCCTCGCCGGTCGCCGGCACGCGGCCGAACCTCCCGACCACGTCGCGGACGTGCTCGACGAACTCGTCGTCGCCCATCTCCACCGGCGCGGTGCCGATGACGCGGAAGTCGGGCGGCATCAGCCCGGCCTGCGTCAGCTCGAAGAACCCCGGCAGCAGCTTGCGCGCCGCGAGGTCGCCCGTCGCGCCGAACAGGACGATGACGTGATCGCCCGGGACCGGCTCGCCCATCAGCGAGGGCTTCTCGTGGTGGCCGCCGAACTCGCTGCGCATCGCGGACTCGATCTTGTCGGCGAACATGCCCAGCTCGCGCGACTCGAAGCGCCCGTTGAGCGCGGCCTGGATCGTCGGCGCGGGCACGCCCTCCTCGATCGCGGCCACCACGGTCCAGCGCCCCTCGCCCGAGTCCGACACGCGGCCCGCGAAGTCCGCGAGGTCGGGCGAGCGCCGCGAGCGCGGACGGCGGTCAGGTCGACGAGCCAGGACCCGACGACGGAGCCGCGCCGCCAGACCTCCGCGACCTCGCCGACGTCGATGTCGTACTGGTAGTACTCGGGGTCGCGCAGCGGCGTCGTCTCGGCGTCGATCTCCGCCTGGTGCTTGCCCGCGTCGGCGTGGTGGATGATCGACAGGCCCTCGGCGATCGCGGCCATCATCCCGTACTCGACGCCGTTGTGGACCATCTTCACGAAGTGGCCCGCGCCGTTGGGGCCGCAGTGCAGGTAGCCGTCCTGCGCGGTGCCGTCCGGCCGGTCGCGGCCCGGCGTCGGCTCGGCCGAGCCCGCGCCCGGGGCGATCGTCCTCCAGATCGGGTCGAGCCGGCCGACCGGCTCGTCCTCGCCGCCGATCATCAGGCAGTAGCCGCGGTCGCGGCCCCAGACGCCGCCGCTCGTCCCGCAGTCGACGTAGTGGATGCCCTTCGGCTGGAGCTGCGCGGCGCGCGCGAGGTCGTCGCGGTAGTACGAGTTGCCGCCGTCGATGATCGTGTCGCCGGCGTCGAGCAGCCCGGCGAGCTCGTCGACGGTGGCCTGGACGTAGCCGGCCGGGACCATCACCCAGGCCGCGCGCGGCGGCGTCGAGCTTCGCCACGAAGTCCGCGAGGCTGTCCGCGCCGGTCGCGCCCTCGCCGGCGAGCTCCGCCACGGCGTCGGCGTTCACGTCGTAGACCACGCAGCGATGGCCGTCGTCCATCAGCCGGCGGACGAGGTTCGCGCCCATCCGGCCGAGGCCGATCATGCCGAGCTGCATCGGGGTGTCCGTGGCCATCAGTTCTCCTTGAGCCGGCGATAGCGGCGCGATCAGCGCGTTGGTGGACGAGTCGTGGTCGAGCGGGGCGGAGGGGTCGATGAGCTGCGGGGCGATCTCCTGGGCCATCACCTTGCCGAGCTCGACGCCCCACTGGTCGAACGAGTCGATCCCCCAGATCGACCCCTGGGTGAAGACGCTGTGCTCGTAGAGCGCGATCAGCGTGCCCGAGCCGGAACGGGTCGAGGATCTCGGCCAGGATCACGTTGGTCGGGCGGTTGCCCTCCATCACGCGGTGCGGGACGACGTGGTCCGGCGTGCCCTCGGCGCGGACCTCCTCCTCGCTGCGGCCGAAGGCCAGCGCCTTGGCCTGCGCGAACACGTTCGAGGACAGCAGGTCGTGGTGGTCGCGCAGCGGGTTGAGCGTCTTGCCGAAGCCGATCAGGTCGACCGGGATCAGCATCGTGCCCTGGTGGATCAGCTGGTAGAAGCTGTGCTGCCCGTTGGTCCCGGGCTCGCCCCAGTACACCGCGCCGGTGTCGGCCTGCACCCGCTCGCCGGTGAGCGTCACGTGCTTGCCGTTGGACTCCATCGTGAGCTGCTGGAGGTACGCGGGGAAGCGCTTGAGGTACTGCTCGTAGGGCATCACGCCGATCGTCTGGGCGCCGAAGAAGTCGCGGTACCAGACGGCGAGCAGGCCCATGATCACCGGCAGGTTCTGCTCGAACGGCGCCGTCCGGAAGTGCTCGTCCATCGCGTGGAAGCCGGCCAGCAGCTCGGCGAACCGCTCCGGCCCGATCGCGATCATCGTCGAGAGGCCGATCGCGGAGTCCATCGAGTAGCGGCCGCCGACCCAGTCCCAGAACCCGAACATGTTCGCGGTGTCGATGCCGAACTCCGCCACGCGCTCGGCGTTGGTCGAGACGGCGACGAAGTGCTTCGCGACGGCCGCCTCGTCCCCGAGCGCGGCCAGCGCCCACTCGCGCGCGGAGTGCGCGTTGGTCATCGTCTCGAGCGTCGTGAACGTCTTCGAGGCGATGATGAACAGCGTCTCCTCGGGGTCGAGGTCGCGCGTCGCCTCGACGAAGTCGGTCGAGTCGACGTTGGAGACGAAGCGCAGCGTCAGGTCGCGGTCGGAGTAGAAGCGCAGCGCCTCGTACGCCATCACCGGCCCGAGGTCCGAGCCGCCGATCCCGACGTTGACGACGTTGCGGATCCGCTTGCCGGTGTGCCCGGTCCACTCGCCCGACCGCACCGCGTCGGCGAACGCCGCCATCCGGTCGAGCACCTCGTGGACCTGCGCCACGACGTCCTCGCCGTCGACGACGAGCGTCGCGTCGCGCGGCATCCGCAGCGCGACGTGGAGCACCGAGCGGTCCTCGGAGACGTTGATCCGGTCGCCGCGGAACATCGCGTCGATGTGCTCGCGCAGGCCGGACTGCGCGGCCAGCTCGAGCAGCAGCCGCAGCGTCTCCGCGTCGATCCGGTTCTTCGAGTAGTCGAGATGCAGGCCGACGGCGTCGGCGCTGAAGCGCTCGGCGCGCTCGGGGTCCGCGGCGAAGAGGTCGCGGAGATGGGCGGCGGAGAGCTCGTCGTGGTGGGCCTGAAGCGCCGACCACGCGGGCCGGTCGCGCAGGGGAGGGACGTCGGCCAAGTGTGTTGCTCCTCGGGTCGGGGCGCTCGCGTGCGGACGCTACCAGCGGAGCGCGCACGCCGATACGCTCGCGCCATGCCTCGACCCGGATCCGTCCGACGGCGCCAGGCCGGGGTGCTGATCCTCGGCGCCGCCGAGCCCGAGCTCGGGTCGTGGCTGCGCGCCGAGGGGCACGCCATCCGCACGGCCGCCGGCGCGGCGGAGGCGCTCGCCGCGCTCGACGACGAGCCGGCCGAGCTGGTCATCGTCGACCGCGAGCCGGGCGGGCTCGACGCGCCGGCCGCCTGCGTCGCCCTGCGCGAGGACGCGCGCCTCGGCGGCGCCTGGCTGCTCGCGATCGCGGGCTCCTCGCGCCGGCGCGCGGCGGAGCCGGCCTACGACGTCGGCGCCGACGACTACCTGCACCGCCCGTTCACCCGGACCCAGCTCCTCGCGCGCGTGCGCACGGGGCTGCGCGCGGTCGAGCAGCGCACCGACGACGCGGTGCTGCGCTCGATGCTCGCCACCGTGCCGGGCGCGATCTACCGCTCCGCCTGGCACGCCGGGCAGCGGCTCGAGCTGATCACCGACGAGATCGAGCGGATCTCGGGCTTCCCCGCCGACAACTTCGTCGCCAGCGCCAGGCGCACGCTGGTCAGCATCGTCCATCCCGACGACCGCGCGATGATCGCGACCGCCGTCGAGGGCTGGGACCGGGGCGGCGACCAGACGTTCTCGCTCGAGTACCGGATCGTGCGCGCCGACGGCGAGATCCGCTGGGTGCTCGACCGCGGCCAGCTCGTCAAGGGCGCGGGCGGGCAGATGTGGATGAACGGCGCGCTGTTCGACATCACCGAGCGGCGCGCGGCCGAGGACGCGCTGCGGCGGCGCGAGATCGAGGCCGCGCGCACGGAGCAGCTGCGCGCCTCGCGCGCCCGCATCGTGGCCGCGGCGGACGAGGCCCGGCGCAAGCTCGAGCGCGACCTGCACGACGGCGCGCAGCAGCGGCTGGTGTCGATGGCGCTCGACGTCCGCGTCGCCCGCCGCCGGCTCGAGGACGACCCCGCGTCGGCCGGCCCGTTCCTCGACCGGCTCGCCGAGGACCTCTCCGGCGCGACCGTCCGAGCTGCGCGAGCTCGCCCGCGGCATCCATCCGGCCGTGCTGACCGACCGCGGGCTGGCGCCGGCCGTCGAGGCGCTCGCCGGGCGCTCCGCCGTGCCGGTGGAGCTGGTCGAGCTGCCGCCGGAGCGGCTCCCGCCGACGGCGGAGATCACCGCCTACTTCACGGTCTCCGAGGCGCTCGCCAACGTCGCCAAGTACGCCGGAGGCCACGCACGTCACCGTGCGGCTCGCGGCGACCGACGCCGACCTCGCCGTCGAGGTGCGCGACGACGGCGTCGGCGGCGCGCGGGCGACGCCGGGCTCCGGCCTCAGCGGCCTCGCCGACCGCGTCGGCGCGACGCGACGGGACGCTCGAGGTGGTCAGCCCGCCGGGCGAGGGCACGCTGGTGCGCGCCGTGATCCCGCTCGCGCCCGACGGCTAGGGATCCGGGTCCGGCTGCGAGGGCGCGCCGGCGATCAGGTCCTCCGCGCGCCGCCCGATCCGCATCAGCGGGCGCTGCTCCCCGAACCGGTGCTCGGCGCGGGTCATCTTCTCCTCGCCGTAGCGCCAGCGGGCCCACAGCGAACGCGGGTGGCCGAGCCGGCAGGCGCCCCAGATCGCGGTGAGCGGGATGAAGATGCCGATCACGCCGAGCAGCACGCGGCTCTTGGCGAAGCAGATGCAGACCAGCCCGCCGATCAGCGCGACCGTGACGATCGTCCCCAGCACCGACGTCGGCTCGTCGAGCCCGAACGGCCGGGTGCCGATCACGACGAGCCCGGCGAACGCCGCGGTGCAGACGACCGCGTCGAACGAGACCCGGCCCTCCTCGCTCCAGTACACGTCCTGCAGGTGGACCCAGAGCGCGAACTCGTCGAGCGTGAAGCCCGCGCCGACGCCGAAGCCGATCGCGATCACGTGCCACCAGGGCGACTCCAGCGGCGCGGCGAAGGCGAGGAAGCCGCAGACGAGCATCAGGCAGATCCCCCACACCAGGTGGTGCAGGTGGACGCCGCCCTCGGTCTGCACGCCGCCCGGCCACCACGACACGCTGCGGGTCATCCGCGCGCTGCTGCGGATGGCCAGGTAGCTGAGCAGGAACGAGACCAGCACGACGAAGCCCGCGCCCGGGCCGGGGCGCAGGCGATCGCCGAACGGGTCGACGCTGACGATCTCCGCGAGGAGCGGGGGCACCGGGAGGGAAGTCCAGCACAGGTGCCGGACCCATGGACGGGCTACGCTTTCGCGTCCCATGGGTGAGCTCGGCGCCTTCCTGAAGATCAGTCGCGTGCCCGCCCCCGAGCGGGACCCGCGCCGGCGGGTGCACGACTACGGCGAGATCTTCGAGGTCCTGCCGGAGGCCGAGGCGGCGCGCCAGGGCGCCCGCTGCATGGAGTGCGGCGTCCCGTTCTGCCACGACGGCTGCCCGCTCGGCAACCTGATCCCGGACTGGAACGACCTGGTCTACAAGGGCCGCTGGCGCGAGGCGATCGACCAGCTGCACGCCACGAACAACTTCCCCGAGTTCACCGGCCTGATCTGCCCGGCGCCGTGCGAGCCCGCGTGCGTGCTCGCGATCAACGACGACCCCGTCTCGATCAAGCAGATCGAGCTGGCGATCGTCGAGCGCGCGTGGGAGGAGGGCTGGATCGCCCCGCACCCCGCCGAGCACCGCAGCGGGCGCAGCGTCGCGGTCGTCGGCTCGGGCCCGGCCGGGCTCGCCGCGGCCCAGCAGCTCGCCCGCTCCGGCCACGACGTCGTCGTGCTCGAGCGCGACGAGGGCCCGGGCGGCCTGCTCCGCTTCGGGGTCCCCGACTTCAAGCTGGAGAAGTGGTACATCGACCGCCGCGTCGCCCAGCTCGAGGGCGAGGGCGTGCGGTTCGAGTACGGCGTCGACGTCGGCACCGACGTCACCGCCGACGAGCTGGCCGCCCGCCACGACGCGGTCGTGCTCGCGGTCGGCTCGCGCGTCCACCGCGCGCTCGACGTGCCCGGCGCCGACCTGGCCGGCGTCCGCTTCGCGATGGACTACCTCTACGCGCGCAACCGCTGGGTCGCGCGCGGCGACGACCCCGGCGACGATCCGATGCTCACGGCCGCGGGCAAGCACGTCGTCGTGATCGGCGGGGGCGACACGGCGATGGACTGCGTCGCCAACGCGCTGCGCGAGGAGGCGGCCAGCGTCACCGTGCTCGACACCTACCCCGAGCCGCCCGGCCCGGCCGCGCGCGACAGCGTGCCGTGGCCCGAGTCGCCGCGCCGGCTCGTGACGACCTACGCGCTCGACGAGGGCGGCGAGCGGCGCTGGACCCAGACCGCGACGCGAGCTCAGCGGCGCGGACGGCCACGTGACCGCCGTCCACGGCAGCTACGTCACGCCGCCGCCCGGCCCCGAGCCGGTGCCTGGGACGGCGTTCGAGCTGCCCGCCGACCTCGTGCTCGTCGCGATCGGCTTCTCGCATCCCGAGCACACCGGCGCGGTCGAGCAGCTCGCGCTCGATCTCGACCGCCGGGGGAACGTCAAGGCGCCGACCTACGAGACGTCGCACCACGGCGTCTTCGCCGCCGGCGACGCGCGGATCGGCCAGTCGCTCGTGGTCACCGCGATCGCCGAGGGCCGGCGCTGCGCGCGGGTCGTCGACCGCCATCTGGCTGCCCTCGCGTATTCCTGAACTTCTGTAGATCGGCCGAGCAGAAGCTACGGGGCTTCTGTCGCGCGTCGCATCCCGTTACGCCGCTTGACAGCATGTAGTACGCACGGTATTCCTCCCGGCCACGGCGGGGCGTAGAGGGCGCGCGCCGGGCAGTGCGCAACCAGGAGAGGGAGAGGGATCGTCCATGGGTCGGACTCGCGTCGTGCTGCTCGCGTTGGTCTTTGCGTTGGTGTGCGGGCTGTGGACGGCCGGCGCCGCCCGCGCCCAGGAGCCGGGCACGCTCGAGAACGTGCTCGTGTTCTCCAAGACCGGCGGCTTCCGCCACGACTCGATCCCGCAGGGGATCACGGCGATCCAGCAGCTCGGGACGGCGAACGGCTTCACGGTGACCGCGACCGAGGACGCCGACGGCGTTCACCGACGAGAACCTCGCGAACTTCGACGTGGTCGTCTTCCTCTCGACGACCGGCGAGGTGCTCGACGACACGCAGCAGGCTGCGTTCGAGCGCTACATCCAGTCCGGCGGCGGCTACGCCGGCATCCACGCCGCGTCCGACACGGAGTACTGCTGGCCCTGGTACGGCGAGCTGGTCGGCGGCTACTTCCGCACGCACCCGGCCGGGACGCCGACCGCGACGGTCAACATCGAGGACCCCGACGAGCCCTCGACGACCGGCCTGCCGGCGTCCTGGACGCGCGTGGACGAGTGGTACAACTTCCAGCACCCGACGACCCCCGCGGTCAACGGCAGCTGACGATCGCCGACTTCAGCCCGCGCGCCCGCCACGTGAAGGTGCTCGCGACCGTCGACGAGGCGACCTACGGCGAGGACGACGGCAACACCGCCGACGACGACCACCCGGTCGCCTGGTGCTCGAACTTCGACGGCGGCATCTCGTGGTACACGGCGATGGGCCACACGCAGGCCTCGTTCGCCGACGCGGACTTCCGCGCCCACCTGCTCGGCGGCCTGCAGCACCGCCGCCGGCGTGGACGGCGACTGCGGCGAGCCGCGCTCGATGCCGCCGGTCGCCGAGGACTTCGAGAAGGTCACGCTCGACGACGACACGAAGGCCCCGATGGAGATCGCGATCGCCGAGGACGGCCGCGTGTTCTACATCGAGCTCGGCCAGCCCGTCACGGGCGGCCAGGCCAACCAGGCCAGCGGCGAGCTCTGGGTCTGGGACCCGGACACGCAGTCGCCGTCGCTGGCGGGCACGATCCCGGTCGACAACTCGCACGAGAACGGCCTGCTGGGCATCACGCTCGCGCCGGACTTCGCGACCACCGGCGCACATCTACATGTCGTACTCGACGCTCGGGGCCCAGCCGGTCCAGGCCAAGGTCAACCGGATCTCGCGCTTCACGATCGGGGCGGACAACCAGATCGTGGCCGGCTCGGAGATCCCGATCTACGAGTGGACCCACCAGCGCGCGGAGTGCTGCCACACCGGCGGCTCGCTCGACTTCGGGCCTGACGGCAGCCTGTACCTCTCCACGGGCGACAACACGAACCCGTTCGGCCACGGCTACAACCCGACCGACGAGCGCGCCGGCCGCCAGAACTGGGACGCCCAGCGCACGTCGGCGAACACGAACAGCCCGAACGGCAAGATCCTGCGGATCCTCCCGCGCGCGCGTGCCGATGGGCTCGCCCGGCGTCGGGCACGACGTACGACATCCCCGCGGGCAACATGTTCCCGCCCGGCACCGCCCAGACGCTGCCCGAGATCTACGCGATGGGCTTCCGCAACCCGTTCCGGATCCACGTCGACCCGGTGACGGACGACATCTTCATGGGCGACTACGGCCCGGACGCCGGCTCGCACGAGCCCGACCCGCGGCCCGCAGGGCTCGGTCGAGTACAACATCGTCAAGGAGCCCGGCTTCTACGGCTGGCCCTACTGCGTCCGCGAGAACGTCCCCTACCACGACATCACCTACACGAGCGACGCGGGCGCGGGCACCGACAACGGCGTCTACAACTGCGCCGCGCCGGTCAACAACTCGCCGAACAACACCGGCCTGACGAACCTCCCGGCCGCCAAGCCGGCGACGATGTGGATGGGCTACAGCGAGCTCGACGTGCGGTTCCCGGACCTCGGGGGCGGCGGCGCGCCGACCGGCGGCACCGTCTACCGCTACGACGAGGACAGCGACTCGACGACGAAGTTCCCGCGCTTCTACGACGGCCAGTGGTTCATCGGCGAGTGGAACAACGACTGGATCAAGACCGCGACGTGGAACGACGACGGCCTCGCCACGGGCGTGAGCTGCTTCGCGATCTGCACGGGCTACATCAGCCCGATGGACATCGAGTTCGGCCCCGACGGCTCGATGTACGTCGTCGAGTGGGGCCAGGGCTTCGCCGAGAACAACGCCGACTCGGGCATCTACCGGGTGGACTACGTCCAGGGCGCGCGGTCGCCGATCGCGCAGGCGACCGTCACGCCCGGACGGCGGCCCCGTGCCGCTGGCCGTGACGTTCTCGTCGGCCGGCTCGCGTGACCCCGACGGCACGCGCGCTCACCTACGCCTGGGACTTCGAGAGCAACGGCAGCATCGACTCGACCGAGGCGAACCCGACGCACACGTACACGACCGCCGGGCACCTACGCGGCGCGGCTGACCGTGACCGACGAGTCGGGCGACTCGGCGACCGACACGGTGACCGTCAACGCCGGCAACACGCGCCCGGTCGTGACGATCGAGATCCCCGAGAACGGCAAGGTCGCCGACTTCGGCGACACGATCCCGTACCGGGTGTCGGTCGCCGACGCCGAGGACGGGAGCACCGCGAGCGGGATCTCCTGCGACAACGTGCGGGTCGAGTTCAAGCTCGGCCACGACTCCCACGCGCACGAGCTCGGCTCCGACACCGGCTGCGAAGGTGAGTTCACGCTCACCGGCATCGCCGGCCACGGGATCGACGCGAACATCTTCACCGTCATCACCGCGGCCTACACGGACCGCGGCGCCGGCGAGGCCGGCCCGCTGACCGGTCTCGCCGAGGTGGTGCTCCAGCCCAAGCTCAAGCAGGCCGAGTTCTTCTCGACCACCGGGCGAACGGCCGACGAGCATCGGCACCGGCGACCCGGGCGTCCAGCTCGAGGCCACGACGGACGTCGGCGCCGGCAACGCCGCCGCGTTCATCGAGGACGGCGACTGGATCTCCTTCAACCCCTACAACCTCGAGGACCTCGACAAGGTCACCTTCCGGGTCGCGTCCGCCGGCTCCGGCGGCACGATCCAGCTCAAGTTCGACGATCCGGACGGCCCGGTCGTGGCCGAGACGCCGAACATCGCCCCGACGGGCGGCTGGCAGACGTGGCAGGACGTGACGATGGACCTGCCGGACACCGTGCCGGACGGGACGCATCGCCTGTTCGTCGTCTTCCGCCATCCGACGTCGACCGGCAGCCTGATGAACCTCAACTGGTTCCGGTTCACCGGCAAGGGCGCCGCGAACACCGCGCCGCCCGAGGTGACCGCCGCGGCGGCGCCCGCGAGCGGCGAGGCGCCGCTCGAGGTGGCGTTCGACGCCGAGGCGACCGACGCCGAGGGCGAGGCGCTGACCTACGCGTGGGACTTCGGGGTGTCCGGCACGACCGCGGACACGTCGACCGACGAGGACCCGACCTACACCTACGCGAACCCGGGCAACTACACGGCGACCGTGACGGTCACCGACGCCTCGGGCGGCAGCGAGTCCGCGAGCGTCGAGGTCCGCGTGACCCGGCCGGTCGAGCAGTGCCCGACCGGGCCGGTGCGCTCGGACGAGTTCGACGGCACCTCGCTCGACACCGGGCGCTGGACCGTCCTGCGGCCGGACGCGGAGAACCCGTTCTCCGTCTCGGGCGGCAATCTCAACCTGCCGGTCGCCAACGGCTCGATGTACGGGGCCGGGACGACGGCGGAGAACCTGATCGTCCAGCCCGTGCCCGACGAGGGCGCGTGGATGGTGACGGCGAAGATCGACGCGCCGGGGCTGACCGAGAACTACCACCAGGCCGGCCTGCGGCTGCGGACCGACGACGACAACTGGATGTCGGTGCACCGGATCTTCGCCGGCACGGGCAAGGACGTCGAGTTCATCTACGAGGACGACGGGGCAGCCGCGCAACGAGGCGGCCGACAAGCTCGGCGGGATCCCCGCCGACGCGCCGTCGACCTACTACGTGCGGCTGAGCTCGGACGGGACGGACGTGACCGCGTCCTACTCGACCGACGGCCAGCAGTTCACGACCGTCGGGCGGCCGGCGCCGCTCGCCTCGCTGGGCGCCAACCCGCAGATCGGGCCCGCCGCGCTGTCCGACTCCGGCGCCGACCGTGCCGGTCGCCTCCTTCGACTGGATCCGGTTCGACCCGGACGGCTCGACGGGCGGCGGCGGGACGTCGGTGACGGACGACTTCGACGGCAACCTGCTCGGCGCGCCGTGGACGGTCGTGCGACAGGACCAGGCGCTCATCGTCAACGGCGGGACGCTGCAGATCCCCGCGGCGGCCGGTGACGTCTACCAGACCCGCAACGACGCGAAGAACCTGGCCCTGCGCCCGGCCCCGGCCGGTCCCTGGACCGCGACCACGAAGCTCAACTTCGAGGGCTCGGCCCAGTACCACCAGGCCGGGATCATCCTCTACGGCACCGACGACAACTTCACGAAGTTCGGCCGCATCGCGCACTCCGCGGCCGGCGACGAGAAGTTCGAGTTCATCAACGAGGTGAACGCGGTCGCGCGCAACGAGGCGGCCGACTCGACCGCCAACATCGCCGCGGACTTCCCCGACGACTTCTGGCTCCGCCTGACGTCCGACGGGACCAACGTGGTCGGGCACTACTCGACCGACGGCTCCGCATGGACGCCGGTCGGGCGCCCGGCGGCGCTGCCCGCGAACGCCGCAGATCGGCCTGTTCGCGTTCGCGAACGACGCCACGGACGCGCCGGTCGCGGCCTTCGACTCGTTCACGCTCACGACGCCGGGCTCCGGCGGCGGGGGCGGCGGGGCGGGCCGACCGGCCCGAGCTTCGACGACGAGTTCGAGGGCTCGAGCCTGGACACGGACCGCTGGGACGCGATCGTGCGCCCCGAGCCGGCGAACACGTCGGTGGCGGCCGGCCAGCTCACCCTGACCACGTCGCCCGGTGACATCTACACGGGCGACACCAACCCGCCGCCGGGCAACTTCGTCCTCCAGGACGCGTCGCACGCCGGCGCCGACTGGGTGATCGAGACGAAGATCGACACCGCGACGATCAACGGCGGCTACAAGCAGGGCGGCCTGCTGGCGCACGTGAGCGGCGACAACTACGTCAAGCTCGACGCGATCTCCGACGTCGACAACACGCGGATCAACCGGCTCGAGCTGCGCTCGGAGGTCGACGGGACGATCGGGGCGGCACCCGCCGACCCGCAGATCGCCGCCGGCGTCACCGACATCTGGCTGCGCCTGACCAAGGCCGGGACCAGCTACAGCGGGCGAGTACTCGCTCGACGGGACGGCCTGGACGGCGTTCGCGAGCGCCGGTCACCAACCCGATGGCCGAGCCGGACTTCGGCCTCTTCGCGATCGCCCCGCAGGCCCAGGGCGACGGCACCGCCGTGCCGTTCGAGTACTTCACGCTCGACGGCCCGGATCCGTCCGAGTGCGGCTGCGTCGCCTCGGGCGACGAGTTCGACGGCACGGCGCTCGACAAGGGTCGCTGGAACGCGATCGTCCGCGAGGACGACAGCCTCTACACGCTCGAGGACGGCGCGCTGAAGGTGACGACCACGGCCGGTGACATCTACACCGCGGGCACCCCGGGCGACACGAGGAACTTCTTCCTCCAGACGCCCGATCACGCCGGCGCCGACTGGACGATCGAGACGAAGGTCTCGGGCTCGATCAGCGGCGGCTACGAGCACGGCGGCCTGCTCGTCTACGAGGACGACGCGAACTACATCAAGTTCGACCTGATCTCCGACGAGAACACGACCGCGGTGAACCGCATCGAGCTGCGCTCTGAGGAGAACGAGGTCATCCAGGATCCGCAGCCGCAGATCTCGCCGCTGCCCGACGGCACGACCGAGGCGTGGCTGCGCCTGACCAAGTCCGGCGACCAGTACACGGGCTCGTACTCGTTCGACGGGACGACCTGGACGGCGTTGCCGGCCGTGCAGAACGACATCGTCTCCCCGCGCTTCGGCCTCTTCACCCAGGGGGTCAACAGCCCCGGCGGCGAGGTGGTCTTCGACTACTTCTCGGTCGACGGCTCGACGGGCTGCGACGAGGAGCCGCCCGACAACGCCGCGCCGGTGCTGGGCGACGTGACGGCGACCCGACGTCGGGGCTCGCCCCGCTGGACGTCGACTTCACCGCGGCGGCGACCGACGCCGACGAGGACGAGCTGACCTACAGCTGGGACTTCGGCGACGGCGGGACCTCGGCTGAGCAGAACCCGTCGCACACGTACACGGCGGCCGGCGTCTACACCGCGGAGGTCACGGTGAGCGACGGCGAGGCCGAGACGTCCGACACGGTCACGGTGACGGTGCTCGGGGCCGACGATCCGAACGCGGCGTTCCGCGCGCTCGTGTTCTCCAAGACGACCGGGTTCCGGCACGACTCGATCCCGGCCGGCATCGCGGCGATCCGCTCGCTCGGCGAGGAGCGGGGCTTCCAGGTCGACGCCACCGAGGACGCGACCGTGTTCACGGACGAGGTCCTGCAGCAGTACGACGTCGTCGTGTTCATGTCGACGACCGGCGATCCGCTGAACGCGGACCAGCAGGCGGCGTTCGAGCGCTACATCCAGGCGGGCGGCGGCTACGCCGGCGTCCACGCGGCGGCCGACACCGAGTACGACTGGCACTGGTACGGCGGTCTGGTGGGCGCGTACTTCCGCAACCACCCGGCCGGCACGCCGCCCGCGACGGTGCTGGTCGACGATCCGGACCACCACTCCACGGTCGGCCTCCCGTCGCCGTGGCCGCGGGTGGACGAGTGGTACAACTACCGCGCTCCGGACGGGTCCTCCCAGGACGACTACAGCCCGCGGACGGGGGGCGCCCACGTCCTCCTGAGGCTGGACGAGTCGACCTACGCGGAGGACGACGGCAACACGACGGACGACGACCATCCGATCTCGTGGTGCCAGCGCTACGACGGCGGCCGCTCGTGGTACACGGGCATGGGCCACACGCAGGCCTCGTTCTCCGAGGGCGCGTTCCGCCGCCACCTGTTCGCCGGCCTCGAGGTCGCCGCGGGCGTGGTCAAGGACGCGGACTGCGGCGTGCAGAACCAGCCGCCGACGGTGACGGCGACCGCCACGCCGGCGTCGGGCCAGGCGCCGCTCGCGGTGAACTTCGCCGCGACCGGCGAGGATCCCGACGGCGACGCGCTGAGCTACAGCTGGACGTTCGGCGACGGCGGGACGGCCAACGGCGCGGCCGCGGGCCACGCCTACGCGACGGCGGGCACGTACACCGCGACGGTGACCGCGACCGACGCGGACGGCGCCACCGCGACCGCGTCGGTGACGATCACGGTGACGACGACGCCGCCGCCGGTGGTGGAGACGGCGCTCGACCTCAACCGGCCGACGCTGTACGGGTTCCGCAAGCGCGGTCTGAAGGTGACCGTGACGTGCGGATCCGGCGCCGACCGGCCGAGCGGTCCTGACGGTCCGGCTCAGCCAGGAGACGGCGGACCGGCTCGGCCTCGCGAAGCGGCGGGTGGACCGCGAGCGGCTCGACTGCGCGCCCGGGCGCGTGATCCAGCTCCGCGTGAAGCCGTCGAACCAGCTCGAGCGGGCGCTCAAGCGGGAGAAGCCGCGCCGGATCGAGCTCGAGGTGCTGCTCGATCCCTCCGCCGGGCCGACGCTCGAGCAGTCCGTCACGATCCGCCGCTGAGGCAGGACGGGACGCCCGGTGGCCGCTGCCTCCTCCGCGGCCACCGGGCGGACCCGCCGTCGGACCTGCTGTCATGTGCGCTGCAACCTGAAGCGGGAGGCACGATGACGCGCAGATTGGAAGCAGGGCCGCTGCTCGTGACGCTGGGGGCCCTGCTCCTGCTCGTGAGCCTGTTCCTCGACTGGTTCGCCGGCGGGGCGACGGCGTGGCAGGCGTTCGAGGTCTGGGACCTCGTGCTGTTCGTGCTGGCCGTGGGCGTGGTCGCGTCCGGGATCGGGCTGATGTCGCCCGACCTCGAGGTGATCGACCGGCGGTTCCTGCCGGGCGCCGTGGCCGCGATGGCGGTCATCGTGGCGGCGCAGATCGTCGATCCGCCGCCGGCCGTGGCCGGCCAGGACCCCGACACGGGCGCCTGGCTCGCGCTGGCCAGCGTGATCGTGATGTGCGCCGGCGGGCTGCTCACCTACGGGCGGGTGCGGGTCGCGTTCACCGTCGAGGAGCGCGAGGCCCCGACGCGGGTCGCCGCGGTCGACGCGCGCGGGCCGGCCGACCCGACGACCGAGAACCACCCGGTCGTGGAGCCCGAGACGGAGGAGGCCGAGGCGGAGCGGCCGGCCAAGCGGCTGTTCGCCCGCGAGCGGTCGCCCGAGCCCGAGACCGACCCGGTGGCGGCAGGGAACGAGCCGCCGGAGCCGAAGCAGGACTGATGGCCGCCGGCGGGATCTAGTCGCCTTCGAGCTGGAGACCTTCGAGTGGGCCGACGAGCGCCTCGAGGTCGCCGGGCGCTGGCGCGGGGTCGGCGCGCGCCGGCTCAGCCGGCCCGTGCTCACGGTCGAGACGGCCGGCGCGCGGCGCAAGCGGATCGTCGCGCTGCCCGGCGGGCAGATGGGCGCGAACGGGGAGACCTGGCGCGCGAGCTTCGGCTGGCCGGGCGACCCGGGCGAGATCACCGGCGCCGCGCTCGAGGTCGGCGGCAACCTGCTGGTCGACCTGCCGCTGCCCGACCGCAAGCGGCGGCGCCGGCGGCGCTCGTCGCAGGACACGTCCGACGACGTGCTGCGCGGCGAGGTCGGGGCGCTGCGCTCGCAGATCGAGCGCCTGCGCGCCGAGCTCGCCGGCCGCGAGCGGGAGATCCAGGGGCTGCGCGAGCAGCTCGACAAGGCTCCCGAAGGCCGGCGCGGTCCCGAGCGACGAGGTCGCACACCGTCGAGGTGCAGCGGCTCGAGGGCGAGCTCGTCGCAGCTCCGCGACGCCGAGGCGGCGCGCGCCGAGGACCTGACGATCGAGGTCGACCGGCTCGTGCAGGAGCGCGACGCCGCGCACGCCGCGCGCCGACGAGGCCGTCGCCGCCGAGCGCGAGCGCTGGCAGGTCGACCTCGCCGATCTGCGGCAGTCGTTCGCCGACGCGGCCGCCGAGGTCGAGGCGAACCGCGAGCGCCACGAGGCCGAGGTCGCCGAGCTGGAGGCGCAGCTGCGGATCGAGCGCGCCGAGGT
This sequence comes from uncultured Solirubrobacteraceae bacterium, assembly GCA_963791405.1. Lineage (GTDB taxonomy): Bacteria > Actinomycetota > Thermoleophilia > Solirubrobacterales > Solirubrobacteraceae > DASQMT01. Next base: position 23,017 of record CAWBSJ010000013.1, on the reverse strand, counting down.
CGCGCGGCTGCTCGCCGCGGCCGCACGCGACGCACCGCCGCTCGCCCGCAGCCGACCGAGCCGGTCGACCGTGCCCGATCGAGGCGGCCGCGCCCGAGCCGAAGGCACAGGACACCGAGGAGTCCGACGTGCTCGAGCCGCCCGAGGAGCCCGCCGGCGGAGCCGACCCCGACCGCCCGCTTCGCCGCCTGGGTGCGCGAGACGGTCGCCCCGGAGCTCGGCGGCCCGATCCCCGCGGCCGAGACCCCGGACTCCCCGAACGGCACCGTCGCGCGCGACTCGCGGGTGACGTCCTGGCTGCGCGGCCCGTCCGCGCCCGCGGAGGAGACCGACGCCGCCGCGCCCGCGGACACGCCGCCGGCGTCGACGTCGCGGATCCCGGCCTGGCTGCGCGGCGCGCCGCCCGCCGAGGCGGCCGAGCCAGACGCGGAGGCCGGGGACGCCGTCACCGAGCCGGCGCCGACGAGCTCGCGCATCCCCGCGTGGCTGCGCGGGACCGCGCCCGCGCGCGCCGACGAGGAGGCGAGCGCCGCCGACGACACCGTCGCGGACGACACCGTCGCCGAGGACACCGCCGTCGCGGACGATCCGCCGTCGCCGACCCGCCGTCGACGAGCTCGCGCATCCCCGCGTGGCGCGCGGGACACGCGCCGCGCCGACGACACCGCCGTCGCCGACGACACCGTCGCCGATGACACCGTCGCCGATGACACGCGTCGCCGAGGACACCGTCGCGGACGAGCCCGCCGACGCAGGCCACTCGGCCGACACGGTTGCGGATCACTCCGACGACGACGAGCCCACGCGCGTCACCGCGACCGACGCGCGCGACGACGCCACCGCAGCCGTACGAGCCCCACGACGACGACCGCGAGCCGGTCGGCGACGACGCGTACCCGCACGAGGTCCGCGCGGCGGCGCTCGGCGCGGCGCCCGCGGAGCGGGTCGCCGGCGAGCCGGACGACGACGGCCAGCGCGGCGTGAACTGGCCGAAGCTCGACACGGACACCTTCGCCGCGCTGCGCGAGCGGTTCCGGCGGCCGCCGCGCGAGGACGTCGTCCACGACGAGAACGGCGCGCCGGTGCTCGCGCGGCCGATCCGCACCCGGACCGAGCGCCGCGTCCGGCACGGCGCGACGATCGCCGCGGGGCGCACGCCCATCGAGGTGTGGTCGTTGCGGATCGTCGCGGCGATCGTGGTCGTGGTCCTGCTGACCGCCTTCGTGCTGCTGCTCGCCTACCTTGCGTGACAGCTCCCGCCAGGTGCTCTGGCTGATCGCCGGGGCGCTCGGCCTCGTCCGCGCTGTCGCTCCTGCTGCCGTGGGCGATCGCGTTCGACCCGTGGGCGTGGATCAGCTGGGGCCGCGACATCACGCACCTGTCGCTGGACACGTCCGACGGCCCCTCGTGGAAGCCGCTCCCGGTCGTCGCGACGACGATCTTCTCGCTCGCGGGGAGCGCCGCGCCCGTCCTCTGGCTGCTCGTCGCGCGCGCCGGCGGGCTGCTCGCCCTGGCCGGCGCGGCCGTGCTGGCGAACCGGCTCGCCGGGCCGCTCGCCGGCGTGATCGCCGCGGCGACCATGGCGGTCACCAACTGGTGGTTCTTCAACACGGCGCTCGGCAACAGCGAGCCGCTGTTCGCCGCCGCGACCTTGTGGGCGGTCCTCGCGTACCTCGACGGCCGGCCGCGGCTGGCGCTCTGGCTCGCGGTCGCGGGCGGGCTGATGCGGCCGGAGGCGTGGCCGTTCATCGGGCTCTACGTGCTCTGGCTGTGGCGCACGCGCCGGGCCTCGGTGCCCGAGCTCGGCTCGGCGCTCGGCGTCCTCGCGCTGCTCTGGTTCGGGCCGGACGTGATCGGCGCCGGCGGCGCGCTCGGCGCGTCGGAGGCCGCGCTCGGCCCCGGCAGCGCGCTCGCGGCGTCGAACGCCGACGTCCCCGGCCTCCAGGTCCTGATCGACTTCGCCCGCATGGTCACCTGGCCGGTGCTGCTCGCGGCGCTGGTCGCCGCCGCGATCGGCGACCGCGTCGTGCAGTTCCTGGCGCTCGGCGCGACGGCCTGGGTCCTGCTCGTCGCGGTGATGACGCAGGCCGGCTACACCGGCAACCCGCGCTACAACGTCCCGGCCGCGGCGATCTGCTGCGTCCTCGCGGGCGTCGGCGTCGTCCTCCTCTGCCGCCGGCTCGGCGCCGGCCCCGCGCTCTCGCTGCGGCCGCTGATCGCCTTCGCGGTGATCGCCGGCGCGTTCCTGATCGCCCAGGACAAGCTCGACCACCAGCTCGACGAGCTCGGCCGCCGCGCCGATCGCCGCGAGCAGCTCAACGAGCTCGTCGACCGCGCCGGCGGCGCCGCCGCGATCCGGGCCTGCGGGGCGGTGCGGACGATCCAGGAGATGAAGGCCCCGCTCGCCTGGCGGCTCGACATCGGCCTCCCGCACATGACCGACGAGCCGAAGCCGCCCGGCACGGTCTGGCGGGTGAGCCCCGGCTACTTCGGCGAGCCCGCCGGCCCCGAGATCCCCGCCGGCTACGAGGACGTCGCGACGGTCGGCGGCTGGCAGCTCGCGGCCGCCTGCCGCGACGGCCGCCGCCTCGGCTAGCCGAGCGCGTCGGCGAGCACGTCCGGGTCGCGCTCGCCCTCGGGCAGCTCCATCGTCATCAGCCGCGCCAGCTGCGCGCGGCCGCGGACGTCGAGCTTGCGGTAGATCTGCCCGAGGTGGTACTCGATCGTCTTCGGGGAGAGGAAGAGCGCCGCCGCCGCCTCGCGGTTCGTCAGGCCCTGCGTGACGAGCAGCGCGACCTGCAGCTCGTGCGGCGTCAGCCGCGAGCTGGCCGGCTCCGCGCGCCGCCCCGACGCCGAGCCCGTCGCGCGCAGCTCCGCCACCGCGCGCTCGCCCCACGCCGCCGCGCCGAGCCGCTCGAACGTCGAGAGCGCCGCCCGCAGCGGCTCGCGCGCCTCCGCGCGCGCCTTGGCGCGCCGCAGGCGCTCGCCGTACGCGAGCTGCGTGCGCGCGAGGTCGAACGGCAGCGGCAGCTCGGCGTGGATCGCGAGCGCGGCCTCGAACGCCTCCCGGAAGCCGTCCTCCGGCGCGAGGATCCCGCGGCAGCGCAGCGCGGCCGCGCCGCGCCCAGCGGCCCCCGGTCGCCTCGGCCTGCTGCTCGAGCACCGCGAGCTGCTCCTCGGCCTCGCCGGTCCGTCCCGCCCGGGCGAGCGCCTCGATCAGGTCGGGCCGCCACTGGACCACCGCGGGCTCGGCCATCCCCAGGCGCGCCGTGAGCGCCACGAGCGGCTCGAGCGCCGCCGCGGCCTCGGTCACCCGCCCGAGGCTCAGCTCGAGGTGCCCCAGCGCGGCGATCGCGTACGCGGCGACGGCGTCGGCCTGCATCCGCTCGGTCGTCTCGAACGCGACGGTGAGCGCCGCGCGCGTGTCCGCCTCGCGGCCGAGGTGCGCGAGCACCAGCGCCTGCGTGGCCATGCTGAACGAGAGCAGCCCGATCTGACCGGTCTGCTCGGCGAGCGCGAGCGACTCCGCCGCCCCGGCCACCGCCTGGCTCCAGCGCCCGCGCCGCAGGTCGAGATGCGCCCGCGCGGCGAGCGGGTAGATCAGCGCGACGACCGCGCTCGCGTCGCGGTAGGTGCGCACGAGCCGCGAGAGGATCGCCTCGGCGCGGTCGAACTCCTCCGCCCAGATCGAGCAGTGCCCGGCCATGCCGAGCACCTCGGGCGGCGCCAGCATCGGGTCGCCGCCGCGCAGGAACGGCTCGGCGATCCGCAGCAGCTCCTCGCCGGCGCTGCGCTCCCCGAGCGCGAGGTACGCCTCGCCGATCACGATCACCGCGAGCAGCTCGAGCGCCGGGTCGCGGCCCTCGGCGACCTCGCGCGCCCGGTCGGCGGCGCTGATCAGCGCGGCCATGTCGCCCGTGCTCATCGGGAAGATCGACGCCTCGAGGTACATCGCGGCGGCGCGCAGCGCGTCGGTGCCGCGCGCGGCGTCGGCCTCCGCGATCAGCGCGTGGTAGGCGTCCGGGTCGAGCGCGGTGCGGATCCGGATGTTCGCCCGGCGGCGCCGGATCTCGGAGTCGGTGAACGCGTCGGTGCCGCGGTCCTCGGCCGAGCGCAGGTAGGCGAGCGCCTGCTCGCCCTCGCCGATCGCGGCCGCGTCGCTCGCCGCCTCGAGCAGGCGCCGCGCCCGCGCGTCGTTGCCCGGCGACAGGTCCGCCGCCCGCGCGAGGTCGCGCGCCGCGGTGCCCGGCGCGCCGCGCCGGCGCGCCTCGAGCCCCGCGGCCTCCAGCGCCGCGGCGACGTCCTCGTCGGGCGCGATCGTCGCCGAGGCGAGATGCCACGCGCGGCCGGCGCTGCCCGGCGCGGCGACGTCCGCCAGCGCACGGTGGACGATCCGCCGGTCGAGCGCGGAAGCGGTGTAGTACGCGGTCGAGCGCAGCAGCGGGTGGCGGAAGTCCAGCCGCCCGGTGCCCGAGGCTGATCAGCCCCGCGGCCTCGGCCGGCTCGAGCGCGGACGCGTCCAGCCCGAGCACGTCGAGCGCGCCCAGGATCGCGTGGAGCGCGCCGTTCTCCGCCGCGGCGGCGACGAGCAGCGCGCGGCGCCCGTCCTCCGGCAGCTGCTCCACGCGGCGCCGGAACGCGGCCTTGATCCCGGCGCCGGGGCGCAGGGGGGAGGCGAGCGGCTCGCGGCCCTCGAGCTGGGCGTCGGAGAGCAGCGTCGGCACCTCGAGCAGCGCGAGCGGGTTGCCGCCGGTCCCCGCCACGAGCCGCTCGGTCACCGGCAGCGCGATCCGCGTGCCCTGCGCGCGCTCGAGCAGCGTGCGCGCCTCCTCGGGCCCCAGCGGGCCGATCTCCAGCCGCTCGAGCCACGGCCCGATCGGGACCGACCCGCCGCGGTAGGAGCCGAGGAGGACGATCCCCTCGGCGCCGAGCCGGCGGCCGGCGAACAGCAGCGCCTCGAGCGAGCTGTCGTCGAGCCACTGGCAGTCGTCGACGAGCGCCAGCAGCGGCTGCTCCTCGGCGGCCGCGGCGAGCAGGCTGAGCACGCCCGCCATGACCGCGTAGCGATCGCCGCCGGTCGCCTCGCCGAGCGCGAGCGCCCCGCGCAGCGCGGCGGCCTGGGTCGGCGGGATCGCGTCGAGCCGGTCGAGCAGCGGCCCGAGCAGCTCGCTCAGGCCCGCGAAGGGGATGTCGGTCTCGGTCTGCATCCCGCGCGCGCGCAGGACCGGCATGCCGGCGGCGACCGCCTCCGCGCGCGCGTGCTCGAGCAGCGCGGTCTTGCCGATCCCGGCCTCGCCGACGAGGAGCAGCGCGCCGCTCCGGCCGGCGCGGGCGTCGCCCAGCAGCCGGTCGATCCGGGCCCGCTCCTGGTCGCGGCCGACGAGCATCACCGATGCAACGGTTTCAGAGTCGCGTTCCGTGCGACCAGCGGGTCGGTTCCCGTGGCAGCCGGTCCGGGTCGAAGTCCGCGAGCATCGCCGCCGCGGTCGTGGCTCCGGGCATGCCGAGGGTGCCGGCCATCCAGCGCACCGCGGCGTCCGCGCCGAGGTCGTCCAGGGTGACCGCGCCGTGGCGCTTGGCGAGCCGCGCGCCGTCCGGCCCGAGGACGAGCGGGACGTGCGCGTAGCCGGGCGAGGGGAGCCCCAGGCGCCCGGCGAGGAACACCTGGCGCGGCGTCGTGTCGAGCAGGTCGTCGCCGCGGACGATCTCGCCGATCCCCTGCCAGGCGTCGTCGACCACGACGGCGAGGTTGTACGCCGGGTGCGCCGTCGTTGCGGCGCACGACGAAGTCGTCGACGACGCCCTCGACCTCGCCGTGGAGCCGGTCGGAGAACGCCACCCGCGCGGCGCCGGCGCGGACGCGCAGCGCGGGCGGGCGGCCGCCGGCCCGCTTGCGCCGGCGCTCGGCCTCGGTGAGCTTCAAGCAGGTGCCGGGGTAGGCGCCCTCGGGCAGCGGCCCGTGCGGGGCCGAGGCGGCGGCGCGGATCTCCGCCCGCGTGCAGAAGCACTCGTAGAGGTCGCCGGCCGCCCGCAGCGACTCGATCGCCGCCTCGTAGGCGTCATGGCGGTGCGACTGCCAGACGACCTCGCCGTCCCAGTCCAGCCCGATCGCGCGCAGGTCCTCCAGCTGGCGCGTCGCGGCGCCGGCCTGGACGCGCCCGTGGTCGAGGTCCTCCATCCGCACCAGGTAGCGCGCGCCCGCGGAGCGCGCGAACAGCCAGGCCAGCAGCGCGGTCCGCAGGTTGCCGACGTGGAGGGTTCCCGTCGGGCTGGGCGCGAAGCGGCCGTTCTGCCTCGCCTGGGGGCTCGTCACCGGCTTCGCCTCGCGTCATTCCCGATAGGTGAACGGGAGGCTGTCGGCGATCTCGGCGAGCCGCGGCGCGTCGTGGTCGCGCTCCGAGTACAGGAGCTCGATGTCGTCCGGCCACGCGACGCCGACGTCCGGGTCGTCGAAGCGGATCCCCGCCTCGGTCGCCGCGTCGTAGTAGTTCGTGCACTTGTAGACGAAGTCGGCGGTCTCCGAGCGGACGCAGAACCCGTGCCCGAAGCCGACGGGGATGTAGAGCTGGTGGCCCTGCTCGTCGTCGAGCTCGAAGCCCTCCCACTCGCCGAAGGTGGGGGAGCCGCGGCGCAGGTCGACGACGACGTCGAGCACGTGCCCGCGCGCGACGCGCACGAGCTTCCCCTGCCCCGGGTGGGTCTGGAAGTGGAGCCCGCGCAGCGTGCCGCGGCGCGAGCGCGAGTGGTTGTCCTGGAGGAACTCCGTCGGCACGCCCTCGGCGGCCCAGGCGTCCGCCCGGTAGGTCTCCATGAAGAAGCCGCGCGCGTCGCCGTGCACGGCGGGGGCGAGCAGCACCAGCCCCGGCAGCCTCGTCTCCAGACGCTCCATCGCGAGGCAGCCTAGAAGGGATCGGACGACCGGGCGTCGAAACCTCGCAGGGCCATGCCGAGAACCGTCCCCATGCCGCCCGCCGCCAAGGGCCACCAGACGCTGTCCGCCTACATCACGTCCCGCTTCGACGAGTTCTCGCGCTCCCAGAAGGACGTCGCCCAGTACGTGGTCGACCATCTGGACGAGGTCGCGTTCCACACCGCGGAGGAGCTCGCCCGGCGCGCCAACACGTCGTCGTCCACGGTCGTCCGCTTCAGCCAGGCGCTCGGCTTCGAGGGCTTCCCCGAGCTGCAGGAGTCGGCCCGCGAGGAGTACCGCCACGGGCACCGCAGCCCGCCGCCCGGGCTGGAGCCCGCCGCGCCGCTGTTCTCGCTCGACATGAACGCGTTCGAGTCCGCCGTCGCGGCCGACCACGTCAACGTCGAGGACACCGCCCGGCGCGTCTCGCGCTCGGAGGTCGAGGGCGCGATCGAGCTGATCTCCACCGCCGGCCGCGTGCTGATCGCGGGGACCGACCAGATGGCGTTCTTCGCCTCCTACCTCCGGCACCTGCTGATGCTGCTCGACATCCGCGCGGAGATCGCGGCGTCGCCGTCGCAGGAGGCGCTCTCGCGACTCGGCCGGATCGACGGCTCGACGCTGGTCATCGGGCTCTCCGCCGGCCGCCCGCACCCGCTGGTGGTGCGCGCGATGAAGATCGCGAAGCACCGCCGCGCGCCCACCATCGCGATCGTCGACGCGACGCTCTCCGAGGTCGCGAAGCTGTCGGACCGGACGCTCTACTACTCGTCCAACTCGCCCGCCTTCGTGCGCTCGCACACCGGGCTGCTGTCGATCCTCCAGGCGCTCGCCTACGGGATCTACTCGCGCGACACGTCGCAGTACGACGAGCGCATCCGCGCGTTCAAGCTCAAGTAACTCCCGGAGCGCAGGCGGGAGGCTGCCGCCGGTACGGCCGGTCCTTCGCGACGGTCAGCCGGACGCCGAGCACCGGATCGATCTCCGGCGTGCCCCAGTTTGGCCGGACCGGAGAACCAAACCGTCCTACCATGCAGGCCATGCGTGACGAAGCGACGTTCCGGGTGAAGGCCGGACTGGCCGAGATGCTGAAGGGCGGCGTCATCATGGACGTCGTCGACGCCGAGCAGGCGAAGATCGCCGAGGACGCGGGCGCCTCCGCGGTCATGGCGCTCGAACGCGTCCCGTCCGACATCCGCCGCGACGGCGGCGTCGCCCGCATGTCCGACCCGCTGCTGATCAAGGGCATCCAGGAGTCCGTGACGATCCCCGTCATGGCGAAGGCCCGGATCGGCCACTTCGCCGAGGCCCAGGTGCTCGAGGCGCTCGAGGTCGACTACGTCGACGAGTCCGAGGTCCTGACCCCGGCCGACGAGGCGCACCACATCGACAAGTGGGCGTTCAAGATCCCGTTCGTCTGCGGCGCGACCAACCTCGGCGAGGCGCTGCGCCGGATCGGCGAGGGCGCCGCGATGATCCGCTCGAAGGGCGAGGCCGGCACCGGCGACATCGTCGAGGCGGTCCGCCACCTGCGCGAGATCGGCGGCGCGATCCGCCGGCTGCAGACGCTCAGCGACATGGAGCTCGCGACCGCCGCGAAGGAGCACGGCGCGCCGCTCGACCTCGTGCGCGGCGTCGCGGAGGCCGGCAAGCTGCCGGTCGTCCTGTTCTGCGCGGGCGGCATCGCCACGCCGGCCGACGCGTCGCTCGTGATGCAGCTGGGCGCGGAGGGCGTGTTCGTCGGCTCGGGCATCTTCAAGTCGGAGGACCCCGCGTCGCGCGCCGCCGCGATCGTCGAGGCGACCACCCACTTCCAGGACCCGGACCGCGTCGCGCGCGCCAGCGAGGGCCTCGGCCAGGCGATGACCTCGCTCGAGACGCGCAAGCTCGAGGAGCAGCAGCTCCTCGCCAACCGCGGCTGGTGAGCGCGCCGCTCGTCGGCGTCCTCGCGCTCCAGGGCGACTTCGAGGCGCACGCGAAGGTGCTGCGCGGCCTCGGCGCCGAGGTGCGCGAGGTCCGCGTGCCCGGCGACCTCGACGGGCTCGACGGGCTGGTGATGCCCGGCGGCGAGTCGACGACGATGACGCTCGGGATCGCGCGCGAGGGCCTGGCCGACCCGCTGCGGGAGCTGGTGCGCTCCGGCACGCCGGTGCTCGGCACCTGCGCCGGGCTGATCATGCTCGACCGCGAGCACCTCGGGCTGGCGGACTACACGGCGAAGCGCAACGCGTTCGGCCGCCAGGTGCGCTCGTTCGAGGCCGACCTCGACATCCCCGGCGTGGACGGCGGCCCGGTGCGCGCGGTGTTCATCCGGGCGCCGTGGATCGACGAGCACGGCGACGCCGTCGAGGTGCTCGCCGAGGTCGACGGGCACGTCGTGGCCGCGCGCCAGGACAACATGCTGGTGATCTCGTTCCACCCGGAGATCGCGGGCGAGGACCGGCTGCACGCGCTGTTCCTGGAGGCGCTGTGACCGACCTGACGCTGCACCTCGTCCGCCACGGCGAGTCGCTCGCGAACGCCGCCGACCGCGCCGGCGAGCAGCGCCCGGAGGACTGGGACGGGCTGTCCGAGCGGGGCTGGGAGCAGGCGCGCGGCCTCGGCCGCCGGCTGCAGGACCAGGGGATCGAGGTGATCGTCGCCAGCACGATGCGGCGCGCGCAGCAGACCGCGCAGGGCATCAACGAGGTGCTCGGGCTCGAGATCGAGACCGACCCGGACCTGCACGAGCTCAAGCAGTCCGACGCCTTCTACGCGTCGCGCGGCGACTTCGGCGACACGGCGACGCTGAACTGGATGCCGACCGCGGCGCACGACTTCGCCGAGCCGGGCGCGGAGTCCTTCGCGGACATGACCGCGCGGGTGCTGCGCGTGCGCGAGCGGATGGAGCAGCGCGCGGGCGAGCAGCGGATCCTGCTCGTCACCCACTACGGCTGGCTGCACTTCCTGCTCGGGATCACCCTGTTCCGCGACGCGTTCGGCCCCGAGCACCTCCTGGGCCTCTGGCTCGCGGGCCACGCGAACACGGGGATCAGCGTCTTCCAGCGCCGCGCCCGCCGGATGGACGGGATGGACTTCTCGGGCTGGGGCCTGACCACCTGGAACGACCAGGCCCACCTGTAGCGGTGGGCCCGGCCGGTCCCGGGAGGCCTAGAAGCGCACGTTCTTCAGGTACGTCGCGCCCGTGCGCGCGGTGATGAACTCCGCGTTGTCGTCGTCGGGGTGCGACAGCCACGGCGCGTCGTGCTCGATGAAGTAGTGCTTCGGCGTCGTGGCGCCCACGGCGAAGATGTCCGGGAAGTCGATCGCGCCCGGCCCGACGTCCTCGAAGTCCTCCTCGTCCGGCCGGTCGCCCCACGTGCGGTCCTTGACGTGGTAGGCGAAGTACCGGTCGGCGTGGTTCGCCAGGTACTCGAGCGGGTTGGCGCCGCCGCGGATGATCCAGTAGAGGTCGAGCTCGAACATGACCAGCTCGGGGTCGGTCTCGGCGAGCAGGAGGTCGTAGAACGGCGAGCCGTCCGCCTGCTTGTTCTCGAACTCGAAGTTGTGGTTGTGGTAGTAGAACTGCAGCCCGGCGGCCTTGGCCAGCTCGCCCGCCTCGTTCATCCGGCCGGCGAGGAACGACCAGAAGCTCGCGTCGTCGTACGGGCCGGGGAACCACGCGAGGCCCGTGTACTGCTGGCCCATGATGTTCGCGTTCTCCAGCGTCTGCTGGTAGTCCGACTGCCAGCGTCGTGTTCGCCGGGTCGATGTTCACGCCGTCATGGCCCGCGACGGCGTTCAGACCGGCGTTGTCGAGCATCGCGCGGAACTGCTGCGCGGTGAACCCGGCGTAGCCGGCGAGCTCGACCTCGCTGTAGCCGTACGCGTCGAGCCGGTTGAGCACGCGGCGCACGTTCGCGCGGTTCGCGTCGTTGCCCATCTTCTCGCGCATCGTGTAGAGCTGGATCCCGATCCGGCTGTTCGGCACGCCGCGGCTGCGGTTGCCCGTGCCGCTGTCGGCACCGGCGGCGGGCGCCCACGACCCCGCCGTCGCGGCGGCCGCCCCTGTCCCGATCGCGGCGCCGATGAACCGGCGTCGATTCAGACTTGTCATCGTCCTTCTCCTCCCGTCAGAAGTGGATGCGTCGGTGAAGCTAACACCGACTCTTCTGCCCGTTCTGCGACAGAAGGAACGTCGGTCAGAAAGCTCACGACAGCGTGTCGGCGTTTGCAGGCCCCGGCGGGGGGCAAGCCCCGGGCATGGCTCCGAATCCCCCAGCCCCGCCCGTCCCGCTCAGCCAGGTCGGCCGCGCCGCGCACGACCTCGGCCTCGCCGGGCTGCTCGGCGGCAACCTCTTCGGCCGGCTCGCGCTGCACCCGAGCGTGACCGAGATCAGCGACCGCGGCGAGCGCGGCAAGGTCGTCAACGCCGCCTGGCGCCGCTACGGGACCGTCAACTCGCTGTCCCTGCTCGCGGTGGTGGGCGGCTGGGCCGGCGCGCGCGCCGCCGAGGCGCGGCCCGCGCGGCTCTCGGAGCCCGAGCGCCGGCTCGCGCTCGCCAAGGACGTGCTCGTCGGCGTCGTCGCCGTGACCGGGCTCGCGACGGCGGCGCAGGGCGTCCGCTTCGCCCGCCAGGCGCCCGGCGGCGCCGTCCCGCTCGCCGACGGCGACCACACCGCCGCCGGCGCGAGCGACGCGCAGCGCCGCGCGAAGCGGCGGCTCAACGTGCTCGGGCTGGTGTCGCTCGGCGCCGAGGCCGGGCTCGTCGGCGTCAACGCCGCGCTGGCCCAGGAGGGCTTCCGGCGCCCGCCGCGCCGCCGGCTGCTCAGGCGCTGACGTCGCGGCGCCGGATCATCACGATCCCGGCGACGATGAAGACCGCCGCGTAGGCGGCCAGCAGGAGCCCGGCCGGGAGCTGGCCCAGCGGATCGTCGAGCCCGCTGGTGCCGGCGACCTCGCTCGAGGCGCCGCCGGGGAACCACTTCTGGACCACGTCGCTGAACCCGGGGATGACGCCGAGCAGCGGCTCGACCACGAACAGGTAGCCGAGCGCGCCGATGATCGCGCCGACCTGGTTGCGGATCAGCGCGCCGAGGCCGACGCCGAGGGCGGCGAACAGCGCGCAGGCCGCGGTGTTGCCGACGATCAGGTTGATGATCGTCGTCGTGTCGCTGCCGGTGCCGGCGTCGCGGGCGGAGAGGATCGGGAGCGTGATCACGGCGCACACCGCCGAGGCGGCGAAGCCGAGCAGGGCGCCGGCGATCAGCGCGGTGATCAGCTTGGCGAGCACGAGCCGCGTGCGGTCGGGCACCGCGAGCAGGCTGGGCGTGATCGTGCCGTGGCGGAACTCGGTCGCGACGGCCAGGATCCCGATCACGAGCGCGAAGAGCTGGACGAGCCCGGAGATCTGCAGCAGGTCCTCGCCGGCGTCCTCGGAGGACGAGAAGCTGCCGGTGGCGGCCGCGAGCACGCTGATCAGCACGACGAGCCCGAGCGCGCCGAGGATGACCGCCCACGAGGTGCGGGTGGTGCGGAGCTTGAACAGCTCGGCCGAGAGGGCGTGGCTCACGACGGCCCGCCCTCGGCGCCGGTGAGCTCGAAGAAGATCTCCTCGAGCGAGGAGCCGACCGGGGCCAGCTCGGAGATGACGATCCCGCCCTGGGCGATCACGCGCCCGATCTCCTCGCCGCTGCGGCCGCGCACGACGATCGCGCGCTCCCCGTCCTCGTGGACGTCGGCGCCGTCGGCGCGCAGCGCCTCGGCGAGCCGGCCCGCGTCGGGGCCGGCCACCCGCATCCCGCCGCCCGACCGCGCCGTCAGCTCGGCGAGCGGCGCCTGCGCGACCGACTTGCCGTGCGCGATGACGACGACCTCGTCGGCGGTCTGCGCGACCTCGGCCAGCACGTGGCTCGAGACGAGCACCGCGCGGCCCTCGCCGGCGAGCGTGCGCAGGAAGTCGCGCAGCCAGCGGATGCCCTGGGGGTCGAGGCCGTTGGCGGGCTCGTCGAGGACGAGCACCTCGGGGTCGCCGAGCAGCGCGGCCGCGAGCCCGAGCCGCTGGCGCATGCCGAGCGAGTAGCCGCCGGCGCGGCGGTTCGCCGCGTCCTTGAGCGCGACCAGCTCCAGCAGCTCGTCGGCGCGCGCGTCGGCGATGCCGGACGCCCGCGCGAGCCCGCGCAGGTGGTTGCGGCCGCTGCGGCCGGGATGGAACATGCCGCCGTCGAGCACCGCGCCGACCGTCCCGACGGGGTCCTCCAGCGCGTCGTAGCGCTTGCCGTCGATCGTCGCCGTCCCGCCCGTCGCGTTGACGAGCCCGAGCAGGATCCGCAGCGTCGTCGTCTTGCCGGCGCCGTTCGGCCCGAGGAACGCCGTGATGTGCCCGCGCTCGACCGTGAACGACAGGTCGTCGACGGCGAGGGTGGATCCGAATCGCTTGCTGACCCCGCTGACCTCGATCGCCGGCACTCGACTCCACGCTAGCGATCCGGCGCCGGATCCGCGCCGCGGGTCAGACGACGAGACCGTGGCGCATGGTGTTCTCGGACACCACGCGGGGCTCGACGAACTGCAGCAGGTAGCCGGGCCCGCCGGCCTTCGTGCCGGTGCCCGAGAGGCGGTTGCCGCCGAACGGCTGGCGGGCGACCATCGCGCCGGTGATCGCCCGGTTGACGTAGAGGTTGCCGACCGGGGTGCGCTCGATGACGCGGTCGACGGTCTCGGGGTTGCGGGCGAACAGCCCGCCGGTGAGCCCGAACGGGGAGGCGTCGACGCGGTCGCAGGCGTCCTCGACGTCGCGGACGCGCTCGACGGCGAGCAGCGGCCCGAAGATCTCCTCGTGCAGCACCGGCGAGTCGTCGGGCAGCTCGGTGGCGAGCGCCGGGACGGCGAACCAGCCGGTGCCCGGGATCGCCTCGGCCGTCGCCGCCAGCACGCCGGTCGACTGCGCCTCGGCGGCGTAGCGCGCGACGCGCTCCTGCGCCTCGCGCTCGATCACCGGCGGGACGTCGATGTCGAGCCGCTCGGCCTGCCCGACCTCGAGCACCGCGACCGCGCCGGCGAGGCGCTCGACGAGCGGGTCGTGGATCGCCTGGTGGCAGAGCACCCGCGCGGCGGCCGAGCACTTCTGGCCGGCGTAGACGAAGGCCGACTTCACGAGCGCGGGGACGACCTCGTCGAGATCCGCGTCGGCGTCGACGATCACGCAGTTCTTGCCGCCCATCTCCGCGATCACGCGCTTCAGGTGACCCTGGCCGGGCGGCGTCTCCGCGGCGGTGCGGACGATCTCCTGCCCGACCGCCGAGGACCCGGTGAAGGCGATCGTGTGCACGCGCGGGTCGGCGACCAGCTGCGCGCCGACCTCGCCCTCGCCGGGGAGCAGCGCGAGCGCGTCGGCGGGGACGCCCGCGGCGCGCAGCGCCTGGACGAGCACGTAGGAGCAGCCCGGCGCCTGCTCGGCGGGCTTGAGCACGACGGAGTTCCCGGTGGCGAGCGCGGCGGCGGTCATGCCGCAGGGGATCGCGACCGGGAAGTTCCACGGCGCGATCACGGCGGCGACGCCGCGCGGCCGGTAGCTCAGCGTGTTGCGCTCGCCGGGGACCTGCAGCAGCTCGGCGCCGGCCGCGAGCTCGACCGCGCCGCGGGCGTAGTACTCGAGGAAGTCGATCGCCTCGCAGACGTCGCCGTCGGCCTCCGGCCACGGCTTGGCGCACTCGCGCACCTCCAGCGCGGCGACCGCGAGCCGCCGCTCGCGCAGCCACGCGGCGGCGCCGAGCAGCACCTCGGCGCGGCGGGCGGCGGGCGTCGCGGCCCAGGCGCGCGAGCCGGCGGCCGTCGCCAGCGCGGCGTCGACCTCCGCCTCCGTCGCGGCGGCGGCGCGCGCGACCACCCGGTCCGGCGCGCCGGGGTCGGTCGAGACCAGCGCGTCGCCGGCCCGGGTGTCGTCGCCGATCCAGACGGGGACGGCGAGCGGGCCGGCCGCGTCGTGCGCGGCCAGCGCGTCGGCGAGCTGCGCGCGGACGGGCGCCCGGCGCAGCTCCAGCACGGGCTCGTTGGCGAACGGCTTCATCGCGGCGGCGCCAGCAGCTCCTCGAGCGGCACGCCCTTCGCCTGGTCGGCGAGGAACGACTCGTTGCTCGTGTTCTCCAGCAGCCGCCGCACCAGGTAGGCCATGCCCGCGACGAGGTCGCCGACCGGGCAGTAGGTGCGCACGCGCAGCTCCTGCGCGGCGATCGCCTCGCCGAGCGGGTCGCCGAGCCCGCGCAGGATCTGCAGCTCCAGGTCGCGGCCGTCGCCGCCGAGCAGCTGGTCGTAGGCGATCGCGTGGGCGACGGAGCGCAGGTTGTGCGACGCGATCGCGACCCGGAGCGCCGGGCGCGCGTCGAGCAGGCGGCGGGTGAGCTGCTCGAAGTTGCGGTCCGAGTCGGCCTTGACGTCGAACACCGGCGCGTTCCAGCCGTGCTGCGCGGCCTCGACGATCTCGTGGTCCCAGTAGGCGCCCTTGACCAGCCGCACCGTGAGCGGATGCGTGCGGCCGGCGCCCGCGGCCGCCGTCCAGTCGAGCACGGTGTCGAGCGTCGCGGGCGAGTCGCGCAGATAGGCCTGGAGCACCATCCCGGCCGACGGCCCGGCGCGGAACTCCGGCTCGGCCAGCAGCTCCAGGACCAGCTCCAGCACGGCGTCGCGCGAGTCCAGCGACTCCATGTCGATGTGCAGGTGCGCGTCGAGCTCGCGCGCCCGGCGCAGCAGGCCGCGCAGCCGGTCGGCGGCGTCGCGCTTCCCGCGCTCGGGCGCGTCGGGCCGCAGCAGCGGCGTCAGCGCCGACACCTTGACCGACAGGTTCGCGCGCGGCAGCGCGCCCGCGCCGTCGCGCTCCAGCGCGGGCCGCTCGGGCCAGTCGCGCGCCGCGCCGGCGATCGTGACCAGCGCGTCGTCGCAGCGCTCCGCGTAGCGCTGCGCCTCGCCCTGCGTGACGGTCGCCTCGCCGAGCAGGTCGACCGAGCTCGCGATCCCGCCGCGCCAGAGGTCGCGCAGCGTCCCCAGCGCGGCCTTCGGCGACTCGCCGACGATGAACCGGTGCGCCATGTGCTTGACCCCGGTCGCCGCGGCCGCGCCCAGCGCGGCGCGCCCCGCCCGCGAGCCGCCCATCCGCATCGCGACGGCGACGGGCGGCGGCGGCTCCTCGACCTCGCCGAGGAACCCGGTCAGATGCCGCGCGAGGTCGTCGAGCGAGCGGCACGCCGGCACCACGTCGACGAACCGGAACAGCGCCGCCTTGAGCTCGGCGTCCTGCGACGCGAGCTCCATCGCCTTGTCGTCGGCCGCCTTCAGCGGGTTGCGCGTGCCGGCCGGCAGCGCGCCGGCCAGGCGCGTGCCGACCTCGAGCAGGCGCGCCTCCAGCAGGGCGTCGTCGACCTGGCCTTCGATCACGCGCCCAAGCCTACGCCGCGCACCGCGCCTCCAGCAGCGCCCGCTCGCGGTCGGTCAGCGCCCGCGCGGCGCGGACCTCCGGATCCCACGCCACGACGACCGTGTGGGACTCGGCGACGAGCGTCCCGGAGGGCGTGCGAACCTGCTCGTGCGTGCGCACGCTGCGCGTCCCGAAGCCGAGCCCGCGGCAGCTGACGACCACCTCGCCGTCCTCGTAGCGCAGCTCCGCGCGGTAGTCGAGCTCGATCCGGATCACCGCGTGCTCCCACATCGCCGCGCCCTCGGCGCGCAGCGCGTCGAGCCAGAGCCCGCGCGCCTCGTCGATCAGCTGCGACGTGGACGGCGTGGTAGATGTGGCCGAGCGCGTCGGTGTCCGCCCAGCGCAGCGGGATCCGCGTCTCGATCATCCGGCGCGAGTCTAGGGCCGACTACGCTAGGGCCGTGCGCGAGCCCGGTCTGCTGAGCGTCGTCGCGCCCATGCACGACGAGGAGGAGAGCGTGGGCGCCTTCCACGCGCGGACGGTCGCGGCGCTCGGAGGACTCGACTTCGAGCTGATCGTCGTCGACGACGGGTCGCGCGACGCGACCGGCGAGCGGCTGCGCGACCTGGCCGCGAGCGACGAGCGGGTCAAGCTCGTCGTCGCTGTCGCGCAACTTCGGCCACCAGGCGGCGATCAGCGCCGGGCTGGAGCACGCGCGCGGCGACGTCGTCGTGATGATCGACGGCGACCTCCAGGATCCGCCCGAGCTGATCCCCGAGATGCTCGACGCCTGGCGCCGCGGCGCCGACGTCGTCTACGCCGTCCGCGAGTCGCGGGCGGGGGAGACCCAGTTCAAGCTCGCCAGCGCGCGCTGGTTCTACCGGCTGTTCGCCAAGCTCGCCCGGATCGAGCTCGCGCCGGACTCGGGCGACTTCCGGCTGATGGACCGCGCGCCGCTCGACGCGCTGCTCTCGATGCCGGAGCGCAACCGCTTCCTGCGCGGGATGACCGTCTGGGTCGGCTTCACCCAGACGGCGGTCGCCTACTCGCGCGAGGCGCGCAGCGGCGGGCACACCAAGTTCACCTTCCGGCACATGCTGCGGTTCGCGTTCGACGCGATCACGTCGTTCTCGCACGCCCCGCTGCAGGCCGCGACGCTGCTCGGCTTCGTCTTCTCCGCGCTCGCCTTCCTCGCGATCCCGCTGGCGATCGTCGCGCGCTTCGCCGACATCTACTCGCGCGGCGTCCCGTCCACGATCGTGATCATCCTGCTGCTCGGCGGGATCCAGCTCATCACCGTCGGGATCATCGGCGAGTACGTCGGGCGGATCTACGACGAGGTCAAGCACCGGCCGCTGTACGTCGTGCGCGAGCGCGTCAACGTCGAGGCGCCCGACCCGCCCGAGCGCTCGCCGCTGCCGTGAGGATCGCGGTCGTCGGCGCCGGGGTGTGCGGGCTCACCGCCGCCCACCGGCTCACGCGCGCCGGCCATGCGGTCGACGTCTACGAGCGCTGGCCCGGGCTGGGCGGCCAGGCGGCCACGCTCGACGTCGGCGAGGGGCACCGGCTCGAGCGCTACTACCACCACCTCTTCACCTCCGACACCCACATCGCCGACCTGTTCGCGGAGCTGGGGATGCCGGACGCGATCGAGTGGCGGCCGTCGAGCGTGGCGTTCTTCGCCCGCGGCGCGCTGCACCCGTTCGTCACGCCGCTCGACCTGCTGCGCTTCGGGCCGCTGTCGCCGCCGGCGCGCGTGCGGATGGGCGCGGCGGTGCTCGCGCTCCAGCGCTTCGCGGGCGACCGCGCGCCGTACGAGCGGATCACCGCGCGCGCCTGGATCGAGCGGCGGATGGGGCGCCAGGCGTGGGAGGAGGTCTGGGGCCCGCTGCTGCGCGGCAAGTTCGGCGAGCGCGCGGACGACATCGCGATGGTCTGGCTCTGGAGCAAGCTGCGGCTGCGGCGGTCGGTCCAGCGGCGAGGACGTGCGCCAGGAGCGGCTCGGCTACCCGCGCGACTCGTGGGAGGCGCTGTTCGGCGCGCTCGCGCGCTCCGTGACCGCGGGCGGCGGGCGCGTGCTGACCGACGCGCCGGCGGCGCGGATCGAGCGCGCGGGGGCCGGGCTGCGCGTGGTCGCCGGCGTGCCCGGCTCGTTCCGCGCCGGGCACGATCCGCGGACGTTCGCGCCCGCCGGCGACGCGGTCTACGACCGCGTGCTCGCGACCGTGCCGAACGACGTCTTCGCCCAGCTGCTCGAGCCCGCGCTGGCCGCCGAGGTGGGGGAGGACTACCTCGCGCGCGCGGCGTCGATCGAGTACTTCGCCGCGCTCTGCCTGCTGCTCGAGCTCGACCGCGGGTTCAGCCCGTACTACTGGACCAACGTCGCCGACCGCGCGCTCCCGTTCGTCGGGCTGATCGAGCACACGAACTTCGTCGAGCCGGCGCGCTACGGCGGCCGCCGCTTCCTCTACGTCGCCAACTACCTGCCGCACGGCCACGAGCTGCTCGGGCTCGACGCCGGCGCGCTGCTGGACCGCTACGCCGACGGGCTGCGCGCGGTCAACCCGGCCTTCTCGCGCGACTGGGTGCGGCGCGCGTGGCGCTTCGCCGAGCCCGCCGCGCAGCCGATCGTCACCGTCGGGTACGCCGCGCGGATCCCGTCGCTGCTCACCCCGGCCGCGGGCCTCGCGCTCGCGAACACGACGCAGGTCTATCCCGAGGACCGCGGGACGAACTACGCCGTGCGGCTCGGCGCCGAGGCGGCGGCGGCCCTGACCGCGTAGCGCGGCGCGGGGATCAGCGTCGCGGCCAGCCCGGCGCAGATCAGCGCCGCGCCGCCCAGCTCGAGCGCGCTCGGCCGCTCGCCCAGCAGCAGCGCGGCGCTCGCGATCCCGAACACCGGGACGAGCAGCGCGAACGGGGTCACCGCCGCGGCGGCGTGGCGCTGCAGCAGCAGGGTCCAGGCCGCGAAGCCGAACAGGCCCGCCGCGAGGGCGACGAACAGCAGCGCGCCGATCCCGGCCGGGTCCGACGCCGGCGAGCGCGTCGCCGATCTCGCCCGGGCCCTCGAACAGCAGCGACAGCCCGAGCAGCGGGAGCGGCGGCACCAGGCTCGCCCAGACGAGCAGCGCGAGCGGGTCGGGCGGCTGCGCCATCCGCGTGATCAGGTTCGTCACGCCCCAGGCCGCCGCGGCGCCGACGATCAGCAGGAAGGGGAGGATCGGCGCCGCGGCGGCCCGGTCGACGCCGATGACGACCAGCCCGGCGAACGCGATCCCGGCGCCGATCACCTGCTCGCGCCGCGGGCGCTCCTGCAGGATCACGGCGGCGAACCCGATCGTGAACACGACCTGGAGCTGGAGCAGCAGCGAGGACAGCCCGGCGGGCATGCCGAGGTCGAGCGCGATGAACAGCAGCCCGAACTTCACGACGCCGAGCAGGAAGCCGAACGCGATGACGATCCGCCACGGGATCCGCGGGCGGCCGACCAGGAAGAGCGCGGGCAGCGCCATGAACGTGAACCGGAGCGCGTTGAAGAGCAGCGGCGGGAAGTGCTCGAGCCCCTCGTGGATGACGACGAAGTTGACGCCCCAGACGGCGGTCACGAGGACCAGCAGGGCGACGGAGCGGGCGGGCATGGCGAGCATCGTCGAGCCTACGACGATTCAGAGCCAGTAGACATTCCACGACTCACCCGTAAGATCGGCTGCATGATCGATGCCCGCCGCCTGCGCGTCCTGCGCGAGGTCGCCGAGCACGGCACCGTCGCGGCGGCCGCCGACGCGCTGCACCTCACGCCGTCGGCCGTCTCGCAGCAGCTCGCCGCGCTCGAGCGCGAGGTCGGCCAGCCCGTCGTCGAGCGCAACGGCCGCGGCGTGCGGCTCACGGGCGCCGCGGAGGTGCTCGTCGGCCACGCCAACGTCGTGCTCGCCCAGCTCGAGGCCGCGGCCGCCGACGTCGCCGCGTACGCCGACGGGCTCGTCGGCACCGTCCGGATCGCCGGGTTCGCCACCGGGATCGCGGAGATCGTCGCGCCCGCCGCGGCGGCGCTGCGCGTCACCCATCCGCGGCTCGGGCTCGCGATCGCCGAGCAGGAGGCGCCCGGCTGCTTCGTCGCGGTGACGCGCGGCGACGCCGACCTGGCGCTGTCGATGAGCTCGCGGCTCGCGCCGCCCGTCGAGGATCCGCGCTACGAGCGGCTCGCGCTGCGCGTCGACCCGCTCGACGCCGTGCTGCCCGCGGCGCACCCGCGCGCCGGCGACGCCGCCGTCGACCTCGCCGCGCTCGCGTCCGAGCCGTTCATCGGCCCGCCGGACGGGACGTCGTGCCACGACGTGACCGTGACCGGCTGCGCGGCGGCGGGCTTCACGCCCGGCTTCGCCCATCGGTCGCTCGACTACTACGCGATGATGGCGCTCGTCGCGGCCGGGCTCGGCGTCGCGCTCGTCCCGCGGCTCGGGCAGGCGGTGGTCCCGCCCGGCGTCGTCGTGCGGCCGCTGGCCGCGCCGGTCCCGGCGCGCCACGTCTTCGCCGCGACCCGTGCCGGGTCGGCGCGCCGGCCCACGGTCGCGGCGGTGCTCGACGCGCTCGTCGCGGCCGCCGGGCAGCGGGCGCCGACGTTGTAGCGTCCCGCCGATGCCGCAGATCCGTGTCTCCGCCCAGCTCCAGCCCCAGCACTCCGACTGGTCCCAGATGCGGGACGCCTGGTCGGAGGCCGAGGCGATCGGCGCCGACTGCCTGTTCAACTGGGACCACTTCTTCCCGCTCGACGGCGCCGCCGGACGGCAAGCACTTCGAGGCGCTGACCGTGCTCGGCGCGATGGCCGAGGCGACCGAGCGGGTCGAGCTCGGCTCGCTCGTGATCTGCAACAGCTACCGCAACCCGGAGTACCTCGCCGACGCCCACCGCACGATCGACCACATCTCCGGCGGCCGCGCGATCCTCGGCATCGGCGCCGGCTGGTTCGAGAAGGACTACGACGAGTACGGCTACGAGTTCGGCACGGTCGGCACGCGGATCACCGCGCTCGCGGAGGCGCTGCCGCGGATCGAGGCCCGGCTCGGCAAGCTCAACCCGCCGCCCGTGCGCGACATCCCGGTCCTGATCGGCGGCGGCGGCGTGAAGCGCACGCTGAAGCTCGTCGCCCGGCACGCCGACATCTGGCACGCGTTCGGCGACGTCGAGGTGTTCGAGGAGAAGAACGCGATCCTCGACGAGCACTGCGCGGCCGAGGGCCGCGACCCGGCCGAGATCGAGCGCTCGTGGGCCGCCGGGGAGGCCGACGAGGCGGACGCCCTGCGCGCGGCCGGGGTGACGCACTTCATCGTCGGCATCAGCGGCAGCGACTCGGGCTACGACCTCGGCCCGCTGCGCGAGCTCGTCGGCTGGCGCGACGCGTTGTGAGCCGCCACGACGTCGTGGTGCTGGGCGCGGGGCTGGCGGGCCTGTCGGCGGCCCGCGACCTCGCGGCGGCGGGCACCGACGTCGTGGTGCTGGAGGCGCGCAACCGGCCCGGCGGGCGGGTGGAGCAGACCGAGCTGGCCGACGGCCGGCTGGTGCAGCTCGGCGGCGAGGTGGTCGGGCCGGGCCACACCGCCTATCGCGGGCTGGTCGACGAGCTCGGCCTCACCCTCGTCGACGCGTTCCCGTCGGCGCCGGGGGAGGACACGTGGGTGCTGGCCGGCGGCCGCGTGCTCGGCGACTGGCTCTCGGGGCCGGAGCGCTCGGCGCTGGACGCGGCCGAGGAGCGGTTCCGCGCGCTGGCCGCGACGGTCGATCCCGACGACCCGTGGTCGCATCCCGACGCGGCGCGGCTGGACCGGCTCTCGGTCGGGGACTGGCTGCGCGACGCGGGCGTGCCGCCCAACGCGGTGCGGTCGCGCGAGGTGGCGATGCTGTCGCTGGCGGCGGAGTCGGTCGAGCGCACGTCGCTGCTGTCGGATCTGCGCAAGGAGGCGGCGGTCGGCGCGCACGGCTTCTACTCCTATGAGGTCTGGGAGTGCCTGCGGGTGGCGGAGGGCTCGGCGACGGTCGCGCTGCGGATGGCCGACGGGCTGGGGCACCGGATCCGCTACGCGACGCCGGTGACCCGGGTGCAGGTCGCGCCCGGCGGCTGTCACGTCGCCACGGCGACCGGCGAGCGGTTCGACTGCGGCGCGGTCGTCTGCGCGCTGCCGGTGGCTCCGTTGCGGCGGGTCGCGATCGAGGGGGTGTCGGCGGAGCGGCTCGGGTCGCTGGATCGTCAGCGCAATGCGCTGGCGGCGAAGGTCAGCGTCGCCTACCCGGGATCGTTCTGGGAGGAGCAGGGCCAGAACGGGTCGGGCTACTTCGAGACCGCGATGATGGGCGGCACGTGGCCGCAGCGGGAGGGGATCCTGTCCGCGCTGATCCCGCCGGAGCGGCTGGCGGCGTTCCTGACGACCTCACCGGCGCTGGTCGAGGCCGATCTGCTGGCCGAGCTCGCGGCCGCCTACGGCGACCGGGCGCTGGACCCGCAGGCGTTGTTCCTCCGCCGCTGGGGCGTGGATCCGTGGACGGAGGGCTACATCACCGGCTGGCGGCCGGGGGACGTGATGGCGGTCGGTCCGCTGCACGGCACGCATGAGCCGCCGTTCTACGTGTGCGGATCGGACCAGTGGGTCTGCGGCTACATGGAGGGCGCCGTCCGCACCGGACGCGACGCCGCCCGCGCACTGCTCGGGTAGCTCAGCGCGGTCA
>CAWBSJ010000012.1:0-72007 GCA_963791405.1 uncultured Solirubrobacteraceae bacterium | reverse complement strand
TCGCCGACCGGGCGGCCATCCACGTACAGCCGCAGCGCGCGCCCGTCGAAGGTCCCGGCGACGTGATGCCAGCCGCCGTTCCACACGTCCGCCGGCCGGGCGGTGGCCGAGACGACATACCGCGTCCCGTCGAAGACATAGAGCGCCATCCCGCCGGCCGCGCCGCTGTAGAGCCCGTAGGAGCCCGCCACGCAGCCGTGCCCGCCACGCGAGACGACGTAGCGGAAGGCGCCCGGGCTGCCGCCTGCGCGCACGACGGCCTCCGCGGTCAGCGTCGGCACCGCGAGCGCCGCGCTGTCGGGCAGCCGGACGAACGACGCGCCGTCGAACCGCAGCCCGCCGCCCGCCGCGCCCGCGATCCGCACGGGATCCGCGGCGTCGGGCGTGGCGGTCGCGCCCAGCATGCCGTCGAGCCGCTGCGGTCCGTCGTCGGCGACCACCTGGCCGCCGGGCTCGTCGAACCGCCATTGACCCAGCAGTCCCGGCTCTGCAGCCGCCGCCGTCGTCGCCGCCCCCGCGGCCAGCGCGCCCGCCGCGGCGATGCCCGCCGCCCATCGCGCGATCGTCCACATACGTCCCTGCCTCTCAGTCGCGTCCACCGGCACGCGGTCCACGTGCGCGTCCCGGACATCGACGCGCGGCGTGCGACCGGGTTGGACGCGCTCGACCTTCGGTCAGGGGGAGCCGGTCAGCGATCGCACGCGGCAGCTGCGGTCGCGCTACGCCACGGGCTCGAGCCGCGGGTTCGGGTGCAGCTCGCGCCCGACCTTCGCGCACGGCCGTCCGTCCACGACCACCACGTCGGCGGTGAAGTCGTTCGCGCCGCGGATCAGCGACGAGCCGACGCCGTAGGAGTCGACCGGCACGCCCTCGGCCTCGAAGAGCCGGATCCGCTCGGCGGTGAAGCCGCCCGAGACCACGATCCGCACGTGCTCGAACCCGTGCTCGTCGAGCTCCGCCCGCACGAGCCGGACCAGCTCCGGCGCGACCCCGGTCGGCGCGTCGTCGCCGTAGCGCCGCCGCAGCGACTCGTCGGCGAGCCGGTCGGACGTGTCGAGCCGCACGCCCCAGAGGTCGGGGCCGAGCGCGGCCGCCACGTCGAGCGCGGTCCGCACCGAGTCGTTCTCGAAGTCGACGAGCACGGTGATGTTCATCTCGTGCCCGAAGCGGCCGGCGAACGCCCGCGCGGCGGCCACCGTGTCGCCGCCGTACGCCGCGATCAGCCCGTGCGGGACGGTCCCGACGCCGCGCCCGCCCCACCACGAGGCCTGCGCGTCGGTCGACACGCCGATCGCGCCCGCGACGTGCGCGGCCCAGCCGTCGCCGGTCTGCACGAGCCAGTGGTCGTGGCGCGCGGGGAAGAACAGGATCGGCTTGCCGCGGGCGGCGTCGACGACGTCGGCGACGTTGCGCATCACCAGCGTGCGCCGCGCGAGGCAGCCGAGGTAGACCGTCTCGAGGTGCGCGAACAGCGCGTAGGGACCCTCGATCGTCATCACCGTCTCCCACGGCTCGATCGCGTCGCCCTCGCGCAGCGCGCGCACGTCGAGCGCGCCCCAGCCGTCCTCCCAGGTCCCGTCCGGCAGCCGCCGGCCGCTGCACTGCTTGAGGATCGCGATCGCCTCGTCGATCCCGCCCAGCACCGAGGCGTTGCGCTGGAACACCTGCATCGTCACGACCGGGTCGCGCGCCTCGTGCTCGAGCAGGTCCTTCGTGTAGGTGAAGTAGGCGTCCGAGTAGTAGCCGTCGCGGATCCGCTCCACCGGCAGCCGGAAGACCTCGGGGGCGAGCCGCTCGGGCCGCGGGGTCACAGCCATTCGCGCCGCCTCCGCCAGAAGTAGAGCGCCAGCCCGACGCTGGGGATGCACCAGCCCGACCGTCGTCCAGATCACGAACGCCTTCAGCGTGTCGATCTGGTCGACGAGCCAGCCGAAGTTCTGGCCGAAGAAGCTCGACACGAACGACCAGATCGAGGAAGAAGCTGGCGAGCACCGTGAGCCGCGTCGCGAGCCGGTTGAGCCGGTTGGCGTTCGCGTTGAAGTACGTCGACGTCAGCGCGGCGAGGTCGTCGGTCTGGCGGTCGAGCTCCCCGGTCACCTGGGAGAGATGATCCCCGATGTCGCGCCAGTGCTCGCGCGAGCCGGTCAGCCCGGGCAGCTCCATGATCGCCTCGGAGACCATGCCGAACAGGTCGCGCTGGGTCACGAGCCGCCGCGCGATGCCCTGGACGTCCTGCTTGAGCCGGTAGATCTCGGCGAGCTGGTGCTGGTCGGGGTCCTGCAGCACCTGCTCCTCGAGCCCGTCGATCCGCCCCTCGAAGTGGTCGATGACCGGGAACAGCGCATCGGTGAGCGCGTCGAGCACCCGGTAGACGACGTACTGCTCGCTGTGCGGGCCGCCGAGGTCGTGCATCTCGTCCAGCGGCCCGCCCGGCTCCTGCCGCGCGGTGACCACGAAGTCGCCGGCGATGTGCAGGTGCACCTCGACCGGCTTCGCCGTCCCGTCGACGACGCGCGCGCTGTAGAAGACCAGCAGCAGCATGTCGTCGTAGCGGTCGAGCTTCGGCCGCTGGTGGAACTCGCGCGTGTCCTCGACCGCGAGCGGGTGGATCCCGAGCAGCGTGTGCAGCGCGTCGAGGTCGGCGGGCGACGGCGGCGCGAGATCGAGCCAGAAGAACTCGTCGCGCCCGCGCAGCGCCTCGATCCGCCCGCGGTCGACCTCGGTGAGGACCTCCATCGCGAGCCGGGAGGCTACCCGGCCCGCGCGGATCCCATCAGCAGAGGGCGAGCTCCGGCTCGGGCGCGACCGCCGCGGATCACGCGGTCGCGGCCGCGCGCGAGGCGCGACATGACCGTGCCGACCGGCACGTCCAGCGCCGTCGCGGCCTCCTTGTAGGAGAGGCCGAGCACGTCGACCGCGACGACCGTCTCGCGGAACGGCGAGTCGAGCGCGTGCACGGCGTCGACGACCTCGCGGTCCTCGGCGACGCGGTCGGGACGCAGCCCGGCGCGCGGGTCGACGGCCTCCTCGAGCTCGAACACGGCGGGCGACTGGCGCCGCCGCGCGGCCGAGCGGCAGAGGTCGATGTGGCGGTTGCGGAGCATCGTCATCAGGTAGGCGAGCTCGGACGTGCCGCGGAGGCGGCGCGGGCGGTGCAGGAGCGTCAGGACGGTCTCCTGCACGAGGTCCTCGGCGTCGGCGCGGTTGCCGGCGAGGGCGAGCGCGGCCGCGTTGAGGCGGTCGAGATGGGCGAGGGCGGAGTCGGCGTCGAGCCAGCATGATTGGGTTCCGGGGGAGTGGGGGCGGGGAGCGGCGGGCACCGCGGGGAATGGGCGCCCATTGGGGATGGCGCAAGCTTCCGGGAGCCCGCTACGGCGCTGCTACGGCGCGTTTACGGCGCGCCGCGGCTGCCGTAAGGTCCGCGGACCATGGATTTCCGCGTCCTCGGCACGATCGAGGTCGACGGGCCCTCCCCCGGCCCGTCCCCGCCCGGCGCCAAGGAGCGCGCGATCCTGGCGCGGCTGCTCGTCGACGCGGGCCGCACGGTGCCGGCCGACGCGCTGCTCGAGGCGGGCTGGCCGGGCGTCGCGCGCGACGCCGCGGCGCGCTCGCTCGCGGTCCGGGTGGCGAACCTGCGCTCGTTCCTGGAGCCGGACCGCGACCGCGGCGCGCCCTCGTCGCTCGTCGTGCGCGAGGGCACGGGCTACCGGCTCGCGATCGCGCCGGAGCAGATCGACGCCAACCGGTTCGAGGAGCGCGTGCGGGCGGCGGCCGGGCTCGCGCCGGACGCGGCGCTGGCGGCGCTCGACGCAGCGCTCGCGCTGTGGCGCGGGACGCCGTTCGGCGACTTCGCCGACGCCGACTGGGCGCAGCCCGAGCTGCGCCGGCTGGAGGACCTGCGCTCCCAGGCCGAGGAGGAGCGCGCCCGCGCGCTCGTGGCGCTCGGGCGGCCGCTCGAGGCCGTCCCGGTCCTGCGCCGGCTGATCGCGGCCGACCCGCTGCGCGAGGAGCTCGTGGCGGCGCTGATGCTCGCGCTCTACGGCGCCGGGCGCCAGGTCGAGGCGCTCGAGGCCTACCGCCGGCTCGCCGCGCGGCTGCGCGAGCTCGGGCTCACCCCGGGCGACGCCACGCGCGCGCTCGAGCGCCGGATCCTCGAGCACGACCCCAGCGCTGGCGCCGGCGCGCGACCGCGCCGGCCGCGGTCGCGCCCGAGCGCCCCGCCCCGGTCGGGCGCGCCGCCCAGCTCGGGCGGCTGCGCGCGGCGCTGACCGCCGCGCAGGCCGGGCGCCGCGGCGCGGTGATGATCGGCGGCGAGCCGGGCGTCGGGAAGAGCACGCTCGTCGACGCGTTCCTCGCCGAGGCGGGCACCGGCGCGCTGGTCGGCGTCGGCCAGTGCCTGGGCCACCGCGGCCAGATCGAGCCCTACCTGCCGGTGCTCGAGGCGCTGGGCGAGCTGGCGCGCGGCCCGGAGGGCGACACGGTCGTCGGCGTGCTCGCGCAGCGCGCGCCGACCTGGCTCGTCGAGCTGCCGTGGCTGCTCGAGCCCGGGCCGGTGGGCGTCGCCGTCCGCCACGCCGCGCAGGGCGCGACGCGCGCGCGGATGCTGCGCGAGATGCTCGAGGCGCTCGACGCGCTCGGCGCGACCGCGCCGGTCGTGCTCGTGCTCGAGGACCTGCACTGGGCCGACGACTCGACGCTCGACCTGATCGCGGCGCTGCTGCGCCGCCGCGAGCCGGCCCGGCTGCTGCTGATCGGCACGTTCCGCGCGACCGGGCCCGAGGGCGAGCCGCCCGTCGCCGCGCTCGTGCACGACCTCGGCGTGCGCGGGCAGTGCGAGGAGCTCGCGCTCCCGCGGCTCTCCGCCGCCGCCGTCGCGGCGTACCTGGAGGTCCGCTTCCCCGCCGCGCCGCCGCCGGCCGACCTGGTCGACGTGCTGGTCCAGCGCACCGGCGGCAACCCGCTGTTCATCCGCAACCTGCTCGACCACTGGCTCGCCGACGGGACGCTCGCGGAGGCGGGCGGCGCGGTGACGCTGACCCGGCCGCGGGCGACGCTCGAGGCCGGCGTCCCGCCGACGCTGCGCGCCCACATCCGCGACCAGCTCGAGCGGCTCCCCGACGAGGACGCCGAGGTGCTGACCGCGGCGAGCGTCGCCGGGCGCGACTTCTCGTCCGACACGCTCGCCGCCGCGCTGGACAGCGACCGCGAGACGATCGCCGCCCGCTGCGCCGCGCTGGCACGCCGCACCACGCTGATCGAGCCGCGCGACGGTGGCCACGGGTTCGGGCACGACCTGCACCGCGAGGTGCTCTACGAGCTGCTCCCGCCCGACGCGCGGGTGCGGCTCCACGCGCGCGTCGGCGCCCACCTGGCCGACGCCTACGGCCCGGCCGCGAACGAGCAGGCGGCCGAGCTGGGCTTCCACTTCATGGCGGGCCGGGATCCCGAGCGCGCGGCCCGCTTCCTGCGGCTCGCCGCCGAGCGCGCGTTCAGCCGCAACGCCTACCCCGAGGGGATCCGCCACCTGCGCTCGGCGCTCGACGCGACCGACGCGCTCGGGGCCGGCACCGAGCGCACGCGGTCGGAGGTCGAGCTGCTCGCGTCGCTCGGCCAGGCGCTCGTGGCGACCGGCGGCTGGTCGGCCGCCGAGGCCGAGCAGGCGCTGCTGCGCGCGCGCAGCCTGGCGGGGCGCCTGACGGACAACGAGCCGCTCGTCTCCGTCCTGCTCGCGCTGGCGACGCTGTACGAGCTGCGCGGCGAGATGGGCCGCGCGGAGGACATGGCGCTCGAGTGCCAGCGGCTCGCGCCGAGCGGCGGCGACCAGCACGAGCTCGAGTCGAGCGAGCTGCTCGCCTGCAACCTGTTCCACCAGGGCTCGTTCGCCCGCGCGCTCGAGTACGCCGAGCGCGGCGTCGAGCTGTTCGAGGGCGGCGAGCCCGGCGGCTACTCGACCTATCCCGCGACGCTCGGGGACAACGCCGGCGTCTCCTGCCACGACTGGGCCGGGCTGGCGCTGTGGTTCCTCGGCCGCCCCGACTCGGCGCTCGCCCGCGCGACCCACGCGCTCGAGCTGGCGCGCGACCCGAGCCGCGCCTACAGCCTCGCCACCGCGCGCGCCCAGATGGCGGTCGTGCACCAGTGCCGGCGCGAGCCGGAGGCGACGCTCGAGTGGGCGGAGGCGACGATCGCCGCCGCGCAGGACCTCGGCTACGTCTACCGCGAGGCGATGGGCCGCGTCCTGCGCGGCTGGGCGCTCGCGCTCCTCGGCGAGCAGGAGCAGGGGATCCGCGAGATCACCGGCGGGCTCGCCGCCTCGCGCGGGACCGGCGCCCGGATGGACGACCCGCACTACCTGGCGCTGCTGGGCGAGGCGCACCTGCGCGCCGGCGCGACCGACGCGGGGCTCGCGGCGGTCGCCGAGGCGATCGAGCTGTCACGGCGCGAGCAGTCGCTGTTCTACGAGCCGGAGCTGCTGCGCCTGGAGGGCGGGCTGCGCGCCGCGGCCGGCGAGGCCGACGGCGGCCGAGACGGCGCTGCGGCACGGGCTCGCCCGCGCGCGCGAGCAGGGCTCCGCGACGCTCGAGCTGCGGATCGGCACCGACCTCGCGCGGCTGCTGCCCGACCCGGTCGCGGCCGCCGAGGCGCGCGCCGGGGTGCGCGCGGCGTACGCCCGCTTCGGCGAGGGGCTCGACACGCGCGACCTGCGCGAGGCCGCCGCGCTGATCGGTCAGGAGATGACGCCGGCGCCCGCGAGCACGAGCACGAGGGCGCCGAGCACCACGCGGTAGGCGACGAAGATCGCCGTCGAGTGGTGCGCGAGCCAGCGCAGCAGGAACGCGATCGACGCGTACCCGACGATGAACGCGAGCACGGTGGCCAGGAGCGTCGGCCCGAGCCCGGCGCCGTCGTGGTCGCCGATGTGGCGCATCTCGAACGCGCCCGAGAGCACGACCGCCGGGACCGAGAGCAGGAACGAGTAGCGCGCGGCGGACTCGCGGTCGAAGCCGAGGAACAGGCCGGCCGTGATCGTCGCGCCCGAGCGCGAGACGCCCGGCACGAGCGCGCACGCCTGCGCGAGGCCGATCAGGAGCCCGTCGCGGCGGTTGATCGTCGCCAGGTCGCGGTCGCGGCGGCCGACCTTCTCCGCCCACAGCAGCGCGAAGCCGAGCAGGATCAGCATCGTCCCGATCACGTACAGGCTGCGGGCGCCGCTCTCGATCTGGCTCGAGAAGACCAGGCCGAAGATCCCGATCGGGATCGTGCCGAGGATGATGTACCAGCCCATCCGCGCGTCGAGCTCGGAGCGCAGCTCCGGGTTGCGCAGGCTCGCGAGCCAGGTGCGCGCGATCCGCCACAGGTCGTGGCGGAAGTAGAGCAGCACCGCGGCCATCGTCCCGAGCTGGACGACCGCGGTGAACGCGGCGCCCGGATCCTCCCAGCCCGCGAAGGCCGGCACGATCCGCAGGTGGGCGGTGCTCGACACCGGCAGGTACTCCGTGAGCCCCTGCACGATGCCGAGGACGATGGCTTGCAGGGCGTCCACGCGGCGGCCGATGCTAGAAGACGCCGCCCCGCGCGCCGGGGGCGCGCGGGGCGATCTGGACGCTTATCGGAGCCGCATCCCGGCGGCCGCGTCGTAGTGCAGCAGCTTCGAGTAGCGCTGCAGCGGCGCCTCGGGCACCTCGCCGACCGACACGCCGTGGCGCCACTTCGGCGGGCAGATGGCGACGAAGCGCGCGTAGCCGCCGAGCCCGCCGCCGAACTTCGGGTAGCCGATGTTGATCAGCGCGCCCTTCGGCGGCACCTCGTCGAGGTTGGCGACGCCCTCGGCCTGCGCGTAGCCGTGGTGCATCAGCCAGTGCTCGCCCTCGAGCGTCGGGGTCGAGTCCGTGTCCAGCGGCTCGTGGCCGTGGAAGAGGATGTGGCGCTTGCGGTGGAGGAACTTGAGCGCGTCGAGCCCGACGCCCGGGAAGCGCTTGAGCGTGGCCAGCTCCGGGTCGGGCCAGCGCTTCGACCAGTCCGAGCGGACCATCACGACGCTCCCGCGCGGGATCTTCCCGTAGCGCCGCTCCCAGTTGCGGATGTCGTTGACCTGGAGCGCGTAGTTGTCGTCGGACTTCAGCTGCCGCACGATCGAGATGACCACGAGCGGGCGGACGGCGAACGTCGCCGGCAGCTCGTCGATCGCCGCCTGCTCGGGCGCCCAGTGCGCTGGCGGGTCGAGCTGCGTGCCGAGCTGATCGGTCTGGAGCAGGTAGCGGGTGGCCTCGAAGCCGTCGGCCGCGTACGTGTAGGGCTGGCCGGTCGCCGGGTTCGTCGCCGGCGAGAACGTCGCCGGCCCGAAGCCCGACCAGACCGGGATCGTCGGCGTGATCGTGTGGGTGAGGTCCACGTACTTCGCGTCCATGAGCGCGTTGTCGTAGACCTTCCACAAGGGCGGTTTCGCCGCCTGGGCGGGCGCGCCCACGGCGAGCATGGCGATGGCGACGGCGAGCGCCGCGAGGAAGGGCTTCCTCATCTCTGACCTCCCGAGTCGAGACGAAGGGGACGGATGCGCGGCGGATCCTACGGCCGCGGTAGGCTCGCGCGCATGTCCGACCTCCTCGGCGGCCCGGGCCGCGTCCCGACCGGGCTCCTCGTCGCCGGCTGGATCTTCGCCTTCCTGCTGCCGATCGTCGGCCTGGTCATCGGCGTGATCGTGCTCGCCAAGGGCGTCACGATCCAGGCCGTCGGGATCATCGTCCTGTCGCTGATCGTCGGCGCGGTCAGCTTCGCGGCGATCTTCTAGCGCTCGCTCATCGGGATCGCGCCCGCGAGGTCGGAGTAGAACGTCCGCCGCCGGCTGCGGACGAGCCGCGCCTTGCGCGGCGCCGCGTGGACGACGAGCGTCGCCGAGGTCGGAAGCCCGTCGATCGTCCGGCCGTCGATCTCGACGCTGAGCGGCGCGCTCGAGGGCGCGATCTCGATCCGCACCTCGTCGCCGCCGTCGACCACGAGCGAGCGCAGCGGGCTGCCCTGGGTGGCGAGCGGGGTGAGCACGATCGCGTCGAGGCTCGGGGCCACGGCCGGGCCGCCGGCGCCGACCGTGTAGGCGGTCGAGCCGGTCGGCGACGCGACGACGACGCCGTCCCCGTTGAGCTGCAGCAGCGGGTCGTCGCCGATCCGGATCCGCAGCCGCGCGTTCCCGTAGCCCGGGCAGCCGCGCGACGACGACGTCGTTGAACGCGACGACGCGGTGCGGCTCCTCGGTCTCGAACTCGGCGACGAGCGCGGTCCGCTCGTCGACCACGGCGTCGCCCGCCGCGATCGCGTCCAGCGCGGCGGCGAAGCCCGTGCGATCGACGTCGGCGAGGAACCCCACGTGCCCGAAGTTCACGCCCAGCACCGCCGCGTGCCCCAGCATCGCCAGCTGCAGCGCGCGCAGGATCGTCCCGTCGCCGCCGAGCGCGATCACGAGCTGGCAGCCGGGGTCCTCGTCCGTGGGCTCGGCGCTCGTCCCGAGGTCGACCGTCGCGACGTCGTGCTCCGCCGCCCAGGCGGCGATCTGGAGCAGCTGCGGCGCGCAGTCGCCGGACGGGTTGACGAGGACGCCGACGCGCGGGGCGCCGTCGCTGCGATCGAGCACGAGCGGGTGCATGCCGCGAAGCCTCGCACGTGAACAGCGCTGTGCCACCCTTGAGGGACCATGGCGATCGAGGCGACACCCGCGCAGTACACGGCCCCGGAGTTCCCCGACCTCGGCGACGCGGTGATGTTCCCGCGGCTGTCCGAGGCCAAGGTCGCGAAGTTCGCCAAGCACGGCGAGCGGCGCTCCTACGCGGAGGGCGAGACGCTCTACGCGCAGGGGGAGCGCGACGCGCCGTTCTTCGTCATCGAGCGCGGGCGCGTGAAGCTGCTCGACCGCAAGCCCGGCAAGGACATCTGGATCGCCGAGGCCGACGCCGGCACGTTCCTGGGCGACATCGCGACGTTCACGGGCGAGCCGGCGATCGCCGAGGCCGTCGCCGGCGAGCCGACCGACGTGGTCATGTTCGAGCGCGAGGAGCTGCGGTCGATGCTCGCCGTCGTGGCCGGAGATGGCCGAGGGCATGCTGCGCACGATGATGGCCCGCCGCGAGTGGCACGAGGCGAACGGCTACGGCGTCCTGCGGCTGATCGCCCCGCGCGGTTCGCGGCGCGCCTTCGAGGTGCGCGACCTGCTCGAGCGCAACCTGATCCCGACGCGCTGGTACGACGTCGACACCGACGACGACAGCGCGGCGATGCTCAAGTGGCTCCAGATCCCGCGCGAGGAGACGCCCGTGCTCGTCCGCGGCACCGAGGTGCTGCGCAACCCGTCGGCCGCCCAGGTCGCGCGCGACCTCGGCCTGCGGGCGGAGATCGACGGCGAGCGGTTCGACCTCGTCGTGCTCGGCGGCGGCCCCGCGGGGCTCGCGGCCGCGGTCTACGGCGGCTCGGAGGGCCTGCGGACGCTCGTGACCGAGGCCTGGGCGCCCGGCGGCCAGGCCGGGACGAGCACCCGGATCGAGAACTACATCGGCTTCCCGACCGGCATCTCCGGCACCGAGCTGACGCGCAAGGCCACGCTGCAGGCGCGCCGCTTCGACGCGGTGCTGTCGAGCTTCCACCGCGCGGTCGAGCTCGCGCGCGGCCCCGAGGGCCTCGTCCGTGTCGACCTCGACGACGGCCAGCACGCGCTCGCCCGCACCGTCGTCGTCGCGACCGGCGCGCGCTGGCGCCGGCTCCAGGCCGCGAACGTCGACCGCTTCACCGGCGCCGGCGTCTACCACGCCGCGATGGCGTCGCGACGCCGAGCGCTGCCGCGACGAGGACGTGATCGTCGTCGGCGGCGGCAACTCCGCCGGCCAGGCCGCCGCGCACCTGTCCCGGACCGCGCGCAGCGTGCGCGTCGTGATCCGCGGGGACGGGCTCGCGGCGACGATGTCGCGCTACCTGCTCGACCGGCTCGAGGCGCGCCCGAACGTGGAGATCCGGACGCGGACCGAGGTCAGCGCCGTCAACGGCAACGGCTCGCTGGAGTCAGCCGACCTGCGCGACCGCGACAGCGGCGACGTCGAGCGCATCGACGTCTCGGCGGTGTTCGTGATGATCGGCGCCGAGCCGTGCACGGAGGCCGTGCACATGATGCTCGGGCTCGACGACGCCGGCTACATCCGCTGCGGCGACGCCGCGGCCGACTGCGACGGCCCGCACCACTGGCACCCGACCGACCGCCGGCCGCACCTGCTGGAGACCGTCTGGCCGGGCGTGTTCGCGGCGGGCGACGTCCGCGCGGGGGCGACGAAGCGCGTCGCCGGCGCGGTCGGCGACGGCGCGCTCGCGGTGCGCTTCGCGCACGACGTGCTGCAGGCCTAGCGGCGCCCGGGCCACCAGGCCCGCTCGCCGAGCCGGTACGTGATCGCGGGCACGAACAGCGCCCGGACGATGAACGTGTCGACGACGATCCCGAGTGCGACGGTGCCGCCGATCTGCACGAGCGCCGCGAGCGGGAGCACGGTGAGCGTGGCGAACGTGCCCGCGAGGATCAGCCCGGCGCCGGTGACCACGCCGCCGGTCGCGACCAGCGCGCGCAGCATCGCCTCGCGCGTCGGGTGCGCGCGCGACTCCTGCCGCGCCCGGTGCATGAGGAAGATGTTGTAGTCGACGCCGAGGGCGACGAGGAACAGGAACGACAGCAGCGTCAGGTTGAAGGTCAGGCCGTCCTCGCCGAGCACCTGCGTGAACAGCACCGTCGCGATCCCGAGCGTGGCCGCGAACGACGCCACCACCGTGGCGATCAGGTAGAGCGGGGCGACCAGCGCGCGCAGCAGCAGCATCAGCACGCAGCCGACGACGAGCAGCGTGACCGGCACGATGAGCTTCGTGTCGTCGGCGTTCGCGGCCTCGACGTCGACGTTCTCGGCGGTCACGCCGCCGACGAGCGCGCCCGGCGCGTCGACCCGCAGCGTCGTGCGGATGTCGCGGATCGCGTCGGCGGCCTCGGGCGAGTCCGGGTCGGAGCGGAGCAGCACGGCGACGAGGCCGGCGTCCGACCCCTGGCGCGCCGGGGCGGGCACGGCCAGCGCGACCGCGCGGCGTCCCTCGAGCGCGTCGACGACGCGCTCGGTCTGGGCCTTGCCGGCCGCCACGAACGCGGGCGAGCTCAGGCCGGGCGGGAACTTCGCGTCGAGGATCGCCGTGCCCTCCGTCGCGTCCGTCGGGCGCGTGAAGCCCTGGCCGAAGCCGATCGAGCCGGTGTGCACGAGGTTGCCGAGGGCGGCGACGGCGAGGAACACGGCGATGCCGGCGATCAGCCGGCCGGAGCGGCGCTCGACGAGCCCGGCGACGCGCTCCCAGCGCCTCGTGCCCGCGGGCTCGGCGCGGCCGGGCCAGAACGCGCGCGGCCCCAGCAGCGCGAGCACGGCAGGGAGCAGCGTGAACGACGCGAGCAGCATCACGGCGATCCCGATCGCGAGCACCGGGCCGAGCGCCGCGGTCGACTCCAGGTCGGCGAGCATGAGCACGAGCAGCGCGGCGATCACCGTGCCGCCCGAGGCGGCGATCGCGGGCGCGCTGCGGCGCACGGCGCGTCGCAGCGCGGCGAGGTCGTCGCCGCCGCCCGCGAGCTCCTCGCGGTAGCGCTGGACGAGCAGCAGCGAGTAGTCCGTACCCGCGCCGAACGCGAGCACCACGAGCAGCATCGTGCCCTCCGAGTTGACCTCGATCGCGCCGGCACGGATCAGCAGGTAGGCGACACCGGCCGCGATCAGGTAGGCGGCGCCGACGACCACGAGCGGGAGGACGGCGAGGATCGGCGCCCGGTAGACGAGCAGCAGGAGCACGAGCACCAGCCCGAGCGTGGCGAACAGCAGGGTGCGTCCGGCGGCGTCGGCCTCGGTCTCGAGGTCCGCCGCGATGCCGGCGATCCCGGCCACGTGCGCCTCGAGCCCGGCCGGCAGGCCGGTGCGCACCTGCGCGCGGATCTCGAGCACGTCGTCCTTGACCGCGTCCCGGACGTCGGCGTCGATCGCGAGCGCGAGCAGCGCGGCGCTCCCGTCCTTCGCCACGAGCCCGGCGCTGCCGAGGAACGTCCCCGCCCCGCCGTCCGTGAGCGGGTCGATCACGGGGGTCGCGCCCGCGAGGCCGCGGGCGTCGAGCCGCTTCCCGATCCGCCCGATCGCCGCCTTGTCCGCGGCGTTCAGCCCGCCGGGGCGCGAGAACACCACGATCGCCGGGATGTCGTCGCCGCCGCTGAACCCGCCCTTGATCGCCGCGGCGGCGCGGGTCGACTCCGCCGAGCGCGGCAGGAAGCTGCTCTGGCCCGCAGCGGTGACGTCCGGGAGCCGCTCGCGCAGGACGTAGCCGGCGCCGGCGAGGACGATCCACGCGGCGATGACGAGCCAGCGCGCGCGCCGGCCGGTCAGGGCGGCGACGAGGCTGGAAGCGGTTCCACGCGGCATGGCCGGAGCACCTTGCCAGACCCGCTCCGGTCGTGGGCGGCGAGCTGACAATCGCGCGCCGCGCGCCCGGCATACTCCCGCCCGATGAACGTCCTGCTCAGCCTCCTGCTGCTGGTGCTGTTCGTGGTCACGGTGGGCAAGCTCGCCGGGCGCCTGCTCGGCATCCGCCTGGGCAACGTGCGCGGCGCGATCGTCGGGCTCGTCGGCTGGGTCGCCGGGCTGCTCGCGGCGATCTACATCGCGGCGAGGAGAGCGGCGGCTGGCGCGAGATCGACGTGCGCTCGTTCGGCGACGCCGTCGAGGTCGGCGCGATCGTGCTCGTGTTCGGCGTGCTCGCCGCGATGCCGGTGGCGATCATGATCGACCTGCTCACCCGGTCGGGCCGCGTCCGCACGCGGCGGGGCCGGCGCCGGCGGCTGCTGCATCCGATCCGGTCCACGCGCGCGGAGCTCGCCCCCTACGGCCGGCTGCGCGAGCTGGTCGGCAACGCGCGCAAGGAGAACATCCTGCACTGGCGCTACGCGTCGCGGTCGGCGCTCGAGTCGCCCGACCTGTCGCGCCGGCTGCGCGCGGTGCTCGAGGACTCCGGGCGGGATGCTGGTCAAGCTCGGCCAGATCGCGTCGACGCGGACCGACGTGCTGCCCGCGGCGACGACGGACGAGCTCGCCAAGCTGCGCGCGGACGTCCGGACCGTGCCCGAGGAGGAGATCCGCGCGGTGCTCGAGGCCGAGCTCGGCGAGCCGGTCGAGCGGGCGTTCGCGTCGTTCGAGTTCGAGCCGCTCGCCGCCGCCTCGATCGGGCAGACCCACCGCGCCGTGCTGGTCGACGGCACGCCGGTCGTGGTCAAGGTCCAGCGGCCGGGGATCGACGAGGTCGTCGCGCGCGACGCCGCGGTGCTGCGCCTCGCGACGGCGCAGCTCGAGCGCCGGGTCGAGGCCGCGCGCGCGATCCGGCTGACCGGCTTCGGCGAGGAGCTGATCGCCGGGCTCGAGGAGGAGCTCGACTACCTGCACGAGGGCGCGGTCGGCACGCGGCTGCGGGAGAACCGCGCGCAGGACACGGGCATCGCCGTGCCGCTCGTCCACCCCGCGCTGTCGACCGGCCGCGTGCTGGTCATGGAGCAGGTCGTCGCCCGCCCGATCGACGATCCCGCGGCGCTCGCGGCCTCGCCCGTCCCGGCGGACGAGCTCGCGCGGCGGCTGCTCGCCTCGTTCATCGGCCAGGTGCTCGACGACGGGCTGTTCCACGCGGACCCGCACCCGGGCAACCTGCTGCTCGACGACGAGGGGACGATCTGGCTGCTGGACTTCGGCTCGGTCGGGCGGCTCGACGCGCGCGCGCTCGACGGCCTGCGCGGGCTCGCGCTCGGCGTCGCGACGAACGAGCCCGGCATCCTGGCCCGCGCCGCCCGCACGCTCGCGGGCGACGACGGCTTCGTCGACCTGCGCGCGCTCGAGACCGACCTGGGCGTCCAGCTCGGCGCGCTCGACGAGCCCGGCGGCCTGG
This sequence comes from uncultured Solirubrobacteraceae bacterium, assembly GCA_963791405.1. Taxonomy (GTDB): domain Bacteria; phylum Actinomycetota; class Thermoleophilia; order Solirubrobacterales; family Solirubrobacteraceae; genus DASQMT01. The sequence goes on along the minus strand of CAWBSJ010000012.1, from coordinate 57,040 downwards.
ACCCGCGCGTGATCGGCGAGGTCCTCGCCGTCATGCAGCGCCACGACATGCGCCCGCCGGCGTCGGTCACCATGCTCGCCCGCGCGCTGCTGACGCTCGAGGGCACCCTGCGCGCGATCGACCCCGGCCTCAGCCTCGTCAAGACCAGCCGCGAGGTCGTCATGACCGACCACCGCGATGCGTTCGGCACCCCGCAGGAGCTGCTCCAGCGCGAGGCGCTGAGCGCGCTGCCGGCCCTGCGGACGCTGCCCGAGCACGCCGAGACGCTCGCCAACCAGCTGCGCGCGGGCCGGCTCACGGTCCGCACCGAGCGCTTCTCCGGCCCCGACGGCGACGTGGTCGACGCCTGGGTCGACCGGCTCGTGATCGCGCTGATCGCGGGCATGAGCGTGATCGGCTCCGCGATCGTGCTGCTCGCGGCCGCGATGACCGACAGCACCGACATCCGCACCGCGCTGTGGATCCTCGGCTTCGCCGGGCTCACCTTCGCCACCACCCTCGCGATGCGCGGTGCGGCCCGCGCGCTGCGGCGCCACCTCCAGCGCGTCGAGTGACCGCGATGGCGACCGCGTACGACATCGAGCCCTGGAGCGACCTGTTCGTCGCCGCCGCCGGCGCCGGGGCGGCGCTGGCCGGCCTCGTGTTCGTCGCCGTCTCGATCAACGTCGAGCGGATCCTGGCCTACGCCGGGCTGCCCGAGCGCGCGCTGGCCACGGTGCTGCTGCTGCTCAGCGTCGTCATGGTCTCGCTCGTCGCGCTCATCCCCGGTCAGGAACGGGTCGTGCTGGGGCTCGAGCTGCTCGTCCTCGCCCTGGCGTTCGCGGGCGGGCTCGCCCATCTCGTCCGCCTGCGCCCCGGCGTCGGGGACACGGCCCGCTACGCGGCGGGGCGCGAGGCGACGCATGCTGATCGGGACGGTCCCGTTCGTGATCGGGGCGATCAGCCTGCTGCTCGAGGCGGGCGGCGGGCTCTACTGGATCGCCGCCGGCGTCCTCGCCGCGATCCTGGGCGCCGTCGTGAACGCCTGGGTCCTGCTCGTCGAGATCCTGCGCTGATGGACGACGTCGTCAGCCTCCACGACTTCGAGCCGCTCGCGCGCGCGGCCGTCGAGCCGGGCGCGTTCGGCTACGTCGCGGGCGGCGCGTGGGACGAGCTGACGCTCGCGGACAACCTCGCCGCCTGGCGCCGTCGCGACGCTGCGCCCGCGCGTGCTGGTCGACGTCTCGCGCGTCAGCGCGGCGACGACGCTGCTCGGCGCCGCGGCGAGCATGCCGGTGGCGATCGCGCCGGTCGCCGCGCACGGGCTGATGCACCCCGACGGCGAGCTCGCCAGCGCGCGCGCCGCGGCCGCGGCCGGGCGTCCCGTTCATCCTCTCGACGTTCGGCTCGCAGCCGATCGAGGCGGTCGCCGGCGGCGGTCCCGGACGCGACGCGCTGGTTCCAGCTCTACGTCCAGTCCGACGCGGGCCGGACGCGCGACCTCGTCGAGCGCGCGGCGGCGGCGGGCTACGGCGCGATCGTCCTGACCGTCGACATGCCGGTCCTCGGCTTCCGCGAGCGCGACCGCCGCAGCCGCTTCGACACGACCGACCCGCGGCGCCCGCTCGACCTGCCGGGCGCCGAGGAGCGCTCGCGAGCCGCAGCCGACCCTGACCTGGGCCGACCTGGCCGGGATCCGCGCCTGGGCGCCGGGCCTGCCGCTCGTGCTGAAGGGGATCCTGACCGCGGAGGACGCGCGGCTCGCCGTCGAGCACGGCGCCGACGGCGTCGTCGTCTCGAACCACGGCGCGCGCCAGCTCGACCGCGTGGCGGCGACCGCCGACGTCCTCGAGGAGGTCGCCGGCGCGGTCGGCGGCCGCGCCGAGGTCTGGGTCGACGGCGGCGTGCGGCGCGGGCTCGACGTCGCGATCGCGCTGGCGCTCGGCGCGCGCGGCGTGCTGATCGGGCGGCCGGTCCTGTGGGCGCTCGCGGCGGGCGGCCAGGCCGGCGTGGAGCGCGCGCTGGCGATCCTGCGCGAGGAGACCGAGCTCGCGCTCGCGCTGCTCGGCGCCACCGGCCCGGGCGAGGTCACCCGGGCGCACGTCGCGCGCTAGCGGCGCGCCGCCTCGGCGAGCGCGTCGACGAGCGCCGTCAGCTCCGTGTCGCCGACGAAGTCGTCGAGCACCTTGGCGCCGCCGGTGCGCGCCACGGCATCCTCGACGTGGTCGGCCCAGTGGTGCTCGACGAGCACCGCCGCCACGGCGCCGCCGGCGGGCAGCGACTCGGCCAGCGCGTGCAGCGGGTTCGGCCCGTCGCCGCGGTCGAACGCGGCGAGCGCGCGCCGCGTCGCGCGGGCGCGCTCGGCGGCGTCGAGCCGGAAGCCGACCAGCGGCGCGACGAGGCTGCCCGGCTGGCGGCCGCGGGTCGCCATCGCGACGAGCTCGCCGGTCTCGGGCTCGCGGCCCGACGAACAGCACCTCGCGGATCCGCAGGCCGCCGCCGCTCTCGATCCGCTCGAGCGCGCCGAGGAGCTGGCCCTCGAAGGCGCCGCTCCCGTCGAAGCGGTAGGCGACGAGCTGCACGTTCGCGGACATGGCGACAGCTTCCCACCGAACCGCGCCGGGCGTATCGTCCCGTTCGGATGACGCCGCCGCGCCCCGCACGGCGGAGACTCGGCGGCGACCGCTGACGAGGAGGGTGCGATGTGCCGCTGGATGGCGTGGCTCGGGCAGCCCGTCCGGATCGAGGAGCTGCTGTTCAACACGCAGCACGGGATCGTGGACCAGAGCCTGCACGCCCGCATGGGCGCCGAGCCGACGAACGGCGACGGCTTCGGGCTCGGCTGGTACGGCCACGGTGACGGCCCGGCGGTGTACCGCAGCGTCTCGCCGGCCTGGTCGGACGCGAACCTGCGCGAGATCGCCGCGCACATCGAGTCGCCGCTCTTCATCACCCACGTGCGCGCCGCGATCGGCTCGCCCGTGCAGCAGACGAACTGCCATCCGTTCCGCCACGGGCGCTGGCTGTTCGTCCACAACGGCTACCTGGCCGAGCTGCGCGACCGTCCGCCGCGACCTGATGCTCGCGATCGACCCGGCGCTGTTCGCCGACGTCCACGGCTCGACCGACACCGAGGTCGTCTTCCAGCTCGCGCTCACCTTCGGGCTGGAGGAGGACCCGATCGGCGCGCTCGAGCAGACCGTCGGGCTGATCGAGGCGGTGGCGGCGAAGCACGGCGTCGCCGGCGCCGTGCAGGGCAGCTTCGGCGTGTCGGACGGGGAGCGGCTGTGGGCGGTCCGCTACGCGACCGAGGGCCCGGCGCGGTCGCTGTTCGCCTCCGCGGACGTCGAGACCCTGCGGCGGCTGGCCCCCGACAACGCCGCGCGTCGCCCGGCTCACGGACGAGGACCGGATGATCGTCTCCGAGCCGTTCGCCGACCTGCCGGGCGCCTGGCACGAGATCCCGCAGTCGTCGGCGGTGACGGTCGGCCACGGCGGCCTGCTCGAGCACCTGCCGTTCTCACCGCGGCCGCCGGCCGCGGGCATCGCGGTCCCCGGCGCGGCGGCGACCGCATGACCGCTCGAACCTGGAGGTCGACATGAGCCTGCTCTGGATCATCTTCGCGGGCCTGCTGCTCGTCGTGTGGGTGCTGACGGTGATCGACATCGTCCGCCGCCGGCTGAGCGTGTGGAAGGCCGTCGCCTGGGTGCTGATCGCGCTGATCATCCCGTTCATCGGCGCGGCGGTGTACTGGGCGCTGCGCAAGCCCGACGACGCCGACCGCGAGCGCGCCGCGGCGGCGCAGGCGTCGCTGCGCAGCGACAAGGAGCGGCGCTCGATCGACAGCAGCGGCCCCGGCTTCTAGGGCTACGCGCGTGCCCGGCGGGTAGGCCGGGGAGGATGGAGGACGAGCACGCGCGGCCGGCCGGCGCCGGCGACGACGCCGTCGCGGCGGCGGGGAAGATGAGCGAGGCGCTCGAGACGCTCGAGCGCGCCCGCGGCCACCTCTACGCGTTCCACCAGCTCGTCGGCGCGGCGGACCTCCAGCTCGACGAGGTGCTCGAGCACCTGCGCGCGTGCGGGGCGGACGAGCTGGCCGGCGCGCTCGAGCGCGAGCTGCTCGGGCGCAACGTCCTGCCCGGCCGCTGGACGTTCCAGGTCGTCGAGGAGTTCGACGACGGCTACATGGCCGTGTTCCGCGCCCACGAGCGCGCCGTCCGCGACGCGCTCGTGGGGGGCCGCCGCCACGTCCAGGAGGCGGAGATGAAGGAGCGGCGCCGCACGCACGGCGCCGCCGGGCACGAGGCGCGGCCGGCGGCTAGCGCCGCGAGGCGCCGCGCGCCTGCGGGCAGTCCGGGTCGTGGCAGACCGCGACGGCGCCGACGGAGCCGGCGTGGACGTGGCCGGTGTCGGCGGTGTCGAGGAGACGGGCGAGGCGGGCGAGGAGGCGGGTCATCGGGGCGTGGCCTTTCTGGGGAGGAGAAGGTCGCGGAGCAGTGTGCGGCGGGAGGCGTTGCAATCGCGTTGCGATCAGGCGAGCAGGCCCTGCGAGCTCGGCCCGCGGGCGTACTCGGTGCGCAGCAGCGGGCTCGAGAGCAGGAAGTCGGCCGACGCGCGGTTGCAGGCGAGCGGGACGTTGTAGAGCACGGAGATCCGCAGCAGCGCCTTGACGTCGACGTCGTGGGGATGCGGCTCGAGCGGGTCGGAGAAGAAGACGACGAGGTCGATCCGCCCCTCCGCGATCGCCGCGCCGATCTGCTGGTCGCCGCCGAGCGGCCCGCTGAGGAAGCAGCTGACCGGCAGGTCGAGCTCGCGGGCGAGGAGCTGCCCGGTCGTCCCCGTCGCGTGCAGGTCGTGCCCCGCCAGCGTGGAGCGGTTGTAGCGCGCCCAGTCGAGCAGGTCGGCCTTGCAGTGGTCATGCGCGATCAGCGCGATCTGCTTGCTGGCGCCCATGACCGACGGCTCGTCGTACCCCATGGTGCGCTCCGGTCCGGTGGTGAGGAGGTCGGTTGGCATGCCCCATGTCCTAGCCGCCGGGGGGTTGCGACCGGTGAGCGCCGCACCCCCGACGATCGGGTGGTATGTGCCGCCGCGCGGGGGAGATCCGCCGGCCCGCTCGTACCGTGGAGACACGAGGGGGGCTTCATGGACGGAGATGCACACGATGGCCGATCCCCGGCTCGCCCTCGACGTGGCGGACAACGCAACACAGCGCGCACGTGAGCTCCAGCTCGCGCGCGAGCGGTTCCTGGAAGGCGACGGCGCGCCCGCCGGCGTCCGCGACCCGATCCTCGACTCCTGGCGCCGCTCGGCCGCGCAGGGGCTCGACCCCGAGCTGCGCGCCGCGCCGGTCGACCTGACCGAGCAGGCGGCGACCGCGCGGCTCCGCGACCACGGCCTCGGGCCGTACGCCCCGATGCTGCGCCAGTCGCTCGGACCGGTCGCGTCCGCGTCGGACCACCTGATCGCGCTCTCGGACGCGAGCGGCCTGCTGCTCGCCGTCGACGGCGACCGGCGCGTCCGGCGCGAGGCGGCCCACCGGCTCGGGATGGTCGCCGGGGCGCGCTTCGGCGAGCACGCGGCGGGCACGAACGCGATCGGCGTGGCGCTCGCGACCGGCCAGGCCGTGCAGGTCTTCGCCGCCGAGCACTTCTGCGCGCACTCGCAGTGGTGGACGTGCGCGGCCGCCCCGGTCCACGACCCCGCGACCGGCCTGCTGCTCGGGGCGATCAACCTCACCGCGCCGATGGAGACCGTCCATCCGCACACGCTCGGGCTCGTGGCCGCGACGGCGGCGCTCGTCGAGCTCTCGCTCCAGCCGGCGCCGCGCGTCGCGCGCCGGCCCGCCCGCCGTGCGACGCCGCGGCTCGAGCTCGCCGTGCTCGGCCGCGACCGCGCGGACGTGCGGCTCGACGGCGAGCCCGTCCGCGTCTCGCTGCGCCACAGCGAGCTGCTGGTGCTGCTGGCCGAGCAGCCGGCGGGGATGACGGCCGAGCAGCTCGCGCTCCGGCTCCACGGCGACGACGGCAAGCCGGTCACGGCGCGCGCCGAGATCAGCCGGCTGCGGCGGATCCTGCCCGGCTGCGTGGAGGCCGATCCGTACCGGCTCGCCGCCGACGTGACGTCCGACGCCGGCGCGCTCCGCGCGCAGCTGCGCGAGGGTCGCGTCGCCGAGGCGCTCGACGGCTACGGGAGCGTGCTGCCGCGCTCCGACGCGCCCGGCGTCGCCGAGCTCCGCGACGAGCTCGAGGGATGGGCCCGGCGCGCCGCGCTCGCGAGCGACGACGCGGAGATCCTGTGGGCCTGGCTGCAGACGCCCGCGGGCGCCGAGGACCTCCAGGCCTGGAAGCGGTTCCTCGCCGAGCTGCCCGCACTGGACGGTCGCCGCGGGCTCGCCGCGCAGCGGCTCGCCCGGCTGCGCGCCTAGCTCACCCGAACGAGATGATGCGCCGCGCGGCGGGCGCGACGACCATCCCCTCCTCGTGTACCTGCTGTGGAGCCTCGCGATCCTGATCGTCGCCAACGCCGTGACCATCGGCGCGATGCTGCTCGTCCGCCGCGGAGCCCCCGAGGGGAGTCGCTTCACCGACGGCGACCGCGCCTCGGGCGTCTTCGGCGTCCTCGCCGGTGGGTTCGCGATCTTCGCGGGGTTCATCATCTTCCTCGGCTTCACCACGTACGACCAGTCGCGCGCCGGCGGGGAGTCCGAGGCGCTCTCCGTGATCCAGCAGTTCGAGACCGCCGAGTTCCTCCCGCCGGCCACGGGCGACCGGCTGTCGGGCGAGATCGCCTGCTACGCGCGCTCGGTCGTCCACCAGGAGTGGCCGGCGATGGAGCAGGGCAAGGGCGGCGACACGATCAACCCGTGGGCGCTCGCGCTCTTCCGCAGCGTGCGGGCCGCCGACCCGCGGACCGCGGGCGAGCAGGCCGCGTACAGCAAGTGGCTCGACCAGACCTCCGACCGCGAGGAGGCGCGGCGCGACCGCCTCCACGGCGCGGAGGGGATCATCCCGTCCACGGTCTGGATCGCGCTGATCCTGATCGCGCTCGTCGTGTTCGGGTTCATGCTCTTCTTCGCGGACCCGGCGGAGGGCGCGCTCGCGCAGGCGATGCTGATGGGGTCGGCGACGACCGTGATCGTGGTCACGCTGACCGCGATCAACGCGCTCGACAGCCCGTACCGGTCCGGGACCGGGGCAGATACGGCCGGTCGCGATGGAGCGCACCCTGCGGCTGGTCGACGACGCGCGCGCGGCGATCGGGCAGCGCACGCCGCTGCCCTGCGACGCGCGGGGCCTGCCGGTGGCGTCCTGATGGACGACCGCCTCGCGCAGCGGTTCGAGCTCGCCGCGACGCTGCTGCTCGCGGTCGCGGCGGTCGCCACGGCCTGGGCGGCGTACCAGTCGGCGCGCTGGCACGGCGAGCAGGCGCGAGCGCAGAGCGCCTCGATCGCCGCCCGCGTCGAGTCGGCCCGCGAGGGCGGCGTGGCGAACCGCCAGAGCCAGATCGACGTCGCCCTGTTCACCCAGTGGGTCGACGCCTACGCACGCGAGGAGGACGAGCTCGCCGCCTTCTACCGCAAGCGCTTCCGGCCCGAGTTCACGCCCGCGTTCGACGCCTGGGTCGCGACGCGGCCGCGCAAGAACCCGGACGCCCCGCTGTCGCCGTTCGCGATGCCGGAGTACTCGCTCGCCGCCACGACGGCGGCCGACGGGCTGGAGGCGAAGGCGGCCGCGGCGTCCGTGCGGGCGGGCGCGAACATCCAGCGCGCCGACAACTACTCGCTCGCCGTCGTGCTGTTCGCGGCGGCGCTGTTCTTCGCCGGCGTCAGCACGCGGCTGCACGGCCGGACGCCGCGGATGATCGTGATCGGGCTGGGCTACACGATGTTCCTCGGGAGCCTGATCTGGATCGCGACGTTCCCGGTCAGCGTCTCGGTCTGAGCGGGTTCAGGACTTCGTAAGGCGCGCCCGTCACCGTGTGCGGGGTGACGGACGACGGACCCGAGCCGGAGGGCCGGCCGCTCGGCCGGCGCGCCTTCCTCGTCCTGGTCGGCGCCGGGCTCACCTCGCTCGCGTGGGGCGGGAGCGCGCTGGACCTCGCCTCGAAGTCGACGCTGGTCCTGCCCGAGCCGGTGCGCCGGGCGCTGCCCGTCGGCGAGGGCTGGCGCATCTACGCCGTCAACCCGCCCTACCCGCGCTTCGATCCCGCGTCCTGGCGGCTCCGGATCGACGGGCTCGTCGCGCGGCCGCAGACGCTCACCTACGCGGATCTGCTCGCCCTCCCCCAGGCCGGCCAGACGTCGGACTTCCACTGCGTCACGGGCTGGTCGGTGGACGACGTGCGCTGGCGCGGCGTCCGCTTCCGCGATCTGCTCGCGGCCGCGGAGCCGCTGCCCGCGGCCCGCGCGCTGAAGTTCGTCTCCGCCGAGCGGCCGTACGTCGACACGCTCACGCTGCGCCAGGCGCTCAGCCCGGACGCGATGCTCGCCCACTCGATGGACGACCGGCCGCTGACCCGCGCGCACGGCGCGCCGGCGCGCGTCGTGATGCCGCGCATGTACGGCTACAAGGGCGTGAAGTGGCTCGAGCGGATCGTGGTCACCGACCGCGTCACGGACGGCTTCTGGGAGCAGCGCGGCTACGACCGCGACGCGTGGGTCGGGGGCTCCAATGGTCTCTGACGCGCTGCCGATCGTCCGCTTCGACCGCACCGAGCGCACGCTGCACTGGATCCACGCGGCCGCGTTCACGGCGATGCTCGCGACCGGGCTCGTGCTCTACCTGCCGATGCTCGCCCAGGTCTTCTCCGACCGCCCGCTGGTCAAGGCGCTGCACCTCGTCGCCGCGGTGGCCTGGCTCACCGCGCTCGCGCTGGTCGCGCTGCTCGGCAACCGCCGGACGCTGCGCCGGACGCGCCGCGACCTCGACTACTTCACCGCCGACGACCTGCGCTGGCTGCGCCGGCAGCACCCGCCGCAGGGCCGGTTCAACGCGGGGCAGAAGGCGCACGCGAGCGTCCAGGCCGCGCTCGCGGTGCTGTTCGTCGTGTCCGGGACGCTGCTCTGGCTCGGCGAGCGCAACACCGCCTTCCGGCTGCCGGGGACGATCGCGCTGCACGACGTGGCGATGTTCGTCGCGGTCGTGCTGGTCGCCGGGCACGTCGCGATGGCGCTCTCCCAGCGGCCCGCGCTCGAGGGGATGATGTACGGGACCGTCCCGGAGGACTGGGCGGCCGAGCATCACGCCGCCTGGACCCCGGCGCCGCCGGCCCCGCGTGCGGCGCCTCGGGATCGCCCGGATCGCGCTCGCGGTCGTCGTCGCCGCCGGCGGGCTCGTCGCCGCGGTGCTGCTCGCCGCCGACGCGCTCGGCTGATATCCCCTGGCCGCATGGAACACCGCAGACTCGGCACCTCGGGGCTGAAGGTCCCCGTGCTCAGCTTCGGCGCCGCCACGTTCGGCGCCGGCAGCGACTTCTTCCGCGCGTGGGGCGACACCGACGTCGACGGCGCGCGCCGGCTGATCGACCTCTGCCTCGACGCCGGCGTGACGATGTTCGACACCGCCGACGCGTACTCGCGCGGGCGCTCCGAGGAGATCCTCGGCGCGGCGCTCGCGGGCCGCCGCGACCGCGTGCTGATCTCCACCAAGGCGACGACGCCGATGGGCGACGGCCCGAACGAGGGCGGCTCGTCCCGCTTCCACCTCGTCGACACGGTCGAGCAGAGCCTCCGGCGCCTGCGCACCGACCACATCGACCTCCTCTACATGCACGAGTTCGACGCGACCACCGCCGTCGAGGAGGTCGTGCACACGCTCGACGACCTCGTGACCGCCGGCAAGGTCCGGTACGTCGGCGCCTCGAACTTCTCCGGCTGGCAGCTGATGAAGGCGCTCGCCATCGCCGACCGCCACGGCTGGACCCGCTACGCCGCCCATCAGGTCCAGTACTCGCTCGCGGTCCGCGACTACGAGCACGAGCTCGGGCCGCTCGGGCTCGACCAGGGGGTCGGCGCGGTCGTGTGGAGCCCCCTCGGCGGCGCCGCGCTCACCGGCAAGCTCCGCCGCGGGCAGGCGGCGCCGGCCGACAGCCGGCTCGGCCAGGCCGCCGGCGGCGGGCTCGTCGCCGACGCCGAGCACATCTACGGGATCGTCGACGTGCTCGACGACCTCGCCGCGGAGACCGGCCGCAGCCATCTCCCAGATCGCGCTCGCGTGGCTCCTCGGCCGGCCGACCGTCGCCTCGCTGGTGATCGGCGCGCGCAACGAGGACCAGCTGCGCGACAACCTCGGCGCGGCCGGGTGGGAGCTCGACGCCGGCCAGCGCGCGCGGCTCGACGAGGTCAGCCGGCTCCCCGTCCCCTATCCGTACAACCACCAGCAGGAGAAGCCCTACTTCCTCCCCGCCCCGTGGACGACCGCCTGAGGAATGCCGGGCGGTGTGCGCGGTCGTGGGAGGCATGCGCACCCCCGGGAACCTGATCGCCTGCCTCGCCCTCTTCGTCGCCCTCGGCGGCACCGCCACCGCGGCCGCGACGCTCGCGCGCGACAGCGTCGCGTCGCGCGAGATCCGCGACGGCGGCGTCCGCATCGCCGACGTCTCCGTGGGCGCGCAGACGGTGCTGCGCGGCCAGCTGCGGTTCGCGCGCGCCGACGCCGGCGTCACCCTCCCGCGATGCGAGGACGATTCGCTGTCCGGCTGCCAGGATCACGTCGCGCTGCCGCTGGCGTCCCAGGCTGGGGCGCGGACCGCGCCGCCGAACCCGGCGCCCGCCGGCCGGAACTGGCTGGTCGAGGCGAAGCTGCAGGTCGCCGTCAACAACGGCCCGGGCCTCGAGAGCGTCACCTGCGGCCTCGTCGACCGCGCGGGCGGCGCGCTCGACACGGCCGAGCTGCTCGGCCGGCCCGTCGAGTCCGCGCTCGAGCACGTCTCGCTGGCCGCCGTCGTCCGCAAGCCGGCCGGCGACCCGACGGTCGCGCTCCGCTGCAGCTCGGACGGCAGCGAGGTCGTCGTCAGCCACGCGCTGATCACCGCGCGCGAGGCGGGCAACGTGACGCGAGGGTGAGGCACACGATGGGATGAGCGGATTCACCCCGATCGTGGACGGCCTCGCGCGGCCGGCGCGCCACCGTGTCCGCTGCCCACCGGAATCGGGAGCGCGGGATGCATCGGGGTCACGACAACTTGGAGCCGGCGCGGCCCGTTGCTACATGGGCGGCGCACTGACGGTGCTCGAGCACCTCGACCTCGTCTCGGGCGAGGAGTACGCCGAATGGTGGGAGCGGCTCATGGCGAGGCTGCCCGGGGCGACCGGCTGAGACGCCCCGGTCAGCGCGGCGGCGACGGCTGCTCGCGCGGGGGCACCGGGCTCAGGTCCTCGCCCTGCGGATCGTCGCTTCTCGCCGTACGACCGCCGCACGCGGGAGGCGCCGGGCCGCGTCAGGAAGACCATGCCCAGCACGAGCAGGACGAGAACCACCGCGCCGATGACGACGATCGTCCACATGTCCCCGGGGTACGACCCTCGGCGCGCCCGCGGATCAAGGTGCGGGTGCGGTCCGGGCGCCGAGCGGGTATAACCGGCACCACCAGGGAGCCTCAGACACGGGTGGCCCGGCGGTCGGCAGGCCGCGGGGAGGCGCGCGATCTGTTCCTCCACCCAGAGGGGCGCCCCGCCGCCGCGACCACGGCAGCAGGACGACCCAACAGGAGGCCCGATGGCAACTGAACACGAGGACCACGCCGTGCTTGCGTCCTCCGGCTGCCGGTTCGAGGCCCGCCTTCCCCGGCAGGCGCGTGCGCCCGCCCTGGCGCGGAGCCGGTTCAGGCGCTGGGCCGACGGCGGGCTGCCCGCCGAGGTCCGCACCGACGCGCTGCTGGTGCTGAGCGAGCTCGTGACGAACAGCGTGCGCCACGCCGAGGCGCCCGACGGCGCGCCCGTCCGCGTCACGGCGGAGCTGAAGGACCGTGTCCTGCGGCTGGAAGTGGCCGACGCCGGCCGCGACCGCCGCTTCACGCGCCGGTCCCCGGATCTGCAGGCCGGGGGCGGCTTCGGGCTCCAGTTGGTCGAGCGGCTGTCGCTGCGCTGGGGGATCGCCGAATCCGGCGGCACCGTCGTCTGGTGCGAGTTGCCCCGCGGCTGACCGGCCGAGTATGGTTGGCACGGGTGACCGATCCGACCGGGTCGGCGTCGCTCCTGGCATCACCGAGTCGTAGGTCGGCGACCCGTCGCAACGGGCCGCCCGCTGCTTCTCCGTCCACCGCACCCCAGGAACAGCGCGCCCGCCATGAGCAGCTCAGAACCGACGCCGCCCTTGCTCCGCATCGACGTCGACGGTGCGGACGGGACGGCGCGCGTCCGGCTCCACGGCGAGCTCGACCTGTCGACCGTGCCCGCGCTGGAGGCCCGGGTCGCCTCGCTGCGCGCGGACGGCGCCGCGCGGATCGTGCTCGACCTGGAGGAGCTCGAGTTCATCGACTCCACGGGCCTGCGGATGATCCTCGAGCTGGACGGCGAGGCCGCGCGGGACGGTTTCACGCTCGCGCTGGTCCCCGGCGGGGAGGCGGTGCAGCGCGTGTTCGAGGTCACCGGCACCCTGGGCGCGCTCCCGTTCGTCGCGGACTGACGCGATACGCTGGACCTGCTGCACCGCTTGCGGGTTCTCGACTCTTTCTCCGCCTTCTCGTGGAACGCCCCAGAGGAAGAACGAGAGGCGGCCGTCATGACGGACGTCGAACTGACCGACGGACGCGGAACGAGTCCGATGAGCGCCGTGTCGAACGCGATGGTCGCGCTGCACAAGGAGCAGTTCGGGCGCGGCCCGACGCGGGCGTCCAGCAACTTCGCCGGCGACGACGCGCTGGTCTGCGTGCTCGAGGACGTGCTGCTGCCGGCTGAGCGCTCGATGGTGACGATGGGCGACCAGCACCGGGTCCGCGAGCAGCGCACGTACATGCAGGTCGCGACGGCGACGCAGTTCACCGCCGCCGTCGAGGCGATCGTGGGGCGCGAGGTCCGCGGGTTCTCCAGCGCCACGGACCCGGACGCGAACATGGTCTTCGAGATCTTCGCGTTCGTGCCGCTCGCGGCGCCTGACCCAGGTTCCCCCGAAGCGGGTGATGACGGGCACGCCCGCGCGGCGCAGAGTGGCGGCGTGCGCAAATGGCTGCCGCTGCTGATCCTCGCGTCGGCCCAGTTCGTGATGGTGCTCGACTCGAGCGTGATGAACGTCGCGATCTCGCAGATCGTCGAGGACCTCGACACGTCGATCCAGGGCGTCCAGACGGCGATCACGCTGTACACGCTCGTGATGGCGGCGTTCATGCTGCTCGGCGCGAAGCTCGGCGACATCATCGGCCGCAACCGCGCGTTCGCGATCGGGCTCGGGATCTACGGGGTCGGGTCGCTCACGACCGCGCTGAGCCCGAACCTCGCCGTCCTGCTCGTCGGCTGGTCGGGGGTCGAGGGCTTCGGCGCCGTGCTCGTCGTGCCGGCGATCGCCGCGCTGACGGCCGCGACCTACGAGGGCCGCGAGCGCGCCCTCGCCTACGCGCTGCTCGGCGGGGTCGCCGCGATCGCGGTCGCCGCCGGCCCGCTGATCGGCGGCTGGGTCACGACCGAGCTCTCCTGGCGCTACGTCTTCGCCGCCGAGACGGTCGTGGTGATCGTGATCCTGCTGCTGCGGGGGCAGATCGCGCGGGCGCCGGCGCCGGACCACCGGCCGCGGCTCGACCTCGGCGGGCGTGCTGCTCTCCTCCGCCGGGCTCGGGCTGGCGGTGCTGGCGATCCTGCGCAGCAGCGTCTGGGGCTTCGTCGTGCCGCGCAACCCGCCGGAGATCGGGGGCACCGAGATCACGCCGCTCGGCTTCTCGCCCGTGCCGTTCCTGGTCCTCGGCGGGCTCGCGCTGCTGTGGGGCTTCGTCGCGTGGGAGCAGCACCGCACGCGGCTCGGCCACGACGTCCTGCTCGACACCGCGCTGCTGAAGATCACGCAGCTGCGGGCGGGGCTCTCGACCCTCGTCGGCCAGCAGCTCGTCCTGATGGGCACGTTCTTCGTGATCCCGGTCTACCTGCAGGTCGTGCTCGGGCTCGACGCGTTCGAGACCGGCAAGCGGCTGCTGCCGCTGTCGGTGGCGATGCTCGTGTTCGCCCTGCTCGGTCCGCGCATGGCCGCCCGCCGCTCCCCGCGCGTGGTCGCGCAGATCGGGCTGGTCGCCGTGAGCGTCGGCGCGCTGGTGATGCTGCAGACGCTGGACGTGACGCTCAACGACACCGGCTTCAAGCTCGCGCTCGCGCTGATCGGCGCCGGCGCCGGGCTGCTCGCCTCCCAGCTCGGCAACGTGATCATGTCGTCGGTCGCGGCGACGCAGACGAGCGAGGCGGGCGGACTCCAGGGGACGGCGCAGAACCTCGGCTCCTCGCTCGGGACGGCGATCATCGGCGCCGTCCTGCTCGCGTCGCTGGCGACCGGCTTCAGCGAGCGCGTCACCGCGAACCCCGACATCCCGGCGGCCGCGCGCGAGACGATCGCGGCCGGCACCGAGCAGGGGATCGACATCGTGCCCGTCGACACCGTCGAGCAGGCCGCGCTCGACGGCGGGCTCACGCAGCCGCAGGCCGAGGCGGTCGCCGGCGACTACGGCGAGGCGCAGCTCCAGGCGCTCCGCCTGGCGCTCGCGGCGGTCGCGCTCGCGGCGCTGCTGTCGCTGTGGGGCACGCGCCGGCTCCCGACGACGTCGCTCGCCGAGTCGGCCGCGGCGCCAGCCTGACCGGCTCACCCCGTTCGGACGATGCGGGCCGCGCGCCCGCGCTCGATGCTGCCGCGAGACCACTCGACGAGGAGCAGCGAGCGATGACGAAGCGCGAGATCCTGCCGGTCCCCGACCTGCCGCGCTCCGGCCTGGTCACCTACGACGCCAAGGATCCCGACACCACGTTCCCGCCGATCGAGGAGATCCGCCCGCCCGCGGACGCGCCGAACGTCCTGGTCGTCCTGATCGACGACGCCGGCTTCGGCTCGTCGAGCGCGTTCGGCGGGCCGTGCGCGACGCCGAACGCCGAGCGGCTCGCGGCGGGCGGGCTGAAGCTCAACCGCTTCCACACGACCGCGCTCTGCTCGCCGACGCGGGCCGCGCTGCTGAGCGGGCGCAACCACCACACGGTCGGGATGGGCGGCATCACCGAGATCGCGACCTCGGCGCCCGGGTACAACTCGATGCGCCCGAACACCTGCGCCCCGCTCGCCGAGATCCTCAAGCTCAACGGCTACTCCACCGCGCAGATCGGCAAGTGCCACGAGGTGCCGGTCTGGCAGACGAGCCCGATGGGCCCGTTCGACAACTGGCCGACCGGCAGCGGCTTCGAGTACTTCTACGGCTTCATCGGCGGCGAGGCGCACCAGTACTACCCGGCGCTGTACGAGGGCACGATCCCCGTCGAGCCCGACCGGTCGCCCGAGGAGGGCTACCACCTCATGGGCGACATGACGGACAAGGCGATCACGTGGGTCCAGCCAGCAGAAGTCGCTGATGCCGGACAAGCCGTTCTTCATGTACTTCGCGCCCGGCGCGACGCACGCGCCGCACCACGTGCCGAAGGAGTGGGCGGACAAGTACAAGGGCCGCTTCGACGACGGCTGGGACGCGCTGCGCGAGCGCACGATCGCGCGCCAGAAGGAGCTCGGCGTCATCCCGCAGGACGCGCAGCTCACGCGCCGCCACGACGAGATCCCGGCCTGGGACGACATGCCGGAGGACGCTCAAGCCGGTGCTGCGCCGCCAGATGGAGGTCTACGCCGGCTTCATGGAGTTCACCGACCACCACGTCGGGCGGCTGGTCGACGCGCTGGAGGACCTCGAGATCCTCGAGGACACGCTCGTCTTCTACATCGTCGGCGACAACGGGGCCTCGGCCGAGGGCACGCTGAACGGCACGTTCAACGAGATGATCAACTTCAACGGCGCGGCCGCGCTCGAGACGCCCGAGTTCATGCTCGAGCGCCTGGACGAGTTCGGCGGGCCGGACTCCTACAACCACTACGCGGTCGGCTGGGCGCACGCGATGGACACGCCGTACCAGTGGACCAAGCAGGTCGCGTCGCACTTCGGCGGGACGCGCAACGGCACGATCGTGCACTGGCCGAAGGGCATCAGCGCACAGGGGGAGATCCGGACGCAGTTCACGCACGTGACCGACATCGCGCCGACCGTGCTCGACGTCGCCGGGCTGAGCGAGCCGACGATGGTGCACGGCGTCCAGCAGACCCCTATGCAAGGCGTCAGCATGCGCTACGCGTTCGACGATGCCGGCGCCGCGGAGCGGCACGAGACGCAGTACTTCGAGATGTTCGGCAACCGCGGCATCTACCACAAGGGCTGGACCGCGGTGACACGGCACAAGACCCCGTGGCTGCTCGTCGGCGAGCAGGTGCCCGCGTTCGACGACGACGTCTGGGAGCTCTACGACACGAGCGTCGACTGGACGCAGTTCGAGGACGTCTCCGCGCAGCATCCCGACCGGCTCCACGAGCTGCAGCGGCTGTTCCTGATCGAGGCGGCGCGCAACAACGTCCTGCCGCTCGACGACCGCGTGGCCGAGCGGCTCGACGCGGGGGTCGCCGGGCGGCCGACGCTCATCAAGGGCTCGCGGCAGCGCTTGTTCGGCGGGATGGGCCGTCTCACGGAGAGCTCGGTCGTCAGCATCAAGAACGCGTCGCACGCGGTGACGGCGGAGATCGTCGTGCCCGACGCGGGCGCGCAGGGCGTGATCATCGCCCAGGGCGGCAGCATCGGCGGCTGGAGCCTGTACGCCGTCGACGGCCGGCTGCGCTATTGCTACAACCTGCTCGGCGTCCAGCGCTTCCACGTCGGCACGGACCGTGCGATCCCCGCCGGCACGCACCAGGTGCGGATGGAGTTCGACTACGACGGCCCGGGCCTGGGGAAGGGCGGCACCGTGACGCTGTTCGTCGACGGCGAGGCGGCCGGCCAGGGCGCGGTCGCCGCGACCGCCGCGATGATCTTCTCGGCCGACGACACGTGCGACGTCGGCAAGGAGGACGGCGCGCTGGTGGCGGACGACTACCCCGTCCCGAACGCCTTCACCGGCGACGTGCACTGGGTCGAGATCGACGTCGGGGACGCCGCGGCGGACGCGGACCACCGGCTCGATCCCGACGAGCTGCTCCGCGTCGCGATGGCGCGCCAGTGACCGGTTAGCCGACGAGGGACGCGCTCGTCCGCCCAGTGCCCCGCCGCGCGCATCTCGGCGCCGGTGCGGGGGGCGGGCGCCGCAGCGCCCGCCCCCCGAGCGGCTAGGCGTCGATCGGCGTGATGTCGGGCGTGTTCACGTCCTGATCGGTCGGCGTGCGGTTGCGCACGTTGTCGAAGTCGAAGAAGCGCCCCGGCCGCGCGCCCTTCGCCCCGAAGCCGAACCCGGCCGCCTGCAGCCGGGTCACGGCCTCGCCGATCTGCGTGAACTCGACGCGCATGAAGATGCGGTCGTTGCCCAGCTTCCCGAGCGACTGGAGCGCGAGCGCGCGGTGGACCGCCTCCGCGCCCATGAACTCGGCCGGCACGGCGGCGAGCTTCGGATCCGCCTTCGCGAACGCCGCCACGCCGATCAGGTAGGCGTTGACGAAGATCTGGTCGCCCACGACGAGCGTGTTGAGCAGGTTCTCGCCGCTGGCGAAGACCGCGTCCGGGACCCAGATCCGCTTCGTCGCCGGGGTGGCGCCGAGGCTCGTCAGCACGTCGTAGTGCCGCAGCTCCTCCTGCGCGGCCGCGCCGATGTTGCGCTGCGTGACGCGGTCGCCGACGAGCCGCCGCCGGAAGCCGACCGTGTTGACGATCGTCGCGAGCACCTCGGCGGTCGCCGCGACGTTGAGGATCGTCTGCGTGTCGTTCCCGGACGCGGGACCGCCGCCCGGCATGTGGTGCGCCAGCGCGGTGCCGGGCAGCATCCCGGCCAGCCCCATCCCGCCGAGCGCCACGGCGGCGCCACCGACGAACTGGCGCCGCGTGTTCGCCGGCAGGCGGTCCGCCTCACCGTCCGCCGCGCGCTGGATCGCCTCGAGCCCTTCAGACATCCCGACCTCCCTGGTCGTTGTCGGTCGGACCTACGTGGTGGCGCGCGCCGCGCGATGGATCACTTTGTGGCGTATCGGGAGCCGGAGCCGGGCGCGTCGGCGTCCGAGTGATCCGGCGGCACCGTCCGGGACGCAAGCCTCCTCGTCCGCGCACCACCGAACCGGAGGCCCCGATGCCGAACGTCGGACCCATGGAACTCATCATCGTCCTGATCGTCGCCCTGCTCATCCTCGGGCCCAAGAAGCTCCCGGAGGTCGGCCGCTCCGTCGGCCGCGGCATCCGCGAGTTCAAGGGCTCGATCACCGGCGACGACGACGACCGGCCGTCCGAGCTGGTCGCGCGGGCCGCCGAGACCGAGACCGAGACGGACGACGCCGTCGCCGTCTCCGCCCGCCGGTAGCCGCATGTCGGTCGCCACGGCGCGCGTCGCGCACGATCAGCAGCTCACGCTCGTCGAGCACCTCGACGAGCTCCGGGTGCGCCTGATCATCAGCATCGTGGCGCTCGTCGTGGCGTTCGGGTTCGCGCTGTGGCAGAACCACGCGCTGCTCGACATCCTCAACCGCCCGCTCACGAACGCGACCGCCCAGGTCGATCGCGACGCCAAGGGGCCGCAGGGCGAGCAGGCGCGGTTCGACGCCGCCCAGCGCGAGGCGCTCAGCGCGAACGCCGCCGCCCTCGGGCGGCTCTCGCGCTCCGACGCCGCGCGACTCGGCGACGCGGACCGCCGCGCGCTCGCGGCCGCCTCCGCGGCCGACGCGGCGGCGCTGCGGGCCGCGCCGCGCGAGCCGCCCGGCAAGCAGCCCGTGACGCTGGGCCTCACCGAGCCGTTCACGCAGACGCTCACGGTGGCCGGCT
This sequence comes from uncultured Solirubrobacteraceae bacterium, assembly GCA_963791405.1. Taxonomy (GTDB): domain Bacteria; phylum Actinomycetota; class Thermoleophilia; order Solirubrobacterales; family Solirubrobacteraceae; genus DASQMT01. The sequence goes on along the minus strand of CAWBSJ010000012.1, from coordinate 38,115 downwards.
ACTTCGCCGTGCTCTTCGCGCTCCCGATCATCCTCTTCCAGGCCTACGCGTTCCTGCTGCCCGCCTTGAGCCCGCGCGACCGCCGGAGCGCGCTGCCGCTGCTGGCGATGGTCCCGGTGCTGTTCGTCATGGGCGTCGCGTTCGCCTACGTGCTCGTGCTGCCGGCCGCGGTCGGGTTCCTCCAGGGCTTCAACCAGGGGCAGTTCGACGCGCTCGTGCAGGCGCGGCCGTACTACGGCTTCACGATCACGACGATGGCGGTGATGGGGCTGCTGTTCCAGATCCCGGTCGGCGTGCTCGCGCTCACGCGGCTGGGGATCATCACCCCGGCCCAGCTGCGCAAGAACCGCCGCTACGCGATCGTCGTGATCGCGATCGTCGCCGCGCTCCTGCCGGGCGTCGATCCCGTCACGACGCTGATCGAGATGGTGCCGATGCTGCTGCTCTACGAGCTGAGCATCCTGCTCGCCGCGTGGGCGACGCGCCGCGCCGGGACGGCGGCAGCGCCGTAACGCCCGGGGCGCGGGCGAGACTGCACGCCCATGCCCACCACGCTCCCCGACCTGTCGCTGCCCGACCAGGGCGGCGCGACGCGCTCGCTGTCGGAGCTCGCCGGCGGCGACCCGCTGATCCTGCACGCCTTCCGCGGCCACTGGTGCCCGAAGGAGCAGCGGTTCTTCCGCCGGCTCGTCGCGCTCCAGGACGAGCTCGAGGTCGGCTACGCGCGGCTCGTGTCCCTGTCGGTCGATCCGCCGGAGGTGAACGCGGCGCTCCGCAGCGGCCTCGGGGCGCGCTGGACGTTCCTGTCCGACGTCGACCGCGCCGCGCAGGCGCGGCTCGCGCTGCGCGAGACGACCGACACGGTCCACGCGCCGTACGTGCCGCGGGTGTTCGTCCTGCTGCCCGACCTCACGGTGGCGGCGGAGTACGACGGCTACTGGTACTGGGGCCGGCCGACCGTCGCGGAGCTGGTGCGCGACCTGCGCGACGCGACACGGCGGATCCGGCCCGACTACGACGCGCCGGCGGCGTGAGCGCGCCGCGCGCCTGGCTCGCGCTCGTCCCCGGCCGCCCGGCGGACGCGACCGCCGCGGCGCCGGTCTCGGAGGCGGGCACCGGGCTGGGCTGGCTCGCGGTCTGGCTCCGCGCGGCCAAGCCCGTCCGCCACGCCCTGCGCGCCGACCCGGCCGCGTTCGCGCCCGACGGCCCGGCCGCCTCGGCGTCCTACCTCCTGCTCGGCGCGCGCGACGTGCTCTTCGACGACCCGGCGGTCCAGCGCGCGCGGCAGCTCGTCCTCGCCGCGGGCGGGCCATGGACGGCGGTGACCACGCTCGTCTCGGACGCCAGCCACTTCCGCGGCTCGCTCGTCGCGGTGCCCGGCGAGCGGGAGTTCGCCGACCCGTTCGCGCTCGTCGGCGCGCGGCCGCCGGCTGCAGGTCGGGGCGGGGCTGCTCTCCGGCGGCCCGCTCCGCCTGCCGGCGCCGGTGATCGAGCGCTACGCCGGGCAGCCGTGGCCGCAGAGTGGCTTCTGACGTATGCTCGCGACAGCGTCCGCGCGCCAACGGAGAGGAACGAGGATGACCGCCGCCGCTGCTGCTCCGAGGATGACCGACGAGCAGCTGCTCGACTTCAGCGGGCTCGTGAACGACGCCGACAGCGTCGAGCTGAAGCTGTCGGTGCCCGAGCGCCACCAGCGCTCCGCGATCGCCGTGCTCGGGCTCGATCCGCTGGACGCCCAGGTCCGGCTCGTGCACTTCTTCGACACGCCGGGGCTCGACCTCGAGCGGGCCGGGGTCGTCGTGCGCGCGCGCCGCGTGCAGGGCAAGGGCGACGACTCGGTGGTCAAGCTGCGTCCGGTGGTGCCGGCGGAGCTGCCGGCCGGCCTGCGCCAGTCCGCCGGCTTCGTGGTCGAGGTCGACGCGATGCCCGGCGGCTTCGTGTGCTCCGCGTCGCTCAAGGGGCGGCCGAAGCCGCCGGGGGTCCGCGAGACGCTGCTCGCGGGGCGGTCGCTGCGCAAGCTGTTCTCGAAGGAGCAGCGCGCGTTCTACGCCGAGCACGCGCCGGCGGGGATCGGGCTCGACGACCTGCGGATGCTCGGCCCGATCTTCGTCCTCAAGCTCAAGGGCGTGCCGGAGGGCTTCGGCCGGAAGCTCGTCGTCGAGCTGTGGCTCTACCCCGACGGCGCGCGGATCCTCGAGCTGTCCACGAAGTGCGCGCCGCCCGAGGCGTTCCAGGTCGCCGGGGAGCTGCGCGCGTACCTGCTCGGCTGCGGGCTGCGGCCCACCTCCGGGCAGCAGACCAAGACCCGCAAGGCGCTCGAGTTCTTCTCCCGCCACCCGGACTGAGCCGGCGTGAGCGATCCCCCCGACCCACCGTTCGTCGTCGCGCGGCCCGCGGTCCGCGGCGCGGTGGAGTACGCGACGACGATGCACGTGAGCCAGCTGCGGGAGGCCGACCGCGCGCCGTTCATCCTGCATCCGCTCGAGGTCGCCGCGCTGCTCAGCGGCCGCGACCTGGACGACGACGTCGTCGCGGCCGGCGTCCTGCACGACGTGGTCGAGAACACGCCGGCGCGGACCGAGGACGTCGAGGAGCGGTTCGGCCCGCGCGTCGCCGCGCTCGTCGCCGCCGTGACCGAGGATCCGCGGATCGCCGACTACGAGGAGCGCAAGGCGGCGCTGCGCGCGCAGGTCGCGGCCGCCGGGCCGGGCGCCCAGGCGGTCTACGCGGCCGACAAGATCGCCAAGGCGCGCGAGCTGCGCGCGCACGTCGCGAGTGGCCGCGCCGCGCTGTCGGACCCGGCGCTGCAGCGCCGCCTGGAGCACTACGCGCGCAGCCTCGACCTGCTGCGCGAGGCCGGCACGCATCCGCGGATGGCCGACCAGCTCGCGTTCGAGCTGTGGGCGCTGCGGGCGCTCCCGCCGGCCTGATTCATCCGATCCGGGTTACACGGGCCGGACGCGCGGCTGCGAGCATCACCGCCATGGGCCTCCTGCGACGGCACGCGGACGACGGTGAGCGGTACCTGATGCGCGAGAAGCTGTTCGCGATCGGGGACGACTTCTGGATCGAGAACGCGGAGGGCGACCGCGCGTACAAGGTGAACGGCAAGGCGCTGCGCATGCGCAAGACGTTCGTGCTCGAGGACGCCTCCGGCGGCGAGCTGGCGAAGATCCAGGAGCGCAAGCTGAGCATCCGCGACAAGATCGCGATCGAGCGCGGCGACCGCACCGCGACCGTGCACAAGGCGCTGGTCGGGATCCGCGACCGCTTCGCGATCGACGTCGAGCACGGCGAGGACATGAAGGCGAAGGGGAACTTCGTCGACCACGAGTACGAGATCGAGCGCGACGGCGACACCGTGGCCACGATCTCCAAGCGCTGGTTCCGCGTCCGCGACTCCTACGGGGTCGACGTCGCCACCGGCGAGGACGTCCCGCTGATCCTCGCCGTCACCGTCGCGATCGACGCGCTCACCACCCGCGACTGACGCCCGGTCAGCCGCCGAGCCAGGCGGCGATCCGCCGCCCGATCTGCTCCCCGGCGTCCTCCTGGAGGAAGTGCGACGCGTCCGCGATCACCTCGGGCGCGGGGAACCCGCAGGCGGCGGCGAAGCGGCGGCCCGTCTCGAGCGTCAGCACCGGATCGCCGTCCGCCCACAGGCAGAGCGCCGGCCGATCGTCCGAGCGCAGCGCCTCGAGGACCTCGCGCCCGGCCGCGGCGCCCGGCGCGTCCGGCCGCGTGGGCAGCATCAGCGGGAACGCCCGGGCGCCCGCCTTCGACGCCGGCGTGGGGAACGGCGCGTCGTAGGCCGCCGCGACCTCGTCGCGCAGGCCGCGCGCGGTCGCGCCCCGGACCAGCATCGAGACCGGCAGGTCCTCGGTCCGCTCGACGAAGTCGCGGAACGCGCGCCACGCGTCGCTCATCGCCTGGCGGCCGGTGAACAGCCCGGTGTCGAGGATCACGAGACGGTCGAACCAATCGGGGTGCTCGACGGCCAGTCGGAGCCCGATCGGCCCGCCCCAGTCGTGCACGACCGCGGTGCCGCCGTGCAGCCCGAGCGGCTCGAGCAGGCCGGCCATCACCGCCACGTGGCGGTCGTACGTGTACCAGCCGGGGTCCACCGGCTTGTCCGAGCGCCCGAAGCCGGGGAGGTCGGGGGCGATGCAGCGGTGGCCGGCCGCGCGCACCGGCGGGATGACGTCGCGCCACAGGTACGACCACGTCGGCTCGCCGTGGAAGAAGACGACCGGCGGCCCGTCGCCCTCGTCGTGACGGGCGATCCGCAGGCCTTCGACCTCCGCGTAGGCGACATCGCCCCAGAGCCCGTCGAAGCACTCCTCCGGAGTGCGGAACACGCCGTCCACGCCGCGCACCGTATCCGGTAACCGGCGCGTAAGACCCGCACGGAAGACTGGGCGCATGCGCAGAACCCCGGTTGTGAGCGTGGTGATCGCGAGCGCGGCGCTGGCCGGCTGCGCCGGCGGCGGGTCCGGCGCCGGGGCGGCCGAGGCCGCCGTGGAGCCCGCGCCGGCCGAGAGCAGGACACCGGCGCCGCGCCAGGCGGCGACGCACCGCCGCGGCCGCGATCGTCAAGGCCGTGCGCTCGCCGTACGGGACGATCCTCGCCGACGCCCGCGGGCAGGCCTTCTACGTGTTCGACCGGGAGACCTCCGCGCGCCCCCGCTGCTACGGCGCGTGCGCACGGGCCTGGCCGCCGGTGCTGACGCGCGGACGACCCAGGGCGGCCCGCGGGGTTCCCGCGGGACGTCTCGGCACCACCCGGCGCCGCGGCGGCAAGCGGCAGGTGACCGTCGACGGCCAGCCGCTCTACTTCTACGTCGGCGACGCACCCGGACGCGTGCTCTGCCACGACGTCGACGAGTTCGGCGGGCGCTGGCTCGTCGTCCGCCCCGGCGGCACCCCCGTCGGCTGACGTGTCGCGGTCGTCAGCCGCCGGCGGCGACGATCCGGTCCGCGACGGCGCCGAGGTCGTCGCCGACGATGTCCGGCTGCTCCCCGACGGGGCTGAGCAGCATCCCGGGACGCGCGACGAACGCGGCCCGGCAGCCGGCCGCGAGCGCGCCGGCGACGTCCCACCCGTGCGCGGCGATGAGGCGCACGCTCCCGATCTCCGTGCCGAAGGTGCGGGCGACGAGCTCGTACGGCTCGCGCCGCGGCTTGAGCGCGCGGACCTGATCCGCGGAGAGGATCGCGTCGAAGCTGCCGTCCAGCGCGGCGTTCCGCAACTGGTCGCTGCGCGACGTCCTCCGGCGAGTTCGTGAGCGCGGCCAGCGTGAACCCGGCGTCGCGGAGCCGCGCCAGCGCGCCGGCCGCGTCGGCGTGCGGGGGGAGCGACCGCATCGCGTCGACGATCCGGCGGCCGTCGGCGTCCGGGAGCTCCACCCCCTCGCGCTCGGCCACCATCGCGAGGGCGGCGTGCTGCGCGCTCGTGAAGTCGAGGTAGCGGCCGGTGATCGCACCGACGAACGCCAGCTGGAGCATCTGCAGGAACCACTGGCCGCGGAGCTCCGCACGACCCAGCAGCCGCTCGAACAGCGGGTCGAGCGCGCGCAGGTCGAGCAGCGTCTCGTTCACGTCGAAGGCCAGGATCCCGGCGCGATCGTCCATGGCGTCCGTCCTGCCCGTCCGGAGCGGGCGCGAACCGCCGCGGGATTGCGCGCGCCCTCAGCCGGGCAGACCCCGTCCATGGAGAGCAACGCCGACGAGGACCAGGCCGAGCGCGCGGAGGCGGCCCCCGCGGCCGACCCGCGCGAGGATGTCGACGAGGGCCCGGAGGGCCGTCACGAGGGCGGCCAACCGCAGGCCGAGCGCGAGCGCGAGGCCCGCGAGGACGACTAGCGGACCCGCTCGGGCCCGGTGTAGACGTTCACCCGCCCGCCGCGCGCGAAGCCGGCGAGCGTCATCGCGCGGTCGGCGGCCAGCTCGACCGCGAGTGAGGTCGGGGCGCCGACGCCGACGAGCACCGGCGCGCCCGCGACCGCGGCCTTCTGCACCAGCTCGAACGACAGCCGGCCGCTCACGCACAGCACCCGCTCGTGGAACGGCAGCCCGCCGTCGAGCAGCGCGCGGCCGATCACCTTGTCCATCGCGTTGTGACGCCCCACGTCCTCGCGCACGCACTCGAGCCGCCCGTCGGCGGTGAAGAGCCCGGTCGCGTGGAGCCCGCCCGTGCGGGTGAAGGTCGGCTGGCGCAGCCGCTCGGGCAGGTCGGCGAGCAGCGCGCGGTCGATCACGAGCCCCGCCGGCAGCCGGGGCGCGTGGACCTCGACCTCCTCCAGCGCGCCCTTCCCGCACACCCCGCACGAGGACGTCGTGTAGAACGACCGCGCGGACGGGTCGCGCGCGAGCGGCCCGGTGACCTCGACCGTGTTGTTCGCGAGGTCCTCCGTCGGGCCCGCGGGGCGCGGCTCCGTGATCAGCCCCTCGCCGTACAGGAAGCCGAGCGCGAGCTCCTCGTCGTGGCCGGGCGTCCGCATCGTCACGGCGAGCGCCGTCCCGTCGACCCGGATCTCGAGCGGCTCCTCGACCGCCACCTCGTCGCGCTCGCCGTCGTGCTCGACGGCGCGCACCATGAGGGCCTCGTTCACGAGGCGCCCGCGAGCGCCGGCGTCATCGACGCCTCCTCGCCGATCGGCCGCACGTCGACCGCGATCACCTTGTACTCCGGGCACGAGGTGTTGACGTCGGCCGACTGCCCGACGAGCAGGTTCGTCCGCGTCTCCGGGAAGTGGAACGTCGTGAACACGTGCCCGCGCTCGATCTTCGGGGTCACCTGCGCGGCGATCTCGATCCGGCCCACGCGGCTGCGCAGCGAGACGGTCTCGCCGTCCTCGATCCACAGCGCCGCGGCGTCGTCCGGATGGATCTCGAGCACGTCGCGGTCCATCAGCTCCGCGTTGCCGGTGCGCCGGGTCATGGTGCCCGCGTTGTAGTGCTGCAGCCGCCGGCCGGTGACCAGGATGAGCGGGAAGTCGTCGTCCGCCGCGTCGCCCGGCTCCTTGTACGGCAGCGCGGCGAAGTGGCCCTTGCCGCCGGGCAGGTCGAAGTGGTGGTCGTAGAGGATCGGCGCGTCGGTGCCGTCCGGCGCGATCGGCCACTGCAGGCCCTTGCGCCCGAGCCGCTCGTAGGTGACGCCGGAGAAGTGCGGCGTCAGCGCGGCGATCTCGCGCATCGCGTCCTCGGGCCCCTCGAAGCCCATCTCGTGCCCGAGCCGGCGCGAGACCGTGGTGATGATGTCGAAGTCGGTCCGCGCCTCCCCCGGCGGGTCGATCGGCGCGTCGACGAGCTGGATCCGCCGCTCGGCGTTCGTGAACGTGCCCGACTTCTCCAGGAACGACGACGACGGCAGCACCACGGTCGCGTACTTCGTCGTCTCGTTCTCGAAGATCTCCTGGCAGACCATGAACTCGAGGTTCTCGAGCGCCGCGACGACGTGCGCGGTGTCCGGGTCGGTCTGCGCGACGTCCTCGCCGAAGATGTACATCGCCTTGAGGTCGCCCGCGACCGCGGCGTCGAACATCTGCGGGATCGTGTAGCCCTTGGCGCGCGGGACCGAGACGCCGCCCCAGGCCGCCTCGAACGACTGCGCGACGTCCTCGTCGGCGACCGAGCGGTACGCGGTGTACGTGTCCGGGAGCGCGCCCATGTCCGACGAGCCCTGGACGTTGTTCTGCCCGCGCAGCGGGAGCAGCGCCGACCCGAGCCGGCCGACCTTGCCGGTCATCAGCGCCACGTTGCAGATCAGCTGGACGACCTCCGAGCCGTACTTGTGCTCGGTCACGCCCAGGCCCCACGAGAAGCAGGCGTTCTCGGCCTCGCCGTAGATGTGGGCCGCGGCCTCGAGGTCGGCGGCGGGGACGCCGGTGATCTCCTCGACGGCCTCCGGCGAGTACTGCGGCAGCAGCGCCTCCACCTCGTCGAAGCCGGTCGTCCGCGCGGCCATGAACTCGCGGTCCGTCAGGCCGTCGCGGAGGACGACGTGCGCGATGCCGAGCATCACGGCCGCGTTCGTCCCCGGGCGCGGCGACAGGTGCAGCACGCCGTAGTCGGCCAGCTCGATCCGGCGCGGATCGATCGTCACGAGCTTCATCCCGCGCAGCGTGGCCTGCTTGATCCGCGCGCCGACGACCGGGTGGCCCTCGGTCGGGTTGGCGCCGATCAGGATCGTCGCGTCGGCGTGGTCGAAGTCGCGGAACGAGCCGGTCGCGCCTGAGAGCCCGAACGCCTTGCGCAGCGCGAACGAGGTCGGCGAGTGGCAGACCCGCGAGCAGTTGTCGATGTTGTTCGTGCCGATCGCCGCGCGCATGAACCGCTGCATGACGTAGCAGTCCTCGTTCGTGGCGCGCGAGGACGCCAGCCCGGCGATCGCGTCCGGCCCGTGGTCGTCGCGGATCCGCCCCAGCTCGCGCGTGATCAGGTCGAGCGCCTCGTCCCAGGTGGCGGGATGGAGCTCGCCGTCCGCACCGCGGATCAGCGGCTCGGTGAGCCGGCTGCGGTGGCGCGAGAACTGGTGGGCGAAGCGGCCCTTCAGGCACGTGTGGCCCTCGTTCGCGGGGCCGTCCGCGGCCGGGCTGATCGACACGACGCGGCCGTCGACCGCGTGCGCCTCCAGGCGGCAGCCGACGCCGCAGTAGCCGCAGGTGGTGGTGACGTCTCGGTCGAAGCGCATGTGGGTTACCTCGCGGGTTCTGGCTCGGCCAGGCGGAGCAGGGAGATCTCGTCGATGGCGTCGGTGGGGCAGGTGTCCGCGCATGCGCCGCAGGCGACGCACGCCGACTCGCGGAAGCCCTGGTCGAGGCCGGCGGCGATGTTGGCACCGAAGCCGCGGCCGGTCGCCGTGAGCGCGAACGTGCCCTGGACCTCGTCGCACGCGCGCACGCAGCGCCCGCACGAGATGCAGAGCTCGTGGCGGAAGGCCAGGTATGGGTGGCGCTCGTCGCGGTCCGCGGCGTGGACCTCGCCGGGCCAGCGCGGCTCGCCGACCTCGAGCATCCGCGCGACGGCGGCCAGCTCGGTGTGCTCGCCGGGGGGCTCGGGCAGCTCGGACAGGACCAGCTCGACGACGGCGGTGGCCACGCGCCGCGCGGCGGCGTCGGCCGTGTGGACCTTCATGCCGTCGCGGACCGGCGTCGTGCAGGAGGCGATCGGCCCGGGCGCCCCCTCGACGCCGACGAGGCAGACGCGGCAGGCCCCGAACGGCGCCTGGCGGTCGTCGAAGCACAGCGTCGGGACCTCGCCGCCGGCGAGCTTGACCGCGTCGAGGACGGTGCTGCCGGGCGCGACCGTCGTCGCCTTGCCGTCGATCTCGACCGTGATCATGCGAGCCCCAGCTCGTCGGGGAAGTGCGTGATCAGGCTGCGGATCGGCGCGGGCATCCCGCCGCCGTGCGCGCACAGGCTCCCGAGCTCGAGCGTCTCGAGCAGCGACTCGAGGTTCGCGCGGTCGACCGTGTCGCCGTTCGCGAACATCGCGTGCGCGCGGCGCAGGCCGATCCGGCAGGGGAAGCACTTGCCGCAGCTCTCGGCGGCGCCGAAGTGCAGGAGGTGGCGGGCGACGTCGTGCATGTCGGTCTCGTCGTCGAAGGCCACGATACCCCCATGGCCGACCATGCAGCCCTCGGCGGCCAGCGCGTCGAAGTCGAACGCGGTGTCGAGCAGGCTCGCGGGGAGGATCCCGCCGAGCGGGCCGCCGATCTGCAGCGCCTTGATCTCGCGGCCGTCGCGCAGCCCGCCGGCGACGTCCTCGCACAGCTGCCGCACCGACATCCCGAACGGGACCTCGTAGGCGCCAGGCCGGGTGAAGCGCTCGTTGAAGCAGACGAGCTTGGAGCCCGGCGTGGCGTCCTCGGGGCTCAGCGCGCGGTACGCCGCCGAGCCGGCGCGCGCGATGAACGGGATGTTGCAGAGGGTCTCGACGTTGTTGACCACCGTCGGCATCCCGTGGACGCCGCGCTGGGCGGGGAACGGCGGCCGCGCCGACACCGCGCCGCGCAGGCCCTGGAGGCAGCTCAGCAGCGCGGTCTCCTCGCCGACGACGTAGGAGCCGGCGCCCTCGATCACCGTGACGTCGAACGAGAACGGCGAGCCGAGGATGCGCTCGCCGAGCAGGCCGGCGGCCCGCGCGCGCTCGATCTCCGCGTCCAGCGCGGGCTTCGAGCGCGGGTACTCCGACCGCACGAGCACGAAGCCGTGGTCGGCGCCGACCGCGTAGCCCGCGAGCGCCATGCCCTCGAGCAGCAGCGCCGGGTTGTCCTCCATCAGCAGCTTGTCGATGTAGGAGCCCGGATCGCCCTCGTCGCCGTTCGCGACGATGAACTTGCGCTCGCCCTGCGCGCCGCGCGTGAACTCCCACTTCGTGCCGGCCGGGAAGCCGGCGCCGCCGCGGCCGCGGACGTCGGACTCCTTGACCGCCTCGAGCAGCGCCTCGGGCGCCATTGCGTCGAGCGCGCGGCGCAGGCCGGACCAGTCGCCGGGCAGCGTGAGCACCGGCTCGTCGAGCACGCTGGCGAGCACCGGCTCGGGCGCGGGGGCCGTCGCGCCCGCGAGCAGCCGGTCGATCGCCCCGGGCCCGGCGTCGACGACGTCGCCGTCGCGGACGGCGGGCGACGCGTGGCAGTAGCCGAGGCAGACGGTCTCGCCGAGCGAGACCGAGCCGTCCTCGGCGCGCTCGCCGAGCTCGAGGCCGAGCGCGTCGCGGACCTGGTCGACGTGCGCGTCGCGGGTCGCGGCGAAGCAGGCCGTGCCGGTGCAGACGCGGACGTGCCGTTCCCCGCGCGGCTGCAGCAGGTCGTCGTAGAACGTCGAGATGCCGTAGACCGCCGCCTCGGGCAGGCCCGAGCGCTCGGCAGCGACGCGACGATCGTCGTCGGTGATCTCACCACGCCGGTCCATCGCCTCCTTGAGCACGTCGAGCGCGGTCGGCGCCCCCTGCTCGTGGTGACGGCGCACCAGCTCCACGAGGTTCTTCGACACTCGGGCACATGGTGGCGTGCGTGGACCAATTCGTCCAAGTGACGGAAACGACGACGTGATAGACGTCGTCTATCGTTGCTGGCAGTGTTCCTTCGCCAGCTCGAGTACCTGGCCGCGCTCGACCGCGAGCGCCACTTCGGCCGCGCCGCGACCGCGTGCCACGTCTCGCAGCCGACGCTCTCCGCGGGCGTACGCAGCCTGGAGCGCGAGCTCGGGATCCCGCTCGTCCGCCGCGGGCGGCAGTTCGAGGGCCTCACCCCGGAGGGCGAGCGCGTCCTCGGCTGGGCGCAGCGCGCGCTCGCCGACCTCGACTCGCTGCACCAGGAGGTCAGCCTGCTGCGCGGCGGGCTCGAGGGGACGCTGCGGATCGGCGCGATCCCGACGTCGCTGCCGCTGTCGCCGCCCATCACCATGCGGTTCCGCGAGCGCCATCCGCGGATGCGCGTCCGCTGGGTCTCGATGTCGTCGCGGCAGATCGCGCACGGGCTCGCCCACGGGGAGATCGACGCCGGCCTGACCTACCTCGACAACGAGCCGCTCGCGCACGTGGACATGCTGCCGCTGTGGCGCGAGCGCTACCTGCTGGTCACCGCGGCCGGCAGCGCGCACGGCGAGGCCGCGCGGGTCGGCTGGGCGGACGCCGCGACACTGCCGCTGTGCCTGCTGACCCCCGACATGCAGCACCGCCGGATCGTCGACGGCGCGTTCGCGCGGGCCGGCGCGACGCCGCAGCCGGCGGTCGAGACGAACTCGGTCGCCACGCTCGTCGCGCACGCCCGCACCGGGCTCCCCGGGATCACGGCGCACACGTGGCTGGAGGCGAACCCGCTGCCGCCCGACCTGCGCGCCGTCCCGCTCGCCGACCCGGTGATCGAGCACACGATCGGGCTCGTCACCGCGTCGGACATCGATCACACGCCGGTGATCGGCGAGCTGCTGTCGCTGTTCGCGCCGCTCGAGCTCGACGTCGCGCCGCCGGCCGCCTAGCCGGCCAGCGCCTTCGCCTTCAGCTGCGCGAACTCCTCGTCGGTGATCGCGCCGGACTCCTTGAGCTTCTGGGCGTCGGCGATCTCGGCCGCCGCGCTCTTGCCCGACGCCTGGCGCACCCGCTCGTCGAACGCCTGCTCCATCGCCTTGCCCTGCGCCGCGTTGCGCTCGGCCATCCCGCGGGTGTAGATGATCAGGTAGAGCAGCACGCCGAGGTACGGCACGAGGATGATCCCGATCACCCAGATCGCCTTCATGAACCCGCCCATGTCGTGGCGCCGGAAGATGTCGGAGAAGCACGTCACGGCGAGGAAGATCCACAGCAGGAACGCCATGAAGATCAACATCGACCAGAGGACGTTGAGGAACGGGTAGTCGGCAGCGATCGGTGGCACCATGAGGTCTCCTTCTACGGACGGGGCCAGCGCAACCTGGCAGCCCGCGGCGCGCCTGTCCTCATCCGAACCGGGTGATCGCGCGATCAGGGCTACCGTGGGCGGCGATGCCGCGCCGCCGCCGCCGTGAGCCCGATCAGCCGGAGCCCCGCCCGGCGCCGGACCGCGCCTGGTCGGCCCGGCGGAGCATCAACGAGCGCGACGCCCGCGCCGACCTCGTCGGCTTCACGGCGCTGCCGGCCGAGACCGGGCCGACGTGGGCGCCCGATCAGCTCTCGGTCTGGCCGGTGGAGGGCGGGCGGTACGGCCTGGACGCGCACTACGAGGGCGACACGGGCGCGCAGCGCGCCGCCTACCAGGCGACCAGGCTCGCCGCGCTCAACCTCGCCGCGACCGTGCAGGAGGGCCCGTCCGGGGGCGCGACCCTGCGGCTCGGGCCGCTCGCGCACGAGGCGGCGTGGGTGGCGCTCGAGGCGTTCCTCGGCCGTCCGCTGCCCGCGGACTGACGATCGGCCCGCGGCGTGCGATCCTGGACGGGTGAGCCCGCCGCCCGCCTCGCCGCCGATCTTCCGGCTGACGGAGGCGCTGCCGCGCGGGCCCCATCACCTCTCGCGCGAGGAGGTCGCGGCGTCCCAGCGCGCGCGGCTGGTGGCGGCGACCGTGCAGCTCGTCGGCGAGCGCGGGTACGCCGACGTCACGGTGCGCGAGATCGCGCGCCTGGCCTCGGTGTCGGCGAAGACGTTCTACGAGCAGTTCGACGGCAAGCTGGCCTGCTTCCTCGCCGGCTACGACGAGTTCACGCGCGTGCTCTACACGCGGATGGCGCCCGCCGACCCGCGCGACGACGACCTCGCCTCGACGGTCCGCCGGATCCTCACCGCGTACCTCCGGACGATGGACGAGAACCCGCTCGCCGCGCGCGCGTTCCTGGTCGAGATGAACGCGGCGGGCGCGGCCGCCCGCGCGCGCAGGCGCGAGATCAACGCGACCTTCGCCTACGGCCTGCGCGAGCGCCATCGCGCGATCTTCGCGGACGATCCCGGCTTCGAGCCGCCGTCGGTCGACCTCTACCGCGGGATCGTCCACGCGATCCGCGAGCTCGCGTGCGACGCGCTCGAGGCGAACATGGAGCAGCCGCTCGCCGACATGGTCGGCGAGCTCGTCCCGATGGTCGTGCGCGCGCTCGAGCCCGAGCGCTGAGCGCGCGCACCGCGCGCTACGGCGTCGCGATGTTGAACCAGAACTCGAAGTCGTCGAGCAGCGCGACGAAGTCGTGCAGCGCCTGCGCGTCGCCGTCGATCTCCGCGTGCCCGGCCGCGACCTGGTCCGGGAGCGGCACGGCGCCCAGGATGACCTCGTCGAGGTGCGCGCGGTCGATCGTCACGCGCGCGTGCGCGTCGTCCGCCGCGCCGTTCCGATGGCTGAGCGCGCCGTTGCGGACCATCAGCGTCCAGGTCTCGCCGATGTCCGGGAGCGTGAGCGCGAGCGTGATCGCGCGGTCGCCGGCCTTGGCGCCGTTGAGGCGCATCGCCGAGGTAGTCGAGGAACAGCTCGATGCTCATCGCGCGCACCGTGTCGGGGCTGGCGGTGTTGGGCGTCGGCAGCTGCCGGACGCCGTGGCGCAGCTCCTGCGCGGCGGTCAGGTAGAAGTTGCGCCACGGGCCGGACTCGGACTGGTAGCCGAGCTGCTCGAGCGCGTCGGCCTGCAGGTCGCGGGCGGCCTGGTTGTCGGGGTCGGCGAACACGACGTGGTTGACGACCTCCGCCACCCAGCGGTAGTCGCCCAGCTCGAACGCCCCGCGCGCCTTGTCGAGCGCCGCCTCCGCGCCGCCCATGAACTCGACGTAGCGCTTGGCGGCCTCCTCCGGCGGGTGCGTGTGGAGCGTCGCCGGGTTGCCGTCGAACCAGCCGAGGTAGTTGACGTACGTCGCCTTCACGTTGTGGTTGAGCGTCCCGTAGTAGCTGCGCATCGCCCAGTGGCGGTCCAGCGCCGGCGGGAACTTGACCTGCTCGGCGATCTCGCTCGGGGTCAGGCCGTGGTTGGCCAGCCGCAGCGTCTCGTCGTTGATGAAGCGGTAGCCGTCGCGCCCCATGCCGAGCAGCTCGAGCACCCGGTCGCGCCCCCAGGCCGGCCAGTGGTGCATGCCGTACATCACCTCGACGCGGTCGCCCCAGAGGTCGATCGTCTGCTCCAGGTACTTCGACCACGCCAGCGGGTCGCGGATCTTGGTGCCGCGGATCGAGTACGTGTTGTGGAGCGTGTGGCAGCAGTTCTCCGCCGCCGTGACGGCGCCGAACTGCTCGATGAACCAGTGCATCTCGGCGGGCGCCTCGGAGTCCGGCGCGAGCATGAACTCGAAGTCCAGGCCGGCGATGGTCATCCGCTGCCCGGTCTCGGTCACGTGATCGGTCGGCGGGATCAGGCTGACCGTGCCCGATGACGTGCTCACGCCGAGGCCGGCGCCGACCTGGCCCTTGGGATCGGCCGGGAGCAGGTTGCCGTACATGTAGCTCGCCCGGCGGCTCATCACGTTCCCGGCGAGCACGTTCTCCGCCACCGCGGCCTCCAGGAAGCCGATCGGCGCCACGATCTTGACCTTGCCGGATCGCACGTCGGCCTCGTCGACGATCCCGCGCACGCCGCCGAAGTGGTCGACGTGGCTGTGCGAGTACACGAGCGCGACGACCGGCTTGTGCGGCCGGTGCGCGTAGTAGAGGTCGAGCGCGGCGCGCGCCGTCTCGGTCGAGATCAGCGGGTCGAAGACGACGATGCCGTCGTCGCCCTCGGCGATCGTGATGTTCGAGAGGTCGAGCGTCCGCACCTGGTACAGGCCCGGCACGACCTCGTAGAGCCCGCCCTGGACGACGAGCTGCATCTGCCGCCACAGGCTCGGGTTGACCGTCTCCGGCGCCTCGGCGCCCGTGTGGATGAACTCGAAGCGCGACAGGTCCCAGATCGGGCCGCCGTCGGCGCCGAGCACCTTCCCGCCGTCGGGCAGCGGCGCGATCAGCCCGCGGGCGGCCTCGTCGAAGTCGCGGCGGTCGCCGAAGTCGAGCTCCTCCGCCATCGCCGCGTTCGCGGCCTTCGTCGCCTCGCTCGCGTCGCCGCGCCTGTCCGCTGCATCGTTCATCGGGCCGTGCCTCCCTCGATCCCTGCGCCGCGCGGCGCGCCGTCGCCGCGGAGAATATGCTGCGCCGTTGTCATGCAGCGGGGAGCGGCGTGGTTGGTGGCAGTGGGGATCGCGCTCGTCGTGTGCGCGCCGGCGCAGGCGCAGCAGGTGGGGCCGGGCGAGCCGGACGGGAGCGGCACGGACACGTTCGTGACGATCGCCGCGCGCGAGTGCGACAACTACACCGACGTCCGCGCGAACCTCGCGCGCAACGACATCATGGAGTCGCTCCAGGATCTCGGCCCGGACACGCTGTACTCGCCCGGGGACCAGATCGACCCGCGGACGGAGGCGGCGGGCCAGCCGGCGTGCCGGCCGCTCGTCGGCTGGCGCTTCACGCTCGGCTCGAACTACCAGACCCAGGCGGTCTCGGGCGTCTGGGGATCGCTGTCGAAGGTGTTGAACCCGGACACCACGTCGATCGTCACCCAGGCGTCGGTGCCGGCGCGCGGCTATCAGGGCGAGGTGCTGAGCGGGCAGCAGATCGCGGCGGCGACGACGATCGAGTTGAGCGACGACCAGCTCTCGCGCAGCGGCGGCAACGCGCTCTGGCTGCAGGGCGGCGAGCCCGACGACCCGGTGCTCTACGGCGATCCGTTCTTCGCCGGCCGCTACGGGTTCGCCGCGCTCCGCTGCGCGATCGACGACCTCAACGGCGACAACGTCGAGACGATCCAGTACCCGTCCGGCGTGCGCCACGTGTTCTGTTACGCGTACTACGTCACGCCGCCGCCGAGCAGCGGCACGATCGTCATCCGCAAGCAGGTGCGAGGGCGACGGCGCGTACGCCGAGAGCTTCCCGTTCAGCGGCAACGTGTCCTACAACCCGGGCGGCGCGTTCGACCTGGACGCCGGTCCGGGGTCGCCGGGCAGCAGCACCTTCTACCGCGCCGAGACGCGACCGGGCGACGACCCGTGGACGGTGACGGAGGCCGTCCCGGCGGGCTGGGTGCTGACCGGGCTCGACTGCAGCGTCGGGCGCCAGCACGGTGCAGACCGACCTCGCGGGCGGGCAGCGTGTCGATCGCGCTCGCGGCCGGCGACACGGTGACGTGCACCTACACCGACCGGCCGGCGCCGACGCAGGCGGCGGTCCTCGTGCGCAAGGTGACCCAGGGCGGCACCGGGCGCTTCGAGTTCCTGGTCAGCAACGACCGGAACCGGGCCGTGGCCACGCGCGAGGCGCGGACGACCCGGCCCGGGGTGGCGGCGGCGAGCAAGCCGCTCCTGGTCGATCCGGGCACCTACACGCTGACCGAGTTGCTGCCGCCGAGCCGCGACGGGGTGTGGCGCCGCGTCGATGCCCGCTGCAACGGCAAGGACTTCGGTGCCACCGGCGCGGTCACGGGCACGGTGAGCGCCCGCAGCGGCACCGTCTGCACGGTCACGAACCGGCTCGACCGGCCGGGCCGGATCCGGCTGAGCAAGGTCACGCTCGGCGGCACCGGGAAGGCGGCGTTCGTCGTCTCGCCGCTCGGCGACCCGACCGTGCAACGGCGCCAGTCCGCGACCACCACGCGGGCCGGCCGCGCGACCCGCGCCCGCGGCCAGTCGCTGTCGGGGCTGCCGTTCGGCCGCTACGTGATCCAGGAGTCGGCCGCGCTGCCGGAGGACCGGGGCAACTGGACGCAGCTCGCGGTCCGCTGCGACGGCAAGCTGATCCCGTTCGCCCAGGGCCGCGTGGTGATCCGGCTGACCCGCTCCGATCCCGTCCAGGACTGCCGCTTCATCAACCAGCGCAACGCGCCCGGGCCGACGCCGCCGCCGCCGCCGGGTCCCGCCCCCGAGCCGGGCGGCGACGGCTCCGACGTGACGATCGCCAAGCGGCTGGTCGCCACCACCGGCGGCGGCACGCCGATCCAGACCTGGCGGATCACGGTGACCAACGAGGGCGAGGTGTCGGCGAACGGCGTCGTCGTGACCGACAAGCTGCCGCGCGGGACGTCGTTCGTCTCCGCCCGCGGCTGCTTCGACCGCGGCGGCAGCGTGACCTGCACGATCGGCGGGCTCGCCGCGGGCGGCGAGCGGACGATCACGGTGCGCGTGCGCCGGTTCGACCGGCTCTCCGGGACGAACGTCGCCGTGGTCGGCACGGGCAGCCCGGACGCGACCGGCAACAACACCGCGCGCGTCAGCGTCGCCGGCGCGCAGCGGCCGCGGGCGTGCGCGTCCGGCACCCCGCGCGCCCGCGCCGCCTGCTGACGGACGTCGCGACGGCGAGGTCAGAAATGCGTTCTGCGCGCCGCGCTGCGCTCGCTGCGGGACTAGCCTTCGAGAACCAAGGAGGCGCGTCCCATCGCAGCATGCCCGGGCTTCAGAACCGGAGTGAGGCGCTGGCCCCTGATCCTCCGCAGATCACGTGGATACTCCGTGCGCTCCCGATCCGGGCGACAGGGGGGTCCGAGGAGATGGTGAGCATGCAGTCAGAGCCGCAGTCCTCGCGCGACGGCCTTCCCCCGTCGACCGCGCAGGGCGAGCTGCAGGAGTTGCGTGCGACCTGCCGCCGGCAGGCGCACGACCTCGCCAGGCTGACGGAGGAGCTGACCGCCGTCCGGCGCTCCGGCGGCCCCGCGGACGGGGCTGGGAGGACTGCGTGGCGCTCGACGCGGACGCGCCGGCCGCGTCGCGCGCCCTCGTGGCCGACCTCCTGGGCGAACGCGTCCCAGCCTCGGTCCTGCACGACGCCCTGCTGCTCGTCTCCGAGCTCACCGCCAACAGCGTCCAGCACAGCGGCGTCGGGCCTGACGGCGAGCTCGTCCTCCGCGTGCGCCTGCTCGGCGCGTCGGTGCGCATCGACGTCGAGGACCTCGGCGTCGGCGGCGTGCTCGCGCTGCACGAGCCGACGCCCGACGGCGACGGGCTCGGACTGCACATCGTGCAGGCGCTCAGCGAGGCCTGGGGCATGGAGCGCGACGCCACGGTCGGTACCCGTGTCTGGGCGCAGATCGGGATCCCAGCGGTCGAGTCGTCGCTTCCGCCGCTGCCCTAGCCCGGTCCCGTCCGCGCCCGGCTGTGCTGTCATCCCGATATGCAGCGCACTGACGTCGACCGCCGACGCGAAGTACCGCTACGTCAGGCGGCCGCGCCGAGGTTGACGGGGCGCAGCGGCTCCGAGCCGTCCCAGCCCTCGGCAGCGCCGCGCACCATCGCGAAGAAGTCGCGCAGTCCCTGGTTGTCGCCGTGGAGCTCGAGGTCGTGACCCAGCGTCGCGGACGCGTCGTGCAGCGTCGTCTCGACGCCGCCGAGCTGCGAGCTCAGGTACTGCGTCAGGCCGCGCTCGTCGAGCGCGCTCCGCAGATCGGCCACCTCCGTCGCCGGCACGACGTAGCCGACGTGCTGGATCCGCGGGCGGGCGCCGGAGAAGGCCCGCTCGACGCGCTCCGGCGCCAGGCTGACGGCGTCGATCAGCTCGATCGCGCTGCCGCCGCAGGAGCCGAAGGCGGAGTTGTGGACGAACTCGGCCGGCTCACCGCGCGAGCGGACGTGCTCCAGCGGCACGTTCTCGATCAGGAAGAACGGCCCGGCACCGAGCTGGCCGGCGAGGCGATGCACCGTCGCCTCGATGTCGTCGACGACGTAGGCGAGATGGTGCGGCTCGCCGAGCTGCGCTCTGAAGAAGCCGTGCACGCCGTGGGAGGCTAGTCGCGTCATGCATGCGAGCCAAGGGGCGAGCGTGTCGATGATCGCCAGGACCGTGGAGCGGACCCCGGTGTTCGTCGGGTGCGTGACGACGCTCGCGGGGACCGCGCTGGTGGCCGTGCCCGGCCGGGTGTGCGACACGCTGGGCCTCGACGGGCAGACGCGCGCGATCCGCGCGATCGGGTTCTCCGATCTCGTGCTCGTCCCCGGTCTGCTGCGCGGGCGCCCGCGCTGGCCGTGGATGCTCGCCCGCGCGGCGCTGAACGTCGCCCAGGCCGGCTACCTGCACCGCGTGGCGCCGCGGTCGGCCGCGCCCGCCGCGCTCGAGGGCGGCGCCGCGGTGCTGCTGGGGCTGACCGTGGTCGACGGGGCGACGGCCGTGGCGCTCCGGCGGGCTACGTCGCCGCGTCCAGCGCGCTGACGAGGTCCCGCGTGCGACGAGCGATCTCGTCGCGGGTGGCGCGCACCTCGTCGAGCGGCCGTCCGGCAGGGTCCGGGAGGTCCCAGTCGATGTAGCGCTTGCCCGGGATGTACGGGCAGGCGTCGCCGCAGCCCATGGTGACGACGACGTCGGCCTGCTCGGCGAGCTCCCGCGTGAGGCTGCGGGGCACGCGCCCTGAGAGGTCGATGCCCAGCTCGCCCATGACGGTCGCGACCTCGGGGTGGACGCGCTCGGCCGGCGTCGTGCCGGCCGACAGCGCTCGGTGGCGGCCGCCGCCGGCGCGCTCGAACAGGGCGGCGCTCATCTGCGAGCGCCCGGCGTTCTGGCGGCAGACGAACAACGCGGTGGCCATGGGCTCAGGCCGGTTCCGCGACGGGCTTGCGAGCGCGCACGATCGCCGAGCGTGCGCTCGCGTGCACGCGGTGCGTCGCGCGGATCTCGACCTCGGTCAGTCCGGCGGCGGCGAGGGCGGCGCGGAACTCGTCCTCGGTCAGCGCGCCCGCGATGCAGCCGGTGTAGGCCGCCATGTCGGCCCGTGTGGCGGCGTCCATGTCCGCGTCGGCGATCACGTCGGAGACCGCGATGCGCCCGCCGGGACGGAGCACGCGGGCGGCCTCGGCGAGGACCTTGCCCTTATCGCCGGAGAGGTTGATCACGCAGTTGGAGATCACCACGTCGACGGAGCCGTCCGCGAGCGGGATGTCCTCGATGTAGCCCTTGACGAAGTCGGCGTTCCCGACCCCCGCGCGCGCGGCGTTGGTGCGGGCCAGTTCGAGCATCTCGTCGGTCATGTCCAGCCCGATCGCGCGGCCGGTGGCGCCGACCCGGCGGGCGCTGATGAGCACGTCGGCGCCTGCGCCGGACCCCAGATCGAGCACCGTCTCCCCCTCGTGGAGGTCGGCGACCGCCGTCGGCACGCCGCAACCGAGCGACGCGTTCACCGCCCCCGCCGGGGCGTCGCCGGCCTCGTCGCCGTAGAGCACCGCACCGAACGTCTGCTCTCCGACCTCGCCGGCGTCGAACCCGGCGCAGCACCAGCCCTCCGCGTCGGCGGCGCGGCGCGCGGCGGCCGCGTACTTCTCGCGCACGGTCTCGCGAACGGCGGGGCCCGACGCCGAGTTGGTCACCTCAGCCATGCGGTCAGCTCCTCGAAGGCGCCGGGGGCGAGCGAGTAGTAGGCCCACTTGTGGCGCCGCTCGACGGTCACGAGCCCGGCGTCGGTGAGCTTCCTGATGTGGTGCGACAGCGTCGGCTGCGGGATGTCGAACAGCGGCACCAGCTCGCACTGGCACACCGCGACCGGACTGCGGCGCAGCACGTCGAGGATGCGCACGCGCACCGGCTCGGCGAGCGCCTTGGCGATCTCGGCGATCCGGTCGGCGCGCAGGTCGGCGTCCAGGCCGACCTCGGCGGGACAGCAGGCGGATGCCGCCGGACCGGCAGGCAGCGTCGGGAGCGGTGTCCTCATATCCACAGTCGTCGATCCGATAGCCGGACGCTACCCGTCGGATCGACAACTGTCAATGCGACGACCGCCCGATCAGCCGGGCCGCGGCGCCGGCTGACCGGCGCCACCGCCGGCGGGGCGCGGGCGTGCCGCGCAGGCGCGCGATCTCCGCGCGCTCGTGCGCGACCCGCGCGTTCTCGCCCCCGCCCGCGGCGGCGATCTCGTGCGCGAGGTCCAGCGCGGCGCGGAGCACGTGCTTGGCCGCGTGGTGGCGCTTGTGGCCCTTGCCGGCGTGGATGAACTGCTTGCGCTCCTTCCGGGGGGCGCAGACGGCGTCGAGCTCCTCGGCCGTGAGCGTGCCGTTCTCGACCTCCGGCTCGAGGATCGCCCGCAGGAACCCGCGCTCCTGGGGCGCGGTCCGGCGCAGCGCGCGGATCACCGCGACGAGCGCGACGATCCCGACCAGGACGGCGATCAGGACGCCGAGCGGCGTGCCGTCGCCGAGCGCCACGGCACCGTCCCAGCATCCGTGCGCGATCATCGCCAGCACCATCAGGCCGATCCCCAGCCCGAGCCGCCGCGGCTGGATCGCGGTGCCGATCGCGAACACGAGCCCGCAGCAGAACAGCGCGGAGAAGAGCGTGTGCGAGAACACGCCGCTGAACGCGCGCGCCGCGAACGTGCCCAGCGCAGCGTCGGTCTGGTTGACGCCGAAGGCGGTGATCGCGGTGTTGAACGAGTAGAGGACGTTCTCGAAGAGCTGGAACCCGAGCCCGATGAAGGCGCCGATGAAGACCCCGTCGTAGGCGGACCGGATCAGCCGCGGCGCGAGCCCGAGCAGCAGGATGAACCCGGCCGCCTTGCCGGTCTCCTCCGAGAACGGGGCGGTCAGCGCGGCGCTCCAGTCCGCGCCGAAGGCCTGGCCGAAGAGCTTCGGGTAGATCGCGAGCATCGCCGTGTTCGCGGTCAGCGCGATCCCGAACGTGCCGGCGATCCCGCCCCACAGGAAGGCGGCCAGCACCAGCTTGCGCGGCTGCCGCTCGTAGTGATCGGTCAGCCGCAGGAAGGCCAGGAAGAGCAGCCCGTAGATCGCCACCGCGATCGTGCCGGCGGCGAGCCCCGTGCCGACGACACCCGAGCCCGGACCGAAGTAGCGCACGAGGTGGACCAGGCCCACGGCCGAGATCGCGAGGTAGACCCAGAAGCACAGGTTGTGCGGCTGGAAGAACGTGAACGGCTGACCCCAGCCCGACAGCTCCAGCGCCTGCTCGCGCCGCGCGACCGCATCGCCGGGCTCGGTGGCCGTCCCGGCCGCCATCAGCGCGCCGCGGCCGGGTCGAAGCTGATGCTCTCGATCATCTTCTCCACCGCGTCGGCCTTGCTCGTCAGGGACTCCTCCGGACCGGTCGCGATGATCTTCACGCCCGTGTCGCCCAGCGCCAGCGCCGCGACCACCCCTTCGCCCGTCACCGTCGTGTACCCCTGCGCCAGCCCGCGGCGGCCCTGGTTCGTCTGGAACGGCTTGACGTCGCCGGCGACGTGGAGCGCCTCGTCGCCGTTCGTGGCCGCGGAGATCTTCTCGATCTGCGACAGCAGCGTCCGCAGATCGCCCTGGTACGGGCCCGACGCGACCTGCAGCGTCACCCCGCCGCTCGTCAGCGCGACCTCCTCGCCGGGGAGGTTCCCCGCCGTGTCGTCGGAGGTGCGGAGGCCCGACTCGACGCCCCAGCCCGGCTCGGCGTCCAGGGTGATGCCCGGCGCGATGGCGAAGACGTCCCCCGGCCGCGTCGTGTCGTCGTAGTCGAGCAGGCCGTTCACGGCCGGGATCAGGATCGTCCAGAACGCGAAGATCCCGATCACCACCAATCCCGGCAGCAGCGACCGGCGGTCGAGGCCGAACACGCGATGCTCGGCCGGGACGCGACCCGTCGGCGTGAGCGCGCCCACGTCCCCGGAAGCCTCGCTCATCTGCCGCCGCCCACGAGGGCCGGACCGTACACGAGCGGCGGGACCACGTCCCCGATCTGGGCGCGTACGGCTCCGATCGCTACCGCTCGGCGGCGCGAGCGCCGGCGGCCTGACGGACCAGGTGGTCGCGCTCGGCCACGTTCGTCGCGAGCCGGGCGGCCTCGACGTACGCCGCGGCGGCAGCGGGCAGGTCGCCGTCGAGCTCGTGCAGGTGGCCGCGGACGGCATGCCAGCGGTGGCGGTCGCCGAGCACCTCGCGCAGCCGATCGGTCTCGAGCAGCCCCGCGGCGGGCCCGCGGACGTGGCCGACCGCGACCGCCCGGCCGAGCACGGCGGCGGGGTCCTGGCGCACCGGGTCGTCCGCTGAGCGCCACGAGGTCGTCGTACCAGGCGAGGATCTGCGGCCAGTCGGTCTCCTCGGCGCCGGCCGCGTCGTCGTGCAGGGCGGCGATCGCGGCCTCGATCTGGTAGCGCCCGGGGCGCTGGGAGGCGAGCGCCGACTGCAGGACGCGCACGCCCTCGGCGATCTCGCGCGTGTCCCACAGGCCACGGTCCTGCCGGTCGAGCGTGACGATGCGACCCGCCGCGTCGAAGCGCGCCGGCAGGCGGGCGTGGTTGAGCAGCATCAGCGCGAGCAGCCCGCGCGCCTCCGGCTCCTCGGTGGCGAGGGTCAGCTGGCGGGCGAGCCGGATCGCCTCGGCCGCCAGATCCACCCGGCCGGCGTGGCCCGCCGTGTAGACGAGGTAGAGCACGCGCAGCACGACGGCGAGGTCGCCGGGCTGGTCCAGCCGGCGGCCCTGGAGGGTCCGCTTCGCGCGGCTGATCCGCTGCGCCATCGTCGGCTCCGGGACGTAGAAGGCGTCGGCGATCTCCCGGGTGGTGAGGCCGCCGACCGCGCGCAGCGTCAGCGCCACCTGGGACGCGGGCGAGAGCTCGGGGTGGCAGCAGCAGAAGAGCAGGAAGAGCGTGTCGTCGCCCTCCTCGGTGGCGCCCGGCCGGCGGCTCCGCGAGGATCTGCTCCTCGCGGCGGTGGCGGGCGGCCTCGCTGCGGCGGGCGTCGACGAGCCGCCGGGTCGCGACCGTCGCCAGCCACGCGCGCGGGTCGCGCGGCGGATGCTCGGGCCACACCCGCAGCGCCTCGAGCAGCGCCTCCTGCAGCGCGTCCTCGGCGGCGTCGAAGTCCTCGCCCCGCCGGACCAGTCCCGCGAGCACCCGGGGGACGAGCGCGCGCAGCGCGCGCTCGTCCCAGTCACGCTGCTCGTCGATCACGCCGCGTCGGTCGTCTGCGGACGCTCCCACATGACCTCGCGGACGTCGATCCACTCGTACAGCGGCTCCCCGCCCGGGCCGGGCTCGGAGGAGACGTAGGCCGCGAGCTCGATCGCACGCTCGTGCGACTCGACGTCGATCATCCACCAGCCGCCGACCAGGTCGCCGGTCTCGGGGTGCGGGCCGTCGGTGGTGACGGGGGCGGCGTCCGGGCCGCCGTAGCGCACCCACGTCTGTGCCGGCGTGAGCGCCCGCGCGTCGACGTACTCGCCGCGCTCCTCGAGCAGCTCGCTGACGTGATGCTGGAAGGCCACGTGCGCCTCCACGTCCTCGGGGGCCCACTGGTCGATCGGGGGCACGGGACGGTGCGCCTCCGGGCCGCCGCGGTAGTGCTTGAGCAGCAGGTACTTCGGCATCGGAGTCTCCTGGTGTCGTGGGCCGCGCCGGTCGAGGCCCTTTCACCCGGTGAGCGGAGCCGGACGGCGCTGCTCGACATGGAATCACTCATCCGGCTCGACGCTCGGCGTAGTGTCACGCCATGAGCGCTTCAGACACAGCGGATCTCCAGCGCCGATGCGACGTGCTGCGATCCCTCCACCGCCCGGGCGACCCCCTCCTGCTGCCGAACGCCTGGGACGTGGCGACGGCGAGAGCCGTGGTCGCCGCGGGTTCCCCCGTCGTCGCGACCACCAGCTTGGGCGTCGCCGGTGCGCTCGGCTACGAGGACCACGAGCAGGCGCCGGCCGACGAGATGCTCGCCGCCGCCGCACGGATCGCCAGGGGGGTCGACGTGCCGGTGACCGTCGACGCGGAAGCGGGCTACGGCATGGAGCCGGCCGAGCTGGTGGCCGCTCTGCGCCGCGCCGGGGCCGCCGGCTGCAATCTCGAGGACAGCGACCACGCCGCCGGCGGCCTCCGCGACCCCGACCGGCACGCCGCGTGGCTCGCGGCGGTCCGTGCGGCCGCGACCGAGCAGGACTACGGGCTGGTCGTCAACGCACGGATCGACGTGTTCGCCGGCCCGTTCTTCGCCGGCGCGGATCCGGGGACGCAGGTCGAGCTGGTCTCCGAGGCGCTGCGGCGCGCGCACGCGTATGTCGAGGCCGGCGCCGACTGTGTGTACCCGATCGCCCTGTGGGAGCCGGACGCGCTGCGCC
This sequence comes from uncultured Solirubrobacteraceae bacterium, assembly GCA_963791405.1. Taxonomy (GTDB): domain Bacteria; phylum Actinomycetota; class Thermoleophilia; order Solirubrobacterales; family Solirubrobacteraceae; genus DASQMT01. The sequence goes on along the minus strand of CAWBSJ010000012.1, from coordinate 12,647 downwards.
GGTTCATCGCGGAGGTCCGTGGTCCGGTGAACATCCTCCGCCTCCCGCAGGCGCCCGCGCTCGACGAGCTCGCCGCGCTCGGCGTGGCCAGGGTGAGCTGGGGTGCCCTCCTGTACCTCGGCGCGATGACCCGCTTCAACGACGAGCTCGCCGCACTGTCACGGGTGAGACCTCGTGCGACGTCAATACGCCGCGAGGCGCTCCTCCGCCTCGGCCAGGCCGCGTGCCAGGCCCACGACATCCATCAGCCACGGCACGCCGTCGGCCCGGGGCGGGATCCGCAGGTGCAGCCGGCCCTCGTGCAGGACGGTGACCCCGATCATCTCCCCGCCGTGCCAGAACTCGGCCTCGAGGTTGTAGGCCTCCTCGGGGCCCGTGACGACGACGCTGATGTCGGTCCTCATCTGCTCTCCTCCTTGTGTGTGGGTTCACGCTGCGAGCGGGACACGGGACCGCTCCGTCATCTCGGTCGTGAGCAGGTGCTCCAGCTGTGCGAGCTCCCCGGTCCTCGTGGCGGCGCGGAGCGCGTCCAGGAAGCGCTGCCGCCCCCTGCTGTCGACGGGGCGCCGAGGTCCGCCGGCGAGACGGCGGCGGGCACGGACGACGAGCTGCCGCGCGTTGGCCTCGCTCACCGGCAGGACCGCCGCGATCTCCCGGTACGGGTAGTCGAAGGCCTCCCGCAGCACGTACACGGCCCGCTCGGCGGGCGAGAGCCGCTCGAGCAGCATGTCCGCAGCGCGCTCGAGCACCTCGGTGCGCTGCGCGTCGCGCATCGGGTCGGCGCGCAGGTCGAGCCGGTCCACGACGGCCGGGTCGATCTGCGTCTCGTGGCGGACGCGGGCGGACTGGATCGTGTTGATCGCGAGCCGCGTCGTCGTCGTGGCGAGGAAGGCGGCGGTGTCCCGGACCTCGCCCTCGCTCGATCCGGTGCCAGCGGATCCATGCGTCCTGGACCACGTCGTCGGCCTCCGTCGCGCTGCCGAGCACGCGGTAGGCGATGCCGAACAGCCGCGGGCGGACCTTCTCGAAGGACGCGACGTCGGCGTCGGACACCGCGCCGGCGCGGTCGTCGGAGGGCAGCCGGACGGCCGCCGGCAGCGAGCCGTGCGGGCTCATGCCGGCTCCCGGCGGGAGCCGAGCGGCACGAACCGCGCCGCCCGCACCGCCCGCGGTGCCGGCGCCGGCGCCGGCCGATGCCGGCGGAGGCGGCGGGCGAGCAGGAACGGCGACGCGACGACGGCGCCCGCGAGCGCGACCAGCGCCACGCACGCGACGAGCACGACGACGAACGTCAGCAGGAGCAGGGCCGGCCCGGCGATGAGGAGTGCGAACAGCACCAGCGGGGCCGCGAGGAGGACGGCGGGCGGCCCGGCCACGGGGACGACGCCGAGCAGCGCCGCGGTGTCCTGCGGACCAGCGTGGCGCGGCTGCGCGGGGGTGGAGGTCGGTCCGTCGATCAGCTCGGTGGAGGTCATGCCCCGAGCTTGCGCGACGACGCGCGGGGTCTCGTCCGTGCAACCCCCGCATGTGGTCCCTAGTCAGGACCCCGGCCGGCGTGACCGCGGACCGCCGGTGTCACACGACGCCCCGGCTGTCCGGTCCTGAGGGTGGAACCGGAACGAGGCGGCTCGCCGAGTCGCCCTGACAGGAGGAGAACCCATGAAGATCGTGGTCATCGGCGGCACCGGGCTCGTCGGCTCTCAGGTCGTCGCCAAGCTCGCCGAGCACGGGCACGACGCGATCGCCGCCTCGCCCGCCTCCGGGGTCGACACGCTCACGGGCGCCGGTCTCGCCGCGGTGCTCCAAGGCGCCGACGTCGTCGTCGACGTGTCGAACTCGCCCTCGTTCGAGGACGCCGCGGTGCTCGACTTCTTCACCACGTCGACCGGCAACCTGCTCGCCGCCGAGAAGACGGCCGGCGTGCAGCACCACGTGGCCTTGTCCGTGGTCGGCACCGAGCGCCTGGAGGACAAGGGCTACTTCCACGCCAAGCGCGTGCAGGAGCAGCTCATCCGGGACTCCTCGATGGCGTACTCGATCGTCCACGCGACGCAGTTCTTCGAGTTCGTCAAGAGCATCGCGGCGCTGGCGACCGACGGCGACACCGTCCGCCTGCCTCCCGTGCTGTTCCAGCCGATCGCGTCCGAGGACGTCGCGGCGGCCGTCGCCCGGACCTCGGTCGGCGCGCCCGTGAACGGCATCGTGGAGGTCGCGGGCCCCGAGCAGTTCCGCATGGACGAGCTCGTCCGTCGCGCGCTGAAGGCCCAGGGCGACCCGCGCGAGGTCGTGGCGGACCCGGCGGCGACGTACTACGGCGCCTACGCGGTCGACGACAGCACCCTCGTCGCCGGCGCCGACGCGCTCACGGGCGAGGTCCGCTTCGCCGACTGGCTCGAGCGTCAGCTCGCCGCCGCCTGACCCGCCCGGCGCGTCGCGGAGGCGACCTCCGCGGCGCGCCCTCGGATCGCCCCGGGCGCTAGACGGCGCCCAGGACCGCCTGGTCCGACATGACCTTCAGCGCGGTGCGGAGCTCGCCGCGGCTGCCGACGTCGAGCTTGCGGAACACCTTGCGCAGGTGGTACTCGACCGTGCGCGGGCTGATGAAGAGCTGCGCGCCGATCTCCGGGTTGGTGTGCCCGTCGCGGACCAGCAGCGCGACCTGGATCTCCTGGGGCGTCAGCGCGTCGCGCGTGTCCGCGGTCACCCGGCGCGCGGTCTCGCCGGTCGCGGTCAGCTCGCGCCGGGCGCGCTCGGCGAACGCGTCCGCTCCGCTGTGGCTGAAGCTCGCGTGGGCGGCGCGCAGCACCTCGCGCGCGTCGGTCCGCCGGTTCTCGCGCCGGAGCCACTCGCCGTACACGAGCCGGCTGCGCGCGAGCTCGATCGCCGCCCGGCTGCGCCCGAGCCGCTCGATCGACTCCTGGTAGCGGAGCTCGTCGCCGCTCAGCAGCGCACGACAGCGCGCTTCGATCCCGAGCGCCCAGTCGGTGCCGCACGCCTGCGTGCGCCCGGTCAGGCGTTCGAGCGCGGCGGCGGCCGCTTCCGGCCTTCCGTCGCGGACCCCGGCCTCGATCAGCTCGACCAGGGCCCCGCCGTACGCCATCAGGTCCTCGTGCTCGGCCGCCTGCTGCGCATCGCGCAGCGCCTCGGCGTAGTGCCCGCGGCTGTTGTGCCGCATCGCGGTGATCCGCCAGAACATGCCGATGCCCTGGCCCTCGCCGCGCGTCATCAGGCTCTGCCATCCGCGGTCGAACAGGGCTTGCGCCTGCTCGCCGCGCGCCGCGGTCAGCCAGATCTCGGAGTACCTGAGCGGCGGGATGCCGGTGGCCTTCGCGATCCCGTCGACCTCCTCGATCAGGGACGCGGCCGAGGCGAACGCGCCGGCATGGACGTGGTACGCGGCGAGCTGGTTGGCCATGACGGAGAGCAGGCTCAGCGCACCGGTCTCGCGCGCGACCCGCACGCCGCGGGTGGCGAGCGCGCACCACAGCTCGTCGTCCCACAGGTCCTGCGCGAGGCGGCACGCCAGCCACAGCCATTGCTGGTCCTCCCCGTCGCCGTCGCACTCCCCGATCGCATGCAGCGCCCGCGAGAGCGGCGCGACGGACGCCGCGTAGCTCTCGGTGAACCGGATCACGAGGGCATCGAGGAGCTGGTCGGCCGCCGTCGGTGCGGCCGGCGTGCCGGTCGACGCGCGCGCTGCCGCGGCCACCGCGCGCACATCCGGGCCGCTCCCGAGACGACCGGCGGTCATCGCCGAGGCGATGGCCTGCAGATACGTCGCGCGCGCCATCCCGGCGTCCAGCGGGGCGAGCCGCTCGGCGGCGTCGAGCAGCAGCGGCGGCGCTTCGCGGCCGCGGCGGCTGAAGAACACGATCTCCGCGCGCAGCCGCTCCAGGCGCGCGCGATTGAGCTCGTCGACCGGCCCGAGCTCGGCGGCGGCGAGCAGCTCCGTCGCCGATCCGGCGTCGGCGACGTCGAGCTTCGCCTGCGCCGCGGCGAGCGCGCGCTCGACGCGCACGGCGGGGTCCGGCGTCAGCTCGGCCGCACGCTGGAGGAACGCGGCCGCCGCGGCGAGCCCTCCTCGGCCCTGTGCGCGACCGGCCGAGCGCGCCATCTCGGCGGCGACGGCCTCGTCGGGCGTCGTGGTCGCATGGGCGCGGTGCCAGGCGCGACGGTCGGGGTCCAGATCAGGATCGGTCGACTCGGCGAGCGCCAGGTGCACGTCGCGACGGTCACCGGCGTCCGCCGCGCCGTAGACCGCCGAGCGGACCAGCGGATGCGGGAAGCGCACGTGCGCGCCGAGCACGATCAGCCCGTCCGCCTCGGCCGACCGCCCGGCTTCGCCGCCGATCCCGAGCCGCTCCGCGGCACGCCACAGCAGGCTCACGTCACCCACCGGCTCGGCCGCCGCCGTGAGGAGGAGCAGCTGGGCGTCGCGGGGGAGCGTCCGGATGCGCTGGAGGTAGGTGTGCTCGATGCGGATGGCCAGCGGACGCGCGTCAGGGAGCCCGAACCCGCCCGCGAGCTCCGCCGGAGTCGATCCGCGCGGCAGCTCGATCAGCGCGAGCGGGTTGCCGCTCGATTCGACGAGGATCCGGGCCTTGACCCGCTCGTCGAGCGGAGCCCGGATCGTCGTGTCGAGGAGCAGCCTCGCGTCCTCGGCGCCCAGGCCTGCGACCGCGAGCTCGGGCAGTCCGTCGAGCACGCGCCCGTCGCTGGACTCGCGCACCGCGAACACCAGCGCCAGCCGCTCGGCCAGCAGCCGCCGCGCCACGAACGCGAGCGTCTCCGCGGACACCCGGTCGAGCCACTGCGCGTCGTCGACGATGCAGACGAGCGGCTGCTCCTCGGCGGCGTCGGCGAGCAGGCTCAGCACGGCCAGCCCGACGAGGAACCGATCCGGTGGCGGGCCGGCGCTCAGGCCGAACGCCGTGCTGAGCGCATCGCGCTGCGGGGCGGGCAGATGCTGGAGGCGAGCGAGCATCGGGGCGCACAGCGCATGCAGGCCCGCGAACGCGAGCTCCATCTCGGACTCGACGCCTGCCGCCCTGGCGATGCGACACCCGTCGGCAGCCTCCGACAGGTGTCGCAGCAGGGCGGTCTTGCCGACGCCCGCCTCGCCGCGGAGGACGAGCACGCGGCTCTGACCCGCGCGCACGCCCGCCACGAGCCGCTCCAGCACGTCCCGCTCGCTCTCACGGTCGATCAATCCCGCAGATGGCCGGCCGGTGTCGGTCATGCTGGAGACCGCATTATCACCGCGGCGCGGTGCGGCGCACAGGGATCGCTCTCCGGCGGGTGTCACGAACGTCACGGCGCCATCCGGTCTTGGCTTGTGCCCGCCGGTCGACGCGCCGACCGCGCATCGGGATCCTCAGCCGAAAGGACCGCCCCATGTCCTGCACGATCGTCCTCGTCCACGGCGCGTTCGCCGAGTCGGCGAGCTGGGACCGCGTGATCGATCCGCTCGTGGCCCAGGGCCACGGCGTCGTCGCCGCGGCCAATCCGCTGCGCGGCCTCGCCTCCGACGCCGCCGCCGTCAGCGATCTCGTCCGCAGCATCGAGGGGCCGGTCGTGCTCGCGGCGCACTCGTACGGCGGCGCCGTGATCTCGAACGTCGACGCGGACGCCGGCGAGATCACCGGGCTCGTCTACGTCAACGCCTTCGCCCCCGACGCCGGCGAGACCTGCTTCCAGCTCGCGGGCCTGTACCCGGGCAGCATGCTCGGCGAGGAGACGGTCCGGCCGGTCCCGCGGAGCGACGGCTCGACCGATCTCTACGTCGCGGGCGACCGCTTCCACGACATCTTCTGCCAGGACGTGCCCGAGTCGCGGGCCGCGACCCTGGCCGCGACGCAGCGGCCGGCGACCCAGGAGGCGCTCGTCGAGGCGTCGGGCGAGCGCCCGCTGTGGAAGGAGGTGCCCTCGTGGTTCCTGATCGGCGAGGAGGACCGCATCATCCCGGTCGAGCTGCAGCGGCACCTGGCCCTCCGGGCCCGCGCGCGGCGGGAGATCGTGATCGAGGGCGCGTCGCACGCGATCACCGTCTCGCGTCCCGACGCGGTGGTGCACCCGATCCTCGAGGCCGCCGCGCGAGGCGAGTCGTCCCGTCAGCCGGCGGCCCTCGCCGGGCGGGGCATCCCTGGCTAGCCGAAGGTGAACACGTACGCCTCGACGCCGGGCGCCGTGAAGCCGATCTCGACGGTGTGCTCGGCGATCGGGCCGTGCCGGCGGACGAGCTGGTAGAGCCGTGGCTCGGTGACCGTTCCGTGGCCCTAGCGCATCGATGTCGAGCCCGTGGGCGTCGCCCGGCGGCTCACCGTCGATGAGCACGCGGAACGGCACCGGCGCGTCCGGCGCGCGGAGGACGAGATGGACGTCGCGCGCGTGCGCGCGGAAGGCGATGCGCCCGTCGCCGCCGTCCAGCACGGCAGCGCCGCTCCCGATCGTCCATTCCCCGGCCAGCGCCCACTGGTTGAGCATCAGCATGGGTGGCAGGTCGTACCTCGCCGGTCGTCCGACCTCGGCGCCGCCGCGAGACGCGAAGTTCCGGCCCTGCGCGTAGCCGAGATACGTCTCCGGCGACCGCAGGTTCGTCCAGTCGGCCTGCGCCTCGAGCCCATCCGGAGCGAGGGAGACCAGGTCGTCGGGAACGCCCGCGGCTCCGGCTTCGCCCAGCAACCGCTGGATCCCGCGCTCGCAGTCGTCGTAGCCGCCCTCGCCGAACTGATGGTGGCGGATCCGCCGCTCCGCATCCGCGATGTAGACGGCCGGCCAGTAGTGGTTGCTGAACGCCCGCCACACGTCGTAGCCGCTGTCGAGCGCGATCGGGTACCGGACGTCCAGATCGGCCGCGGCCCGGCGGACGTTCTCGGTCTCGCGCTCGAACGGGAACTCGGGCGTGTGGACGCCGACGACGACCAGTCCGTGCTCCTCGTACTTCGCGCCCCAGGCGCGGACGTAGGCGAGCGTGCGCAGCCAGTTGATGCACGTGTACGTCCAGAAGTCGACGAGCACGACCTTCCCGCGCAGGTCGTCCGCCGTGAGCGGCGGCGAGTTGAGCCAGCCGGTCGCCCCGTCGAAGCCGGGCATGTGGCCCTCTGCCGGCAGTGGAGCATGGCGGCGCTCGTCGGAACAGGCTCATCGCCCTGCCGACACTCCCAGACCCGGGGGGCCGGGGCAATGGTGTTCGTTGCTCAAGCCGCTCCGGCAGGAGTAGGGTCGGCGGGAGCCCGCTCACGCGCAGACGGGGGAGTGGACGAGCTGTCCACGGGCGCGACGCACGGACATGAGGCGCGGCTTCCGTCCGTCAGCAACCGAGGAGCGCCGTCATGCCCGTCACGGCCGAAGGAACCGCCATGCGCGAGTTCCGGATCGAGGTTCCGGAGGAGACGATCGCCGACATGCGCCGGCGGATCGAGACGACGCGCTGGCCCTCCGAAGGGCTCGTCGCCGACCGGTCGCAGGGCGTGCAGCTGGCGACCCTGCAGGCGCTCGCCCGCTACTGGACGACCGACTACGACTGGCGCCGGTGCGAGGCGAGACTGAACGCGCTCCCGCAGTTCACGACCGAGATCGACGGCGCCGAGATCCACTTCATCCACGTCAGGTCGCCGCACGAGGACGCGTTGCCGCTGCTCATGACGCACGGCTGGCCCGGCTCGGTCATCGAGCTGCTGGAGACCGTCGGCCCGCTGACGGATCCGACCGCGCACGGCGGCACGCCCGAGGATGCCTTCCACCTGGTGCTGCCGTCCCTGCCCGGCTACGGCTTCTCGGGCGAGCCGACCGAGCTCGGCTGGAACGTCGGCCGCGTCGCGCAGGCCTGGGCGGAGCTGATGGACCGCCTCGGCTACTCCCGCTACGTCGCCCAGGGCGGCGACGTGGGCGCCGCGGTCACCGACGCGATGGGACGGCAGGCGCCCGAGGGGCTGCTCGGCATCCACATGAACCTGCTCGTGACCGTGCTCGGCGGCCCGCAGCCGGCGGACTCCGAGCAGGAGCGCGCGGCGGCGGCCCAGTTCGCCACCTTCAGGGAGAGCGGCTTCGGCTACTTCCTGGAGATGGCCACGCGACCGCAGACGATCGGCTACTCGCTGCTGGATTCACCCGTCGCCCTGGCGGCCTGGCTGCTCGACCACGACACGGACAGCTACGAGAAGATCTCGCGCGCCTTCGTCGACGGCCGGCCCGCGGGCAATCTCACCCGCGACCACATCCTCGACAACATCACGCTGTACTGGCTGACGGGTACCGGCGCGTCGGCCGCCCGGTCGTACTGGGAGGACGGGCGAGCCCTCGCGCAGGCCGCCGCGTCCGGCGAGGCCCCTCCGGACGTCTCGCTCCCGGTCGGGTTCACCACGTTCCCCGGCGAGATCTGGCGGACCCCCCGGAGCTGGGTCGAGAACTCCTATCCCAACGTCGCCTACTTCAACGACGTCGACCGGGGCGGCCACTTCGCCGCCTGGGAGGAGCCCGAGCTCTTCTCCACCGAGATGCGGGCCGCCTTCGTCGCGCTGCGCTGACGGCGCCGCCCGGGTTCATCCCGATCGGGCGATGGCGCGCGCAGCGGCGAGCCATAGGGTCGCCCGGTCGGGTGTCCCGCTCGACCCGGAAGCGAGGAACCCGCATGTCAGCCGACAAGCCGCGCACCGTCCTGCCGATCCCGGAGCGCCCGCACGTCGGACTGACGACGTACGACGCGAAGGATCCCGCCACGGCGTACCCGCCGATCGAGCCGCTGCGACCGCCGGCCGGCGCGCCGAACGTGCTGGTGGTCATGCTCGACGACGCCGGGTTCGGCTCGTCGAGCGCCTTCGGCGGCCCGTGCGCCACGCCGACGTTCGAACGCCTGGCCGGCGAGGGGCTGCGGTTCAACCGCTTCCACACGACGGCGCTCTGCTCGCCGACCCGCCAGGCGCTGCTGACGGGGCGCAACCATCATGCCGTCGGGATGGGCGGGATCACCGAGATCGCGACCTCGGCGCCGGGGTACGACTCGATCCGCCCGGACACCGCCGCTCCGCTGGCCGAGATCCTGAAGCTGAACGGCTACAGCACCGCACAGCTCGGCAAGTGCCACGAGGTGCCCGTGTGGGAGACGAGCCCGATGGGGCCGTTCAAGCAGTGGCCGCTCGGCAGCGGCTTCGAGTACTTCTACGGCTTCGTCGGCGCGGAGACGAACCAGTGGTACCCGGCGCTCTACGACGGCGTCACGCCGGTCGAGCAGCCGAAGACCCCGGAGGAGGGCTACCACTTCACCGAGGACCTCGCCGACAAGGCGATCACCTGGGTCGGGCAGCAGAAGTCGCTGATGCCCGACAAGCCGTTCTTCATGTACTTCGCACCCGGCGCGACGCACGCGCCGCACCACGCGCCGAAGGAGTGGAGCGACAAGTACAAGGGCCGCTTCGACCAGGGCTGGGACGCGATCCGCGAGGAGACGTTCGCGCGGCAGAAGGAGCTCGGCGTGATCCCCGCCGACGCGGAGCTGACCGTCCGCCCGGACGAGATCTCCGCCTGGGACGACCTGCCCGACGACCTCAAGCCGGTCCTCGCCCGCCAGATGGAGGTCTACGCGGGTTCATGGAGCACACCGACCATCAGGTCGGGCGGCTCGTCGACTCGCTCGCGGATCTCGGCATCCTCGACGACACGCTCGTCTACGTGATCGTCGGTGACAACGGCGCGAGTGCCGAGGGCACGCCGAACGGCACGTTCAACGAGATCGTCTCGCTCAACGGCGCCGCCGCGCTCGAGACGACCGAGTTCATGGCCGCGCACATCGACGGGTTCGGGACCCCGGCGGCCTACAACCACTACGCGGTCGGCTGGGCGCACGCGATGGACACGCCGTACCAGTGGACCAAGCAGGTCGCGTCGCACTTCGGCGGGACGCGCAACGGCGCGATCGTGCACTGGCCCAACGGCTTCGAGACGCGCGGCGAGGTGCGCAGCCAGTTCCATCACGTCATCGACGTCGCCGCGACCGTCCTCGACGCGGCGGGCCTCCCCGAGCCGACCTTCGTGAACGGCATCCAGCAGATGCCGCTGCACGGCGTGAGCATGGCCTACTGCTTCGACGAGGCCGGCGCGCCCGAGGCGCCGCGAGACCCAGTACTTCGAGATGTTCTGCAACCGCGGCATCTACCACAAGGGCTGGACCGCGGTCACCCGCCACAGCACGCCGTGGGTGTTCGGCGACGCGCTGCCGGCGCTCGACGACGACGTGTGGGAGCTCTACGACACCAGCACCGACTGGACCCAGGCGCACGACCTCGCGGCGGAGCGACCCGACAAGCTCGCCGAGCTCCAGCGCCTGTGGCTGATCGAGGCGGTGAAGTACGACGTCCTGCCGCTGGACGACCGCCGGATCGAGCGCTTCAACTCCGACCTCGCCGGCCGTCCGGTGCTCGTCAAGGGCCAGACGCAGATCCTCTACGGCGGCATGGCCCGGCTCAGCGAGAACTCGGTCCTCAACCTCAAGAACAAGTCGCACGCGGTCACCGCGCAGCTCGTGATCCCCGACGGCGGCGGGCAGGGCGTCATCATCGCCCAGGGCGGCGCGTTCGCCGGCTGGGCGCTGTACGTCCACGACGGGAAGCCGAAGTACTGCCACAACCTCGCGGGCCTGCAGCGCTTCTACGTCGAAGCCGACACGGCGATCCCGCCCGGCGAGCACCAGCTCAGGATGGAGTTCGCCTACGACGGCGGCGGGCTCGCCAAGGGCGGCCTGGTCACCTTCTACCTCGACGGCGACAAGGTCGGCGAGGGACGCGTCGGGGCGACCGTGCCGATGATCTACTCCGGCGACGAGACCTGCGACGTCGGCGACGACACGGGCACGCCGGTGAGCGAGGACTACACCAGCGCGACGGCCCGCTTCAACGGGCAGGTCAAGTGGGTGCAGCTCGACGCCGAGCTCGCGGACCACGACCACCTCATCACGCCGGAGGAGCGCTTCCGGGTCGCGATGGCGATCCAGTAGCCGCGGCGTGAGCCGCGTCCGGATGCGGACGCGGGCAGGCCGGGTCCGGATCTGCCTATGATCGCGCGACTGGATACGAGCGGGGGGTCGTGGTGGTCCGTTCAGCGCTGGCGTTTCTCCGGCGGCATGTCGTTGCCGCCGCAGTCGTGTTCCTGATGCTGGGAGGCACGGCGTTCGCGATGGCCGACGGCTCGCTCGGGGGCCGTGCCGCCAAGGCCTCGAAGACGTACTACGCGTGTGTCACGGAGCGCTTCGGAACGCTGAACCTGACGACGAAGTCCGCCACGTGCCCCAGCGGTGAGCGGAAGATCTCCTTCAGCGCCCGCGGGCGGCGGGGCCGTGTCGGACCCGCCGGCGCGCGAGGACCCGCAGGCCCGGCCGGGGCCCAGGGGGCCAAGGGCGACACCGGCGCGACCGGTGCGGCCGGACCGAAGGGCGAGACCGGCGCGACCGGTCCGGCCGGAGCGAAGGGTGACACCGGTCCGGCGGGCGCCGACGGCCCGGCGGGCGCCGACGGCCTGCCAGGGGCAGCGGGAGCACCCGGTCCGCAAGGTCCGCAGGGCGAGACCGGCACGACCGGCGCCCAGGGTCCCCAGGGCGACACGGGTGCCCAGGGTCCCCAGGGCGAGCCTGGGGCAGCGGGTGCCCAAGGCGCCACGGGGAGCCCCGCGGCCAGCATGATGACGGCGCGCGTCGACATCCCGGCCAGCACCAATCCGGGCTACCGGTACGCCGCGATCAGCGGGATCTCACCGCTGGCCGCCACGAGAGACAGCGTCACGATGCTCTCGCCGCCCGTGCCGATCGTCGTCCGCGACATCGCGATCGACCTCGACGGACCGGCCGGCCCCACGAACAGCGAGACCCATCAGTTCTTCCTCGAGGTGAACGGCAACGGCGCCTTGGCGTGTGGCATGGCGGGAGCGGTCTCGAGTTGCACCAACACGCGCATCGCGCTCACGGTCCCCCCGTCGAGCCGGATGGACTGGACGTTCGTCAGCACCGGCAGCACGCCCGCGAACACCGCCCGGATGACCTTCCGGGCGACGACCCCGTGAGCCCCGGGATCTGAAGCCATGCTGATCTTCTCGATGGGCGTCTCCGTGGACGGCTTCATCGCCGACCGCGAGGGCGCGTTCGGGTGGTCGGCGCCGAGCGAGGAGCTGTTCCGGTTCCACACCGCGCTGGTCGGCGAGCTCGGCGCTTGCCTGCTCGGCCGCAGGCTCTACGAGACGATGCTGGTCTGGGAGACGGACCCGTCGTTCCGCGAGAGCGAGCTCGACGCCGCGTTCGCCGACGTCTGGGCCGCGATCCCGAAGGTCGTCTTCAGCCACACGCTCGACAGGGTCGAGGGCAACGCCAGGCTCGCCGAGGCGCCACTGGCCGAGGAGATCGCCGCGGTGCTCGACGCGACCGACAAGGACGTCGAGATCGGCGGCGCCGACCTGGGCGGGCAAGCGGTCGAGCTCGGCCTCGTCGACGAGCTGCGCATGTTCCGCAACCCGGTCATCGTCGGCGGCGGCACGCCGTTCCTTCCACCTGTCACCGACGACATCGCGCTGGACCTGATCGAGACCCGGACCTTCGGCTCGCGCGTGATCTTCGAGCGCTACCGGCGCGCCCGCGACGAACCGGGGGTGACACCGCCCGCAGACCCGTG
>CAWBSJ010000011.1:0-69713 GCA_963791405.1 uncultured Solirubrobacteraceae bacterium | reverse complement strand
ACGCCGGAGAAGAGGTGGACGATCACGGGCTGGAGCGACCAGTAGATCGCGAACACGACGAGCCATTCGAGACCCCAGATGTTGCCGCGGAGCCCGAGCGGCCCGAGCCGCCAGGCGCGCACGTAGAGCCGCTGCATGGCGCGGGTGAACGACAGCGCCGAGATGATCAGCAGGAACCCGCCGATCACGCCGATCCCGGGGTCGGGCGGCTGCGCGACGGCGCTGTGGAGCGTGTCCGCGGCGCCCGGGTCGAGCTTGAAGCGGGACGAGAGCGCGTCGGAGAGGTCGTCGCCGCCCTGCGGCGAGACCGACCCGATGACGATCAGCAGCGGCAGCAGCGCGGCGAACGCCTGGCCGGCGAGCGCCATCGCGCGGTCGAAGCCCTCCAGCTCGACGAACCGCCCGATGCAGCGGCGGACGAACTCCACGGTCGACAGCAGCTGATGCGGCACCGACGCGATCATGCCCGAGACTGGCAAGCTGTGGGCCGATGAGCACGCCCGCCGTCGACGCCACCCGCCGCACGCGGCTCGCGAACGAGCGCACCTTCCTCTCGTGGTGGCGCACCGCGCTCGGCACGCAGGGCGTCGCCGTCGCGATCGGCAAGGTGATCCCGGAGGTCTCCGACGGCCCGCACTGGCCCTACGTCGCGCTCGGGACGCTGCTCGCGCTGCTCGGCGCGGCGCTCGGGGCGATCGGCTGGTGGCGGTACACGGTCGTCGACCACGCGCTGACCGGCGGGCGAGGAGGCGGTCGCGCCGGGCTGGCTCGTGGCGGCGCTGAGCATCCCGATCGCCGTGGTCGGCGCGATCCTCGCGGTGCTCATCGCCGTCGCCTAGAAGCCGCTGATCGCGTCGCCGATCAGCTTCACGCCGATCACGAACAGCAGCACGGCCATGATCGTCGCGTTGTTCGCGGCGAGCCAGTTCTTGAGCTCGTCGAGCAGGTGGCGCGAGCGGTCGCCCATCGCGACCGCCACGATCACCGGGGCGGCCACGCCGACGGAGGCGACGAGCACGAACACGACCCAGGCGATCGCCTGCTCGCCGCCGCCGATCCCGGTCTTGGCGATCGAGGTGGCGCCCGCGACGGCGAGCAGCAGGTTCTTCGGGTTCACCGACGACAGCAGCACGCCGGTGCCGATCGCCTTCGGCGGCTCGAACGTGTCGAGCGCCTGCATCCACTTCGGCGGCTCGGGGACCGCGTCGCCGCGCGGCCGGCCGCGGAACTGGCGCACGCCGAGCAGCAGCACGGCGAGCCCGAGGACCAGCTCGAGCACGCTGACCCACGTCGCCGGCTCGCCGTCGTCGGACGCGCTCGCGCCGCTCGCCACGCTCAGGACGATCGCGCCGAGCACCGCGAGCCCGGCGATCCAGCCGAGCACGAACGCCGGCCCGTTGACCCGCCCGCGCGGCGTCACGAGCATCAGCACGACCGCCACGATCGGCAGCGGGCTGATCGCCACGCCGACGGCCGCCGGCAGCATCTGGCCGATCGCCTCACCCATTCGCGGGCGAACGCTAACGGTGCGCGCGGACGCCGGGTGTCACGAGAGGCCGGAGAGCCCCGCCGCGACCGCGAAGCCGAGCACGAGCACGAGCCCGCCGGCCAGGCCGGACTTGCGCCGCGCCTCGGGGATCATCGAGTCGGCCAGCATCACGAGCAGCGCGCCGGCGGCGAACCCGTCGATCGCGCCCTTGAGCTCGTCGCTCGCCGCGTCGGCGATCGCGTAGCCGCCGACGGTCGCGAGCGCGCAGATCAGGCTGACCGCGAGCCACAGCCGCAGGATCGTGCGGCGCGACTTCCCGGCCTCCAGCATGTCCGCGCTCGCGCCGATCGACTCCGGCAGGTTGGAGACGAAGACCGCGACGAGCAGCCCGACGCTGACGCCCGCGCCGGTCGCGAGCCCGATCCCGAGCACGGCCTGCTCGGGGATGCCGTCGAGGAACGCGCCGAGCGCGAGCGAGCCGCCGCCGGAGTCCGGCTTGCGCTCCAGCGGCCGGTCGGCGAGGAAGTAGGTCAGCGCCCCGACCGCGAGGCCGAGCGCGAGCGGCAGCGGGCCGCCGATCTGCGCGCCCTCCTCGGCGAGCTCGAAGCTCACCGCGCTGATCAGGGCGCCCGCGCCGAACGACAGCACGAGCCCGACCATCCGGTCCGGCCAGCGGCGCCCGAGCGCGAGCAGGGCGCCGAGGACGAGCGAGGAGGCCGCGAGCGCGCCCCAGCCGATCGCGGCGAGCATCGGCGCGCAGCCTACGCTTCGCGGGTGGACGACGTGCGTGAGCTGCTCGCCGCGGCCCGCGGCGATCGCGGGCTCGTGGTGATCGAGGGGTTCCACGCGCTCAAGCACGCGCTGCGCTTCGGCGCCGACGTGCTCGGGGCCGGGACGACCGACCCGGACGGGCTCGCGGCGCTCGCGGCGGAGCTGGCGCCCGACCTCGAGCTCGCGGGCCTCGTGGCGACGGTGGCCGACCTCGGCCCCGACGCCCATCACACCGGCGTCGTCGCCGTCGCGCGCCGGCCGCCGTTCGACCCGGGCGCGCTCGGGCCGGGCCGGGTGGTGCTGCTCGACGCGCCGCGCCATCCCGGCAACGTCGGCGCCGCCGTGCGCGTCGCCGCGGCCGCGGGCGCGGCCGGCGTGCTCGTCACCGGCGCGCGCGACCCGTGGGCGCCCGCCGCGCTGCGCGGCTCCGCGGGGCTGCACTTCGCGCTCCCGGTCGGCCGCGTCGACGCGCCGCCGGCCGACCGCCCGCTCGTCGCGGTCGATCCCGGCGGGGAGCCGCTCGCCACGCTGCCCGACGACGCGGTGCTCGCGTTCGGCTCGGAGCGCCACGGGCTGGGCGCCGCGCTGCTGGCGCGCGCCGACGCGCGCGTGGGGATCCCGATGCGGCCGGGGGTCTCCAGCCTGAACCTCGCGACGGCCGTCGCCGTCGCGCTCTACGCGTGAGGCTGGAGCGTCTTCTCCCAGCGCTCGATCGTCCAGACCGCCGCCATGCCGACCGACTCGTAGAGCCGCGTGGCGCCGGCGTTCTCGCCCTGGACCGACAGCTCGACCGTGCCCAGCCCGGCGTCGCGCAGGGCCGCGAGGCCGTGCAGCAGGAGCGCCCGCCCGAGCCCGTGGCCCTGGGCGCGCGGCGCGACGGCGAGGTAGTCGACGTAGCCGACGCCCTCCTCCCAGCGCTCGCACAGCACGACGCCCGCGAGCCCGCCGGCGTCCTCGTGCAGGAGCCAGAGCGCCGGGTCCCAGCCCTCCTTGTCGATCTTCGCCGCCTGCCAGGACTCGAGCGAGCGCGCCTCGTTCCCGGGGACGCCCGCCATCGCCTCCTCGACCAGCGCGTGGACCGGGCCGTCGTCGACCCCGCGGCTGAACGGCCGGACCGGGACGTCGGCGGGGGCGGGCGGCGTGCCGCCGAGGTCCATCCGCATGCGGAAGTAGCTGTAGGCGGGCCAGTAGCCGGCTTCGAGCAGGTGGGTCCGCGCCGCCTCGTTGCCGATCGGCACGTACTGGCGCACGATCGCCTCGCCGCGGTCGCGCGCCCGCGTCTCGGCCGCCTCGCGCAGCGCGGTGCCGACGCCGCGGCCCTCGGTCGCGGGCGGGACGGTGATCAGCGCGGCGCCGCGGTCGTCGAGCAGCGCGTAGCCGAGCGCGGCGCCGTCCTCCTCGGCGAGCCAGGCGTCGAGCGCGAGGTCGATCCCGGGCGTCGCCCAGTCGGCGACGACGTCCTCGAGCGTGTAGTCGGGCCGTCCGAGGTCGGCGACGTCGCGGGCGACGATGAGCTCGAGGACCGCGGCGGCGTCCGCGGCCAGGGGTGCGCGCAGCTGCATGGCCGCGCACTGTAGAGGCGCGCGCCGTCAGCCGGTCGCAGGTGCGGTCCGCGGCGCGCCGTCGGTGCGCGTCATCCGGACCGTGGCGGTCAGGTCGGCGTTCGCGTGGCCGCGGTAGACGCCGCGGACGGGCGGGACGTCGGAGTAGTGGCGGCCGTGGCCGATCTTCACATGGCGCTCGCCGGTGAGCCCGCGGTTCGTCGGATCGGCGGCGATCCAGACCGGCTCGCCGCCGTCGGGCGCGGGGAGCAGCGTCTCGATCCAGGCGTGGGTCTCGACCTCGGCCGAGTCGCCGGACTCGTCCTCCTCCGGCGGCGCGAACAGGTAGCCCGACACGTAGCGCGCGGCGAGGCCGTGGCGGCGCAGGAGCACCAGCGCGAGATGGGCGAAGTCCTGGCACACGCCGGCGCCGGCGGCGAGCAGGTCGCGTACGTCCGAGCCGACGTAGGTGACGCCGGTCCGGTACTCGAAGCGGTCCGGGATGAGCTCGCAGACCGCCGCGAGCGTCGCGGCGGGCGTCGGCTGCCGCGACAGCCCGACGAGCTCGTCGAGCAGCGCGAGCTCCGGCTCGGTCCCGAACGGGAGCCGGAACTCGCCGCCGGCGGCGAGGTAGCCGCGCTCCTCCGCCGTCGCCCAGTCCGACTCCGGCGGCGCGGGCGGGGCGATCGTGGCCACCCGGGCGCGGACGTCGATCGAGAGCTGCTCGTGCGGCCTCGAGATCCCGAACTCGATCACGGCCGTGCCGAAGTAGTCGAGGTGCTGGGTGAGGCGCGTCTCGGGGTCGACGCGGACGCCGAAGTCGTCGACGCGCTGGTACTGCGTCGTGGCCGGCGTGACCCGCAGCGCGTTGAGGTTGTCGCTGACCGGCTCCTCGTAGCGGTACTCGGTCAGGTAGCGGATGGCGAAGTGCATCAGGGCGTCGCCATCCTCGCCGCGGGCGGGGACGCGCCGCCGAAGTAGCGGACCGCGATGTCGGCGTCGACCTGGGCGAGCTCCTGGCGGACGTCCTCGACGATCGGCATGATGCCGCCGCCGTTGGCCTCGAGCGCGCGCGAGCGGAAGTCGAGGTCGGCCTGGAGCCGCCCGAGCCGCAGCACCGGGGCGGACTTGCGGTAGTTCGCGTCGGCCTCGGTCAGCGCCTCGTGGAGCGACTCGACCGAGGCGGCGACCGAGTCCGGGTAGGCGCGCTCGTAGAGCAGGAAGCGGCCCACCGGGCGCGCGTTCGGCGGCTGCGGGACGGCGCGCCGGAACGCCTGGAAGCCGCCGACCGCCTGCAGCAGCGCGAGCGCCTGGCCGTCGGTGGTGTGGTCGTCCGGGTCGCCCCCGCCGGGCAGGGCGACGCGCAGCATCCGCAGCATCATGTCGGCGGCCTCGATCCGTGCGCCCGCCTCCAGGAACGCGTAGCGCCTCGTCGCGGAGCATCGTCCGCCCCGTCACCCCCCAGAACAGGCCGCAGCGCTCCTTGACGTAGGCGTAGACCGAGTACGGGCCGGTGCGCAGCGCGGCGGAGTTGTCGCGCCGCAGCAGCCCGAGGTGGAACGTGTTGATCGCCTCCCACATCTCGGCGGAGAAGACGTCGCGCACCGTGCGGGCGCCCTCGCGCGCCTGGGTCACGCAGCTCGCGACGCTCGCCGGGTGCTCGCGGTCGAGCGTCAGCCGCTGGACGACCGCCTCGCGGGTCGCGTCGTCGGGCCGCTCGTCGCCCATGATCGCGAGCAGCCCGACCCACGAGAGCCGCACGCCGCCGGTGTCCTGGCGCCGCCCCTGCACGTCGGCGTGGAAGACGCCGTCGAGCATCCGCGCGGTGTGCTCGGCGCGCGAGAGCTGGCGGCCGATCCAGTACAGCTCGTGGGCGATCCGGGCCAGCATCTACTGCTGTTGCTGCTGTTGCTGGCCGGAGAACTCGCCGCTCTGGCGCAACCCGGGCAGCTCGGGCGGCGACCAGGCCGCCTGCTGCTCCTCGCGGCGCCCGTCGGGCACGTCGTCCTCCGCGAGCACCCAGGTGTCCTTCGAGCCGCCGCCCTGGGACGAGTTGACGATCATCGAGCCCTCGCGCAGCGCCACGCGCGTGAGACCGCCCGGGACGATGTGGATGTCCTCGCCGAAGACCGCGAACGGGCGCAGGTCGACGTGGCGGCCGACGAGCCGGCCGTCGGGCGAGGCCGTGGGGCAGGTCGAGAGCTTGACGAGCTCCTGCGCGATCCAGCGCTCCGGGCGGCGCTGCACCTCCGCGGCCTGGCGCGCGATCTGCTCGTCGCTCGCGCCCGGGCCGATGAACACGCCCTTGCCGCCGGACTGGTCGACCGGCTTGACCACCAGCTCGCCGAGCCGCTCGAGCACCTGGGCGCGCTGCTCCGGGTCGGCGAGCAGGTACGTCGGCACGTTCTGGAGGATCGGCTCCTCGTCGAGGTAGAAGCGGATCATGTCCGGCACGTGGTGGTAGACGGCCTTGTCGTCCGCCACGCCGGTGCCGACCGCGTTGACGACCGCGACCGTGCCCGCGCGGTACGCGCGCATCAGCCCGGGGACGCCGAGCAGCGAGTCGGGGCGGAACTCGAGCGGGTCCATGAAGTCGTCGTCGATCCGGCGGTAGATCGCGTGGACGCGCTGGAGCCCGTTCGTGGTGCGGATGTAGCACGCGGCATCGCGCACCACGAGGTCCGAGGCCTCGACGAGCTCGACGCCCATCTGGCGCGCGAGGAAGGCGTGCTCGAAGTAGGCGGAGTTGAACGGGCCGGGGGTCCAGACGACGACGGTCGCCTCCTCCTCCGCGCTCGTCGGGGCGACCTCGGTGAGCGCGGTGCGCAGCAGCGCCGGGTAGTGGTCGACCGGCCGGACGCGATAGGAGCCGAACAGCCCGGGCAGCAGCCGCGTCATCGCGACGCGGTTCTCGAGCACGTAGGAGATCCCGCTCGGCGTGCGGACGTTGTCCTCGAGCACCTTCCAGCTGCCGTCGGCGTCGCGCACGAGGTCGCAGCCGGAGACGTGGCAGTAGACGCCGCCGGGCGGGCCGGATGCCGTGCGCGGCGCGCGCGAAGGCGGAGCGGGAGACGATCAGCTCCCACGGCACGATCCCGGCGTGGACGATCTCGCGCGCGTGGTAGACGTCATCGACGAACGCGTTGAGCGCGCGGATCCGCTGCGCGAGGCCGCGCTTGATGTCGCGCCACTCGCCGGCGGGGATGATCCGGGGGACCAGGTCGAGCGGGAACGGCCGGTCGCGCACCGGGCCGTCGGCCTCCGGGTGGCCGGGACCGGCGACCTCGAACGTGATCCCCTGCTGCATGAAGATCGAGTCCCGCATCCGGCCGGCGTCGGTCAGCGCGTCCGGGCCGAGGTCGGCGAGCGCCTCGGCGAGCGCGACCGCGTGCTCGCGCGGCTGCCCGGGTGCCGCGAACACCTCGTCGTAGGTGCCGTCCATCGGCGGGGATCTTCACACGTCGCCGCCGGGAGGCGAAGCGCCGCGCGGTCGACTCGCGGCGTGCCGGGTTCATCCCTATGGGCCATGCGCGCCCGCTGACGCGCCGTCAGTGTCGCGGCCATGACCCCCCTCCGCGCCGTCGCGGCCGCGCTCTTCGCCGCCGCGCTCCTGCCCGCCGCCGCGCACGCGAACGCCACCGTGTCCAAGACGTCCCCCCAGATCGTCTACCAGGGCACCGACGGCGTCGACGACATCAGCGTCTCGCTCAACAACCCGCCGGCGATCATCTTCCAGGCGGGCGGCGCCACCCTGATGGACGCCGGCGCCAACTGCAGCGGCGTCGCCGGCCAGGAGCACACGCGGATCGCGTGCCAGCCGGGCACGGCGGCGATCAACCTCGCGCGGCGGCGACGACAAGGTCCTCGGCGGCTCGGACGCCCACGGGATGACCTTCGACGGCGGCTCCGGCAGCGACACGCTCAACGTGGGCAGCAACGCCATCAACAGCGTGAACGGCGGCGACGGAGACGACGCGATCATGGCGTACGGCGCGAACGCCGACCAGGTGAACGGCGGCACCGGCGACGACACGATCCGCTATCCCAGCGGCTCGGACGACATCCGCGGCGGCGCCGGGACCGACCTGCTCCTGCTCTCCTCGCCGTCGCCCGTGACGGTCAGCCTGGACGACACCGCGAACGACGTCGGCGGCGCGAACGTCCACGCCGACGTCGAGAACCTCACCGGCAGCGGCCGAGGCCGACACCTTCACCGGCTCCGCGGCCGCCAACGTGCTGACCGGCGGGCAGGGCAACGACACCCTCGACGGCGCCGGCGGCGCCGACACGATCGCGGGCGGCGAGGGCGACGACACGATCGCGGCGCGCGACGGCGTCGCGGACGCGATCGACTGCGGGGTCGGGAACGACACGGCGACCGTCGACGCGCTCGACACGGTCAGCGGCTGCGAGACGGTGGTGCGGCCCGACGACGACCTCGACGGCATCGTCGCCCCGCTCGACTGCGACGACGCGGACCCGACAGTCCACCCCGGCGCGGCCGACACGCCGGGCGACGGGATCGACCAGGACTGCTCCGGCGCCGACACGCCGGCCCCCGCCCAGCCGGTCACGCCCAAGCCCGCGCCGGCGGGCCTGCCGCCGACCGGGCGCGTGACGGTCACGCAGATCACGGCGCCGGTGCGCAACCGCTGGCTCGTCAAGCGCCGCTCCACGAAGGTCACCGGATTCTCCGTCAGCGGGCGCGCCGTCCGGCGCGCGGGTCACGGTCACCTGCGCCGGCGACGGCTGCCCGTTCGCGAAGCGCAGCCGCCAGGTCCCTGCGAACGGCAAGGTCGGCTTCACCGGCGCGCTCGAGGGCCATCGGCTGAAGCCGGGCGCGGTGCTCGAGATCCGCATCACCGCGCCCGGCTGGATCGGCAAGGTCGTCCGCTACGCGGTCCGCAGCGGCAAGCTGCCGAAGGCCACGACGCTCTGCCTCGCGCCGGGCGCCTCGAAGCCCGCCCGGCGCTGCTGACGCGACGCGCTCGCTAGGGTCCGGGCGATGCGCTTCGCGGTGATGGTCGAGGGCCAGGAGGACGTGACCTGGGAGCAGTGGACCGCGCTCGCCGCGACCGCCGAGCGGCTGGGGTTCGAGGCGCTGCTGCGCTCCGACCACTACGGCTCGGTCGACGGCGACACGACCCGCGGCGCGCTCGACGCCTGGTCGACGATCTGCGGGCTGGCGGCGACGACGAGCACGCTCCGGCTCGGCACGCTCGTCTCGCCGGCGACGTTCCGCCATCCGTCGGTGCTGGCCAAGTCCGCCGTGACCGCCGACCACATCTCGGGCGGCCGGATCGAGGTCGGGATCGGGACGGGCTGGCACGAGGCCGAGCACCGCGCCTACGGCTTCCCGTTCCCGCCGATGAAGGAGCGCATGGACCGGCTCGCCGAGCAGCTCGAGGTCATCGCCGGCTCGTGGGCGCCCGGCCCGTTCTCGTTCGCCGGCGAGCACTACGCGGTCGACCGGCCTCGACGCGCTGCCCAAGCCGGTCCAGGACCCGCTGCCGCTGCTGATGGGCGGGGCGGCGGCGCCGCGCGGCGCGGCGCTCGCCGCGCGCTTCGCGACCGAGTACAACGTCGTCCACCAGACGCCGGAGGACGCGGGCGCGGCGCGCGAGCGGCTCGCGGCCGCGTGCACGGACGCCGGCCGCGACCCGGCGACGATGACGTTCAGCCTGATGCACGGGTTCCTGATCGGCGCCGACGAGGCCGACCTCCGCGCGCGCGGCGAGCGCCTGTCCGCGCGCACCGGCGTGCCGGTGGAGGAGCTGAGCGGCAGCTGGATCTCCGGCACGCCCGAGCGAGTTCGTCGCCCGGCTCCGCGAGTACGAGGCCGCGGGGGTCGAGCGCGTGATGCTGCAGCACCTCCTCGTCGACGACCACGCGGCGCTCGAGCTGATCGCGTCGGCCGTCGTCCCCGCGCTGGCGTGAGCGGCGCGAACGCGTTCACGGGCGCGCGGCTCGAGCGCGCGGGCGACGAGCGCCGCCGCGACGACGCCTGGCTCGCCGCGCGCTTCGGCGACCCGCGGGCGCGCGCCGTGCTGGCCGGCGACGCGGGCGTCGTGATGGACGGCGAGCGGCTCGCGATCGTCCCGCTCGCCGAGGCCGCTCCGGACCACGGCGGGCCGTACCTGCTCGGCGACACCGACGCCGGGCCGCTGTTCGCGGTCGACGTCGACGCGCCGCCGCCCGGCGGCTCGCGCCCCGCGCGGCTGATCGCGGCCGGCGGCCCGCGCGGCAGCGGCGCCGAGCGGCCCGCGGCGGCCGCCGGGCCGCGCCCGGTCGCGCTGCGCGAGGCGGTCGCCGTGCTCCCGCAGGACGAGGGCGGCCTCGTGGCCTACGTCGCCGCGCTGCTCAACTGGCACCGCCGGCACGCGTTCTGCGCGACCTGCGGCACGCCGTCCGACGTCACCGAGGGCGGGCTCGCCCGGCTCTGCCCGCGCTGCGCGACGACGCACCACCCGCGCACCGACCCCGTCGTGATCATGCTCGTCGAGGACGGCGACCGGCTCCTGCTCGGCCGCGCCCCGAGCTGGCCGCCGCGCCGCTTCTCGGCGCTCGCCGGCTTCGTCGAGCCGGGGGAGAGCCTCGAGGAGGCGGTCGTCCGCGAGGTCGCGGAGGAGAGCGGCGTCACCGCCGGCCCGCCGCGCTACATCGCCTCGCAGCCGTGGCCGTTCCCGTCCTCGCTGATGCTCGGCTTCATCGCGCCGTGGGTGTCGGGGGAGCCGAGCCCGCAGGAGGACGAGATCCAGGAGGTGCGCTGGTTCAGCCGCGCCGAGGTGGCCGCCGCGGCCGCCGACGACATCGACGGCTGGGGCGGCGGCCCCGATCCCGCGGACCCGGACGCGACCGCGCTCCTGCTGCCGCCGCGGCTCGCGATCGCGCGGCGGCTGATCGAGCGCTGGCTCGACGCGGGCTAGCTCAGGCGATCGCGGCGGCGGCCCAGCTCGCCGCGGCCGCGGCGACGTGGCGCTCGTCGGTCCCGCAGCAGCCGCCGATCACCGTCACCGACGGGAGCAGCGGCCGCAGCGCGGCGCCCGCGGCACCGAGCCCGTCGGGGTCGCCCGCGTCGAGCTCGTCGGCCGCGTCGAGCTCCGCGTGGCTCCGTGCGGAGGCGTTGGGCCGCAGCCCGGCGATCCGCTCGCGCCAGCCGCCGCCCGCCGCCAGCGTGGCGGCGAAGTGCGACGGGTGCGCGCAGTTGATCATGTAGTACGCGACCGACCCGAGCGTGTCGGCGTCGACCTGCTCGATCGCGTCGCCGAGCGTCTGGCCGTCCGGCAGCCGCCCGTCGGTCTCGACGGTGAACGACACGACCGCGGGGAGCCCGGCCGCGTCGGCGGCGCGCGCGACGCCGACCGCCTCCGCCGCGTGGGTCATGGTGATCGCCGAGACCAGGTCCGCGCCGGCCGCCGCGAACGCCGCGACCTGCGGCGCGTGGTAGGCCTGCGCCTCGCCGGGGGTCATCAGGGCCTCGAGCGCGTAGCCGTCGCCGCGCGGGCCGACGACCCCGTCGATCAGGATCGGCGACGGGCCGTCGGTCGCGGCGTCGCGCAGCTCGCGGGCGAACGCGACCGCGGCGCGGTTGATCCGGTCGAGCGCGGGGGCGTCGTAGCCGAGCCGGGCGCCCCAGTCGGGGTTGGCGCGCCATGTGGCGGTGTCGAGCACGAAGCCGGCGTCGTGCTCGCGCGCGAGCCGGAGATAGCCGGCGAAGTAGTCGCGCAGCGCCGCGCGGCCCTCCGCGGTGCCGAGCAGCGGGAAGGCGGCGAACTCCGGCAGCTCGATGCCGCGATGGAACACGAGCGTCGTCTCGAGGCCGCCGTCCGCGAGGAACAGGCGGTCGCCGGCGAGCTGGGGGAGCGAGTGGATCATGGCTCTCGGACGACGGCTCGACGCTCCTTATTCCCGTGCGAAGCGGCGCAGCCGCAGCGCGTTGCCGACGACGCTCAGCGAGGAGAGCGCCATCGCGAGCCCGGCCAGCAGCGGGCTGAGCAGCCCGGCCGCCGCGAGCGGGATCGCCGCCAGGTTGTACCCGAACGCCCAGGCGAGGTTCTGCTTGATCGTCCGCAGCGTCGCGCGCGACAGGCGGATCGCGTCCGCCGCTCCGCGCAGGTCGCCGCTGACCAGCGTCAGGTCGCCGGCCTCGATCGCGACGTCGGTGCCCGTCCCGATCGAGAGGCCGAGGTCGGCCTGCGCGAGCGCGGGGGCGTCGTTGACGCCGTCGCCGGCCAGCGCGACGACGTGACCCTCGTCCTGGAGCCGCCTGACGACGGCGACCTTGTCCGCGGGCAGCACCTCGGCGATCACCTCGTCGATGCCGACCTCCTCCGCGACCGCGCGCGCCGTGGCGGCGTTGTCGCCGGTGAGCAGGACCGGGCGGAGGCCGAGCCGCTTCAACCGCGCGATCGCGTCGCGCGACGTCGGCTTGACCGCGTCGGCGACGGCGAGCACGCCGCGCGCGGTCCCGCCCCAGGCGACCGCGACGGTGGTCCGGCCGTCTGCGGGAACGGCGGCGAGCTCCGGCGGGAGCGCGATCCCGCGGTCGGCGAGGAGCGCCGGCCGCCCGATCAGCACCGCGCGGCCGCCGACCACGCCCTCGACGCCGAGCCCGGCGTGCGAGGTGAAGCCCGCGACCGGCGGCAGCGGCGCCGGGGCGGCCTCCGCGATCGCCCGCGCGACCGGATGCTCGGACGCCGCCTCGAGCGCGCCCGCGAAGCGCAGCACCTCGTCCGCGTCCTCGCCCGCCGCGGGGACGACGTCGACGAGCCGCATCCGGCCCGTCGTCACCGTCCCGGTCTTGTCGAGCACGATCGTGTCGACGCGGCGCGTGGACTCGAGCACCTCCGGTCCCTTGATCAGCAGCCCGAGCTGCGCGCCGCGGCCGGTGCCGACGAGCAGCGCGGTCGGGGTCGCGAGGCCGAGCGCGCAGGGGCAGGCGACGATCAGCACGGCGACCGCGGCGGAGATCGCGAACGTCGCATCCTCGCCGGCGCCGAGCCAGAAGCCGAGCGTGGCGGCGGAGAGCACGAGCACGACCGGGACGAAGACGCCGGAGACGCGGTCGGCCAGCCGCTGCGCGGGCGCCTTGCCGGACTGCGCCTCGGTCACGAGCCGCCCGATCTGGGCGAGCGCGGTGTCGGCGCCGACCCGGGTCGCGCGCACGACGAGCCGGCCGCCGGCGTTGACGGTCGCGCCGGCCACGGTGTCGCCCGGCTGCTTCTCGACCGGCGCGGACTCGCCGGTGAGCAGCGCCTCGTCGACCGCCGAGGTGCCCGCCTCGACGACCCCGTCGGTGGCGACCTTCTCGCCCGGCCGGACGACGAAGCGGTCGCCGACGGCGAGCTGCTCGACCGGCACGCGCCGCTCGCCGCCGTCGTCGTCGAGCAGCGCGACGTCGCGCGCGCCGAGCTCGAGCAGGGCGGTCAGCGCGGCGCCGGCGCGGCGCTTGGCACGCGCCTCGAACCAGCGCCCGGCGAGCATGAACACGGTCACCGCGGAGGCGACCTCGAGGTAGATCTCGTGGGTCCCGCCGGCCCGGTCGGGGATCAGGTCGAAGGCCATCCGCAGCCCGGGCTCGCCGGCGTCGCCGAGGAACAGGGCGTACAGCGACCAGGCGAACGCGGCGAGCACGCCGACCGAGATCAGCGTGTCCATCGTCGCCGTCCCGTGGCGCAGGTTCTGCCAGGCGGCGCGGTGGAACGGCCACGCGCCCCAGACGACGACGGGCGCGGCGAGCGTCAGCGACAGCCACTGCCAGTTCTCGAACTGCAGCGGCGGGATCATCGCGATCAGCAGCACCGGCAGCGTCAGCAGCGCCGACAGCACGAGCCGCGTCGTGAGCGGGTCGGCCTCGGGCGCCGGTGCCGGTGCGGCCTCGGGCAGGGTGGCGGCGTAGCCCGCCTCCGCCACGGCGGCGACGAGGTCGTCCGCGGCGACGGCGGCGGGGTCGAAGTCGACCGTCGCGCGCTCCGTCGCGTAGTTGACCGACGCGGTCACGCCGTCGAGCCCGTTGAGCCGGCGCTCGATCCGGTTCGCGCACGAGGCGCACGTCATGCCGGTGATCGGCAGCTCCACGTGGCTCATCCGGACACCTCGCGCGTGAACGCGGCGGTGTGGACCCGCCCCGCGTGGCGGAACTGCAGGAACAGCCGGTAGCGGCCCGCGCTCGGGAACTCCGTCGCGAACGCGACGTCGTCGCCGTCCGGGTGCACGTGGAGGAACGCGAGGTCGCCCTCGCGCAGCGCCACGAGATGCCCGGCGGCCCCGAGGTAGGGCTGCGTGCGGACCGGCTCGCCGCCGCGCGTGATCGCGAAGCGCAGGTCGCCGCCCTCGCCGCCGAGCCGGACGTCGTAGCCGTCGGTCCGGGCGTGGGCGGTCGCCGGCGGGAGCGGAGCGAGCCGCGCGGGGCCGTCGACGCGCAGATCGGCGCCGAGCGTGCGCGCCTCGCCGTCGCGGGCGAAGTCGGCGAGCATCCGGTAGGACCCGGCGGCGGGCAGCGCGAGCTCGACCGACCAGGTGCCGTCGGCGGCCTGGACGGGGTGGAGGTGCTGGAAGCCGGTCAGGTCGCGCCGCACGACGATCAGGTGCATCCGCTTCTCGTGCGTGACGTCGAGGTCGCGCACGACGGCCCCGTGGTCGTCGGTGATCGAGAAGCGCAGCGTGGTGCGGCGCCCGCGCGGCAGGTCGGTGCGCGGCACGACCAGGCGCAGGCCGTCGCCGGCGACCGCGAGGCCGCGGACCGCGTCGGCGTCGTGGCCGCCCGCGGCGGCGCCGTGGGCGTCGCCGGCCGCGTCGTCGTGGCCGCCCATCGCGTCGCCCTCGCCGCCCGCGCGCGGCGGCGCGGGGTCGATCGCGGCGCCCGCGAGCGCGGCCGCGGCGAACGCGAGCGACAGCACGGCGAGGAAGCCGGCGAGCCGGACGGGGGCGCTCATGCCGTGGCTCCGATCGTCATCACGAGGATGAGTATACGGGGCAGGGGTATGCATTCGGCGGAGCGTACCATACCCCTAGGGGGTACATCTCGCATACGGTCCGCGAATGGACCTGACGTTCTCGGACGCGGAGACGGCGTTCCGCGACGAGCTGCGCGACTGGTTCGCCGGCAACGACCCCGGCCCGGAGCCGCGCACGGCCGACGAGCACCAGGCGTGGCGGCGCGACTTCCAGCGCCGGCTCTACGACGGCGGCTGGGCCGCGCCGCACTGGCCGGTCGAGTACGGCGGCCGCGGCGCGACGCTGACCCAGTCCGCGATCTTCTTCGAGGAGCTCGGCCGCGCCCGCGCGCCGCTGCCGGTCAACGTGCTCGGGCTGCTGCTCGGCGGACCGACCCTGATGGTCTGGGGGACCGACGAGCAGAAGGACCGCTTCCTCGGGCCGATCCTCTCCGCCGACGAGATCTGGTGCCAGGGCTTCTCCGAGCCGGACGCCGGCTCCGACCTCGCCGCGCTCAAGACGCGCGCCGTCCGCGACGGCGACGGCTGGGTCGTCACCGGCCAGAAGGTCTGGACGAGCGGCGCCCAGTACTCGAAGTGGTGCATGCTCGTGGCGCGGACCGATCCCGGCGAGGCGCGCCACAAGGGCCTGACCTACTTCCTCATGGACATGGAGCAGGACGCGGTCCAGATCCGCCCGCTGCGCCAGATCACCGGCGAGTCCGAGTTCAACGAGCTGTTCATCGAGGAGGCGCGGATCACCGACGAGCAGGTCGTCGGCGGCGCCGGCAACGGCTGGCGCGTCGCGATGACGACGCTGATGAACGAGCGCGCCGGGCTCGCGTTCTTCCTCCAGGTCCGGCTGCGCAACCTGCTCGACGACCTGATCGCGGAGGCGGCCGCGCGCGGGCGGCTGGCCGACGATCTCGTGGCCGAGCGGCTCGGCGAGCTGCACGTGCGCACCGAGCTGCTGCGGCTGACCGCCTACCGCGGCCTGACCGCGATCGAGAAGTACGGCCAGCCCGGGCCCGAGGGCTCGCTCACGAAGTGGATGTGGTCCGACGCCAACCAGCGGCTCGCCCAGCTCGCCGCCGACATCCTCGGCCCGGACGCGCTCGTCACCGGCTCCCCGTGGGCCTACGAGCTGCTGCGCGCGCGCGGCAACTCGATCGAGGGCGGGACGACGGAGATCCTCAAGAACATCGTCGCCGAGCGCGTGCTCGGCCTGCCGCGGATGCGCTGATGGACTTCGGCTTCAGCGACGAGCAGCAGCAGATCAAGGCCACGGCGCGCGAGCTGCTCGGCGAGCGCTCGCCGTTCCCGCGCGTGCGCGCGGCCGCCGAGGCGCGCGTCGACGACGCCGAGCTCTGGGCCGAGCTGCGCGCGCTCGGCTGGCCCGGGATCGCGGTCGCGGAGGAGCACGGCGGCCAGGGGCTCGGGGCCGTCGAGCTGGCGATCCTGCTCGAGGAGCTCGGCTACGCGGTCGCCGCGACCCCGTTCCTCGGCACGGCGCTCGCCGCGCTCGCGCTCCAGCACGGCGGGAGCGACGCGCAGCGCGCGCGCTGGCTCCCGGGCCTCGCCGCGGGCGAGCTGACCGGCGGCTTCGGCCGTCCCGGCCTCGCGGCCGACGCCGACGGCGCCGCCGTGATCGTCCTGCTCGACGGCGCCGGAGCCACCGTCGTCGACGGCGCCGACGCCGACGTCACGCGGCTGGAGACGATCGACCCGACCCGCCGCTACGCGCAGGTGGCGGGGGAGGGGCCGGCGCTCGGCGGCGACGTCGCCGGACGCAGCGCCGGCGCGCTCGCGGCCGAGCTCGTCGGCGTCGGCCAGCGCGCGCTCGACATGACCGTCGCCTACGTCAAGGAGCGGCGCCAGTTCGGCGTCCCGGTCGGCGCCTTCCAGGCCGTCTCGCACCGCTGCGCGGAGATGCTGCTGCAGACCGAGTCCGCGCGCAGCGCCGCCTACTTCGCGGCCTGGGCCGCGGACGCCGCGCCCGACCGGCTCGCCGAGGCGGCCGGCATCGCGACCGCGGCGGCGGGGGAGGCGGCGCGCGCCGTCACCGGCTCGGCGATCCAGGCGCACGGCGGGATCGGCTTCACCTGGGAGGCCGACGTGCACTGGCTGTTCAAGCGCGCGCAGGTCGGCGCGGAGCTGCTGGGCGGCGCGAGCGCCGCCCGGATCGCCCTCGCGCGCGCCCGCGCCTAGGACCCGAACAGCGGCGCGTCGCCGGCGGGGTCGATGATCCCCTCCTCGAGGAACCCGTAGCGGCCCTCGAGCAGGCGCGCGGCGAGCGTGCGGTTGTCGGCGTCGTCGTTGCTCCACAGCGCGCCGAACAGGTCGCCGACCCGGCGCGCGGACTGCTTGCAGAACAGGTCGGCGAGCTCGGCGGCCTCCTCCGCCCGCTCCGGCCGCTCCTCGCGGATCGTCGTCGCGTAGACGACCGCGGCGGACATCGCGAACAGCTCGGCGCCGATGTCGACGACCCGCCCGAGCACCGCCTGGCGCTTCTCCAGCCCGGCCTGCCAGCGGCCCATCGCGTAGAAGATCGAGCGCGCGAGCTTGCGCGAGCTGCGCTCGGCGAAGCGCAGGTGCCCGGCGAGGTCGCCGTAGGCCTCGAAGCCGCCGGGCTTGACGCCCTCGCCGATCGCGAGCTGCGGCAGCCACTTCGCGTAGAAGCGCCCGGCCTGCAGCGCCACGCGCGCCTTCTCCTTCAGGTCGCCGTCGCCCTCGAGGATCTCGCCCGCCACCTCGAGGTGCCGGTCGACCGCCTCGCGCGCGATCAGCAGGTGCATGATCTCGCTCGAGCCCTCGAAGATCCGGTTGATCCGCATGTCGCGCAGGTGCTGCTCGACCGGCACCGGCCGCTCGCCGCGCGCCTTCAGCGACGCCGCGGTCTCGTAGCCGCGGCCGCCGCGGATCTGCATCAGGTCGTCGATGACCCGCCAGCCGAGCTCGGACGCGTAGAGCTTCGCGATCGCGGCCTCGATCCGGATGTCGTTCGACTTGTCGTCCGCGAGCCGGCTGGCGACGTCGAGCATCGCCTCGAGCCCGAACGCGCTCGCCGCGATGAAGGCGAGCTTCTGCGCGACGGCGTCGTGCTCGCCGACCGGCTTGCCCCACTGGACGCGCTCGGCGGAGAACTCGCGCGCCGTCTTCGTCGCCCACTTCGCGGTGCCGACGCAGATCGCGGGGAGCGCGAGCCGCCCGGTGTTGAGCGTCGTCAGCGCGATCTTGAGGCCCTGGCCCTCCTTCCCGATCACGTTCTCCTCGGGGACGAAGACGTCCGTGAGCCGCGTGACCGAGTTCTCGATCCCGCGCAGGCCCATGAACGCGTTGCGGTGCTCGACGCTGACGCCGGGGCTGTCGTACGGGAGGACGAACGCCGTGATGCCGCCGCGCCGGCCCTCGGCCTTGGGCACCTGGGCCATCACGACGACGATGTCGGCGATCGCGCCGTTCGTCGCCCACAGCTTGAGCCCGTTGAGCTTGTAGCCGCCGCTCGACCGGCTCGGCGGTCGAGCCCGAGCCGGGCGGGGTCGGAGCCGACGTCGGGCTCGGTCAGCAGGAACGCCGAGATGTGGTCGCGGCTGACGAGCGGGAGCCACTTCCGCTTCTGCTCGTCCGACCCGAACAGCATCAGCGGCTCGGCGACGCCGATCGACTGGTGCGCGGACAGCAGCGTCGAGATCGACGCGTGCCAGACGCCGGCCAGCGCCAGCGCGCGGTTGTAGTAGACCTGCGAGAGCCCGAGCCCGCCGTACTCCTCCGGCACCTTCATGCCGAGCGCGCCGAGCTCCTTGAGCCCGTCGAGCACGGCGTCGGGGATCTTCGCGTCGCGCTCGATCTCGAGCGGGTCGACCTCCGCCTCGAGGAAGGCGCCGAGCCGGTTCAGGAACGCCTCGCCGCGCTCGACCGCGGCGGCGTCGAGCCGCGGCTGCGGCGAGATCAGGTCGAGCCGGAAGTTGCCGAGGAACAGCTCCTTGCCGAAGCTCGGGAGCTTCCATTCGCGCTCGCGCGCCGCTTCCGCGACCTCGCGTGCCTGGCGTTCGGTGACCTCTGTGGACATGGTGTCAACGGTACCCGTGCGCGGAACCGCGCACGCGGGGGTAGGAACGGGTCATGACGCTCGTCACGCTCTCGGCCGCCTACGGGGCGGGCGGCAGCCGGGTGGGCCCCGCCGTCGCGGAGCGGCTCGACCTGCCGTTCGTCGACCGCGCGATCCCGACGGGGGTGGCCGAGCGGCTCGCGCTGCCGCTGCGCGAGGCCGTCGAGCGCGACGAGACGGTCGAGAACTGGCTCACGCGCGCGCTGCTGTCGTTCGGGCAGGTCGGGCCGGTGCTGGCCGGCGCGGCGCCGCCGCCGGCCGAGCTCGTCACCGACGACGCGTTCCGCGCCGCGACCGAGGAGGTCCTGCACGAGCTGGCGGAGCACGGCGCGGTCGTGCTCGGGCGCGCGGGTGCGCTCGTGCTCGCCGACGTGCCGGGCGCCCTCCACGTGCGGCTCACCGGACCGCGCGACGCGCGGATCGCGCAGGGCGCGGAGCTGGAGCGCCTCGACCGCGCGACGGCGGAGCGCCACCTCGAGGAGTCCGACCGCGCGCGCGAGGCCTACGTGCGCCACTTCTACCGCTGCGACCCGAAGGACGCCGCGCACTACCACCTCGTGATCGACTCGACCGCCCTGGCGCTCGACGCCTGCGTCGGGCTCATCGCCGACGCGGCGCTGGCCCGTCGCGCCTGACGACGCGCCGGATTCCGGGCGGCGGCCGCGTGCCACGAGTGGTGCACGCCGCTGCCCGCCGCTTTAGGATGGCGGCGCGATGACCGCCCTCGACCTGGCCCGGATCCAGTTCGGCGCCACGACGATCTTCCATTTCTTCTTCGTCCCGGTCTCGATCGGCCTGGCGTTCTACATCGCGATCTGCCAGACGCTGCACTACCGGACCGGCAAGGAGATCTACGCCCGCCAGGTCACGTTCTTCGGGAAGCTGTTCCTGATCTCGTTCGCCGTCGGCGTCGTGACGGGGATCATCCAGGAGTTCCAGTTCGGCATGAACTGGTCGCAGTACTCGCGCTTCGTCGGCGACATCTTCGGCGCGCCGCTCGCGATGGAGGGCCTCGCCGCGTTCTTCCTCGAGTCGACGTTCATCGGGCTGTGGATCTTCGGCCGCGGCCGGATCTCGCCGCGGCTGCACCTGCTGACGATCTGGCTCGTCTCGTTCGGGTCGGCGCTGTCGGCCTGGTTCATCATCGCGGCGAACTCCTGGATGCAGCATCCGGTCGGCTACGAGATGGAGGACGGCAAGCCGACGCTGACGAACATCGGCTCGGTCCTGTTCTCGTCGACGACGCTGTGGGCGCTGTTCCACGTGCTCTTCGCGGCGATGATGACCGGCGCGCTGATCGCGCTGGCCGTCTGCGCGTGGCAGCTGCGCAACGGCGGCGACGTCGCGATGTTCGGCTCGGGCCTGAAGCTCGCGCTCACGCTGGTCTGCGTCGCCCTGGCCGGGACGTTCTTCGTCGGCGACGCGCTGATGCGCGAGCTCGTGGAGAACCAGCCGATGAAGGTCGCCGCGGCCGAGGCGCTGTTCGAGAACGAGGGGCCGGCGGCGTTCTCCGTCTTCGCGACCGGCGACTTCTCGGTCAACCCGGGCGCGACGAACCGCGAGATCAAGATCCCGCACGTGCTGTCGCTGCTCGCGACGCACTCCTGGAACGGCGAGGTGCGGGGCGTCAACCCGCTCAAGGCGGACTACCGCAAGGAGTTCGGGCCGGGCCAGTACTCGCCGATCGTGGCGATCATCTACTGGTCGTTCCGCGTCATGGTCTACACGTGGAGCGCGCTGCTGCTGTTCGCCGCGATCGGGCTGTGGCTGTGGCGCAAGGGGAAGCTCGAGACCTCGCGGCGCTTCCTCAAGTTCGGGATCTGGGCCGGCCTGACCCCGTTCCTGATCAACACCGCCGGCTGGGTGATGACCGAGATGGGCCGCCAGCCGTGGATCGTCCAGGGCCTGCTCAGGACGGAGGACGCGAACAGCCCGCGGGTCAGCACCGGGCAGCTGTGGCTGACGCTGATCGGCTTCGTGCTGCTCTTCACCGTGCTCGGCGGCATCGCGCTGTGGGTGTTCCTGCGCGAGGCCAAGCACGTGCACGCCGCGCCGGAGGAGGGCGCGGAACGCGAGGAGGAGGGCGAGTTCGCGCTCGCCTACTGAGCCGATGGACGTCGACTACACCTTCCTCGAGGCGCTCTGGTTCATCCTCATCTCGGTCCTGTGGCTCGGGTACTTCGTGCTCGAGGGCTTCGACTTCGGGGTCGGGATGCTGCTGCGCAAGCTCGGCCACACCAACAGCGACCGGCGCGCGATCATCCACTCGATCGGGCCGGTGTGGGACGGCAACGAGGTCTGGCTGATCACCGCCGGCGGCGCCACGTTCGCCGCCTTCCCCGGCTGGTACGCGTCGCTGTTCTCCGGCTTCTACCTCGCGCTCTTCCTGATCCTGATCGCGCTGATCGTGCGCGGCGTGTCGTTCGAGTTCTGGGGCAAGTCCGACAGCCTCCGCTGGCGCTCGGCGTGGGAGTGGGCGACGGTGGTCTCGAGCTTCCTCGCCGCGCTGCTGTGGGGCGTGGCGTGGGCGAACATCGTCCGCGGGGTGCCGATCAACGGCGACCAGGACTTCACCGGCACCCTCTTCACGCTGCTGAACCCGTACGGGCTGCTCGGCGGCGTCACGACCGTGCTGCTGTTCCTCGCCCACGGCGCGATCTACCTGAACCTGCGCACGGGCGGCGACCTGCCCGAGCGCGCCCGGGCGATCGCGCGCTGGGCGTCGCCGGCCGCCGCCGTGGCGGGCATCGCGTTCCTGGGCTGGACGGCGATCGACATCGCCGGCGGCGACGCGGTCGTGGTCGCGCTCGCCGTGATCGGCGCGATCCTGCTCGTCGTCTCGGCGATGTCCGAGCTCGCGCGGCGGCCCGGGCTCGCGTTCGGCCTCAGCGCGTTCGCGATCGTCGCGCTGTTCGTGACCCTCTTCGTCGAGCTGTTCCCGTACGTCATGCCGTCGACCACGAGCCCCGCGTTCGACCTGACGATCGCCAACACCTCGTCGTCGGACTACACCCAGACGGTGATGACGATCGTGGCCGTGATCCTCGTGCCGGTGGTGCTGATGTACCAGTCCTGGACCTACTGGGTGTTCCGCAAGCGCGTCTCGCCCGAGGAGTTCGACCCCGAGCTGCGCAACCCGTTCGACGTCGTCCGCGCGGACCAGGACGACTCGACCGCGCAGGCCTGAGCGCGCGGGCCTCAGCGGCGCAGCGTCAGCGGGACCAGCAGGTCGCGCGTGTCGCCGGACGAGTCGGTCAGCACGACGTGCAGCTTCGCCGCGCGCCGGTCGTCGCCGTCGAGCGAGCGCGCGCCGCGGTCGGTGAGCCGGAGCCGGAGCGTCCGCGCCCCGGCCTCCAGCGTGCGCCGGCCACGGCGCGTGAAGTCGATCCGGCCCGAGCTCGGCTCGGCGTAGACCTCGAAGCGCGCCTTGACGACCTCGGCGACGCGGACCCGCAGGGCGATCCCGCGGTCGGTCAGCCGCGCCCGCCGCGGGAGCACGATCTCGGCGGGGCAGGCCGCGTCGGCGCCGGGCACCGGCTGCGTGTCGACGGTGTCGCCGCCCGGTCCGCACCGGAGCACGTCCGTGCGCAGGTTCGCCGGGTCGCGGCCGAAGAAGCTGAAGCGGTCGTTGCCGTCGCCGCCGGTCAGGACGTCCGGCGCGAGGCTGCCGGTGAGCAGGTCGGCGCCGCGGCCGCCGTCGAGCGTCGCGCCGGCCGGCCCGGTGGTGTGGAGGAAGTCGGCCCCGGTCCCGCCGGCCGCGGTCAGCGGCCCGAGCTGCGACCCGGCGAGGAGGTAGTCGGAGCCCGCGCCGAGGTCGACGGCGACGGCGCCGATGCCCTGGACCTCGACGTGGTCGCGGCCCGGTCCGGTGCTCGCCGCGATCGCCCACGGCACCGGCCCGTCGAGGTCGGTCCCGGCGACGAGCGAGTCCGCGCCGCCGGCGAGGTCGAGCCGCAGCGTCGTGACCCCGAGGCTGGAGCAGCCGACGATGTCGGGCCCGACGCCGACGTGGCGCGTCGCGAACTGCAGGCACCCGGCCGCCGCCTTGACGCTGCTCCCGCTCGTGGACGTGAAGAACACCGCGTCGGGCGTCGCGGCGTCGCGGTACACCCGCAGTCCGCCCGGCTCGCCGGCGGGATCCGTGACGAACACCGTCGAGCCCTCGCGCCCGACGTCGACGGCGCCGGCGACCCCCGGACGAGAGCCCGGCGGCGATCACCGCGATCACCGCGAGCGTGCCGGATGCGTGGGCGCCGCGGATCATGCCTCTCGGGGTACCCGTGGCCACGGCCCCGATGCACGCTCCACCTGCAGCGCCGCGGCGAGCGCGACGTCGTCGCGCCACGGACCGGCCACGAGCTGGACGTCGAGCGGCAGGCCCTCCGGCGAGGTTCCCGCGCGGACGGTGGCGGCCGGCCAGCCGGTGAGGCTGTGCGGCGTCGTCCAGCTCGTCGGGTCGAGCGCGCCGGGGACGTGCATCGCGCCGTGCGGCCGGGCGGGCCCGTCGAACACCGGGCACAGGAGCAGGTCGAAGCGCTCCGCGAACGCGAGCATCCGCGCGCGGAACGCGTCCCAGCGGCGCAGGAGCCGCCACAGGTCGGCGGCTGCGACGTCGTCGCCGTAGGAGCGCCAGACGTCGATCGTCAGCTCGTGGCCGCCGCCGGGATGGCTCGCCTCCGCGACGCTCGCGCCCGCTTCCCGCAGCACCTCGGCGGCCGCCGCGACGGCCGCCACGGTCGCCGGCGTCGGGTCGTCGAGGCCGTTCGCGGTCTGCACGGCCACGCGCAGCCCGCGCAGGTCGACCTCCGCGTGCGCGCCGAGCGGCACCGGGGCGACGCCTCCGTCGTGCCCGTCCGGGCCGGCCACGACCCGCAGCAGCAGCGCGACGTCCTCGACCGAGCGTGCGAGCGGGCCGACCTGGGTGCGCGGGTCGCCGAGCGTGCCCAGCTGCCCCTCGTCGTCGAGCACGCCGGTGAGCGGCACCCGTCCCGCGCTCGGCTTGAGCGAGGCGAGGCCGCAGAAGTGGGCCGGCAGGCGCACGCTGGCGCCCGAGTCGGTGCCGAGCCCGCACGGCGAGCCCTCGGCGGCGATGATCGCGGCCTCGCCGCCGCTGCTCCCGCCCGGCGTGCGCGCGTGGTCGTACGGGTTCGAGGTGCGCCCGTGGACCGGGTTGTCGGTCTCGATGCCGCCGCCGTACTCCGGGCAGTTGGTCTTGCCGAGGAGGATCGCGCCGGCCGCGCGCATCCGCGCGACCGCCGTCGCGTCGGCGGCGGGCACGACGCCGGCGCGCTCGGGCGCCCCGATCGTCATCTCGAGGCCGGCCGCCGCGAGGTTGTCCTTGACCGTGAACGGGACGCCGTGGAGCGGGCCGGCCGGCACCGCCGCCTCGTCGGCGGCGTCCGCGGCGGCGAGCGCGCGCTCGGCGTCGAGCGCGACGACCGCGTTGATCCGCGGGTCCACCGCCTCGATCCGGCGCAGGTGGGCCTCGGCGACCTCGCGCGCGGAGACCTCGCGCCGGGCGATCAGCCGCGCCAGCGCCGTCGCCGTGGCGCCCGTCAGCTCCATGCCGCCGGCGTCAGCCGTCGCGCTCGACGACCCGCATCATCGAGACCTCCTCGCCCTCGCGCGTGTCGGGGTAGACGACGTACACGCCGGGGCTGCCGCCGAACCAGGACTGCGGGGCCTCGCCGACGAACACGGCGGCGCGCTGGGATCCGTCGGTCTGCTCGACCCAGACCTTGTGGCCTTCCTCGAATGTGGACACGGCCCCATCCTGCCCGACGCGCGCCGCCGGCGCCACTCGCTAGGGTGGTCCGTGGTGTGCCGGGAAGCCTGGTCGGCGTCGTCCGCCCGATCCCGGAGGCTGTCTCGCAGTGGCCATCGCCATCCTCGTCTTCGTCGTCGCCCTCGCGCTGATCGCGTCCGAGCGCGTCGACCGCACCAAGATCGCGCTGCTCGGCGCGAGCCTCCTGATCGTCATCGGGACGCTCGACCAGGCGGAGGCGATCGCGGCGATCGACTTCAACACGATCGGGCTGCTGATCGGGATGATGATCATGGTCCGCGTGACCGAGACGACCGGCGTCTACACGTGGCTGGCGATCCGCGCGGGGCAGGTGTCGCGCGGCAGGCCGCTCGCGGTCGTCGTGTCGCTCGCGCTCACGACCGCGGTGCTGTCCGCGTTCCTCGACAACGTGACGACGATCCTGCTGATCGTCCCGATCACGTTCCTGCTCGCCGACGCGCTGGACATCGACCCGGTCCCGCTGATCATCGTCGAGATCATCGCGTCGAACATCGGCGGCACGGCGACGCTGATCGGCGACCCGCCGAACATCCTCATCGCCGGGCACACCGGGCTCTCGTTCGGCGCCTTCATCACGAACCTGGCGCCGGTGGTGATCGTGGCGCTCGCGGTCGTGATCCCCGGGCTCTACCTCGTCTTCCGCTCGCGGCTGCAGATCGCGCCCGCGGCGCGCGAGCGCGTGATGGCGCTGGACGCCACCCGCTCGATCGAGGACCCGGGGGAGGCCCGGCGGACCGTGCCGGTGCTCGTCGTGACGATCCTGATCTTCTTCGTGCACAAGCCGCTGCACCTCGAGCCGGCCACGGTCGCGGTCGCCGGCGCCGCGGTGATGCTGCTGCTCTCGCGCCAGTCGCTGCACGACACGATCGCCTCGATCGAGTGGCTGACGCTGTTCTTCCTGATCGGGCTGTTCGTGATGGTCGGCGCGCTCGAGCACACGGGCGCGCTCGACGAGGTCGCGACGGGGATCGCCGACGTCACCGGCGGCGACCGCGTCGCCGAGCTGCTCGGGATCCTCTGGGTGTCGGCCGCCGGCTCCGGGCTGGTGGACAACATCCCGTTCACCGCGGCGATGATCCCGGTCGTGGAGACGCTCAGCCGCGACGACGCCTACTGGTGGGCGCTGTCGCTCGGCGCCTGCTTCGGCGGCAACGCGACGATCGTCGCGGCGGCCTGCAACGTCGCCGCGTCGGGAATGGCCTCGCGCGCCGGATACCCGATCGGCTTCGTCGCGTTCCTCCGCTACGGGCTCGTGGTGACGTTCGTCACGCTGCTGCTCGCCACCGCGTACGTCATGCTCCGGTACGCATGAGCGAGCGCAAGGTCGCCGACCTCGTCCAACGTGAGCCGCGGTCGCTGCGGACGACCGACACGGTCGAGGACGGCGTGCGCCGGCTCGTCGAGACGCGGCTCCCGGCGCTGCCCGTCGTCGACGGGCGGGAGCGCTACGCCGGCACGTTCGGCGAGCGGGAGTTCATGAGCGCGCTGTTCCCCGGCTACCTCGACACGCTCCGCGGCGCCGCGTTCCTGCGGCGCTCGCTCGACGAGACGCTCGAGAAGCGCGAGGGCTGCCGCGGGGAGCCGATCGAGCGCTACATGAACACGGAGCACGTCGACGTCGGCGCGGACTTCTCCGACACCCAGGTCGCGGAGATCTTCCTCCAC
This sequence comes from uncultured Solirubrobacteraceae bacterium, assembly GCA_963791405.1. Taxonomy (GTDB): domain Bacteria; phylum Actinomycetota; class Thermoleophilia; order Solirubrobacterales; family Solirubrobacteraceae; genus DASQMT01. The sequence continues at coordinate 43,399 of CAWBSJ010000011.1, read as the reverse complement.
CACCGCGTGCTGGTCGTCCCGGTCGTGGACGACGGCCGCGTCACCGGGCTGATCACCCGCGGCGAGTTCTTCCGCACCGTCGCCGAGCACTTCCTCGGCGCTAGTCCGTGAGCAGCCGCGGCGTCGCCGACGTCGAGTAGACGTCCTTGCGGGCGATCAGCCCGTCGGCGGTGAGCGGGAAGACGTCGACGCCGTCCCACTCGAGCCGGCGCCCGTCGTCGGGATGGGTGGCGCCGGCGGTCCACTCGCTCACCGCGAAGTCGGGCCCGCAGCGCAGCGCGCGGCGCCGGAACCGGAGCGTCGGCCAGCGCGCGAAGATCGCCGCGATGTGGGCGCGGACGGCGTCCGCGCCCTCCGCGCGCTCGCCCGCGGTGTGGTTCTCGAACACGATCGCGTCGTCGTGCAGCGCCGTGACCGCGTCGAGGTCCTGCGCGTTCCAGGCGGCGTCGTAGCGGTCGATCAGGGCGGCGACGTCCATCCGGCCGATCCTCCCCGATCGCGGGGTGGGAGGCAATGGGCTTGACAAAGCTGTGGATCATAGTTTATATCTACGGATCACAGTTTCCCCCTCCCCGACAGGATCGACCATGCCCTCTCCGCTCCTCCACCGGGCGCTGCTCGCGCCCGCCCTCGCCGTGCTCGCGCTCGGCGCCACCGCAGGCGCCGCCAGCGCCCACGACCAGCGCCTCGTCGTCCGCGGCGACGCCACCGCCGTCGACGGGCCGTGCGACGCCCGCGGCTGCCGCGTCGACCTCGACGGCGGCCGCTTCCGCGGCGCGCCGGTCGGCACCGGCGACTACGCCGCGCGCCTCCGGATCGCCGTCGGCGACGCCTTCCCGAACGGCGAGGGCGGCATCTGCGCGCCGCTCGACGGCCGCATCGTGCTCGGCGCCGGGACGGCGGACCGGCTGGTGCTCACCGTGGCCGGCGACTCCTGCCAGGACGGGTCCGGGCCGCTCGAGACCGCGTCGTTCACCGGCCTCGCGCAGTTCCAGGTCCGCGGCGGGAGCGGCCGCTACGCCGGCGCACGCGGCGGCGGCGTCGCGAGCCTCGCCGAGGACGCGGCGAACCACCACCGGATCACGCTGATCGGCCGGCTCGGGGTGCGGCGATGACCCGCACGCAGCGCTGGACGCTCACCGTGGTCTGCGCGGCCACGGCGATGCTGATGCTCGACATCGCGGTCGTCAACACCGCCCTCTCGGCGATCGCCGCCGATCTCGACACCGGGCTCGCCGGCCTGCAGTGGACCGTCGACGCCTACACGCTCGCGCTCGCCGCGACCGTCATCACCGCCGGCTCGCTGGCCGACCGCTTCGGGCGCCGGCGGCTGTTCGTCGGCGGACTCGCGCTGTTCACGGCGACGTCGCTGCTGTGCGCCGCGTCGCAGTCGATCACCATGCTCAACGTCTCGCGCGCGGCGCAGGGGATCGGCGCGGCGGCCATGTTCGCGGTCTCGCTCGCGGTCCTCTCCAACGCGTTCCCGCGGCCGGGCGAGCGGATGCACGCGCTCGCCGCCTACGGCGCCACGATGGGCGGCTCGTTCGCGATCGGCCCGCTGGTCGGCGGCGCGCTCACGTCCGGGCTCGACTGGCGCTGGATCTTCCTCATCAACCTCCCGCTCGGGCTGGGCTGCATCTGGATCGTGCGCCGCTTCGTCGCCGAGTCGCTCGACCCGCGCGCACCGCGCGTCGACCGCGCCGGCCTGGTCACGCTCACCGGCGGCCTGTTCCTGCTCGTGCTCGCGCTGCTGCGCGGCAACGACGCGGGCTGGGACGACCCGGGGATCGTCGCCGCGTTCGCGGGCGCCGGCGTCCTGCTCTGCGCGTTCGTCGCCGTCGAGGCGCGCGTGGCGCAGCCGATGCTCCCGCTGCGCTTCTTCCGCGAGCCGTCGTTCACCGGCGCGCAGGTGGCGGCGTTCGGGATCTCGGGCTCGCTGTTCGCGCTCTGGTTCTACCTGACGCTCTACCTGCAGCAGATCCTCGGGCTGTCGGCGATCGAGGCGGGCCTGGTCTACGTCCCCGGCACGCTGCTCAACTTCCTGGTCGCCGGCTCGATGGCGTCGGTCGGCCAGAAGGTGTCCGCGCGGGTGCTGATCCCGCTCGGGCTGGCGCTCGTCGGCGCCGGGCTGGCGCTGCTGACGATCGTCGGCGCGTCGTCGTCGTGGTGGCTGTTCCTGCCGGGGCTGTTCGTGGCGATGGCCGGGACGGGCATCCTGAACCCGACGGTGAGCCAGGTCGCGCTGAGCTCGGCGCCGCCCGAGCAGAGCGGTCTCGCGGCCGGCGTGAACGACATGTTCCGCCAGGCGGGGATCGCCGTCGGCGTCGCCGCGCTCGGCGCGCTGGTGCCCGCGGGCGCGGCGCTCGGCGCCGGCTCGCCGCAGGCGTACGTCGACGGCCTGCACGACGCGCTCTGGGTCGGCTGCGTGCTGGCGCTGGCGTGCGCGCTCGCCACCGCGCTGCTGATCCGCGGGCGGACGGCGGCGGCGCCGGCCGAGGCGGCCTTGCAGAACGCGTAACGATCCTGTTACATATGGCCGATGGACGCCGCCGCCTCGGCCATCTCGGACCCGGTCCGCCGCGGCGTGCTCGACGCGCTCGCCGGCGGGCCGCTGGCCGCCGGCGACCTCGCGGCGCGCTTCGACATCTCGCGCCCGGCGGTCAGCCGCCACCTGCGGGTGCTGCGCGAGAGCGGGCTCGTGACCGGCCGCGCGGACGGGCGGCGGCGCGTGTACGCGCTCGACACCGCGCCGCTGCGGCCGCTGGCGGAGTGGATCGCCGGCGCTCGGCGGCGCGAGCGGCTGGGAGCAGCGGATGGACGCGCTCGAGACCGAGGTCCGGCGGACGCGGCGCGACCGCCGGGCGGCCGCGTGAGCGACCCGACGCCGACCGGGCGGGTCGTGCGGAGCGGCGGCGCGTACGAGCTCGTCGTCGCACGCTCGTTCGCGGCGCCGATCGACGACGTCTGGGCGAGCGTGACCGAGCCCGAGCGCACCGCGCGCTGGTTCGGCGCGTGGCGCGGCGAGGCCGGGCCCGGGCGCACGATCGCGATGCAGATGGGCTTCGAGGAGGGCGCGCCGTGGTTCGACGTGGAGATCGAGGCCTGCGAGCCGCCGCGCCGGCTCGCCATCCGCTCCGTCGACGACGCGGGGGAGTGGCGGATGGAGCTGCGGCTGTCCGAGACCGCCGGCGTCACCCAGCTCGAGCTGGTCCAGCACCTCGACGACCCGTCGGTCGCCGCGAGCACCGGCCCGGGCTGGGAGTACTACCTCGACAACCTCGTGGCCGCCCGCGCCGGCGAGCCGCTGCCGGACTTCGCCGACTACGACCCGGCGCAGGTCGCGCACTTCGAGGCGCAGGCGCGCGCCGCGCGACTGAGCCCTACGCCGCGGCCGGCGTGCGCATCGGCGGCGGCGTCAGCGCGGCGGCGCAGATGACGAGCGCGAACGCGGCGAGCCGCAGCGCGAGGCCGAGCGGCTCGTCCGGCAGCGGCTCCCCGAACACGATCGGGCCGGCGGCGATCGTGAGCACGTTCGCGGTCGTCGACGTGAAGGCGATCACCGGCACGACCGGCCCGAGCTGGAGCGAGCGGGCGGACACGAGCAGCCCGACGAGCGACAGGATCAGGATCACGAGCGCGAACGGGTGGACGACGACCGCGAGCCCGAGCGTCCTCGGTCTTCCCGCTCAGCGCCTTGATCGTGATGTCCGAGCCCGCCCACAGCAGGCCGGCGGAGATCGCCAGCGCGAGCCCGCTGCCCCCGCGCATGACGACGAGCGCCAGGCCGGCGGCCGTCGCGAGGCCGACGTAGAGCCCGAGCGCCCAGCCGTCGTAGCCCGCGTGCGCGGAGTCGCCGGTGCCCTCGAGCGTCGCGGCCAGGAAGGCGAGCCCGGCGGCGGTCAGCGCCACGCCGATCCACTCGCGCCGCGTCACCTCCTCCCCGAACAGCCGCGAGCCGACGACGGTGACGAGCACGAGGCCGCCGGCGATCACCGACTGGACGAGCGAGATCGGCGCCAGCGCGAGCGCGGCGACGTGGAAGCCCCACGACGTCGTCGCCACGACGCAGCCGATCGTGTACACCGGCGAGCGGAACAGCGCGATCGTGCTGGCGACCGGGCGGCGCCACTCCACGGCGGGCGCTGCGACCGCGCCGCGGTACTTGAGGAAGAAGCCGATCACCGACATGAGCGCGGTGACGAAGGCCATCAGCAGCCCGAGCTGGACGGAGAACGGCAAGCCGCCAAGGGTAGGCGTCCTACATTGCTCAGGATGAGGAGAACTTCACGGATGATCACGCTCGCGCTCGTCGCGACGCTCGCAGTGCCGGCGGTCGCCCAGGCGGCCAAGCCGGAGCGCAATCTCTACGTGTCGCTCGGCGACTCGTACGCGGCCGGCTATCAGCCGACCGCCCCGGGCGTCGGCAGGACGACCCGCAACGGCTTCGCCTACCAGGTCCCCGGCCTCGCCAAGCCGCGCGGCTACAAGCTCAAGCTCGTCAACTTCGGCTGCGGCGGGGAGACCACCGTCTCGCTGCGCGAGCGCACGACGGAGTGCGGCAGGGGCCTCGGCCCGGGCGGCGTGAAGTACGGCGGCACCACGCAGCTCAAGGCGGCGACGAAGTACATCCGCGCGCACAAGAAGAAGATCGCGCTGATCACGGTCTCGATCGGCGGCAACGACGTGACGAAGTGCGCCGCGAGCGCCGCACGCGATCCCCTGCGTCGCGGCAGCGGTCGGCGACATCAACGCGAACGTCGGCACGATCGCCAAGGCGCTCCGCAAGGCCGCGGGGCCGAAGCCGAAGCTCGTCGGCATCACCTACCCCGACGTCATCCTCGGCGCCTGGGTCCGCACGCCGCCGGACCAGTCGCTGGCGTCGCTCTCGGTGGCGGCGTTCCAGCAGTTCATCAACCCGGCGCTGAAGAAGGGCTACGCCGAGGGCAAGGGCAAGTTCGTCGACGTGACGACCGCCACGGGCGCGTACACGCCGCTGACCCAGACGACGACGCTCGCGCCGTACGGCCTGATCCCGCAGGCCGTCGCGGACGTCTGCAACCTCACGTTCTACTGCCAGTTCGGCGACATCCACGCCCGCACGAGCGGCTACAAGATCATCGCCGAGCTGATCGCGAAGGCGCTGCCGAAGCGGAGCTAGACCTCGAACCAGACCTGGGTGCGTCCCTCGAGGACGCCCCAGCGGGCGGCGAGCTGGCCGACGAGACGCAGTCCCCAGCCGCCGTCCGCGCCCGGGTCGTCACGCACGACCGGGCTCCCGCCGCCCTCGTCGGAGACGGCGAACCGCGCCAGGCTGTCGCGGTCGACGTCGATCAGCAGCCGGATCTCGCCGCCGCCGTGCAGCACCGCGTTCGTCACGAGCTCGGAGATCAGCAGCACGGCGGTGTCGAGCCGCGCGGCGTCGAGGTTCTCGGCGTGCTCGCGCAGCAGCGCCCGCGCGCGCCGCGGGGCGCCGGCGTCGCGCGGCAGCGTGACGGTGATCGGCGCGCTCGTCACGACGGCTCCTCGGCGATCGGGAGCCGGCCGGTGATGCCGGCCGAGGAGAACAGCGTCCGCACCTGCTCGGAGCCGGGCGTCATCGAGAACGCCCAGCCGGTCGCGCGGCTCGTCTCGGCCGCCTGCAGCACGACGCGCAGCCCGGAGGAGTCCATGAAGCGCAGGTCGTCGAGGTCGAGCCGCGTCGGCGTGCCGGCCTCCGCGAGCGCGTCGAGGCGCTGCTGGACGGCGTCGGCGGAGGCGAGGTCGAGCTCGCCGTGCAGCGTGAGGACCACCGCATCGTCGGTGCGGTCCTCTTCGATGCGGAACGCGTCGCCCGGGTCGTCCATGGCCTCGGACGCGGCACTCTAGCGCCGCGCGCGCTCAACTGCCCACGCCGGCCGGCTCCGGCGCGGCGGCCGGCAGCAGGACGGTGAAGCAGGCGCCGCCGTCGGGCGCGTTCTCGGCGTGCACCCGCCCGTGGTGCGCCTCGACGATCCCGGCCACGATCGCGAGCCCCAGGCCGGAGCCGGCCGGCCCGCGCTCGCGCCCGGGCTCGGCGCGCCAGAAGCGGTCGAAGAGCGCGTCGGGATCCTCCGTCGGCAGCCCCGGGCCGTGGTCGCGGACGCGGATCCGCACGTCGTCGCCGAGCGGGGCGACGGTGACGGCGACCGGCGTGGCCGGCGGCGTGTGGACGACCGCGTTGCGGAGCAGGTTGGCGAGCACCTGGCGCAGCTCGCCGGGATCGCCGAGCACGGTCGCGCCGGGCTCGGCGTCCAGCTCGAACGGGCGCTCGGGGGCCGTCGCCCGCGCGTCGTCGACCGCGTCGCGCGCGATCTGCGCGACGTCGACCGGCGTCCGCACCGGGTCGCGCAGCTCGTCGAGCCGCGCGAGCGCGAGCAGGTCCTCGACGAGCAGGCCCATCCGGGCCGCCTCCTCCTCGATCCGCCGCATCGCGCGCTCGACCTCCTCCGGCGTGCGGGTGGCGCCCATCCGGAACAGCTCCGCGTAGCCGCGGATCGAGGCGAGCGGCGTCCGCAGCTCGTGCGAGGCGTCCGACAGGAAGCGGCGCAGCCGCTCCTCGGACGCCTGCTTCTCCGAGAACGCGACCTCGAGCCGGTCGAGCATCGCGTTGAGCGCGAGCCCGAGCCGCCCGACCTCGGTGCGGTTCGTGGCCGGGTCGACGCGGCGCGAGAGGTCGCCGCCGGCGATGATCCCGGCGGTCGTGCCCATGCGGTCGAGCGGTCGCAGGCCGAGCCGGACGAGCCACGCGGCGGCCACGCCGAGCACGAGCAGCACGCCGACGATGACCAGCGCGAGCACGGCGAGCAGCCGGTCGAGCGTCGCGTCCACGTCGCCGAGCGGGATGGCGACGACGACGGTCCCGGTCCCGCCGCGCAGCGGCGTCGCCTCGACCCGGTAGCGCGGCTCGCCGCCGCCCTGCGCGTCGACCGTCACGGCCTCGCCGGGCTGGAGGTCGGCCGGGAGCTCGGGCGGGTCCGGCGCCTCCTGGCCGTAGCTGGCCACGAACGGCCCCGCCACGATCGCGCCGGACGGGGCTGCGCACGACGCCGTAGGTGCCCGGCGGCAGGTTGACCTCGCCGGGCGGCGGGCCGCCGCCGCGGCGGCGGCATCCCCGGCGTCGCCGCGCCCGCCCTCGAACAGCTGGTGCGCGACGACCGGGAGCGCGGCGCGCGCCTGCTGCGCGGTGCGGTCGAGCAGGTAGGAGCGCTGCTCGGCGTAGGTGATCGCGGCGAGCGCCACCAGGCCGAGCGCCGCGACGACCAGCAGCACCGCGATGAGGCGCGCGCGCAGGCTCATCACTCGCGCGGGGCGCGGAGCGCGTAGCCCACGCTCCGCACCGTGTGGATCAGCGGCGGGCCGTGGACGTCGAGCTTCTTGCGCAGGTAGCTGACGTAGGTCTCGAGCACGCGGGCGTCGCCGCCGAAGTCGTAGTCCCAGACGTGGTTGAGGATCTGGTCGCGCGTGAGCACGCGGCGCGGGTTGAGCATCAGGTAGCGCAGCAGCCGGTACTCGGTCGCGGTGAGCTCGACGGGGACGCCGGCGCGCTGGACCTCGCGCGTGTCGTCGTCGAGCTCGAGGTCCTCGAAGCTCAGCACGCTCGAGTCGGCCTCCGCCTGGCCGGTGCGGCGCAGGACGGTGCGGATCCGCGCGATCAGCTCCTCGAGGCTGAACGGCTTGGTCACGTAGTCGTCGCCGCCGATCGAGAGACCGCGGATCTTGTCCTCCGTCGCGTCGCGCGCGGTGAGGAAGACGATCGGGACCTGCGCGCGCTGCGCGCCGAGCCGGCGGGCGACCTCGAACCCCTCCATGTCCGGCAGCATGATGTCGAGGACCATCAGCTGCGGCTTGAACGCGGCGGCGGCGGCGAGCGCCTGCTCGCCGGTCGCGGCCGTCTCGACCTCGAAGCCCTGGAAGCGCAGGGCCATGGTCAGCACGTCGAGGATGTTGGGCTCGTCGTCGACGACGAGGATGCGGTGCGCGTCGGCCATCGCCATCCATTGTCGCCGGAAAGCTGGGAGGTTCCTGGGAGCCTCCTGGGGAGACGGTCAGGTCGCCGCGGCGAGCTCCGCGCGGCGGCGCCGGGCGAACACCCAGCTGCGCAGCGCGACGTAGCGCGTGATCGTGGCCGCGGTGGACGCCACGACGAGCACGGCGAGCTCGACCGCGCGCGCGGGCCGCGCGTCGACCCCGTGCAGCACGGCGAGCGCGCCCGTGGTCAGGCCGAGGGTCAGCACGTACACCACCGCGCCCAGCGCGTGCTGGCGGATCAGCCCCGCGCGGCCGCGCAGGCCGAACGTGAAGCGGCGGTTCGCGGCGGTGTTGCCGACCGCGGTGATCGCGAGCGCGAGCGCGTTCGCGACGCCGGCGCCGAGCGGGCCGCGCAGCGCGAGGAAGAGCAGCGCGTAGGCGAGCGTCGACGCGACGCCGACGCACATGAAGCGCGCGATCCGCGAGCCGAGCGCGAGCCGCGCGACGCCCTTGAGGTCGTCGATCGCGGTGCGCACGACGGCGACGCTCGAGTCCGGGTCGTCGACCCAGTCGACCGGCACCTCGTGGATCCGCAGCCCGCGCCGCTGGGCGAGCACGAGCAGCTCCGTGTCGAAGAACCAGCCCTCGTCGCGGACGTCGGCGAGCAGCGGGTCGAGGACCTCGCGGCGCACGGCCTTGAACCCGCACTGCGCGTCGGAGAACCGGGTCCGCAGCGCGGCGTGGAGGATCCGGTTGTAGCCGCGCGAGATCAGCTCGCGCTTCGGCCCGCGGACGACGCGGGCGCCGTGCGCGAGGCGCGTGCCGATCGCGACGTCGGAGTGCCCCGACAGCAGCGGCGCGACCAGCGGGAGCAGCCCGCGCAGGTCGGTCGAGAGGTCGGCGTCCATGTAACAGACCACGCGGGCCGTGGCTCGCCGACCAGGCGGCGCGCAGCGCGCGGCCGCGGCCCTTGCGGTCGAGCCGCAGGTGGTCGACGCCGGGGAGCTCGTCGTGCAGCCGCGCCGCGATCGCGGGCGTCGCGTCGGTGGAGGCGTTGTCGGCGATCACGATCCGCCACGTGAACGGGAACTCGGACGACAGGTAGCGGTGCAGCCGGCGGACGCTGCGCTCGAGCGTCGCCTCCTCGTCCAGGACCGGGATCACGACGTCGATCTGGGGCGCGGCCGGCGCGAGCGCGCGGGGCCGGCGGACGAGGGCGGGAGCGGACATGGATCGCATCGTGCGCCCCGTCGGTGGGAGCCCGGTGGGAGCTCCCTGAGAGCGGCCTGAGAGAATTTTTCCCCGCGCGTCCGGCGCGCCGGGTTAGGGTCGGCCGACCGCGCAGGATGCGCGGTCGCGCGCGACAAGGAGCAACTGCATGACGGGTCTGTTGTACGGGTTGGGGAAGCTGTGCGTCCGGCGCCGCTGGATCGTGCTCGGCGTCTGGGTGCTGATCTTCGTCGCGCTGTTCGGGTGGTCGCGCGCGATCGGCACCGACGTCAACGACAACCTGACGCTGCCCGGCACCGACAGCCAGGCGGCGACCGACCTGCTGAGCGAGCGCTTCCCCTCGCAGGCCAACGGGATCAACCCGGTCGTGCTGACCGCGCCGAGCGGCGAGAAGATCACGGCGTCGAAGTTCAAGACGCCGATCGACGACACGGTCAAGGCGCTGAAGGCCGATCCGGACGTGCGCAGCGCGACCAACCCGCTCTCGAGCGACGGCAAGGCGAACGTCTCGAAGAAGGAGAACATCGGCTACATCGCGCTCAACCTGAAGCCGAGCCCGAGCCAGCTGTCGGTCGACGACGCCGAGCGGATCGTCGCGCTCGCCGATCCGGCCCAGAAGGCCGGGTTGACCGTCGGCTTCGGCGGCTACCTGGGGCAGAAGGTCTCCAAGCCCGAGACCGAGATCAGCGAGGTCGATCGGCCTCGGGATGGCGGTCATCGTCCTGCTCATCACCTTCGGGACGGTCGTGGCGATGGGGCTGCCGATCGTCACCGCGCTGTTCGGGCTCGTCTGCGGCCTGTCGATCATCACCCTGCTCAGCCACGTCACGGAGGTCCCGACCGTCGGGCCGACCCTGGCGACGATGATCGGGCTCGGCGTCGGGATCGACTACTCCCTGTTCCTGGTCACGCGCCATCTCGAGCAGCGAAGAGACGGCATGGACACGCGCGAGTCGATCGCGCGCTCGTGCGCGTCCTCGGGCGGCGCCGTGGTGTTCGCCGGCTGCACGGTGATGGTCGCGCTGCTCTCGCTGGCCGTGGTGAACATCCCGCTCGTCACCGCGCTCGGCTTCACGTCCGCGCTGGTGGTGCTCGTCGCCGTGTGCGCGGCGATCACGCTGCTCCCGGCGCTGCTCGGCATCGTCGGCGACCACATCGACCGGCTGCGGATCCCGCTGCCGCACCGCAAGCCCGACGACAAGCCGCACGGCTGGGCGCGCTGGGGCCGGATGGTCGCCGCGCACCCGATCCCGGCGGCGCTCGTCGCGCTGGCGATCCTGGTCACCCTCGCGCTGCCCGTGCTCGACCTCTACCTCGGGCAGGAGGACGACGGCGCGATGCCGACGTCGACCGACTCGCGCAAGGCCTACGACGGGCTGACGGCGGGCTTCGGCGCGGGGACGAACGGCCAGTTCCTGATCAGCGTCGACATGGCCAAGCAGCCGGCGAAGGCCGACCAGAAGCAGATCGACCAGATCAACTCCGACGAGAAGGACAACAAGGACAAGGCGAACAAGCAGGCCGAGCAGCAGGAGGAGCAGCTCGAGGCGCAGGGCATGCCGGCCGATCAGGCGCAGGCGCAGGTGCAGCCGCAGCTGACCAAGCAGCTCGACCAGATCTCCTCGAAGGCGTCGAGCCAGAAGAAGAAGGCGGAGAACAAGGCGACCGACCCGCGGCTCCAGGACCTGCGCGACGACCTCAAGAAGACGAGCGGCGTCAAGTCGGTCACCCAGCCGCTGGTGAACAAGGACGGCACGGCGGCCGTGCTCAACCTGACGCCGACGACGGCGCCGTCGGACGAGGCGACCGCGAACCTCGTGACGAAGCTGCGCGACGACGTCATCCCGAAGGCGACGAAGGGCAAGAACATGTCGGCCGACGTGGGCGGGACGACCGCCGGCTACGTCGACCTCGCCTCGGCGATCAGCAGCAAGCTGATCATCACCATCCTCGTCGTGGTGGCGCTGAGCTTCGTGCTGCTGCTGCTCGCGTTCCGCTCGATCGTGATCCCGCTCACGGCGGGGCTGATGAACCTGGTCTCGATCGGCGCCGCGTTCGGCGTGGTCTGCGCGGTGTTCGAGAAGGGCTGGGGGGCGAGCCTGGTCGGGCTCGACGGCGAGGTGCCGATCGTCTCCTACGTGCCGCTGATGATGTTCGCGATCCTGTTCGGGCTCTCGATGGACTACGAGGTGTTCCTGATGACGCACATCAGGGAGCACTGGCTCGAGACGCACGACAACAAGGAGTCGGTGATCCGCGGCATCGCCACGACGGGTCGCGTGATCACGTCGGCGGCGCTGATCATGGTCAGCGTGTTCTTCGCGTTCATCCTCAACGGCGACCCGACGGTCAAGCAGTTCGGGGTCGGGATGGGCGTCGCGGTGGCGGTCGACGCGACGGTGGTCCGCTGCCTGCTCGTGCCCGCGGTGATGGTGCTGATCGGGAAGGCGAACTGGTGGTTCCCGGGCTGGCTCGACAAGATCGTCCCGAACTTCTCGATCGAGGGCGAGGACTGGTTCGTGGAGCGCGACAAGGCCGCCGCCGCGGCTCAGGCCGCGGCCGCGGACGAGCCCGAGCGCGTGCCGACGTAGACCGCGTGGCGGCCGTCGTCGCGGACGACGACGCCGCCGTGCGGCAGCCAGGACGGCGCCGCCGCGGGGCCGCTGAGCAGCGCGGCCTTCGCCAGGATCTCGGCCTCGAGCGCGGTCGGCGCGAGCGCGGTCACCTGCGCGACGCCGGTGAACGCGGGCCGGCCGGTCGCGGGGTCCAGCAGGTGGTGGGCGGCGCGGCCGTCGGCCCCGAGCCAGGCGCGGCGGGTGATCCCGCTCGTCGCGACGCCGGCGTCGGTGAGATGGAACGTGTGCAGCGTGCGGCCGCTGAACGGGTCGGCGACGTGGACGGGCGCGCGGGCGTTGCGCTGCGCAGGCGCAGGTCGCCGGCGGCCGCGACGACGAGCTCGCCGGTGTCGAGCTCGTCCGCGACGAGGTCGGCGAACAGGCCCTTGGCGAGGCCGCCGCCGTCGATCTTCGACGCCCGGCGGGCGGTGGACCGCGTGCAGGCCGGCGCTGATCGCGCGCCAGCGCTGCTCGGGCGACGGCGCGCGCTGGGCGGCGGCGTCGGGGCGAGCCGCAGCGCCAGCGCGGGCGGGAGCGCGCGCGGCGGCGTCGCGCCCGCGTATCCGGCGGCCGCGATCTCGCCGGCGAGCGTCCCGTCGACGAGGCCGCCCGTCCGCTCGCCCGCGTGCCGGACGGCGCGCGCGAGCGCGCGCAGCTCCGCGCTCGCGCGGACCGCGGGGCGCGGGTCGGCGTTGAGCCGCTCGAGCTCGCTCGCCGGGTCGAAGCGGGTGAAGCGCGCGTGCAGGTCGAGCAGCCGGTCGCGCGCGCGGATCGCCGCCGCCGGGTCGGCCACCCGCACCTCGCAGGTGCCGCCGAAGCACGCGAACCTCACGCCGTCGCCTCCTGGCGCGGCGCGGCGGCGTGGCGCGCGACGAGCAGCGCGAACGGCGGCAGCACGGCCGCCGCGACCGTGAGGAGGAACCACGTGGCGCCGGCGTCGGTGCCCTCCATCAGCCCGTGGACGACGCCGAGGATCCAGGCGAGCGCGATCCAGCGGTGCAGCCGGCGCCAGCGCGCGGGGCCGATCCGCCCGCGCGCGTAGTAGGAGAGGCCGAGCACGAGCATGGACCAGCCCGCGACGATCCCGGCGGCGGTCCAGACGCGCTGGTAGTCGGCCACGAACGGGATCGTGACGTCGGCGACGCCGAAGCCGATGAACCCGTCGAGCAGGAGCGCGCCGGCGTGGATCACGAGCGCCGCGATCGCGGCGAGCGAGAGCGCCTCGTGGGCGACGCGGAGCTGCGCGGTCCGGCCGCGCCCCGCGCGGCTGCCGATCAGCAGCCCGGCGGCCACGGCGGCGCTCGACGCGAGCAGCAGGACGATGCCCGCCGCCCGCGTGGTGATCCAGAAGACGTGCTCGCCGTCCATGTCAGGACTGCGCCGTCGTGACGCGCGCCGCTCGCGTCGTCGTCGTCGCCGGGCCGGTCGGTCGTCGTCGTCGCGGTCGAGCCGGTCGGTCGTCGCGGCGGTCTGCGTCGCGGCGCGTCGCGTCGCCCATCGAGCCGGTCGCGGCGATCACGCCCCAGGCCAGCACGAACGCGGCGAGCACGGCGACGAGCACGCCGCGCCGGATCCGCGCGACCGCGCGCGCCCGCTCGGCGAGCCGCGCGCGGGCGTGCTCCTGCGGGCTCATGACAGCGACGTCTGCGACGTCGTGCCGTCGTCGCTGCCGCTCGGCGGGGTCGTGCTCCCAGCCGCTCGGCGGTGTCGTCGGTCGCCGCCGCTGGGCGGCGTCGCGCCGGAGGGCGGCGCGCCGCCGCCGAGGCCGTCGTCCGGGCGCACGGCCTCGAGCGCGGCGGCGACCTTGTCCTCGGACAGGCCGAGCGCGCCGGCGAGCGCCGTCACGAGCGGGTTCTCGCCCGACTGCGTGGGCGGCTCGGGCTGGAGGTCCTGGAGCGCCGCCTGCAGCTCGTCCGTGCTCACGCCGAGCTGCTCCGCGAGCGTCTCGAGGTCGAGCGCGCCCGGGCCGCCGGCGCCGGGCGGGCCGCCGGGCACGGCGCCCTGGCTCTGGCCGCCCTGGCCACTCTGGCCGGGCACGGTGCCCTGCGCCTGGCCGCCGCCCGGCTGCCCGGGCATGCCCTGGGTCATCGCCGCGCGCGCGCCGGTGTCCTCGCCGCCCTGCGAGGCGACGGCGACGCCGACCCCGCCGGCGAGCACGGCCGCCCCGGCGAACACGGCGACCTTGCGGAATCGCGGGCTCATCGATGTTCTCTTGGGATCGGTCATGTCCCGCATGCTGCGCGGGCACGCCGGGAGGCCGCTGGGCGCACCCTGAGAGTTGCCTGAGCGCCCGCGCCTCCCAGGAAACTCCCAGGCGTCGTTGCGGCTCCTCCCAGCGCCGCCGCCGAGAGTGCCCGGCATGACGTCGATCCCCATCCACGGTGACGTGCGCCCGGCGCCGCGCCGGCTCACCCTCTCGCTCTCCCGCGTCCGCCCCGAGCTGGCCGCGCTGCTCGTCCTCGCGGCGGTGCTCAACCTCTGGGCGCTCGACACGAACGGCTACGCCAACGACTACTACGCGGCCGCCGTGCGCGCGATGAGCAGCGACTGGCATGCCTTCCTCTACGGGTCGTTCGACGCCGCCGGCGTGATGACGGTCGACAAGCCGCCGCTCGCGCTCTGGGTCCAGGCGCTCTCCGCGCGCGCGTTCGGCTTCAACTCGTGGGCGCTGCTCGTCCCGCAGGCGCTCATGGGCGTCGCGACGGTCTGGCTCGTCTACGACCTCGTCCGCCGCCGGTTCGGCCGCGCGGCCGGGTTCGCCGGCGGCCTCGCGCTGGCGCTCACGCCGATCAGCGTCGCGATCTCGCGCCACAACAACCCCGACGCGCTCCTGATCCTCTGCTGCGTCGCGGCGCTCTGGTTCGTCGTCCGCGCCCTGGAGGACGGCCGGACGCGCTGGGTCGTCCTCGCCGGGGTGGCGGTCGGGCTCGGCTTCGAGGCGAAGATGGCCGCGGCGCTGCTGGTGGTGCCGGGGATCGTGGCCGCCTACCTGTGGGTCGCGCCGCGCGGGCGCTGGACCGCCGTGCGGCAGCTGCTCGCGGGCGGCGCCGCGATGGTGGTCGTCGGCGGCGCGTGGCCGGCGCTGATGGCGCTCACGCCCGCGAGCGACCGCCCGTGGATCTCCGGCACGAGCGACAACAGCATCTGGTCGCTGATCTTCGGCTACAACGGGCTGGGCCGCCTGGGCGGCCAGCAGGGCGGGCCCGGGCGGCGGCATGGGCGGCGGTGGCGGCGGCGTCTTCGGCGGCGACACCGGCGTGTTCCGGCTGCTCGACTCGAGCCTCGGCGGCCAGGCCGGCTGGCTGCTCGGGTTCGCGATCGTCGCCGGCGGCGCGCTGGTCGCGCTGACGCGGCTGCGCCGGACGGACGCCCGGACCGGCTGGCTGATCGCCGTCGGCGGCGCGTTCGCGGTCACCGCCGTCGCGTTCAGCTACGCGCAGGGGATCTTCCACCCGTACTACGTCTCGCTGCTCGCGCCGTTCACGGCCGCGCTGGTCGGGGGCGGGGTCGCCGCGCTGGCCGGCGGCGGGCGCGTCGCGCAGATCGCCGCCCCGCTCGCGGTCGTCGCCGGCATGGCGACGGAGCTCGCGGTGCTCAACCAGTACCCCGGCGACCTCCGCGCGGTCGCGCTCGTGATGGCGGTGACCGTCGTGCTCGCCGCGGCGTCGCTCGCGATCGTGACGTCGGTCCGCGGCCGGCGGATCGCCCTCGCCACCGCGCTGGTCGCGCTGCTGCTCGCGCCGGCGGCATGGTCGTTCGACACGCTCGGGCACGCGACGAGCGGGACGTTCCCCGCCGGCGGCCCGGAGAGCGCGTCGACGATGGGCGGGCCGGGCGGCGGTGGCGGCTTCGGCGGCGGCGGGATGCCCGGCGGCGGCACGGCGCCCGGCGGCACGACCGGCGGCGGCGAACGGGCCCACCGGCGCGAACGGGGCCACCGCGGGCGGCCCGGGCGGCGGGATGTTCGGCGGCAACGCGAACATCCAGGAGGCGCTCGCCTACGCCGCGGCGAACGGCGGCGGCACGATCGCCGTCTCCGCCCAGAACGGCGCCGCCGGCGCCGCGCTCCAGACGGGCTCGGACATCGCCGCGCTCGGCGGCTTCTCCGGCCGCGAGAGCGAGGTCAGCGCGAGCTGGCTGAGCACCCGCGTCGCCGACGGGACGATCCGCTGGGTCCTGACCGACGGCCAGAGCGGCGGCGGCATGCCGAACGACGGCCGCGCCGGCAGCCAGAGCGTGATGACCGCCGTCCAGGAGTCGTGCACCGCCGTCTCGAGCGTCGACGGCCTGTACGACTGCCAGGGCGCGGCCGCGGCGCTGGCGGCCGCCGGGTAGTCCGCCAGCGGCACGGGTACGGTGTCGGCCATGCGCCGCGCCGTGCTCGTGCTGCTGCTGGGGCTCGCCGCCGGGCTCGTCGCCGCGCCGGGCGCGCGCGCGGACACGCGCTGGCTCTGCCGTCCCGGCCTGGCGCACGACCCGTGCAGCGTGCCGGCCGGCACCGCGCGCTACGCGCCCGACGGCCGCTTCCTCGGCCGCGACGCGCCGCGCACCACGCGCCGGCGGATCGACTGCTTCTACGTCTACCCGACGGTCAGCGGGCAGCCGACCGTCAACGCGACCCGGCGGATCGATCCCGAGCTGCGGTCGATCGCCCGCTACCAGGCCGCCCGCTACGCGCGCACGTGCCGCGTGTACGCGCCGGTCTACCGGCAGGTCACGCTGGCGGGCCTGGCCCGCGCGTCGGCCGCCGACTGGGCGCGGGCGCTCGCGGACGTCAAGGCCGCCTGGCGGACCTACCTGCGCCGCTTCAACCACGGCCGCGGCGTCGTCCTGATCGGCCACTCGCAGGGGACGTTCCACCTCCGCGACCTGCTCAGGCAGGAGATCGAGCCGCACCGTGCCCAGCGCCGCCGGCTGGTCTCGGCGCTCCTGCTCGGCGGCAACGTGACCGTCGCCGCGGGGCGCGACACCGGCGGCGACCTCGGGTCGCTGCGCGCCTGCCGCAGCGCGAGCCAGACCCGCTGCGTGATCGCGTTCTCGACCTTCGAGGGGAGCGTCCCCGCCGGCGCGGCCTTCGGCCGCTCGGGCGATCCCGGGCCGCGCCGTGCTGTGCACGAACCCGGCGGCGCTCGGGGGCGGCGCCGGCGCGATCGACCCGGTCGTCCCGAGCCGGCCGTTCGCGCCGGGGACGGCGATCGCGGCGGCGCTCGCCGGCGTCGGCTTCCCGGTCCCGCGGAGCGGTGCCGGCTGGATCCGCTTCCCGGGCGCCTACGAGGCGCGCTGCTCCGACGCCGACGGCGCGCATGTCCTCCAGGTCACGCCGCGCCGCGGCGCACCGGCCCTGAACGCCGTTCCCGCGGCCACCTGGGGCCTGCACCTGGTCGACGCGAACCTCGCGCTCGGCCAGCTCGACGCGATCGTCCGGCGCCAGGCGACCGCCTACCTCGCGCGGCGGTGAGGCTCGGCGTCGCGGCGGCGCTGGTCGACGGCGCGCTCGTCCCGGGCGACGTCGCGGTCGAGGGCGACCGCATCGCCGGGTCGGGCTCGCCGGCGCCGGCCGCGGGATCGCCGCCCCGGGCTTCGTCGACCTGCAGGTCAACGGCTTCGCCGGCGTCGACCTGATGCGCGCCGACCGCGAGGGCCACGCGCGCGCGGCCGCGGCGATGCTGGCGACCGGCGTCACCGCGTACCTGCCGACGTTCGTGACCGCGCCGGAGGAGGAGGTCCTCGCCGCGCTGCGCGCGCTGCCCGACGGCCCCGAGATCCTCGGCGCGCACCTGGAGGGCCCGTTCCTCGCGCCGGGCCGGCTGGGCGCGCATCCGCCGGAGTGGCGGCGCGACCCCGACCCTGCGCTGCTGGACCGCCTGCTCGCGGGCGGGCGCGTGACCCACGTGACGCTCGCGCCCGAGCTGCCCGGCGCGCCGGACCTGATCGACGCGCTGACCGCGCGCGGGATCACGGTCGCCGCGGGCCACTCCGACGCGACCGCGGCGGAGGCCCACGCCGGCTTCGACCGCGGGATCGGCACGGTCACGCATCTCTTCAACGCGATGCGCCGCCCGCTGCCGCGCGACCCGGGGATCGCGCTCGCCGCGCTCGCCCGGCCGGACGTGACCGTCCAGCTGATCGCCGACGGCCACCACGTCGCCGCCGATGCGCTGCGCGTCGCCTGGCGCGCCGCGCGCGGGCGCGTCGCGCTCGTCACCGACGCGGTCGCCGCGGCCGGGATGGGCGACGGGACCTTCACGCTGGGCGAGCGCGAGGTGGTCGCGCGCGACGGCGTCGTGCGCACCGCCGACGGCACGCTCGCCGGGAGCGCGCTGACGATGATCGCCGCCGTCCGCCACGTCCACGGCCTGGGCGTGCCGCTCGAGGAGGCGCTCACCGCCGCGTCGGCGACGCCAGCCGCGATCGCCCGCCGCCCCGACCTCGGGCGGCTCGCGCCGGGCGCGCGCGCGGACGTCGTGGTGCTCTCGGACGAGCTCGACGTCGTGCGCGTGCTGCGCGCGGGCAGCGAGTGAGCAGGTTCCACCCTCTGGTGGCGTGACGGCGCCGCCCTGCTCCGGTTAGCTCGCGCATGTGCTCGCACGGACCGCGCTGCTGCTGACGGCATTCCTCCTCGTCGCCCCCGCCGCAGCCGACGCCGGCAGCGTGCGCAAGGAGGGCTCGCTGCTGATCTACCAGGGCGGCGCCGCCGCCTCGGACGGCGTGCGCGTCACCGAGGGGTACATCCCCCCGCGGATCGAGTTCACCGCGCTGACCGCGAACCCGATCACCGCGCAGCCCAGCGCGACGGGCTGCGTGAACGACGGCGCCGGCCAGCTCGAGTGCCCGTTCGCGACGCTCGGCCCGGTCACGCGCGTGTACGTGATCACCGGCAGCGACTACGACCGGATCGAGACGCGCTACAGCCCGTTCGCCGCGACGATCCAGGCGGGCGGCGGCGACGACGAGATCTACACCGGGTCCACGGACGACGAGGTCGACGGCGGCCCCGGCGCCGACCTGATCGACACCTGGCCGGGCGCCGACACGCTCATCGGCGGCCCGGGCCGCGACACGCTCCGCCCCGGCGGCGGCAACGACCAGGTGCAGGGCGGGACCCAGTACGACCGCGTCGACTACTCGGACCGGACGAACCCTGTGGCCGTCACGCTCGGCGGCAGCGCCGGCAACGGCGAGGCCGGCGAGAGCGACACGATCGCCGCCGACGTCGAGGACGCGGCGGGCGGCGCCGGCCCCGACCGCCTCGTCGGCACGGCCGGGTCGAACGAGCTGATCGGCAACGGCGGCGCGGACGAGCTGACCGGCGGCAGCGGCTTCGACGTGCTCGACGGCGGCGACGGCGACGACCGCCTGGTCGCGCAGGACGGCTCGCCCGACCAGGTCACGTGCGCGACCGGCACGGACACGGTGTTCGCCGACGCGGTCGACGCGCTCTCCGAGTGCGAGGCGGTCGACGTCTCCAACGCCCTCCAGCCCGACCGCGACGCCGACGGCATCAACGCCCCGATCGACTGCGACGACCTGCGTGCCGACGTCCACCCGGGCGCCGGCGACATCCCCGACGACGGCGTCGACCAGGACTGCGCCGGCGGGGACGCGACGAACCCCGACCGCGACGGCGACGGCTTCCTGCGCCCGGAGGACTGCGACGACGCCCGCGCGAAGGTCAACCCCGGCGCGACCGAGATCCCCGGCAACGGCCGCGACGACGACTGCGACGGCGCCAGCCCGAGCTTCGACCGGCCGACGGCGCGCGTCCGCAACGCCTGGGCCGTCTACGCCGACGGGACCCGCGCCACGAAGCTCGCGGTCAGCGGGCTGCTGCGGCCGGGCCGCGTCAAGGTCACCTGCAAGGGCGGCGGCTGCCCGAAGCAGGCGAAGACCTTCAAGGCGGCGCGCAGCGCGCGCCCGCTCGACCTGCGCAGCGCGCTCGGCCGCGCGCACCTGACGCCCGGCGCGGTCGTCACCGTGAAGGTGACGAAGGCCGACACGCTGACCAAGGTCGTGCGGTACACCGTCCGCGCGCTGAAGATCCCCAAGGCCGGCACGTCGTGCCGCGCCCCCGGCAAGAAGAAGGAGCGCTCGTGCTGAAGCGCGCCCTGCTCCTCGCGGCCCTGGCGCTGGTGCTCCCGGCGCCCGCCTTCGCCGGGACGTTCTCCAAGCAGGGGAGCGATCTCGTCTACACGGGCACGAGCGCCGCCGACCAGCTCAGCGGCTACGCCTCGTCGGGCACGCTCGTCTTCTTCACGTTCACGCCCGGGACGACGGCCACGGTCACGTCCGGCTGCGTCTTCGCGGCGGCGAACTGGAACTGCCCGTCGACCGGCTACACCCGCTTCGTCGTGCGCGGCAACGGCGGGAACGACGCCGTCCACGCGGTCGGCGCGCTCCCCGCCCTGCTCGACGGCGGCGAGGGCGACGACATCCTCGACGGGTTCGACCAGGCGGACACGCTCGTCGGCGGCGGCGGGGACGACTGGCTCCGCGGCGCCGGCGGCGCGGACGCGCTCAGCGGCGGGGCCGGCGCCGACCGGCTCGAGGGCGGGACCGGGGGCGACAGCTTCTCGGGCGGCGACGGCGTCGACGTCGTGAACTACTTCTACGCGGCCGGCACCACGAACGTGAGCATCGACGGCGCCGCGAACGACGGCGAGGCCGGCGAGCACGACAACGTCCTGCCCGACGTCGAGGACCTCTGGGGGAGCCCCCAGCAGGACACGCTGGCGGGCAGCGCCGGGCCGAACACGATCCGCGGCGGCAACGGCAGCGACACGATCACCGGGCTCGGCGGGCGCGACACGCTGTCCGGCGAGGCGGGCACCGACACGATCCTCGCCCGCGACGGCGCGCCGGACGAGGTCGACTGCGGCACGCCCGGCGGCTCCGCGCAGGTCGACCTGATCGACGACGCCGCCAACTGCTCGCCCGTCGACGCGAGCGACGAGGCCCAGCCCGACCACGACGCGGACGGCGTCGACCGGCCCGCCGACTGCGACGACCGCAACCCGGCGCGCCGCCCCGGCCTGTTCGACGTGCCCGAGAACGGCGTCGACGAGGACTGCTCCGGCGCCGACGCCCCGCAGCTCGACCGCGACCACGACGGCTTCCCGGTGCCGCGCGACTGCAACGACGCGAGCGCCACGATCAACCCGGGCGCGCGCGAGATCGCCGGCAACGGCACCGACGAGAACTGCGACGGCCGGGCGCAGCCCTACCCGGCGATCGGCGTCGTCGTCGGCGACGCGTGGGACCACCACCGCGGCAAGGCCCGGATCGCGCGGCTGCGGCTCGACCGCGTCAAGCGCGGCACGGTCGTGACCGTCCGCTGCACCGGGAAGGGCTGCAAGCCGGCGAAGCTGCGGGTCAAGGCGAAGCGCCGGGGCACGCTCCAGCTCGGCGGCCGCCTCGCCGCGATCCGGCTCCGCAAGGGCACGCGGCTCGAGCTGCGCGTCACCCGCCCGGGCACGCTCGGCGCGGTGATCCGCTTCACGGGCCGCAAGCGCGGCATCCCGACACGGCGCGACCTGTGCCTCCCGCCGGGCGGCAAGCCCGGCCGCTGCTAGCCGTCCGTCGGCGGCTCCGTCACCCGGAAGTGCGCGGTGCCGCCCTCGCTGGCGCTCGCGATCCGCGTGCCGTCGAACGACCCGGTCACGCGCCAGCGCCCCACGGTCGGCGGCCGGAAGAGCACCTCGGCCAGCCCGCCGCGCACGCGCGGCGTGAAGCGCGTGTCGAACAGCCAGCCGGCGAGCGGGTCGAACCGCTCGACCGTGAACGTCGCCGGCCCGTCGACCTGCTGGCTCACGCGCAGCTGGAGCGCCGCCGAGCCGCCCGCGGGCAGCGCGCCGGAGCGGGCGCCGTCGACCAGCATGCGCGAGCGCGTGATCGTCCGCGCGAGGCGCGAGAGCGTGTAGCCGCCGCCGTCGCCGTTGCGCGCGCGGACGGCGATGAAGTAGCGCCCGGGGCGGATCCGCTCCTCGAGGCCGCCGGTCGCGCGGCCGAGCCGGTTCCCGCCGTCCGTGATCAGCGAGACGTCGAAGTCGTGCGTCGTGCGCAGCCGCACCTTGAGGTCGCTGCGGCGCGTGACCGAGAAGCGGTAGAGGTCGAGCGAGTCGAGGCCGGAGCCGCGCAGCTTCCCGCCGACGCGGTCGTCGTTGGCGATCTCGATGCCGGGCGCGGTGTCGTCGCGCTTCGCGAGGCCGGCGTGGAGCCGGTACGGGATCACCGCACGTGACGCGCGCGGCGCCTGGACGCGGATCGAGTAGCGCCCGCTGACGACCGGCGTGAACAGCGTCTGCGCGTCGCAGCGCAGCGGCTTGACCTGGTCGCCGAAGCCCGAGCCGGGGGCGAACAGCGCGCCGCGCGCGCAGCCCTTGCCCGGCGTGACGAGGTTGATCCGGTACGCGCGGCCCTCCTGCACCTGGATCGACCAGGCGTCGTCCGGGTTGCCGAAGCGGTCGACCTGGCCGCTCCCGCCACCGGCCGGGAGCAGCGGGCCGGGCGGCGTCGCCGGCGGCTCGGGCGCGACGACGCGCAGCCGGAAGCCCGCCTGGACGGAGTTGGGCAGCGGCGCGACGCGGATCAGGTAGCTCGCGTCCGCGACGCCGGTGAAGTCGACGGTCGCCTCGCCGCGCCGGTTCGTCGTCTGGCAGCCGACGGAGGTCACCTGCGAGCGCTGGCGCGAGAACACCTCGACGGTCGCGTCCATGTCGCCGCCCGCGTCGAGCGCCACGAGGAGATCGCGCGCGCCGGCGCCGGAGAGCGCGTACCAGACCGAGCCCTTCGGGCTCACCGGGCCACAGGCGGACGGCGGCTCGTCGGCGTCGACCGTCGACTCGACCGTGGTGCCGCTGATGGTGGCGGGGAGCGCGCCGACCGCGGCCGGCGCGCTGCGCGCGTCGTTCGGCGGCGGCGCGGCGCTCGCCGAGGACGCCTGCACGAGCAGGGCGCCGACGAGCAGCGCGAGGACGGCGAGGCTGCGGAGGTGCGTCGCGCGGGTGGGCATGAAAGCGGAACGGCTCGCGCGCTCGAAGGTTGCGCTCAGGATCGCTCAGCGCAACGTCTCGCTGACCGCGAGCGCCTTCAGCCCCAGCGTCAGCTGCTCGCGACCGGCCGTGTCGCGCGGGTCGTGGCCGGTCAGCTCGGCGATCCGTTCGAGCCGGTAGGCGATCGTGTGACGGTGGGCGAACCCCGCCTGCGCGGTCGCGCGCATGCTCGCGCCCGTCCGCAGGTACGTGGCGAGCGTCTCGAGCAGCGCCGCGCCCGAGCGGGTGCCCGGCTCGAGCAGCGGCCCGACCGACGCGCGGGCGAGCCGGTCGACCTCGGCGGGCGCCATCACCCCGAGGCGCGTGAGGAGCCGCCAGGCGCCGCCCTGCGCCTCGTCCAGCTCGGCCTCGCCGCGCTCGACCAGCGCCAGCACGATCTCCGCCTCGCGCAGCGCGCGGGGGAGGGCGCCGGCGTCGGACTCCGGCGCCGACACGCCGGCCGCGCCGTGGCAGCGCCGCCGCTCGCGCGGCGCGGATCGCCTGCGCGTGCGCGCCGGGCCCGGCGTCGCCGGGCGAGCCGGCGGGGACGAGCGCCTCCACGCGCTCGCCGGCGGCGTGCACGAGCGCGCGCGGCGCCTCCTGGCGGATCGCGGCGACCGTGCGCTGGACGGCGCCGGGCGCGGGCGCGGCGACGAGCGCGACGCCTCCGAAGCGCACGTCGGCCCCGAGCGCCGCGGCGCGGGCCAGGATCCGGTCGGGCGCCGGGTCGTCGCGGAGCGCCGCGAACAGGGCGCCGGCGCCCGCATGGGCGGCGCCGGGATCCTCGAGCGACACCGCGGTCCGCACGGCGAGCGCCGCGAGCGCGAGCACCTGGTCGGCGGCGGCGTCGGCGAGCCGCCGCGGACCGAGCAGGACGACCGCGCCGAGCGGCCGCTCGCCGTCGCGCACCGGTGCGGTGGCCGCGAGCTCGAGCGGCGTGGGGCCCTGACGGATCCTCGACGTGCCGGGCGACGGCGCCCGCGCGCCGGTCCGACGCGTCGGGCGCGCTGACCGTCAGCCCGAGCGCGGGGAGCGCGACGACGACGGTCCCGCCGAGCGCCTGCGCGGCGATCCGCGCCACGGGAGCGACGCCGCCGCCGGCGAGCACGGCGTCGAGCATGCCCAGGTGGACGTCGCGCAGCTGCGCGACGGGGTCGTCGGCGAGCTGGGGGATGGACACGGGAGGACGCTCATCTGGCGGTGGCGTACAGCATAAAGTCAACCAACAAACTCGACAATAGCATGGACCGCGAGTGGACGCGAACACGGCCGGCCTTGTTAGGGTGCCCTAACCAATGCCCGCCGCCACCACCGTCGCCCGCCCGTTCCCGCTGCTGACCGGGATCGCCACCGTCACGCGCCGCCGCGCGATCACCCCGCGGATGGCGCGCTTCACGCTCGCCGCGCCCGCGTTCGCCGACCCCGGCGTCGAGGAGCCGGGCGAGATCCTCACGCTCGGCTGGTGCGAGCCGGGGGAGGAGCTGGTCATGCCCGAGCGCGGCTGGCGCTTCCCGCGCGGGCGCCCCGAGCAGCACTGGCGCAACTTCACGGTCCGGGACCACCGGCCGGAGGCGGAGGAGCTCGACGTCGACTTCTTCCTCCATGGCGACGTCGGGCGCGCCTCCGCGTGGGCGATCCGCGCACGGCCGGGCGACACGGTCGGCTACGCGGGCCCGCGCGTCCACTTCCGCCGCGACCCGGCCGCCGCGTGGACGCTGCTCGCCGCCGACGAGACCGGCCTCCCGGCACTGCTCGCGATCGCCGAGTCGCTGCCCGCGGGCCATCGCGTCGTCGCGGTCGCCGAGATCCACGACGACGACGAGCGCCAGCCGCTGGAGGCCGCCGCGGACGTCGATCTGCGCTGGGCGTCGCGCGAGGGCCGCGAGCCGGGGACCACGACCGCGCTGGCCGACGCGCTCGCGGCGGCGCCGCTCGCCGACGGGCCGGTCCAGGTCTGGGGCGGCGGCGAGGCGCTCGCCATGCGCGCCGTGCGCGAGCACGTCCGCGGCCTCGACGTCGCCGCGAGCGACGTCCTCGGCTACTGGAAGCACCGCACGACGCCCGACGAGGTCGACGACTAGGGAATGCCGCGCGGCGCCCGCCCGTCCCCCGGGACATGGGCGCCGAGCTCATCACCGCATACGGCATCCCGCTCCGGCTCTGGCCGCTCGGCGCCGACGACCGCCACCGGCTGGCGGTCGCCTTCGCGCGCATGTCGGTCCGCGCGCGCCACGACCGCTTCCTCGGCCCGAAGCCGAAGCTGACGTCGGCCGAGCTGACCTACCTGACCGAGATCGACCACCGCACCCACGAGGCGCTCGCGGCCGTCGACCCGGAGGACGGCTCGATCGTCGGCGTCGCCCGGTACGCGCCGGAGCCCGGAGCCCCGGGCGTCGCGGACGTCGCCTTCTTCGTGCTCGACGCCTGGCAGGGCCAGGGCATCGCCACGCTGCTCGGCCGCGCGCTCGTGGAGCGGGCGGACGCGAACGGCGTCGAGCGGCTGATCGCGACGACCTTCGCGGACAACCGCGCCGCGCGCACGCGTGCTGCGCCGGCTCGGGTTCCGGACGGTCGCGATCGGCGCCGGGGATCGTCGAGCTCGCGCGCTAGCGTTCGCGCGCGATGCGCGCGATGGTGCTCGAGGAGCCCGGCAGCCCGCTGCGGGCGGCGGAGCTGCCGCGGCCGGAGCCGGGCGCCCGGCGAGGTGCTGATCCGCGTCCACGCGTGCGGGGTCTGCCGCACCGACCTGCACGTGCTCGACGGCGAGGTCCGCGCGCGCCATCCGATCGTCCCCGGCCACCAGATCATCGGCACGGTCGAGGCGACGGGGGAGCGCGTCGGCGTGCCGTGGCTGGGCTGGACGGACGGCACCTGCCGCTTCTGCACCAGCGACCGCGAGAACCTCTGCGACAACGCGCAGTTCACCGGCGCGGACCGCAACGGCGGCTTCGCCGAGTACACGGTCGCCGACCCGCGCTTCTGCTTCCCGATCCCGGAGGGCTTCCCCGACCTCCAGGCGGCGCCGCTGCTGTGCGCGGGGCTGATCGGGCACCGCGCGCTGCGGATGACCGGCGACGCCGAGCGGCTCGGGCTCTACGGCTTCGGCGCCTCCGCCCACATCGTCGCCCAGGTCGCGCTGCACCAGGGCCGGCGCGTGTTCGCGTTCACGCGCGAGGGCGACAGCCGGCGGCCAGGACTTCGCGCGCGAGATCGGCGCCGAGTGGGCGGGGGAGTCCGGCGAGCGGCCGCCGGAGGAGCTCGACGCGGCGATCATCTTCGCGCCCGCCGGGGCGCTCGTCCCGCTCGCGCTGCGCGCGCTCGCCAAGGGCGGCACCGTGGTCTGCGCCGGGATCCACATGAGCGACATCCCGTCGTTCCCGTACGAGCTGCTGTGGGGCGAGCGGGCGGTCCGCTCGGTCGCGAACCTCACGCGCCGCGACGGCGAGGAGTTCCTCGCGCTGGCGCCGCAGGTGCCGGTCCGCACCACCGTCACCGAGTATCCGCTGGCACGCGCGGGCGAGGCGCTGGAGGACCTGCGCGCGGGGCGGTTCCACGGCGCGGCCGTGGTCGTGCCGTGATCGAGACGGCGCGGCTGCGCCTGCGGCCGTTCGGGCCCGCGGACCTGCCCGCGTTCGCGGCCTACCGCGCCGATCCGGAGGTCGCGCGCCACCAGTCCTGGGACGCCGGCTACACGCTCGCCGACGCCGAGCGGTTCCTGGCGGAGCAGACGGGCGGCGCGCTCGGCACGCCGGGCGCGTGGGTGCAGCTCGCGATCGCCGGCCGCGAGGACGATGCGCTGCTCGGCGACTGCGCCTGCTTCGCGCTGCCCGACCAGCCGCGGACCGCGGAGATCGGCGTGACGCTCGCGCCCGCGAGCCAGGGCCGCGGGATCGCGGCCGAGGCGCTGCGCGCGCTGATCGGGGACCTGTTCGCCACGCACGGGATGCACCGCGTGATCGCTCAGGCCGACGATCGCAACGCCGCGGTGCAGCGGCTGCTCGAGCGGCTCGGCCTGCGGCTCGAGGCCCGCCACGTCGAGGCGGACTGGTTCAAGGGCGAGTGGACGACGCTGCGCGTCTACGCCGTGCTCGCGCGCGAGTGGGAATGAACCCCGTGCGCGCGGCGTCCTGGCCGGCATGGAGCCGTTCATCCGCCCCGCGCGCGCCGACGAGCTCGACGCCGTGGCGCGCCTGATCGCCCGCGCCTTCGCCGACGAGCCGTTCATGACCTGGGTGTCGGGCGGCGACCCCGCGCGGCTCGCGCGCTTCGCCGACCTGGCCGTGCGGCACGTCGCGGGCGAGGTGCTCGTCGACCCCGAGCTGACCGCGGCCGCGCTGGTCCTCCCGCCCGGCGCGCCGGTCGCCGGCCCGCGCGCGCAGCTGGCGCTGCTGCCCGGGCTCGTGCGCAGCGCCGGGCTGCGGCGGCTGCCGCGCGTGCTCCGCGGCCTGGTCCGGCTGGAGCGCGCCCATCCGCCCGAGTCCCACGCGACGCTGATCGCGCTCGGCGTCGAGCCCGAGCACCAGGCGCAGGGGCGCGGCGCGGCGCTGCTGCTCGCCCTGGAGCGCCGCTTCGGAGCGCCGCTGTACCTCGAGACCGGGTCGCCGCGCACGCGCGCCGCGCTCCGCCGCCACGGCTACCGGACGCTCGGCGAGGTCTGCCTCCCGGCGGGCGGGCCGCGGCTGTGGACGATGGGCCCCGCCGCGCTCGCCTGACCATCCGGGCCGTCGCGTACTGTCGCGCCGCGTGGAGCCCCGCCGGCCGGTCGAGCTGTACATCCCCGCGCGCACGCTGGTCAAGCTCGCGATCTTCGGCGCGTTCGTGGCGCTCGCGATCATCGCGCTCGACGTCCTGCTCTCGATCTTCGTGGCGATCGTGCTGGCGCTCGGGCTCGACCCGGTGGTCGGCGCGCTCGTGACGCGCGGCTGGAAGCGCGGGACCGCCGCGCTGGCGGTCTTCGCGGCGCTGTTCGCCGCGGTCGCGCTGATCATCCTCATCACGGTCGGGCCGCTGTGGGAGCAGGTGACGGAGTTCGTCGCACGAGATCCCCGCCTATTGGCAGCAGATCAGCTCGAGCGACACGTTCGAGACGTTCATCTCGAGCGGCTCGCAGGACAAGGTGAAGTCGGCGCTGGAGGACCTCGCCAAGGGCCTGCCCGGATGCGGCGAGCACGCTGCTCGGGATCGCCGGCGGGATCTTCGGCAGCGTCCTCTCGCTCGTCACCCTCACGTTCCTGGCGCTGTTCATGCTGATCGAGCGCCACACGATCACCGAGTGGCTGTTCGACCTCGCGCCGCCCGCGGTCCAGAAGCGCTGGCACCCCATCCTCGAGGAGTCGATCAGCGCGGTCTCCTCGTCGCTGATCGGCAACCTGGCGATCTCGTCGTCGCGGCCACGGTGGCGGGCGTCTCGGCATGGATCTTCGGGCTGCCGTTCCCGATCGTGCTCGCGGTCATGACCGGCTTCCTGGACCTGATCCCGCAGGTCGGGGCGACGCTCGCGGCCGTGATCCTCGTGCTCGTCGCGCTCACGGTCAGCACGCCCGCGGCGATCGCGATGGCCGTGATCCAGCTGATCTACCAGCAGCTCGAGAACTACGTCGTCTACCCGCTCGTCTACCGCCGCGCGGTCGAGCTGTCGCCGTTCACCACGATCGTCGCGGTGCTCATCGCGGGCTCGATCCTCGGCGTGCTCGGCGCGATCCTCGCCGTGCCGTTCGCGGCCGTCGTGAAGATCGCGCTGCGCGAGGCCACCCGCCCGCGGCGCGAGCGGATGGCGGCGCTCAAGGTGGACCCGACGATCAGCCCGTGAAGCTCGGCGGCGCGAGCGGCCGGACGATGATGCTCGCCCGCGCGCGCTTCCCGCGCCGCGTCCGCTGCTGCGTCGACGAGTTCACCGCGACGCGGTTGACGAAGCGCCCGATCCGCGCCGTCGTCACGCGGACGCGCAGCGTCACCCGCTGACCCGGCTGCAGCGTCCCGAAGCGGCAGAACCGCGGCGGTCGGTTGCGGCAGGTCCCCGTCGACGGGCGCAGCGGCAGCGCGCCGCTCCGCGGCGAGACGCCGGGCTCGGACAGCGTGACCTGCTCGGCCGGATCCGGTCCGCGGTTCGTCACGGTGATCAGGTAGCGCACGGTCCCGCCGATCCGGACGCGGCCGGGCGCGACGCGCTTGGTCACGCGCAGCTCGGCGACCGGGGACTGGGCGCCCTCGCCGGCCACGCCGCCCTCAGGGCCGACCGGCGCCGGCGGCTGCGGCGGGCCGGGCGGCTCCGGCGGCGGCGGCGGCTCCGGCGGGATGACGTCCGTGCGCCGGTTGGCCACCGTGCAGTCGCAGCGCAGCGCTCGGCGTCCGTCAGCTCGATCTCGAACGTGCCCTTCACGGACGGGTACGGGCGGCCGTTGCAGACCACCGACGCGAGTCTCCCAGCGGTTCGGGCCGCCGATCGTCTCCTGGATCGAGTAGCGGCCGATCGGCAGCTCGTCGAGGTCGTCGCCGGTCGCCGTGACCGCCACGCCCTCCGCGGTCGTCGTCGCGATCTGCTCGCGCTCGGGCCGCGTCTCGCCGAACAGCGGCCGCACCTGGAAGCGCGTCGTGCCGGTGCCGCCGAGCGTGACCTTGCGCAGCGTGATGTGGCCGGCCGGCGTGAAGCGGTTGTAGAAGGTGCAGACCGTGCCGGGGCCTCTGATGACGATGATCGACACCTTGTCGCCCGACCGGCCCTGCTTGGCGGCGTCGGGCAGGCAGTCGACGCGGTCGAGCGACCACGTGCCGCCGACGTCGGGCGGCGTCGTCTCCTTCACCGTGTAGGTGCCGACCGGGAGGTCGGCGATCTCGTCGGCCGGCTCGACGAGCGTCGCGAGCCCGGCGATCGTGGTCGTGGCGACCGCGTTGTCGACCAGGGTGCCCTCGCCCTCGATGTCGAAGTCGAAGCGTGCCGGTGCCGCCTGTGCTGACCTTGCGCAGCGTCAGGCCGGACGGCGGGCGCCGGAACGTGTTCTTGTACGTGCAGACCACGTCGTCGCCCGGCTTCAGCGCCACGGAGGTGCGACCGGTCGTGGTGCTGCTGTTCGACCACGCTGCCGAGCTGCGACGTGCAGTCGATCGCGGTCAGCGTCGCGAGGTCCGGGATCTGCTCGGTGAAGTTCCACACGCTGCCGCCGGCGCGGATGAACGAGATGCTGTCGGGCTTGTCGTTGGCCGCCGTGAGGAAGAACTCGTTGTTCGCGTAGGAGATGTTGCCGGTGAAGTGGAGCTTCTGGGCGGGCGTGTCCGGCGGGAGGGTGACCTCCTTGCGCACGGTGATCGTGCCGCTCGTCGGCGCCGGCTTGACGTAGTACGCGAAGCAGAACACGTGCGTGCTGTTCGGCGGGTAGGAGATCCACTCGACGTTGTCGCCGTTGAGGTTGTCGGTCGCGCAGCGCAGGGCGCCGAACGCGTACGTCTCGGCGTCGGTGATCGGGTTCGCCTGCGTCCCGCCCTGGATCCACAGCTTGCTGCTCTGCGCCGCGAGCTCGCGCTGCTCGGGCGTCAGCTCGATCGTCGTCGCGCCGTAGATCGTCGCGCCGGTCGGCTGGCCGATGCCGTTGCGCAGCGGCACCGACGCCTGCGTGACGATCGTCGGCGCTGAACGGCTCCGGTGACGAAGCTCAGCCGGCCCCACGGCTCCGGCGGCACCGCGTCGCGGATCGAGATCCCCTTGCCGAGCGTGAACTCCCAGTTGTCGATCGGCGTGCACAGCGGCTGGACCTCGGCCTCGACCGCCGGGTCGACGAGGAACGGGAGCCCGTTCTCGCCGTACGGCGTGTCGGCGCCCAGGTCCTTCAGGCTCTCCATGATGTTGTTGCGCGCCCGGTTCGCGGTGATCGCCTGGTAGGACGGGCACGAGCGCGCCGCGATCGTCACCTGGCGGATCTGGTCGCCGGTGCGCTGTTGCGCCGACGCGGGCACGGCGGCGAGACCGAGCGCGACGAGCGCGCCCACCAGCATCGTTCCCACCGACATCGGTCGCATGGAAGCCGATCCCTACGCGCGAGGCAGGTGAGCGCGCCTCACCCGGGGCGGGTGAATCGCGCCGAGTGGTCACCCTGCTGTCACCGCCGCCCTAGGATGCGCGCCATGACGCCCGCGCCGGACCGGGCCGCGATCGCGGCGACCCGCCGGCGGCTGACCCGCTCCTCGCGCGCGGCCCGCGCCCACCTGATCGTCACGGTGGCGATCGGCGCCGTGGACGTCGCGCTGATCATCGCCCAGGCGACGCTGCTCGCGCGCGTGATCACCGACGCGTTCATCGACGGCGCGTCGCTCGCCGACGTGACGCCCGACCTGCTCTGGCTCGGCGCGCTCGCCGTCGCGCGCGGGCTCGTGTCCGCGGGCTTCGAGATCGCCGGCCGGCTCGGCGCCGCGCGCGTGATGGCCGAGCTGCGGGCGCAGCTCGTCGGGCACCTGCTGTTCGTGCGCCCGGGCGCGCTCGGCGGCGAGCGCCGCGGCGAGCTCGCCGCCGCGGCGGTGCAGGGCGTCGACGCGCTGGAGGCGTACTTCGCCCGCTACCTGCCGCAGGTCGCGCTCGCCGCGCTGGCGCCGCCGGCGATCCTGATCTGGTGCTTCCCGCGCGACTGGGAGGCGGCCGCGATCCTCGCGATCACCTTCCCGCTGATCCCGCTCTTCATGATCCTGATCGGCAAGGGCGCCGAGCGCAGCACGCGGGCGCGCTGGCGGACGCTCTCGCAGCTCTCCGCGCACTTCCTCGACGTCGTCCGCGGCCTCGCCACGCTCCGCGCCCACAACCGGGCCGACGCGCAGGTCGCGACGATCGCCGAGGCCGGCGACGCAGTACCGGCGCGCGACGCTCGCGACGCTGCGGATCGGCTTCCTCTCCGCGCTGATGCTCGAGCTGCTGGCGATGCTCGGCACCGCGCTCGTCGCGGCGACGATCGGCGTCCAGCTCGCGAACGGCGACCTCGGGCTCGCGGCCGGGCTGACCGTGCTGCTGCTGGCGCCCGAGCTGTACCTGCCGCTGCGCAACGCGGGCGCGCAGTTCCACGCCTCCGCGGACGGCATGGCGGCGGCCGAGCGGATCCACGCGATCGTCGACCTGCCCGCGGCCGTCGCGGTCCCGTCGCACCCGCGGCCCTGCCCCGAGCCGGCGCTCGAGCCGGTGCTGCTGCGCGAGGTGGCGTTCACCTACCCGGGACGGCCGGGCGGCGTGCTGCGCGACGTGAGCCTGCGGCTCGAGCCGGGCGAGACCGTCGCGCTCGTCGGGCCGTCGGGGGAGGGGAAGTCGACGATCGCGTCGCTGCTGCTGCGGCTCGCCGACCCCGACGCGGGCGGCGTGCTGTGCGGCGGCACCGACCTGCGCGAGGTCGACCCGCGCGAGTGGCGGCGGCGCGTGGCGTGGCTGCCGCAGCGGCCGACGCTGTTCGCCGCCTCGGTCGCCGACAACGTCCGCCTCGCCGCGCCCGGGGCGACCGAGGAGCGGGTCGCCGAGGCGCTCGCCGCCGCGAACGCGCTCGGGTTCGTCGAGGCGCTGCCCGAGGGCGCCGAGACGCTCGTCGGCGAGGGCGGCCGCGCGCTCTCCGCCGGCCAGGCGCAGCGGATCGCGCTCGCCCGCGCCTTCCTCGGCGACAGCTCGCTGGTCGTGCTCGACGAGCCGACCGCCCACCTCGACGCGGAGTCCGAGCGCGCGGTCGCCGACGCGGTCCGCCGGCTCGTGGTCGGCCGGACGGCGCTGCTGATCGTCCACCGCCCGGAGCTGGCGCGCCACGCCGGGCGGATCGTCGAGCTGCGCGACGGCCGTGTGCTCGACGCGCCCGGCGGGACGGGGGTGCCGGCATGAGCGCGCGCCGCGCCGCCCTGCGCCGCGCGGCGGCCGCCACGCGGCCGCGCTGGCGGCTCGCCGCGCTCTCGGCGCTGCTGGCCACCGGCGCGGTGCTCTGCGCCGGCGCGCTGCTGGCCGTCTCGGGCTACCTCGTCAGCCGCGCCGCGCAGCGGCCCGAGATCCTGCTGCTGACGACCGCGATCGTCGGCGTGCGGTTCTTCGCCATCGCGCGCGCGATCCTGCGCTACCTCGAGCGGATCTTCTCGCACGACCTCGCCTTCCGGACGCTGACCGATCTGCGGGTGCGGTTCTTCCGCCGGCTCGTGCCGCTCGTGCCCGGCGGCCTGCCCGGGCCGCGGCAGCGCCGACCTGCTGTCGCGCTTCGTCGCCGACGCCGACCGCCTGCAGGACCTCTACCTGCGGGGGATCGGGCCGCCCGTCGTCGCGCTGCTCGCCGGCTCCGCCGCGGTCGCCGCGGCCGCGTTCATGCTGCCCGCGGCCGCGCTCGTGATCGCGATCGTCCTGCTGCTCGCGGGCGCGGTCGCGCCGGTGCTCACGCGCGCCGTGGCGCGGCGCGCCGGCCGCCGCCAGGCGCCCGCCCGGGCGGCGCTCACCACGACGATGGTCGAGATCGCGGGCGGCGCGCCCGAGATCGCGCTCGCCGGCCGCGAGGAGGACTGGCAGCGCCGCGCGGACGCGGAGAGCGCGCGGCTCGGTCGCGTGCTGCGCGGCGACGCGCTCGCCAGCGGCCTCGCGGTCGGGACCGCCGCCGCGCTCGCCGCGGGCGCCGCCGCCGCGACGGCCGCGGTCGCGATCCCCGCGGTCGACGACGGCGCGCTGGCCGGCGTGCTCCTGGCGGCGCTGGTGCTGCTCGCCTTCGCCTCGCTCGAGGCGGTCGCGCCGCTGTCCGGCGCCGCCGCGAGCCTCGACGCGGTCGCCGACGCCGCCGCCCGGCTCGAGGAGGTCACCGAGCGCCCGCCGCCGGTCGTCGCCGGGACCGGGACGCCCGCCGGCCGGCGACCTCGAGCTGCGCGGCGTGCGCTTCCGCTACGGCGACGGCGAGCCGCTCGTGCTCGACGGCGTCGACCTGCGGCTGGCGCCCGGCCGGGCGATCGCGATCGCCGGGCCGAGCGGCGCCGGCAAGACGACGCTCGCCGAGCTGCTCGTCCGCTTCCGCGACCCGACCGCGGGCAGCGTGGCGATCGGCGGGGCCGACCTGCGCGGGCTCGATCCCGGCGCCGTGCGCGACGTCGTGCGGATCGGCGCGCAGGAGGCGTACCTGTTCGCCACCTCGATCGGGGCGAACGTCGAGCTCGCGCGGCCGGGCGCCGGCGCGGACGCGGTCGCGGAGGCGCTCGCCGCGGTCGGGCTGGAGCCGTGGCTGCGCTCGCTGCCCGACGGGCTCGACGACGCAGGTGGGGGAGGCGGGCGCGCAGGTGTCGGGCGGGCAGCGCCAGCGGATCGCCGCGGCGCGGCTGCTGCTCTGCGACGCCCGCTTCCTCGTCTTCGACGAGCCGACGACGCACCTCGACCCCGCGGGCGCGGAGGAGCTGCTCACCCGGCTCGCGGGCCGCGCGCGGGAGCAGGGCCGCGGCGTCCTCGTCATCACGCACGAGCGCGGCCGGCTCGCCGCCTTCGACGAGGTCTGGCAGCTCGCCGGGGGCGCGCTCGTCCCCGGCTAGCCGTAGGCGTCGATCCCGAGCTTCACCGCGAGCCCGAGCCCGAGCAGCCCGATGATCGCGCGCAGGACCCGCGCGTCGGAGTGCCGCACGACCACCGGGCCGAGGCGCGCGCCCGCGAACAGCCCGAGCGCGAGCGGGAGCGCCGCGAGCCAGTCGACGTCGGCGAGCAGCGCGAAGGCGACCGCCGCCGTCGCGTTGGCGATCCCGAGCAGGACGTTCTTGAGCGCGTTCGCGCGCGGCAGCGTGTCGCTCGTCGCCGCCAGCAGCACCGCGAGCAGCACGACGCCGGCGGCCGCGCCGAAGTAGCCGCCGTAGACGCCGACGAGGAAGATCGACACGATCAGCCGCGGCCCGGCGGGCCGGCCGTGCCCGGGCGCGGGCTCGATCCGCTGCCGCAGCAGGATCACCAGCGAGGCCGCCGCGATCAGCCACGGCGCGATCAGCTCGAACGTCTCGGGAGCGGTGAGCAGCAGCAGGCGCGGCGCCGGTCGCGCCGCCCAGCAGCGCGGCGATCGCGAGCTCGCGCACGCGCGGCGCCTGCCCGCGCAGCTCGGGGCGCGAGCCGAGCGTCGACCCCAGCGAGCTGCAGACGAGCGCGACGGTGTTCGTCACGTTCGCGTGGACGGGGTTCAGGCCGGTCGCGAGCAGCGCCGGGTAGCTGACCACCGAGGCGAGCCCGGCGATGCTGCCGGCCAGGCCGCCGCCGACGCCGGCGATCACCAGCAGCATGAACTCGAGCGGCGACACGGCGCGCCAGTGTCGCAGCGCCTGCGCTAGCTTCGCGCGCCATGCCGATCATCGTCCTCGGCGCGGTCACCGCGATCCTCCTCAACTACTGGGTCGTCGAGGGCGTGCTGGCCGAGCACAGCGACCCCGCGCGGTCGTGGATCAGCGACCTCGGCGCGCGCTCGGAGTCGACCGGCTGGCTCTTCAGCGGGCTGGACGCGGTCTCCGGCCTCGCGCTGTGCGCGCTCACGGCGCTGCTGTGGAGTCGCGTCGCGCCACGTTCGCGCGTGCTGCGGTGGGGGATGGTCGCGCTCGCGGCGTCCGCGGTCTGCACGGTCGTCGACGGCCTCGCGCCGCTCAGCTGCGCCCAGGCGCTCGGGCCGCCGTGCCGGTCCGCGCACGACGCTCCTCGACACGCTGCACGCGGTCGAGAGCGGGATCGGCATCGTCGCCGCGATCGCCGGCTTCGCGCTGCTCGGCGAGGGGTTCCGGCGCGATGCGGAGCTGCGCGTGCTCGGCGTGGCCAGCTACGTCTGCGGCGTCGCCTGGATCCTCTGCTACGGGTTCATCGCGGTCGGCTTCGCGAGCGCCACCCTCGACGGGGTGAAGGGCAGCTTCCAGCGCCCCTCCCAGGTCGTGTTCGGCGTCTGGGTCGCGCTCCTCGCCGCGGCGCTGGCGTCGGTTCCCGGCTTGCCGCGCGGCGGCCGAGCCGGAATGCTTGCGCGGCGATGAGCGCCACGACGGCCACGGTCTTCCAGGATCTCTGGGACCACTTCGAGCAGCGCGAGCGCCAGTACCTGTTCCTGCGTGCTCCTGGCGTTCCTCGCGTCGTTCGGCTTCATCCGCCTCTCGACGCGGCTGATGCGCAGCCCGAAGGTGCCGTGGTGGCCGGGCAGCGTCGTCTCGGACAGCGGCGTCCACGTGCACCACCTGGTCTTCGGGATCGTCGCGATGATGCTCGGCGGCACGGTCGGCTTCTCGGTCGAGTCGTCGTTCTGGTACGGGTTCTGGGCGGTCGTGTTCGGCGTCGGGATGGGCCTCACGATCGACGAGTACGCGCTCTGGCTCCGGCTCAGCGACGTCTACTGGGCGAAGGAGGGCCGCAGCTCGATCGACGCGGCGCTGATCGCGGTCGTGTTCATCGCGCTGCTGCTGCTCGTCGCGACGCCCGAGGAGATCTCCACCGACAGCCTGGACACGTTCCTCGCCACGACGATCTCGCTGCTGTCCCACCTGCTGGTGGTGGGCATCGCCCTGTCCAAGGGCCGCGTCGCCCACGCGCTGTTCGGCACCTTCATCCCCGGGCTCGCGCTGTACGCCGCGCTCCGGCTGGCCAAGCCCGACTCGATGTGGGGCAAGCGGCGCTACGGCGCGCGCAACCCGCGCAAGGAGGCGCGCGCCGACCGCCGCTTCCGCCCCGACCGCCGGACCGACCGAGTTCAAGGAGAAGCTGCGCGACGCGATCGGCGGCGTCACGGAGGAGGAGTACCAGGCGCGACTGGCGGCGGCGTCGACGCCGGTGAATCCGGCGCTGGACGATCGATGAGCGTCGGCATCGTGTCGGGCCGGCCCTCCTCGGCGTGGATCATCGAGCGCACGAGGAGCAGCAGGAGGATGTCGATCCCGAGCCCGAAGACCGCGCCGAACTGCGAGCGCACGAAGACGAACACGTGCGTGATCAGGATCGAGACCAGCAGCCCGCGCTCGAACCGCCGGTAGGCGCCGAGCCGGTCGCGGCGCAGCCGCGCGAGCCCGGCGAGCATGAAGCAGATCGAGATCGCGGTGCCGGCCGTGATCGCGATGTTGAGGAAGCTCAGATCGTCGTAGTCGTCGACCCGCAGGCCGCGCGGCAGCTTGCCGTAGCGGACGCCGACCTGCAGCACCACCCCGACGATCGTCAGCACGCCGTTGACGACCCAGAGCACGAACAAGGCGGTGATCGCACGGCGGAGGCCGGGCCACTGCGAGATCCGCAGGTACCACGCGAGCAGCCGCTCGCCCCAGCGCTCGTAGAACCGCGGCGGCGGGGTCGGCAGCGCCTGCAGCTCGCCGAGGAGGGTGCGCATCGGCGCGACGATCGGGTCGCGCGAGTCGACGCCGTCGAGCAGCGCGACCGCGCGCACCCGCTCGCGCTCGTGCAGCCGTCCGTGGGTGGCGTCGATCGCCAGGTAGACGGCGTTGGCCACCCGCTCCTGCGTCGACAGCGCGCGCCGCGTCGAGAGGAAGCGGATGATCAGGAAGATCAGCATGAAGACGACGTAGATCACGCCGGCCGCGGGCTTGTAGAAGTAGTTGTTGTCCTCGGTGACGAACTTGCCGAGCTCGTCGATGAAGAAGCCGAAGCCGACGCCGCCGAGCAGCGCGGCGGGGCGCCGCGGGCTGCGGCCGAGGAACATCAGCAGCGTGCCGATCGCGATCGCCATGAAGATCCCGCCGTACAGCAGGTGGGCGATGTGCAGCCCGCCGCCGCCGAGCTGCGGGTAGTTCGTCAGCCACAGCTGGGTGCGGATGAACAGGACCGTGGCGATCGCCGCGATCAGGAACGACTCCAGCAGGCTGGTGAACTCCGCGTTGCGCGGCGTCCGGAACCTGGGGAGCCGCCAGGTCATGCGGGCTTGGGGGTCAGGAGCGGGCCGATCACCGGCACGTCGAGGAAGCCCTCGGCCGCCGCGTAGAGCACGCCGACCTTGGCGAGGTCGCCGGTGTCCTCGATCGCCATCGCGCGCCCGAGCCAGTGCGGCTCGAACTTGGCGTTGAACGTGCGCAGCGAGGAGATCTGGAAGAACGGGTTCAGCGCCTTCGCGAACGCCCGCTGCAGGCGCTCCAGCGGGCTGAGCTGCGCGTCCTCGGCGAACAGCCGCGCCCACGCCGCGAAGTTCATCGAGAGCCGCGCGAAGCCGAGCTCGCCGAGCCGCAGCGCGCTCATCGCGATCAGGAACTCCGTCGCGCCGTTGACCGCGTCGGGATCGCGCCGCATGAGGTCGAGCGAGAAGCCGGGATCGTCGCCGTAGGCCGGCACGAGCCGCAGGAAGGCCACCACCTTGTCGTCGCGGTCGCGGCAGAGGCAGAGCAGGAAGTCCGGCTCGACGCCCTCGACGTCCTGCGAGAGGGCCATCGTGAACCCGCGCTCGGCGTGCTCGCCGCGCCAGTGCTCGCTGATCTCGTTGAGCCGGCGCACGAGCGCCGGCGTGGCCTCCGAGGCGCGGATCATCTCGAACCGGTGCTCGCGCTTGACGTGCGCGACCTGGCCGCGGACCGACTTCATCGCCGCGCCCTTCAGCGTGAACTCCCGGCACGGGATGATCGCCTCGTCGCCGAGGTAGATCCCGCGGAGGCCGACCGCGCGGTAGCGCGGCAGCGCGTCGTCGCGGACGGCCAG
This sequence comes from uncultured Solirubrobacteraceae bacterium, assembly GCA_963791405.1. Lineage (GTDB taxonomy): Bacteria > Actinomycetota > Thermoleophilia > Solirubrobacterales > Solirubrobacteraceae > DASQMT01. The sequence goes on along the minus strand of CAWBSJ010000011.1, from coordinate 4,940 downwards.
GAAGGCGACGCGCCAGGCGCGCGCGTGGCAGAAGTCCATGAACTCGGCCAGGCAGCGGTCGACCGACTCCGGCGCGCCGATCGGGTCGCCCGCGGCGAGGGCGTGCCCGCTCACGTACGCGTAGGCGACCATCGCCTCGCCGTCGGAGCTGAAGAAGTAGCGCTTGTCGGGACGCAGCGCGAAGTAGGCGAGCGTGTCGTTCCCGTAGCGGCGCACGAGCTCGCGCGCCCGGTCGCGCTCCTCCTGCGGGACCCTGCCGGCCGCCGACGACGGCCGCAGCGCGAGGTACAGCACGACCGCGATCCCGATGATCCCGAGGACGAGGAGCGACGGCTCGAAGAACTCGTCCAGGAACTTCGTCTCGTACGTGTACGGGCCGCTGAACCCGAGCAGGCCGCCGTAGACGGTCTTGAGCACGCCGCCCACGCTCAGCCCCGGCGAGACGTTCTCGTGGTCGAGGACCAGCACCGCGGTGCCGTAGACGCCGACGAGCAGCAGGTACGCCGGGATGAAGCGCGCCAGCGTCGCCGACGTGCGCGGGTCGGCCGGCGCGGTCCACGCGGAGCGGTACGCCCACAGCAGGCCCAGCGCGATCAGGCACACGAGCGGCGAGATGACGTCGGGGTGGCGGAGCACGACGAGCACCGCCGCGACCGGCAGCAGGACCATCGCCAGCTCCCACGCGCGGCGCTTGCGCCGGAACAGCCCGCGGACCACGACCAGCAGGGCGAGCCCGATCACCACCGAGGCGATCGCGGCCAGCGCGCGGCTGCCGGCGCTGAGTCCGTCGCCGCCCAGCGAGTCCAGCTGGACGAGCGGCAGCAGCGGGATGAAGGTCAGGATCGCCGCGAGCAGCACGAACCACGAGATCCGCTTCTGGGCCTGCGGATGCGGCAGCGGATCGCGGCGCATCTCGGTGACGGGCGTCGTCTCCGGGGCGGCCGGCTCCGCGGGCGCGGCCAGCGCCGCGGCGTCGGGCAGCGCGCCGACGCGGGCGCGCGCCCGCCGGCGCTGGGTCAGCTCGTCGCCGGTGTCGCGCAGCGTGGGGAAGAGGATGACCTCGCGGATCTGGTTGACCCCGGCGAGCAGCATCACCAGCCGGTCGACGCCGATCCCGAGCCCGCCGGTCGGCGGCAGCCCGTACTCGAGCGCGCGCACGTAGTCCTGGTCGATGTCCTGCGCCTCCTCGTCGCCGGCCGCCTTCGCCTCGGCCTGCGCCTCGAAGCGCTCGCGCTGGTCGACGGGGTCGTTGAGCTCGGAGTACGCGTTCGCCACCTCGCGGCGCCCGATCAGCAGCTCGAAGCGGTCGACCATGTCCGGGTCGCCGGGCTTCGCCTTCGCCAGCGGCGAGATCTCGCGCGGGTAGTCGTAGATCATCACCGGGTCGACGCAGTGGTGCTCGGCGACGGTCTCGAAGACCTCGGCCATGATCGCGCCGGAGCCGAAGGCCGGGTTCCACTCCGCGCCGACCTCGCGCGCGATCGCCCGCGCCTCCTCGACCGGCATCGAGGGATGCATGTCGTGGCCCGAGTGCTCCTTGATCATCGCGGCCATCGTCACGCGCCTCCAGGGCACGGCGAGGTCGTACTCGTGGTCCTCGATCGTGACCACGGTCGTGCCGAGCGCGTCCCGCGCGGCCTGGGTGAACAGGTGCTCGGTGAGGTCCATCATGTCGTGGACGTCCGCGAAGGCCTGGTAGGCCTCGAGCATCGTGAACTCGGGGTTGTGGCGGCCGTCGATCCCCTCGTTGCGGAAGCAGCGGCCGATCTCGAAGACGCGGTCCAGCCCGCCGACGATCAGCCGCTTGAGCGGCAGCTCGAGCGCGATCCGCATGACCATGTCGCGGTCCAGCGCGTTGTGGTACGTCTCGAACGGGCGCGCCGCCGCGCCGGCGCTGAGCGAGCTGAGCACCGCGGTCTCGACCTCGGTGAAGTCGGCGCCGCCCAGCGAGCGCCGCAGCGACGCCAGCGTCTTGTGGCGGATCTCGAACACGCGCCGCGTGTCGTCGTTGAGGATCAGGTCGAGATAGCGCTGGCGCGTCCGCGTCTCCATGTCGGTCAGCGGCCGGTTCGGGACGGTGAGCAGCGCCTTGGAGAGCAGCTTCGCCTCGGTCACCGCGACCGACAGCTCGCCGGTCCGGCTGCGGACGACCTCGCCCGTCACGCCGATCCAGTCGCCCGCGTCGAAGTCGCGGACGTCGGCGAACGCCTGCGCGCCGAGCGTCTCGCGCGACACGAGCAGCTGGAGCTTGCCCGTGTGATCCCTGAGGTCGCAGAACAGCAGGCCGCCGTGGTCGCGCATCGCGCGCATGCGCCCGGCGACCTTGACGGTCGCGCCGCTCGCCGCGCCCGCGGCGAGGTCCTCGTGCGCCGCGCGCACCTGCGCGATCGTCCCGTCGCGGTCGAACCGCTCGGGGTAGGGCTCGATGCCGCGCTCGCGCAGCGCCTCCAGCTTGGCCAGCCGCCGCTCGCGCTCGGCGGCGACGAACGACGTGCGCGTCTTCTCCGGTGTGCTCACGGCGGGCATTCTCGCCGCGGCATGACGCGGACTGCAACCCGCCCTGGCACGATGCCGCCGGTGAGCGAGCAGAACCTCGACGCGATCCTCGCGCAGGCGAGGCGCGATCGCGCGCGGATGGACAGCGGCGCGATGGGCCCGCTCAGCCTGACGGCGCTGGGCGTCGCCTCCGTGGTCGGCGCCGGCATCTTCGTCACCACCGGCGAGGCGGCGGCGGAGTACGCGGGCCCGGCGGTGATCATCTCGTTCGTGATCGCCGGGCTCGCGGCGGCGGTCACCGCGCTCTGCTACGCGGAGCTGGCCGCGATGATCCCGGCCGCCGGCTCCACGTACTCCTACGCCTACGCGACGTTCGGGGTGTTCCTCGCCTGGATCATCGGCTGGGACCTGCTGCTCGAGTACCTGTTCGCCGCCTCGACCGTCGCGGTCGGCTGGTCGGGCTACTTCGACGCGCTGCTCCAGCTCATGGGGATCCACCTGCCGCACGACCTGATCAACGCGCCGTTCCAGGACGACGGCGGGATCGTCAACCTGCCCGCGCTGGCGATCGTGCTGCTGACGTGCTGGCTGCTGTACCGCGGAACGCGCGAGTCCACACGCGCCAACAACGCGATGGTCGCGCTGAAGATGATCGCGCTGCTGCTCTTCGTGGGCGTCGGCATCTGGTACGTGAACGGCGCGAACTGGGAGCCGTTCGTCCCGCCGAGCAACGGCGGCTTCGGGGACTTCGGCGTCACCGGCGTGTTCCGCGCCGCCGGCGTCGTGTTCTTCGCCTACGTCGGGTTCGACGCCGTCTCCACCGCGGCGGCCGAGACGCGCGACCCGCAGCGGACGATCCCGCTCGCGCTGCTCGCGACCGTCGGGATCTCGACGGTGCTGTACGTGCTGATCGGCTTCGTGATGACCGGGCTCGTCGACTACGCGCAGCTCGGCGTCGCCGATCCGCTCGCCGAGGCGATCCGGTCCGTCGGCTCGCAGCTCGACTGGCTCGAGACCGTGGTCGCGGTCGCCGCGGTGATCGGCCTGGCGGCGACGGTGCTCGTGACGTTCTACGGCCAGACGCGGATCTTCATGCGGATGGCATCGGACGGCATGCTGCCCGACGTGCTCGGGAAGGTCGGCGAGCGCCACCAGACGCCCGGCCAGGCGACGCTCGTGTGCGCCGTCGCCGGCGGCCTCGTCGCCGCGTTCACGCCGATCGACGTGCTGACCAACCTCGTCTCGATCGGGACGCTGCTGTCGTTCGTGATCGTCTGCGGCGCGGTGATGGTGCTGCGCCGCCGCCGGCCCGACCTCGAGCGGCCCTTCAGGGCCCCGGCGGTCTGGCTGACGGCGCCGTTCGGGATCCTCAGCGCGGGCGCGCTGATCGCGCTGCTGCCGGTCGACACCTGGATCCGCCTCGCGGTCTGGCTCGTGATCGGCCTGGTGATCTTCTTCAGCTACTCCGGTCCGCGGTCGCGGGAGCGGATGGCGGCGGTGGCGGCTGAAGCGGAAGGCCTGCCCGCTCCTTCGCCACCGTGACCTGGTGCCCGCCGGCGGGCTTGGTCTGGGCGCTGCCCTCCTCGCGGCGGGAGAGCACGACGAGGCCGCCGATCGCCGCGACGATCGCCGCGCCGGCGGCCAGGTTGCCGGCGGTCGAGCTGTGCAGCGACTCCTCGAGCAGCCCGACGCCCAGGGCGACCGAGGTGACCGGGTCCATCGCCATGCAGGTCGCGATCGCGGGCGCGAGCTTGCCCGTCTGGAGCGAGAGCTGGCTGACGGTGAGCGACGCGTAGCCGACCGCGCAGAGCGCGTAGAGGTGCCAGTGCACGAAGACGTCGAGCGGCGCATCGGTGAACTGGTCGCCGACGGTCTTCGTCAGCGCGGCGCTGACGCCGAACCCGATGCCGGCCGCCGCCCCGAGCAGCGCGGCGCGCTTGGCCGGGCCCAGCGGTCGCGCGGCGAGGACGAGCACGGCGGCGACGGCGACGCAGATCCCGATCGCCACGAGCCACTCGCCGAACGGCGCGTCGTCACGGCCGCCGGAGGGGTCCGCGACGATCAGGAAGACCGCCAGCGCGGCGGTGACCACCAGCGCCGCGGCCACGTCGAGCGCGCGGACCTTCTGGTGGGTCAGCCGGGCGCCCAGCGGCAGCGCGAAGACGACGCTCGACACCAGGAGCGGCTGGACGACGGCGAGCCGCCCGATCGTCAGCGCGATCGCCTGGGCGACGAAGCCGAGCGCATCGGTGGCGATCCCGAGCAGCCACACCGGCCGCTTCGCCATCTGGATCAGCAGCCCGGACGCGTCGCCCTCGGTCGGCTCGTCCATCCCCGCCTTCTGCTGCAGCACGGTGCCGAGCGCGAAGAGCAGCGCAGCGACCAGGGCGAGGGCGATCTCCATCCGGCGCCAACGCTATCCGGCGAGCGCCGAGAGCAGCTTC
>CAWBSJ010000010.1:0-21805 GCA_963791405.1 uncultured Solirubrobacteraceae bacterium | reverse complement strand
CCCGGGATCGGCGCGCCGGCGGGGAAGCCGAGCGCGACGTACTCGTCGTAGCGCCCGCGCCACTCCGGCGTCGGGCCGTCGGGCGGGGCGGCCGGCGCACCCGCCAGCGCCCGCTCCAGCTCCGCCAGGCAGACGTGCCAGCCGGCGGCGGTCCGCGCGGCGGAGTCGGCGCCCTCGTCGAGCAGGACGTGGACGAGCGTCAGCCGCGTGCCGTCGCCGTCGGGCTCCAGCTCGAACCGCAGCAGGTCGGCGCCCCACAGGAAGGCGATCCGGTGCGGCGGGTCGAGCTCGCGCAGCTCGCCCTCGAACACCTCGCCGTCGCCGTGGTCGAACCGCATCGGCGCGCCGACGCGCAGCTCCAGCTCGACCGAGGTCGGGAACCAGTGCCGCAGCTCCGCGGGCTCGGTCACGCTGCGCCAGACCACGTCGACGGGATGCGGCAGGCGGCGCTCGAAGCGCACCGCCGGCCGGCCGTCGTCGGTCGTGTAGGTGCCGTGCTCGCTCATCGGTCCTCCCGGGTTTCGTCCAGCCGTCGCTCGAGCGCGTCGAGGCGGTCGTCCCACAGCGCGCGGTAGCGCGCGAGCCACTCGTGCAGCTCGGCCATCGGCTGGGGGTCGATCGCGTAGACGCGGCGCTGGCGCTCGGCCCGCACCGTCACCAGCCCGGCCTCGCGCAGCACCTTGAGGTGCTTCGACGCGCTCGGCTGGCTCACGGCCAGCCGCTCGGCCAGCTCGGTCACGGCGCGCGGCCGCTCGCGCAGCAGCTCCAGCGCCGCCCGGCGGTGCGGGTCGGCGAGCGCGGTCCAGACGGCGGTGGTCGTCATCGGACGACGGAGTATTCCTCACGCGGAATATTCCGTCAAGGGCATATTCAGACCTCGACGAGCTCGAACGCGATCCGCCCGTCCGCCGCGGTCGCGATCCCCATCGTGTGCGCGGGCGCGCGCCGGCGCTCGGTCGGCGACCCGGGGTTGAAGATCTGGAACCCGTCGGCGGCCGTCTCGTGGAGCGGGATGTGCGAGTGGCCGAAGACGACCGCGTCGGCGTCGGGGAAGCGCCGGCGCAGCCGCGCGAGCCGGCGGTCGGCGGGGCCGCCGTCGTGGGTCATCACGATCCGCGCGCCCTCTGCCTCGACGATGCGGACCGCGGGCAGCCGCAGCGCCACCTCGACGTCGTCGACGTTGCCGCAGACGGCGTGGACCGGCGGCCCCAGCGCCTCCAGCTCCGCGAGCACCGCGAGCGTGACGAGATCCCCGGTGTGGAGGATCGCGTCGGCGGCGCGGAGCCGCTCGACGCAGGCGGGCGGGAGCGCCCGCGTCCCGCGCGGCATGTGGGTGTCGCCGATGATCGCGAGCCGCACCCCCGGCACGCTACGCTGCGACGGTCCCGCTCGCCCACGCGAGCGGACACAGCTCAGTCAGAGCCAGCGCCCGTAGCTCAGTGGATAGAGCGCGCGCCTCCGGAGCGCGAGGTCGTCCGTTCGAATCGGACCGGGCGCGTCGCCCAGCACGCGACGATCAGCGCATGCCCGCGGACCCGCCGCGCCCCGCCGACGTCGCCGCTCGTGAGCGCTAGGGTCCGCCGGGCCGTGCCCGCGCGCCTCCCATCGCTGCTCGCAGCGCCGCCCGCGGCGGCCGGCCGGCTCTGGCTCACCGGCGCGCGGCTGTTCGACGGGACCGCCGCCGCCGTCACCGAGGCGGCCGCGGTCCTGATCGAGGACGGGCGGATCGCCCGCGTGGGCGCCGCGTCCGACGCCGTGCCCGAGGGCGCAAGAGTGGTCGAGCTCGGCGGGCGCACGCTGCTGCCCGGGCTGATCGACGCGCACGTGCACCTCAAGCACGAGCCGCACGCGCCGGCACCCGGCGCCGAGCCCGTCTGGCCGGGCGCGGGCAAGCACTTCGTCGCGGCGGGCCTGCGCGAGCTGCTGCGCATGGGCTTCACCACCGTGCGGGACGTCGGCTCCTACGGCGACGACGTCGTCGAGGCGCGCCAGGCGATGCGCTACGGCGCCTTCCGCGGCCCGCGGGTGCTGACCTGCGGGCGGATCATCTCCCCCACCGCGCCCGGCGGGCGGTTCTTCCCGGGCATGTACCGGGAGGCCGACGGCGCGGACGACGTCCGCCGCGCCGTCCGCGAGCAGCTGCGGATCGGCGCCGACTTCGTCAAGGTCATGTCGACCGGCGCGCGCTCCGTCGAGCTCGAGGACCCCGACCCCGCCCAGCTGACGGCCACCGAGCTCGCGGCGCTCGTCGAGGAGTCGCACCGTATGGGGTACCGCGTCGCGGCGCACGCGGAGGGCCTGGCGGGCACCGAGCTCGCGATCGAGCACGGCGTGGACACGATCGAGCACGGGATGTACCTGCACCGGCGCCCCGACCTGCTCGAGCGGATGGCCGCGAGCGGGCAGATCCTGGTGCCGACGCTGTCCTGCTTCTACGGCGTCGCGGGCACCTCCGACCCGGCGGCGCCCGCCCGGGCCGCGGAGACCTGGTCGCCGCTGCTGGTCGAGCTCGCCGAGTTCAACCTCGAGGAGGCCGGCAGGACGCTCGAGGCCGCCCGCGACGCCGGCGTCCGGATCGCCACCGGCTTCGACTGGACGCCGCTCGGCGGCAACGCGATCGAGATCGTGCGGATGGTGCGCCACGGCCTCAGCGCCCGCGCGGCGCTCGTCGCGTCGACGAGCACCGCGGCCGCCGCGCTCGGCCTCGACGCCCACGTCGGCACCGTCGCGGCGGGCCGGCTCGCCGACCTCGTCGTCGTCGACGGCGACCCGCTCGACGACGTCGGGCAGCTGCTCGACCGCGAGCGCATCTGGCTCGTGCTGCAGCTCGGCGAGCCGGTCGCGGGCGCCGCGCTCGAGCGCCCGCTCTGATCAGCGCGCCGGCGTCGCGTCGAGCTCGGCGAGCCGCGCCCGGACCAGGTCCCGGACCAGGTCGCGATCGAGCGTCCAGTCGTCCGGCACCTGGAAGAGGTTCTTCCGGACCACCAGGCCCTGCTGCTCCAGCCGCGCTCTGAAGTCGTCGATCACCTGCGCGCTCCAGGGCGCGAGGTCGAGATGGTCCTTCAGCGACGACAGGCCCAGCACGTAGTCCCCGCCGCGGTGGAGCTGCGGCACGTTCCAGGCGATCTTGGGCTCGAGCTCGCGGGAACTCGCCGAGGACGAAGTCGATCACCGACCTGAGCGTCGCCGCCTTCGCGGGAGCCAGTGCGTCCAGGTACTCGTCGACCGAGCCGGATCCGTCACGCGCCATCGCAGGACCGTACCGGCACGCGGCCGGTCAGTGGGCGTCGGGATCCGGGCCGATGCGCTCGCCGCGGTCGAGCGCGTCGATCTGCTCCATCTCGTCGGCGGTGAGGTGGAAGTCGAAGATGTCGATGTTCTCGCGCAGCCGCTCGGCGGTGGCCGACTTCGGGAAGACGACGTTGCCGAGCTGGATGTGCCAGCGCAGGACGACCTGGGCGGCGGTCTTCGCGTGCGTCTCGCCGATCGCCGTGATCACCGGATCGTCCAGCACGAGGCCCTGCGCCAGCGGGCTCCAGGCCTCGGTGACGATGCCCAGGTCGGCGTGCTCGCGGCGCAGCCCGGCCTGCTGGAAGTACGGGTGCAGCTCGATCTGGTTGACGGCCGGCGTGACGCCGCTCTCGCCGATGATCCGCTCGAGGTGCGCGGGCTGGAAGTTCGAGACGCCGATCGAGCGGGCGAGGCCGGCCTGCTGCGCCTCGACCAGCGCCCGCCAGGTCTCGGCGTAGCGGTCCTGGGACGGCACGGGCCAGTGGATCAGGTAGAGGTCGACGTGCTCCATCTCGAGCCGTCCGAGGCTCGTCTTGAGCGCGCGCGTGGCGGCGTCGTAGCCGTGGTCCTCGTCCGCGCACTTGGTCGTGACGAACAGCTCGGAGCGGTCGAGCCCGGAGGCGTGGACCGCCTGCCCGACCTGCGCCTCGTTGCCGTACGCGGCGGCCGTGTCGATGTGCCGGTAGCCGGCCTCGATCGCGGACAGGACGTTCTCGGTCGTGTCCGCGGGCGGGACCTGGAACACGCCGACGCCGAACTGCGGGATGCTCAGGTCGCCGGGGAGCTCGACGGCGGGGATCTCGAGAGGGGAAGCCATGCCACAGGCCTATCCGCCGGCGGGCGACTCCAACCATGCGAAGCTCCGGGCATGGCGCAGATCCGGGACGAGGACGCCTTCGCAGCGCTCGTCGAGCCGCATCGCCGCGCGCTCCATGCGCACTGCTACCGGATGCTCGGCTCGGTGCACGACGCCGACGACGCCCTGCAGGACGCGCTCGTCGGCGCGTGGAAGGGGCTGCCGGCCTTCGAGGGCCGCAGCTCGCTCCGCTCCTGGCTCTACGCGATCGCCACCAACGCGTCGCTGCGCGTCCTGGAGGGGCGCAGGCGGCGCGCGCTGCCGGCCGCGACCGGCCCGCGGTACGACCCGCGCGGGCCGCTCGCCGAGCCGCTGGAGGAGTCGGCCTGGATCGAGCCCTATCCGGACGAGCTCGAGCGCTACGAGGATCGCGAGGCGGTCGAGCTCGCGTACGTCGCGGCACTCCAGCTCCTGCCGCCCAACCAGCGCGCGGCGCTGCTGCTGCACGAGGTGCTCGGCTTCAGCGCACGGGAGACCGCGGAGATCCTCGGTACGTCGGCCGCCGCGGTCAACAGCGCCGCGCAGCGGGCGCGCGCGACGCTCGAGCGCGAACGCCCGGAGCGCTCGCAGCAGGCGACGCTGCGGACGCTGGGCGACGAGCGCTCGCGTGCGCTCGTCGGCCGCTTCGTCGACGCCTGGAACCGCGCCGACGTCGCCGCGATCGTGGCGATGCTGGCCGACGACGCGCGCTTCTCGATGCCGCCGCTCCCGACCTGGTTCCGCGGCCGGGCGGACATCGCGGCGTTCCTCACCGCGCGCGTCTTCCGCTCCGCGTGGCGGGTCGAGGCGGCGACCGCCTCCGCGCAGCCCGCGCTGCTCTGCCGCCGCTACAACCCCGGCAGCGGGCGCCACGAGCTCGCCGTGCTGACCGTGCTCGCGTTCGAGGGCGAGCGCATCGCCGCGCTGACCGCGTTCCTGAGCCCGCGCGTGCTGGAACGCGCCCGGCCGGGCGAGATCCTCGCGCCGCCGATGATTCCGGCCCGCGCGGCCGCTCTCCATCGATAGAGGCAGTTCCCCTATCGGAGGAGGTCGCGATGATGTCTCGAGGGCAAGACGGCGCTGATCCACGGCGGCGGCGGGGCGATCGGCGGCGCCGTCGCGCGGGCGTTCGCGGAGGCCGGCGCCCGCGTCCACCTCGCCGGGCGCACGCGGGCGCCGCTCGAGGCGGTGGCGCGCGACCTCGGCGCCGCCGCCGAGGTGGCGGTGCTCGACGTGCTCGACGAGGGCGCCGTGGCCGCGCACGCCGACGCCGTGGCGGCCGCCGCGGGCGGGATCGACATCGCGCTGAACGCCGTGTCCTTCCCGTACGTGTCCGGGCCCGCCGCTCACCGCGCTGGCGGTCGACGACGTCATGTGGCCGGTCGAGGCGTTCCTGCGGGCGAACCTGAACACCGCCAAGGCGGCCGCCCGGCACATGACGGCGCGCGGGTCGGGGACGATCCTGACGCTGTCGACGGTCGGGTCCCGGTTCGCGCGGCCCGGGAACCTCGGCTTCGGCACGGCGTGCGCGGCGATCGAGCAGATGACCCAGCGGCTGGCGGCCGAGCTCGGGCCGAGCGGGGTGCGCACGGTCTGCCTGCGGCCGCACGCGATCGCGGACGGGCCGGCCCACGGCTCCTACACGGGCGAGGTGTTCACGCCGCTCGCGGAGGCGGCGGGCGTCGGCGTCGAGCAGCTGCTGGCCCGCTGGGGCGAGGACCAGACGCTGCTGGGACGGCTGCCGACGCTCGCCCAGGTCGCCGGCGCCGCGGTCTTCCTGGCCTCGGACGGCGCGGCGGCGATGACCGGGGTGGTCGTCGACCTGGGCTGCGGCAGCGCGATCCGCGCGCAGCAGCTCGGCCAGGCGCGGATCGGCGTACTCGGGTAGCGGTCAGGCGGTGCCGAGGCTGCGCAGCCGCCAGGCGAGACCGTCCACGTAGTCGTCGATCTGCGCCACGCGCGCCGCCGGGAGCCGGTACGGGGCCCCCTGCCCGATCGGCCGGCGGCCGCGCTCGCCCGCGAGCCACGACATCCGGGCCATCGCGTAGCGCCCGGCGCCGGCGTCGGCGAAGCTGGGCCGCTGCGTGAAGCGCTGGGTCGGGCTGTGCATGGCGACGTTCCTTCGTGATCGGGTGGGATTCGCGGTTGCACGAACAATTACACCCGTTGGAAAGTACGTTACGATTCTGTCGCATACTTACCTCCCGTTGATCCAAGCCCTCCGCCCGCGTCGCGCGTAGGGTCGGCCGATGCCCGACGACCGGATCGCCGCGTTCCGCGCGCTCGCCCTCGCCCTGCCCGAGGCGGTCGAGCTGCCCCATTTCGAGCGGACGTCGTTCCGCGTCCGCAAGCGGATCTTCGCCACCCTCCGCGAGTCGGACGGCCAGGCCGTCCTGAAGCTCCCGCGCGAGGAGCAGGCGGCGCTGGTCGCCATGCACCCGGACGTCTACGCCGTGACGCCGTGGGGCCACCAGGGCTGGACGCGCGTCGACCTCGACACGGGCGGACCCCGCCGAGCTGCGCGAGCTGATCGTCGAGGCGTGGCGCGGCGTCGCGCCGAAGCGGCTCGTCGCGGCCCACGACGGAGCCTGAGGGGCGGAGGGCGTTAGGGAGGCCGCCCTCCGCCCCGGCGGGCGGCGCGAGGGATCTATCGCCGTCCGGTGTGCGAGTGGTCGTGGCGCTGGTGCTCGCGCCGCTGCGCCTCGGCGCGCGCCTTCCGCTGCGCCTGCTCGGGCTTCGCGGCGAGGCGTCGCTCGCGACGCTCGCGCATCGCGGTCAGTCGGTCGCTGAGCCGGCCCACGGCGCTCCTCCTCTACGACTCGGGTGGACCGACCCTACGCCTGCCGGGGGCCAATGGTCAAATCGTCAGAGCAATACGGCGCGCGTTGCGGTCGCGGACCGGCGGGCGTACGCTCGCCCCATGCCGCGCGCCCGCACGCGCATCGCGACGTGGATCGAGGAGCAGCGCCTCCCGCCCGGCGAGCGCCGCGCCGCCCGCTCGGAGCGCGCGGTGCTCGAGCAGCTGCGCCGCGAGCGCGACTACGACGACGAGCGGGCGCGCCAGCTCGCGGCGGTCGAGGCGGAGCGCCGGCGCTGGTGCGGCGGCAGCTGCTTCCGCTGACTCCCCCCGACCGCCGGTCGAGCGCCGCTCGACCGCTGTCACAAACTTGTCACAAAGTCGGGCCGGACCTGCTTCACTGTCGTTCAGGGCGCTCCTCCCCAGGCCCTCTCTCCTCCCCAACCGAACACGAGGTCTCCCGATGCGAACCATCCTCGCGAGCGTGCGCAACATCCTGCGCGAGCCCGCCCCGGACGTCGACGTCCACTTCCACCAGGGCCCGGGCGGCGACCCGGCGCCCTGCTACGACCACGCGTGCCGCTCGCCGAAGCTGCACGTGGCTGGCGCTAGAGCGCGGCCAGCAGCGCGCGCGTCACGCGCGGCTCGAACGCGGTCCCGGCGCCGGCGGAGATCCGGCGCCGGGCCTCGGGCCGCGCGAGCGCCCGCCGGTACGGCCGGTCGTTCGTCATCGCGTCGAACGCGTCGACCGTGAACACGATCCGCGCCGCGAGCGGGATCGCGGCGCCGGACAGGCCGTCCGGGTAGCCGCTGCCGTCCCAGCGCTCGTGGCTCGCCCGCACCAGCGGCGCGAGGTGCTCGAGCCCCGCGATCTCGGCCAGGATCTCCGCCCCGCGGACCGTGTGCTCGCGCACCACGAGCCGCTCGCGCGGGTTGAGCGGCCGGGCGAGGTCGAGGATCCGCGCCGGCACCGCGAGCTTCCCGATGTCGTGCAGGATCGCGACCAGCTCGAGCTCGAACAGATCGTCGGGCGGCAGCCCCAGCTCCGCCCCCACGCGCCGGCAGTCACCGGCGAGCCGGTTGGAGTGATCGGCCGTGCCGCGATGGTGCGTGCGCAGCGTCGCGACGAGCTCGACCGCCGCCCGCCCGATCGCCGCGCGCTCGTCCGGCGACGCGCCGTCGAGGGCCGCCGAGCGGTCGAGCAGTCCCGTCAGCGATGGCGTTCCCGTGTCGGACATGCTCCGAAGCGGGTGAGGATACGCGGCTACGCGCCTACTACACTGCCGCTCCTGCTGACCGGATGTCGGCAGCGACCAGCGCACGAATGCCCGACCGAAGCACGACACGCCGCTCCTTCTTCGGCCTCTCCGCCGGCGCCGCCTTCCTGTGCACGATCGGCGGCGAGCAGGTCCGGCTCGACGATCCGCGCGCCGCGAAGAAGGCCGACGCGCTCGCCGCGCAGGTCAAGCGCCCGCCCGGCGCCGCGCCGCAGGACGACCTGACCTTCGGCACGCCCGAGCCGCAGCCGGGCGGCCGCAAGCGCGAGTACTGGATCCAGGCGCGCACCCGCACCTGGGACGTCGCGCCGAGCGGCCGGGACGACTGGCACGGGGAGCCGATCACCGGCAAGCGCAAGTTCCGCGCGCTCGTCTACCAGCAGATGCTGCCGGGCTTCGCCGGCGAGAACGGCGCCCCGTCGATCCCCGGCCCGACGCTCTACGCGGAGGTCGGCGACACGCTCGTCGTCCACTTCCGCAACAACGCCGAGAAGCTCGGCCAGGCGCTGACCATGCACCCGCACGGCGTGAAGTACACGCCGGACTACGACGGCGTCTACCTCGGCGACCACACGCGGGTCGGCGGCTTCGTCGCGCCGGGCGAGGAGTTCACCTACACGTGGGAGGCGACGCCGGACTCCGTCGGCGTGTGGCCGTACCACGACCACGGCCCGAACCACACGCTGAACACGTTCCGCGGCGCGTTCGGCGCGATCATCGTCCGCGAGCGCGGCGCGAAGGCGCCCGACGTCGAGCAGGTGCTGTTCCTGCACTCGCTGCTGCCGCCGGTGACCGGCCTGCCGCGCGCGTTCCAGGCCATCAACGGCCGCAACTCCGCCGGCAACACGCCGACGATCCAGGCCCGCGTCGGCCAGGACGTCGCCATCCACGTGATCGGGATGGACGACGAGTTCCACGACTTCCACATCCACGGACACCGCTGGCGCGATCCCGCGGGCACGTTCACGGACACCCCCGCGGTGGGGCCGAACGAGACCATCACCGCACGCTTCACCGAGGACAATCCGGGCCGCTGGCTCTACCACTGTCATGTCTTCTCGCATCAGGACGGGGGCATGGCGGGTTGGTACCTGGTGAGCCCATGAGGAGGAGAGAGCGCAGCATGCGAACCCGTACCGCCGTCGCCGCCGCGATCGCGGCCGGACTGCTCGTCCCGGCCGCCGCGCACGCGCAGACGACGCCGAGCTACCCCGAGCCGTCCAACCCCGGCAAGGTCGCCCCGAAGCCGAAGGGCAAGGGCAAGACCCGCACGGTCTGCAAGAAGGAGAAGGACTGCAAGTTCACGACGATCCAGTCGGCCGTGAACAAGTCGAAGGCCGGCGACACCGTCAAGGTCAAGCCCGGGACGTACAAGGAGTCCGTCCGGATCGACGGCAAGAAGAAGAGCTACCTCAAGCTCGTCGGCTCGGCGAAGAAGCCCGGCAAGGTCGTCCTCGACGGCTCGGGCAAGAAGCTCAACGGCGTGTTCGTCAACGGCGCCGACGAGGTCCGCATCAGCGGCATCAAGGCGAAGAACTACACGGCGAACGGGTTCTTCTTCGTCAACGTCGTCGGCTACACCGCCGACCACCTGATCGCGGCCAAGACCGGCGTCTACGGCATCTACGCGTTCAACTCCAAGGGCGGCACGATGCGCGACTCGGAGGCGTACTACAACAACGACGCCGGGTTCTACATCGGCCAGACGCCGGCGCAGTCCAAGCCGATCCGCTCGATCGTCAAGAACATCGACTCGTGGGGCAACCCGCTCGGGTGGAGCGGCACGAACATGCGCTACGTGACGATCACGGGCTCGCGCTTCTACAACAACGCGGCCGGGCTGATCCCGAACGCGCTCGACTCGGAGAAGTTCCCGCCCGCCGAGGACAACATCATCCGCGGCAACCAGATCTTCTGGAACAACTTCAACTTCCACAAGGGCGCGCCGTTCAAGATCCGCGAGGACGGCACGGCGGCGCTCGCCCCGGTCGGGACCGGCGTGCTGCTGCTCGCCGGCCGCCGCAACACGATCGAGGACAACCAGATCTACGGCAACTGGAACGCCGGCGTGGCGCTGGTCGAGGGCATCCTCGGCTCGAGAAGAACCCGCAGGCGCGTCGACCTGATCGGCAACGTCGTGCGCAACAACGCGTTCGGCCTGAACGGGACCGACCTCAACGGCCGCGAGTTGGCTCTACGACGGCAACGGGAGCGGGAACTGCTTCGCCGGGAACACCGGCGTGCGCGTCACGATCCCGGCCGAACGGCTCGACCCTGACCCCGTGCGACCCCGCGGGCACCAACGTGTTCGACCCGGCCGCGCTCGCCGACGATGCTCGGCGCTGTCCGGCGAGGCCGGCGTCGCGCAGCAGATCCCGAGCACCCACGCGCCGAAGAAGGGCTACACGCCGCTCGTGGAGTACAAGAAGTGATGCAGCGCGGCACCGCCATCACCGTCCTCGCCGTCGTCGCGCTCTCGGGCGCGGCGCCGGCGGTGGCCGCCGCCCCCAAGCCGAAGATCGTCCAGGTCGCCGACAACTACTTCCAGCCCGACGCGCTGACCGTCAAGCCGGACACCGTCGTGAAGTGGAAGTGGCCGAGCGACATGGCGATCGACGTCCACGACGCCAAGCTCAAGTCCGCGCCCAAGGGCGTCAAGAAGTGGCACTCCGAGCCCGCGTCGAGCGGCTACACGTACAAGCGCACGTTCACGAAGGCCGGCACCTACAAGATCGTCTGCACGCTCCACGAGGAGATGAAGATGACCGTGAAGGTGAAGAAGTAGTTCCGTCCGGGACGCACCCTAGGGTCGCGCCATGGCGGCCCTGGTGCTCTGTCCCGGTTGTGGATCCGCACTGCTGCAGCCGCTGCGCTCGCGGCAGCATCCCGACGGCGCGATGGTCGTCGACCTGCGCTGCCCGGAGTGCTTCATGTGGATGCAGGCGAACTGCAGCAAGGGCGAGCTGGCCGAGCTCGACAAGGCGCAGGCGGCGTCGCGCGAGCAGATGGTCGACGCCTACGCGCGCTCGGTGACCGAGAGCATGGAGGCGCTCGCCGACTGCCTCGGCCAGGCGTTCGAGCTCGACCTCGTCGACGCGGACGACTTCGCGCCGCGGCGCGCGGCCTAGCCGCGCGTCGGGAACCCGTTGGCGCGCAGCGCGCCGACGGCCATGAACGGCAGGCGCCAGCCGACCTCGGCCGGGCGCGGCAGCGGGAACCGCTCGGCGTCGCGGCGGAACAGCCACAGCCGCGCCGCGCCCTCGCGCGCGAGCCGGCCGGGCGTCGGCCGCCGCGCGGGCGCGCGGTCGTGCCGGACCTCGACGGCGTGCCCCGCCGCCTCGATCCGCGCGACCAGCTCCGCGAGCGCGCCCGCGAGCACCGGCTCCGGCCCGCCGACCTCCGCGAGCACGTCCTCGCGCACCGCGAGCCCGGGCGGGTCCGCGAACCCGTCCGCGGGCGCGATCAGCACCGCCGGCGCGTCGCCGGGCGCGGGGACCGCGACGGCTCCGAGCTGGCGGTGCAGCGTCAGCCTCCGGCGACCGCCGGCAGGATCGTGACCTCGTCGCCGTCGGCGACGGGCGTCGCGAGGCCGTCGAGGAAGCGGATGTCCTCGCCCTTCAGGTACACGTTCACGAACCGGCGCAGCTCGCCGTCGTCGCCGGCGATCCGGTCGCGCAGCTCGCCGTGCTGGGCGTAGAGGCCCTCGAGCACCTCCCCCACCGTGCTGCCGTCGGCCTGCGCCTCGGCGGCGCCGCCGGCGACCCCGCGCAGCTGGGTCGGGAGCTTGATCGTGACCGCCATCAGACGTGGACCTCCTCGACGGCCTCGAAGGCGTCGAAGCGGGGCTCGATGTCGGCGACCTCGAAGCTGCCGCGGACCGCGTCCAGGGTCTTGAGCCCGTCGCCGGTGATGTAGGCGACCACGCGGTCGTCCGCGCCGATCTCGCCGCGCGCGGCGAGCTTGGCGAGCGTCGCGGTGGTCACGCCGCCGGCCGTCTCGGTGAAGATGCCGGTGGTCTCGGCGAGCAGCCGGATCCCGGCCCGCAGCTCGTCGTCGCTGACGGCGTCGACCGAGCCGCCGGTGCGGCGGGCCAGGTCGACCGCGTACGGGCCGTCGGCCGGGTTCCCGATCGCGAGCGACTTGGCGATCGTGTCGGGCTTGACCGGGCGGCACACGTCGGTCCCGGCGGCGTAGGCCTGGGCGACCGGCGAGCAGCCGTCGGCCTGCGCGCCGTGCATGGCGGGCACGTCGCCGGTGAGCAGGCCGGCGTCGATGAACTCCTGGAAGCCGCGCGCGACCTTGGTGAACAGCGAGCCCGAGGCGATCGGCGCGACGACGCGGTCGGGGAGCTCCCAGCCGAGCTGCTCGGCCGTCTCGAACGCGAGCGTCTTGGAGCCCTCGGCGTAGTAGGGCCGCACGTTGACGTTCACGAACGCCCAGTTCTCGCGCTCGCCCGAGACCTCGGTGCAGAGCCGGTTGACGGCGTCGTAGTTGCCGCGGACGCCGATGATCCGCGCGCCGTAGGCGCCGGCGGAGAGGATCTTCTCCGGCTCGAGGTCGCCGGGGACGAAGACGTACGCGGGCAGCCCGGCGTAGGCGGAGTGCGCGGCGACCGCGCCGGCGAGGTTGCCGGTCGAGGCGCAGGCCACGGTGTCGAAGCCGAGCTCGATCGCGCGGGCGAGCGCGATCGACACGACGCGGTCCTTGAAGGAGTGCGTCGGGTTCGCGGTCTCGTTCTTGATCCAGACCTCGCCGATCCCGAGGCGCTCCGCCAGCCGGTCGGCGCGGACCAGCGGCGTCATGCCCGTCGGCAGCGAGCTGCGCGGGACGCGGTCGAGCGGCAGGAAGTCGGCGTACCGCCAGAGGGTGTTCGGCCCCGCCTGGATGCGCCGCTTCAGCTCATCCGCGGTCGAGGCGGGCGCGCGGTAGGCGACCTCGAGCGGCCCGAAACAGCGCTCGCAGACGTAGCGCGCCTCGAGTGGATAGGTGGTGGAGCACTCCTTGCACTTCAGGGCCTCTGCCGGCATCTGTGTCTTCTCTCCGCCCGGGTTCTGCGGCGGATGAGCGTCATCGGCGAAGCCCCCACCGCATCTCCCAGGCTTACTCTTGGAGCCTGATGGAATTGCCACCGTTTCCGTCGCTGGCGCGACCGGATGGTTGGCGGGGTTTCACTGGGCCAATCCCTCCACCCCTCTTGATGCGTACTGCTATGTGCCCAGAACCGTAGCGAACCGACCGGCGATCCTCAATCGGCAAGGCGGGATTTGGTGCATGGTCGTAGAATTGACACCGTGATGCCGCTGTCCACCGACGACCCGCTCAGTCTCCGGCATGCCCTCGCTGCCCCGGAGCCCGTTCGGCCGCCGTGCCGCCCGCAGCCGCATCGCGGAGCCGCGCAGCGCTGAGCCGCAGACCCCGCACGTCGAGATCGTCGAGGCCCCCGGCCTCCGCTGGATCAACATCGAGCGCCCGCGGGCGATCGACCGCGCCTGGCTCGAGGAGCGGTTCGAGTTCCACCCGCTCGACTACGAGGACGTGTACTCGCGCAACCAGCGCCCGAAGGTCGACGAGTACGACGACTACCTCTTCTGCGTCCTGCACTTCCCGCGCTACGACAAGGCGGTCTCGCGCCTCAACGCGGCCGAGCTCGACCTGTTCGTCGGGCCCGACTTCCTGATCACGCTGCCGAACGAGCCGCTGCAGCCGCTCGACTACCTGTTCGAGCGCTGCCGCACCAACGAGGAGCTCCGCGACGAGCTGTTCTCGAAGGGCCCCGGCTACCTGCTCTACAAGATCGTCGACGACTGCGTCGACGCGTCGTTCCCGATGCTGCGCAAGATCGGCAACAAGCTCGAGCGGATCGAGGAGGACATCTTCGAGGGCCGCGCCGACGAGATCGTCCGCGACATCTCCAACGCGAAGCAGGAGATCATCAACTTCCGCAAGGTGATCCGCCCGCAGCGCGCCGCGTTCTCCGACCTCGAGCGCAACAAGCAGCGCTACATCGCCGACGACCTCGACATCTACTTCGACGACATCGTCGACGCGTCCGAGCGGATCTGGGACATGCTCGAGAACTACAAGGAGGTCGTCGAGGCGCTCGAGGACACGAACGAGTCGGCGATCGCGCACCGCTCGAACGAGATCTTCCGCGTGCTCACGGCGTTCAGCGTGATCTTCCTGCCGCTCACGCTGATCGCCTCGATCTGGGGCATGAACGTCCACGTGCCCGGCCAGGACGACCTCACGGCGTTCTTCGTCGTGCTCGCCTTCATGGTCGTGGTCCTCGGCGGCCTGCTGTACCTGTTCCGCCGGCGCGGCTGGCTCTAGGCGGCCAGCTCGGTCCGTCGCGCCCAGCGCGGCGGCCGCCGCGGCACGGCCGGTGCGGACCGCGCCCTCCATGTAGCCCGCGACCCAGTGGTCGGAGCCGCAGACGTAGAACGGGGGCTCGTGCGTGCCGTGGAGCGGGCCGACGGCGCACACGTCGCCCGGCGCCCACTGCGTGATGTAGCCCTGGGTGAACGGGTCGACGCCCCAGTGGCGCTCGAGCAGCGCGTCGGGTTCGCCCGCCGCCTCGCCGTAGAGCCGCACGAGCGTCGCCAGCACCTCGGCCCGGCGGACCGGCTGCGGCGCGGCGAGGAAGTGGGCGAGCCGCTCCGGGCCGACGAGCATCGAGAGCGTGTTGCCGGCCTGCGGCCAGGTCGAGCCGATGATGCTCTCCGAGTCGGCGAGGCCGTTGGCGCCGGACGCCCGCCAGACCGGCTCGGGGAACGCGGCGACGACCTTGGCGGCCAGCGCCTGGCGCTGGCGGTGCAGGCTCGCGAGCCGCGCGTCGGAGACGCCCGAGACGGCGACGTCGCGCAACGGGCCGACCGGCAGCGCGCAGACGATCGCCTCGGCGCGCAGCTCCTCGCCGCCGGCGAGCGTGACGCGGCAGGGGTCGCCGGCGTGCAGCGCGACGACCGGCGCGCCGTAGCGGACGCGCTCGCCGAGCTCCTCCGCCAGCGCGAGCGGGAGCGCGGCGCTGCCGTCGCGCAGCCGCAGGCCCTCCCAGCGGTCGTAGCCGTAGACCTCCTCCGCCCCGGCCGCGGCGATCATCCGCAGCTGGCCGAGCATCGACTGGCGCTCGATCGAGCCGCCGCCCATCGACAGGGCGCCGAGGTCGTGCAGCCGGATCACGGCCGGGCGCGCGCCCTCGGCGCGCAGCCAGCCGGCGAACGAGAGCGCGTCCAGCCGGGCGGCGTCGGGATGCCCCCACGGGTCGGCCGGGTCGACCGTCGCGGCGAGCTGCGCCACGCGCGCCTCGAACCGGTCCGCGTCCGCGGCGTCGGCGGGGGTGAAGAACGGCGGGAGGTCGCCCTGCGCGGTCCCCTCCGCGAGGTCCCAGCTCATCAGCCCGGGCTCGGCGACGTAGCTCGGCTCGGGCTCCAGCCCGTACTCGGCCGCGAGCCCGAGGTAGGCGGTGTGGAAGTCGCCGATCAGCTCGCCGCCCATCTGGACGCTGCGGCCGTCCTCGAGCACGACGCGCTCGACGCGGCCGCCGGGGCGGTCGCGCGCCTCGAGGACCACGACGTCGGCGCCGCCGCGGGCGAGGTCGCGCGCGGCGGAGAGGCCGGCGAGGCCGGCGCCGAGGACGAGGACGTCGGTCATGCCGGCGCGAACGCCTCCGGCGTCGTCCCGAGCTGGGCCGCGAGCTGCTCCACCACGAGCCGGCGCGCGTGCGCGAGTCCCATGCGCGGGTCGTCGACCAGGACGCGCAGGCCGACGCCGTCGATCGCGGCGACGAGCCGCTGCGCGACGCCGTGCGGGTCGTCCGCGAGGAACTCGCCGGCGGCGATGCCGTCCGCGACGACCTCGGCGAACCAGTCCTCGTAGCGCTCGTAGAGCCGCGCGGCGACGACGCGCAGCTCCGCGCGCCGGGCGGCCTGGCGCCACAGCTCGAGCCACAGGCCCCACTCGCGGTCGCCCATGCCGGGGAACGGGAGCGACTGGTCGATCATCCACGCCAGGCGCCGCCCGGCGCTCCAGCCCTCGTCGTCGGCGTGCGTCGTGCGGAGGTCGCCGAGCAGCTCGAACGAGTGCTCCAGCGCCTCGCCGAGCAGGGCCTCGCGGGTGGCGAAGTGGTAGTGGACCAGCGGCGGCGAGACGCCGGCCACGGTCGCGATCCGGGCGATCCGGACGTCCTCGATCCCCTGCTCGGCGATCACGTCGCAGGCGGCCTCGAGGATGCGGTCCCGCGCATCCCCGGCCACCCGCGTCGGCGCGCTCACGCGCGCTCCCCCAGCGCCTCGCGGACGTGCGACGCGAACCAGGCCACCGCGGCCTCGCGCTCGCCGAGCGGCCCGGGCGTCCAGCCCGTGGTCGCCATCCCCGCCTGGACGCGGGCGACCAGCTCGGCGTCCTCGTCGGCGACGTCGACGTTGAGCCGGTGGTTGAGCCGCTGGATCGCGCGCATCGCGGTGCTCGGCGCGCCCGACCGGTAGCAGGCCCAGACGTCGTGGGTGGCGTCGATGGCCTTGGGGTTGATCTGCCAGGTCGTGACCTGGTCGGGGTAGAGGTCGATCGTCGTGTTCGGCCAGAGGTAGATGTAGCGCCAGACGTCGCGGTCGGCGGTGGTCAGGCCCTCCATCGGGCGGACGAACTTCTGGTACGCGCGCTCGAGCCGGTTGCCGGACGGCTTCTTGCGCAGCGGCGCCTCGAAGAACACGTAGCCCTCGCCGACCTCGACCGTGTAGTTCTGGTAGTCGAGCAGGCGCATGAGGCTCGGGTGGGCGATCGGGACGTGGTAGCCCTCGAGATAGTTGTCGGCCACGATCTTCCAGTTGGCCGGCTGCGAGGACGTGTCGAAGTCGCCGAACGGCTCAAGCCGCTCGATCCCGTACGGCGCGAGCTTCTCGTCGAGGCCGGCGAGCGTCGGCGCGAGCGGCGCGGCCTCGGGGTCGAGGTTGACGAACACGAGGCCGTGGAAGATCTCGACGCTCGCCGGCATCAGGCCGAGCTGCGACTTGTCGAGACCGGGGAACCCGCGGCCCTCCGGCACGCCGATCAGCCGCCCGTCGGTGCGGTAGGTCCAGCCGTGGTACGGGCAGCGCAGCGCCTTGCCGCAGTCGCCGGTGCCCTCGCGCAGCCGGGCGGCGCGATGGCGGCAGACGTTGCGGAACGCGCGCAGCTCGCCGTCCTCGCCGCGGATGACGAGCGCGGACTCGCGGCCGGTCTGGACGGTCATGAAGCGCCCAGGCTCCGCGACCTGGGAGGCGTGCCCCCCGAGCTGCCACGTGCGGGCGAAGATGGCTTCCTGCTCCCGGTCCAGTGACGCCGGATCGACGTAGAGGCGCGGATTCAGGGCTGTTGTATGTGTGGTTTCGAGCATGGCTGACTTTGTGATCAGTCGCATGATATCGTGCTGTCAATGCCCGACGTGCCGTGGCGCCGCGACGACCGGTGGCTCTCGCTCACGCCCGAGCCCGAACGGCTGCTGCCCGAGGCGCGGGCGATCCTGCGCTCCGGCATGGTCCCGCCCCCGGGCGAGCTGGTCGAGCGCGAGCGGGCGCTCGCGGAGCGGCTCGTCGTCTCGGGGCGCCGCGCGCACTGGGACGCCTGGCTGCGCGAGACCACGGACCTCGCGGCGCTGGCCGAGGACGACACGGCGTCGGCGGGCGCCCTCGTCCGCGACGTCGTCGCCAACCACGATGCGCTCGCGCTGGGCCTGCCCGGTGCCGAGCAGCTGCACTGACCCACGCAAAGGAGCCGCGTTGTCCACGTCACCAGCCCTCGAGGCCTCCCAGGAGCTCGTCGTCGAACGGGCGCGCCGCTTCGTCGACGAGGAGCTGATCCCGCGCGAGGTGCCGGCCGAGCTCGCCGGCGGCCGCCTGCCCGCGTCCGAGATCGCCGCGATCCGCGCCGCGACGATCGCCGCCGGCCTCAACGGCGGCCTGCACGCGGTCGAGCACGGCGGCCAGGGCTGGTCGCACACGACCTGGGTGCTCGTCGAGGAGCAGCTCGGGCGGGCGACCAACGGCGTCTCGTGGTGGATGCCGAACGCCTACAACGTCTGGTCGGCCGCGTCGCCCGAGCAGATCGACCGCTGGCTGCGCCCGATCCTGCGCGGCGAGGGCGGCGACGCCTACGCCGTGACCGAGGAGCACGCCGGCTCCGATCCGTCGGGGATCGCCACGACCGCGGAGCCGGTCGGCGACGGCTGGCGGATCCGCGGCGACAAGTGGTTCGTCACGAGCGGCGACGTGGCCGACGTGATCATCGTCGTCGCCGCCGCGCCGGAAGGCCCGACGCTGTTCGCGGTCCCCACCGACGCGCCCGGGATCACGACCGTCGACGACCCGCCGTTCACGCACAACTACCCGCACGGGCATCCCACGCTGCGGTTCGACGTCGAGGTCGGCCCGGAGGCGCTGATCGGCGAGCTCGGCGGCGGCGACGAGTTGCAGCGCGAGTGGTTCCTGGAGGAGCGGCTCGGGATCGCGGCGCGCGGGATCGGCGCGATGGAGCGGCTGCTGACCGAGACGCTCGAGTGGGCGACCGGGCGCGAGCAGGGCGGCGCGCGGCTCTGGGACCACCAGGGCGTGTCGTTCCCGCTCGCCGACTCGGCGGCCGACGCCGCGGCCGGCCGGCTGCTGGTGCTCGAGGTCGCGCGGCTCGCGGACGCCGGCGCGGACGTCAAGGTCGTGCACGCGAAGGCGTCGATGGCGAAGCTGTTCGTCAGCGAGGCCGCCTGCCGCTGCGCCGACCGCGCCGTGCAGGCGTTCGGCGGGCGCGGCTACCGCCGCGACAACGTCGCCGAGCGGATGCTGCGCGAGCTGCGCGTCGACCGGATCTGGGAGGGCACGAGCGAGATCCAGCGGCTGATCATCGCGCGCTCGCTCGAGCGCCGCGGCGTCGCGAAGGTGCTCCGCTGAGCGCCCTCGCCCCGCTGCTGCGGCCCCGCTCGGTGGCCGTGGTCGGCGCGACGGACCGGCCGGGCTCCTACGGCGACGCGACGCTGCGCAACCTCGAGGCGCTGGGGTTCCCCGGGCCGGTCTGGGGCGTGCACCCGACGCGCGCGTCGGTGCTCGGGCGCCCCTGCGTGCCCTCGCTCGACGATCTGCCCGAGCCCGCGGACGCGGTCGTGGTCGCGATCCCGGCCGCCGGCGTGCCGGAGGTCGTGCGGGCCGCCGGCCGGCGCGGCTGCGGCGGGCTGGTCGTGTTCGCGGCCGGGTTCGCCGAGGCCGGCTCGGCGGCGCTGCAGGCCGAGCTGCAGGAGGCCGCGCACGCGGCCGGGCTGCCCGTGATCGGGCCGAACTGCGACGGGCTCGTGGCCTTCCACAGCCGCGCGGCGCTGTGGGGCGACGCCCTCGCGCCGCGGCCGGCCGGGCGCGTCGCGCTCGTGTCGCAGAGCGGCAACGTCGCGGTCAACGCGATCGCGCTCGGGCGCGGGCTGCGCTTCCACACCGTCGCCTCGGTCGGCAACCAGGCGGTCGTCGACGCCGCCGCGATGCTGGACGCGCTGTGCGAGGAGGAGGACGTCGGCTCGGTCGCGCTGTTCCTCGAGTCCGACGGCGACGGCGCCCGGCTGACCCGCGCGCTGGCGCGCGCCGCCGAGCGCGGGATCGGCGTCGCCGTGCTCAAGGTCGGCGCCACGGCGGCCGGCGCGACGGCCGCGGCGGCCCACACCGGGTCGCTCGCCGGCGACCAGCGCGTGTTCCGCGCGCTCGTCGAGGAGGCTGGCGCCGCGTGGGCCGACGACGTCCACGACCTGCTGGAGCTCGCGAAGGCCCTGGCCGTCCCCGGCGCCCGGGTGCGCCCGCGCAAGGGCGGGTCCGGCCTGGCGATCCTCACCTGCTCCGGCGGCGACTCCGGGCTCGGCGCGGACGAGGCCGGCCGGCGCGGCCTGCCGCTGCCGCCGCTCTCCCCCGCGACCGCCGCGCGGCTGGAGCCGCTCCTGCCCTCGGCCGCGACGATCGCCAACCCGCTCGACTACACGGCGATGATCTGGGGCGAGCGCGAGCGCGTCGCGGGGATCGTCCGCGCGGTCGCCGAGGACCCGGCGATCGACCAGCTGCTGCTGTTCTTCGACGAGCCGGGCGCGATGGACGCCGGGCTGCGGGAGAGCTGGGACGCGGTCCGCGACGGGCTCGCCGACGGCGCGGCGGGGAACGGCGCCGCGGCGCTCGTCGCCTCGACGCTGCCCGAGCTGCTGCAGGACCACTCCGCGGCCGCGTTCCTGGAGCGCGGCGTGCCGCCGGTCGCCGGGCTGCGGACCGCGCTCGCGTGCGCCGCCGCGCTGCGGGCGGCGCCGGGCGATCCCGCGCGGCTGCGCGCGATCGCCGACGCGGTCGCGCCGGTCGTCCCGGGCGACTGGCTCGCGGAGGCGGAGGCGAAGGCGCTGCTGCGCGACGCGGGCGTACCGGTGCCCGACGGGCGGGTCGTCGCGGACGCGGACGCCGCGGTGGCGGTCGCGCGCGAGCTCGGCGGCGCGGTGGCGCTCAAGGCGTCGTCCGCCGCGCTGCAGCACAAGAGCGAGGCGGGCGCGCTCGCCCTCGGCGTGATCGGCGACGACGCGGTGCGCGCCGCCCACGCGCGCGTGGCCGCCGCGGGCGGCGGCGCGCCGGTGCTGGTCGAGGCGATGGCCGCGCCGGGCGTCGAGCTGGTGATCGCCGCGCGCCGCGACGCCGTCGTCCCGGCGCTCGTCGTCGGGCTCGGCGGCGTCTGGACCGAGCTGCTCGGCGACGCGGCCGTCGTGCCGCTGCCGGCCTCGCCCGCGCGCGTCGAGGCGGCGCTGCGGTCGCTGCGCGGCGCCGGGCTGCTGACGGGGGCGCGCGGGGCGCTCGCGGTCGACCTGCCGGCGCTCTCCGCCCTGGCGGCGCGGGCCGGCGACGTCCTGCTCGACCACGGCCTGACGCTGCTCGAGCTCAACCCGGTGATCGCGCGGCCGGACGGCGCGATCGCCGTCGACGCCGTGGCCCGCCGCTAGCCCGGGGCGCGCACGACGTACTCGAGCGGCTCGCCGCGCGCGAAGCGCCCGAGCTGCTCGGCCGCGAGCGCGACCGCGCGCTCCTCGGCCGGCTCGGAGTCGCCCGCGTAGTGCGGCGTGATCGCGAGCGCGTGCTCCCACAGCGGGTGCTCGGGCGGCAGCGGCTCGGGATCCGTCACGTCGAGCACGGCCTCGAGCCGGCCGCGGGCGAGCTCCGCGACGAGCGCGTCCGGTGTCGACCACCGGGCCGCGGCCCGCGTTGACGAGCAGCGCGCCGTCGCGCATCGCGGCGAGCTCCGCCGCGCCGATCGTCCCGCGGGTGGCGTCGCTCAGCGGCAGCAGCACGACGACCGCGTCGGCCTGCGGCAGCAGCGCGGGCAGCTCGTCCGCGCCGTGGACGCCGTCGCGCGCCCGGCTCGCGACGCCGGTGACGTGCGCGCCGAACGGCGCCAGCCGCGCCTCCACCGCCCGCCCGATCGAGCCGAACCCGACGATCAGCACCCGCAGCGCGTGCAGCTCGCGCGGCGGCGCGTAGTCCCAGGTCCGCAGGTGGGCGGCGCGGAACTGCCCGTAGAGCGCGCCGAGCAGCGCGCCGACGACCCACTCGGCGACCGGGATGTCGCGCGCGCCGCGCGCGG
>CAWBSJ010000009.1:0-24775 GCA_963791405.1 uncultured Solirubrobacteraceae bacterium | reverse complement strand
CTGGACGCCTTCGCGGTGCGGCGCTACCGGGCGCTGTCGGCCCGCAGCCCGCGCGATCGCGAGCTCGACCGCGCGACGCTGCGCGCGTTCGACCAGGTCGTCGCCGACGCCGTCGACCACGGCCGGCGGAACCGGACGCTGGACCGCACCGTGGCGCGCGCGTTCCGCGCGCTCGCCGACGCCGACCTCGCCGGCGACCGCCCGTCGCGGCCGATCCGGCGCGCGCTCGTCGCCCAGTTCCACCGGCTCTACTACCACTCGCACGAGCGGACCTGGCAGAGCACCCGGTTCCTCGGCGTCGACGTCTGGAAGACCCCGCTCGACCTCTGGCTCTACCAGGAGCTGATCCACGACGAGCGGCCCGACGTGGTGATCGAGGCGGGGACCAAGTTCGGCGGCAGCGCGTACTTCTTCGCGCGCATGTTCGACCTCGTCGGCCACGGCGAGGTGATCACGATCGACGTCGAGGAGCAGCCCGGCCGCCCCGAGCACCCGCGGATCACCTACCTGAGCGGCTCCTCGACCGACCCGGAGATCTTCGCCGCCGTGCGCGAGCAGCTCGGCGACCGCAAGCCGCTGATCGTGCTCGACTCGTCGCACCGGCGGCGCCACGTCCGCAACGAGCTGCGGCTCTGGAGCCCGCTCGTCCCGGTCGGGTCGCACCTCGTCGTCGAGGACACGCACGCGGGCGGCCATCCGGTCACGACGCGGATCGGGCGCGGGCCGTGGGCGGCGGTGAAGGACTTCCTGCGCGAGACCGACGACTTCGTCGTCGACACCTCGATGCACAAGTTCTTCCTGACCTTCAACCCCCGCGGCTACCTCAAGCGCGTGAAGTAGCCGCGGGAGCGCCGGCCTACTTGGCGGCGACCGTGCGGTAGCGGCTGATCGCCAGCGGCGCGAAGACCGCGATCAGCACGGCGCACCAGACGAACGCCATCCAGACGTCGGTGTGCGCCGGCGTGCCGAGCCAGAGCGAGCGCATCGCGTCCGAGACGGTCGTGAACGGGTTGGCCTCGGCGAACTGGCGCAGCCCGTCGGGCATGGTCGACGCCGGCACGAAGCACGACGACGCGAACGTGAGCGGGAAGATCAGCGTGAAGCCGATCGAGTTCGCGGTCTCCGGCGTCGAGGAGAACAGCCCGACCAGCGCGAAGATCCACGAGAACGCGTACCCGAGCAGCAGCACCAGCACGAGCCCGAGCACGATGTCGAACGCGGTCGCGTCGATGAAGCCGAAGCCGCAGAGGAAGCCGACCGAGAGCAGGACGGCGAGCGAGAGGCAGTTCAGGACGATGTCGGAGGACGTCCGCCCGGCGAGCACCGCGCCGCGGGACATCGGCAGCGAGCGGAACCGGTCGATCAGCCCCTTCTGCACGTCCTCGGAGAGGCCGAGCGCCGTCACGAACCCGCCGAACGCGATCGACTGGACGATGATGCCCGGGATCAGGAAGTCGACGTAGTCGAACGGCCCCGAGTCGATCGCGCCGCCGAACACGTAGACGAACAGCAGCGTGAACATCACGGGCTGGATCGTGTACGCGATCAGCAGGTCGGGCTGGCGCGGGATCCGCATCAGGTTGCGGCGTGCGAGCACCACGGTGTCCGACGCGGTCATGCTCAGCGAGCTCATGCGCGCACCTCCTCGCGCGGCTGCTCCTCGGCCGCGTCGTCGTCGTCGTCCAGGCGCCTCGGCCGCGTGGCCGGTGAGCGAGAGGAACACGTCGTCGAGCGTCGGGCGGTTCAGCTCGATGTCGTCGACGCCGATGCCCGCCTCGTCGAGCCGGCGGACCGCCTCGGCGATCGTGCCGGAGCGCTGGCGCATCGTCGCGCGCACGACGCCGTCCTCGATCTCGGGCCGGTCCAGGGCCATCTCGGCGATCACCCCGGCGGCGCGCTCGGCGTCGCCGCGGTCGGCCGGCGTGAGCTCGAGCCGCTCGCCGCCGATCTCGGACTTGAGCTCGTCGGACGTGCCCTGGGCGATCACGCTGCCGTGGTCGATGACGACCATCGAGTCGGCGAGCCGGTCGGCCTCCTCGAGGTACTGCGTCGTGAGCAGCACGGTCGTGCCGCCGGCGACGCGGTCCTCGATCGTCTCCCACAGCCCGAGCCGGCTGCGCGGGTCCAGGCCGGTGGTCGGCTCGTCCAGGAACAGCACGGGCGGGCGGTAGACGAGCGCGGCGGCCAGGTCCAGCCGCCGGCGCATGCCGCCGGAGTAGGTCTTGGCCGGCCGCTTCGCCGCGTCGGAGAGCCCGAAGCGCTCGAGCAGCTCGTCGGCGCGCACGCGCGCCTCCTTGCGGGGCATGTGGTAGAGCTGGCCGACCATCTCGAGGTTCTCGAAGCCGGTCAGGTTCTCGTCGACGGCCGCGTACTGGCCCGCCAGGCCGATCTTGGCCCGCAGCGCCGCTGCGTCGCGCTTCACGTCCAGCCCGGCGACCCGCGCCGTCCCGCCGTCCTGCTCCAGCAGGGTGGCGAGGATCCGTACCACGGTGGTCTTGCCGGCGCCGTTGGGCCCGAGGAGGCCCAGCACGGTGCCGGCCTTGGCGGAGAAGTCGACGCCGCAGAGGGCGCGGACCGAGCCGTACGACTTCTCGAGTCCCTCGACGACGATCGCGTCTTCAGTCATGTGGCCCGAAGCTACCGGGGCGGCCGCCCGATTTCGGTCGGGTTGGCCACACCCCTGCACGGCGGGCGGCCGTCCTGGGGTAACACGGAGGTTGCACAGCTAACCTGTCCGCGCGGAATGACGACCTTCGCCGAACTCCGGCTCTCAGACGCAGTGCTGTCCGCTCTCCGCGACGTCGGGTACGAATCCCCGAGTCCGATCCAGGAGCAGGCGATCCCGTACCTCCTCGACGGCCGCGACGTGATCGGCCAGGCCCAGACGGGCACCGGCAAGACCGCCGCCTTCGGCCTGCCGATGATCGACTTCGTCGATCCCGAGGATCCCGACACCCAGGCGCTCGTGCTCACGCCGACGCGCGAGCTCTGCATCCAGGTGACGCAGGCGCTGCGGACCTATGCGAAGCACCGGGGAATCGACCCCGTCGCGGTGTTCGGCGGCGCGCCCATCCGCACCCAGCAGGCCCAGCTCAAGGAAGGCGCGCAGATCGTGGTCGGCACGGTCGGGCGCGTGCTCGACCTGCTCTCGCGCCACTCGCTCTCGCTGCTCTCGTGCCGCTACCTCGTGCTCGACGAGGCCGACGAGATGCTCGACCTCGGCTTCCTCGAGGACGTCGAGAAGATCCTCTCGATGACGCCGAACGGCCGCCAGACGGCGCTGTTCAGCGCGACCATGCCGGCCGAGATCCGCGGGCTGGCCGAACGCCACCTCTACGACCCGGTCACCGTCAAGGTCAAGGCCGCCACGCTGACGATCGACACCGTCGAGCAGTTCTTCGTCGAGACGAAGGCGGCCGACAAGAACGAGACGCTGGTGCGCGTGCTCGAGGCGGAGCGGCCCGCGCAGGCGATCGTCTTCGTCCGCACGAAGATCCGCTGCGACCAGCTCTACCGGACGCTGCGCGACCGCGGGATGAACGTCAAGGCGCTGCACGGCGACATGAGCCAGGGGCAGCGCGACGGCGTGATGATCTCGTTCAAGGACGAGCGGGTGAAGATCCTGGTGGCCACGGACGTCGCCGCGCGCGGGCTCGACATCTCGACGGTCACGCACATCATCAACTTCGACGTCCCGACCTCGCCGGACGTCTACGTGCACCGGATCGGCCGCACCGGCCGCGTCGGGCGCTCGGGCCGCGCGATCACGTTCGTCGAGCCGCGCCAGGCGCGCGACCTCGAGGCGATCGAGCGGCACGCGAACACGAAGATCTCGCCGTGGGCCGAGGGCGCGCACGTCGCACCGGCCAAGGTCGAGGAGCGGCGCCCGCGCCGCCACCGCAAGCCGCACGACGTGCCGGAGGTCAACGGCGACGGCGCCTACCGCAAGCTGATCGTGTCCGGCGGCCGCGCCGCCGGGCTCGCCGAGGCCGACCTGATCTCGGCCGTCACCGCGACCGGGCTCGACGGGGAGGCGGTCCGCAACGTGCAGATGCTCGAGCGCTTCGCGCTGCTCGAGGTCCCGGCCGCCGACGCCGTCCGGGTGGCCGGAGCGGTCGACGGAACCGACGTCCGCGGCCACACGCTACGGCTGGAACTCGCAAAGGGGTGAAGGGCATGTCGACGATGACGATGACCACGAACAAGGGCGACATCGAGTTCGAGATGTTCGACGAGGACGCCCCCAAGACGGTGCAGAACATGCGCGACCTCGCCGGCCGCGGCTTCTACGACGGCCTCGCCTTCCACCGGATCATCTCCGACTTCATGATCCAGGGCGGCTGCCCCGACGGCAACGGCACCGGCGGCCCCGGGCTACACGTTCGAGGACGAGTTCAACGATCACAAGGTCGTCCGCGGCGCGCTCGCGATGGCCAACGCCGGCCCGAACACCAACGGCTCGCAGTTCTTCATCGTCACCGTCGACGCGGCGCCGTGGCTCGACGGCAAGCACACCGTGTTCGGCTACGTGACGTCCGGGATGGACGTCGTGGACGCGCTGGAGGCGCTCCCGACCGACGGGCGCGACCGCCCGCGCGAGCCCGCCCTGATCGAGACGATCAGCTTCTCCGGCTAGCCTCGCCCCATGGCGACCGTCGAGCGGCAGCCGGACGCGGCTGCGGAAGGCATCCCCGTCGAGAACCCCGCGACCGGCGCGGTGATCGCGACGGTCCCGTCGCTGGACGCGGACGCCGTCGCGGCGCTCGTCGCCCGCGCCCGCGCCGCGCAGCCGGGCTGGGAGGCGCTCGGCTTCGAGGGCCGCGCGACCGTCCTGCGGCGGATGCAGAAGTGGGTCGTCGACAACACCGACCGCGTCGTCGCGACGATCGTCTCCGAGACGGGGAAGACCCACGACGACGCGCTGCTCAACGAGATCCTCTACGGCAGCGCGGCGTTCGGCTTCTGGGCCAAGCACGCCGCGGGCTACCTGGCCGACGAGAAGGTCCGCTCGGCCAGCCCGCTGGTCGCCGGGCGCAAGCTCGTGGTCCGCTACCGGCCGCTCGGCGTGATCGGCGTCATCGGCCCGTGGAACTACCCGCTGACGAACTCCTTCGGCGACTGCATCCCCGCGCTGGCGGCCGGCAACGCCGTCGTGCTCAAGCCGTCGGAGGTCACGCCGCTCACCTCGCAGCTGCTCGCCGAGGGGATGCGCGCGTGCGGGCTGCCCGAGGACGTGCTGCTGATCGCCACCGGCGCGGGCGAGACGGGCGCCGCGCTGGTCGACGAGGCGGACATGATCATGTTCACCGGCTCGACGCGGACCGGCAAGCGGATCATGGAGCGGGCGGCGCGGACGCTCACGCCGGTGTCGCTCGAGCTCGGCGGCAAGGACCCGATGATCGTGCTCGCCGACGCCGACCTCGAGCGCGCGACGAGCGCCGCCGCGTACTACTCGATGCAGAACGGCGGCCAGACCTGCATCTCCGTCGAGCGCGTCTACGTCGAGGCGCCGATCTACGACGCGTTCGTCGACGGGCTGGTGCGCAAGGTCGCCGCCCTGCGCCAGGGCGTCTCGTCCGGCCCCGGCAGCGTCGACGTCGGCGCGGTCACGTTCGCGCCCCAGCTCGAGGTCGTCGACCGCCACGTGCAGGAGGCGCGCGCCGCGGGCGCCCGCGCCCTGACCGGCGGCGCCGGCCACGACGACGGCGGCCGCTTCTACGAGCCGACCGTGCTCGTCGACGTCGACCACTCGATGGCGGCGATGACCGAGGAGACGTTCGGCCCGGTCGTCCCGGTGATGAAGGTCGCCGACGCCGACGAGGCCGTGCGGCTGGCGAACGACTCGGAGTACGGGCTCGCGGCGTCGGTCTGGACCAAGGACTCCCGCCGCGGCGAGGCAGATCGCCCGCCGGATCGAGGCGGGCGCCGTGTGCGTCAACGACGCCCAGCTCAACTACCTGGCGCTCGAGCTCCCGATGGGCGGCTGGAAGGCCTCCGGGCTCGGCACGCGCCACGGCGCGGGCGGGATCCGCAAGTTCTGCCGCCAGCAGTCGCTGTTCGTCACGCGCTTCGCGCCGCCCGGCGGCGACCTGCAGTTCTATCCGTTCAAGGCCGGGCGGATGAAGCTCGTGCGGCGGCTGATCCGGCTGCTGTACGGCCGCGGACGCAGGGACTAGCACCGGCGTCCGCACGGAGGCACGGGCCGGCGTCCGGTGCGAACACCGGCGCTAGGCCGCGAGCGCCTGCATCTCGGTGCGCAGCCGCCGGCGCCCGCGATGCTGCAGCCCGTGCACGGCGTCCTCCGAGCGGCCGATCCGCTCGGCGACCTCGCTCGGGGTCAGGCCGACGAGGAAGCGCAGCACGATCACGTCGCGCTGCTCGGCCGGCAGCGCGTCGAGCGCCAGCCGGAGGTCGGCGAGCGCCTCGCGACCGCCGCCGGGCGCGACCGCGTCGGGCGAGTGGACCTCCTCGATCGGGACCGGCCGCCGGGCGCGGACGTGATCGACCGCGGCGTTGTGGGCGACCCGCAGGATCCAGGCCGAGAAGGGGACGACCCGCGGCTCGTAGCGCGCGAGCTGGGTCAGCAGCTTGGCGAAGATGTGCTGCGTGACGTCCTCGGCCTCCCACTCGTCGCGCACGATCGAGCAGACGTAGCCGTAGACGTTGTCCGCGTAGCGGAGGTACAGGTAGCGCAGCGCGTCGGCGTCGCCATCCTTGGCGCGCGCGACGGCTGCGATGACGAGCTGCTCGCCTCGCGGCGAGTTGTCCAGCTTGCGCCGACGCCGGAATTGACCGCGTCCGTGCCTGGCCTCGATCTGGTCCGCCTCGAGACGGATGATCTGGGCCGATCCCGGCATTGGACGGAACGTAGATAACCCCGGTCAACTCGGTGTTACCTGGCGCATCAACCAAGCGTTAAACTCAATTCGTGGACACATGTACGGTTGGGCGTCCTTGACGCCCCTGGAACCCTCTGTCGCGTGCCCTTGATCCCCCAGCCATCCGCCATCGCCGCCCTTCCCGCGGTGGCGTGGGAGGAGGCGTTCGAGGTCATGCCCGAGGCCGCGCTGGTCCTCGCGGCGGACGGGCGGCTGCTCGCCGCCAACGCGGCCGGGCGCGCCCTGCTGGGTCCCCGCGCCCTGCCCGGGACCACCTGCTGCGCCCTGCTCGGCTGCCGTGCGGAGCACTGCCTGAGCGCCGCCGCGCGCGCGGGCGAGAGCTTCCAGCACCACGTCGCGCTCGACGACGGCGCCGCAGCGTGGGCCACGGCGGTCGCCGGCGCCGGCGACCAGGTCGTGGTCACGCTGAACCGGCTCGCCGGGCCCGCCGGGCTCGCCCGCGAGGACCTGCCGCCGCGCCTGCTCGTGCACGCGCTCGGGCGCACGCGGATCGAGGCCGAGGGCGAGGACCGCGGGATGGAGGAGTGGCTCGGCCACAAGCCCGGCCAGGTGCTCAAGTACCTCGTCTGCGAGCGCGGCCGCGTCGTCCCGCTCGAGGAGCTGCTCGAGGTCTTCTGGCCGCGCGCCGGCCGCGCCGGGGCCGCGAACGTCCGCCAGGCGATCCACACGCTGCGCGACCGGCTCGAGCCGGGCCGCCCCAAGCACCGCGCGTCGGGCTACGTGCTGGCGCGCCCGGGCGGCTACGAGCTGGCCCCGGGCCGCGTCGTGATCGACGCCGACGACTTCGAGGCGCGGGCCCGCACCGGGCTGGACGCGCTCGCCCGCGGCGACGGCCGCGCCGCCGCGGCGCTCGCCGAGGCCGCCGCGGCCTACGGCGGCGGCTTCCTCGCCGACGAGCCCTACGCCGAGTGGGCGCTCGGGGAGCGCGCCCGGCTGCAGGACCTCGCCGTCCAGGTGCTGCGCGGCCTCGCCACGCTGACCGCCGCCGCGGGGGACGAGGACGCGGCCACCGAGCACCTGCAGCGGCTCGCGGAGCTGGAGCCGCTCGACATGGAGGCCCAGCGCGACCTGCTCGCGCTGATGCTGCGGCGCGGGCGCCACTCCGAGGCGCTGCGCCGCTACGAGCTCGTCCGCCGGCGCTACCGCCGCACCTTCGGGACCGACCCCGCGCTGACGCTCGAGGGTCTGTTGCCGCCCGGCAGCTGACCCTCCTTGCTCGCCGCGCTCCTCGCGCTCGCCTCCTCCGTGTCATGGGGGATCGGCGACTTCATGGGCGGCCTCCAGAGCCGCCGCCACGCGCTGCTCGCGGTGCTCGTGGTGTCGCAGCTCGTCGCGCTCGGGTTCGTCGTGATCGCGGTGCTCGGCGGCGCGGACACGGGTCACGACGCGCGAGGCGACCCTCTGGGCGGTCGGCGGCGCGTCGCTCGGCCTGTTCGCGCTCATCGCCTTCTACCGGGCGCTGTCGATCGGCACGATGAGCGTCGTCGCGCCGATCTCGGCCACCGGCGTGGCGATCCCCGTCTTCTCGGGGCTGCTCTCGGGCGAGCGCCCCGGCGCGCTCCAGCTCGCGGGGATCGCGCTCGCGGCCGGCGGGGTCGTGCTCGCGGCGCGCGAGCCGGCCGGGCGAGGACGCGGAGCGCCGCGCGAACAGCCGCGCCTCGATCCTGCTGGCGATCGTCGCGGCGATCGGCTTCGGCTCGTTCTTCGCGTCCGTCGACCGCGCCGAGGAGACCGCCGACGTCGCCTGGGTGCTGCTCGTCCAGCGCAGCGTCGACGTCGGCCTGCTGCTCGTCGCCTGCGCCGTCGTGCGGCCGCACATCCCGCGCGCGCCGCGCGCGCTCGGCGCGATCGCGGCGGTCGGCGTCTTCGACCTGGTGGCGAACCTGCTGTTCATCCTCGCCGCCGGCCGCGGGCTGCTCAGCGTCGTCGGCGTGCTCGGGTCGCTCTACCCCGCCGTCACCGTCGTGCTGGCGCGCTTCGTGCTGCGACGAGCGGCTCTCGCGGACCCAGGGCGCCGGGGTGCTGATCACGCTCGCCGGGGTCGTCGCGCTCGCGGCGGGCTAGCCTCGGGGGAGCGGAACTTCGCCCGCCCTGGGCGGTTCCATCCCGAGATGCGCCGACTCCTGCTCCCCATCGCCCTGCTCCTCGCGCTGCTCGCCCTGCCGGGCGCGGCGTCCGCCTCGCCCACCCAGACCACGAGCTTCGAGGCGCCGGGCGCGCTGCTGAACGACTTCGAGCGCGAGTCGACGCTCGACGAGATCCAGCGGATGGGCGTGAGCCAGATCCGCCAGCTCGTCTACTGGGAGCAGTTCTCGGCGCAGCCGGACTCGAAGAAGGCGCCGAAGGCCGACACCGCGGATCCGAACGTCTATCCGGCGGGGACCTGGGACGTGCTCGACCGGCTCGTCGACTCGACGACGCGGCGCGGGATCAAGCTGCAGCTCACGCTGACCGGGCCGGTGCCGAAGTGGGCGACGGCGAAGAAGAAGGGCCACCTGGACGACCCGAGCCCGCGGCTGTTCGGCCGCTGGGCGCGCGCGGTCGTCGCGCGCTACGGCGACCGCGTGAACCTGTGGTCGATCTGGAACGAGCCCAACCACCCGGACTTCCTCGGGCCGCAGTACCGGCACAAGAAGCCGCACACGCCGAAGCTCTACCGCAAGCTCTACGCGGCGGGCGAGCAGGCGATCCACGACACGGCCGGCAACGAGCGCGACGTCGTGCTGTTCGGCGAGACCGCCCCGATCGGCAACGAGAACGTCGTCTCGCCGCTGGCCTTCCTGCGCGGCGCGCTCTGCCTGAACGGCGACTACAAGGCCAAGGGCTCGTGCAAGAAGCTGCGGATGGACGGCTACGCGCACCACGCCTACACGCGCAAGGTCGGCCCGACGTTCGTCTCCGAGGACGTCGACGAGGTCAGCATCGGCTCGCTGCGGCGGCTCACGAGCGCGCTCGACAAGGCCGCCCGCGCCGGGCGGATCAAGTCCGGGGTCGGCATCTTCCTGACCGAGTACGGCGTCCAGAGCTACCCGGACAAGATCGCCGGCGTCACGCCGCGGCGCCAGGCCGAGTACCTCGCGATCTCCGAGCGGATGGCCTACGCGAACCCGCGCGTGAAGCTGTTCTCGCAGTACCTGATGAAGGACGACAAGCCGCGCAAGGGCAAGACCGGCGCTCGACCGCTTCTCCGGCTTCGAGACGGGGCTCCGCACCTACAAGGGCAAGCGCAAGCCCTCCTACAACGGCTTCATGCTCCCGCTCGCGGTGACGCAGTACGGCTCGAGCGACGTGCTCTGGGGCCGCGTCCGGCCGGCGGTCGGGGCGACCCAGGTCGAGATCCAGCGCAAGGTCGGCAAGCGCGGCTGGGCGCGCGTCGACCGTGATCACCACGAACGGCGTCTACGGGCTCAAGACCACGCACAAGGCCGGCGAGGTCTACCGCGCGCGCTGGACGCGCGCCGACGGCAGCTTCCTCACCGGCCCGAAGATCCGGCCCTACTAGGGCCCGGGCGCCGTCTTCGCCGGCGCCAGCGTCACGGTCAGCTGGAGGTCGGCGCTCGCGACGCCCAGCGCGGCCGCGAGCCGGGCGGCGAAGGCGGGATCGGCGTGGTACCCGCTGTCGTCCCCCACGGCGACCGTGGTGCGCGCGCCCTCGAACAGCGCGGTCACGCCGACCAGCGCCTCGTTCGGCGCGACCGCGCCGTCGCTGCGGTCGACGCTGAAGCGGTAGCGTCAGCCCGAGGTCGCGCAGCTCCACCGTCCGCCCGTTCGCGGTCAGCGCCAGCCCGCCCTGCGTCGCGATCGCGCCCGCGCCGAAGCAGCCGCCGTCGAACATGCAGCCGAGCGGGTAGCCGCCGGCGATCGGCGACGCGGACGCCGTCCTCGTCCGCCGTCGCGGGCGCGACCGGCGTCGCCTCGCGCGCTCGGTGCCGCTCACCGACAGGTCGACGACCGCGCTGCCGCCCGTGGCGATCCCGCGCGTCGGCACCACGAGCGCCTGGAACCTCCCGACGCCCGCCCCGACGTGCACGCCCGTCGGCCTGCTCGCCTGGTTGCTCCCGGCGCAGCGCGCGCCGCCGAGCCGGGCCAGCGGCGCCAGCGCCCGCGCACGCCCCTCGTAGAGCACGCCGAGCGACGACGGGATCAGCTCGCCCGACCGGCTGAAGCGCACGTTCGTGACCTTCAGCCCGCTCAGCCGCGCGACGCGCACGCGCTTGCCGCGGACGGACGCGGTCACGTACGCGCGCTTCCCGCGCAGCGCGAGGCCGAGCTGCTTCAGGTCGAGCCGGCGGAGGTTGCCGCCGAACGACTTGAACCGGAGCGCGCCGCTGCCGAGGTGCGCGTCGCCGCTCCTGCCGGTGAGGTCGAGCCGGCCGCGCGGCGCGTACTGGCGGATGCCGCTCTCGGCGTGGAAGAGCCCGCCGGCGTCGAGGCCGCCCTCGACGCCGGAGCTGATCTGGTTCGCGAGCACGCAGCGGCCCGAGAGCCGCTGCTCGAGCTGCTGCCCCAGCTTCCAGTTCACGGTGATCGCGCCGACGGGCTGCGGCGCGGCCGCGGCGGCGGACGGGGACGAGCAGGACGAGGAGGCCGGCGAGCGCGGCGAGGGGGCGGGGAGGCATCGGGCGATCCTCTGCGACCGGCGCCCGCGCGCGCAACTGGCCGCCTTACCAGGCGGTGAACCGTCGCCCGCAGCCCTTGTCCGGCGGCCGCGCGCGCACCCACAATCGCTGGCATGGACAGCCGCGGCTCGGTGCTCGTCGTCGACGACGAGCCGACGATCACCGAGGTCGTGTCGCGCTATCTCGAGCGCGCCGGCTACGAGACGCGCACGGCGGGCGACGGCCCGGGCGCGCTCGCCGCGGCCGCCGCGCGGCGCCCGGACCTGGTCGTGCTCGACCTGATGCTGCCCGGGATCGACGGGCTCGAGGTGATGCGGCGGCTGCGCGAGCAGGGCGAGACGGGGCGGCGCGAGCGGATCGCCGTGATCCTCCTGACCGCGCGGGGGGAGGAGTCGGACCGCGTGATCGGGCTGCGGCTGGGCGCCGACGACTACGTCGTCAAGCCGTTCTCGCCCGCGGAGCTCGTCGCGCGCGTCGACGCCGTGCTGCGGCGCGTCGACCCCGCGCCGGAGGCGGCGCCGCCGATCGAGCACGGCGACCTGGTCATCGACCCGGCCGCCCGGCGCGTGTTCGCCCGCGGCGAGGAGGTCGAGCTGACCCAGCGCGAGTTCGACCTGCTGCTGTTCCTCGCGCGCCACCCCGGCCAGGCGTTCACCCGCGACCAGCTGATGGACGCCGTCTGGCAGTACGCCTTCTACTCCGACACCTCGACGGTCACCGTCCACGTCCGCCGCCTGCGGGCGAAGATCGAGGCCGACCCGGCGAAGCCGAAGCACGTGCAGACCGTGTGGGGCGTCGGCTACCGGTACATGCCGTGACCGGGCCGCTGCGCTCCGCGCTGCTGGTGCTCGCCGCCGCGCTCGCGGCCGGCGCGCTGATCGGCGTCGTCTACACGTGGGGCGACGCCGCGCTGACCGTCCTGCTGCTGCTCGTCCTGGGCGCGCCGGCCGTGGCCGCCGCGCACGTCGCCCGCGCCCGCCGCCGCCGGCTCGGCTCGCCGCGGCGCCAGATCGCGCTCGGCGTCGCGATCGGGCTGACCGAGCTCGCGGTCGTCGTCGGGGCGGGCGTCGCGCTGATGTTCGTCTCCGCCCACGACGCGCTCGTGATCGGCGCGGTGACCGCGTTCGCGCTCGTCGTCGCGATCCGCTCCGTCCAGCTCGTGAGCACCGGCGTGATGGACGACGCCGAGCGGATGCGGCGCGAGCTGATCGCCGCGGTGTCGCACGACCTCCGCACCCCGATCACCTCGCTGCGGCTCCTGACCGACGCGGTCGCCGACGACGTGGTCGACGAGGCGACCCGGCGCGACTACCTGCGCCAGATGAGCACCCACATCGACGTGCTCTCGGCGCTGATCGACGACCTGTTCGAGCTGTCGAAGCTCGAGGCGGGCGAGATCGCCTGGAGCCTCGAGCAGGTGCGGCTCGACGAGCTCGTCGGCGACACGGTCGGGGCGATGCAGGTCCAGGCCGCCGCGCGCCACGTCGCCGTGCGCGCCGAGCTCGCGCCCGGCCTGCGCACCGCGCGCGCCGATCCCGAGCAGCTCCAGCGCGTGCTCTTCAACCTGATCCAGAACGCGATCCGGCACACGCCCGCCGACGGCTCGGTGGTCGTCCGCGCCGAGCCCGCGGGCGACGCGGTCGAGATCGAGGTGGCCGACACCGGGGGCGGGATCGCGGCCGAGGACCGCGAGCGCGTCTTCGAGCCGTTCTTCCGCGGCGGCGACGAGGCCGCACGCCCCCCGGGCGGCACCGGGCTCGGGCTGGCGATCGCGCGGGCGATCGTCGAGGGCCACGGCGGGCGGATCTGGCTGGCCGAGTCCCCGGCCGGGACGGCCGTCCGCTTCTCGCTGCCGTTAACAAGTTGAGCGGGTCACTACCCTGGCGTGCCGATGGCGCACCAGCAGCTCTGGCTCCTGCGTCACGGCGAGGCCGTGCCGCACGAGTCCAAGGACGACTTCGACCGTGAGCTGACCGCACGGGGCGAGCGGCAGTCGCTCGCCGCCGGCGAGGCGCTGGCGCGGCTCGGGCTCGAGTTCGCGGCCTGTTACACGAGCCCGCTCGTCCGCGCCACGGGCACGGCGGCGCTCGCGTGCGGGCCGCTCAACGTCGCGCCGGAGGAGCGCGAGCCGCTCGGCAAGGGCTTCGGCGAGGACGTGGCGCGCGACCTGCTCGCCGAGCACGAGGACGGCGCGCGGATCCTCGTCGTCGGGCACAACCCGTCGTTCGCCCAGGTCGTGCAGGACCTGACCGGCGCGGTCGTCGACTTCAAGAAGGGCGGCGTCGCCGCCGTCCGCCTCACCGGCCCCGGCCGCGGCGAGCTGCTCGTGCTGCTGCGCCCGCGCGAGCTCGAGTCGATCGCGCTCGGCGCAGGGGCGACCGCCGAGGGCGCCTAGGCGAGCGCGGCGTCGACGACCGCGAGCGCCACCTCGGCGCGGCTGCGGAGCGACGCGGCGAGCACGAACTCGCCCGGGTTGTGCGCCTTCCCCCCGCGCGGGCCCGAGCCCGTCGACGGTCAGCGGGATCGCGGCGGCGAGGTGGCTCGCGTCGCTCGCGCCGCCGCGCCGCACGCCGCTCACGACGCGGCCGAGCCCGACCGTGGCGCGCCGGAGCAGGTCCACGGTCGCCGCCTCCGCGTCCATCCCCGGCCAGAGCCGCGCGAGCTCCGGCTCGAGCGCGACCCCGCCGACGTCGGCCGGGATCGCCTCGAGCACCTCGATGATCGCCCGGTCGGCGTCCGCCCGGAGGTCGCAGATCAGCTCGCCGCGGCCGGGGACGACGTTGAACGCGTCGCCGGCGTGCAGCACGGTCGGGACCGCGGTCAGGCGGTCGGGGCCGTCGGGCGCGTGGCGCGCGGCGACGGCCTGGGCGGCGGTGGCGAGCGCGAGCAGCGCGTTGCGGCCGCGGTCGGGCGCCGAGCCCGAGTGCGCGGCGCGGCCGTGCGCGCGCACCTTGATCGTGCCGGCCGCCTTGCGCCGCACGACGACGCCCTCGACGCCCTCGGGCGTGAGCTCGCCGGCCTCGAAGCAGAGGCATGCGTCCCAGCCGGCGAAGCGGTCGACGTGGGTGAACGGCGCGGTCCGCCACTCCTCGTCGCAGACGAGCAGGAGCGCCGCCTCGGCGTAGTCGGCGGGCCGGGCGGCGAGCGCGCGCAGCGCGCCGAGCGCCAGCACCACGCCGCCCTTCATGTCGACGGTGCCGGAGCCGAGCAGCCGGTCGCCGTCGCGCGTCAGCGGCTTGTGGTGCGCGTGGGCGATCACCGTGTCCACGTGGCCGAGCAGGAGGATCCGGCGCGTGCCGGTCCCGCGCAGCGTGGCCAGCAGGTCGGGCGCGTGCGCGGGCGAGGAGCAGGGGACGCGCTCGACGCGCGCCGCGTCCGGCAGCAGCGCCGCGCAGATCGCGGCGCACTCCTCCGCGCCGTGGACGTCGCCGGACGGCGAGGAGACCGCGACGAGCGCCTCGAGCTCGCGCTCGGCGCGCCGCGCGATCGCGTCCGCCTCGCGCTGGATCCAGGGGTGCATGCGCGGAAGGACTCTAGAGTTCGTGGCATGCCCGAGCTGCCCGAGATGGAGATCGCGGCCCGCCGGCTGGCCGCCGCGCTGCCCGGGCTGACGATCGAGTCGGCGCTCGCGCCGGGCATCAACGCGCTCAAGACGTTCGACCCGCCGCTGCACGCGCTCGAGGGCCGCGCGTTCACCGGCGTCGGGCGGCGCGGCAAGCTCCTCACGCTGGCGGTCGAGGGCGACCTCGTCGTGCTCATCCACCTCATGTCGGCCGGCCGGATCCAGCTCCAGCCCAAGCGCGCCTCGCTGCGCGACAAGACCTCGCGGCTCCTGCTCCGGCTCCCGGACGACCACGAGCTGCGCGTGCGCGAGTTCGGGACCAAGCAGCGCGCGTGGGTCAAGGTCCTGCGCGCGGACGAGGTCGACGGCGACGAGTCGCTGACCGGGCTCGGCCCGGAGGCGTGGCCGGACCCGCCGCCGCTGCGCGAGCTGCTCGACG
Source organism: uncultured Solirubrobacteraceae bacterium (assembly GCA_963791405.1). Lineage (GTDB taxonomy): Bacteria > Actinomycetota > Thermoleophilia > Solirubrobacterales > Solirubrobacteraceae > DASQMT01. The sequence continues at coordinate 9,256 of CAWBSJ010000009.1, read as the reverse complement.
CGCCGCGGCCGCTGCACACGCTGCTGCGCGACCAGCAGGTCATCACCGGGATCGGCCGGACCTGGGTCGACGAGATCCTCAACGTGGCGAAGCTGTCGCCGTTCAAGCGCGGCGACGACCTCGACGACGCGCAGGCGGAGGCGCTCCGCGCCGCGACGGTCTCCGAGCTTGGCCGCGTGATCGACGCGTACGAGGCGGGCGTCGAGCTCCCGCTGCCCGAGAAGTACCCGAAGCCGACGCGCATCCACGCCCACCAGGGCGAGCCGTGCCCGCAGTGCGGGACCGTCCTCGAGGCCGTGTTCTACGAGGACTACGTCATGACCTACTGCCCGCACGACCAGACCGAGGGCCGGGTCCTCAAGGACCGCCGGCTCTCGCGCCTGCTCAAGTAGGCGGCGGCTTGTAGCCGGGCCCGCGGAGCAGCAGGTTCCAGCGGACCCGCCACGAGCCCGCCGAGCGCAGGTCGCGCCACAGCGCGCCGTACTCGTGGAAGGCGACCTTGACGGGGTTGAACGTCTGGATGTTCGTCGTCAGCCCGTACTGCACCCGCTCGCCCTCGGGCTCGAAGCTGCGGAACAGCCGGTCCCAGATCACGAGGATCCCGCCGTAGTTGCGGTCGAGGTACTGCTCGTTGGCGCCGTGGTGGACGCGGTGGTGCGACGGCGTGTTGAGGATCGACTCCAGCGGCCGCGGCAGCCGCCCGACGCGCTCGGTGTGGAGGAAGAACTGGTAGATCAGGCTCCAGCTCTGGGCCAGCAGGACCATCCAGGGCGCGAACCCGAGCAGCAGCAGCGGCAGCCAGAACGGCAGGTAGGTCATCGGCACCCAGGTCTGGCGCAGCGCGGTCGAGAGGTTGTAGTGCTGCGAGGAGTGGTGGACGACGTGGCTCGCCCAGAAGACGCGGCTCTCGTGGCTGACGCGGTGGAACCAGTAGTACGCGAGGTCGTCGCCGAAGAACAGCAGCACCCAGACCCACCAGTCGCCCGCGTCGAGCCGGATCGGGGTCAGCTCGTAGAGCGCGGCGTAGATCGTCACCACCGCGAGCTTCCAGGCCACGTTGACGACCACGTTGCCGCTGCCCATCAGCAGGCTGGTCCGCGTGTCGTCGAAGTCGTAGCCGACGAGCTCGTCCGCCTGCAGGTGCCGGTACGTCATCGCCTCGACGACGAGCAGCAGGATGAAGAACGGGACCGCGTAGTAGAGGACCTCGGTCATGTCGAGCGCTCCAGCAATCCGGCGGCGAGCGCACGGGCCGCGTCGGGCTCGCCGGTGGCGATCGCGCCCGCCAGCGCGCGGATCGCAGCCTCGTCCGCGAGCTCCGGCCCCACCCGCTCGGCGTCGAGCACGAGGACGTGCTGGCCGGCGTTGAGCGTGTTGAGCGCCAGCCGGTACGCGACGTTGGCCGCGGCGTCGACGATCGCGGCCCAGAGGCGCTCGTACTCGAGGTTGCGGGCGTCGGGGCCGGCGGTGGCGGCGAGCGCCTCGGCGGCCGCGACGATCTCGGCCCGCTGGGCCGGGGTCGCTCGCTCGGCGGCGCGCCGGGCGGCGTCGGCGCCGATGCATGCGCGCAGCTCCATCCCCGCGCGCTCGACCTCCAGCTCGGGCGGGAGGTCGCCCTGGGCGGCGACGGCGAGCAGGAGGTCCAGTCCGCCGTCGTGGCGCCAGTCGCGCACGCGCGTCGCCCCGCCGTGGCTGATCCGGATCAGCCCGGCCTCCTGCAGCCGCTTGAGTGCCTCGCGGACGGCGTGGCGGCTCGCGCCGAGCTGCTCGGAGAGGCGCCGCTCGGACGGCACGGCGGCGCCGGGCGCGAGCTCGCCGGAGAGGATCTGGTCGCGCAGGCGCGCGTGGATGCGGTCGGACAGGAGCACTGGTTGGACCAGTTGGATCGACTGGTTGTACCAGATGACCGGCCGGCGCGCCACCCGTCCCGGCAGACTGTGCGGATGGACGCGATCACGGTCGTCCCCGCGAACGAGGCGAGCTGGGAGGACGTCGGCGCGGTGTTCGGCACGCGCGGCGATCCGGCGCGCTGCTGGTGCCAGCGCTACCGGATGGCGCCGGGCGAGTCCTGGTCGGGGACCGGCGCCGACGAGCTCCGGCACCGCTTCCGCACACAGACCGACTGGGACGACCGCGCACCCGGGCGCCGCCGCGGCCGGGCTCGTCGCCTACCTGGACGGCGTGCCCGCCGGCTGGTGCGCCGTCGCGCCGCGCACGGCCTATCCGCGGCTGCTGCGCAACGCGCGCGTCCCGTGGGACGGCCGCGACGAGGACAAGGACGACGCCGGCGTCTGGGCCGTGACCTGCTTCGTCACCCGCACGGGCGGCTTCCGCCGCCGCGGCGTCAGCCGGGCGCTGGTGCGTGCCGCGGTCGGCCACGCCCGCGCCGGCGGCGCGCGGGCGCTGGAGGGGTACCCGATGGTCGGCGACGCGGGCGCGATCCTCGGCGAGCTCCACGTCGGCCTGCGCAGCGCGTTCGCCGCGGCCGGGTTCGCCGAGGTCTCCCGGCCCGGCAAGCGACGCGTGGTGATGCGGATCGACTTCGACCCGATGCGCAAGACTGGCGCCATGATCGAAGCAGGCACCACCGCACCCGACTTCACGCTGCCCGACCAGGACGGCGAGCCCGTCTCCCTGTCCGACTTCCGCGGAAAGCCCGTCGTCCTCTACTTCTATCCCAAGGCCGGCACGTCCGGCTGCACGACGCAGGCGTGCGGGATCCGCGACCACCGCGCCGACTACGAGCGCGCCGGCGGCGATCGTCCTCGGCGTCTCGCCGGACCCGGTCTCGCTCGTGAAGAAGTTCGCCGACGACGAGTCGCTCGACTTCCGGCTGCTGGCCGACGAGGACCATGCCGTCTGCGACACCTACGGCGTCTGGGCGGAGAAGTCGATGTACGGCCGCACGTACTGGGGCGCGCTGCGGGCCACGTTCATCATCGACCCCGAGGGCACGGTCGCGACCGTGTTCCCGAAGGTCTCGCCGAAGACGCACGACGACGTCGTGCTCAAGGCGCTCGACGAGCTCGGCGCGGCGGCCTAGCGCGGCCATGTCCGCCCCCGCGACCGGCTTCACGCGCGAGGAGGTGCGGCTCGCGCTGCGCAACCCGGGCATGCCGCTCGAGGGCCTGCGCCACGCGGCCACGCCGGCCGGGATGCACTACGTCCTGATCCACTTCGACATCCCGGACGTCGACCCGGACGCGTACGCGCTCGGCGTCGACGGGCGGGTGGAGCGGCCGCTCGCGCTGGGGCTGGACGACCTGCGCGCCCGCCCGGCGGTCACGCAGCCGGTGATGATGGAGTGCGCCGGCTCCGGGCGCGCGCGGCTCACCCCGCGGCCGGAGTCCGCCCCGTGGCACGACGAGGCGATCGGCTGCGCCGAGTGGACCGGGACCCCGCTGCGCGGGATCCTCGAGGCGGCCGGGCTGCTCGACGACGCGGTCGAGATCGTGTTCACCGGCCACGACCGCGGGATCGACCAGGGCGTGGAGCACGACTACCAGCGCAGCCTCACGGTCGACGAGGCGCTCCGGGACGACGTGCTGCTCGCCTACGCGATGAACGGCGCGCCGCTCCCGCCCGCCCACGGCTTCCCGCTGCGGCTGATCGTGCCCGGCTGGTACGGGATGGCGTCGGTCAAGTGGCTGCGCTCGATCACCGCGGCCGCCGAGCCGTTCGAGGGCATCCAGCAGACCGTGCTGTACAACTTCCGCCGCTCCGCGGACGAGCCCGGCGAGCGGGTCACGCGGCAGCGCCCGCGGTCGGTGATGGCGCCGCCCGGGATCCCCGAGTTCCTCTCGCGGATCCGGCACGTGCCCGCCGGCCGGGTCACGGTCCGCGGGCGCGCGTGGTCGGGGTTCGGCGCGATCGAGCGCGTCGAGTTCAGCGCCGACGGCGGGGCGACGTGGACCGCCGCGCAGGTCGAGCCGGCGCCGTCGCCGCACGGCTGGGCGGGGTGGTCGTACGACTGGGACGCGACGCCGGGCGAGCACGAGCTCTGCGTCCGGGCGACGGACGCCGCGGGCAACGCGCAGCCGCTGCACCCCGACGACGGCTGGAACATGAGCGGCTACGCGGTCAACGCGGTCCAGCGCGTCCCCGTCCGCGTCGCGGCCTAGAGCACGACGCGCGGCTCCGCGCCCGGGGCGATCAGCGCGAGCAGGGCGACGCCCTCGGCCTCGATCGCCGCGGCGGTCCCGCCCGGGTCGCTGCGGAGCGGCGTGAGGCGGTCGACGGTGAGCGTCGCGGCCCGGTCGCCGACCTCCGCGCCCCAGTAGGCGCGGAAGCGGCCGTCGACGTAGAGCGTCCCGATCCAGGTCCCCGACGGCCACGGCTGCCCGGGCGCGGCGGGCGAGGCGATCCGCGCGCGGTCGGCGTGGGAGAGCGCGACGTTGTCGTACTCGGGCAGGAAGCGCGGCGGGGCGGGCGTGCCGGGATCGGGCAGCGCGCCGTCCTCGACGTCGAGCAGCTCGCGCCCGTGCTCGTCGCGGAACGTCCGCAGCCGCGGGCGCAGCCGGTCGAGCACGGCGCGCAGGCCGGTGAAGCCCGACCAGGTCCGGACGTCGGCGCTCGTCGCCGGTCCGAACGCCGCGAGGTAGCGCAGGACCCACGCGTCGACGGACGGCTCCGGGTCGGGCGGCGCGCCCAGCCACGCCTCCGTCGGCGCCCAGCGCGCCCCGCCGCTCCGGCCCCAGAGGCCGCGCGGCGTCGCCTGCACGAGCGCGTTGTTGAACGTCACCGCCTGGGCGAGCGCGTTGGCGTCGACCCCCGGCCAGCGTGCCTTGAGCTCCGGCGTGAGCTCGGCGCGCGAGCGCGGCTCCCCGGCGAGCAGCGAGCGGCCGAAGGCGGCGACGTCCTCCGCCGCGACGTCGCCGAGCAGGCGGCGGAACTGGCCGCGGAACACGCGCGCGAGCACGTCGCCGGTCAGCGGCTGGAGCGCGCGGAGGTCGTCCGCCGTGTGGAGGTGGATCGTCGAGCGCAGCGTCTGGGCCCGCGCGAGCGCCCGCGCCTCGAGCAGGTCGCTCAGCGCCTCCGGCCGGAACCCGTCGATCCGCGCCCAGAGCGCGACGTACGGGTTCGACGGGACCTGGGCCTGCAGCCCGCACAGCCGCGCGACCATCTCCGGCACGGTCGCCGCGCTCCGCTCCAGCAGTCCCTGGCGGGCCAGCAGCGCGCGGTTGAGCGCGCGCGGGCCGAGCGTCTCGCCGGTCAGTCCTCCCCCCACCAGCCGGGGATCATCTCGGCGTCCTTGTTCTCCGTGTTCGGCGCGCCGAACGCGATCAGCTCGGCCCCGTCCGGGCCGGCCTCGACGTTGCGCTTCGCCCCCGCCGGGATCCGCACCGCGTCGAGCCGCTCCAGCGCGAGCTCCTCGTCGTCGAGCGCGAGCGTGGCGGCGCCGGAGATCACGACGTAGATCTCCTCCTGCTCGGAGTGCTCGTGACCGAACGGGAAGCGGAAGCCGGGCGCGAGCTTGAAGTAGCTGACCCCGGACCGCTCGAGCTCGAGCGGCACGCGCGCGAAGTGCGACTCGACGCCGTCGAGGTCGAACTTCGGCGCCATGTCCTCGACGTCGCGGGCGAGGTTGAGCTTCGTGAAGGCGGCCATGGCCGGGGTATGCCCGCTCAGTCGTCCTCGAGCACCTGGATCCCGAGCGCGGCGGCGAGCGCGCCGGCGAGCCCGACGATGTCGGGCCACGGCAGCGCCGCGCCGCGCAGCCCCTCGGCCCCGCTGATCCCCTCGAGCGTGCAGCCGCGCAGCTCGGAGGCGTCGAAGCGCGCGCCGGCGAACGTGGCGCCGCCGAGGTCGCAGCGCTCGAAGCGGACGTCGCGGCCGCGGGCGGCGGCGAAGTCGGCCTCGCGCAGGTCGCAGCCCTCGAACCGCACGCGCTGCATCCGCAGGTGGCGGAACCCGGCGAGGTCGAGCCGGCAGTCGCGGAACGTCACGTCCTCGAGCGAGCCCTCCGCCCAGGTCAGCCCGCTCAGCCGGCAGGCGTCGAGCGCGACGCGGGAGACGACCGCGTCCTGCAGCAGCGCGCCGGCGAGCGAGCAGCGCTCGAGCACGGCGTCGGTCAGCTCCGGCCGCGTCAGGCGCGCGCCGACGAGCTCGCAGGCCGTCAGCCGCGCCCGCGCGAGCTCGAGGCCGCGCGCGGTCAGGTCGGGCGCCGCGACGCCGTCGAGCGCGACCTCGTCGAGCCGCGCCCCGTCGCCGAGCTGCGGGTCCGCGAGCGGCTCCAGCACCTCCGGCAGCCGCGGCGCGAGCGGCGTCCTCACCGCGGGAAGTCGTCGCGCTCGCGGACCGCGTCGAAGTCGCCGTCCTCCGCGGCCCGCTCGCGGAACTCCGGGCGGATCGCGATCGCCGCCTTGAGGTGCTCCAGCGCGTCGTCGTGGTCGCCGGTGAGCGCCTCCAGGCAGGCGAGGTCGTAGAGCGTCGAGGCGTCCTCCGGGCGCTCGACGCTGGCCGCGCGCAGGATCGCGACCGCCTCCGCGGGCTCGCCGGCCTCGTAGATCCCGCGGGCGCGGAAGCGCGCCTCCCAGCCCGAGACCGCGTACGCGGCGGCCGGATCGCCGCCGACGGCGAGCACCAGCGTGTCCGGCGCGTCGCCGACCGCGTGCCGGCGCGTGGTGGGATCGGGGAGGAAGACGAGGCTCCCGGCCTCGACCAGCACCTCCTCGCCGTCGATCGCGAACCTCGCGCGCCCCTGCAGCACCACGTAGAGCTCCTGGTGGCCGCCGGACTCGTCGCCCTCGACGTGGTCCTCGATCAGCTCGTCGCCCGGCGCGGCCGCCGAGTAGGCGTTCAGGCCGAAGCCGCGCACGTCGAGCGCATGGCGCAACGGGTGCCAGGTCAGGCCGTCGACGGACAGCGGGCCGACGTCGGCGATGCTCAGGGTGCGGTAGGCCATCGCGGCAGCCTACGGCGGCCGGGTCTCCTACGCTTGGGAGCGGTGCCCCTCGCCTCGATCGGCAGCTCCTTCTCCTCCTTCTTCGATGCGGTCGGCGACTTCTTCTCGAACCTCGCGCAGGTCAACTGGCTCGCGCTGCTGCTCGGGATGGCGATCTTCATCGGCTACCTCAGCCTGCGCGCGCTGGCGTCGTTCAACATCCTCCGCGCGGCGTATCCGGACGAGGAGATCCGCTACGTCAACATCTGGGGCGCGTACTTCGCCGGCTACGGGTTCAACTCGGTCGTCCCGGCCCGCGGCGGCGACGTCGTGCGGCTGTTCCTGACCAAGACCTCGGTGCCGAACTCGAGCTACCCGGCGGTCGCCTCGTCGTTCTTCGTCGAGCAGATCTTCGACCTGACGATGGCGATCCCGATCCTGCTCTTCGCGTTCACCCAGGGCGCGTTCCCGAAGCCGCCGGACTTCTCGAAGCTGCCGGCGTTCGACCTCGCGTTCTTCGCCTCGCACCCGCGCTTCACGCTGTTCGTGCTCACGGTGCTGGCGATCGCCGCACTCGCGGCCTTCGCGCTGCTGTCGGCGCGCGTGCGGCGGTTCTGGGACCGCGTGCGCCAGGGCGTGACGATCCTGCACGACCGGCGGCGCTACTTCCGCGAGGTCTGGCTCGTCCAGCTCGCCGGCTGGGGCCTGCGCTTCACGGCCTTCTGGTGCCTGCTCTCCGCGTTCAACGTCGGCGGCTCGGTCAAGAACGTGCTGCTCGTGCTCGGCGTCAACGCGGTCGCCGCGCTCGTGCCGTTCACGCCCGGCGGCGCCGGCGTGCAGCAGGCGCTGCTGGCCAAGGTGTTCGCCGGGACCGCGACCGGCGCGACGATCGCCGCCTACTCGGTCGGGCAGCAGATCGCGATCGCGGCGACCACGTTCGCCTGCGGGTTCGCGGCGATCGTGTTCATCTTCCGCTTCCGCTCGTTCAAGGAGGTGATCGCGGCCGGGAAGGAGGCTAGGACAGCCCCTGCCGAGCCTCGCGCACCAGCGTGACGGCCTCGGGGAACACCGTCGCCATCACCTGACGGATCTGCTGCGCCTGCTGCTCGGTCGTGCCCTGGATGTTCACGCGGTTGATCGCCGCCACGGTCATGTCGACCGCGAGCTTGATCGCGTTGTCGGCCCAGGCGATGGACTGCGACTCCTGCATCTGCTCGGCCATCTCCTGCAGCCGCTTCTGGAAGTCGGGGTCCTGAAAGAAGCCAAATCCCTCCATGCCTCCGATGGTACCCGACGCCCACCCCGGCCGGGGCGGGCGCCGCCCGGCTACGATTCACGCCTTCGTGGCCACTGAGGAGAACGTCGACGACCAGCTCGCGTGGGAGGCGCGGCAGCGCAACGCCGCCGCCGTGGCCGCCGCGATCGCGGCGCTGTTCACGTTCGTCGGGACGGTCTGGCGCGGCCTGATCCTCTCCGACCTGCCGCGCCACGGCGTGCTCGAGACGCTCACGCGCGCGGAGCAGCCCGGCCCGGTCGGCCAGCTGCAGTCGCTGCGCATCGACACGTTCCAGTTCTACGACGACCGCGCGCTCGCGGTCGTCGTCTCGAGCGTCATCGTCGCGATCGGGTACCTCGCGCTCGGCTGGGCGCTGACCTACCTGGCGAGCGCCGTCCGCGCGCGCCGGCCCGGGCTGCCGAAGCCGATCGTGTGGCTGCCGCTCGTCGGCGCCGCGCTCCAGGCGATCTCGACGCTGCTGTCCTCGATCGGCACGACGTTCGCGATCAGCGACTTCCTCGACGGGAACCGGACCGTCGACGCGGCGTCGGACATCAGCGGGAGCGGGCTCGGGCTGTTCGCCCAGCTGCTCGGGCTGCCGGGGGCGCTCGCGCTCGCGCTGGCGATCGTCTTCGTCTCGCTCAACGCGATGCGGGTCGGCCTGCTCACCCGCTTCATGGGCGTGCTCGGGATCATCACCGGCGTGCTGCAGATCCTGCCGTTCGGCGGGCCGCTGCCGGTCGTCCAGTGCTTCTGGATGCTGATGCTCTCGATCCTCTTCCTCGGCCGCTGGCCGAGCGGCAACCCGCCCGCGTGGCAGACCGGCAGGGCCGAGCCGTGGCCGTCGTCGGCCGAGCTGCGCGAGCAGCGCAAGAAGGCGGCGGCGGAGGCGCGCGGCGAGGTCTACGAGCCGCCCGCGCTCGCCGAGCCGCCGGCGCCGGAGCCCGTCGCGACGGGCGCGTCGCCCGCCGCGCGGAAGCGCAAGCGCAAGCGCAAGTAGCGGCCGCCACGTTCACACCCGCGCCATGCGGGTACGTACGCGTCCGACACCCTGTCGTAGAGGAGAGGAGTCGGACAATGGCATCGCAGCCGCCGGT
>CAWBSJ010000008.1:0-227620 GCA_963791405.1 uncultured Solirubrobacteraceae bacterium | reverse complement strand
CATCGCGGTCCCCGCCCGGCCGCGCTGTACCGCGGCCGGCCTGCCGGCGCGCGTCGTAGCCCGTCCGGAACCGGCGCGACGTTTCGGGCGCGTCGCGGACCCGGGACAACAGCGGGACAGACGCCGGGATCCACTGCGCCGCCCCTCGCGGGCGGCGCAGCCGGCGCTCTTCCGTCCGGTCGGCTAGAGCGCGGCCCAGCCGAGCTCGCGCCGGGCGACGTCGCGGCAGATCGCGAGCATGCCGTCGCGGTCGAGCCGGCGCGAGCCGGTCACGACCTGGATCGTCAGGCCGTCCATCAGGGCCGAGAACCGCAGCGCGAAGCCGTCGACGTCGGCGGTCGCGAACTCCCCGCGGTCGAGCCCGTGGCGGAGGACGCCGGTGAGCAGCTCCAGCCAGTCGTCCTCCATCTGCCGGACCTGGCGCGCGACGTGCTCGTCGCGCGGCGCGAGCTCCCACGCCTCCAGCCACAGGAGCAGGCGGACGTCCCCCGGCCCGGTCGGTGCGGCCGCGTCGAGCAGCAGGCGGAACCGCTCGGCGCCGGTCGGCAGCGGCGCGGCGCGCGCGAGCACGTCGTCGCGGAGGTCGCGCTCGACGGTGGCGAGCGCCTGGAGGAACAGGTCGTCCTTGCTCTCGAAGTAGTACAGGACGTGGCCCGGGCTGATGCCGGCGCGCGCGGCGATGTCGGCGATCCGGCTCGCGGTCAGCCCCTGCTCGACCATGACCTCGATCGCGGCGCGGACGAGCGCCTCCTTGCGGGCGGCGCGCTGGACTCTCGGGGCGGGCATGGGCGGCAGGGAGGTTGACGGACCGGCGGCGCCGGGCTACGGTTCCGAACGCCGTTTGGAATCCTATTCGATCTGGAGGCAGCAATGGCGACCGACGTCGGGACGCAGCAGGAGACGCCGCGCTCGGCGGGCTTCATGGCACCGGCGCGCACTGCGCCGCACGCGCGCACGCTCGTGTCCTGGCCGACCGGCCGCGACCTCTGGGGCGCCCACCGCGAGCGCGCGCTCGCCGAGTACGCGGCGCTCGTCGCCGCGATCGCCCGCTTCGAGCCGGTCAGCGTGGTCGCCGATCCGGCGTATGCCGACGAGGCGCGCGCGCAGTGCGGCGGCGCCGGCGTCGACGTGCTCGCGCTGCCGCTCGACGACGCCTGGGTCCGCGACAACGGCCCGATCTACCTCGTCGACGGCGACGACGGCGTCGCGATGGTGCAGTTCCGCTTCAACGGGTGGGGCGAGAAGTACCTCCCGTACGACAAGGACGCCGACCTGCCGCGGCGACTCGCCGACGCGCAGGGCATGCGCCGCTTCACCTCGGCGCTGGTGATGGAGGGCGGCGGCTTCACCGTCGACGGCGAGGGCACGCTGATCACGACCGAGTCGGTCGTGCTCAACCCCAACCGCAACCCGGGCTGGTCGCGCGCGGAGTGCGAGGCGGCGCTGTGCGAGGGCACGGGCGCCGAGAAGGTCATCTGGCTCGCGCACGGGCTCGCGGAGGACCGCGACACCGACGGGCACTCCGACAACGTCGTGCAGTTCGCGGGGCCGGGCCGGGTCGTCGTCCAGGTCGCGCCGGACCGCGCCAACCCGAACTACGACACGCTGCGCGAGAACGCCGAGCGCCTGCGCCGGGCGACCGATGCGCAGGGCCGCCGGCTGGAGGTCGTCGAGGTGCCGCAGCTGCCCTACACGGAGCTCGACGGCAACCGGCTCGCGGTGCCGTACGTGAACTTCTATCCGGTCAACGGCGGCGTGATCGCGCCGCGGCTCGACGCCCCCGGCGAGGACGAGGCGTTCGCGCTCCTGGCCGAGCTGCACCCTGGCCGCGAGGTCGTCGGCGTCGACAGCACGATGCTCGCCTACGGCGGCGGCGGGATCGGCTGCGTGACGCAGCACGTCCCGGCCGGCGATCCGCTCCCCGCGCCGCGATGAGGGTCAGTCGCCCTGCGGGGTGGCGAGCGGATAGAGCTGCCCGAAGCGGCGCGAGCCGACCAGGAAGCCGTGCGCCCACTTGTGGAACCGCGCCTCCGTCCACGTGAAGGTCAGCCGCCGGCCCCAGCTGAAGATCGTGAACGTCGCGTTGCCGCCCGCGTAGGCGACCGGCCCGAGCAGGCGGACCCAGTGGTCGCTCCGGTTCGGCGCGCCCGTCCCCTGCGGCGTGCCGCTCGCGTCGACCGGCAGGAGCATCGAGCTGTCGTTGTTGACGGCGACGACCACGTCGCGCGGGAAGCGCCGGAGGAAGTCGCTCGCCTCCGTCGCCGCCTCCCGCTCGCCCCACCACGAGCACTCGAGCTGCTGGAACTCGACGCAGCGGTCGACCCGCTCCATGATCGAGCGCTGGTTGTAGTAGAAGCCGCCCTCCGGGTCGTACCCGCCGTGCTGGGTGAGCGGCACGCGGCGCGGGGTCCCGTCCGGGTTGTGATCGGTCGGGTGCCCCGGGTAGTCGCGGACGAGGTTGCCGGTGTCCTGGATCGCCGACAACGCCATCCAGTCCGCCGGATCCATGTTCTGGTACGGGGCGGAGGCGAGCAGCCCGGCGTTGACCGCGGAGCCGCGCACGGCGCCGGTCGCGTAGATGTTCGTGATCAGCTGCGCGTAGTCCAGCGCGTTGGACTCCGCGTTCGCCTGGAGCGCCGCCGCCGGCCCGCAGACGCCCAGGAGCGCCTGGTCGATCCGCGTCGGGTCCTCCACGCGGGCGGCGGCCGACGCGGCGACGTCGGTCCAGCGCAGCTGCGTCCAGCGCCCGCCCAGCGAGCGGTCGAGCTCGTGGAGCGCGGCCAGCTTGCGCGGCCCGAACGCGAGCCGGTTGGCGCTCACCATCGCCTGGATGCGCGGGTTGTCGAAGTGCTGGTCCACGGGCGCCAGCGATGGCCGCCGCGTGTCGTCGAGCAGCACGTCGATCGCGTCGGTGACGCGGTCCGACCAGCCGGGCATCTCCGCCACCGCGCCCTCGCGCAGCGACCGCAGCTGCTCGCGGCTGAGCGGAGCGAGCCGCGCGTGCAGGTCGCCGTCCGCGAAGCCGTTGGCGATCCGCGCGGCGGCCCGCCAGTTGCCGGCGCGCCGCTCGCGCTCGAAGTCGGCGAACACCTGGCCGACGCGCCCCGCCTCCGCGTCGACCTCGAGGATGATCGCGGGGACGCGGGTCGGCCACCCGGGCATCGCCTCGAGCGCGCCCTGGTGGACCGCGATCCGCTGGTCGTGCGTGAGCGAGCGGGTCAGCGATCGGATGTCCGCCTCGCTGAAGCCGTTGAGCTGCAGCGCCGCCTCGCCCCATTCGCCCGCGGCGACGTGGGCCCGGAACGCCCGGATCTGGTCGTCGCGCGGCGTGCGGGCGAGGATCCGCCGTGTCGCGCGGTTGCCGACCGCGCGCTGCAGGGCCAGCGCGTAGCCCGCGGGGTTGCGCCGCCCGGTCGGTGCGAGGCCCGGACCCCCGCGCGCGGGCTCCGCGACGGCCGCCGTCGTGGCGCGCTCGGCAGCCTCCGGTGCCGCCGTGTCGGCATCGTCGTGCCGCATCGGGCGAGCCTATCCGGAGCGGGCGCTACGCGACGGAGCCGCCGGCGGCGCGGATCGCCTCGAGCGCGCGCTCGCCGTCGCCCGGCTCGACCTCGACCGGCCGCACCGCGGTGCTGTCGACGGTGACGCCGAAGCCGTGGCGGAGCGCGTCGAGCGCCGTCTGCGCGACGCAGTAGTCGGTCGCGAGCCCGACGATCGTCACGTGGTCGACGTGGTGCTCGCGCAGCAGCGCCTCGAGCGTCGTCGCCTCGAAGCCCGAGTAGCCCTCGAGGTCCGGCGTGTAGCCCGTGTCGACGACCGCGTCCAGGAGCGACCGGTCGAGCGCCGGGTGGAACTCCGCGCCGGGCGTGCCCTGGACGCAGTGGACCGGCCACGGGCCGCCCTGCGCGGCGAACGAGCCGTGGTCGGGCGGATGCCAGTCGCGCGTCGCGACGACGAGGTCGAACTGCCCGGAGCGCGCGAGCGCGTCGATCCGGCCCGCGATCCGGTCGCCCCCGGCCACGGCGAGCGCCCCGCCGGGCGTGAAGTCGTTCTGGAAGTCGACGATGACGAGCGCGGTGGCCACGCTAGAAGCGAAGCACAGCGCCGATGCCGCCGTGGACGGCGAGGTCGTCGAAGTGGCGCACCACGATCACCTCGGCGGACTGCGTGATCGCCTGCTCGAGCGCCCCTTCGAGCTCCGGCGCGTCGAAGCCCTCGCCGACGAGCAGGATCTCGACCCGCGCCTGCTCGAGCGCGGCGAGCACGTCGCGCAGGCCCGCGGCGCCGCGCTCGCCGCGGCCCACGCCCTGCGCCAGCCGGTCCAGCGCGGCCCGCTCGACGGCGGCGACGTGCGCGTCGATCACCGTCGCCGCGGCCGCCTCGACCTCGGCGACGGAGGCGTTCTCCACGTCGACGCCGATCCGGCCGGCGAGCCGCTCCTTCAGGTACGGGTGCAGCCGCTCCTCGACCTCGTCGACCAGCTCCTCCGGCGCCCCGACCGCGAGCCGGTCGAACGGGCTCCGCTTGAGCAGCGCGAACAGCGTGTCGAGCGTGCCGTCGACGTGGGTGCGCTTCTCCTGCTCGACCGAGCGCTGGTAGCGGGCCTGCGACCAGCCGCCCTGGTCGTGCTGGCCGTGCGTGTCGCTCGCGATCCGGCCCGACTCCTCGAGGCCCGTCGGCGGTGCCGGTGAAGATCCGTGCCACGCGGCGGTTGACCAGCAGCACGCACCAGCGATCCCCGCCGGGCCCGCCCACCAGCGGCTCCACGTACGCGTGGTCGTCGACCACCGCGCGCGACTCGATCGGATGCGCGAGCCGCACGACCTCGAGCACGTCCGCCGGCCCGCAGGCGAACACGGCGACCGCGCGCGTGCCGTTCGTGGCCACGTCGGAGGCCTCGAGCACCTCGCGCACGCGCTCGACGTCCGCCCGCAGCGCCATCCGCTCCTCGTGGCCGAGACCCTCGGCCTCGTCGACCTTGTGGGCCGCCGCGGTGAGCACCGAGTTGATCTCCGTGGCCCGCGCCGGCGGGGTCGCGAACTCGCTCGGGTCGAGGTTGAAGAAGACCGAGAGGACCCTGCCGCGCTCCGGATGCAACGCCGCCAGCCGGCGCAGGCGCCCGCGCGTGATCGTGGTGGCTGCCATAGACCTCGGCTACCCCTGGCCCTCGGCGTCCGAACGGGCGGATGTGATGACCCGGACCTGCGCGCCGCCCGGTGCGGGCTGTCTGCCCGGGGATGATCCCGAGCCCCTCGAGCAGGACGAAGAAGGCCCGCGCGAACGGCGACTCGCGCGGTCGCGGCGCGCACGTGCGGCCAGTCGATCTGCTCGCGCAGGGCGCGGGCGATCTCCAGCAGCCCCTCGTAGCGCAGCGCGTGCTCGTTGAGCGCCATCAGCTTCGTGATCAGCACGTCCTCGATCGCCATCACCTGCAGGTCCATGGCGAGGACCGACAGCGTCTCGCCGCGCGCGAGCACCGCGTCGTCGATCGGCAGGCCCTTCGGGCAGAAGATCAGGTCGACGAGCACGTCGCCGTCCCAGGCCTTGACGAGCCACTCCTCGGGCGGGTGCTCGGGCCGCATCCCCGCCTCCTCCAGCGCGGTCAGCGCCCGCTCGGCGTCGGCCTCGCGGAGCATCAGGTCGAGGTCGTGGCGCGACTCGGGTCCGCCGCGCGCCCACGAGGCGAGGCTGCCGCCCGAGCAGGAACGGGATGTCCGCGCCGCGCAGCGCGGCCGCCGCCTTCTTCAGCGTCGCCTCCAGATCGGCGAACGGCTGCTCGGCTTCGGTCATGCCAGGCACCTGGTACCCGGGTAGGTCGTGCGGCGGCATGGCGATTCGCATCGCGGCCGCGGGCGACATCCACCTCGGCCGCGCCGAGGACGAGGAGCGCTGGACCGCGGCCTTCGCCGGGCTTCGCGACCGCGTCGACCTCGTGCTGCTCGCCGGCGACCTGACGACGCACGGCGAGCCCGCGCAGGCCGCGATGGCGGCGCGCGCCGCGGCACGCGGCCGGGGTGCCCGTCGCTAGCCGTGCTCGGCAACCACGACTGGCACGCCGACCGGCGCGACGAGGTCGCCGCGGCGCTGCGCGAGGGCGGGATCGACCTGCTCGAGCGCGAGCACCGCGTGCTCGAGGTCGCCGGCGCCGAGCTCGGCATCGCGGGCGTGAAGGGCTTCGTCGGCGGCTTCACCGGCTCGCACCTGCCCGACTTCGGCGAGCCGCTGCTGCGGCAGGTGTACGCGGAGTCCGTCGCCGAGGCCGAGGCGCTCGACGCCGCGCTCCGGGCGATCGCGCTGTGCCCGTTCCGGATCGCGCTGCTCCACTACGCCCCGATCACCGACACG
Source organism: uncultured Solirubrobacteraceae bacterium (assembly GCA_963791405.1). Lineage (GTDB taxonomy): Bacteria > Actinomycetota > Thermoleophilia > Solirubrobacterales > Solirubrobacteraceae > DASQMT01. The sequence goes on along the minus strand of CAWBSJ010000008.1, from coordinate 221,278 downwards.
CTCGAGGGCGAGCGGACCGACATCTGGACGTTCCTCGGCACCGACCGGCTCGCCGCGCCGCTGCGCGAGCACCACCCCGACCTGGTGCTGCACGGACACGCGCACGCCGGCACGTTCGCGGGCCGGCTCGGCGACGTGCCGGTGTACAACGTCTCCGTCCCGGTGCTCGGCGAGGACTTCTGGGTGTTCGAGCTGACCGGGTCCGGGCGGACGCCGTCCGAGATCCACTGAGGGAATAGATCCGCCGCCGCGCGAGTCCCTGGAGCGATCCCAACTCCCCAGGAGGACTGGCTGTGGCACCGAAGTGGAAGAGCTCGATCCCGATCGCGGGTGTCGCCGCCATGGCGGCCATGGCGTTCCCGGGGATCGCGAATGCGGCGGTCACGCCGACGGTCAACGGCACGGAGCTGACCGTCGCGTCCGACGCGGGCGACGCGATCGCGATCGCCGCGAACGGCGCGAACGTGACGGTCAACGGCGCCAACGTCGCCGGCGCGAATCCGGCCACGCTGACGAAGATCACCGTGAACGCCGACGCCGGCGCGAACACGATCTCGCTCGTCGGGGTCACCAAGGCCGCCTTCCCCGCGCTCACCGCGGCGGGCGCCGTCACGCTCAACGGCGGCGGCGGCAACGACACGATCACCGGCAGCGAGTACCCCGACGTCATGAACGGCGGCGACGGCAACGACCGCCTGATCGGCGACAACAACGACGCCGGCACCCGCGACGTCGCCAACGGCGAGAGCGGGCGACGACACGCTGGTCTGGAACCCGGGCGACGGCGACGACACCAACGAGGGTGGCGCCGGCAGCGACACGTCATCGAGGTCAATGGCGGCGGCGGCGGCGAGGCACTTCACGGTCAAGCCGTCGGCGACACCCGGCCGCGTCGCCTTCGACCGCACCGGCCCGACGCCGCCCGGCCCGTTCAACCTCGACATCGGCACGTCCGAGCGGCTCGACTTCAACGCCAACGGCGGCGACGACAGCCTCGTCTCCGACGCCGGCCTCGACGCCCTCGGCTTCGCGCTCGACATCAGCGGCGGCGACGGCAACGACAACCTCGACGGCGGCGACGGCGCCGACCTGATCGCGGGCGACGCCGGCAACGACACGATCCAGCTCGACGACAACCCGGTCGGCACGCGCGAGACCGCGCTGGGCGGCGACGGCGACGACACGATGATCTGGAACGGCGGCGACGACGACGACCGCAACGACGGCGGTCCCGGCAACGACACCGTGACGGTCAACGGCGCGCCGCTGCCCGAGGCGTTCACGCTCAACGCGTCGGCCACGCCCGGCGAGGCCCGCTTCGAGCGCGCCGCGACCCCCGGTCCCGGTCCGTTCAACATCGACATCGCCGCGTCCGAGCGGCTCGACCTGAACGCGAACGCCGGCGACGACACGTTCAGCTCCGACGGCGCGATCGCGGTGCTCGGCCTGCGGGCCGACGTCGAGGCCGGCGACGGCAACGACGTCATCGACGGCTCGGACGCCGCCGACACGCTCGACGGCGGCGCCGGCAACGACCGGATCACGCCCGACGACAACCCGGCCGGCACGCGCGACGACGCGCGCGGCGGCGACGGCGACGACGTCATCGTCTGGAACGGCGGCGACGACGACGACCTCAACGAGGGCGGCGCCGGCAACGACACGTCCGAGGTCAACGGCGCGGACGCCGACGAGAAGTTCACGATCAAGCCGTCCGCGGCCGCCGGCCGCGTGCTGTTCGACCGGCTCGCGGCGCCCGGCCCCGGCGCGTTCAGCATCGACATCGGCACGTCCGAGTCGCTCAAGCTCGAGGCCAACGGCGGCAACGACCGGATCAAGGGCTCGAAGGGCGTGTCCGGGCGGATCAGGACGATCCTGAACGCCGGCGACGGCAACGACCGGGTCACCGGCACCGACGCGGTCGACGCGATCAGCCTCGGCAAGGGCTCGGACATCGCGAACGCGATCGACCGGGCGGAGGACACGGTGTCCTGCGACCAGGGGCTCGACCTGGCGCTCGTCGACCGGCGCGATTTCGTGCGCCAGTGCGAGCTCGTCATCGGCGGGCTCCCGCGCGTCGCGATCAAGGGCAAGCCGGAGCTCGCCGGCAACAAGGTCGCGCTGCGCCTGAAGTGCGTCGCGACCGAGAAGTGCAAGAGCGTCGTGAAGCTCAAGCGCAACGGCAAGCTGATGGGCAAGGAGAAGGCCACCACCAAGCGCGGCAAGACCAAGACGGTGGTCGTCGACCTCAACCGCCGCGGCCGCCGCGCCCTCTCCGACGGCGACCGGGTGAAGGTCCAGGTCCTGTCGAAGGACAAGCAGGGCAACGGCTGGCGGTCGGCCAAGACCGTCCGGCTCGGCTAGCTCACCACCCGCGCGTGCCTGGCGGGCCCTTGAACGGGCCCGCCAGGTCGGCGGTGATCCAGCCGCCGTAGAAGTCGCCGGCCTGGGCGCGGACGCGCTCCTCGCCGAGCCAGCAGGCGTCCATCCGGCCCGGGTAGAAGCTCACGTGGCCGAGCAGGACGGCGTAGGCGGGATCGGGCTCCGGGTAGTGCCACGCGGCACGCTCCGCGACCCGCCCGCCGCCCGCGACGTCGAGGTAGACGGCGCGGCCCTTGAACTCGCAGAACGACGATCCCGCGGCCGGCGCCAGCACGCCGGCCGCGACGTCGTCCAGCGGGAGGTAGAGCGTCGGCGGGTGGCTGGTCTCCAGCACGCGCAGCGCGCGGCCGGACTCCGCGATCACGGCGCCGCCGAGCTCGATCCGCACGGTGCGGTCGCACGGCGTGACCGCGGGCGGACGGGGGTACTCCCACACGGACTCCATGCACGGGTGTACGTGCGAGACTGGAAGGTCCGATGACTGAGAACTCCTTCGACGCGCGCGCCGAGCTCGAGGTCGGTGGGCGCGCATACGAGATCTACCGCCTCGAGGCGCTGCAAGAGCAGTACGACGTGGCGCGGCTGCCCTTCTCGCTGAAGGTGCTGCTCGAGAACCTGTTGCGCAACGAGGACGGCGTCGGGATCCGGCGCGAGGACATCGAGGCGCTGGCGACGTGGGACGCGAAGGCCGACCCCTCCAAGGAGATCGCCTTCACGCCCGCACGCGTGATCCTGCAGGACTTCACCGGCGTCCCGTGCGTCGTCGACCTCGCGGCGCTGCGCGACGCGATGGCCGAGATGGGCGGCGACCCGGGGAAGATCAACCCGCTCGTGCCGGTCGAGCTGGTGATCGACCACTCCGTCCAGGTCGACGCCTTCGGCTCGCCGCAGGCGTTCCGGATCAACGCCGAGAAGGAGTTCGAGCGCAACGGCGAGCGCTACGCGTTCCTGCGCTGGGGCCAGACCGCGTTCGAGGGCTTCAAGGCGGTGCCGCCGGACACCGGGATCGTCCACCAGGTCAACCTCGAGTACCTCGCCCGCGTCGTGTTCGAGAACGACGGCGTGCTCTACCCCGACACGCTCGTCGGGACCGACTCCCACACGACGATGATCAACGGCCTCGGCGTGCTGGGCTGGGGCGTCGGCGGGATCGAGGCCGAGGCGGCGATGCTGGGCCAGCCGATGTCGATGCTGATCCCGCGCGTGATCGGCTTCAAGCTCGGCGGCGAGCTGCGCGAGGGCGCGACCGCCACCGACCTCGTGCTGACCGTGACCGAGATGCTGCGCGAGCACGGCGTCGTCGGCCAGTTCGTCGAGTTCTACGGCGCGGGCGTCGGCAACCTCCCGCTCGCCGACCGGGCGACGATCGGCAACATGTCGCCGGAGTTCGGCTCGACGTGCGCGATCTTCCCGATCGACGCCGAGACGCTGCGCTACCTCGAGTTCTCCGGCCGCTCGCCCGAGGTGCTCGAGCGGGTCGAGACGTACGCGCGCGCCCAGGGCATGTGGCACGACGAGGACGCCGAGGAGGCGACCTACTCCGAGACGCTCGAGCTCGACCTCGGCGACGTCGTCCCGTCGCTCGCCGGCCCGAAGCGCCCGCAGGACCGCGTCTCGCTGACCGAGTCCAAGGGCTCGTTCCGGCTGGCGCTCGACGACCTCGTCGAGCCGGCGCACACCGAGGCCGACGAGGGGTCCGAGGAGTCGTTCCCCGCGTCGGACCCGCCGGCCACCAACGGCGACTCGTCCCACGACCGCCAGCCCGAGCCCGCCGGCGCCGGGACGGGCGGCGCGCAGGTCGCCGACCGCGTCTCGGAGATCGTCCCGCTCACGCTCGCCGACGGCACCGAGACCGAGCTCGACCACGGCCACGTGGTCATCGCCGCGATCACGTCGTGCACGAACACGTCGAACCCGTCGGTGATGATCGGCGCGGGCCTGCTGGCGCGCAACGCGGTCGAGCGCGGTCTGACGTCCAAGCCGTGGGTCAAGACGTCGCTCGCCCCGGGCTCGAAGGTCGTCATGGAGTACTACGACAAGGCCGGCCTGATCGCGCCGCTCGAGGCGCTCGGGTTCCACCTCGTCGGCTACGGCTGCACGACCTGCATCGGGAACTCCGGGCCGCTGCCGGAGGAGGTCTCCGACGTCGTCAACGCGGAGGACCTCGCGGTCGTCTCGGTGCTGTCGGGCAACCGCAACTTCGAGGGCCGGATCAACCCCGACGTGAAGATGAACTACCTCGCGTCGCCGCCGCTCGTGGTCGCGTACGCGCTCGCGGGGACGATGGACATCGACCTGCTCGACGAGCCGCTCGGGCAGGACGCGCGACGGCAACGACGTCTTCCTCAACGACATCTGGCCGTCCTCCGAGGAGGTCGGGCGCGTCGTCGAGGAGGCCGTGCGCAGCGAGATGTTCCAGAAGTCCTACGGCGAGGTGTTCGACGGCAGCGACGAGTGGAACGCGCTCGAGGTGCCGGAGGGCGACCGCTACGCCTGGCAGGACGACTCGACCTACGTCCGCCGCCCGTCGTTCCTCGAGGACGTCCCGCCGGAGCCCGAGGACGCCGGCGACATCGAGGGCGCGCGCGTGCTCGCGCTGCTCGGCGACTCGGTCACCACCGACCACATCTCGCCCGCCGGCGCGATCAAGAAGGGCTCGCCGGCCGCGCTCTACCTCAACGAGCACGGCGTCGAGCAGGCGGAGTTCAACTCCTACGGCGCGCGCCGCGGCAACCACGAGGTGATGATGCGCGGCACGTTCGCGAACATCCGGCTGCGCAACCTGCTGGCCGGGCGCGACGACCTCGTCGGCGGGCTGACGCTGAAGCTGCCGGGGGACGAGAAGATGCCGATCTACGACGCGGCGATGGCCTACGCCGAGGAGGGCACGCCGCTCGTCGTCCTCGCGGGCAAGGAGTACGGCTCCGGCTCGTCGCGCGACTGGGCGGCCAAGGGCACGAACCTGCTCGGCGTCCGCGCGGTCATCGCCCAGTCGTTCGAGCGCATCCACCGCTCCAACCTGGTCGGGATGGGCGTCCTGCCGCTCCAGTTCCCCGAGGGCGAGTCGGCCGGGTCGCTCGGCCTCACCGGCGAGGAGGAGTTCTCGATCACCGGCATCGAGAACGGCGAGGCCAAGGAGGTGCAGGTCCGCGCGGGCGACAAGGAGTTCACCGCCCGGGTGCGGATCGACACGCCCAAGGAGGTCCAGTACTTCCAGCACGGCGGGATCCTCCCGTTCGTGCTCCGCCAGCTCCTGGAGAGCTGACGCTCAGGCCGGGGTGGCCCGCTCGACGGCGGGCCAGCCCGCGTCGCGCTCGTGCAGGGCCGCCTCGGCGGCGCCGCCGCCGCGGACGCCGAACAGGCGCTTCGCGTAGATCAGGTACGCGCAGACCGCGAGGTTGACGAGCAGCGTGAGGACCTTGAGCGGCGTGAAGCGGTGGGTGATCTCGTACAGCTCGAGCGGCAGCAGCGCGGTCGTGGCGATGAACGTGAGGTACTCCGCCCAGCGCTTCCCCAGCCACAGCCCGACCGCCTCGACCCCTTCGACGATCGCGAACAGCGCCACGATGACGCCGACCCGCTCGAGCGTCCCGTGGTTGATCGAGAACAGCCGCCGGATCTCGGCGAGGATCCCGTGCTCGCCCGCCTCCGGCCCGCCGAGCCCGTTCTGCAGGTCCGCGATCACGCGGAAGACGGGCTCGCGAAGCTCGTCCTCGTTCTCGAGGAACGCGAAGATCAGGACCGCGAGCGTGGTGAGGAGCACGAAGTGCAGCGCGCGGTCGACCGCGATCAGCCGCAGCACGATCTTGTCGCGCAGCGGGCGCCCGCGCAGCGGCAGCTCGAGCTCGTCGCGGCCGGGCGGGAACGGCCGGGCGGGTGCCGCCGGCGCCGGCAGGGAGATCCAGCCGTCGCAGCGCAGGCAGCGGTACCAGCGGCTGCCGTCGTTGCCCGGCCGGGCGAGGATCGCGTCCTCGGGCCGCAGCTCCGCGGCGTCGGTCCCCGCGAGCAGGTGCCCGCGGGTCCCGCACGCGATCAGCTCCCAGTGCAGGCGCGGGACGTAGCGCCGGGGCCGGGCGGTCCCCGGCGGGTCTGGCGGGTCGGGCACGCGCGCCATCCTCGCCATCCCGGCGCTGAACGGCAGGTCGCTAGAGTGCCCGCCGCGATGCCTGTGCCCGACGTCCTCCGCAAGCTCCTCACCGCTCCCGGACCCTCCGGTTACGAGCAGGCCGCCGCGGCCGTGTTCCGCGACGCGGCCGCCGATTTCGCCGACGTGACCCACGACACCGTCGGCTCGACGGTCGCGCGCGTGAAGGGGACCGGCGACGGCCCGCTGCTCGCCGTCGTCGGCCACATCGACGAGATCGGGCTGATCGTCAACCACATCGACGACGAGGGCTTCCTCTGGTTCGGCGGCGTCGGCGGCTGGGACCCGGTGATCCTCGTCGGCCAGCGGGTCGAGGTCGCCACCCGCGAGGGCATCGTCCCCGGCGTGGTCGGCAAGAAGCCGATCCACCTGCTCAAGGACGAGGAGCGCAAGAAGGTCCCCGAGCTGCGCCAGCTGCACATCGACATCGGCGCCGCCGACGGCGAGGAGGCGCGCCGCCGGGTCCGCATCGGCGACGTCGCGGTGATCGCGGGCGAGCCGATCGAGTACCCGAACGGCCGCATCGTCTCGCGCTCGATGGACAACCGGCTGGGCTGCTTCGTCGCCTTCGAGGTCGCGCGGCTCGTGGCCGAGGCGGGCGGCGCGCCCGGCGACGTCGCCGGCGTCGCGGTCACCCAGGAGGAGATCACCTTCGCCGGCGCGCGGACGACCGCGTACTCGCTCCAGCCCGACATCGCGATCGTCGTCGACGTCACGTTCGCCACGGACGCCCCCGGCTCGGACGAGAAGGAGCTCGGCGCGCACAAGTTCGGCTCCGGCCCGGTCATCGGCCGCGGCTCGACGCTCGACCCGCAGGTCTTCGAGCTGCTGCACGCGGCCGGCGAGGAGGCGGGGATCCCGTTCACGATCAGCGCCTCGTCGCGCTACACGGGCACGGACGCCGACGCGATCCACCTCTCGCGCGGCGGCATCCCGACCGGCGTCGTCTCGATCCCGCTGCGCTACATGCACTCGCCGGTCGAGATGGTCCAGCTCGACGACGTCGAGAACACGGCGAAGCTGATCGCCGCGTTCGCCCAGAAGCTCAGCGCCGACCTCTCGTTCCTCCGCTAGACCCCCTCCTGCTCCTCTGGGACATCGACGGCACGCTGCTGCTGCGTGCCACGGGCGAGCACGCGGCGGCGCTGCGGCGCGCCGCGGCGGCGGTCCACGGCGTTCGCTTCGACGGCGTGCAGGTCGAGGCCGCGGGGCGGACGGACGCGGCGATCGCGCGCGACCTGCTGCGCGGCGCGGGCGTCGCCGGACGCGGCGATCGACGCGCGCGCGGACGAGGTGTTCGCGGGCGCCGTCGCCGCCTACGAGGAGCTGTGCCCGGACGACCTCAGCGCGTACGTCGCGCCCGGCGTGCCGGAGGCGCTCGCCGCGCTGGCGACCGACGCCGCGATCCACCGCCAGGCGCTCGTGACCGGCAACCTCGAGCCGATCGCGCGGCGCAAGCTGGCCGCGGCCGGGATCGGCGACCGCTTCGCGCCCGGCCAGGGCGGCTTCGGCTCCGACGCCGAGGACCGCGCCGCGCTGCCCGCGATCGCGCGGGCGCGGGCCGGCGGCTGGGCGCGCGAGCGGACCGTCGTGATCGGCGACACGCCGCGCGACATCGCCTGCGCGCGCGCCGACCGCGTGCGCGTGATCGCGGTCGCGACCGGGCCGTTCGGCGCCGCGGACCTGGCCGGCGCGGACGCCGTCGTGGACGACGCCCGCGCCGTGCTGCCGGTCCTGGCGGACTGGGCCGCTACGGCCTGACCACCTCGGCGGAGCCGCCGCCGCGGCGGACGGGCTCCGCCGCCGCGAGCATCCGCCCGCCGGGGAGGAACTCGATCCCGGTCGCCGCGCCGATCTCCGCGGGCGTGCTGAACGTGTGCCCCTTCGCCGCGAGCGCCGTGCCGTAGCGGTCGACGAACGCCTGCTCCGGCGCCGTCGGCGAGTTCGGGTTCGTGGCCGTCGCCGCGGGGTTGCGCTGGCTCGCGCGCGGGTCGGCGATCGCCTGCGGCAGCGTGCGGCCGAAGTCGATCCGCTCCGTGAGGATCTGGAGCACCGTGGTGATGATCGTCGCGCCGCCGGGCGAGCCGACCGCGAGGAACGGGCGCCCGTTGCGCTCGACGTACGTCGGCGCGATCGACGAGCGCGGCCGCTTGCCGCCCGCCGGGGCGTTCGGATGCGCCGGGTTGTCGTAGTTGAAGTCGGTCAGCTCGTTGTTGAGCAGGAACCCCCAGCCGGGCACGACGATCGCGTTCCCGCCGGTCGACTCGATCGTGAACGTGTAGCTCACGACCATCCCGTGCTTGTCGGCGACGGTCAGGTGGGTCGTCGACTGCGCGGGCGAGAAGTACGCCGACGCGGTCTTGCCCGTGCCCTCGTTGTCGTAGGGGTCGCCGGCCGGGACCGCCGCGTTCGGGTCGGTCGGGCCGATCAGCGCGGCGCGCTCGGCGGCGAACGAGTCCGACAGCAGCCCGCGCAGCGGGACGCGGAAGTAGTCCGGGTCCGCGACGAAGACGTTGCGGTCGGCGAACGCGTAGCGCGACGCCTCGAGGAAGTAGTGCAGCTTGTCGATCTCGGGCATCGCGTCGTAGCCCGGGATCCGCTCGAGGATGTTCAGCGCCTCGCCGACGGTCGAGCCGCCGCTGGACGGCGGGCCCATCGAGAAGACGTCGAGGCCGCGGTACTCCACGCGGGTGGGCTTGCGCTCGACGGCGCGGTACTGCCGCAGGTCGCGCTCGGTGATCAGGCCGGGCCGCCAGGTCTTGTCGGCGGTCGGCGCGGTGCGCGGGTGCTGCGCGGCGCGGACGAGCGCCTCGGCGACCGGGCCGCGGTAGAAGCCGCGCTTCGCGCCGTAGCGGGCGATCTGCTCGTAGGTGCGCGCCATGTCGGGGTTCTTGACGACCTCGCCCGGGTCGCGCGACGTGCCGTCCGGGTCGAGGTAGATCGCCGCGGTGGCGGGGATGTCGTCGAACCACGGGATGTTCGGGTCGGTCTGCGACGTGAACGTCGGGTCGACCACGAAGCCCTTGCGGGCGACGTCGATGGCCGGCGCCAGGACCTGCTTGAAGCGCCAGCTGCCGTACTTGCGGAGCGCCTTCTCCCAGCCCGCCGGGGTACCGGGCACGCCGGCCGAGAGGCCGCTGTAGCGCGCGTCGTTGAACGCGAGCGGCGCGCCGTTCTCGATGAACGAGTCCGGCTGCATGCTCGCCGGCGCCTTCTCGCGCGAGTCGATCGTCGTCACCTTGCCGTTCGGGCGCCGGATGACCATGAAGCCGCCGCCGCCGAGGCCGGACGAGTAGGGCTCGGTCACGCCCAGGACCGCGGCCGCGGCGACCGCGGCGTCGACGGCGTTGCCGCCCTTGCGGAGGACGTCGCGCGCGGCGCCGGTGGCGACGCTGTCGACCGTGGCGGCCGCGCCGCCGCTCCCCTGCGCGATCGCGTTCGGCGTGTGCTGGTACGGCGCGCCGGCTGCTGCGACCGGCGCGGCGAGGACCGCGCTCACCCCGAGGAGCGCGGGCAGGATCCGCCTGGACATGTGTGGGCCTCCCGTTTGCCTGACCCGGCGGTCCTACCCCGCTCGCGCGGGCGCTACGCGGCGGCCGCGACGCTCAGGACGTCGGCGGTGCGGGGCTGCCCCTTCGCCGCGCGGATCCGCGTCACGTACGCCGTCGCCGGGGTCAGCGCGGTGCTCCAGAGCGTCGCGACGACGCCGGGCTCGGCGCGCGGCGGGAGCGCCGGGTGGCGGTGGCCCTTGTAGCCCTGGCGGTGCAGCCTGCGGCCGGGCTCGTGCTCCTTGTCGCGCCGGCCCTGCGCGGGGTGGACGAGGATCACCGCGTCGTCGTCCGGGTCCGACGGGGCGATCGGCCCGACGCGCAGCGTCTGCACCTCCCCGGTCGCGTGGACGTAGAGCAGGCGCGTGCCGTCGGTCGACGGGTTGGTGATCTGCGCGAGCGGGTCGGAGCGGAGGACCTGCTGGGCGCCGGTCGCGGCGTCGATCGCGAGCACCCGGCTGCCGTGCGGGCCGGCCGTGTGGCAGAGGATCGTCGCCCCGACCACCGCGGGGCGGCCGATCTCGCGCGGCGCGGGCGACTCGAACAGCGTGACGGGCGCGCCGCCCGTGCTGGCGAGCAGGCGGTCGGTGCCGGCCGCGTCGCGCGTGCGCCACGCGAGCACCTGGTCGCTGAGGCCGATCACGCTCGCGCCGGGGGCGCCGATGCGCGCGGCCGTCTGCAGCGTCGCGGCGTCCGCGATCACGAGCTCGTCCGCCTCGCGCCAGGCGATCCGCGCGCCGCCGAGCGCCGGGTGCGATCCGGGCAGCGTGGCGGTCGCGCCGCCGCGCAGCAGCAGCGCGCTGTTGTCCGGCCGCTGCCAGGCGACGAAGCCGGCGGACGCGGCCGGGTCGTACGCGCTGCCCGCGAACAGGGCGAACTCGCGCGGGCCGCGCGGCCACAGCCTCATGCCGAGGCGGCCCCGAGCGCGATCGCCACGGCGGCGAGCGCGATCGCGTCCAGCCGCCGCAGGCCGAGCAGGATCGCCGGTCGCTGGAGCATCGCGGTGGTGACCGCGGCGCCGCGGCGCGTGCCCGCCGCGGGCGCGAGCGCGATCACGGGCAGCGCGCGCCCGGCGCCGAACGCGAGGCCCATCGCGAGCCCGAGCGCGGGATCGCCGACGGCGACGCTGGTCCCCGCGAGCGCCCAGACCGCGAAGCTGAGGACGAAGGTCGTGAACCCGAGGCCGAGCAGGACGCCGTAGCCCGCCGCCGCGACCGGGACGGGCAGCGTCCGGCGCCACGCCTCGGGCACCTGGCGCCGGATCTGCGGGGCGATCCGCAGGCCGCGCGCCTCGCCGACGGCGGCGGCGACCGCGACGACGGCGGCCGCGCCGAGCGCCGCGTCCGTGCCGGCGCCGAGCGCCGCGCCGAGGGCGGCGAGCCCGCCGAAGGTGATCGCGCCGCCCAGCAGCGCGCCGAGCGCGAACGTCGCGCAGGCGAGCAGGCTCGTCCGCAGCGTCCGGGCGTAGCCGCCGGGGGCGAGCGTGTCGACCATCGAGAGCCCGCACGGCGACCACGCGCCGGTGACCCCGGCGGCGAGCGCCGCGGCGATCAGGCAGGCGGTCAGCACGGCACCGAGCTCTGGAAGTACATGACGCAGAACACCTTCCGGTCGTCGTAGCAGTAGCCCTTGAGCGACTTGTCGCCGTTGATCCGCTCCGGGTGCGCGGCGCAGCAGTCCATGAGCTTGCGGACGCGGCCGCCGCAGCAGCGGTACCACGACCCGTCGGTCTGGAGCGGCAGCGAGAAGCGCCGCGCCGCGGCGCGGCAGACCGCGGTCCGGGGCGCCGCCGGCAGCGGCCGGCCCTCGAGGTCGGTCAGCGGCCGGCCGTCCTCGTCGACCGGCCGGCCGCTTGCCGTCGACCAGCCGGCCGAGGTCGTCGACGCGGCGGCCGTCGGCGGCGCGCAGCGGGCGGCCGCGGCGGTCGATCCGCGGCAGCCCGGTCGGGTGCGGGCAGCCGTCGGTCGTGTAGATGTGGCCGCAGAAGTGGTAGGCGTCGGCGTCGCCGGGGCGGACGACCGAGCCGACCATCCCGGCGCCGGCCGCGGCGGCCGTCGCCGCGGTGGCGCGGCCGAGGAACACGCGCCGCGAGGTCACCGCCTCCGTGCGCTCGCGCGCCGCCGCGACGACCGAGGCGAGCTGGCGCGGGTCGTTCACGGTGCCCTTGGCGAGCACGACCCCGTCGGGCGCGAGCGCCACGGCGTACGGGGCGCCCGGCACGCGCGCCGCGGCCCACGCCTCCGGCTCCGTGTCCTCGCCGAGCCGCCGCACCTGGACGCCGTCGAGCGCGTCCGGCGGCCGGCGCGACCTTGCGGCAGAGCGCGCAGCCGGGGCTCGTGAACAGCGCGAGCCGCAGTCCGTCGCGCGTCGTCGAACCAGTCGGCGAGCGGGCTGGCGAGACCGAGCGCCGGCCCCTCGTCGGCCAGCTCCAGCGCCGCGCGCGGCGCGCTCCGGCGCCCGAGCGCCAGCACCACGACGGCGGCGGCGACCGCGGCGGTGGCGACGAGCGGCAGCGCCGGCGCGTCGCCGAGCGCGGGCAGCGCCGCGGCCGCGATCGCCAGCAGCGCGGTCCGCGCCGGCGGAGCCGCGCGAGAGCCGGCCGCCGCGCCCGAAGCAGCCGCACGGCGCGCCCGCGTTCCCGCGCGCGAGCGCGGTGACCTGGACGAGCAGGAAGCCCGCCAGCACGAGCCCGGCGGCGTACGCCGCGCCGGTGCTGCCGGCGGCGATCCCGGCGGCGAGCGCGGCCTCGACGACGATCAGGGCGGCCCAGGCGGGCGCGGCGAGCCGGCCGGGGATCCCGAACGCCGCGAGCGCGACCGTGGTGCCGGTGCGGTCGGCGGCCTTGAGGGCCGCGGCGCCGAGCAGGATCGCGGCGACCAGCAGCCATGCCGGCATGGCGCTCATCGAGGCGGCAACATACTGACGGGGTCAGAAGTTGCGCCGCGGTCGCCCGTCAAGCGAGCGACCAGTACCCGTCCCCGCCGACCGGCGTGAACCGCGCGGAGCGGCTGAGCTCCTCGCGGACGTCGGCCACCGCCCGGTCCGCGACCGCGGCGACCTCGGCCGTCGCGAGCGGCATCCCGGCCCACGCGAGCACCGTGTCGGCGTCCTCGGGGTCGGGCCTGCGGGTCAGCTCGGGCGCGAGGTTGGCGATCGCCGCCTCGTACGCCTCGACCGGCCGGAATCCCGGCAGGTCGACGCGGCGCGCGGTCGGCCAGTCCTCCGGCGGGGGCGACGAGCGCTCGAGCTCGTAGCTCGGGCAGGTGTAGCGGCGCTCGCCGGCCGGGCCGCCGAGCTTGTAGTCCTGGGCGCGGGAGGCGGGCGACGGCGACCGCGCGGCACGCATGTCGTCGCGCAGCGCGGCCTCGACCGCGTCCTCGCGCGTCCAGCCGGCGAGCGCGCTGCGGGTCGAGCCCGGCCTCCTCGGCGGCGCGCGCGATCACGTCGGGGTCGTCGAGCGTCAGGCCGGCGAAGTTCAGGACGCGCAGGCGCCGCAGCAGGGCGGCGGCGCGGTCCGGCGCGTGCCGCTGCGCGGCGACGACCGCGCGGCACGCGTCGATCGACGCGGCGGGGGCCGGCAGCGGCGTCCACGCCATCGGCATGCCGTAGCGCTCGAACAGCATCCGGCGGCCCTTCGCGACCTTCTCGGGCGGGATCTCGGGGTCCGGGGTCTCGGACAGCACCACGAGGTGCGTCGTCCAGCCGATCTGGTCGCCGTAGAGCCAGTCCAGCCGCAGCCGCTGGCGCTCGGCCGAGAACGCGAACGGGCACGCCGGATCGGTGAAGTGCCGGATCCGGACCGGCGTCCCGTTTTCGTCCATCCCCCGCAGGCTAGCGAGGGTCGCTCAGCGGCTCAGCAGCGCTGCCGCGGCTTCTTCTTCCCGGGCGGCAGGCACAGGTTCTTGCCGCTCGGGATCTTGCCCTTCTCGAGCTTGTACCGGACGACCTTGCCGATGAACGCCTTCTTGGTGATCCGCACCTGGAGCGTCTGGCCGGCGTGGAACGTGCGCTTCTTCTTGCCGATCACGTTCTTCGCCTTGACCTCCTTGAAGAGCGTGATCGTGCCCTTCTTGCGCTTCTTCGAGCTGACCTGCTTGAACGGGCACTGCTTGCCCTTCTTGCGGTCGGCGCAGCGCAGCTGGGCCTTCGCGCCCTTGGGCACGTTCCCGATCTGCATCCGGAGCAGGAAGATCCGCTTGCCGGCGACGCCCCACGTGACGCGGACGCGCGACGTGATCCGCTTCTTCTTCGGCGGCGGGTTCGCGGCGATCAGCACGGGATGCGACTGCACGGCCTGGTTGCCCGCCGCGTCCGTCGCCGCGACCGTCACGGTGAACGCGCCCGCGGTGCCGAAGGCGTGCGACACCGCGCCGCCCGTCGCGGTCGTCCCGTCGCCGAAGCTCCAGCTCAGCCCGACGGGCGACACGCGGTCGGTCGCCGCCGCGGCCATCCCGATCGGCACGCCGACGTTCGAGCCGGGCGGGACGCTCGAGTTCAGCGCCGGTGCCGCGGCGTCGAAGCTGGCGGCCTGCGACGCGGTAGAAGTTCGTCCCGCCGCGGAACTCATCGAGCGTCCATGCCGCGACGCCGTTGCCCTGATCGTCGACGCCGATCGAGGTCTGGAAGGCATTGAACAGATTGGTCGGCGCGGTGAACGCGTTCAGCAGCGGCCCATAGCGCGCCGCCGGCGGTCCGCCGCACGGTGGCGAGCTGCTTGCCGTCGCCCGTGAGCCAGGCGATCAGCGCGTCGCCGCCCGCGCCGACCGCGACCTGCGGGAGCAGCGCAGCCATGCTCGGCCCGGAGAGGTTCGTGTAGCCGCCGAACGCGCCACCGTTCGAGCGCGCCGCGGCCTGGACGCGGCTGTCCGCCTGCCAGGCCGCCACGACCAAGCCGTTCGGCCCCGCCTCGGCGGACGGCGACTGCGCCGACGCGCCGGCCGGTGACGCCTGGTCCTCGCCGCTCCAGCCCAGCGGACCGGGCGGATCCTCGGCGAACTTCACGACGCCGGAGTTGCCCCACAGCGCCGTCATGCGGGCGTCCGCGCCGACGGCGATCGCCGGCTCGATCGCCGTGCCGGAGAGGCTGTTCGAGACGTTCTGGCTGGTGCCGGGGTTCATCGTCCCGCCGGCCGCCTGCGAGTTGACCTCGACGAGCGTCTGCGGCACGAGGTTCGTGCGCGACCAGATCACCGCGACCTGGCCGCCGTCGCCGACCGCCGCGCG
The DNA here is from genome assembly GCA_963791405.1 of uncultured Solirubrobacteraceae bacterium. Classification (GTDB taxonomy): domain Bacteria; phylum Actinomycetota; class Thermoleophilia; order Solirubrobacterales; family Solirubrobacteraceae; genus DASQMT01. The sequence goes on along the minus strand of CAWBSJ010000008.1, from coordinate 205,981 downwards.
CAGGCCGCTGACCGTGAGGAGACCGTTGCCGGCGGGCGCGATCGCCCCGCCCGCCCCGAAGCTGCCCGCAGCGCCGGGCCGTACCGCGGCGCTCACGGTCGGCTGGTTCACGTTGGTGTCGTCGATCCAGGTGGCGACGGCGGTGCCGCCGCGGCCCACGGCGATCACGGGCGAGCTGCCCGTGCCGAGCGTCTGGGGCGCTGCCGGGCGCGGGGTCGCCCGCGGCCCACGGGACGACGACGACGGCACTCCCGACGCGGTAGATGATCGTCGCGTTGCCGGCGCCGTCGACGCCGGTGCTCACGCCGGACACGTTCGACGTCCCCGCCACCGTGAGAGGGGCGAAGCCCTGGCCGGGCTGCCGCCGCGCCGCCTGGAGCACCCAGGTCGAGCTGCCCGGCACCCACTGCGCCCACGCCGCGACGGCGGTCCCGTTCGCGCCGAGGGCGATGGCGCCCGTCGACGACGTGTCGGCGGTCTCGGCGCCGAGCCCGACCGGCGGCAGCCAGGCCGGTGCCGCGGCCGCGGGCGCCGCGAGCACGAGGGCGGCGAGCAGCGCCGCGAGCAGGATCGCCAATCGCGGCCCGGGCCTCCGTGCCCGCGCTCCGCCAACCACACTGCGTCCTGCGTCGTCATCCCTGCGCAACGGTCCGTCCTCCGGCGATCGTCGAATCCTTCAGCCGACCGTAGTCCGCGCGACGCGGCGGGGTCAAGCGGAGGTGAGCGAGTTCATCCCTCGGCTCATCCCGGTCGCCGGGCTCAGCAGCGCTGCCGCGGCTTCTTCCCGCCGGGCGGCAGGCACAGCACCTTGCCCTTCGGGATCCTGCCCTTCGCGAGCTTGAAGCGCACGACCTTGCCGATGTGGCCCGGAGCGGTCACGCGCACGTCGAGCCGCTGACCGGCGCGGAAGCTGCGCGCCCCGGCCTTCGCGGCCTTCTTCGCCGAGAGCGCCTTGAACAGCGTGATCCCGCCGCGCCGCCGCTGTCGTCGACGAGCGGTCCTCCGGGCACCGGTCGCCCTTGCAGCGCAGCGCCAGCTTCGTGCCGCGCGGGCACGCGCGTCGCCTTGAGCCGCAGCAGGAACAGCCGCTTGCCGGCGACGCCCCACAGCGTCTGGACCGGGGTGTCGATGCGCGGCGTGGGCGGTGCCGCCGGCGGCGTCGGCGGCGCGCCGACGAGGAGCGACCGCGTCGCGGTCGTCGCGTTCCCGGTCGCGTCCGTGGCGGTCGCGGCGACGCCGAACGCGCCCGGCGCCCCGAACACGTGCGACACGGCGCCGCCCGAGGCCGTCGCGCCGTCGCCGAAGCCCCAGCGCACCGACACCGGCGACCAGCGGTCGCTCGCGGTGGCGGTCATGCCAACGCCGACGCCGGTCGTGCCGTTGCCCGGCACGCCGACGGAGAGCGCCGGCGCCCCGGCGTCGAAGGCGCTGACCTGCGCCGTCCACGGGTCTGCGCCGCTCGACGCGAGCGAGGCCCAGCCCGCGAGCACGTTGCCCTCGTCGTCGGACGCCAGGCTGGGCGCGAGTGCCGTCCCCGCGGGCGAGATCGGCGTCACGCCGCCGAACGCGCCGCCCGCCGGCCGGCGCGTCAGGAGCACCCGGCCGTCGTCGACGAACGGAGAGAACACGGCGGTGGCGACGCCGGCCGGATCGATCGTCACCTTCGGGATCACGAACTGGTCGGTCGGCGCGGAGATGCTCTGCGGCGCGCCGAAGCTGCCGTTCGAGGGCCGGACCGCGGCCTGCACCGCGCAGTCGCCGCCCGTCGTCGGACAGGCCCCGTAGACGACGACGGCGGTGTTGTCGGGCGCGAGGGCGAGGTTGACGCCGGAGCCGTTCACCCCGGGATCGCTCACGTCGTCGATGCCCGCGCCGAGCGTCCCGGCCGGCGTCAGAAAGCGCGACTGCACGCGGACCTGGGTGCCGTCGCTCCGGGTCCAGGCGGCGGTCGCGATCCCGGTCGGGGCGAGGGCCACGTCCGGCGCCACGGCGTCCTGCCCGGCGACGGAGAGGTTCTGGACCGCGGCGAAGGCTGCCTGGCCGGCGGGCCGCATCCGGGCCTGGGCGATGGTGTGGGCGCCGTCGCTGCGCATCCACGTGACCGCGGCCGCCCCGGCGTCGTTGATCGCGACGCGTGGGATGTCGGCGTCCTGCAGCGGCGCGGAGAGATCGCCGCCCGCGACGAACGGCTGTCCCGGCGCCCGCGACGCCACCTGGACGATCCGGTCGCCCGCGGCGCTCGTGCGCGTCCAGGCCGCCACCGCCGCGCCCGCCGCGTCGATCGCGAGCCGCGCGTCCGGCTCGGCCGCGATCGCGTCGTCGGAGAGGTCGACCGGCGTGCCGAACGACCCGCCCGGCGGCCTGGTCGCCGCGCGGATCACGGTGCGTCCGCCGGCCCCGGGGGCAGCGAACACGATCGCGGCTCCGCCGGCCGCGTCGAGCGCCACGTCCGGCGTCGCGCCGCCGAAGGCCAGCAGGTAGCACGGCAGCGTCGGACCGATCGTCTGCGCTGCTCCGAAGGTTCCGCCCGCGGGCCGGAACGCGGCCTTCACGACCTGTGTGCCCGCGCCGGCGTTCTGCGTCCAGGACACCATCGTGTCGCCGCGGGCGTTCGCCGCGACGTCGACGCCGGCGATGCCCGGGTGCGCGGAGAAGAATTCGCAGTCCGCGCTGCCCGTGGCCGTCGCCGGCGAGAGCGCGACCGGCGGGAGCGAGCCCGCGGCGCCGGCCGCCCCGGGTGCAAGGCACGCGACGACGGCCGACACGATGAGCGCGAGCAGGAGACGTCGCATACCCCCGCGACACGGGGAGCGGACGCGGCATTCCCGCCGCGGCGGGTCAGCAGGTCTTCTGGGCCTTCTTCTTGCCGAACGGGACGCAGCGCTGGACGCGCTTCGGCAGCTTCGCCTTGCGCATCTCGAACTTGTCGAGCCGCCCGATCGCGCCCGGCTCGAGGATCCGCACCTCGAGCGTCGCGCCCGGCTCGAGCTTCGCCTTCTTCACGAACGACGTGAGGGTCTTCGAGCCCGCCTTCTTGATCGTGAACGTCCGCCCGTTCCCGCGCAGCTTCTTCGGGCAGCCCTTGCCCTTCTTCGGGCGTGCAGCGGAGGCGGACCTTCATGCCCGGCTTGACCTTGGTCACGCGCAGCTTCGTGACCTTGGTGAAGTTGCGGAAGACCTGGAAGAACCGCTCGATCGCCGCGCTGGTGAGGACGCGCCGCGCGCCGTTGGCGCAGTCCTCGTCGACGTCGTTGTTGGGGATGTCGCGCTTCCCGGGCGCGATCGCGGCGTTCGCGTCGTTGCAGTCGGCCGGTCGCGGCGAGCCGTCGCCGTCGCGGTCGAGGTTCACGGTGTCGGCGCCCGAGCAGTCCTCGTCGACGCCGTTGTCGGCGACGTCGGGCGCGCCGGGCCGGATCCCGGCGTTGCCGTCGTTGCAGTCCGCGGGGACGGGCGAGCCGTCGGCGTCGAGATCGAAGTTCTCGCCGAGCTGGCGGCCGTAGAGCTCGAACTCGTTGTCCGCGAGCGGGGGCCGCGGATCGTCCGCCGTCCACACCGCGAGCCAGCGGCCGGACACGGTTGGCGGCGAGCGCCGCGTCCAGCACGGTCGCGCTGTCGTCGTTGTCCGCGCCGGTGCGGGAGACGACGAAGTCCTGGGTCGCGCCCTCGGCGCCGTTCGCGTCGAGCGACGTCGCCTGCACCTCGCGCTCGTCGTTCGACAGGCCCGGCCGGTCCGTGTCGTTGCCCATCCAGGCGACGACGTAGCGGTCGCACGTGCGGGCTGTACGCCGCCGATCGGGTTGATGACGGTGAAGAACGGCGGTCCGCCACGCCCGGCGGGCCGGCGGAGGAGACCGCCTGGTCGTCGCGCCGACCTGGCCCAGCCCGAGGTCGAGCTGCTGGACGCAGATCTCGAAGTCTGCCGCCGACGTCCTTGTCCGCGCGGAAGGCGACGACGAGCCGGCTGGCGTTCGCGTCCGTCGTGATGGCCGGATCGATGCGTCGCCGGTCGATGCCGGTCGCCGCGTTCGTGATCTGGCGTCTGTGCCCGGCGCTCCGCCGCCGAGCGCCGGCGGCAAGGCGCGTGGCGAAGATCTCCGTCTCCGGTGCCGTCGAAGCCCTCGAAGGCGATCGCGACGTCGTCGACGCCCGGCACGTCGTGACGCGCGGGGTCGAACGCGTCCGCCGGTGGCGCCGACCATCGCGGAGATCGCCTGGTCTGAAGCCGCGGTCGCGGAGTCCGGTGTCGTCGCAGCGTCCGGAGACGTAGACCTCGTTCTCGCCGACGGTGCTGTCGTCATGTCGTAGGCGACGACGCACCGCGTCGCCCGGCGTGTCGTCGCCGGCCGCGTCCGGCGCGGTAGACGATCGTCGGGGCTCTCGCGGCCTGCCGCTCGGGCCCGAGGCGATGTCGGCCTGACGGCCGCAGGTGGTGCTCCGTCGGTCCGCCGAATCACGAGCGCCGTCGCCGCTCACCAGCTGGAGCTGGACCTCGGTCTCCGACGAAGCTCAGCTCGCGGATGAAGGCGACGGCGTAGCGGTCGCGCTCCGCGATCGTAGGCGACCGCCGGCTCGGACGCGTCCGCAGCCCGCGAGCGAGCCGACGCAGCCCGCTGACCTGGAACGCCGCGCCGATCGGCGCTCCCGTCGGCGGCGAGCCGCCGGGCGAAGATCTCCTGGTCGGTCGGACGGGCTGGCCACCGACTGCTCCCACACGACGAGGTACTCGTTGCGGACGGCGTTGTAGGCGACGTCGCCCGTGTCGGCATCCGCCGTCGCGTCGCCGTCGGCGCCGACCTGCGTGAGCCGCAGCTGCGGGCCGAGCGGCGTGACCGGCTGCTGCGCGGCCGCGCGCTCCCGGCGAGCAGTCACGAACAGCAGACCGTGGCTGCCACCAGCGTCTTCCATCCCTGCGCCACCGTGCGTCCTCTCACCGTCGGGGGGTCCCGACCGACCGTAGTCGGCGGGGCGGCGCGCGGTCAACTCGAACACGCGCCTACTCCCCGCGACGAGCGCGGGCGCACGGCATTCCCGCCGCCGGTCTACGCCCTGACGAGCTTCTTGTAGGTGATCCGGTGCGGCCGGTCGGCCTCGGCCCCGAGCCGCTCGTGCCGGTGCTCCTCGTAGGCCTCGAAGTTGCCCTCGAACCACACGACCTGGGAGTCGCCCTCGAACGCGAGCACGTGGGTCGCCACGCGGTCGAGGAACCAGCGATCGTGGGAGATGACCACCGCGCAGCCGGGGAACGCCAGCAGCGCCTCCTCGAGCGCGCGCAGCGTGTCCACGTCGAGGTCGTTGGTCGGCTCGTCGAGCAGCAGCGTGTTGCCGCCGCTGCGGAGCAGCTTGGCCAGGTGGACCCGGTTGCGCTCGCCGCCGGAGAGCACGCCGACCTTGCGCTGCTGGTCGGAGCCCTTGAAGTTGAACCCGGCCACGTAGGCGCGCGAGGCGATCTCGCGGTCGCCGACCTTGATGTTGTCGTAGCCGTCCGAGATCTCCTCCCAGACCGTCTTGTCCGGGTCGAGCGTGTCGCGCGACTGGTCGACGTAGGCGAGGTCGACGGTGTCGCCGAGGACGAGCGAGCCGGCGTCCGGCTCCTCCTGCCCGACGATCATCCGGAACAGCGTCGTCTTGCCCGCGCCGTTGGCGCCGATGATGCCGACGATCCCGGCCGGCGGGAGCGAGAACGAGAGGTCCTCGATCAGCAGCCGGTCGCCGAAGCCCTTGCGGAGCCCGGACGCCTCGATCACCTTGTCGCCGAGCCGCGGGCCCGGCGGGATGTGGATCTGGACCGAGTCGAGCTTGACGTTGCGCTCCTCGGCGAGCAGGCGCTCGTAGTTGTTCAGGCGCGCCTTGGACTTCTTGCGCCGCCCCTTCGGGTTCTGGCGCACCCAGTCGAGCTCGGCCGCGATCGTGCGCTGGCGCGAGGACTCCTGGCGCTCCTCCTGGGCGAGCCGCTCCTGCTTCTGCTCGAGCCAGCTCGAGTAGTTGCCCTTGAACGGGAGCCCGCTGCCGCGGTCGAGCTCGAGGATCCAGCCGGCGACGTTGTCGAGGAAGTAGCGATCGTGGGTGACGGCCACGATCGTGCCCTTGTAGTCCTCGAGGTGCTGCTCGAGCCAGGCGACCGACTCGGCGTCGAGGTGGTTCGTCGGCTCGTCGAGCAGCAGCAGGTCGGGGGCGGAGAGCAGCAGCCGGCACAGCGCGACGCGGCGGCGCTCGCCGCCGGAGAGCTGCGTGACCTCGGCGTCGGCGGGCGGGAGCCGGAGCGCGTCCATCGCCTGGTCGAGCTGCGTGTCGAGGTTCCAGGCGTCGGCGGCGTCGATCTCCTCCTGCAGCCGCGCGAACTCGTCCGCGGTCTCGTCGGAGTAGTTCGCGGCGAGCTCGTTGAAGCGGTCGAGCAGCGCGCGGGTCGCGGCCACGCCGTCCTCGACGTTGCCGCGCACGTCCTTGGCCTCGTCGAGCTGCGGCTCCTGCTCGAGCAGCCCGACGGTGGCGCCGGGCGCGAGCTGCGCCTCGCCGCGGTACTCGGTGTCCTGCCCGGCCATGATCCGCAGGAGCGTCGACTTGCCGGAGCCGTTCAGGCCGAGGACGCCGATCTTGGCGCCGGGGAAGAACGACAGCGAGATGTCCTTGAGGACCTGCTTGTCAGGAGGATGCGTCCGGCTCAACCGGTACATCGAATAGATGTATTGGCTCGACATGTGGGCGAAGACGATAGACGGCGAGACTGGCCGTCTGTCCATGTGCCGATCTCCGCAAATTGCCGATGATTGACCCATGCGGCCGTTGATCGGCGTCTACACGTCGGAGCGCCACCTGGGTCAGCTGGGGACCCTGCAGCGCGTCGACGAGACCGCGCCCGCCAAGGAGCTCCGGCTCGGCGTGCCGTATCTGCGCGCGATCGAGGCCGGCGGGGGACTGCCCGTGGTGCTGGCGCCGGACGACCCCGAGCTGGCGCATGCCCTGCTCGAGCGGCTCGACGGCCTGTGCCTCGCGGGCGGGCCGGACCTCGATCCGCTCGCGTACGGGTCGCGCCGCCGGCACGAGCGGCTCGGCCCGACCGACCGCGTCGTCGACGACGCCGAGCTCGCGCTCGCGCGCGCGGCCGACGCGCTGGGGATGCCGGTGCTCGGGATCTGCCGCGGCCTGCAGGCGCTCAACGTCGCCCGCGGCGGCACGCTGCACCAGCACGTCGACGAGCATCGCCAGGGCACGCCGGCGACCGAGGCGCTGCACGACGTCGCGATCGAGCCCGGCTCGCTGCTCGCCGGCCTGACGGGGTTCGAGTCCGTCGCGGTCAACTCGTTCCACCACCAGGCGGCGCGCCGGCTCGGCCGCGGCGTCACGGTGACCGGGCGCGCCGCCGACGGCACCGTCGAGGCGATCGAGGACCCGTCGCGCCCGTTCTGGCTCGGGGTCCAGTGGCACGCCGAGGGGATGATCGAGCGCCCGGAGCACCTGGCGCTGTTCAACGCGCTGGTCACCGCCGCCGCCGGGCCGCGGCTCGCACTCGCCGCCTGATTTCCTGTGGGGGTGCCCGCCCCCGCCATCCGCCTGCGCGGCGTCGTCAAGCGCTTCGGCCCGATCACCGCCGTCGACGGCCTCGACCTCGAGGTGCCCGAGGGCTCCTGCGTCGGCCTGCTCGGGCCGAACGGCGCCGGGAAGAGCACGACGATGCGGATGCTCACCGCCCAGGCGATCGCCGACGAGGGCGAGCTCGAGGTGCTCGGCCGGCGGCTGCCGGAGGACTCCAAGCAGGCGCGCGCCGAGTGCGGCGTCGTCCCGCAGCTCGACAACCTCGACGTGACGCTGACGGTCGAGCAGAACCTGGTCGTGTTCGCGTTCCTCTACCGGCTGGGCCGGCGCGAGCGCCGCGCCGCCGTCGACCGCGCGCTCGAGATCGCCAACCTCACCGACCGCGCGGACACGCGCGTCGACAAGCTCTCGGGCGGCATGCGGCGGCGGCTGCTGATCGCGCGGGCGCTCGTGCACCGGCCGCGGCTCGTCCTGCTCGACGAGCCGACCGTCGGCCTCGACCCGCAGGTCCGCCAGGAGCTGTGGGCGCTGATCGACCGGCTGCGCAGCGAGGGCACCTCGGTCCTGATGTCGACGCACTACATCGAGGAGGCCGAGCGGCTCGCGGACGAGGTCACGATCATGTCGCACGGCAAGGCCGTCGCCCGCGGCGCGCCGATGGCGCTGATCGAGGAGCACGCCGGCCGCGAGGCGGTCGAGATCTACGGGTCGCCGGCGCGGCTCGCCGAGGTCGAGGCCGAGGCGCGCGCCGCCGGGCACGCGACGCGCCGCACCGGCACGTCGATCGCCGTCCTGCGGCTGAACGGCAACGCGCCGGAGGGCGAGCGGCGGCCCGCCAACCTCGAGGACGTCTTCGTGCTGCTCACCGGGGAGGAGATCGCATGAGCGGCAAGGTCGGCCGGCTCGAGCGCCCCGCGCTGCTGGGCGTGCTGATGCGCGAGGTCATCAACTTCTCCTCCTACTGGCGCTCGACGACGTTCTCGGCGACGGTCGAGCCGACGATCTACCTGGTCGCGTTCGGCTTCGGCTTCGGCTCGCTCGTCTCGACGGTCGGCGGCTACGACTACGTCGAGTTCGTCGGCACCGGCACGGTCGCCACGGCGGTGCTGTTCTCCTCCGCCTTCGCCGCGATGTTCGGCACCTTCATCAAGTACAAGTTCCAGCGCACCTACGACGCGATCCTCGCGGCGCCGGTCGACACCGAGGAGCTCGTCACCGCGGAGGCCGCCTGGATCGCGTTCCGCGCCGGCGTCTACGGCTGCGTGCCGATGCTCGTCGCGATCGTGTTCGGGCTCGCGCCGGCGTGGGGGATGCTGCTCGTGCCGTTCTTCGGCGCGATCGCCGGCTTCGGCTGGGCGTGCTTCGGGATCCTCGCGAGCGCGATCGCCACGAGCATCGAGAACTTCAACTACATCATCAGCGCCGGGCTCACCCCGCTGTTCCTGGTCGCGGGGACGTTCTTCCCGCTGACGCAGCTGCCCGAGTGGGCGCAGAACCTGGCCCAGCTCAACCCGCTCTACCACCTCGTGCAGCTCGTCCGGCACGCCGCCTTCGGGTTCGACGGGTGGGCCGACGCCGCCCACGTCGCGGTGCTGATCGGCTTCGGCGTGCTGATGTGGCGGCTCGCGATCTGGCGGCTCCAGACGCGCCTCGTGGACTAGGGCCCGCCGCTACCGTTAACGGGTCATGCCGCAGGTGCTGGACATCGAACAGGCCGTGCTCCTCCTGGAGATCGACCCGCCGTTCGACAAGCGCGACATCCAGCTCGCCCGCCGCCGCCAGGCCAAGCGCTGGCACCCGGACATCGCGCCGCCCGGGAAGCAGCTCCAGCACGAGCGCCACCTGAAGGCGGTCAACGAGGCCGCCGACCAGCTCGAGCAGCTCGCGGAGGAGTCGCGCGGCGGCAAGGTCAGCGCCACCGCGGTCAAGGTCAGCGCCGCGGCCGCGCGCAAGCGGCGCGCGGAGGAGGGCGCCCGCGCCTACGCCGAGGAGCAGCGCCAGCGCGCGCAGGACGCCGATCAGGCCAAGCACGACCCGTTCGGCTCGCGCGTCCCCGACCACTCGGTCGTGCACCGCTACGCGCGCTGCATCTCGTATCCGGAGTGGGGCGTCGGCAGCGTCAACGGCATCTACTTCACCGGCGAGGGCGACGACATCCAGCAGTGGGCGCGCGTGTCGTTCAGCCATGGCATCCGCACGGTCCCGGCCGACTCGCTGCGCTTCGTCGAGTTCGGCAGGCCCGACCCGGGCGCCGAGCGCGTCGAGCGCTTCATGACCGCCGCCCAGCACGCGCTCGCCGAGGGCGACTTCGGGCTCGCCGCGCGGCGGCTGATCTACGCGCGCGACGCCGAGCCGCGCAACCCGGCCGTGCTGCGGCTGCTGACCACCGCGTTCTGGCAGGCCGGCGACTACTCCGCCGCCGCCCGCGCCGTCCGCGACTGGATCCGGATCGAGCCCGGGCGGCCCGCGCCGTACCGGACCGCGGCGCGGATCTACGAGGACATGGGCTCGGTCTCGCAGGCGCACGACGCCGCGCAGCGGTGGACGGAGCGCGCGCCGTCCGACGCCACGGCGTGGGAGCGGCTGGGCCGGCTGCGGCTGCGCCGCTTCGACCGCCAGGGCGCGCTCCGCGCGCTGGAGCGGGCGCGCGCGCTCGCACCGAGCGAGGAGGGGCTGCTCGACCTCGCGCTCGCGGCGAACCTGATCGGCGACGTCGGCGCCGAGGTCTCGGCCTGCGAGCAGGCGACCCGGCTGGTCCCCGACTCCCCGCTCGCCTGGGCGCGGCTCGCGCACGCGCTGGCGCGGACCGACCGCACCGCCGAGTGCCTCGCGGCGTGCGACCGCGCGCTGTCGCTGCGCGACGATCCCGAGGTGCGCGACCTGCGCGCGCTCGTCGTCGCCCAGGCGCCGCGCGAGCTCGCGCGCGAGTCCGCCGCCGCCTAGTCCTCGCACTCGGCGCGCCGGCGGGCGAGGAAGCGCCGCTCGGCGGGCTGGGTCGCCAGCTCCAGCGCGCGGTCGTAGGCCGCGGCGGCCTCCGCGCGCCGCCCCAGCCGCCGCAGCAGGTCCGCGCGCGCGGCGTGGAGCAGGTGGTAGCGGTCGAGCGCGCCGGCGCGCGCGAGCGCGTCGATCAGGTACAGGCCCTCGGCCGGGCCGTCCGCCATCGCCACCGCGACCGCCTGGTTCAGCGTGACCACCGGGCTCGGCTGGACGCGGCCGAGCTCGGCGTAGAGCAGGGAGATCTGGCGCCAGTCGGTCGCCTCGGGGCGCGCCGCCTGGGCGTGGATCGCGGCGATCGCGGCCTGGAGCGCGTACGGGCCGGGCGGGCGCCGCAGCGTCAGCGCGCGGTCGACGAGCGGCAGCGCCTGGCCGATCATCGCGCGGTCCCAGCGCTCGCGGTCCTGCTCCTCCAGCAGCACGAGGTCGCCGTCCGCGCCGACCCGCGCCGCGCGGCGCGCGTGGTGGAGGAGCATCAGCGCGAGCAGCCCGGCGGGCTCGGGCTCCTCGGGGAGCAGGAGGTGGACGACGCGGGCGAGCCGGATCGCCTCGGCCGCGAGGTCCTCGCGCACGATGCGCCTCCCCCGCCGTCGCGGCGTAGCCCTCGTTGAAGATCAGGTAGAGCACCGCGAGGACGGCGGCGAGCCGGTCCGCGAGCGCGTCGGGCGGCGGCTCGGCGAGCGGGATCCCCGACACGCGGATCTTGTGCTTCGCGCGCACCATCCGCTGCGCCACCGTCGGCTCGGGGAGCAGCAGCGCGCGGGCGATCTCGGGCACGGTCAGGCCGCCCACCAGCCGCAGCGTGAGCGGGACCTGGGCCTCGAGCGCGAGCGCCGGATGGCAGCACGCGAAGACGAGGCCGAGCCGCTCGTCGGGGATCATCTCGGCGTCCTCGCCGGGCAGGTCGCGCACGGCCTCCTCGAGCTCCCGCGCCAGCAGCGCCTGCTTGTCGCGCAGCGCCGCCTCGCGCCGCAGGCGGTCGATCGCGCGGCGCTTGGCCGTCGTGAGGATCCACGCCGCGGGGGTCGACGGCACGCCGTCGCGCGGCCAGCGGTCCAGCGCGACGGCGTACGCGTCCTGCACGGCCTCCTCGGCGCGGTCGACGTCCCCGCCGAGCGCGCCCGCGAGGATCGCCACCGCGCGGCCGAACTCGGCCCGGAACGTCCGTGCGACCGCATCGGCCGCGGGGCTGCGGCCCGGCCCGGTCAGCCCTGATCGTACTCCTGGATCGGGCGCAGCTCGATCTTGCCGTAGGCCGCCCCGGGGCACTTCTTCGCCCACTCGATCGCGGCGTCCAGGTTCTCGACGTCGAGCAGGTAGAAGCCGCCGAGCTGCTCCTTGGTCTCGGCGAACGGGCCGTCGCTGACGAGCGCGTCGCCGCCCTCCAGCGTGACCGTCGTGGCGGTCGTCGTCGGCTGCAGCGCGTCGCCCAGCGAGGTCGCTCCCGCGCCCATGATCGCCCCGGTGTACTCCCCCCACGCGGCCATGTCCGCCTGCATCTCGGCCTCGCTCATCCGGCCGTAGAGGCTCTCGTCGGTGTAGATGAGCAGCATGTACCGCATGGTTGACCTCCGGTCTCCTGGCGACGCCGTTCGCCGCCTTCCGATCCTATGACGAACGGACCGGCCCGGAATCGACAAGCGGCCCGGAGATCATCGAACCGTCGAGCTCGTCCGGCTCGCCCCGGACCCGTCCGGACCGGCGAACGGGCAGGGCCCGCCGGCGGCGCCGGCGGGCGCTGGGTCCGGTCAGGCGACGTTGACGGTGATCTTCGCGACGCCGATCACGAGCCCGCCCTTCAGCGCATCCGTGCCGAAGGTGTCGTTGAGGAGGCTCGCGGCCTCGTCCTTGAGCTTCACGGTCGTGCCCTGGAGCACGGCGGTCGAGCCGGCGGTCTTCAGCGGCTGCAGCGTGCGGCCGTCGAGGAAGAACAGCGGCGCGCTCTCGGCGGCGACCTTGCCGTCGACGGTGACCTTGCCGGTCAGGACGGACTTGCCGGGGTCGACGACGAAGTTCGTCAGCTTGACGGTCTTGCCGCCGCCGGTGAGGCTGAGGCCGCTGCCGGAGTGGTCGATCTCGCCCTGCACGTACGGGGCGACGGAGCCGGGCTTGTAGTACGTCACGTTGCCGCCCGTGATCGGGAAGCTGGCGACGCCCGCCTTGCTGATCGTGCCGTCGCCGACCGGCGCGGGCGTCAGCTTGAGGGTGCCGAGCGCCTGGACGAAGCCCTGGTCGAGCGCGACGGCGGTGCTGCGGCCCGAGAGGCTGTCGATCTGCGCGACGGGGGCCGGCGTGGTCTTGGCGGCGCGCCGAGTCGGACTGCTCGTCATCACCGCAGGCGGCGGCGCCGACTGCGAGCACGGAGACGGAGGCCAGGATGGCCAGAGGACGGAACATGGGAACTCCTTCGGAGCGAGGGGTCTGGCGCAGTGGTGCGCGCTGGGATGTATGCGCACGAGGCCCGGTTCCGGATGCATCCGGACACCGGTCTGCGAGCGTCAGCCCATGCGACGCACGCGGAGGTACGCGAGCGCGGGAGCCGTTTCGGCGGCCGGATGCTCGACCGTTGCGCGGACGCGGTAGCGCCCGCGCGGGAAGCGGCGGGACGTGTCGTGCGAGAAGCGGGCCGTGATGACGGATCGCTTCAGGACGAGCCGGCGAGCGGAGACGGTCCGCCATCCGCAGCGGGCACACCGACCGCGGCGAGCCACCGTCACGTAGACGGTTCCGGGCCGGTCGAGCGTCAAGGACACGCGCAGACGACGACGCTTGGACGCCGACCTCGCCCGAAGCGACACGATCGTGGGTGCATCGCACGCGGGCGCGGGGCACCCGCCCGTCTGCGAGCCGCCTGAACCGGTCGGTCGCGTCGACGCGGGGAGGCGCCACGACCGGCTCGCATCGGTCGCCGACGCCGTCGCGATCGCTGTCCGCCTGATCAGGGTCCGCCACGTCGGCGCACACATCCCAATCCGATGCGACCCCGTCTCCGTCGGGATCGCTCGGGGTCGCCGTGAGCGCACCGAGCGCATTCACGCGGCCGTCGCTGACGGCCAGCCCGCTCAGCGCCGGGACACGGTCGGATCCCGAGAGCAGCGCGTTCTTCAGCTGGAGCGCGCCGGAGGACGGGAAGTGGGCACGGACCAGGGCGGCGACGCCTGCGACGTGCGGTGACGCGAAGGACGTCCCGCTCCCTCGCACGTACCCTCCGCCGATCGTGGACACGATGTCCACGCCCGGTGCGAAGAGATCGACGCTTTCCGCGCCGTAGTTGGAGAAGTCCGCTCTGACGTCGTCACGATCGCTCGCTCCCGCACACAGGACGTTCGGTTCCTGTGACGCGCAGGGGAACGTCGGCCGGACGTCGTTGTCCGTGCCGTCGTTGCCTGCGGCGGCGACATAGAGCGTCCGGGGATGTGCGGCGAACACGCGGTCCAGCGTCGGGCTGCTCTCCGCCTGCATCCCCAGCGACGCGTTGACCACCGGCACGCCGGCGGCGCCCGCATAGTCGAACGCGGCCGCGATGTCGGACAACCACCCCTCGCCCTGGTCGTCCAGCGCGCGCAGCGGGAGGACGCGAGCGCCCGGTGCCACCCCGCTGACCGCTCCCTGTCCGACGAGGATGCCGGACACGAACGTGCCGTGGCCCTCGCCGTCGGCCGGCAGGTTGTCGCCGTCGACGAAATCCCATCCCCGGGCGTCGTCCACGTGCCCGTTGTGATCGTCGTCGACCCCGTTCACGGGATCGTCGGGGTTGCCGGCGATGCGGTCGGCGACATGCGGATCGCCGAACGTGATCCCGGTGTCGACGACCGCCACCTCGACGCCTGCTCCGGTGCTGATCGGCCAACCCGCCGGCGCTGCGATCCGGTCGGCGCCGTAGAGCTGCGACAGGAGGTCCTGCTGATCCACGGCGTGGACGCGTGCATCGAGCTCGACCGCCCGGACGGCGTCGTCCCGGCGGAGGCGCCGGAGCGCCCGGTCCGCGTGCCCCGAGGGAACCGCGAGCACCTCGGTGCGCGGCAACGGGAGCGCGTGCACGAGGCGGGCGTCGACGCGCTCGCGCATGGCGCTCGTCTCCGTCGACGTCAGCCCGGGCTCGCGGGTCACGATGATCCGGTCCGGCACGGCGGCGGCCTGTGCGCTCGCAGGCAGCAGACCCGCGGCGAGCGCGCACGCCACCCAAGCCCGCCGCATGGCGGGGCGAGGCGGGAGTGGCGTGCGCGGCATGTTCATCGTCGGTCAGCGGTGCGCGGTCACCGCCTTACCGGCATCGGCATAGTACGCCTCGACATCAAGGGCCCCTCCCATCGCTGAGCGTCGCTCACCGCAGGGGCGGTCCGCGCGCGGTCGGGTAGGGTCGGTCGATGTCCGGCCCGTCCAGCCGGAGCTTCGACGCCGAGAGCCTGCTGCGCTCGCTGATGGAGAACGTCCCGGGCGCGATCTACCGGGCGGCCGACGACGAGTTCTGGAAGGTCCAGCGCGTCAGCGAGGAGATCGAGAGCATCACCGGGTATCCGGCCGTCCGACTTCGTCGACGCGTCGAAGCAGACGATCGTCGCGGTCACCCACCCCGACGACCGCGAGCCCGTCGACCGCGAGATCCGCGAGGCGATCGCGGCGCACCGGCCGTTCGTCCTCGAGTACCGGATCCTGCACGCCGACGGGAGCGTCCGCTGGGTCCTCGAGCGCGGGGTCAAGACGGTCGACCGCGACGGCGTCGAGTGGCTCGACGGGATCATCTTCGACATCACCGAGCGCCGCGCGGCCGAGGAGCTGCGCGTCGAGCGCGAGCTGGAGGCGATCCGGATCGCCGAGCTGGAGGCGTCCCGCGCCCGGCTCATCGCCGCGGGCGACGACGCCCGGCGGCGGATCGAGCGCGACCTCCACGACGGCGCCCAGCAGCGCCTGCTCGTGGCGTCGGTCCGCGTGCGCGCCGCCGAGCGGGCGCTGGCCCAGGGCAAGGACGCGCTGCCGATGCTGGCCTCCGCGCGCGAGGAGCTCGACGCCGGCCTGGCCGAGCTGCGCGAGCTCGCCCGCGGGATCCACCCGGCGCTCCTGACGATGCGCGGCCTGATCCCGGCGGTCGAGGCGCTGATCACCCGCAGCACGGTGCCGGTGGAGCTCGACGACGCGCTCGGCCGGCGCCTCGATCCCGCGGTCGAGACGGCGCTCTACTACACGGTCGCCGAGGCGCTGACGAACGTCGCGCGCTACGCGCGGGCCACCCACGCCGTCGTCCGCCTCCGGCGCGACGGGGACGTCGTCGAGGTCGACGTCGAGGACGACGGCTGCGGCGGCGCCGACCGCGACCGCGGCTCCGGGCTGCACGGGCTGGCCGACCGCCTCGGCGCCGTCGGCGGCGTGCTCGACGTCGCGAGCCCGCCCGGCCGGGGCACCCGCCTGCGCGCCCGCGTGCCGCTGCGTTAACGCAGCGGCGCCCGCCGGGAGGGCGGGCGCCGCGGTCGCTCCGATGGATGGGTGGGGGTTACGCGGCCGCCGGCGCCACCTCCGCCTCGTGCTCGAAGCGCGGCAGCCAGCCGAGGCGCTTCGGGAGCCACCAGTTGCGCTCGCCGAGGAGCTTCATCGCGGCGGGCAGGAGCACGGCGCGGACGATCGTGGCGTCGATCGCGATCGCGACGGCGAGGCCGACGCCGAGCTGCTTCATCGACTGGTCGGACCCCGTCGCGAAGGCCGCGAACGTGACGACCATGACGGCGGCGGCGCTCGTGATCACGCCGGCCGTGCTCTTGATGCCCTCGGCCACGGCGCGCTCGGTGGACATGCCGCGGTCGACCAGCTCGCGGATGCGGCTGAGGACGAACACGTGGTAGTCCATCGACAGGCCGAACAGGACCACGAACAGGAACAGCGGCAGCCAGGGCGTGATGCCGCCGACCGAGGTGAACCCGAGCAGCCCCTCGCCGTGCCCGTCCTGGAAGACCAGCGTCAGCACGCCGTAGGCGGCGCCGACCGACAGCAGGTTCAGGACGATCGCCTTGAGCGGGACCACGATCGAGCGGAACGTGACCAGCAGCAGGATGAACGCGAGCGCGAGGACGAACGCGAACACGAGCGGGAGGTGCGACTTCATCGTGTCGAGGAAGTCCTTCGACCAGGCGGTCATGCCCGTGGTCGCGACCTCGGCGCCGTCGAGCTGCCCGACCGTGGCGGGGACGACCTCGTCGCGCAGGACCGCGAGCGAGCGCTCCGACGCGGCGTCGGTGCCCTTGCCCTTGATCGAGAGCGACACGACCGCGACGGACTTGTCGGGGCTGATGTCGACGTTCGACGGCTCGGACAGCTGCCCGGTCGCGATCGCCTGGTCGTGCAGGTCCTGGATCGCCTGCTTGGCCTCGGGCGTCGTGACGTCCTTCGCCTTGATGACGACGTTCGCCGGCAGGCTGCCGCCCGGGAAGGCCGCGTCGACCCGGTCGAGCGTCTGGATGATCGGCTGGCTGCGGGACATGCCCTCCGTGCCGGGCTCCTTGAACTGCATGCCGAGGGCCGGGATGGCCAGCGCGACGAGCAGGCCGCCGGCCAGCACGATCGAGACCACCGGGCGGGCCAGCACGCGGGTGAGGATCGCGTTCCACACGCGGGACTCGCCCTTGGTCTTGTGGCGCCGCTTGGCGATGTAGGGGACGCGGCCCTTCTCGAGCCAGCCCTTCTGGCCGAGGTAGGACAGGACGGCGGGCAGGAACGTGAGCGACCCGAGCATGGCGACGCCGACGACGAGGATCGTGCCGATGCCGAAGGACGAGAAGATCGCGTTGCCCGAGAGGAACATGCCGGCCATCGCCGCCATGACGGTGAACCCGGAGATCAGCACCGCGCGACCCGAGGTGGCGGCGGCGACGTCGAGCGCGTCGGCGGGGGAGCGGCCCTTGTCCTGCTCCTCCATCATCCGGCGCATGTAGAACATCGCGTAGTCGACGCCGACGGCGAGGCCGATGAGCATCGTGACCTGGGCGACCGCTTCATGCAGCGGGCTGAGCTGGCTGATCGGGCCCAGCAGGCCCGTCGTGGCGGTGAACGCGGAGACGCCGAGCAGCAGCGGGACGCCGGCCGCGACGGCGGCGCCGAACGCGATCAGCAGCAGGATGAGCGTGCCGCCCATCGAGATCTGCGTCTGCTTGGCCTCGTCGGCCCGCTCGGTCGCGCCGAGCGCCTTCTGCTCGGACGCCTCGCCGTGCTCCTCGACGCGCAGGTCGGGATGCGCCTGCTGGACCGCGGCGACGGCCGCGAGCGGCGCCTCGGCGGTGGTCTCGAGCGCCTCGGTGTCCTTCGTGGTCTCGGCCTTGCCCGGCAGGGTGAAGGTCACGAGGACCGAGCGGCCGTCCTTGGAGACGGTGCTCGCGCGGTACTGCTCGTCGAGCGGGCTCTGGATGTCCGTCACGCCGTCGATCTGGCCGAGGCGATGGACGACGTCCTTGGTGGCCGCGGTGACCTCAGGATCGCCGGACTTGATCGAGCCCGTGCCCTGGATGAGGACGCGCTCGCCGACGCGTGTCGGGGAAGCCGGCGGCGTCGACGATCATGTCGCCGCGCTTGGACTCGCCGTTGCCCATGGCGGACGGCTCGAGGTTCTTCTGGCCGACCTTGCCGCCGATCACGGTGGCCAGGACGACGAACAGGATCCAGCCGATGATGGCCGTCTTTCGATGCGTCGCGCTCCAGCGTCCGGCGCGCGCCGCGAGGTTGCGGGGTTGCATTGGGGGCTCCTGGGGAGGGGACCTACTGGGGACGCTGCAAGGCTCCCAACGCGGCGCCGCCGCGCCCAGGCAGGGTGCCCGGCATCCGGCGCGGGGTCTCCCGCTCGCCGCGGGGAGCTGACCGCACCCGGGGGCGGCGGCCCACCCCTTTCCGGGGGGACGGGGTCCCGCCTCGATCCGCCGCGGGCGCTACGGTCCCGGCCCATGCGCCTGATCGTCGCCCGCTGCGCCGTCGACTACACCGGCCGGCTCACCGCGCACCTGCCCGAGGCGCTGCGGCTGATCATGGTCAAGGCCGACGGCTCGGTGCTCGTCCACGCCGACGCCGGCGGCTACAAGCCGCTGAACTGGATGACCCCGCCGACCGTGATCGAGGAGGCCGACGGCGTCATCGTGGTGCGCAAGCACAAGGGCGACGACCGGCTCGAGATCCGGCTCGCCGAGGTGCTCTCCGACGTCGACCACGCGATGGACTTCGACGCCGCGCGGCTGGAGAAGGACGGCGTCGAGGCCGACCTCCAGGTCGCGCTCGCCGCCGCGCCGGAGCGCTGCGGCGAGGGCTTCCGGCTCGTCCGCCGCGAGTGGCCGACCGACATCGGCCCGGTCGACCTGATGTGCCGCGACGGCGAGGACGGCTGGATCGCGGTGGAGATCAAGCGGATCGGGACGATCGACGCCGTCGAGCAGCTCAGCCGCTACCTCGAGCGGATCCGGCTGGACCCGGCGCTCTCCGCCTGCCGCGGCGTCCTGGCGGCGACGATCGTCAAGCCGCAGGCGCGCGTCCTCGCGGAGGCGCGCGGGCTCGCGTGGGTCGAGGTCGACCTCGCCGAGCTGCGCGGCCTGCGCGAGCCGGCGCTGACGCTGTTCGGCTAGCCCTCGCCGGTCAGCGTCACGACGAGCGAGCGCGGGCCGCCGTGGTCGCGGTGCTCGCACAGGTAGATGCCCTGCCAGGTCCCGAGCGCGAAGCGGCCGTCGCGGACCGGCAGCGTCAGCGACGGGCCGAGCACCGACGCCTTGATGTGCGCGGGCATGTCGTCCGGCCCCTCGACGGTGTGGGTCCAGTACGGCGCGTCCTCCGGCACGGCCGCGTCGAACCACGACGCGAAGTCCTCGCGCACGTCCGGCGAGGCGTTCTCGTTGAGCGTCAGCGACGCCGAGGTGTGGAGGATGTGCACGTGCGCGAGCCCGATCCGGACCTCCGCCAGCTCGGGCACGCCCTCGGCGACCTCGCGCGTGACGAGGTGGAACCCGCGCGGGCGCGGGCGCAGCCGGATCTCGCGCTGGTGCCACACGGCGCGACAGGCTAGTCGGGCAGCCGCGCGGCGCGCATGTCGACGCGGTCGCCGCGGAACGGGATCCCCTCGGCCTCGAGCAGCCGCCGCTGCCGCGCGCCCTTGGCCAGCGACCCGTCGGCGCGGACGAT
Source organism: uncultured Solirubrobacteraceae bacterium (assembly GCA_963791405.1). Classification (GTDB taxonomy): domain Bacteria; phylum Actinomycetota; class Thermoleophilia; order Solirubrobacterales; family Solirubrobacteraceae; genus DASQMT01. The sequence goes on along the minus strand of CAWBSJ010000008.1, from coordinate 186,319 downwards.
CCGGAACCACGGCACGTCGTCGTCGGCGCAGTGCGCGAGCACGGTCCCGGCGAAGCGCGGGGCGCCCGGGCGAGACGTCGCCGTAGGTGCGGACGAACCCGGGCGGCGTGTTGCGGACGCGCATCAGCACCCGCGCCGCGCGTTCGGAGCCGGTCGGATCGGGCATCAGGCTGAGTATGCCCGCCCGCCCGCACGGCACCTACTCGATCGTGGCGCTCGACCCGGCGACCGGCGAGGTCGGCGCGGCCGTGCAGTCGCACTGGTTCTCCGTCGGCTCGCTCTGCACGTGGGCGCGCCCCGGCGTCGGCGCGGTCGCGACCCAGTCGGTCGTCGAGCCCGCCCACGGCCCGGCCGCGCTCGACCGGCTGGCCGCCGGCGACGACGCGGCGACGGCGCTCGCCGGCGTGCTGTCGCAGGACGGGCTCGCGCGCGTGCGCCAGGTCGGCGTGGTCGACGTCGCGCGGCGGCGTCGCCGCCCACACCGGGCCCGACTGCATCGCGGAGGCCGGCGAGGCGCTCGGCCCGCACCGCACGTGCCAGGCGAACATGATGGGCCGGGCGACGGTGCCGGACGCGATGGGCGCCGCCTTCGACCGGGCGCGGCGGCGACCTCGCCGAGCGGCTGATGACCGCGCTCGAGGGCGCCGAGGCCGAGGGCGGCGACGTCCGCGGCCGCCAGTCCGCCGCGCTGCTCGTCGCGCCCGCCGCCGGCGAGCCGTGGCGCGCCCGGATCGACCTGCGCGTCGAGGACCACGCCGACCCGGTCGGCGAGCTGCGCCGGCTGCTCGGCCTCCAGCGCGCCTACGAGCTGGCCGGGGAGGGCGACGAGCTCGCCGCCGCCGGCGACGCGGAGGCCGCGGCCGGGCGCTACGTGCGTGCCTCGGAGCTGGCGCCCGCGTCCGACGAGCTGCTGTTCTGGGCCGGCCTCGCGATCGCCCAGCAGGGCGACGTCGCCGCCGGCGCGGACGCGGTCCGCCGCGCGGCGTCCGTCCATCCCGGCTGGCTCACCCTGCTCGAGCGCCTCAGCCCCGAGTTCGCGCCCGCCGGGGCCGCGGTGCGGCGGCAGCTCGGCGGCTAGCGCCGGCCGCGGTCCTTCACGTCGGTCCCGCCGATCAGCCCGAACGAGCGGACGCGGACGACCGGCGCGCCGGGCGGCGGCGGTGGGCCCTCGCGCTTGACGTCGTCGCCGCCGATCAGCGTGAAGCCGCTCAGCTCGACGTCGACGCCCTCCGGCGCGATCACGTCGCCGCCGCCGATCAGCGTGATGATCGTCAGCTCGGTGTCGTCGTCCTCGAGCGTCGCCTCGCGCAGGTCGAGGTCGGGGCCGCCGATCAGCGTGATCCAGACCCCGCGCCGCGGGACGCGCCAGCGGCCCTTGCGGTCGGCGCCGCCGATCAGCGAGACGCCCCAGCGCCGGGCGGGCCGCGCCGGCGGCGCGGCGGTCCGCGCGGGCAGGTCGGCGGTCAGCGGCTCGAGCTCGCCGGCGGTCGTCGCGCCGTAGGCCCGGCCGACGCGGTCGCCGAGCTCCTCGAGCGTCAGCCGCCCCTCGCCGCCCGCGGTCCGCAGCCGGTCGGCCACGGCCTCGCGCTCCGCGTCCGAGACGCGGATGTCCGGCGGCTCCGCCACCTAGCGGTCGCCCGGCTGGACGGTCGGGTTGACCGACACGGGCACGTCGGGATCGAGCGCGGTGCGGATGATCCGGTTCTGCTCCATCGTGTGCGCGGCCGGGTAGCCCTCGCCCGGCGAGGCGCGCTCGGGCCGGCCGACGTAGCCGAACTCGAGCTGCGACGGCAGGATCTGCAGCAGCCGCGGGGACATGTGCGCGCGGGCGCCCATGTTGCGCGGCTCCTCCTGCACCCACACGACCTCGCGCAGGTTCGGGTAGCGCGCGACCTCGTCCATGATCTGGCGCTGCGGGAACGGGTAGAGCAGCTCGACGCGCGTGATCGCGACGGTCTCGTTGCCCTCGCGGGTCGCGTGGCCCTTGAGGTCGTAGTAGATCTTGCCCGAGCAGAGCAGCAGGCGGGTGACCTTCTCCTCGTCGATCCGCGGCTCGCTCAGCACCGGGAAGAAGCGCGAGTCGGCGAGGTGCTCGATCCGCGACGTCGCCTGCGGCAGCCGCAGCAGCGACTTCGGGGTCATGATCACCAGCGGGCGCTGCTTGGCGACGCGCGCCTGGCGCCGCAGCAGGTGGAAGTACTGCGCCGGCGTCGTGAGGTTCGCGACGCGGATGTTGCCCTCGGCGGCGAGCTGCAGGAAGCGCTCCATCCGGCCGGAGGAGTGCTCGGGCCCCGAGCCCTCGTAGCCGTGCGGGAGCAGCAGCGTCAGGCGGGTCGACTGCCCCCACTTCGAGAGCGCCGAGATGATGAACTGGTCGATGATCACCTGCGCCGAGTTCACGAAGTCGCCGAACTGGGCCTCCCAGAGCACGAGCGTCTCCGGCGCCTCCATCGAGTAGCCGTACTCGAAGCCGAGGCACGCGACCTCGGAGAGCGGCGAGTTGTGCAGCTCCATCGGCGCGAGGGCGCCGGGCAGCGACTGGATCGGCGAGACGCGCTGGCCCGTCTTCGCGTCGTGCAGGACCAGATGGCGCTGGGAGAACGTCCCGCGCTCCGTGTCCTGGCCGGTGAGGCGGATCGGCGTCCCCTCGCTGAGCAGCGAGCCGAACGCGAGCGCCTCGGCCTGCGACCAGTCGATCCCGCCGTCGGGGCCGATCGTGGTGCGGCGGCGCTCGAGCTGCTTGATCAGCTTCGGGTGGATCGTGAAGCCCTCGGGGACGCGCAGCAGGTCCTCGTTGAGCCCGGTCAGCCGGTCGGCGGAGACCGCGGTCTGGACCTCGGGGGACGGCGAGCGGTCGAGCTCGTAGCCGCCCGTGGGCTGCTCGTCGTCGGACGCCGCGAGGTCGGCCTTGAGCTCGCGGTGGCGCGCGGCGAGGTTGTCCCAGATCTCCTTGCCGATCGCGTCGGCGTCCTCCTGGGAGACCACGCCCTGCTCGACGAGCCGCGCCGCGTAGAGGTCGCGCACCGGCGTCTTCTGCTTGATCTTCGCCGCCATCTCGGGCTGCGTGTAGGCGGGCTCGTCGGCCTCGTTGTGGCCGAAGCGGCGGTAGCCGATCAGGTCGATCAGGACGTCGTGGCCGAACTCCTGCCGGAACGCGAAGGCGAGCCGGACGGCCGAGACGCACGCGTCGACGTCGTCGGCGTTGACGTGGATGATCGGCACGTCGAAGCCCTTGGCGAGGTCCGCCGCCCAGCGCGTCGAGCGCGAGTCGTCCGGGTCGGTGGTGAAGCCGACCTGGTTGTTCTGGATCAGGTGCAGCGTGCCGCCGACCGTGTAGCCGTCGAGCGCCTGGAGGTTGAGCGTCTCCGCGACCACGCCCTGGCCGGGGAACGCGGCGTCGCCGTGCAGGATCACCGGGATCGCGGCGTTGTTGTCGAGGTGCGCGTGCGGGCCCTGGCGCGTGGTCTGGACCGCGCGCGTGGCGCCCTCGACGACCGGGCCGACGTACTCGAGGTGGCTCGGGTTGGACTCGAGCCGGACGAGGATCGAGGACTCGTCGGGCAGCTGGTAGGTGCCCTGGGCGCCGTGGTGGTACTTGACGTCGCCGGTCCCGCCCTGCGGGATCGTGGTCACGGCCTCGATCGAGGACGCGCCCTCGAACTCGCGGAAGATCGTCTCGTACGCGCGGCCGACGGTGTGCGCGAGCACGTTGAGCCGGCCGCGGTGGGCCATCCCGATCACGACCTCGCGCGCGCCGTTGGCGGCGGCGAGCTGGATCATCTCGTCGAGCATCGGGACGGTCATGTCCAGGCCCTCGATCGAGAACTGCTTCTGGCCCAGGTAGGCCTTGTGCATGAAGCGCTCGAGCGAGTCGACCTGGGTCAGGCGGCGCAGCAGCGTGCGCTGCTCCTCGTGCGTCAGCGGGCCGCGGAACTCGCCGGTCTCGATCTTCGTGCGCAGCCAGGTGCGCTGGCGGTGCGACGCGATGTGCTCGATCTCGTAGGCGATCGTGCCGCAGTAGGTCTCGCGCAGGTGCGGCAGGGCGTCGGCGAGCGTCGCGCCCGGCACCGCGGTGCGCAGCACCTTGGCCGGGATCCGCGCCATCAGCTCGGGCGTCAGGCCGACCGTCTCGGGGTCGAGCGCCGGGTCGCCCTCCGGCTCGGAGCCGAGCGGGTCGAGCTTCGCGGCGAGGTGCCCGTGCATGCGGTGCGCCTTCAGCAGCGACGTCGCGGCCTGGACCGCCTGCAGCAGGTCCTCGTCGACGCGGCCGTCGGAGACCGGCTCGGCGGGGCGGGCGGTCGCGGCCGCGGCGGCCGGCGCCGGCGGCTGCGGCGTCGCCCCGAGCGGCGCCTCGAGGTCCTTGAAGACCTGGTCGTAGAACTCGTGCTCGCCCTGCAGGTAGGCCTCGACGACCTGGAGGAACTGGCCCGACTCGGCCCCCTGGATGACGCGATGGTCGTACGTCGACGTCATCGTCATCACCTTCTCGGCGCCGATCATGGCGCCGACGGCGGCGAGCCCCGGCGGGTACCCGATCGCGCCGGTGGCGACGATCGTGCCCTGGCCCTTCATGAGCCGCGGGACGGAGGCGATCGTGCCGATCCCGCCCGGGTTGGTGAGCGAGACGTTCGCGCCCTGGAGGTCGTCGGCGGTGAGCTTGTTCTCGCGCGCCTTGACGATCAGGTCGTTGAACGCGGCGAGGAACTGCGGGAAGGTCATGCGCCCGGCGTCGCGGATCACCGGGACCATCAGCGTGCGGCCGCCGTCCTTGCGCTCGACGTCGACCGCGATGCCGAGGTGGCAGGCGCCGTCGTCGATGACGTGCGGCTTGCCGTCGATGCTGTCGAAGTGGCGCGCCATGACCGGCATCTGCTCGGTCGCCGCGCGCGCGATCGCGTAGGCGATCAGGTGGGTGAAGGAGACCTTGTGGCCGGCCTCCTTGAGCTGCTTGCGGCGGGCGTCGAGCGCGGTGACGGTGAGCGTGCGGAACGACGTCGCGGTCGGGACCTCGCGCGACTCGTCCATGTAGCGCGCGAGCATCGCCGACGCGCCCTTGATCAGCGTGGCGCCGGCGGGCTTCGCCGCGGCGGCGGCGGGAGCGGACCCGTTCGTCGGCGTGCCGTCGACGGCGGCGAGCACGTCGTCCTTGCCGATCCGGCCGGAGGGGCCGCAGCCGTGGACGTTCGTGAGGTCGATCCCGTGGGCGGCGGCGACGCGGCGGGCGACGGGCGTGGCGTTCGCGTCGTCCCCGTCGACCGACGCGCCGTTGCCGGGCGCGTCCCCGGCCGGGCGCGGGGCGCTCGTCGGCTCGGGTGCAGGATCCGTTGCACGGGCTGCGCCGGCACCCGCGGCGATCCGGCCGAGCACCTGCCCGACCTCGACGCGTGGCGCCCGGCTCGACCAGCAGCTCGGCCACGGTGCCGCTCGCCGGCGCGGGCACCTCGGCGTCGACCTTGTCGGTCGAGATCTCGACGATCGTCTCGTCGGCCTCGATCGCGTCGCCGACCGCCTTGGCCCACTCGAGCACGGTCCCCTCGGAGACCGACTCGCCCATCGCCGGCATGACGATGTCGACGGTCTCGGCCTCGGCCTCGGCTCGGCGCGCTCGTCCGCGGCGGGCTCGTCCGTCCGTCCGCCTGCGCGGCGGCGGGCGCTGCGCCGTTGGTCGGCGCGATCTCCGCGAGCACGTCGCCGACGCCGATCGTGTCGCCCTCGGCGGCGTGGATCTTCACGACGGTCCCGCTGATCGGGGCAGGGACCTCGGCGTCGACCTTGTCGGTCGAGATCTCGACCAGGGTCTCGTCCTCCGAGACCTGCTCACCCACGTCCTTGTGCCATTCCAGCACCGAGCCCTCGGAGACCGAGTCGCCCATCGCCGGCATGACGACTTCCACCGTCGTCGCGTCTATCGCCATTGGAACCTCGAAAGACCTTACCGCGTCGCTCCGGCTCTGCGCCTCTGTTCTTCCACCACGAAGCCGACGCTACCCGCGAACGGCCCGATCCCACCGATGACCGCCACGGTGACGCCGAGCCAGAGCGGGATCACCCGCCGGCGCACGGCGTCGATGCAGAGCAGCGACATCGCGATCCAGCCGATGCCGTGCGCCCAGCCGAAGACCATCTCGGCGCCCGTCAGCCCCGGGACCAGCCAGACGGTCAGGAGCGTGAGGTAGACGGCCGAGTGGATGAACGAGAGCCACTTGAGCTGCTCGAACGTCACCGCCCGCGCTCCAGCAGCAGCGCCATCCGGCGCAGGTCCTCGTGCGCCTCGCCCGGCCAGGCGGCGGGATCCTCCGGCCACCAGGCGTGCGCGTCGTGCTCCGGGTCGCGCGCGACCTCCGCCCCCGGGGCGAGCCAGGCCTGGCCGATCAGCATCGCCATCCGGTTGGGGAGGCAGACGAGCGCCTCGACCGACAGCCGCTCCGGGACGACCGACCACTCCTCCTCGAGCTCGCGCGCGAGCGCGCGCACGGGGTCCTCGCCGACCTCGACCGCCCCGCCGGCGCCGAGCGCCCAGCGCCCGGCCCACGAGGCGACCCACGCGGCGCGCCGGCCCGCGAGCCAGCGGCCGTCGGCGTCGCGCACCGCGCACAGCACCGAGAGCGAGCCGAGCGCGTCGGTGCCGACCAGCCGCAGCGCCCAGCGCAGCGGCTGCAGCTCGACGGTCAGCCCGTCGGCCCCGGCCTCGTAGCCGGCGAGCCGGGCGGCCCAGCCGTCGTGCGACGGCGAGCCGCGGTCGTGCAGCGCGGCGATCGCCGCGTCCGCCTGCGCGGCGAGGTCCGGGGCGGGCTCGTAGCGGTCCTCGCGCCAGCGCGTCGCGACCTGGTCGGCCGCCCAGGGTCCGCGCGCGAGGATGCCGGGCTCCATGGGCCTGAGGGTACTCAGCCGCCTGAGCGCAGGACCTCGTCCGCGCTCGGCAGCGGGTCGCCGTCGCCGGGCTCGGCGGTGACGATCAGGATCGGGTACTTCGCGGGGTCGACCGCCGCGGTCAGGCGGACGTCCGAGACGCCCTCGGGGTCGGGGTGGAAGGTGCCTGCCGAGATCCGGTCGAGCCGGCCGGGACGGTCGCGCGGCGAGGCGAACCACAGCTCGTAGAACTCGCCCTTGGGCAGGATCGGGAGCGCCGAGCTGCGGAACGCGATCTCGCGCCCGATCCCGAGCAGCCGGACGTCGGCGGTCGCGGCCGTGCGGGACGACCCGGGCGGGTGGAGGTCCGCGCGCAGCTCGAGCTCGCCCCGCTCGCCCGGCGCGAGCGCGAGCACGACCGCGGCGACGATCGCGGCCGTGGCGGCGAGGAGCCCGCCCGCCCAGGCGAGCCGCCGCCGGCGCGGCGCGCGGTCCGTGCGCGATGTCCCCGCCCGCGGCCGCGACCGCCGCGAGCGTGCGTGCCCGTAGCGCGGGCGGCGCCGCGTCGGCGGGGGCCATCGTGCGGAGGAGGGCGTCGACGCCGCGCACGTCGTCGGGCAGCTCAGGCATCGATCCCCCGTTCCTCGAGCGCGGCGCGCAGCGCGCGCAGGGCGTGGTGGGTGCGCGACTTGATCGTCCCCAGCGGGACGCCGAGGCGCTCGGCGATCGAGGTCTGGGTGAGGTCGGCGTCGTAGCCCAGCTCGAGCACCTCGCGGTGCGACGGGCTCAGCGCGTCGAGCGCCTCGCGCACGATCACCCCGGTCATCAGCGCGTCGAAGCGGTCGTCGTCGGCGAGGTCCCGCGGCAGCTCTCCGGCCGCCGGCGGGCGCCGCCGGTGGGCGTCGATCGCGGACCGGCGGGCGAGCGAGAAGACCCAGGTCGCGGCGCGCCCGCGCCCCGGGTCGAAGCGGCGCGCCGAGCGCCACAGCCGCACGAACGTGTCCTGGACCACGTCCTCGGACAGCTGCGGGTCGCGCAGCGCGCCCAGCGCCAGCCGGTAGACCGGGCTCGAGAAGCGGTCGTAGAGCCGCTCGAGCGCATCACCGGGCTGCGATGAGCCGAGACGCAGGAGCAGGGCCGCGTCCGCATCCTGGGTGCGGTCGATCACGGGCGGCACACCACAGCCTTCGCGCGGCGGGCCGCATCCGGTTCACCCGGGACGTGCGCGGGGCCGGCGCCGGCCGGCCCCGCGCGGTCCGTCCGGTCAGCGCTGCCCGGTGGGGATGGCGATGCCGACCACCGCGTGGCGGCGCGGGAACCAGCCCAGTCCGTCGGCGCGCCCGGTCACCAGCTCGATGCCGTAGAGGCCGGACCGGCCGCCCGCGCTCAGCGCGGCGAAGCCGTCGACGTCGACGGTCGTGCCACCGCGGACGGTGCTGTAGATGTCGAACCCGCCCGGCGCGGCGGCGTCGACGCCCAGCTTGCCGGTCGGCGCGAGCAGCCCGGCGTTCGCGGGCGACTGGATCACGACCTGGTCGAGCGCGGTGTCGAGGTCGTAGAGCGTCGTCGCGGTGCCCGGATCGGCGTCGTTGTTCGTGTACGCCGCTCCGGTCACGCCGGTGGCGGTCGCCGCGGGCGGGCCGGGGTAGGTGAGCGTGCCGTCCTTGAGCGTGTCGCCGTCCGCGTCGACGTTGTCGCGCAGGTTCTGGCCCGTGTCGCTGATGATCCGCAGCCGGTCGACGGTCGGGTTGAAGTCGACGCCGAACGCGGTCCCCTCGAGCGGCATGCTGAGCCGGGACTTCCGGGTGGCCTGCGCGGTGCGGTCGTCGATGACGTAGACGCCGCCCTGGTCGCCGAGCCCGTAGAGCTCGCCGGTCGCGGGCCGGTAGTCGATCCCGACGAGCGCTGTGTCGCCGCTCATCCCGCGGATCCTGCCGACGCTCCGCGCGTGCTCGGGCGCATCGGTGCGGTAGCTGAGCAGCTTCTGGTCGGCGGTGAGGGCGACGCCGCGGAACGCGTGGCCGCCCTCGTGATGACGACCGCGCTCCGGCGAGGCGGAGGCCACGGTGACCCCTGCCGCCAGCATCGCGGACGCGCACAGCGTCGCGTACAGCTTGCGCTGCATGTCCGGCTCCTTCGTCTGGGGGCGGGCCCGTTGCCCGCCGGTGGTGAAGGGGACTTCGCGGGGAGGGAGCAGGACGGTTCAACGGGTAGCCTTCGAGGGGTGAGCGTCGACGCATCCGCCAAGAACATGCAGGCCGTCTGCCAGGCCAAGGAGCAGCACGACAAGACGTGCCCCTGGGGCGGCACCGGGACCGAGGTCCACATGAACTGGTTCGACATCGAGCGGATCGGCTGGGAGGAGGGCGACGTCATCTGCGGCCTCATCGTGGTCGGCGACGAGACGGTCGCCACCGGGATGATGCGCGTGACGTGCGACGCCGAGGGCGACGGCGGCGGGCGCTCCGAGGAGGAGGAGGTCGAGACCGTCGAGGCGGTCGCGGCCGAGCGCGAGCTCCAGCCCGTCGGGCCGTCGCAGAACTAGCGCCCCTGCGGTACGTTTCCCGCCTTCCTAGGAGGAGGGAACCCCACACATGTATCGCCGTGCCACCGCACTCGCGGTGCTCGCCCTGGCCGGAAGCCCTGGCGTCGCCGCTGCCTCGACCGAGCTCAACGTCATCCCGCACGGGCAGACGCAGCCCGGCGCGTCCTGGACGACGCTGCCGGGGATGCTCCCCGCCGACGCGCAGGCCCGGATGTACGACCGGCTGACGCCGTTCGGCGCGAACATCACCGACGCGATGCTCGCCCCGAGCGCCGACGGCAGCGGCTACTTCAAGTCCGCCGCGCTCAAGCCGGTCGACGACCCGTCGTTCATCACCGACGACACGATCGGCGCGACGGTCGGCGGCCGCAGGCTCGACGCCCGGATCCGGCGCGACGCGTACGGCGTCCCGAACATCTACTCGGCGACCGACGACGGCGTGATCTTCGGCGCCGGCTACGTCACGGCGCAGGACCGCAGCCTGCTGCTCGACCTGGCGCGCGACAACGGGATCGCGGGCGCGATCGACCTCCCCGGCGTGCCGGCGATCGACCTCGTGCTCGGGCTCTACGACTACACGCCGACCGCGAAGGTCCGCAACCAGGTCGTCAAGCAGCAGGACAAGGCGCTCGAGCAGGCCGGGACCAAGGGCCGCCAGGTGCTGCGCGACATCGACACCTACCTCGTCGGGATCAACCTCTGGTACCGCACGAACCGGCCGGACGCGCGGCCGTTCGACCGCGGCGACATCTACGCCATCAACGCGATCAAGGCCCAGTTCCTCGGCCAGGGCGGCGGCGAGGAGGTGCCGAACGCGCTGTTCCTCGACGCGGCGCGCGACAAGCTCGGCAAGGGCAAGGGCTCCGACGTGTACGAGGACCTGCGCCAGCGCGTCGATCCCGAGACGTCGACCACGACGGCCCGCAAGGCCTCCGCCGGCGCCGACGTCCCGGTGAAGGACCCGAAGGGCCTCGTGCGGCTCGAGAAGGGCAGCTTCACGTCGTCCGGCGTCGAAGCTGCCGGGCGCCTCGGCGAGCGCCGCGCAGTTCACCGGCAGCCACCTCGCCTCGAACGTCCTGCTGGTCAACGGCTCGCGCTCCGCGACCGGCACGCCGATCATGGTCGGCGGCCCGCAGATCGGTTACAACTACCCCGGCCTGACGCTGGAGATCGGCCTGCACGGGCCGACGCTCCAGGGCGAGGGCGCGACCTCCGCGCCGTTCCCCGGCTACCTGCTGATCGGGCGCGGCCAGAACTTCGCCTGGACGCTCACCTCGGCCGACGGCGACGTCATCGACACCTACGCCGAGAAGCTCTGCGGCGGCTCGCGCGCGAAGTACGTCTACAAGGGCGACTGCCGCAAGATGGAGACGGTCAAGGCGGGCAAGATCAGCAAGGGCGGCAAGACCGTCAAGGTCAGCTTCCGCCGCACCGTCCACGGCCCGGTGATCGGCTACGCCCGCGTCGCCGGCTCCAAGCGGATCGGTCGCGCTGTCGCAGCGGCGCTCGAGCGCGGGTCGCGAGACGAACGACCAGATCTTCTTCCAGGACCTGTCGTTCGGGCGCGTGAAGTCCGCCAAGGACTTCGTCCGCGCGTCGGCCGCGACGCCGCAGACGTTCAACTCGTTCTACGCCGACGCGAAGGAGCATCGCCTTCATCACCACGGGGCGGCTCCCCGTCCGGCCCAAGGGCGTCAACGACGACCTGCCGGTCGACGGCCGCGGGAAGTACGAGTGGAAGGGCTACCTCAAGCAGTCGCAGCATCCGCAGGACATCGACCCGTCCAACGGCCTGCTGGTGAACTGGAACAACAAGCCGGCCAAGGGCACGCCCGCGGGTGACAACCGCTGGGCGGAGGGCGGCACGCAGCGCGTGGACTGGCTGCTCGCGGACCTGGCGAAGTCGGGCAAGCACACGCCGGCCAGCGTGCTCGGGGCCGCGAACGCCGCGGCGACCGCCGACCCGCGCGGGCTGATGTGGCCCGACGTGACGGCGATCCTCAAGCGGGCCAAGGCGCCCAGCCCGCTCGCGCAGGCGACCGTCGACGCGATCACGCGGTGGAGCGCGAACGGCGCGAGCTGGGTCGACGCGAACGGCGACGGCATCATCGACGGGCACGGCCAGGCGGCGATGGCGGGGGTCTGGAACGACCTCGCGAGCGCGGCGCTCTGCGGCCGCCTCGGCGACAAGCTGTGCACGGCGCTCAAGACGCGCCAGTCGACGTTCCAGGCGCCGCCGAGCGGGATGTACGGCGGCTGGCACCAGTACATGTCGAAGGACCTGCGGACGCTGGCCGGCGACAAGGTGCGCGGGAAGTTCAACGTCCGCTACTGCGGCAAGGGCAAGCCCGGCGCGTGCGCGAAGGCGCTCTGGGGCGCGATCGACAAGGCCGCGGCGCGCGAGGCCCAGCGCCAGGGCAGCACCGATCCCGCCACCTGGACCCGCCCGGTCGTGAAGGTGGACTACGCGCCGGTGCCGCTCTGGGACATGCAGTACACGAACCGCCCGAGCGGCATCCACCAGGTCATGCAGTTCGCGCCGTGAGCCGGCGCGGCCGCGGGCTCGCCGTCGTCAGCCGACGACGGTGAGCTCGCGGTCGAACGCGCGCTGGAAGAGCTCGGACTGCCGCTGTGCGGCCCAGGCGCCGACGGTGACGTCGCGCTTGCCGCGCAGCCGCAGCTCGACGCGGTCGCCGTCGACCACCACGTCGGCGTGGCGCACGGCCTGGTCGCGCGGGCGCTCGAGCTGCTCGGCGAGCCGCAGGGCGGTCGCGCAGCGGGCGAGCAGCTCCTCGTCGCCCGCGCGGCCGAGCGACGCGAAGCCGCGCAGCCCGGGCTCGCCCTTGCGGTGATAGCGCGCCATCTGGCCGATCAGCGCGATCTCGCGCGGGGAGAAGCCGGGCAGGCCGGCGTTGAGGATCAGGTAGCGCGAGTGCTTGTGGTGGTCGTCGTAGTCGATCGCCGTGCCGATGTCGTGCAGGATCGCCGCCGCCCACAGCAGCTCGCGCTCCTCGGGGTCGCCGGGATGGACGCCGGACGCGGCGAGCGCGTCCCAGATCTCGAGCGCGAGCCGCGCGACGTGCTCCGTGTGCTCGGCCTCCGGGTGGTACTGCGCGGCGAGGTTGCGCACCGCGGCGCGCGCGCACGTCGGGCACCAGGTGGTCGGGCTCGGCCGCGTACAGCTCGTCGAAGAACGCGCCCTCGCGCAGCCCGGCCTCCGTCGCCTCGAGCGCCTCGAACCCGCCCACCTCCATGACGGTCTGGATCACGACCGCGCCGGCGAGGATCACGTCCGCCCGCTCCGGCTTGATGCCGCGGACCTTGCGGCGCTCGCGCGGCGTCCGGCTCGCGAGCTCGTCCACCAGGTCGTCGAGCGCGCCGCGGCGGATGCAGAAGCCCTGGATGCCGACGTCCGGCAGCTCCTCGGCGAGCATCACGGTCGCGGCCAGGTTGCGCACGGCGCCGCCGACGCCCGCGAGCCGCGTCCGGGTGTGGCCGAGCCAGTGCGCCTGGCCGCAGCTCCTCGCGCACGTGCTCGCGCAGCGCCTTGAGCTGCTTCGGCTTGACCCGGTCGGTGGGCAGGAAGCGCTCCGTCGTCACGACGGCGCCCAGCCGCCAGGACTGCGCGTCGAGCGCGCGCCGGCCGCCGACGCGGGTGAGCTGCATCGAGCCGCCGCCGATGTCGAGCGCGACGCCGTCCGTCAGCGTGGTCGAGTTCACCGCCGCGAGATAGCCGAGCCGCGCCTCCTCCTCGCGCGGGAGCACCTCGATGTCCAGCCCGGAGCGCTCGCGCGCCGCGCGCGACGAAGGCCGCGCGGTTGGACGCCTCGCGGATCGCCGACGTCGCGAGCGGCCGGACGCGGTCGATCCCGCTCGCCCGGCAGAAGTGGGCGAACATGTCGATCGCCTCCAGCGCGCGCTCCATCGGCGCGTCCTGGAGCGGGCCGCCCGGCTCCTGGTGCTCGCCGACGCGCACCGGCTCGTAGATCTCGTCCGTCCGCTTCCACCACTCGTCGGTGTGGGTGAAGACGACGAGCCGGAACGAGTTCGAGCCGAGGTCGATGACGGCGAGCCGGCGCTCCACGGCGCGTCAGGGGCGCTCGATCAGCTCGACCCGGTAGCCGTCCGGGTCGCGCACGAAGCACAGCCGCGAGCCGCCCTCGCGGATCCGGTAGGGCGGCTTCTCGGGGTCGATCCCCTGCTCGGACAGCGAGCCGAGCGTCGCGTCGAGGTCGTCGACGGTCAGCGCGATGTGGTTGTAGCCCGTGCCCAGCTCGTAGCCGTCGACGCCGAAGTTGTAGGTCAGCTCGAGCCGGTCGCCGTCGCCGGGGAGGCCCATGAAGACGTTGATCGCCTCCTCGCGGATCGGCACGCGCCGGCGCTCCTCGAACCCGAGCGCCTCGTAGAAGGCGACGGACCGGTCGATCTCGCCGATCCGGTAGCAGGTGTGGATGAGCTCCATGGCCCCGGACCCTACCCACTAGCCTCCCGGCCCATGATCGTCGAGCGCTCGATGCACCCCGACTGGCTGTCGAACACCTACCTGGTCGCCGCAGGCCCCGGCGGCGACGGCTTCCTCGTCGACGCCGGCGGGCCGGTGCGCCCGCTGCTCGACAAGGCCGAGGCGGAGGGCATCACCGTCTCGCACGTGCTGCTCACGCACCATCACCACGACCACGTGGCGGAGCTCGCCGCGGTGCTCGACCGCTTCCCCGACGCGCAGGTCCTGATCCACCCGGACGAGCGCGAGCTGGTCGACGGCGCGACCGGCGACCTCGAGCCCGGCGACGAGCTCGAGATCGGCGGCCTGACCGTCCAGGCGCTGCACACGCCCGGCCACACCCGGGGGATGCTGTCGCTCGTCGTCGACGGGACCGACGTGTTCACCGGCGACACGCTGTTCCGGAACTCGGTCGGCGGGGTCCGCGCGCCCGGCCACACGACGTACGCCGACCTGCGCCGCTCGATCATGGACGTGCTGCTCACGCTGCCGCCCGAGACGACGATCCGCCCGGGCCACACGGATCCCACCACGGTGGCCGAGGAGCTGGAGGGCAACGCCTTCGTCCGCGTCTGGCGCGGGCTCGATCCCGAGGGCTCGGAGCCGTGCACCGCGATGGGCGACCCGGCGACGCTGATCCTGCTGGGCGACGACTACGACGGCGGGCACAAGGCGTGGGTGCGCTGGCCGGACGGCGCGGACGACATCGTCCCGGGGTCGCAGGTCCAGCGCGGCTAGCTCTCGCTAGCGTGGAGGGGCGTGAGTCCCGAGCCACGCCAGCACGGCGGCGGCGGCCTGTCGCTCAAGACGCTGCTGATCGCCGGCGCCGCGAGCGCCACCGCCGCGTTCCTCGTCCCGATGATCTGGGAGCCCGGCACCGTGTTCGCGGCGGCGATGACCCCGATCATCGTCACCGTCATGACCGAGCTGCTGCGGCGGCCCGCCGACACGGTCAGCGCCGTCGCGAAGCGCACGACCTCGGCGACGCCGTCGGTCACGCCGCGGCGCGTCGGGCCCGTGAACGAGCCGCCGGAGGAGTTCGACCCGCTCGCACCGCCGCCGCCGGAGGACGTCGCCGACCTTGGCACGCGGACGACGGAGCGCACCGTCCACCCGCCGCGCCGCAAGCTCAGCTCGCGCCAGTGGAAGCTCGCGCTCGGCACCGGCGTCCTCGCCTTCCTCTGCGCGGTCGTCTTCGTCACCGGCTCGCAGCTCGTGGCCGGCAAGAGCATCGGCGGGGACAACGGCAACTCGACGACGTTCTTCAACGGCAGCTCGCGGCGCGACCGCGACAAGGACGAGAAGGCCACGCCGACGCCGACGAAGACGCCGGAGGACGACGCGACGCGCACGCCGACCCCGACCCCGACGCCGACGCCGACGGCGACGCCGACCCCCACGCCACGCGACGCCCTCGGCCGTGCCGTCGCCGCAGGCCGCGCCGTCCGACAGCGCCCACACCGACACCGGCGCCCTGACACCATCCCGGGCGATGCCGAAGGACCGGATCCCCACCTCGCGCGTCGCCCGCACCGCCCGGATCGCCGGCCTGGCCGCCGGCCAGGGCGCGCGCCAGCTCGGCACGCAGGCCACGAACCTCGCCCGCGGCGAGCAGGGCAAGCGCGACGCGCTGGAGCGCCGCCACGTCGAGGCGGCGGAGCAGATCGTCACCGCGCTGGGGACGATGAAGGGCGCCGCGATGAAGCTCGGCCAGGTGCTCTCGTTCCTCGACGTCGGCCTCGTGCCCGAGGAGTACCGCGAGGAGTTCCAGCGCAAGCTCGGGGAGCTGCGCGACGCCGCGCCGAACGTGCGCTTCGCCGACATGCGCAAGGTGATCGAGTCGGAGCTGGAGGCGCCGGTCGGCGAGGTCTTCGCGACGTTCGACGAGGAGCCGGTGGCGGCCGCGTCGATCGGCCAGGTCTACCGCGCGACGCTGCACGACGGGCGCGAGGTCGCGGTCAAGGTCCAGTACCCGGGGGTCGCGGCCGCGGTCCGGGCGGACATGCAGAACCTCGGGATGATCCTGCGGCTGATGAAGCAGGTCGCGCCCGGGATCGACGTGAAGGCGATCGCCGAGGAGGTCCGCAGCCGGATCGGGGAGGAGCTGGACTACGAGCTCGAGGCGCAGCACCAGCGGTCGCTGGCGCGGATCTTCCGCGGCCATCCGTTCATCGTCGTCCCGGACGTGATGACCACCCTGTCGCGCGAGAAGGTGATCGTCACCGAGTTCGTCCGCGGTGCCGGCTTCGACGACATCAAGGAGCGCGACCAGGCGACGCGCGACCGCGTCGGCGAGATCGTCTTCCGCTTCTTCATGGGCTGCATGTACCGCCACCACCAGTTCAGCGGCGACCCGCACCCGGGCAACTTCATGCTGCTGCCCGACGGGCGCGTGGCGTTCCTCGACTTCGGGCTGTTCAAGGTGATGCCGAAGGAGCTGATCGAGCTCGAGCTGGCGTGCCAGCGCGCGGGCCACGAGGGGGACGGCGAGCGGCTGCACGAGATCTGGTCGGAGACCGGCTTCCTCGCCCACCCGGACCGCTTCCGGCCCGACAAGCTGCTGGCCCAGTTCCGCGACGCGACGTGGTGGTACGTGCTCGACGAGGAGATCGCGCTGCGGCCGGAGATCGCGACCCAGGTGATGATCGACATGTCCGACCCGCGCTCGCAGCACTTCGGCCAGATGCGGCACGAGACGCTCCCCGCCGACCACCTCTTCGGGCGCCGGGTGGAGATGCTCACGCTCGCGGTGCTGTCGCAGCTGCGCTGCCGGCTGAACTTCCACCGGATCGCCCGCGAGTGGATGTACGGCGATCCGCCGGTCACGGAGCTCGGGCGGCAGGAGGCCGCCTTCTACGGCACCTGACCGGCGTGGCGCCTGGCTCCGGCTGGCCGGGCTCGCCGCCGCGGTCGTCGCGGCGTTCGCGCTCGTCGCGACGCAGGGCGACCTGTCGGCGGAGCGCGTCCGCGGCTGGGTCGACGACGCCGGCGTCTGGGCGCCGGTCGCGTTCGTGCTGCTCTCGGCGGCGCTGACCGTCGCGTTCTTCCCCGGCCCGCTGCTCGCCGGGGCGAGCGGGCTGCTGTTCGGGACCGCGGCGGGCTTCCCGCTGAGCCTCTGCGCCGCGGTGCTCGGCGCGAGCGCGGCGTTCCTGATCGCCCGCGCCGCCGGCCGCGAGCCGGTCGAGCGGCTCGCCGGGCCGCGCGTGCGGGCGCTGCGCGACGCGGTCGCCCGGCGCGGCTTCCTCGCCGTCCTCTACGCGCGGATCGTGCCCGGCGTGCCGTACAACCTCGTCAACTACGGCGCGGGGCTGACGGCGATCCGGCTGCCCGTGTTCGCGGCCGCCACCGCGCTCGGGGCCGCCCCGCGCGCGTTCGCCTACACGGCGCTCGGCGGCTCGCTCGACGACCTCGGCTCGCCCGAGGCGATCATCGCGATCGTCGTGCTCGTGGTGATGGCGGTCGGCGGGCTCGTCGCGCTGCATAGGTCCCGGGTGCACGCGGGTATCACCAGCATGGCCAGACGAGGGAAGTTCATGGGGATGCCGTACGACTGGCGGCGCCCCACCGTCGATCGGTTCAAGCGCGAGGTCTGGAACCAGCAGGAGCGGCGCGTGCTGGTGCCCAAGTCCTACGGCTGGGGCTACGGCCTCAACCTCGCCGAGCTCAAGCGCCGGCTGTCCGGCCGCTAGACGGTCTGGATCTGGAGCAGGCTGGTCGTCCCGGGCTTCCCGGACGGCAGGCCCGCGGTGATCCCGACGCGCTCGCCGGGCTTGACCCAGCCGAGCTCCACGACGCGCCGCGCGCTCTCGGCGATCAGCTCCTCGGTGACCTCGATCCGCTTGATCGGCGCCGCCTCGACGCCCCACATCAGCCCGCAGCGGCGGACGGTCTCGCGGCCGGGGGAGAGCGCGAAGATCGGCACCGTGGGGCGGTGCGCCGAGATCAGCCGCGCGGAGCGGCCCGACAGCGTCGGGCAGACGAGCGCGGCGAGCCCCAGCTCGTGCGCGGCGCGGCAGGCGGTGTAGGCGAGCGTGTAGGCCGGGTCGCGGCGATCGCGCCGCACGCGCCGCTCGTTCCACTCGCGGTACGGGGCGGTGAGCTCCGTCCGCTCGGCGATCGAGGCGAGCATCGCCACCGCGCCGACCGGGTACTGCCCGACCGCGCTCTCCTGCGAGAGCATCACGGCGTCGGTGCCGTCGAGGATCGCGTTGGCGACGTCGGTGACCTCGGCCCGGGTCGGCCGCGACGACGTGACCATCGAGTCGAGCATCTGCGTCGCGGTGATCACCGGGCGGGCGAGGGCGCCGGCCAGCGAGATGATCTGCTTCTGGACGATCGGCACCTCCTCGATCCGCATCTCGATCCCGAGGTCGCCGCGCGCGACCATCACGCAGTCCGCGGCGCGCACGATCTCCTCCGCGCGCTGCACGGCCTGCGGCTTCTCGATCTTGGCGATCAGCGGCAGCCGCGTGTGCTTGCGGACGAACTCGATGTCGTCGGCGCGGCGGACGAACGACAGCGCGACCAGGTCGACGCCGATCTTCTCGCCGGTGCGCAGGTGCTCGAGGTCCTCCTCGGGCACCGACGGGAGCGCCGCGGTCTCGCCGGGGATGTTCAGGCCCTGGCGCGAGGCGACCGAGCCGCCGACCTCGACGACGGCGTCGATCTCGCCGTCGCCCGGACGGGTCGACTCGATCTTGAGGCGCACCGCGCCGTCGGCGAGGTACATCACCTCGCCGGCGTCGACGGTGTCCGCGAGGCCCGCCCAGGTGATGTACATCTGGGTCGCGTCGCCCTCGCCCTCGTGCTCGCCGCACGTGAAGGTGACCTGGTCGCCGGGCTTGAGCTCGGCGATCCCGTCGCGCAGCTTCCCGATCCGCAGCTTCGGCCCGGGCAGGTCCTGCAGGATCGCGACGGAGCGGCCGGCGCGGTTGGCCGCGTCGCGGACGCGCTGGGCGGTCTCGGCGTGCTCCTCGGCGCTGCCGTGGGAGAAGTTGAGGCGGGCGACGTCCATCCCGGCCTCGATCATCTCGACGAGGACGTCGGGCTCGCGCGAGGCGGGGCCGATGGTGGCGACGATCTTCGTGCGGCGCATGCGGCGGGAGAGGCTACGCGAAGACGCCGTCGCGCTGGACGACCTCGCCGTCGGCGGTCAGCGTCCCGCCCGCGCGGAGGTCGCAGATCATGTCCCAGTGGACCGCGCTGACGTTCGTCCCGCCGGTCTCCGGGTACGAGCGGCCGACCGCGAGGTGGACGGTGCCGCCGATCTTCTCGTCGAACAGGATCGCGCCGATCGGGCGGTCGATCCCGCGGTTCGTGCCGATCCCGATCTCGCCCAGCCGGCGCGCGCCCGGGTCGGTGTCGAGCGTCGCGAGGAGGTACTCGTGGCCGCGCTCGGCGCGCGCGCCGACGACGACCCCGGCGCGGAACTCGAGCTCGATCCCGGCGACCTCGACGCCGCGCGGGCTCGACGGGATCGTGAAGCGGATCCGCCCCTCGGCGGAGTCCTCGTGCGGGCCGGTGAAGACCTCGCCCGACGGCATGTTGCGCTTCCCGTCCGAGTTGACCCACGTGCGGCCGCCGACGCGCACCCGCAGGTCGGTCCCCTCGGCCTCGATCCGGATCTCCTCCGCGGCGCCCAGCCGCTCGATCAGGCGTGCCTGCAGATCGTGCAGCTCGCCCCACGCCGCCTCGGGGTCGTCGCGGTCGAGGAACAGCGCGCGCTCGACGAACGCCCCGAGCTCCGCCGTGCCCATGCCCGCCTGCTGCGCCGCCGCCGGCGTCGGCCAGAACGTGCTGCACCAGCGGCTCCGCAGCCGCGCCTCGCGCACCGGCGCGCGGGCGCGGGCGGCGCGCGCCTGGCGCGCCGGGTCGACCCCGGCCAGCGCCATCGTGTTCGCCGGCGCCTGGATGACGAGCGAGGCGTCGATCGCCTCCGCCTCGGCCAGCTCGGCGGGCGCGAACGCGTCGAGGTGGTGGTCCTGCGCCGCCGCCCACCAGGTCTCGTCCTGGCCGGGCAGCGCCGTCCGCAGCAGCGGCCAGGCGCCGCGGCCGAGCAGCTCGCGCTGGAGCCCGAGCAGCAGCGGCGCGGCGAGCGTGGTCGAGGAGACCGCGACCTGCTGCCCCGGCTGCGCGTCGAGGCAGTAGCCGGCGAGGAGCCGGGCGAACGCGTCCGGGTCCGGGCCGCTCACGGGGCCTCGAGGTCGGGGAAGTGCTCGGCGAGGTGCTCGCGCAGCACGTCGCGGATCCAGCGCCGCTCGTCCGGCGAGGCGAAGCGGAAGCGGCCGAGCAGCTCCTTCTGCTTCGTGATCGGGTCGGTGCCGGCGATCTCCCAGCGCACGGCGAGCCGCTCGAACAGGAACTCGACCGCGCGCTGCCAGGCGTCCTCGCGCGACAGCGGCGACCCGCCCGCCACGTCGGCGTAGGCGCGCCGCGTCGCGGGCGACATCGCGCCGCGCAGCACGAGCACGTCGCCGCCCGGCGCCGTGTAGGCCGACTCCGGCGCGGTCAGCTCCTCGGCGCCGCGGCGGCGTCCGCGCTTGCCCATCTAGCGCTCCGCGGCGGCCCGCAGCTGGGACGCGACGTCGCCGGTCAGCGGCTCCGCGTGCCCCGGCCAGGCCGAGGAGGGCTCGAGCTCGGCCAGCCGCCGGATCGACGCGCGCGCGAGCTCGAGATCCATCTGGAAGGCCGGATGCGCCGGCGCCGGCGGCGCGTTGAGGCCGGTGCGGGCGTCGAGCGTGTAGAAGACGTCGGTCGTCAGCGCGACCCCGTCGCGCTCGCGGAACAGCGCGATCTGGCCGGGCGCGTGGCCGGGCAGCAGCACCGGCCGGAAGCCGGACACGTCGTCGCCCTCCTCCACGGTCCCGGCGATCGACACCGGGCCGCCGTCCCACAGCTTGAACAGGGCCGGGTAGATCGCGCGGGCGTGCGGCGGCAGCAGCTCGAACCTGACGTAGCCCAGGCCGCCGTCGCCCTCCGCCTCCTCGCGCTCGAGCGGATGGCAGAGGATCGGCGCGCCGGCGAGCTCGTTCGCCGCGCCGCGGTGGTCGACGTGCGCGTGCCCGAGCACGACGCGGTTGATCCCGCCCAGCGCGCTGGCGGCGGCGACGATCGCGCGGCCCATCCCGCGCACGCCGGTGTCGAAGACCGTGACGCCGCCGCCGGCGTCGGCGATCAGGTAGGCGTTCATCCGCCGCGGCACGCCGCCGCGGACGCGCCAGACGCCGTCGGCGACCGGCTCCGCGGCGGTCCCGGCGAGCCGCCGCGCCCCGCGCGTCTTGACGTTGAACGCGCCGAGCATCGCGGTGTCGGCGCGCGAGCCCTGCGGCGGCATCAGCCCGAGCTGGCGCGCGAGCCCGAGCCCGTCGGTGAAGGCGTCGTTGTGCACGATCAGCCCGTCGCGGGCCCGCAGCAGGTCGAGGCCGGTCAGCGTCACGTGCTGCCCGGTCGGCGCGATGCCCTGGAACGAGCCGGGGCCCGAGAACGTGCCCGTGGCGCTCCAGCGCACCGCGACGCGGTCGTCCTCCGCGGTGACGGACTCGACGGCGAACGCGAAGTCCGGGAACGCGGCGAACAGGTCGCCGAAGAAGGCGCGCACGCCGTCGGCGCCCGCGAGCGAGGTCTGGCCGATCATGTTGTCGACGCCGTCGTCGGCCCAGCAGGCCGCCGCGGCGTCCACGTCGCGTGCGGTCAGCGCCTCGAAGTACGTCGTCACCACGGACCGTGCGTCGGCGGGCATGGCCGCGACGATACCGTCCCGCGCCGTGCGCAAGCCAACGCGACGGACCGAGGTCGGGCGCGGCGAGCGGGTGCTCCCCGGCGTCTGGCGGCTGCGCGTCCCGCTGCCCTGGCCGGGCGTGCCGCACGGCAACGCCTGGGCGGTCGCAGGCCGGCGACGGCATCGTGCTGTTCGACTGCGGGCTCGGCGGCCGCGGGCCGATGCGCGACCTCGAGCGCGCGCTGGAGCAGGTCGGGCGGCAGGTCGAGGACGTCCGGCTGATCGTCTGCACGCACGCCCACGTCGACCACTGCGGCCAGGCCGCGGCGCTGCAGGAGCGGACCGGCTGCGAGCTCTGGATCCACCCGCGCCACGAGCACCTCACGGCGCGCATGGACGATCCGGCGGCGACGCTGCTGCGGCAGGTCGAGATCGGGCGCGCGAGCGGCGTCCCCGAGGCGCCGCTGCGCGCCTGGGCGGAGCGCCGGCGCGGCTCGGACACCGGGATGAGCGGCCCGCTGCGAGCCCGCGCGCGACCTCGTCGACGGCGTCGAGGTGGAGACCGACCTCGGCACCTGGCGGGTGATCGAGACGCCCGGCCACGCGCCGTCCCACGTCGTCCTGCACCTGCCCGAGCGGCGCCTGCTGATCTCCGGCGACCACGTCCTCGGCCGGATCTCGCTCTACTTCGACCGCGGCTTCAGCCCCGACCCGGTGGGCGAGTTCCTCGCCTCGCTCGACCGCGTCGCCGACCTCGACGTCCGGCTCACGCTCGCCGGCCACGCGCGGCCGTTCACGGACCTGCGCGGCCACGTCGACGGCAACCGCGCGCTCGTCGCGCGCCGGCTGGACGCGCTCCGCGCCGCGCTGGCCGGCGCGCGAGGCGACGGCCTTCGAGCTGCTGCCCGACGTGTTCGCGGCCGAGTACGACCCGGCCGGCGCGCAGCGCCTGCTCGTCGAGCTGCTCGCCTACCTCGACCACCTCGAGCTCGCCGGCGAGGCGGTGCGCGGGGCGGGCGAGCCGGAGCGCTGGACCGCCGCCTAGACTTGGCGCATGCGGATCGACGAGCGGATCGCGTCCGGCGCCGAGCCCTCGTTCTCGTTCGAGTTCTTCCCGCCGAAGACCGACGAGGGGGAGCGCAACCTGGGCCGCGCGCTGGCCGAGCTCTCGCGCCTGGACCCGGCCTTCGTGTCGGTCACCTACGGCGCGGGCGGCAGCCAGACGGAGCGGCGCAAGACGATCGACATCGTCCGCCACCTCAAGCGCGACTACGGCATGGAGGCGATGGCGCACTTCACCTGCGTCGGCGCCACGACGGGCGAGCTGCGCGAGATGCTCGACACGATGCGCGACGGCGGCGTCGAGAACGTCCTCGCGCTGCGCGGCGACCCGCCGGCGGGCGAGACGCGAGTGGAGCGCGACCGAGGGCGGGCTCGAGTACTCGCGCGAGCTGATCGAGATGATCCGCGACGAGTACGAGTTCGCGATCGGCGCGGCGTGCTTCCCCGAGGTCCACATCCACGCCGACCGACGCCGAGAGCGACCTGCGCTACCTCAAGGAGAAGGTCGACGCGGGCGCGCGCTTCCTGATCACGCAGCTGTTCTTCGACAACCAGGCCTACTACGACTTCGTCGCCCGGGCGCGCGAGATCGGGATCGACGTCCCGATCATCCCCGGCATCTGGCCGATCACCAACGCGGGCCAGATCAAGCGGGTGACCGAGATGTGCGGGGCGAAGATCCCCGCCGGCCTGCACCGCGAGCTCGAGCTGCGCGGCGACCAGCCCGGCGCGGTCTCCGACCTCGGCGTCGCCTACGCGACGCTCCAGTGCGCCGACCTGCTCGCCAACGGCGCGCCCGGGATCCACTTCTACACGCTCAACCGCTCGCCGGCGACGCGGGCGATCCTCACCGCGCTGCGGCTCATGGTGCCGTGGCGCGGCGCCGTGCCCGCCTAGGGGTTGCGGACGTCGAGCTTGTGGGCCACGTGCGGGTGGCCGCCGGCGTCCCAGGCGACGTCGACCTGGTCGTCCTTGCGGTAGGTCCCGATCCCCCAGGCGCCCCAGAACCAGCGCCAGAACCCGAGCCGGCCCTCCTGCACGAGCTCGCGCGTGAAGACGAGCTCGTCGCCGGCGACGCGGTAGTCCTCGCCCTCGGCCTGGCGGACGCCGTTCACGAACACGGTGAACGGCGGCACGACGGCACGTGGTAACCGCACCCGGGACGAGGCCATGGTCCGCCATGATGCCTGGCCGATGAGCATCGACGCCTCCACGCGGCCCACCGCCTCGCCGATCGTCCGCGTCCTCAACGAGGAGGTGCGCCACTACCACCGCTGGTGCACGCCGTCGACGCTCGTCGACCAGGAGCGGATCGACGACTTCTACGCCTCCGACGTCTCGATCTCGGCGGGCTTCTTCGGCACGCTCGTCGACCACACCGGGGTGTTCGGCGAGGCCGAGCGCTTCGCCGCCGCGGCGCAGGGCGCGGACCGGACGATGTTCTCCGTCCACGGCTCGTCGGGCTCGAACTTCGTCGTGCTGCGGATGCTGGCGCTCGAGCGCCCCGACGCGCTCGTGCTCGTCGCCCGCAACTGCCACCACTCGACGATCAACGCGATCAAGGGCTACGGGCTGGACTTCCGCTTCCTCCCCTCGCCCTACGACGCGGAGTTCGAGGCGGTGCTCCCGCCGTCGGTCGAGCAGGTGCTCGGCGGCCTGGCGCGCTACCCCGAGGCGCTCGCGGTGATCTACACCTCGCCGACCTACGAGGGGCTGTGCGCGAACACCGGTGAGATCGCCGACGCGGTCCACGCGGCGTCGGGCCACGCGATCCTGTTCGTCGACGAGGCGTGGGGCGGGCACCTGCACTTCCATCCCGAGCTGCCGCCGTCGGCGATGGACGGCGGCGCCGACATCGCCGTCCAGTCGACGCACAAGCTCGCCGGCGGGCTCCAGCAGACCGGGCTGATCCACTGGCGCGAGGCGCGCGTCGACTCCGAGCTGATGGAGGAGGCGTTCCGCGAGTACGTCACCACGTCGCCGAGCTACCACCTGCTGGCCAGCGCCGACGCGGCGGTGCGCTCGCTCGCCGCGACCGGCCGCGACGCGCTCGGCGTCTGCATCCGCCGCACGGAGGCGTTCCAGGCGCTGCTGCACGAGCGCCTCCCGCGGCTGCGCCAGCTCGACGCGCCCGGCGTGCTCGACCGCCACCGCGAGCACGTCGCGGGCTGCGACAAGGTCAAGACGACGATCGCCCTGACCGGCTACGACATCAGCGGCTTCGCGGTCTCGCAGGCGCTCGTCGAGCGCGGCATCGTGGTCGAGAAGGCCGGCGTCAACACGGTCACGTTCATCACCACCTTCCAGCTCGAGGAGGCGGCGATCGACGCGACGCTGCGCGCGCTCGAGGAGATCCTGGCCGGGCGCGAGCTCGCGCCCGGCGTGGTCAAGCGGATGCCCGACAACCCGTTCCGGGCGATCGACGACCGGCCCGTCATGCACCCGTACCACGCGCGCCGCTACGCGAAGTCGATCGGCCAGGAGGTCCCGCTGGACCAGGCCGTCGGCCGCGTCGCCGCCGAGGAGGTCGAGGTCTACCCGCCCGGCATCCCGGTGATCCTCGAGGGCTTCCGCGTCTCCGAGGACGCGGTCCGCTACCTGCGCGAGGCGCGCGACCTCGGCGGGGCGATCGTCGCGCGCGACACGTCGCTCGCGACGCTACGCGTCCTCTAGCCGCGCGAGGATCTCGGCGGTCGTCGCGGTCTCGCCGAGCCGCGGGAAGATCCGCTCGATGCTGTTGGCGTGGGCGTCCCCGCTGGTGTCGGTCATCGCGTCGGTGGCCAGGACGACGTGGTAGCCGTGCTCGTGGGCCGAGCGGGCGGTCGACTCGACGCCGGCGCTGGTGGAGACGCCCGGTCACCACGACCTGGGTGACGCCGCGCGCCCGCAGCTGCTCGTCGAGCGTCGTGCCGTGGAAGGCGCCCCAGGTCCGCTTGGTCACGCGCAGGTCGTCCGGCTGCGCGTCGAGCTCGGCGACGAGCTCGGCCCAGTCCGCCGGGCGGTCGCCGCCGCGCGGCGGCGCGTCGGTGCGGCCGGGCGCGCCGCCCTCGACGTTGACGAGCACGACCGGGAAGCCGTGGCGCCGGAACGCGGCGGCGAGCTCCGCCGAGCGGCGCACGACGTCGGCGGCGGGATGCGCCGTCGGCAGCGCGACGATGCCCTTCTGCAGGTCGATCACCACGAGCGCGGGTGTCGCGTCGATGGTCGTCAGGGCCATGGCGTGCCGCCTTGGTCTTCGCCGGCCATGGCGCCAGTCTGGTCCGTTCAGGCCGACCTGGCGTCCTCGCTTCGCCGTGGTGTAGGACTCCCGGCATGGAGCTGCAGGCGATCGGGCGGTCGAGTCGCCGCTGACGGACCTCGCCGCGGCGCCGAAGCAGGGCGACGAGGGGGCGCCCGACGCGTGGCTCGTGCTCGACGCCGGCGTCGCGGACGGGCTCGACGGGATCGCCGCCGGCGACGAGCTGGTCGTCCTGACCTGGCTCGACCGCGCGGCGCGCGACGTGCTCCGGGTCCACCCGCGCGGCGACCGGTCGCGCCCGGCGCAGGGCGTCTTCACGACGCGCTCGCCGGACCGCCCGAACCCGATCGGCCTGCACCGCGTGACGGTGCTGGAGGTCGACGGGCTGCGGCTGCGGGTCCGCGACCTCGAGGCGCTCGACGGCACGCCGGTCGTCGACCTCAAGCCGGTGCTGGGCGGGATCGCCGAGCGGTGACGCGCTTCGAGCCCGAGCTGTGGGTCGCGCTCGCCGCGCGCGGCGATCGCGTTCTACGCCGAAGCGTTCGGCGCGATCGGTGCTGCACCAGGTCGGCGACGGCGACGAGCTCGTCGCCCAGCTCGCGGTCGGCGAGGCGCGCTTCTGGGTCGCGAACGCGAACGGGCGCGACCGGCTCGACCCGCGCGCCGGCGGCGCCACCGGCCGCGTGCTGCTGCACGTCGACGACCCGGACGCGGTCGCCGCGCGGGCGCTCGCCGCGGGCGCGACCGAGCGCGCGCCGGTCGCCGACGAGCACGGCTGGCGGCTCGGGCGGATCGCCGACCCGTCAGGCCACGAGTGGGAGATCGGGCGGCCGCTCGGCGACTGGCCGCCGGCGCGCTGAGTCAGGTCCGCAGCGGGGCGGCCGCGAACTCCGCCATCCCGGCCTCGAAGTCCTCCTCGGCGCGGAAGCCGAGCTGCCCGGCGGCCCGCTCGGGCGCCGCGACGATGTGGCGCACGTCGCCGGCCCGCCACTCGCCGGTCACCACGGGGGCGAGCTCCTCGGGCGCCGCGCAGGCGCGGGCGAGCGCGTGGGCCATCTCGAGCACGGTGCGGGGCGTGCCGCTGGCCACGTTGAACGGGCCCGGCCGCGGAGCCGCCGCGGTGAGGGCGAGCAGGTTCGCGCGGGCGACGTCGCGGACGTGGACGAAGTCGCGCCGCTGCGCGCCGTCCTCGAACACGCGCGGCGCGCGGCCCGCGGCGTACGCGGAGCGGAAGATGCTCGCCACCCCGGCGTAGGGCGTCTCGCGCGGCATCCGCGGGCCGTAGACGTTGTGGTAGCGCAGCGCGGTGACCGGGACGCCGGTCTCCGCGCCGAACGCGGCGCACAGGTGC
This sequence comes from uncultured Solirubrobacteraceae bacterium, assembly GCA_963791405.1. GTDB lineage: Bacteria > Actinomycetota > Thermoleophilia > Solirubrobacterales > Solirubrobacteraceae > DASQMT01. Next base: position 159,056 of record CAWBSJ010000008.1, on the reverse strand, counting down.
TCCTGCGCGAGCTTCGTCGCGGCGTAGACGCTGCGCGGGGCGCCGGGCGCGTCCTCGGGGACCGTGCGGAACTGCAGCGCGCGCCCGCAGCGCGGGCAGGTCGGCTCGAACCGCCCGGCGTCGAGGTCGGTGGCGCGCCGCGGCGCGGGCCCGACGAGCCCGTGCTGCGGGCACGCGTAGCGGCCCTCGCCGTAGATGACCATGCTCGAGGCGAGCACGAAGCGGCCGTCGAAGCCGCGCCCGGCGAGCGCGCTGAGGAGCTGCGCGGTGGCGAGGTCGTTGTTGCCGACGTACTCGGGCAGGTCGCGCAGGTTCACGCCGAGCCCGACCATCGCCGCCTGGTGGGACACGTGGGCGACCCCGGCGATCGCGCGCTCGGCGACCGCGGGGTCGCGGAGGTCGCCGTCGATCCACTCCGCGGCCGGGTCGAGGTAGGCCGGCCGCTCGCGGTGCGCCGCGGGCAGCAGCGCGTCGACCACGCGGACGTCGTGGCCCTGCTCCAGCAGCAGATCGACGACGTGCGAGCCGATGAAACCGGCGCCGCCGGTGACGAGGATCAGGTCGCTCACGGCAGGCGAGATTACGCCGACGTCATCCGGTTGTAAGGGCTGGCGCGTAGAAACTGCCAGATGCCCGACGTCGTCCTTCCGGTGCTCGACGAGCGCGAGGCGATCCCGTGGGTGCTGGAGCGGATGCCGGACGGCTACGAGCCGATCGTCGTCGACAACGGCTCGGCCGACGGATCAGGTCCCCTCGCGGCACGTCTCGGCGCCCGCGTGGTCCACGAGCCGCAGCGCGGCTTCGGCGCCGCCTGCTGGGCGGGGCTGGCCGTCGCGCGCGCCGACGTCGTCTGCTTCATGGACTGCGACGCCTCGTTCGACCCGGGCGAGCTGCCGCGGGTGGCGGATCCGGTCGCGGCCGGTGAGCGCGACCTCGTGCTCGGCGCCCGCCACGGGAGCTGGCCGCTGCACGCGCGGGCGGCCAACGCGCTGCTCGCCGCGGAGCTGCGGCGGCGCACCGGCGTCCCGCTGCGCGACCTCGGGCCGATGCGGGCGGCGCGGGGCGACGCGCTGCTCGCGCTCGGCGTCCGCGACCGCCGCTTCGGCTGGCCGCTCGAGATGGTGCTGCGCGCCGCGGCGGCCGGCTGGCGGATCGACGAGGTCGGCGTCACCTACCACCCGCGCGCGGGCCGCTCGAAGGTGACCGGGACCGTGCGCGGCACGGTCCGCGCCGTGCGCGACATGGCGGCGGTGCTCGCATGAGGCCGGCGCTGCTCGTGATCGCCAAGGCGCCGGTCGCCGGCAAGGTCAAGACGCGCCTCTGCCCGCCGTGCACCCCGGCCCAGGCCGCGCGGCTCGCGCGCGCCGCGCTGGAGGACACGCTCGCCGCGTGCGACGCGACCGGCGTGCGCCGCCGCGTGCTCGTGCTCGACGGAGCGCCGGGCGCGTGGCTGCCGCGCGGCTGGACGGTCGTGCCGCAGCGCGGCGACGGGCTCGCGGAGCGGCTCGCGTCCGCCTTCGCCGACGCCGGCCCCGGCTTCCTCGTGGGGATGGACACGCCGCAGCTCACCCCGGAGCTCCTCCACCGCGGGCTGGACGCGCTGGACGACGCCGACGCCGCGTTCGGGCCGGCCGAGGACGGCGGGTACTGGGGGATCGGCCTGCGCTCCCCCGACCCGGCCGCGTTCGCGGGCGTCCCGATGAGCCGCGCCGACACGGGCGCCCACCAGCGCGCGCGGCTGCGCGCCCTCGGGCTGCGGACCGTCGAGCTGCCCGCGCTGCGCGACGTCGACGACATCGCCGCCGCCCGCGCCGCGGCGGACGCCGCGCCGGACAGCCGCTTCGCCGCCGCGCTCAGGAGCGAGGCGGCATGACCACCGCCACCCGGCTCGAGCGCGCCGAGCTGCTCTACGGGCGGCTGCTCGCCTCCGCGGCCGCGGACGCGGACCCCGTCCCGGCGGCGGTCCGGATCGCCGGCGGCGCCGCGCATCCGCTCCCGCTGGGGCGCTGGCTCGCGCCCGTCGACGCCGCCGACCGCGCCCTGCTCGAGCACGCCGACGGGCCCGTGCTGGACATCGGCTGCGGGCCGGGCCGGCACGTCGCCGCGCTCGTCGCGGCCGGGGTCGACGCGCTCGGGCTCGACCTCTCCCCGGTCGCGGTGCGGCTCGCCCGCGCCCGCGGGGCGGAGGCGATCCTGCGCTCGGTGTTCGCCGACGTGCCCCAGGCGGGGCGCTGGCGCACCGCGCTGCTGCTCGACGGGAACATCGGGATCGGCGGCGCGCCGGTCGCGCTGCTCGAGCGTGCCCGGCGGCTCGTCGCGCACGGCGGGCTCGTGCTGGTCGAGACGGCGCCGCCCGGCGTCGCGACCCGCGTCGAGCGCGTGCGGCTCGAGGCGCCCGGGTCGGTCAGCGGCTGGTTCGGCTGGGCCACCGTCGGCGCCGACGACATCGCGCGCGTCGGGCGCGCGGCCGGGCTGCGCGAGCGCGTCCGGCTCGAGTCCGGCGGCCGCTGGTTCGCCGGGCTGGAGCGCCCGTGATCCCCACGCCGCCCGGCCCGTTCCGGCCGGGCTTCTGGCGCTCGCCGCTCCGCGGGCCGTGGATGACCGCCGTGCTCGGCTCGATCCTGCTCGTCCTGGTCACGATCGTCGCGGTCACGGGCTTCCTCTCGCACGCCGCGTACCAGCCGGACCTCGGCTCGAACGCGCTCGTCCGGCCCGACCTGCCGTTCACGACGTGGTTCGGCTGGCCGAGCGGGCCGTCGTGGCTCTACGCGCTGAGCCAGGGCCTGCACGTCAACGTCGGGCTCGCGGTGATCCCGGTCGTGCTCGCGAAGCTCTGGTCGGTGATCCCGCGGCTGTTCGCGTGGCCGCCGGTGCGGAGCGCGTCCGAGGGCTTCGAGCGGCTCACGGTGGCGCTGCTCGTGGCCAGCACCGGCTTCCTCCTCGCCACGGGCGTCGCGAACATCCAGTACTGGTACGTGTTCCGCTTCGACTTCGTGCGGGCGCACTACTACGCGGCGGTCGTCTTCGTGGCCGCGCTGATCGCGCACCTGGTCGTGAAGGTCCCCGTCGCGCTGCGCGCGTACCGTGCGCGCGGCGTGATCGCGCCGCTGCGCGCCGGTCTGGCCGACACGCTCCCGGAGCCCGACGGCGACCTCGTCGCGGTCGCGCCCGACGCGCCCACGGTGAGCCGGCGCGGGCTGCTGCTGGCGGTCGGCGCCGGGTCGCTCACGCTCGCGGTGGCGAACGCCGGCTCCTCGATCGGCGGCCCGCTGCGGCCGACCGCGTTCCTCGGCCCGCGCCGCGCCGGCGGCTTCCCGGTCAACAAGACCGCGATGGGGGCGAAGGTCACGCCGGAGATGACGGGCGCGTCCTACCGGCTCGTCGTCGCGGGCGCGGAGGAGCTGTCGCTCAGCCGCGAGGAGCTGCTCGCGCTGCCGCAGGCCACCCACACGCTCACGCTCGGCTGCGTCGAGGGCTGGTCGACGCGCCAGACGTGGACCGGCGTGCCGCTCGCCGAGCTGGCCCGCCGCGCCGGGGTGCCGGCGCCGTCCGAGGTGCACATCGAGTCGCTCCAGCCGGCCGGCGTGCTGCGCCAGGTCACGCTGGCGGGCCACCAGGTCGCCGACGACGCGCTCGCTGCTCGCGCTGCGCGTCGCGGGGGCGGACCTCACGCCCGATCACGGCTATCCGGCGCGGATCATCGTCCCGTCGCTGCCGGGCGTGCACAACACGAAGTGGGTCGGCCGGCTGGAGTTCCGCGCATGAAGGCGCGCTACGGCGCCTCGCCGCTGCACCTGCTCGTGCACCTCGCGGTGCTCGCGCTCGCGGCCTGGGCGCTGCTGCAGGCGCTCGACCTCGGCGGGGCGGAGCGGATCGTCCTGTGGCTGGTCGGCGCCATCCTGCTGCACGATCTCGTCCTGTGGCCGTCCTACACCGCACTCGACCGGGTCGCCCGGCGCGGCCGCCCGGTGGGCTGGGCGAACTACGTGCGCGTGCCGCTCGGGCTGTCGGCGCTCATGCTGCTGGTGTTCTTCCCGGTGATGTGCGGGAAGGGCGAGGCGGCGTACACGCGCGTGTCGGGCGCGACCTGGGAGGGCTACGCGGGGCGCTGGCTGCTCGTCTGCGCCGTGCTGTTCGCGGTGTCCGCGGCGCTCTACCTCGCCAGGTCGCGGGGATCGAGCAGCTGAACGACGCCGTCCACCTTGCCCGTGACGGCGACGCGGCCGCTGCGCTCGTCCACCGCGACCGAGTTCGGCTGGCGCGGGGTCGGGTAGCGGGCCACGACGTGCGGGCGCCCCTCCGCGGTCAGCTCGGTGAGCTGGTTGCGCGCGGTCTGGGTCACGAACAGGCGGTGCCGGCGATGGTCGATCGCGAGCCCGTACGGCGAGCCCGGCATGCTGACGCGGCGGGTGAGGACGAGCTCCGGGCGGATCCGGTAGACGAGCACGGCCCCGCCGGCGGTGTCGGCGACGAACAGGCGGTTCACGTCGGCCACGGCGTGCGTCGGCCCGACCCCCGCGGGCGCGCTGTCGATCCGCCTCCCCGGTCGCGGCGTCGAACAGCTCGACGACGCGGCCGCGGACGGCGACGACGGCGATCCCGCCGTCCAGGACCGGCGTGACGCCGCCGGGCTGGAGCGCGGTCGGGATCGGCCGCTCGGGCCGGTCGCCGCGCAGCACGGTGAGCCGGTTCGCGAACTCGTCGGCCACGAACGTCCGGCCGCCGGTCGCGGCCGCGTCGTGCGGCTCGCGGCCGGTCGGCGCGCTCGTGCTCGCGCCGTCGGCGAAGCGGACGCGGACGAGCAGGTCGGCGTCCTCGGCCGGGACGAGCACGCGGCCGCCGGCGCGCTGGAGGTGGCGCGGGGCGGCGGGGAGCGGGACGCGCTGCACCACCGCGCCGTCGGCGCCGTCGACCAGCGCGAGCAGCCGCGGGGTCGCGCAGGCCGACCGCGAAGCGCCCGGTGACGGGGTCGGCGGCGATCCCCTCGGGCCGGTTGCCGACGGGGACGATCCGGCCGGCGGGCGGCGTGCGTCGTCGGCGGGGAGGAGGCCGGCTCGGCCGCGGGCGGGAGCTCGGACGGCGGCGCCGAGCCGCAGCCGGCGGCCAGCGCCGCGCAGGCGAGCGTCGCGGCGGCGAGGGCGCGGCGGGCCATCGCGCGAGGATGGCAGCCGGATGTGACCGCGCGCGAACGCCGGCGCGCCCGGTGGCGCGGTCATGACCGCGGCCCGCCGGCGGGCGGTGCCGGTCGCGGCGTTCGCGGTGATGGCGGTCACCGTCGCCGCGGGGCTGTGGCTCGCGCGCCACGACGGCCGCGAGCTCGGGCTGCCGTTCCCGCCGTTCGTCGGCCGCTGGGACCCGACGGCGACCGCGTGGGCGCTCGCGGCGGCCGCGCTGCTCCGGGCTCGCGGTCTGGGCCGCGCCGCGGCTCCTCGGCGCTGCCGCCGGCCGCGTTCGCGGCCGCCGTGTTCGTGCTCACGCTCGCGCTGCGGCTCGCGCTCGGCGCGACGAGCCGCGGCCCGAGCGGCTGGTCGGGCATGTTCGACCTCGACGGGTTCGAGGGGCCGAACGAGTACCTGCCCGCGCTCTCGGCGCTGCGCTACGGCCCGGGCTTCCTGCTCGACCGCTTCGCGGAGCTGGTGCCCGCGCTCCCGGTCCACGCCGCCGGGCACCCGCCCGGCCTGCTGCTGATCATGGACGCGCTCGGCCTCGACACCGCGGGCCGGCTGGCGGCGTTCTGCATCGGCGCCGGCGCGCTGGTCGCGCCGCTCGCCTACGCGGTCGGCCGCGCGGTCACCAGCGAGCGGACGGCGCGGATCGCGGCCCTGCTGACGGCGATGGCGCCGTCGGTCCTGCTGTTCGGCGCAACGTCGGCGGACGCGGTCTACGCCACGGCGGGCATGCTCGCCGCGTGGGCGCTCGCCGACCGCCGTCCCGGCGTCCGCGCGCTCGGCGCGGTGCTGCTCGCCGCCGCCTCGCTGCTCGCCTGGTCGCTGCTCGCGATCGGCGCCTGGGCGGCGCTGCTCGCCTGGCGCCGCGAGGGCTTCCGGGCGATGGTCGTGCTCGCGCTGCTGTGCGCGGCCGCGCTCGCCGCCTTCTACGTCGTCCTCGCCGCGGCGACCGGCTTCGACCCGATCGGGACGCTGCGCGCCACCGAGCAGGTCTACCGCTTCGGGATCGCCGACCAGCGGCCGTACTGGTTCTGGCTCACCGGCTCGCCCTCGGCGTTCCTGCTGATGCTCGGGCTGCCGGTGGCCTGGCTCGCGTTCGTCGCGCTCGCACGCGGCGAGGACACGGCGATCGCGATCCTCGCCGTGCTCGGGATCGCGGCGCTCGCCGGCTTCACCAAGGCCGAGGTCGAGCGGATCTGGCTGCCGTTCGCGCCGCTCGTCTGCATCGCCGCCGCGACCGTGCTGCGCGAGCGCGACCTGCGCCCGGTGCTCGCGCTGCTCGCCGTCCAGGCGCTCGCCTGGGAGCTGCTGTGGAACACCGTCTGGTGACTCAGGCGCAGCGGGCGGCGGTACTCGACCATGTCGATCCCCATCGTGTCGTGCGCGAACGGCGCGCCCGCCGCCGTCCAGCCCTCGCGCTCGTAGAACGCCCGCGCACGCGCCTGCGCGGCCGGGGTGAACAGCCGCAGCGCGGCGAACCCGCGCGCCCGCGCCTCTGCGCACGCCGCCGCGTGCAGCCGGTGCGCGAGCCCCGACCCCCACCACGGCGGGCGCACGAACAGCATCCAGAAGTGCATCAGGCCCGGGTCGGCGACCGGCCGCGCGCCCTGGGCGGCGGGCAGCAGCGCGACGTAGCCGGCGACCGCCGCGCCGTCCTCCGCGACGAGGCACCACACGTCGGGCGCACCGAGCCGCCCCGCGAGGACCGCGGCGATCTCCGCCGCCGGCGGCGGCGCGAACCCGTCGCCGGCGAACGACCGGTACGTGCCGATGCCCTCCGCCATGACCGCGGCGAGCGCGCCGGCGTCCGCGGCGGTCGCCGGCCGGAACGCGAGCGCGTCGAGCGGCGCGGGCACGCGGGCGTCAGCCGACGCTGACCCCGCCCCACTCCTCCGGGGCGACGTCGGCGAGCGTCTCGGAGAACGTCCAGAAGTGCCCGGCGAGGTCCTCGGCGGTGTACTGGCGCTCGCCGTACTCGAAGTCGGTCGGCTCCATCACGATCCGCGCCCCGTGCGCGCGGGCGTGCTCGCAGTGCGCACGGGCGTCCTCGACGCGGACCATCACCGAGCCGGTGATCTCGCCCTCCCGCGGCGCGCGCTGGTTGTGGCGGACGTCGCCGAGGATCACCGCGCCGTCGCCGAGGCGCAGCTGGGCCCGGTGGCCCTCGCCGATGCGGACGCGCTCGACCGTGCCGAACGCCGCGGCGAGCCAGTCGACCGCGGCGCGCACGTCGGGATAGATCAGGACCGGGATGACGGTCGGGGCGGGGATCGAGCGGTTCGCCTTCATGCGGCGACGCTACAGCGTCTTGATCAACCCTCCGTCGATGACGTAGTCGGAGCCGGTGACGTTCGCGGTGCGCGGCGAGGCGAGCAGCGCGACCAGCGTCGCGACCTCCTCCGGCGCGGTGAAGCGGCGGGTGGCGAAGCCCTGCGCCGCCTGGGCGCGGATCGCGTCCGCGTCGGCGCCGGTCGCGCGGCCGACCGTCGCCGCCACGCCGTCCTCGCCCATCCACAGGTCGGTCGCGACGGGCCCGGGCGAGACGCTGTTGATCCGGATCCCCTGCGGCCCGAGCTCCTGCGACAGCGCCTTCGACGCGTTCAGCCAGGCGGCCTTGGCGGCGCCGTAGTCGATCACGAGGCCGTCGGGATGGAAGAACGCGTTGACCGAGGCGACGTTGACGATCGTCCCCTCGCCGCGCGGGAGCATGTCGGCGACGGCGGCCCGGGTCGCGCGGAGCGCCGAGAAGAAGTTGAGCTGGAGCGACGCCTCGAAGTCGGCGTCGCCGAGGCTGAGGAAGCCCTCGGTCCGGAGCTTCACGCCGCCGACGTTGTTGACGAGCACGTCGACCCGGCCGTGCGCCTCGACGGCGCGGGCCACGAGCTACTCCGGGCCGCCCGGTGCGACGAGATCGACCTCGACGCGCCGTCACGCCGTCCAGGCCGGCGAGCGCGCCCGCCGACCGCGCGCCCGCCACCACCGTCATCCCCTCGGCCGCGAGCGTCTCGCACGACGGCGAGCCCGATGCCCTTGCTCGCGCCGGTGACGACGGCGACCTTCCCGCCGAGCCCGAGGTCCATCAGGCGGCCTCGAGCACGCCGTCGAGCCAGCTGTCGATCGCCGCGGCGACCTCCTCCCAGCCGTCCCCGGTCAGGAACAGGTGCGGACGCCCCTCGAACTCCAGGTAGTCGGTCCGGGCGGACGACTTCTCGTACTTCTTCGCCTGGGCGTGCGAGACCGACGCCGGCACGGTGTGGTCCTTCTCCGCCCCGACGATCAGCAGCGGCGCGCGGTCGTCGTTGGAGAAGTGGACGTCGGTCGGCGGGTGGAGCGAGAAGTTGGCGAGCCCGGCCTCGTAGAAGATCCGGCCCGTCTCGGGCACCGCGTAGCGCTCGTACGCGGCCGCGGCCTCCTCGTCGCCGAACGTGTTGGTGAAGCCGTAGTGGAACTCCTCGGGGGTCAGCGTCACGATCCCGTTCCGCTTGGACGGATGCGCCAGCGCCGGGGAGGCCGCCTTGAGCGACGAGAACGGCAGCACGAGGATCCCCTTCGGCGGCGCCGGGCTGAGCGCGACGCCCGCGCGCCCGAGCCCGCGGTCGAGCAGGAGCTCGCAGATCAGCCCGCCGAAGGAGTGGCCGACGATCACGGGCGGCTCGTCGAGCGCGCGGATCAGCTCCTCGTAGTGGTCGACGATCTCGTTCAGGCCGAGGCCGGCGAGCTCCTCTGACTCGTCGCGGAGCTGCTCGACGTCGCCGTGCTTGCGCGGCCACTCGGGCGCGGACACGGCGAAGCCGCGGTTGCCGAAGTACTCCTCGAAGCGCTCCCAGCTGCGTGCGGAGAGCCACGCGCCGTGGATGAGCATGAGCGGAATGCGGTCCATGGCCCCGACGCTACGGCGCGCGCGCCGGAAAGGGAAAGTCCGATCCGGTCGCGGATCAGGACCCGGCGGGTCCGGATCGCTCGCTGAGCCAGCCGTCGGTGTCCCTGAGCCGGATCGCCGTGGCCAGAAGCTCGTCCGCGTCCGCGGTGGCGAGGTCGAACGGGACCGTCAGCGGCGGGTCGAACGGCAGGGCGGCGACCCCGGGGATCGGCGGCTCCGCCCAGTCGCCGGTGACGACCGAGACGGCGGCGCCCTCGGCGACGGGGAGCATCCGCCGGTCCCACGGCGCCCCGAGCGTCTCCAGCGTGTCGTGCAGCTCGTGCCCGGCGATCCGCAGCCGCGCCCGCAGCCAGGTCGTGAACGCGGTGCCGATCGGCGGGCGCGGGAGCAGCACGCGCTCGGCGGCGAAGTCGCCGAGCGGCACCGCGCCGGCGCTCGCGAGCCGGTGTGCGGCCGGGACCGCGGCGAGCAGCGGCTCGTCGCGCAGGGCGGTCGTGCGGACGCCGGCCGGCAGTGCGGCGACGGGCGTCGCGAGCACGACCGCCGCGGTCAGCTCGCGCGCGGCGACGCGCCGCAGCAGCTCTGGGGACAGGTCCTCGGCGAGCCGCACCTCCGGGCCGCCGAGCGCCTCGGCCAGCCGCCGGGCCGGCGTCCGGCTGAGCGGGCCGTAGCCGATCGCGAGCCCGCGGCGCCGCGGCGGCGCGGCGCGCCTCGGCCACGGCGAGGTCGACCTCGGCCAGCGCGCGCCGGGCGCGGCCGAGCAGCGCGGTCCCCGCGGCGGTCAGCTCCACGCTCCGGGTCGTGCGTACGAACAGCACGACCCCGAGATCGCGCTCGAGCTCGCGGATCGCGCGCGACAGCGGCGACTGCGACATGTGCAGCCGCGCGGCGGCGCGGCCGAAGTGCAGCTCCTCCGCCACCGCCACGAAGTAGCGCAGCTGGCGCAGCTCGACCGGGGCGTCCACGCCGCGATCCTACGCCGGGCGCGGCGCTAGCCTCAGGCGCCGCCGATGGCCGTCGCCGAGTACCGCATCCGCCGCTCCCAGCGCGCCCGCCGGGTCCGGGTCACCGTCGACCCCGACGGCAGCGTCACCGTGACGCTGCCGCGCCGCGCGCCGGAGCGGGCCGCCGCCGAGGCGGTCGAGGAGCTCGCCCCGTGGATCGCGCGCCGGCGGCGCACGTTCGCCCGCGCCGCCGCCGAGGTCGCCCGCGTCCCGGGCACCGTGCCGTACCTCGGCGCGACGCTGGCCCTGGTCCCCGAGCCGGGCCGCACGCGCGTCCACCGCCGGGGCGACGTGCTGCTCGTGCCGGACGGCGACCCGCGCCCGGCGCTCGAGCGCTGGTACCGGCGCGCGGCGCGCGCCGAGATCGGGCCGCGGCTCGACGCCGCCACCGCCCGCGCCGGGCACGACCTACACGGGCCTGACGATCCGCGGCCAGCGGACGCGCTGGGCGTCGTGCTCGTCCGGGGGCGGGATGTCGTTCAACTGGCGGCTGCTGCTCGCGCCGCCGGAGATCCTCGACTACGTCGTCGAGCACGAGGTCTGCCACCTCGAGGTGATGGACCACTCGCCGCGCTTCTGGGCGCTGCTCGAGGCGCGCGTGCCCGGCTGGCGCGCGCACGCCGCCTGGCTGCGCCGCTACGGGTCGACGCTGGTGCTCTGAGCCACCACGCGCCGCAGCGCGTCGTAGGGCGTCTCGCGGTCGCGCGGCTCGACGACGCGGCGCCGGAACCGCCCCGTCCACGCCTCCGCCTCGCCGTCGCCGCGGACGTCGATCCCGGCGCGCACGCCCGGCCCGGCGAGCTCGATGCGGCCCGCGACCTGCTGCTGCGGCGCTGTACTCGCGCCCGATCGAGGCGACCGTCCCGCGCCGCGGGCCGTTCGCGAGCACCCGGGCCTCGCGCTCGGCGAGGTCGAGCGCGGCGTCCGGCGTCGGCGCGCGGTGCTTCTCCACGCGCGGCCCGCTGCGCACGATCACCCGCCACACGCGGCGGATGCTAGCCGGGATCGACCCGCGCGCCGACCTCGGCCAGCAGCGCGGCCAGGCGGTCCGCGCGGGCGCGCTCGGCGGCGAGCTCCGCCTCGAGCTCGTGGACCTCGTCGGCCTGGAGCCGGCGCCGCTCCAGGTACTGGGCGAGCTGGCCGCCGACGGTGGCGAACAGCGCCATCTCGCCCGCCCCCGGCTCGCGCAGCGCGCCGGAGTGGAACTCGATCACGCCCGCGCACTCGTCGCCGAGCGCGAGCGGGAAGGCCACGGCCGAGAGCAGCCCGGCGGTCGCGGCGTGGGCGTGCCGCGGCGTGCTCGCGTCGGTCCGCACGTCGGCGACCCAGGACGGGCGCCGGAACGCGTACGCGCGCCCCGCGAGGCCGCGGCCGGGAGCGATCGCGATCCGCTTCGCGCGCGCGGCGAAGGCGGCGACCTCCGGGCCCGCGCCGGGGTCGTACCAGGTCGCGGCGGCGCGCAGCGACGGCGAGTCGCCGCGCGGGCGCCAGACGGCGCCGCAGGGGCGGCCGAGCGCCTCGCCGAGCGTGCCGAGCACGCGCTCGCAGAGCTCGTCCGGCGGCGGGCCGGCGGCGATGTGGCCGGTGATCTCCTGCTGGGCGAGCAGCATCCGGTGGGCGGCGTCGGCGTCGGGCCGCGCGTCGTGCGCGGCCTCGAGCACCGGCGCGAGCAGCTCGGGGAGGTGCGCCGGGTCGGGCGCCACGATCGCCTCCGGCCCGAAGCCCTGGACGAAGGCGGACAGGTCGCCCGGCCGCACCGAGGCCATCGAGACCGCGAACGGGAGCTGGGGGTCGGCGGTCCGCACGAGCGCCATCGCCTTGCGCGCCGGGACGGGCGCCGCGCCCTCGCCGGCGTAGACCACGACGTCCCAGCCGCGCCGCGCCAGCGCGGCGGTCAGCGCCTCGGCGCCGTCGGCCGCCTCGGCGTGGACGGACCAGCCCGCGTCCTGCAGCGCCTCGACGATCCGGGCACGCCGGACCACGCCGACGTCGGCGAACAGCGCCTTGAGCGTCCCGATGCCCATGGACATCACATCGGCCGCTGCGGCCGGAACGTGAAGTCAGGCGGCGAGTCGCCGGGCGCCGGCGCAGTCCGGCAGCTCGGTGGCGAGCTCGCGCACGCCGCCCTCGGCGTGGCGCAGCTCGACCGCGCCGCCGAGCCCGTCGAGGAGCCGCACGAGCGCGATGTTCTCGGCCAGCGTCGTCGCGCGTGAAGCGGCGGATGCCGACGCGGCACGCGGCCGTCGCGAGCTCGGTCACGAGCAGCCGCCCGAGCCCCAGGCCCTGCAGCGCGTCGCCGACGACGATCGCGAACTCGGCCTCCGCGCTGCCCGGCACGGGCCGGACGCAGCGCGCGACGCCCACGATCGGGGCGTCGGGCCCGTCGCCGGCGAGCGCCACGAGCGCGAGGTGGCCGACGCCGTCGATCTCGGTGAGGTAGCGCAGCTCGGCGGCGCTCAGGCCCGGCTTGGCGGCCAGGAACCGCAGCCGGCGCGACGCGTCGCTGAGCCGCTCCACGGCGTCGGCGAGCCGCGGCCCGTCGGCGGGCCGGATCGGCCGGATCAGGATCCGGCTGCCGTCTGCGAGCGCATGGCGCACCGGTTGCAAAATACAACCGGTGCCGCCGGCGCTCTGTGAGCTAGCTCCGGTCGCCGAGGGCGACGTAGTCGCGCGTCCGCTCGCCCGTGTAGATCTGGCGCGGCCGGGCGATCTTCTGCTCCTTGTCCTCGATCATCTCCAGCCACTGGGCGATCCAGCCGCTCGTGCGCGGGATCGCGAACATGACCGGGAACATCTCGACCGGCAGGCCGAGCGCCTCGTAGATCAGGCCCGAGTAGAAGTCGACGTTCGGGTAGAGCTTGCGCTTGACGAAGTAGTCGTCCTCGAGCGCGTGCTTCTCGAGCTCGAGCGCGATCTCGAGCAGCGGGTTGGTGCCCGTGACCTCGAAGACGTCGTCGCAGGCGGTCTTGATGATCTTCGCGCGCGGGTCGTAGTTCTTGTAGACCCGGTGCCCGAAGCCCATCAGGCGCTCGTCGCCCTCCTTCACGCCGGCGATGAAGTCCGGGATGTTCTCCTTCGTCTCGATCCGGCGCAGCATCCGCAGGACCGCCTCGTTGGCGCCGCCGTGGAGCGGGCCGTAGAGCGCGGCGACGCCGGCGGCGACCGCGCTGTACGGGTCGACCTGCGACGAGCCGACCGCGCGCACCGCCGAGGTCGAGCAGTTCTGCTCGTGGTCGGCGTGGAGGATGAAGAGGATGTCGAGCGCGCGCTCGAGCCGGGGATCCGGCTCGTACTTGAGCTCGGTCATCTTGTACATCATCGAGAGGAAGTTGCCGGGATAGGCCAGGTCGTTGTCCGGATAGACGTACGGCTGGCCCATGTTGTGGCGGAACGAGAACGCCGCCAGCGTCGGCATCTTCGCCACGAGCCGGACGATCTGCTCGTAGCGGACCTCGGCGTCCTTGACGCTCGCGGCGTCCGGATAGAAGGTCGAGAGGGCGCCGGTCGACGCGACGAGCATGCCCATCGGGTGGGCGTCGTAGCGGAAGCCCTGCATGAAGGTCTTGATGTTCTCGTGCACGAAGGTGTGGATCGTCACCTGGTGCGTCCACTCGTCGAGCTCCGCCTGGGTCGGGAGATCGCCGTGGATCAGGAGGTAGGCCACCTCGAGGTACGTCGACTGCTCCGCGAGCTGCTCGATCGGATAGCCGCGGTACTCGAGGACGCCGTTGTCGCCGTCGAGGTAGGTCACGGCCGAGCGACACGACGCGGTGTTCATGTACGCCGGGTCATAGGTCATGAGGCCGAAGTCGTCCTCGTCGACCTTGATGTCCCGCAGGGCGAGCGCGCGGATCGTCCCGTCCTCGATCGGGATCTCGTAGGCCTTGCCCGTCCGGTTGTCGGTGACGCTCAGCGTGTCGGAGGCCGTGGCTACACCACCGCCGTTCGTGCTCTGCTCCTCGGTTCCCATACCTGCACTATGCCACCGGGGCGGCTTCCGCAGTCGCGGGCGGAGCTATGCGGTGACGATCGACGCCGTCATCGTCCCGGCGACCAGCAGGAGGCTGATGGCGATGACGCCGCGCTGCGCGGCGGCGGAGCCCGGGAAGGCGGTCGAGCGCATGCCGATCGCGAACAGCAGCACCGCCCAGCAGGCCAGGGCGATGCCCATGACGTAGAAGAGCGTCTTGGAGGGCTCCTCCTCCGACGAGCCTCGACGGCGTGGACGAGCGTGCAGCGAACGTCGGCGAGCATGGGCCGGAAAGCTACCGGACGGCGCGCCCGTAGCGGGACTCCGTCGCCGCCGTCTGGCCCTGGTAGTGCGAGCCCAGCTCGGGCGACCCGTAGGGCCGCTCGGCCGCCGCGTCGAGCGCCATGAACGAGAGCTGCGCGATCGCGATCCCGACGTAGAGCTTGATCGGGACGCGCGTGAGGTTGGTGATCTCCAGCGTGAGCGTCCCCTTGAAGCCCGGGTCGACGAAGCCGGCCGTCGCGTGGACGATCAGCCCGAGCCGCCCGAGCGAGCTCTTGCCCTCGATCCGCGCCACGATGTCGTCGGGGATCTCGACGTACTCCTCCGTCCGCCCGAGCGCGAACTCGCCCGGGTGGATGACGAACGGCTGCTCGCCCTCGATCACGACCTCCTCGGTGAGGTTCGTGGGCGGGTCGCGCAGGTCGATCGCCGCCGCGCGGTGGTTGTGGAAGACGCGGAACGAGCCGCCGAGCCGCAGGTCGACCGAGGCCGGCTGGACCAGCTCGGGGTCCCACGGGTCGATGACGACGCGGCCCGCCTCGACGAGGCGGCGGATCGTGCCGTCGGAGAGGACGGAATGTGGCGCGCTCACGCGCGGGACGCTATCGCTCCAGCTCGCGCGCCCGTGCCGTCACGGGCCGGACGCGCGGCGGCGCGGGCAGGGCGGGCTCGCCGTGCGGGCCGCGGCGCGGGGTGCGCGGGAGCGGGTGCGCCGGATGCGGGCGGCGCTTCGTGCCGCCGCCGCCGGGCTGCTCGTCCTCGTCGGGCGTCTGCTTGATCGCCCACCACACGAGGTAGCAGAGCGCCAGCAGCGGCACCTTGAGGCCGATGAACAGGAAGACCATCGCCCACTCCATGGCCGCGAAGACTACGCCCGATCCCCTGTCGTACAAGGGCCGGGGTCAGCTAGAAGGCGCTGATCCGCTCGAGCTCGGCGACGCGCGCGTCGATCTCGGCGCGCTCGAGCGTGTAGAGCCGCTCCGAGCCGAAGCCCTCGACGTTGAACGAGGCGCACGCGGTGCCGTAGGCCATCGCCCGCCGGAGCGCCGCCTCGTCCACCTCGCCGTCGCGCGACGCGAGGTAGCCCATCAGCCCGCCCGCGAACGTGTCGCCGGCGCCGGTCGGCTCGACGATGTCGCTGCGTCGGGTAGGCGGTGAGGCCGAAGTAGCCGTCGCGCGTGATCAGCGCCGAGCCGTACTCGCCCTGCTTGGCGATCACCGCGCGCGGGCCCGAGGTCGAGCGCGGCGTGCGCGGCCCGGATCAGGTTCGGCTCGTCGGTCAGCTGCTTGAGCTCGGCGTCGTTGAGGACGAGGCAGTCGACGGTCGCGATCGTGGCCAGCAGCTCCTCGTGCGCGATGTCGATCCAGAGGTTCATCGAGTCCATCGCGACGAAGTGCGCGGCCTCGCACTGCTCGCGCACCTCGCGCTGGAGCTCGGGCTGGATGTTGGCGAGGAAGACGACCTCGGCCGCCCGGGCGGCCTCCGAGAGCTTCGGCCGGAAGTCCTCGAACACGTTGAGGTCGGTCTTGAGCGTGTCGCGCTGGTTGATGTCGCGGTGGTAGCGCCCGGCCCAGAAGAACGTCTTGCCGCCGGGGATGTGCTCGACGTCGTCCGTGATCACGCCGCGCGCGTGGAGGATCGCGTACTCGGCGTCGCCGAAGTCGTCGCCGACCGGGCCGACGATCCGCGTCTCGGCGAGCTGCGAGGACGCGATCGAGAAGTGCACGGCGGCGCCGCCGAGCAGGCGGTCGCGGCTGCCGGCGGGGGTCTCGACGGCGTCGAAGGCGATGGATCCGACCACGGTGAGCGACATGGCGGCGCGGGAGGCTAGCGCAGGCGGCTAGCGCAGGCGGGGTGTCGTACCCTGCCGCCCCATGCGCGCGATCCGGATCACGGAGTGGGGCGGACCCGAGGTGCTCGAGCTCGTCGACGACCATCCGGTGCCCGAGCCCGACGACGCGCACGTGCTCGTGCGCGTGACGAGCAGCGGCATCAACTTCGCCGACACCCACGCGCGGGAGAACTCGTACCTCGCGCGCTACGAGCTGCCGTTCGTGCCCGGCGCGGAGATCGCGGGCGTGGTCGAGCGCGACGGCGCCGGGCTCGAGGCCGGCCAGCGCGTCGTGGCGCTCGTCGGCACCGGCGGCTACGCGGAGTACGTGGCCGCGCCGGCCGCGACGACCTTCCCGATCCCCGACGACGTGACCGACTCGACGGCGCTCGCGCTGCTGCTCCAGGGCCTGACCGCCTGGCACCTCTACCGCACGTGCGCGCGGATCGCCCCGGGCGAGAGCGTCGTGGTCCACGCGGGCGCCGGCGGCGTCGGCTCGCTCGCCGTCCAGCTCGGCCGCCCGTTCGGCGCCGGCCGCGTGATCGCGACCGCGTCGTCGGAGGCGAAGCGCGAGCTGGCGCTGGAGCTCGGCGCGGACGCCGCGGTCGACGTCGGGCGCGAGGACCTGAAGGAGGCGCTGATCGAGGCCAACCTCGGCGAGCGCGTCGACGTCGTGCTGGAGATGGCCGGCGGGCGCGTGTTCGACGCGAGCCTGGACGCGCTCGCGCCGTTCGGCCGGCTCGTCACCTACGGGATCGCGTCGCGCGAGCCGAACACGGTCGCGCACCGGCGCGCTGATGCGCAAGAGCCGCGCGGTCGTCGGGTTCTGGCTCATGCACTGCCTCCAGCGGCCCGCCGAGCTGGTCGACGCGCCGCTGCAGGAGCTGTTCGAGCGCGCGGCCGCGGGCGAGCTGCGCGTGGTCGAGGGCGAGACGTACCCGCTCTCCGACGTCCGGCGCGCGCACGAGGACCTCCAGGCCCGCCGGACGTCCGGCAAGCTGCTGCTCGACCCGACCCGATGAAGCTCCCCGAGCCGCTGCGGCGCCGCGTCGACCCGCGGCTGGACGCCTTCGCGGCGACCTGCGGTAGCGCGCCACCGCCAGCGGCGCGAAGACCGCGATCAGCGCGACGCACCAGACGAACGCCATCCAGACGTCGGTGTGGGCCGGCGTGCCGAGCCAGAGCGAGCGCATCGCGTCGAGACGGTCGTGAACGGGTTCGCCTCGGCGAACTGCCGCAGCCCGTCGGGCATCGTGGCCGCCGGCACGAACGCCGACGACGCGAACGTGAGCGGGAAGATCAGCGTGAAGCCGATCGAGTTCGCGGTCTCCGGCGACGACGAGTACAGCCCGACCAGCGCGAAGATCCACGAGAACGCGTAGCCGAGCAGCAGCACCAGCACGAGCCCGAGCACGATCTCGCCCGCGGTCGCGTCGATGAAGCCGAAGCCGGCGACGAAGCCGACCGCGAGCAGCACGACGAGCGAGAGGCAGTTGAGCACGATGTCGGAGACGTCCGCGCCGGCCAGCACCGCGGCGCGCGACATCGGCAGCGAGCGGAAGCGGTCGATCAGGCCCTTCTTCACGTCCTCGGAGAGGCCGAGCGCGGTCACGAACCCGCCGAACGCGATCGACTGGACGATGATGCCCGGCATCAGGAAGTCGACGTAGTCGAACGGCCCGGCGTGTCGATCGCGCCGCCGAACACGTAGACGAACAGCAGCATGAACATCACCGGCTGGATCGTGTAGGCGATCAGCAGGTCGGGCTGGCGCGGGATCCGCATCAGGTTGCGGCGCGCGAGCACCACGGTGTCCGACGCGGTCATGGCGAGCGAGCTCATGCGCGCACCTCCTCGGGGCTCGCGGCTCGTCGCTCGGCTCCACCTCGGCCGCGTGGCCGGTGAGCGAGAGGAACACGTCGTCGAGCGTCGGGCGGCTCAGCTCGATGTCGTCGACGCCGACGCCCGCCTCGTCGAGCCGGCGGACCGCCTCGGCGATCGTGCCGGTGCGCTGGCGCATCGTCGCGCGGACGACGCCGTCCTCGACCACGGGCCGCTCGACGCCCATCTCGGCCAGCGCCGCGACGCCGCGCTCGGCGTCGGCCGCGTCCGCGAGCGTGACCTCGAGCCGCTCGCCGCCGATCTCGGACTTGAGCTCGTCGGACGTGCCCTGGGCGATCACGCTGCCGTGGTCGATGACGACGATCCGGTCGGCGAGCCGGTCGGCCTCGTCGAGGTACTGCGTCGTGAGCAGCACGGTCGTGCCGCGGCGACGCGGCCCTCGATCGTCTCCCACAGCCGAGCCGGCTGCGCGGGTCCAGGCCGGTCGTCGGCTCGTCCAGGAACAGCACCGGCGGGCGGTAGACGAGCGCGGCGGCGAGGTCGAGCCGCCGGCGCATGCCGCCGGAGTAGGTCTTCGCCGGCCGCTTCGCCGCGTCGGACGAGCCCGAAGCGCTCGAGCAGCTCGTCGGCGCGCGCGCGCGCGTCCTTGCGGGGCATGTGGTAGAGCTGGCCGACCATCTCGAGGTTCTCGAAGCCGGTCAGGTTCTCGTCGACGGCCGCGTACTGGCCCGCCAGGCCGATCTTGGCGCGCAGCGCCGCCGCGTCGCGCTTCACGTCCAGCCCGGCGACCCGCGCCGTCCCGCCGTCCGGCTCCAGCAGCGTGGCGAGGATCCGCACGGCGGTGGTCTTGCCGGCGCCGTTGGGCCCGAGCAGGCCGAGCACGGTGCCGGTCTGCGCCGAGAAGTCGACGCCGCGAGGGCGCGGACCGAGCCGTACGACTTCTCGAGTCCCTCGACGACGATCGCTTCTTCAGTCATGGTCGCGAAGCTACCGGGGCGGCGCCGCCGCTCGGTCGGGTTGGCCACACCCCGCACGGCGGGCGGCCGACTCGTCGCGTAATGTGGAGGTTGCACGAGCTAACCTGTCCGCGCGGAATGACGACCTTCGCCGAACTCCGGCTCTCAGACGCAGTGCTCTCCGCCCTCCGCGACGTCGGCTACGAATCGCCGAGCCCGATCCAGGAGCAGGCGATCCCGCACCTGCTCGACGGCCACGACGTGATCGGCCAGGCCCAGACGGGCACCGGCAAGACCGCCGCCTTCGGCCTGCCGATGATCGACTTCGTCGATCCCGAGGATCCCGACACGCAGGCGCTCGTGCTCACGCCGACGCGCGAGCTGTGCATCCAGGTGACGCAGGCGCTGCGGACCTACGGCAAGCACCGGGGCATCGACCCCGTCGCCGTCTTCGGCGGCGCGCCGATCCGCACCCAGCAGGCCCAGCTCAAGCAGGGCGCGCAGATCGTGGTCGGCACGGTCGGCCGCGTGCTCGACCTGATCTCGCGCCACTCGCTCGTCCTGCACTCGTGCCGCTACCTCGTGCTCGACGAGGCCGACGAGATGCTCGACCTCGGCTTCCTCGAGGACGTCGAGAAGATCCTCGCGCATGACGCCGAACGGCCGCCAGACGGCGCTGTTCAGCGCGACGATGCCGGCCGAGATCCGCGGGCTGGCCGAGCGCCACCTCTACGACCCGGTCACGGTCAAGGTCAAGGCGGCGACGCTGACGATCGACACCGTCGAGCAGTTCTTCGTCGAGACCAAGCCGGCCGAGAAGAACGAGACGCTCGCGCGCGTGCTCGAGGCCGAGCGGCCCGACCAGGCGATCGTCTTCGTGCGCACGAAGATCCGCTGCGACCAGCTCTACCGGACGCTGCGCGACCGCGGGATGAACGTCAAGGCGCTGCACGGCGACATGAGCCAGGGCTCGCGCGACGGCGTGATGATCTCGTTCAAGGACGAGCGCGTGAAGATCCTCGTCGCCACCGACGTCGCCGCCCGCGGGCTCGACATCTCGACCGTCACGCACATCATCAACTTCGACGTGCCGACCTCGCCCGACGTCTACGTGCACCGGATCGGCCGCACCGGCCGCGTCGGCCGCTCGGGCCGCGCGATCACGTTCGTCGAGCCGCGCCAGGCGCGCGACCTCGAGGCGATCGAGGCGCACGCGAACACGAAGATCTCGCCGTGGGCCGAGGGCGCGCACGTCGCGCCGGCCAAGGTCGAGGAGCCGCAGCCCGCGCCGCCACCGCAAGCCGCACGACGAGCGCCGCGGTCAACGGCGACGGCGGCTACCGCAAGCTGATCGCCTCCGGCGGCCGCGCCGCCGGGCTCGCCGAGGCCGACCTCATCGCCGCCGTCGCCGCGACCGGGCTCGACGGCGAGGCGATCCGCAACGTCCGCCTGCTCGAGCGCTTCGTGCTGCTCGAGGTGCCCGCCGACCGAGGCCGCGCGCGTCGCCGACGCGGTCGACGGCACCGACGTCCGCGGCCACACGCTGCGCCTGGAACTCGCGAAAGGGTGACGCCGATGTCCACGACGACCATGACCACCAACCACGGCGACATCGTCTTCGAGATGTTCGACGACGACGCGCCCAAGACCGTCGGCAACATGCGCGACCTGGCGGCGAAGGGCTTCTACGACGGCCTGACCTTCCACCGCATCATCCGCGACTTCATGATCCAGGGCGGCTGCCCGGAGGGCACCGGCACCGGCGGCCCGGGCTACAGTTCGAGGACGAGTTCAACGAGCACAAGGTCGTCCGCGGCGCGCTCGCGATGGCCAACGCCGGCCCGAACACGAACGGCTCGCAGTTCTTCATCGTCACCATCGACGCCGCGCCGTGGCTCGACGGCAAGCACACGGTCTTCGGCGAGGTGACGTCCGGGATGGACGTCGTCGACGCGCTCGAGGGCGCTCCCGACCGACGGCGCGCGACCGCCCGCAGGAGCCGGCGGTCATCGAGAAGCTCTGCCTTCGAGCTGACGCCGATGGCCACCGTCGAGCGGCAGCCGGCCGCGGCGCGAGGCATCCCGGTCGAGAACCCCGCGACCGGCGAGGTCATCGCGCACCGTCCCGTCGCTGTCCGCGGACGAGGTCGCGCGCGCTCGTCGCGCGCGCGCGCGCCGCGCAGCCCGCCTGGGAGGCGCTCGGCTTCGAGGGCCGCGGCCGGGTCCTGCGCCGCGCGCAGAAGTGGGTCGTCGACAACAGCGACCGGATCGTCGCGACGATCGTCGTCCGAGACGGGCAAGACCCACGACGACGCGCTGATCAACGAGGTCGGCTACGCCGCGACCGCGTTCGGCTTCTGGGCCAAGCACGCCGCGGGCTACCTCGCCGACGAGAAGGTCCGCTCGTCGAGCCCGTTCGTCGCCGGCCGCAAGCTCGTCGTCCGCTACCGCCCGCTCGGCGTGATCGGCGTCATCGGCCCGTGGAACTACCCGCTGACGAACTCGTTCGGCGACTGCATCCCGGCGCTCGCGGCCGGCAACGCGGTCGTGCTCAAGCCGTCCGAGGTCACGCCGCTCACGTCGCAGCTGATGGCCGAGGCGCTGCGCGAGTGCGGGCTGCCCGAGGACGTCCTGCTCGTCGCCACCGGCGACGGCGCGACCGGCGCCGCGCTCGTCGACGCGGTCGACATGGTCATGTTCACCGGCTCCACGCGCGACCGGCAAGAAGGTCATGGCGCGCGCCGCGCGAGACGCTCACGCCGGTCTCGCTCGAGCTCGGCGGCAAGGACCCGATGATCGTGCTCGCCGACGCCGACCTCGAGCGCGCGGCCGACGCCGCCGCCTACTACTCGATGCAGAACGCCGGCCAGACCTGCATCTCGGTCGAGCGCGTCTACGTCGAGGCGCCGATCTACGACGCGTTCGTCGACAAGCTCACGCGCAAGGTCGCCGCGCTGCGCCAGGGCGCCTCGAGCGGCCCGGGCACGGTCGACGTCGGCGCCATCACGTTCGCCGCCGCAGCTCGACATCGTCGCAGCGCCACGTCGAGGAGGCGCGCGCGGCGGGCGCCCGCGTGCTCACCGGCGGCAACGGCGCGCGACGGCAGCGGCCGCTTCTTCGAGCCGACCGTGCTGGTCGACGTCGACCACTCGATGGCGTGCATGACCGAGGAGACGTTCGGCCCGACCGTGCCGATCATGAAGGTCGCCGACGCCGACGAGGCCGTCCGGCTGGCGAACGACTCGCAGTACGGGCTCGCGGCCTCGGTGTGGACGAAGGACGCCGCGCGCGGCGAGGAGATCGCGCGGCGGATCGAGGCCGGCGCCGTCTGCGTCAACGACGCCCAGCTCAACTACCTCGCGCTCGAGCTGCCGATGGGCGGCTGGAAGGCCTCCGGCCTCGGCTCGCGCCACGGCGCCGGCGGCATCCGCAAGTACTGCCGCCAGCAGTCGCTGCTGGTCACGCGCTTCGCGCCGCCCGGCGGGACCTGCAGTTCTACCCGTTCGGCGCGCGCAAGACGAAGCTGATCGGCAGGCCGCTGAAGCTGCTCTACGGCCGCGGCAAGCGCGACTAGCGCCAGGCGGCCAGCGCGAGCATCTCGCGCGCAGCCGCCGCCGGCCGCGGTGCTGGAGGCCGTGGACGGCGTCCTCCGAGCGGCCGATCCGCTCGGCGACCTCACTCGGCGTGAGCCCGACCAGGAAGCGCAGCACGATCACGTCGCGCTGCTCGGCGGGCAGCGCGTCGAGCGCCAGGCGCAGGTCGGCGAAGCGCTCGCGTGCCGCCGTCGCGTCGTCGGCGCGTCGGCGGCGAGCGGACCTCCTCGACCGGCACCGGCCGGCGCATGCGCACGTGGTCGATCGCGGCGTTGTGCGCGACGCGCAGGATCCAGGCCGAGAACGGCACCTGGCGCGGCTCGTAGCGGTCGATCGCGGTGAGCAGCTTGGCGAAGATCTGCTGGGTGACGTCCTCGGCCTCGTGCTCGTCGCGCACGATCGAGCAGACGTAGCCGTAGACGTTGTCGGCGTAGCGCAGGTAGAGGAAGCGCAGCGCGTCGGCGTCGCCGTCCTTGGCGCGCGCGACGGCGGTGAGCACGAGCCGCTCCACGGCGGGCGAGCGGTCGAGCGTGCGCCGGCGGCGGAACCGACCCCGGCCGACCGCGGCCTCGATCTGGTCCGCTTCGCGGCGGATCAGGCCCTGTGCCCCTGCGGTCGTGCTGAGCATCCGGCGGTCCTCTCCCGGCCGTGGGGCTCGCCATCCGGCGCGGTCCCGGACGTGGCGCAACCTACGGTGGGGTGGTCAACCCGCTGTTACCTGCCGCGTCAACTGAGCGTTTAACCGTCTTCCTTGGACGACATGTACGGTTTGGGTTAGGCCCGACCGGCTGGAACTCTGAATCCGTGCAGGCCACCCCCTCGACGCACAGCGCTCGATCCGAGCCCGGCGGCACGACCGCGGCGCGACGTGGTCGCCTGGGAGGCCGCCTTCGAGGCGCTGCCCGCCGCGGCGCGTCGTCCTCGACGGCGTCGGGCCTCTGCTCGCGGCGCAACCGCGCCGGCGCGCGGTGCTGCTCGGCCCCCGCGCCGTCGCCGGGGCGCGCTGCTGCGCCCTCCTCGGCTGCCGCCCGCCGGCGCCTGCCGCCATGCGTGCGCAGCGCGCTGAGCCGGGCGAGCGCTCACCGAGCGCCAGATCCCGCTCGACGACGGCGGCGCCGCCTGGGTCTCCGCCGCTCGGCCTCCGAGGCCGGCCAGGTCGTGGTCATGCTGCACCGCGCTCGCCGGGCCCGCCGGCCTCGCGCGCGAGGACCTGCCCGACGCGGCTCGCCGTGCGCGCGCTCGGCCGCACGCGGCTCGAGAGGCGAGCGAGGCGCGGCGCGGGCGAGTGGCTCGCGCCACCGGCCCGGCCAGTGCTCAAGTACCTCATCTGCGAGCGCGGGCGGGTCGTCACGCTCGACGAGCTGCTCGAGGTCGTTCTGGCCGAACGCGGGCCGCGCCGGCGCCAGCAACGTCCGCCAGGCGATCCACACGCTGCGCGACCGGCTGGAGCCCGATCGCCCGAAGGGCAAGCCCTCGGGCTACGTCGTCGCCCGCACCGGCGGCTACGAGCTCGCGCCCGGACCGCGTCGCGATCGACGCCGACGACTTCGAGGCCCGCGCCCGCGCCGGGCTGGAGGCGCTGCGCCGCGGGGACGCCGTGCGCGCCGAGATCGAGCTGACCGCGGCCGCCCGCGCCTACGGCGGCGACTTCCTCGCCGACGAGCCCTACGCCGAGTGGGCGCTCGCGGAGCGCGAGCGGCTGCGGGACCTCGCCGCGCAGGTCCTGCGCGGCCTGGCCGCGCTCCAGCTCGCGGCCGGCGACGAGGAGGCCGCCGCCGAGCATCTCCAGCGCCTCGTCGAGCTCGAGCCGCTCGACCTCCCGGCCCAGCGCGACCTCATCGCGCTGCATGCTGCGCCGCGGCCGCCACTCCGAGGCGCTGCGGCGCTACGAGCTCGTCCGCCGGCGCTACAAGCGGACGTTCGGCACCGAGCCGGGCTTCGAACTGTCCGATCTGACTAGGTCTCCGGCGGCCGTGCTGGCGCCGCCCTCCTCGCCCTCGCCTCGTCGATCTCGTGGGGGCTCTCGGACTTCCTCGGCGGCGTCCAGAGCCGGCGCAACGCGCTGCTCGCCGTGCTCGTGCTCTCGCAGGGCCTCGCCCTGCGTCCTCCTCGTCGCGGTGCTCGGGGCGCCCGACCGGGCACGACACGGCGGCGACGCTGTTCGCGGCCGGCTCGGCACGTTCGGGATGCTCGCGCTGGCGCCTTCTACCGCGCGCTCTCGATCGGGACGATGAGCATCGTCGCGCCGATCTCGGCCACCGGCATGGTGATCCCGGTCCTCGTCGGGCTCACTTCGGGCGAGCAGCCCTGCGCGGTCCAGATCGCCGGGATCGTGCTCGCGGCACCGGCGTCGTGCTCGCCGCGCGCGCGGCGCCCTCGGCCGACCCGGCGCGCGGCGCGACGGCCGCAAGGCGATCGGCCTCGCGCTGCTCGCCGCGGTCGGCTTCGGCACGTTCTTCGCCGCGATCGACCGCGCCGAGGAGACCGCCGACGTCGCCTGGGTGCTGCTCTCGCCCGCACGGCCGACGTGGGCGTGCTCCTCGCGCCTGCGCCGTGCTGCGCCCGCCGCTGCCGCGCGATTCGGTCGCTGCTGGCGATCTGCACGTCGGCGTGCTCGACCTGCTCGCCAACCTGCTGTTCGTGCTCGCCACCTGCCGGGGGCTGCTCAGCGTCGTCGGGGTGCTCGGCTCGCTCTACCCCGTGGTGACGGTGATCCTCGCGCGGATCGTCCTCGACGAGCGGCTGTCGCGCGCCCAGGCGCCGGCGTGGTCATCACCTTGGTGGGCGTCGTCGCCCTCGCTGCCGGATAGGCGCACCGCGCGGGCGGCCGGGAGTTTGCATCCCGATGCCACGACTGCTCCCGTTCCTGCCTCTGCCTCGTCGCGCCGCTCTCGCCGCGCCGGCGGCCGCCTCCGCGCCGCGCCCAGGTGATGACCTTCGAGGCGCCCGACGAGCTGATGTCGGACGCCGACCGCGAGGCGACGCTCGCGCGATCCAGAGCATGGGCGTGACGCGCGTCCGCGCGCTCGTCTACTGGCGCGACTTCACCGCGGAGCCGCGCTCAAAGGCGCCGGCTTCGACCCCGCGACCCGGCCGCGTATCCCGAGGACACGTGGGGGCCTCCTGGACCGGCTGGTCACCGGCGACCGCGCGCGCGGCATGGAGCTCCAGCTCACGCTCACGGGCCCCGGCCCGGAGTGGGCGACGAAGAAGGGCCACGACGACGCGCCGAGCGCCAAGCACTACGGGCGCTGGGTCCGGCGGTCCCCGCGCGCCGGCCGAGCGTCGACCTCTGGTCGATCTGGAACGAGCCGAACCACCCGGACTTCCTCGCCCCGCAGTACAAGAGCGGCTACCCGGACTCGCCGGGCGTCTACCGCGACCTCTACGTCGCGGGCGAGAAGGCCATCCACGGCGTCCCGGGCAACGGGACATGGTGCTGTTCGGCGAGACCGCGCCGGTCGGCAACTCGAACCTCGTCGCGCCGATGGTCTTCCTCGCGGCGCGCTCTGCCTCTACGTCGACTACAAGCGCAAGAGGGCTGCCGGAAGCTGCGGATGGAGGGCTACGCCCACCATGCCTACGCCCGCGGGGCCGCTTCGTTCGGAGGACGCCACGAGGTCTCGATCGGCTCGCTCGACCGGCTGGTGAAGGCCTCGACAAGGCCGCGAAAGGCGGGCGCGATCAAGAAGAAGCGGCCGCATCTACCTGACGGAGTTCGGCGTGCAGAGCTACCCGGACCAGTCCGCCGGCGTGCGCCCAAGAGGCAGGCGGAGTACCTCGCGATCTCCGAGCACATCGCGTACGTGAACCGGCGCGTGAAGGCGTTCTCGCAGTACCTGATGCGCGACGACAACGCGCACGGCAGCGGGAGCGAGCGCTACACGGGCTTCGAGACGGGCCTGCGCACGCGGTGGGCAGAAGAAGCCCGCCTACGACGGCTTCATGCTGCCGCTCCGGGTCAACGCTACGGCCCCAGCCACGTGCTCTGGGGCCGCGTCCGCCCGGCGGCGGGCCCGTCGACGTCACGGTCCAGCGCAACACCGGGAAGGGCATGGAAGCGGCTCACCGACGCGCACGGGCGCCGGCGTCTTCGGCCTCGGGCGACCAGCGGGCGCGCGGTACCGGCTCAGCTGGACGCGCAGGGACGGCGCGACGTGACCGGCCCGCCGATCCGGCCCTACTAGAGAGCTTGAACGCGCCTCCGCCGCGGCGGCGCGCGGCCGGACGCCGGCCGACCGCGCGGCTCCGTGCTCGTCGTCGACGACGAGCCGACGATCGCCGAGGTCGTCGTCGCGCTACCTCGAGCGCGCCGGTACGAGCGCGCGTCGCCGGCGACGGCCCGCGCGCGTCGAGCCGGCCGGCGAGCGGCGGCCCGACCTCGTCGTGCTCGACCTGATGCTGCCGGGGATCGACGGGCTCGAGGTGATGCGGCGGCTGCGCGGCTCGGCGACCCGGCCCGCGCGACCGCGTCGCGGTGATCCTGCTGACGGCCAAGGGCGAGGAGTCCGACCGCGTGATCGGGCTGCGGCTCGGCGCCGACGACTACGTCGTCAAGCCGTTCTCGCCGGCCGAGCTGGTCGCGCGCGTCGACGCCGTGCTGCGGCGCGTCGACCCCGCGCCCGAGCAAGGCGCCGCCGTCGAGCTCGGCGACCTGGATCGACCCGGCCGCGCGGCGCGTGTTCGTGCGCGGCGAGGAGGCCGCGCTCACCCAGCGCGAGTTCGACCTGCTGCTGTTCCTCGCCCGCACCCCGGCCAGGTGTTCTCCCGCGACCAGCTGATGGACGCCGTCTGGCAGTACGCGTTCTACACCGACACCTCGACCGTGACCGTCCACATCCGCCGCCTGCGGGCGAAGATCGAGGCCGACCCGGCGCAGCCGCGCCACGTGCAGACGGTGTGGGGCGTCGGCTACCGCTTCCAGCCGTGAGCGCGCGGCGCTCGGCGCTCCTCGGGCTCGGCGCCGCGCTGGTCGCCGGCGCGGCGTCGCGCTCGTCTACGGCCTGCGCGACGGCGCGCTCACGCTCGCGCTGCTCGTGGCGCTCGGCGGCCGGCGCTCGCGCTCGCGCACGTCGCCCGCGCGCGCCGGCGCCGGCTCGGCTCGCCGCGGCGCCAGTTCGCGTGGCGGCATCGCCATCGCCGTCGGGCAGCTGGTGCGTCGCGATCGGGGCGGGCGTCGGCGCTGATGTTCGTCTCCGCCCACGACGCGCTCGTCGTCGGCGCGATCGCGGCGTTCGCGGTCGTGATCGCGCTGCGGCCGTCGCAGCTCATGGGCGGCGGCGTGATGGACGACGCCGAGCGGATGCGGCGCGAGCTCGTCGCCGCCGTCTCGCACGACCTGCGCACGCCGATCACGTCGCTGCAGCTGCTCATCGACGCGATCGCCGACGACGTCGTCGACGAGGCGACGCGGCGCCGCTACCTCGGCGCAGATGAGCACCCACTCGACGCGCTGTCGGCCCTGATCGACGACCTCTTCGAGCTCTCGCGGCTCGAGGCGGGCGAGATCGCCTGGAGCCTCGAGCGGGTCGCGGCTCGACGCGCTCGTCGGCGAGACCGTCGACGCGATGCGCGCGCAGGCCGACGCGCGCGCACGTCGACGGTGCGCGCCGAGTGCCGCCGGGCCTGCGGCCCGCCCGCGCCAACCCGGAGAAGCTCCAGCGCGTGCTCTTCAACCTGATCCAGAACGCGATCCGCCACACGCCCGCCGACGGCTCCGTGGTCGTGCGCGCCGAGCCGGCGGGCGACGCGGTCGAGATCGAGGTCGCCGACACGGGCGCGGGCATCGCCGGCCGCGGACCGCGACCGCGTCTTCGAGCCGTTCTTCCGCGGCGGCGCCGACGCGGCCCGGACGAGCGACGGCGCGGGGCTCGGCCTGGCGATCTCGCGCGCGATCGTCGAGGCGCACGGCGGGCGGATCTGGCTGGAGGAGGCGCGCGCGGCACGCGCGTCCGCTTCTCGCTGCCGACGGCGGTGACGGCGCGGTCATGACTCGCGGCGTACTCTATTCCGCGGCGATGGCCCACCAGCAGCTCTGGCTCCTCCGGCACGGCGAGGCCGTGCCCCACGAGTCCAAGGACGACTTCGACCGCGAGCTCACGCCGCGGGGCGAGCGCCAGTCGGTCGCCGCCGGTGCAGGCGCTCGCCCGCCTCGGCCTGGAGTTCGCCGCCTGCTACACGAGCCCGCTGGTGCGGGCGCGCGGCACGGCGAAGCTCGCCTGCGAGTCGCTCAGCATCGCGGCGGAGGAGCGCGAGGCGGTCGGCAAGGGCTTCGACGTCGGACGTCGTCGCGCGAGCTGCTGGCCGAGCACGAGGACGGCGCGAAGCTCCTCGTGGTCGGGCACAACCCGTCGTTCGAGCAGGTCGTCTACGACCTCACCGGCGCGCATGTCGACTTCAAGAAGGGCGGCGTCGCGGCATGCGGGTCGGCGCCGGCGCGGCGAGCTGCTCGTGATGCTGCGCCCGCGCGAGCTGGAGTCGATCGCGCCGGCGCCCGCCCGCGACGCCGACTAGCTCGTCAGCGCCGCGTCGATGGTGGCGAGCGCCACCTCGGCCCGGCTCGGCAGCGACGTCGCGAGCACGAACTCGCCGGGGTTGTGCGCCTTGCCGCCGCGCGGGCCGAGCCCGTCGACCGTCAGCGGGATGCCGGGCGAGATGGCTCGCGTCGCTCGCCCCGCCGCGGCGGACGCCGACCACGGGCCGCCCGAGCGCGGCGCTCGCGCGCTCGAGCAGCGGCACGGTGGCGGCCTCGGAGGCCATCCCCGGCCACAGGCGCATCAGCTCCGGCTCGAGCGTCACGCCGCCGACGTCGCGCGGCATCGCGTCGAGCACGCCGAGGATCGCGGCGTCGGTGTCCGCGCGCAGGTCGCACGTGAGCTCGCCGCGGCCGGGGACGACGTTGAACGCGTCACCGGCGTGGAGCACGGTCGGCACGGCGGTGAGGCGGTCCGGGCCGTCGGGCGCGTGGCACGCGGCGACGGCCTGGGCGGCGGCGGCGAGCGCGAGCAGCGCGTTGCGGCCGCGGTCGGGCGCCGAGCCGGAGTGCGCCGCGCGGCCCTTGGCGCGCACCTTGACCGTGCCGGCCGCCTTGCGCCGCACCACGACGCCCTCGGCCCCTCGGGCGTCAGCTCGCCCGCCTCGAAGCAGAGGCACGCGTCCCAGCCGGCGAAGCGCTCGACGTGGCGCGAACGGCGCGGTCCGCCACTCCTCGTCGTAGACGAGCAGCAGCGCGGCCTCGGCGAAGTCGGCGGTCCGCCCGCCAGCGCGCGGAACGCCCCGAGGGCGAGCACGACGCCGCCCTTCATGTCCACCGTGCCGGAGCCGAGCAGCTGGTCGCCGTCGCGCGCGAGCGGCTTGTGGTGCGCGTGCGCGATCACCGTGTCGACGTGGCCGAGCAGCAGCACGCGGCGCGTGCCGGTGCCGGTCAGCGCGCGAGCAGGTCCGGCGCGTGGCCCGGGGACGAGCACGGGGGCCGCTCCACCGCCGCCTCGGCGGGCGCAGCGCGGCGCAGATCGCGGCGCACTCCTCGGCGCCGTGCACGTCGCCCGACGGCGACGAGACGCCACGAGCGCCTCGAGCTCCCGCTCCGCGCGCGCGCGATCTCCTTCGCGCCGTCACCCAGCCCCATCGTCCGATACTCTAGATTACTGTATGCCCGAGCTGCCGGAGATGGAGATCGTCGCCCGCCGGCTGGACGCCGGCCTGCCGGGCCAGATGATCGATCGGCGCTCGCGCCGGGCATCAACGCGCTCAAGACGTTCGACCCGCCGCTGCACGCGCTCGAGGGCCGGGCGTTCAGGGGCGTCAACGGCGCGGGAAGCTGCTGTGCTCGACTCGACGGGCTCGTCGTCCTCGTCCACCTGATGTCCGCCGGTCGCATGCAGCTGCACCCCAAGCGCGGATCGCTGCGCGACAAGGCGGCGCGGCTGATGCTCCGGCTGCCCGGCGACCACGAGCTGCGGGTGCGCGAGTTCGGCTCGAAGCAGGCGATGTGGTTGAAGGTGCTCCGGCCGGAGGCGCGACGGGACCCCGCGCGGCCTCGCTCGGCCCGAGGCCTGGCCGGACCCGCCGCCGCTGCGCGAGTTGCTGGGGCGCCGCGGCCGCTCCACTCGCTGCTGCGCGACCAGCAGGTGATCGCGGGGATCGGGCGCACGTGGGTCGACGAGATCCTCAACGTCGCGCGGCTCTCGCCGTTCAAGCGCGGCGACGACCTCGACGACGACGAGGCGGAGCGGCTGCGCGAGGCGATGGCCGCCGAGCTCGGCCGGGTGATGGACGTCTACGAGGAGCAGGTCCGGCTCCCGCTCCCGAGAAGTTCCCGAAGCCGACGCGCGTGCACGCCCACCAGGGCGAGCCGTGCCCGCAGTGCGGGACGACGCTCGAGGCCGTCTTCTACGAGGACTACGTGATGTCGTACTGCCCGCAGGACCAGACGGAGGGCCGGGTCCTCAAGGACCGCCGGCTCTCTCGCCTGCTGAAGTGAGCTCGGCGGCTCGTAGCCCGGGCCGCGCAGCAGCACGCGCCACCTCTCGCGCCAGGAGCCCTTCGGCGCGCAGGTCGCGCAGCGCGGCGTACTCGTGGAAGGCGACCCGGACCGGGTTGAAGGTCTCGATGTTCGTCGTCAGCCCGTAGCGGACGCGCTCGCCCTCGGGCTCGAACGTGCCGAACAGCCGGTCCCAGATGATCAGGATGCCGCCGTAGTTGCGGTCGAGGTACTGCTCGTTGGCGCCGTGGTGGACGCGGTGGTGCGACGGCGTGTTGAAGATCGCCTCGAGCGGCCGCGGCAGCTTCCCGATCCGCTCGGTGTGGATCCGAACTGGTAGATCAGGCTCCAGCTCTGCGCCAGCAGCACCATCCACGGCGGGAAGCCGAGCAGCGGCAGCGACAGCCAGAACGGGAAGTAGGTCATCGGCACCCAGGTCTGGCGCAGCGCGGTCGAGAGGTTGTAGTGCTGGGAGGAGTGGTGGACGACGTGGCTCGCCCAGAACACGCGGCTCTCGTGGGAGATGCGGTGGAACCAGTAGTAGGCGAGGTCGTCGGCGAAGAAGAGCAGCACCCAGACCCACCAGTCGCCGGGATCGAGCCGCAGCGGCGTGAGCTCGTAGAGCGCCGGCGTAGACGGCGACGACGACGAGCTTCCAGACGACGTTGATGGCCACGTTGCCCAGGCCCATGGAGAGGCTCGTGCGCGTGTCGCGGAGCTCGTAGCCGACGAGGCCGTCGCTCTGCAGGTGGCGGTAGGTCGAGCGCCTCGACGACCAGCAGCAGGACGAAGAACGGGATCGCGTAGTAGAGGACCTCGCTCATCGGCTGCGCTCCAAGAGCTCGGCGGCGGGCGTGCGGGCGCGCTCGGCGCTCGCCGGCCGCGATGGCGGCGGCGAGGCGCGCGGATCGCGGCCCGTCGTCGAGCTCGCGGCCGACGCGCTCCGCGTCGAGGACCAGCACGTGCTGGCCGGCGTCGAGCGTGTTGAGCGCGAGCCGGTAGGCGAGGTTGCCGGCGGCGTCGACGATCACGGCCCAGAGGCGCTCGTACTCGGCGTTGCGGCCCTCGGGGTCGGCGGTCGCGGCGAGCGCCTCCGCGCGGGCGGCGATCTCGGCCCGCTGGGCGGGGGTGGCGCGCTCGGCGCAGCGGCGGGCGGCGTCGGCGCCGATGCACGCGCGCAGCTCGAGCGTGCGCGCTCCAGCTCCAGCTCCGGCGGCGTGTCGCCCTGGGCGCCGAGCGCGAGCAGCAGGTCGAGGCCGCCGTCGGGGCGCCAGTCGCGGACGCGCGTCGCCCCGCCCTGGGTGATGCGGATCAGCCCCGCCTCCTGGAGCCGCTTGAGCGCCTCCCGCACCGCGTGCCGGCTCGCGCCGAGCTGCTCGCTCAGCCGCCGCTCGGACGGCACGGCGCGCCGGGCGCGAGCGCGCCGGACAGGATCCGGTCGCGGAGGCCGGTGTGGATGCGGTCTGAGAGCAGCACTGGTTGGACCAGTTGGAGGCACTGGTTGTACCAGATCGCCCGCTCCACACACGTCCCCCCCCCCCCCCTTTTTTTTTTTTTTTTTTTTTTTTTTTTTTTTTTTTTTTTTTTTTTTTTTTTTTTTTTTTTTTTTTTAACCGCGCGCGGGGTTGGAATCCCGCGCCCCGCGGCGCTCCTTCCACCGCATGTTGGCGAGATAGCGCTGCCCGCCGGGGATTTTTTTTCGCGGAATTCCCCGGTCTGCGACGACTTTTTGGGCGTCGATAGCTCGCCGCCCCCTCCTCCCCTTTTTTGCCGTCGCCGCCGCGATCGCGCCGCTGCCCGCGAAGGACGTCCAGTGGGCTACTTTTCAGATCGGCGCACTGGCGACTTGACCCGCCCGCCGTCCGCTCGTGCCGGCGTGGTTTTTATCGTCGCGTTTTCGACTGGTTCGCGGGCGCTTACCCTTCACCGATAGCCTCCGGCGCGTACAAAGCGTCTGCTACGTCAACGCGTTCCAGACCCAGGACGACCGAGGGCGGGCGTGGCGCGGCCCGGCCGAAGGCGAGCGCCTCAGCGCGCTTAGGCAGGCGGGCGTCGGTTGCCTGGTCCTGCGCGGGCTCGAAGCTCCTCGACCCAAACTGGGGCGGCGGTACCTCGTCGACCGCTGCGCCGCCGCGGCGAAGCGGCCAGCCGCGCCCGCGCGCTGGATTAGTGGCGCCGCGATGTCTTAGCGAGGCCGCTGCGCCCGAATGCAGGGCTTCGCCCGAACCGTTCGAGCTCGACATGACCCGGCTCGACCTCGTGGACGACGCTTCGCCACGGCACCCCGCCATCGCCACTTCAGGCGCCGTGCCGTTTCGGACCGCCCGTGCGCCGCCGTCGACTACGACGGCCCCCAGCTCACGCGCGCACGCCCTGGGGCTGGCCGTGGCGGTTTTTTTTTTTTTTTTTTTTTTTTTTTTTTTTTTTTTTTTTTTTTTTTTTTTTTTTTTTTTTTTTTTTTTTTTTTTTTTTTTTTTTTTTTTTTTTTTTTTTTTTTTTTTTTTTTTTTTTTTTTTTTTTTTTTTTTTTTTTTTTTTATTCAGAAGAACACCGTGCCCGGGAGCTCCCACCCGCCCGCGAAGCTGCGCCCTTTTTTTTTCGGCCGGATCGGCTTCGACTTCGCGCTCGGCGGCGGTGCGAGCCGCTACCGACGAGTGTGCCGGGCCACCGCCGGGCCCCTTCATCTACGCTTTGCGACCGGGTGCTCGCCCGTCGTACCGGCCGCCGGCGCGACTTCGAGCGCGCCTGCAACGCCCGTGGCGGCGATCCCAGCATCGCGGTCGAGTATCCCTTCCGCGACCCCTCAGCCTTCGTCCCTCCCGCCGCGCGAGCACGAGCGGGACCTTGGCTACGCGTTGCGCTGCTCAGCTTTGCGGTGCGCCATCATCGGGGCATGATCGAGCAAGGCGAGACCGCCCCCGACTTCACGCTGCCCGACGAGGACGGCAACGTCGTCACGCTCTCCGGCTTCCGCGGCCAGCACGTCGTCCTCTACTTCTACCCGAGGGCAGACACCCCCGGTTGCACGACCCAGGCCTGCAGCGTCCGCGACCACACCGCCGACTACGAGGCGGCCGGCGCGACCGTCCTCGGCATCTCGCCCGACCCGGTCTCGGCCGTCAAGAAGTTCGCCGACAAGAATCGCTCCACTTCACGCTCCTCGCCGACGAGGCCCACTCGGTCGCCGAGGACTAGGGCGTCTGGGCCGAGAAGTCGATGTACGGGAAGAAGTACTGGGGCGTCCGCGCGCGACGTTCATCATCGACCCGACGGGAGATCGCGCAGGTCTTCCCGAAGGTCTCGCCGAAGACGCACGACGAGCAGGTCCTGGCGGTCCTCGCCGATATTTCGGGCGCCGCCGCCTAGTTTTCGCCCCACCAGTCCGGCGCCATCTCGGCGTCCTTGTTGTCGGTGTTCGGCGCGCCGACCGCAAGGATCTCCAGCGCCCTGGGGCCCGGCGTCGCGAGCTCGCGCGTGGTGCCCGGCGTGACACGCACGCTCCCGCGTACTTGGGCAATCCACGCCTCGTCGTCGCTCGATTTTGAGGCGCGCGCTGCCGGCGACCCGGCGTAGACCTCTTCCTGCGTCGTCGGGGGGACGTGCCCGAACGGTGGGCGGCCAGCCCGGGCGCCAGCGCGGAGTAGCTGATGGCCTGCTGCTCGGGCTTCAGCGGTCGTGCGGGCAAACCGGGATTCGTGGCTGCCGGGAGCAGCCGAACTTCGGCGCCACGTCCTCGACGTCTTCCTTCAGGTTCACCTTGGTGTAACCGGCAGGCCGAATATATGACCCGCCCTTCCCTCCTCGTGCCCCGGGATCCTACAGAGCGCCTCGGCGCACGAAGCCCGCGAGCTCGTATCGCCGGTTGGCGATGCTCGACGCCGCTGCCGGACGTTGACGCCAAGGGGGCCGACGAGCTCGCCGAGCCGTGGAGCTCGCCCCCGGTTTTTTTTTTTTTTTTTTTTTTTTTTTTTTTTTTTTTTTTTTTTTTTTTTTTTTTTTTTTTTTTTTTTTCTTTGGCGAACTCCGCCTCGCGCCGCCTGAGCCACTCCCCGGCGACGCTGAGCCTGGCGTCGCGAGGCCAGCCCGCTTTGGCTTGCCCGCGCCGAAAGTTAAGTCCCAGAGAGTCAGCTCGCTTTTGTTGACCCCGGCGCTCGGCTGTCGTCGATGGCCTTGCTCAACAACCGCGCGCCGGCGAAGCCCTTCTTCGGCGAACTGAGAGCGAGCGCCGCGTCGAGCAGCGATTTGGCGCGAGCGGCTCCGCTCCCACGATCCCGGGATCCGTGGTCTATCATCCACATAACGGTGAGCTGTATCAACCTCCGTCATAACGGTGACTGAGTCTTTATCGAGCGCCAGTGCGAGCCGCGCCTCGCGCTCTTTGGCCGAGGCGTCCTGGCCGAGCCCCCAAAAAGCGCTGCGCGAGAGCGGCCCGCTCCGTCGCGGCGAGCGCCAGCCGGATTTGAGTGAGTCATCCCCTTTCTTGCTGGTCGCCGCGGGAGCCCCGGCCACCGAGGCGGCTCAGGATCGCCGGCGACGACGTCGATGCTGGACGCGGAAACGACCATCGCGCGGTGTTTGGCGCCGATCGATCGAGCGTTGTGCCGCGTGCCTCTCGCGTTCGCGCGCTGCCGGCATCGCGGTAGGCCGGCAACCCGACGCTGCCGGGTTGCAGCACCCGCCGCCCGTCCGGCAGATCCATCAGCCGCGGCGAGTGCGCGTGGCCGCAGACGATCAGGGCCGCGTCGATCCCCGCGACCAGCGCATCGATCTCGCCGCAGCTCGCGCGGCCGGGTCCCCTCCGCGTCGCATGTCCTCGAGGAGCTCCGGTCGGCCTGCGGCCCGCCGTGGAACAGCACGATGTCCTCGTGCTCCGCCACGACCGGGAAGCCGGCGAGCCAATTGGGGATGCTCGGGGCGGCGCAGCGCGCGCGCGGTGGCCGGATCCGCTCGGCCATGATCCGGTCCTGCTTGCCGCGCACTGGCAACGCACCGAGCGCGCGCAGCCGGCGGCGGTCCCGACTGGGTCGAGCGGCCCGTCGATCGTGTCGCCGAGGTCGACGAAGCCGTCGCGCCGGCGCCCGCGGGTCGGCCAACACGGCGTCGAGCGCGCCACGTTGCCGTGGATGCCGGCGAGGACGTCGAGCGTCACACGGGAAGTCCGCGCGGTCGCGCAGCGGGCCAGGTCCGGGCGTCGGCCGCCATCGGAGCCCTGGGCGTCGGCGGGGCGCGCCGACCCAGGTGCTCGGCCGCTCGTCGAGCCGCCCGGGTGCGCCTCGAAGCACGCGAGGTTGAGAGCGCGCGCGTCGTCCGGTCTGCGCGGCGAGGCCCTCCCGATGAAGGCGACGTCCTGCTCCCACTCGCCGGCGCTCGAGTGCGGCGGGCCCGGAACCGCGGCTCCCAGGGGAGACCTCGTAGGGCGTCCCGGGTCGCCGCCGACCGCGAGGACGAGCGTGCCGGCCTCCTCGGCGACCGCGTGCGGCGCGGGGCCGGGTCCGCGAGGAAGACGAGTTGGTGGCCGGCGGGTCGAGCCCTCGCCGTGAGCTCGAAGCGCGCGCGCCCGCGAGCACGACGTAGAGCTCCTCGTGGCCGGGCCTCGCCTCGGTGTGATCCTCGATGATCTCGGCGCCCGCCTCCGCGGCCGAGGTAGGCGTTGACGCCGAAGCCGTGGACGCCGAGCGCGTTCCCGAGCGGGTCCAGCCGAGGCCGTCGACGCCGATCGGGTCGAGCTCGTCGATGCGGAGGGTGCGGAAGGCCATCGCGGCAGACACGCGGCCAGCGCCATGCGGACCGCGAGCCCGAGCACGATCGCGTTCCCGGCCACCCGGTACGGGCGCGCGCGCGGCGGGAGCCCTGGTGCAGCGCGGAGCCCGCGCCGGCGAGGACCAGCTGCCAGCTCAGCGACGCCGCGCCCGCCGCGAGCACGAAGAC
This sequence comes from uncultured Solirubrobacteraceae bacterium, assembly GCA_963791405.1. Classification (GTDB taxonomy): domain Bacteria; phylum Actinomycetota; class Thermoleophilia; order Solirubrobacterales; family Solirubrobacteraceae; genus DASQMT01. The sequence goes on along the minus strand of CAWBSJ010000008.1, from coordinate 122,120 downwards.
GGCCTTCGCCCCGGCGGTCGCGGAGGCGACGGCGGGAGGCCGGCGATGAGCGCGGCGAAGTAGGCGACGGTGAGGGGATTGATCGACGTCAGGCGACGAACCGGACGTAGAGCGGGCGCGGCGGAGCGGAAGGCCGGGTGCCGCCCTCGGCATCCGGCGCGGGGCGGCGCGGCGCGAGCGCGCGAGCCCGACGACCGCCAGGGCCGCGAGCACCGCCGCGCTCGCGAGCTGCAGCGCGTGGGCGTGCGGCGCGAGCACTCCGGCCACCGCGGCGCCCGCGGCGGCGGCGACCGCCGCGTAGGCGAGGTCGGCGGTGGCCACGCCCGCCGCCGCCGCGGCCGCGGGGCGAAACCCTCCGCGCATGCCGAGGTCGACGATCATCACCCCGATCGCCCCGAGCGGGATCGCGACGCCCCACCCGGCGAGCAGGCCGGCGACGAGCGGCTCGAGCATGCCGCGGGTGGTAGCGCCGCCGCCGCGATTTCACCAGCGAGAACCGGCGCCGCTGCGACAATCGCGGGATGGACGACGTCGACCGCGAGATCCTCGGCGAGCTCACCCGCAACGGGCGCATCTCCTTCCGCGACCTCGGCGCGGCCGTGGGCCTGAGCGCCAACGCCGCCGCCGACCGCGTCCGGCGGCTGCGCGCGCGACGGCGTGATCACCGGCTTCACCGCCACCGTCGACCCCGGCGCGGCCGGCCGCCGGCTCGTCGCGCTGATCGACGTCCGGCTCGCCGCCTCCGGCACCAACGAGGAGTTCGAGGCCGCGACGCGCGGCTCGAACCGGTCACCGACGCCGTCCACGTGACCGGCCGCTTCGACTACCAGCTGCGCGTCGCGTGCCGCGACACCGCCGAGCTCGACCGCCTGCTCCGCCACCTCAAGCGCGAGGGCGGCGTGAGCGAGACCGACACGCGCGTCGTCCTCCGGAGCGCGTTCGAACGCGGCAGGCGCGCTCCGTAGGCTGTGAGGGAGTGCCCCTCGCGTCGATCGGCAGCTCCTTCTCCTCCTTCTTCGACGCGGTCGGCGACTTCTTCTCGAACCTCGCGGACGTCAACTGGCTCGCGCTGCTGCTCGGGATGGCGTCTTCATCGGCTACCTGACCCTGCGCGCGCGGGCGTCGTTCCACATCCTCCGCGCCGCCTATCCGGACGAGCAGATCCAGTTCCGCAACATCTGGGGCGCGTACTTCGCCGGCTACGGCTTCAACTCGCGTCGTCCCGGCGCGCGGCGGCGACGTCGTGCGGCTGTTCCTGACGAAGACGTCGGTGCCGAACTCGAGCTACCCGGCGGTCGCCTCGTCGTTCTTCGTCGAGCAGATCTTCGACCTCACGATCGGCGATCCCGATCCTGCTCTTCGCGTTCACCCAGGGCGCGTTCCCGAAGCCGCCGGACTTCTCGAGCTGCCGCGCGTTCGACCTCGCGTTCTTCGCCTCGCACCCGCGCTTCACGCTGTTCCTGCTGACGGCGCTGGCGATCGCCGCGCTCGCCGCCTTCGCGCTGCTGTCGGCGCGCGTGCGCGCGTTCTGGGCAGCGCGTGCGCCAGGGCGTGACGATCCTGCACGACCGGCGCCGCTACTTCCGCGAGGTCTGGCTCGTCCAGCTCGCCGGCTGGGTGCCTGCGCTTCGCGGCGTTCTGGTGCCTGCTCGTCGGCGTTCAACGTCGGCGGCTCGGTCAAGAACGTGCTGCTCGTGCTCGGCGTCAACGCCGTCGCCGCGCTCGTGCCGTTCACGCCCGGCGGCGCGGGCGTGCAGCAGGCGCTGCTGGTGAAGGTGTTCGCCGGCACGGCGACCGGCGCGACGGTCGCCGCCTACTCGGTCGGGCAGCAGATCGCGATCGCGGCGACGACGTTCGCCTGCGGGTTCGCGGCGATCGTGTTCATCTTCCGCTTCCGGTCGTTCAAGGAGGTGATCGCGGCCGGGCAGGGCGGCGAGGCTAGGACAGCCCCTGCCGAGCCTCGCGCACCAGCGTGACGGCCTCGGGGAACACCGTCGCCATCACCTGCGGATCTGCTGCGCCTGCTGCTCGGTCGTGCCCTGGATGTTCACGCGGTCGATCGCCGCGACGGTCATGTCGACCGCGAGCTTGATCGCGTTGTCGGCCCAGGCGATGGACTGCGACGCCTGCATCTGCTCGGCCATCTCCTGCAGCCGCTTCTGGAAGTCGGGGTCCTGAAAGAAGCCAAATCCCTCCATGCCTCCGATGCTACGGTCCTAGACTCGGGCATGGCCGTGCGCAGCCCGCAGCAGCTCGCCACCCGGCGCCGGATCGAGCGCGGGCATCGCCGCTCGCCGCGCCGTTCCTGGACCTCGTGCTCGCCGTCGGCGACCGCGTCTCGCGCGTCGCCGGGCGCGACCAGATCGACCCCGAGCCGCCGCGCCGGCGGCTGAGCGCGGCGTCGCGCACGCCGCTCCGAGGCGAACCCGACCGCGCCCACCCCGGCCTCGGCCGCCCCCCGGCTACGATTCACCGCCTCGTGGCCGCGCCGGAGCCGAAGACCAGCTCGCCTGGGAGGCGCGGCAGCGCAACGCCGCCGCGGCCGCCGCGATCGCTGCGCTGTTCACGTTCGTCGGCACGGTCTGGCGCGGGCTGATCCTCTCCGACCTGCCGCGCCACGGCCTGATCGACACGCTCACGCGCGCGGAGCAGCCCGGCCCGGTCGGGCAGCTGCAGTCGCTGCGCATCACGACGTTCCAGTTCTACGACGACCGCCGCCGCGGTCGTCGCCTCGAGCGTCATCGTCGCGATCGGGTACCTCGCGCTCGGCTGGGCGCTGACCTACCTGGCGGGCGCGGTCCGCGCGCGCCGGCCCGAGCTGCCGAAGCCGATCCTCTGGCTGCCGCTCGTCGGCGCCGCGCTCCAGGCGATCTCGACGCTGCTGTCCTCGTTCGGCACGAACTTCGCGATCAACGACTTCCTCGACGGCAACCGGACCGTCGACGCGGCGTCGGACATCGGCAGGAGCGGGCTGGCGCTGTTCGCCCAGCTGCTCGGGCTGCCGGGGGCGCTCGCGCTCGCGCTGGCGATCGTCTTCGTCTCGCTCAACGCGATGCGGGTCGGCCTGCTCACCCGCTTCATGGGCGTGCTCGGGATCATCACCGGCGTGCTGCAGATCCTGCCGTTCGGCGGGCCGCTGCCGGTCGTCCAGTGCTTCTGGATGCTGATGCTCTCGATCCTCTTCCTCGGCCGCTGGCCGAGCGGCAACCCGCCCGCGTGGCGGACCGGCAGGCGAGCCGTGGCCGTCGTCGGCCGAGCTGCGCGAGCAGCGAAGAAGGCGGCGGCGGAGGCGCGCGGCGAGGTCTGGGAGCCGCCCGCGAGGCGGAGCCCGAGCCCGCCGGCGCCGGCCCGTCGCCGGCGACCCCGCCGCGCGAAGCGCAAGCGCAAGCGCTAGTAGCGGCGCGCTGGGTGGGGTGGGGTGCGGCGCGACGTTCGCGGCGCCCAGCTCGCCGCGTTCGCGTCTGCCCCGGCCGCGTGAACTGCGGGCATTGACAGGGAGCACGGACGGCGGCAGACGAGAATGAGCCGCGCTTTCTACGGAACGCCGCCGGTGCGAGTTGAAGCACCGCTATCCCGTTACGACCTGCGGAACCAAGCTCGCGTCGCTTCCGTTGCAAGCACGGCGACTGCTCTGCCACGGGGTGTGACGTCGTCGGGCGAGCCGAGCCCGGTCTCGGCCCGGAGCCCGAGCGGCCGCGCGATCGCGTCCCGTCAATGCTCGCTGTAACGCCCCGCACGCCACAGCCGCTCGCGTATGCACGCACCACTAGGCCCGCGCCGGCTCCACCTCCTCCTCGCTCAGCCCGAGGCCCAGCCCCTCCGTCGCGTGGAGCGCCAGCAGCTCGATCGCTGCCGGCCTCGGCGCGCGCGCGGTCCAGCAGCGACACGACCGCCATCGTCGCGAACTCCAGCCGCACGCTGAGCACCGCCGGCTGGGTGAGCAGCGCTTCGGCGGCGCTGCTCCGGCTCCACCCACCAGCCCGGTGAAGATCGCGGCGGTCGCGCCAACCGCGCCCACCACGAGGCCGCAGGCCGCGCCGCGCGCGGTCAGCCGGTCCCACCAGATCCCGAGCAGCAGCAGCGGGCAGAACGTCGACGCGGCGAGCGCGAACGCCCAGCCGACGAGCACCGAGATGTCGAGGCCGCGCGCGACGAGGGCGAGCAGCGCCGGCACGACCATCGCGCCGAGCGCGGCCGCGCGGAAGCGCCGCCGCCCGCTCCGTCGCCCCGCGCGCGGCGCTGCGCCGCACGTCGTGCGTCACCGTCCCCGCCAGCGACACCAGCAGCCCCGATGCCGTCGACATGAAGGCCGCGAAGGCCCCCGCCGCCACGAGCGCCCCGAGCAGCTCGCCGCCCAGCCCGGGCCACGCCGCCTCGGCAGCCGCAGGACGACCGTGTCGTCTCGCCGGTCAGGTAGAGCTCGGCCGCAGCACGCGGCCGAGCGCGCCGTAGACCGACGGGAACGCGTAGAACAGGCCGAGCAGCCCGAGCACCCGCACGGTCGTGCGGCGCGCGGCCGGCCCGTCCTCGGTTCGTGTAGAAGCGGACGAGGATGTGCGGCAGCCCCATCGTGCCGAGGAACGTGGCGATCAGGAGCGAGTAGACGAACAGCGGCGAGGCGTCGCCCGTGTCGGAGACCGGCGCCGCCCAGTCGCTCTCCGCTCTGCGCGTCGGTGCCCTCGGCGACCGGCACGCGATGCCGCCGCGGAGCTCGACCACCCCGGCCGGCAGGCGTCACTCTCCTCGCCCGCCGCACGCGCAGCGGGCGACCGTCGGCGCGCACGTCGCGGCGTCCGGAACGTCGCGTCCACCGGCTCGTCGAGCACGACCGAGCCGCCGCGCCGGGACGTGCGGTTACTCGGCGCCGAACATCGCGGAGCGCTCCGGGAGCCCGCCGAGGTGGAGCAGCAGCAGGCAGGCCGGCACGGCGATCGCGAACGTCTTGAGCCAGTACTGGAACGCCTGCACGTACGTGATCCCGCGCATCCCGCCCAGCGCCACGTTGAGCGCGACGACCGCGCCGACCGCCACGACGCCCACCCAGTACGGCGCGCCGACGACCTCGCCGAGCGTCAGCCCCGCGCCCTTGAGCTGGGGCACGAGGTAGAAGCAGCCGATCAGGAGCACGATCGCGGCCGAGAGCGTGCGCAGCCGCGGGGAGTGCAGGCGCGCCTCGGCGAAGTCGGAGATCGTGTAGGCGCCGAAGCGGCGCAGCGGCGCGGCGACGAACAGCAGCAGCGCGAGGTAGCCGGCCGTGAACCCGAGCGGCAGCCACAGCGCGCCGGAGCCGATCTTCATCTGCAGCCCGGCGATGCCCAGGAACGACGCCGCCGACAGGTACTCGCCGGAGATCGCCGCCGCGTTCCACCACGGCGTCACGGCGCGCGAGGCGACGAACAGGTCCGACGTCGTGCGCGCGAACCGCACGCCGTAGGCGCCGAGCCCGACCGTCGCCCCCGTCACCGCGAGGATCGCGGCGAGCGCGATCACCCGTCCGGGCCCACCAGGTCGCGGAACTCCTGCTCGAGCGCCCGCGCGCGGCGCTCGTAGAGCCAGCCGAAGGCGACGAAGATCGGGAACGGCGGGATGACGATCAGCAGCACCGGCAGCGGCACGCCGAAGACGTAGACGTCCTGCAGGCCCGGGCAGCAGGTAGAGCGTCAGCGGCAGCGACCCGAGGAAGCCGCCGAACGCGACGAGCGTGAGCAGGCTGAGCCCGAGCTGGCGCCGGATCAGCCGGCGCAGGTACAGGCCGCCGTGGGCGGTGGCCTCGGCCAGCTCGTCGCGCGGGGTCCGCGGCGCGCTCACACCGCCAGCCGCCGCCGCAGCTCGCCGACCTGGCGCCGGGCGATCGGCACCTCGGCGCCGTCGGCCATGACCAGCACCGCCGTCCCGTTGAGCTGCGGCCGCACCTCGACCGCGCGGCGCAGGTTGACGAGGTAGCCCCGGTGCACGCGCGCGAAGCCGTGGCCCGACCAGCGCGCCTCGAGGTCGGCCATCCGCGCGCGCAGCAGGAAGCGGCCCTCGTCGGACGGCGACGCGCACGTAGTCGCCGTGCGCCTGCAGGTAGAGGATCGATGCGCGGGCGAGCAGCCGCGTGCCGCCGCCGCGCAGCATGTCGACCGGCAGCACGTCGGCGTCGAGCGCCCGTCCCCGGCGCCGGCGCGGCGCCGCCGACCGCGCCGGTGCACGCGGTCGATCGCCTCGTCGAGCCGCGAGCGCGAGACCGGCTTGACGAGGTAGTCGAGCGCGGCGAGCTCGAACGCGCTCGACGGCGGCGTCGTCGAACGCGCTCACGAAGACGATCGCCGGGGGCCGCTCGAAGCGGCGCAGCACGCGCGCGAGCTCGAGCCCGTCGAGCCCCGGCATGCGCACGTCGAGGAACAGGCCGTCGAACGCGGCGCCGTCGTCGCCGAGCGCGACGAGCGCCTCGGCCGCCGACGCCGCGCCCTCGACCCGCGCCGACGAGCGGCGACCGCGCGCAGCATGCCGCATCAGGTCCTCGAGCGCCGGCCGCTCGTCGTCGACCGCCAGCAGCTCGAGCCCCTCGGTCATCCCGCGCGCACCCCGGCGCGGAACTTCGGCAGCGTCATGATCACCGTCGTCCCCGTCCCGTTCTCCACCGCGAGCCCGTAGCCCTCGCCGAACGTGCTCTGCAGCCGGCCGTGGACGTTGCCCAGCCCGATGCCGGGCCGCCGCCCGGCGAGCGCCTCGGCGGCCCGCTCGGCGTCGATCCCCTCGCCGTCGTCGCGACACCCGCAGCTCGACGTCGGCCCCCAGGTCGCGCCCCTCGATCGACACGCTGCCCGCCCTCGGGCCGCGACTCGACCCCGTGGCGGACCGCGTTCTCGACGAGCGGCTGCAGCGACAGCACCGGCACGACCGCCTGCAGCACCTCGGGGTCGACCTGGACCCGCACGCGCAGCCGCTCGCCGAAGCGTGCCTGCTCGAGCCGCAGGTACTTCTCGACGTACTGCAGCTCGTCGGCGAGCGTCACGTACGGGCGCTGGCGGCGCGAACGCGTAGCGGATGAACTCGGAGAACTCGATCAGCAGCTCGCGCGCCTCCTCCGGGCGCGAGTGGATGAAGGCGGCGACGGCGGCGAGCGCGTTGTAGATGAAGTGCGGGGAGATCTGCGCGCGCAGCGCGCGCAGCTCGGCGCGCGCGAGCCGCTCGCCCTGCGCCTCGAGCTCGGACAGCTCGACCATCGCCGACACCAGCGCCGCCGCCTCGGCGACGACGCGCGACTCCTCCAGCCGCAGCCGTCCCGGCCGCTCGTAGAGCGCGACGAGCGCCCCGACCCGTGCGCCGCGCACCGTGAGCGGGGCGACGATCGCCGAGCGCAGCGGGCAGCGCGGCGCGCGCAGGCAGCCGCGGCTCGACGTGCACGCGCTCCTCGCGCCGCGCGGGGACGAGCCGCGTCGAGCGCCTCGCCGGCGCGGTGGTGGTCGGCGCCCGGCGCCGTCGAACGCGAGCAGCGCGTCCCGCCGGCGAGCGCGACCGCGTCCGCGCCCGTCAGCGTCGCGCAGCGGCGCCGCCGCCGCGCCGCGCCGTCTCGCGCGTCAGCCCCCGCCGCAGATCCGGCAGGATCGCCGTCGCGGCGTGGACCGCGCGCTGCATCGCCGCGCCGCCCGGATCGAGCACGCGCGGCGGCCGGATCAGCCGCCAGCCGGCCGCCAGCGACGCGGCCAGGACCATCCCCAACACCACCCCCAGGGCGACGTCCACGCTCAGCTCCTCCCTCGCCGCCGAGCATATGCCGCCGCCGGCGCGAGCGCGCGCCGTTCGTCGCGCCGCAGCCGCCGTTCATCGACCCCCTCGACCCTTGAGCGATTCGCCACGAGTGACCGGTCTACCCGGGGTAGGACCGTCGCCGACCGTCGTCAGACGCAGGGGAGAGGAGTCGGACAATGGCACGCAGCCGCCGGTCGACTGGGAGGCGATCGAGCGCTCACCCGAGTTCCAGGATCTCGTGCGCCGCAAGCGCAGCTTCGTCCTGCCCTGCACCATCTTCTTCCTGGCCTGGTACCTCGGCTTCATCCTGCTGTGCGCCTATGCGCCGGACTTCATGGGCGACAGCGTCTACCAGGGCCTGACCGTCGGCTACTGCCTGGCGCTGACGCAGTTCGTGATGGTCTTCGTGCTCGGCATCTGGTACCTGCGCAAGTCCGACCACGAGTTCGACCCGCTCGCCGAGCGCGCGATCGCCGCCTACGCCGACGAGGACGCGGGGACGAACCGCTTCGAGCGCCGGTCCGCCGCCGAGGAGACGCCGGAGGTGCAGCGATGACCGTCTTCGCCGCCGTCAACGTCGAGGCGGTCGTGATCTTCGCGATCGTCCTCTCGATCACGCTCGGGGTCACCTACTGGGCGTCGCAGCGCATGACCGGCGCCAGTACGTTCTACGCCGCCGGCCGCCAGATCACGGGGTTCCAGAACGGCCTCGCCATCTCGGGCGACTACCTGTCGGCCGCGTCGTTCCTCGGGATCGCCGGGCTGATCTTCCTGTACGGCTTCGACGGGTTCCTGTACTCGATCGGGTTCCTCGTCGCCTTCCTCACCGTGATGTTCCTGCTCGCCGAGCGGATGCGCAACGCGGGCAAGTACACGATCGCGGACGTGCTCTCGTTCCGGCTCAACGAGCGTCCGGCGCGCAGCGCGGCGGCGCTCGGGACGCTGTCGGTCGTGGCGTTCTACCTGATCGCGCAGATGGTCGGCGCGGGCGTGCTGATCCAGGCGCTCGTGGGGATCGACTTCAGCCTCGCCGTGATCCTGACCGGCGTCTTCATGCTCTGCTACGTGATCTTCGGCGGCATGCTCGCCACCACGTGGGTGCAGATCATCAAGGCCGTCCTGCTGATGGTCGGGATCGTCGTGATGTCGGTCTTCGTGCTCAACAAGGTCGGCTTCAACCCGATCCGGCTCTTCAACGACGCCGAGGCCAACACGACGGCCGAGTCGACGTTCTCGCTCGGCCCGGGCACGTTCCTCGCGACGCCGCTGGACACCGTCTCGCTCGGGCTCGCGCTCGTGCTCGGCACCGCCGGCCTGCCGCACATCCTGATGCGGTTCTTCACCGTCCCCAACGCCAAGGCCGCGCGCGGCTCCGTCGTCTGGGCGATGTTCATCATCGGCTTCTTCTACCTGCTGACGACGTTCATCGGCTTCGGCGCGCGCGCCTTCCTGGGCGAGGGTGGCGTGGAGGCGGCCGGCACCGGGGGCAACCTGGCGGCGCCGAACCTGGCTGAGTACCTCGGCGGCGGCGCCGGCACGTTCGGCGGCGACCTGTTCCTCGCCGTCATCGCGGGCGTCGCGTTCGCCACGATCCTCGCCGTGGTCGCGGGGCTCGTGCTCAGCGCGTCGGGCGCGGTCGCGCACGACATCTGGTCGAGCATCATCCGCAAGGGCAAGGACTCCGAGAAGGAGGAGGTGGTGGTCGCCAAGATCGCCGCGGCCTCGATCGGCGCGCTCGCGATCATCATCGCCGTCATCGGCGGCGAGGGGCTGAACGTGTCGTTCATGGTCGGGCTCGCGTTCGCGATCGCCGCGAGCGCGAACTTCCCGGCGCTGCTGCTCGCGCTCACCTGGCGCCGGTTCAACACCACCGGCGCGGTGACGGGCGTGGTCGTCGGCGTGGTCTCCGCGATCGTGCTGATCGTCCTGTCGCCGAAGGTGTGGCCGGGCGCGGACACCGAGACCGGCACGCCGCTGCCGTTCAGCCTGGCCAACCCGGGCATCATCTCGATCCCGCTCGGCTTCCTGGGCTGCTGGCTCGGCACGGTGCTCACGTCGGAGAAGCCCGCGGAGCACTCGTTCCCGGAGCTCCACGTCCGCTCGGAGACCGGATTGGGCGCCGAGAAGGCGCTGGCCGGGCACTAGAGTCCGGAAAGGAGACCCGCTACAGGAGAGGACGCACATGGCGGACGGCGCGACGCTCGACCAGGAACTCGGCGAACTGCTCGAACAGGAGACCTTCTCGCCCCCGGACGCGTTCCGGGAGCAGGCGGTCGTCTCGGACCCCTCGATCTACGAGACGGCCGAGGCGGACCACGAGGGCTTCTGGGCCGAGCGGGCCGGCGACCTCCATTGGTTCGAGCCCTGGGAGCAGGTGCTCGACTGGTCGGATCCGCCGTTCGCCAAGTGGTTCGTGGGCGGGAAGCTGAACGTCTCCTACAACTGCCTCGACCGCCACGTGGAGGCCGGCCGGGGCGAGCGGGTCGCCTTCCACTGGCGCGGGGAGGAGGGCGAGGAGCGCGACGTCACCTACGCGGAGCTGCTGGCCGACGTCCAGCGCTTCGCGAACGCGCTCAAGGACCGCGGGATCGAGCCGGGCGACGTCGTCGGGATCTTCCTGCCGATGATCCCCGAGGTCGCGGTCGCGATGCTCGCCTGCGCGCGCATCGGCGCCGTGCACAACGTCGTCTTCGGCGGCTTCTCGCCCGAGTCGGTGCGCGAGCGGATGGAGTTCTCCGAGGCGAAGGCGCTGATCACCGTCGACGGCGCCCGCCGGAAGGGCAAGACCGCCCCGATCAAGGCGGCGGTCGACGAGGTCATGCCCGACCTGCCGTGCATCGTCGTGCGCCACACGGACAACGACGCGCCGATGGCGGACAAGGACGCGTGGTTCGACGAGCTGATGGAGGCCGCCGACGCCGAGTGCCCGGCCGAGCCGCTCGACGCGGAGCACCCGCTGTTCATCCTCTACACGTCGGGCTCGACGGCGAAGCCGAAGGGGATCCTCCACACGACGGGCGGCTACCTGACGCACGTCGCCTACACCCACAAGGCGGTCTTCGACCTCAAGCCGGACGAGGACGTCTACTGGTGCTCGGCCGACGTCGGCTGGATCACCGGGCACTCCTACATCGTCTACGGGCCGCTCGCGAACGGCGCGACGTCGGTGATGTACGAGGGCGCGCCCGACTACCCGGACAAGGACATCTGGTGGGAGCTGTGCGCCAAGTACGGCGTGACGATCTTCTACACCGCGCCGACGGCGATCCGCGCCTGCGTCAAGTGGGGCGCGGAGTACCCGGAGCGCCACGACCTGTCCAAGCTGCGGCTGCTCGGGACGGTCGGCGAGCCGATCAACCCGAAGGCGTGGCTCTGGTACCACAAGGTGATCGGCGGCGAGCGCTGCCCGATCGTCGACACGTGGTGGCAGACCGAGACCGGCGGGATCATGATCACGACGCTGCCGGGCGTGCAGGACGCCAAGCCCGGCTCGGCCGGCAAGCCGCTGCCGGGCGTCAAGGCGAGCGTCGTCGACGACGACCAGGAGGACGCCGGCACCGAGCAGGGCTTCCTCACGCTCGACCGGCCCTGGCCGGGGATGCTGCGGACGCTCTACAAGGAGGAGGACCGCTTCATCGAGACGTACTGGTCGAAGTTCGGCAAGGAGACCTACGCGGTCGGCGACGCGGCCCGGCGCGACGAGGACGGCTACTTCTGGATCATCGGGCGGATCGACGACGTGCTCAACGTCTCCGGCCACCGGATGAGCACCGCGGAGATCGAGTCCGCGATCGTCTCCTACTCGCGCGTGGCCGAGGCCGCGGTGATCGGGCAGACCGACGAGGACACGGGCCAGTCCGTGACCGCGTTCGTGACGCTCGAGGGCAGCGACGAGGGCTCGGACGAGCTGATCGGGGAGATCCGCGAGCACGTCGCCAAGCGGATCGGCAAGCTCGCGCGGCCGAAGCGGATCATCTGGGCCGACGACCTGCCCAAGACCCGCTCGGGCAAGATCATGCGCCGGCTGCTGCGCGACATCGCCGAGGGCCGCGAGCTCGGCGACGTCACGACGCTGCGCGACCCGGACGTGATGTCCCAGCTCGGCGACAAGGTCAAGGAGCGCCAGGCGCAGGGGGAGGAGTAGGCGTCAGCGGCGGCGCGGCACGTGGACCGTGCGGCGGATGACGCGGCGGTTGCCCGCAGCGTCCGTCAGCACGAGCGTGACCTGCGCGCCGCCCGCCCTCGTCTGCGTCTCGATCGGCAGCCGGATCGTGCGCTTGCCGGCGCGCAGCGTGCGGCTGCGGCGCGCGAGCGTGCGGCCGTCGCGCGACAGCCGCGCGCGGACGGTCAGCGGCTCGCCGGCGCGGAGCCGGACGCGGACGTCCCGCCCGCCCGAGCCGCGACGGGCCCGCAGCGAGAGCAGCGTGGCGGCGATCGCGGAGTCCGCGTCGTCGTCGTGGCCGGTCGCGCCCCCGGACAGCCCGACCGAGAAGTCTGCGCGGTAGCCGGCGCCGTCCGCGCTCGGATGCAGCAGCAGCGAGCTGCCGTCCGCCCCGTAGATGCCGTCGGTGGTGTCGAGCGTGTCCGCCGTCCCGCGGGCGCCGTAGGGCGCGGTCGCGAACACCTGCGCGTTCATCGCGTCGGTGAAGAACAGCTGCGAGGTGAACTCGAGGCCGCCCGCGCGGACCTTGAAGTGGATGTGGACCGTGCGGCCGCGGTACCAGCCGGGCCAGATCGTCCGGAACGTCACCTTGCCGTCGGCGTCGGTGACCTGGTACCCGCGCAGCCAGGTCTGGCCGGTGGTCCCGTTCTGCGCGACGTCGGAGTACGCGCCGTCCGCGTTGGCGTGCCAGACGTCGACCTGGGCGCCCGCGACCGGCGCGCAGTCGGCCGACGCGTCGAACACGTACATGGTCAGCGCCAGCGGCGTGCCCGGCTGCACCGCGGAGCCGTCCTTGCTCGCGCGGATGTCGGAGCGGTTCAGCGCCTCGTCGACGAAGTACGGCCCCTCGGTCTTCTCGGGGGTCATGACGCAGGTCGCGGACGCCGCCTCGGCGACGTCGCCGCCGGCGGCGCCGCCGCGCAGCGGCCCGGCGAACAGGAGGGCGACGCCGCCGGCGCCGGCGGCGAGCGCCTGCCGGCGGGTGACGGGGAGGTCGGAGGAGGAGGGCATGGCCCCAGTGTCCGCACGCTCCCTGGGAACCGCCTGAGGGTCGGGTGGGAGGTCGCTCAGGACGGCCCGAGCTGCGCGAACACCCGCCGCACCCGCCGCGGCGCGCGGCCTTGGACGACCAGCTGCGTCCGCCGCCGCGCGAGCGGCTCGAACGCGACCGTCACGCGGTCGTGCCGCTTGATCAGCAGGCAGAGCAGCCCCGGGAAGGGGACCAGGATGCACGGGATCGCGACCCAGCCCGGGCGGTACTCGTAGTCGAACACCAGCCGGTGCTCGTCGCGCTCCACGAGCTCGTACCCGTCGCGGGGCGCCATCCGCTCCAGCGCCTGGTCCATCGCCTTGGCGGGGCGCACCGGTCGCTCGGAGACGTCGGTGAACTCGGGCCGGCCGAGCGGCCCGGTCATCCGCCCCCGGCCATGAACTCGCGCAGGTGCGCGCGCGCGCGCCGCCGCACGACGCGGCGGACGAGCTTCAGCGTGCCGGGGACCCGCGCGCGGACCCCGAGCGCCTGCCAGGCCCAGCTGTGGAAGCTGAACGAGTCGGCGTGCTCGGCGATCCTGCCGTCGGCGAAGCGGAAGGCGGCGAAGACGTCGTTGACCACCTGGCGGTCGGTCTCGGGGAACACGTAGCGCGCGCGCCAGCGCGCGGTGCCCCAGTCGCCGTGGTCGGCGTACGCGAGCAGCTCGACCTCCAGCTCGCGCGCCTCGGCGGTGAGCATCCGCCACATCGCGCCCGGCTCCTCGCCGCGCAGCTTCGTGAACACCGGATCGTCGAACCGGGCGCCCGGCGCGTAGCACGCGGCCATCGCCGCGCCGTCGGCGCGGTCGAAGGCGGCGTAGAAGCGCTCGATCAGCTCCTGGCTCATCGGCGGTCAGGATGTCAAGCTCGCGGGTACAGGTCCAGCAGGCCAGGAGAGGAGAGTCGTGGGCCGTCCCACCAGCTACGAGGAAGCCCTCGCCCAGCACCGCTGGGAGGTGCCCGAGCACTACAACATCGCCGCCGACGTGTGCGACAAGCATCCGCCGGACAAGCTCGCGATGATCCACGAGGACTTCCGCGGCACCGTGCGCGAGGTCAGGTGGGGCGAGCTGCAGGCCGCGTCGAACCGCTTCGCGCACGTCCTGCGCGCGCACGGCGTCGAGAAGGGCGACCGCGTCGCGATGCTGCTCCCGCCGACGCCCGAGACGGCGGCGGCGTTCTTCGCCACGTTCAAGTGCGGCGCGATCCTGCTCTCGATGTCGGTGCTCTACGGCGACGAGGGGATCCGCCACCGCGTCTCGGACTCCGGCGCCAAGCTGCTGGTCACCGACCGGGCGAACGCCGAGCGCGTCGACCCGTCGCTCGTCCAGGACGTGCTGCTGATCGAGGACTTCCCGGCGGAGGGCGACGACACGTTCGAGGCCGAGGACACGCTCGCCGAGGACCCCGCCCAGCTCTACTACTCGTCCGGCACGACCGGGCTGGCCAAGGGCATCCTGCACGCGCACCGCTACCTGCTCGCGCACGAGGAGTTCGTCTTCTGCCACGACGTGCAGGACGGCGAGCTGTTCCACGGCATGGGCGAGTGGGCGTGGGCCGCGGGCATCGCGCCGCTGTTCGGCCCGTGGCGGTTCGGCGCGGTCCAGCTCGTCTTCCAGCGCGAGGGCGGGTTCGACCCGCACAAGCAGCTCGACGTGCTCTCGCGCCACGGGGCGACGAACGTCTTCACGACGCCGACGGCGATGCGCTCGATGATGGGGATCACCGACGCGGGCACGCGCTACCCGCAGCAGTTCCGCGTCGTCTGCAGCGCCGGCGAGCCGCTCAACCCGGAGGCGATCCGCTGGTTCCGCGAGCAGTACGGGCTCACCGTGCTCGACTACTACGGGCTCACGGAGTCCTATCCGCTCGTCGCGAACTACCCGTTCATGGACGTCCGCGAGGGCTCGATGGGGCGTCCGATGCCGGGCTGGGACGTCCAGCTCCTCGACGAGGACGAGCGGCCGGTCCCGCAGGGCGAGCGCGGTGAGATCTGCCTGCGCGCGCGGTCCAACCCGCACTATCCGCTCGGCTACTGGAACAACGAGGAGGCGAGCGCCGAGACGTTCGGCGGCGAGTGGTTCCACACGAAGGACGCGGCCCGCTTCGACGAGGACGGGTACGTCTGGTACGAGGGCCGCGCGGACGACGTGATCATCGCCGCCGGCTACCGGATCGGGCCGTTCGAGGTCGAGTCCGCGTGCCTCGAGCACCCGGCGGTGGCGGAGGCCGCGGCGGTCGCCGCGCCCGACGAGCGGCGCGGCAACGTCGTCAAGGCGTTCATCGTCGCGGCCGAGGGGGTCGAGCCGTCGGACGCGGTGGCGGACGAGATCAAGGCGTTCGTGCGCGGCCGGCTGGGCGCCCACGCGTACCCGCGCCGGATCGAGTTCACCGACGCGCTGCCGAAGACGCTGACCGGCAAGATCCGCCGGATCGAGCTGCGCCAGCAGGAGCTGGACAAGCTCAGCGCCTCGCCCTGAGCGCGGCATGCCATCCTGAACGGGGTGCAGGAGCGCACGCCCCGGACGCCGCAGCGACGCCCGCCTGCGCTGCTGCCTGCCTCCGCGGCCCGGCTGGGCGGGTTCGCGGCGCTCGCGCTGCTCGGGCGCGTCGCAGTGGCAGCGGATGGTCGTCGACCTCCCGTGGAGCCACGCGCTGCTCTGGGTGGTCGTCGCGGTCGCGGCCGCGGTGGGGATCCTGTGGGCGGACTCCCGCAAGCGCTTCGCCGACCCGCTCACGGCCGCGGTGACGATCGCCGCCGTCGTCGCCGCCTACGCGAGCTCGGGGCTGCCGCTCGCGCTGCTCAAGCCGCGCCGGCTCGACGAGCTCGGCGCCGGGCTCTCGCACGGCGCCGAGTCGCTCGCGAGCGTCCAGATGCCCTACCGCGGGGCCGACCCGTGGCCGAGCCTCACGCTCCAGCTCCTCGGCGCGCTGCTCTGCGTGCTCGCCGCGCTGCTGGCCTTCTGGCCGCGGCGGAACGGCGCGCGCGGGTACCAGTTCCTCGCGCTCGCGCTGCTGCTCGTGCTCGTCGCCGCGCCGGTCGTGTCGATCGGCGGCACGCGGCCGGTGGTGCTCGGGCTGGTCCTGACCGCGCTGACCGTCTGCTTCCTCTGGCTCGAGCGGCTGCCGCTGCGGCCCGGGCTGGGGATCGCGGCGATGGCGGCGCTGGCGCTCGCCGGCGCGCTCCCGCTCGCGAGCGCGGCGAACGGCGAGCAGCCGTGGTTCGACTACAAGGCGTTCGCGGAGAGCCTCGGCCCCGACGACCCGGTCCAGTTCAACTGGAACCACACGTACGGCGACATCACGTGGCCGCGCGACGGCGCCGAGGTGCTGCGCGTCGACACCCGGCGCCCGTCGTACTGGAAGGTCGCCGACCTCGACGACTTCGACGGGGAGGCCTGGGTCGACGACGGCAGCGACCGGCCCGGGGCGGCGTCGCCGGACTTCGACCTGCCCGACGGCTGGCAGAGCCGGCCGCAGTGGCGCGACACGCTGCGCGTCACCCTGCGGCGGATCGAGACCGACACCGTGATCGGGGCGGGGACGACCCTCGCGGTCCGCGACACCGCCCGCACGGTCGAGCCGAGCGGCGACGCCGGGATCTGGCGCTCGACGACCACGTTCGGCGGCGGCGACTCCTACAGCGTCCAGGCGTTCACGCCGCGGCCGAACGCGCAGCAGCTCGCGGAGGCCACCGTCCGGGGTCGACCCGCGGCACTCGGCCGAGCTGGACCTGACGGTCCCGACCGACGTCACGCTGCCGCGCTCCGTGCAGGGCGAGAGCGACGCCGCGGCGGACACCGGCCAGGCCTCCGAGCTGCGCTCGCTGCGCCTGCGGGCCGACATCCGCTTCGCCCCGTTCAGCCCGTTCGGCCGCGAGCAGAAGCCGTTCGCGGCGTTCCAGACGCTCGTCCGCACCAACAGCGGCGACGTCGCGCTGCGCAAGTCGCCCTACGCGGGGACGTGGCGGCTCGCGAAGCGGCTGATGCGGCAGTCGCGGACGCCGTACGAGTACGTCACCAGCGTCGACCGCTACCTCCACGACGGGTTCCGCTACGACGAGACGCCGGACCCGGTCTCGCCCGGCCGCGCGACGCTCGACGGGTTCCTGCTCGAGACGAAGAGCGGCTACTGCCAGCACTTCTCCGGCGCGATGGCGCTGCTGCTGCGGATGGGCGGCGTGCCGGCCCGGGTCGTCACCGGGTTCTCGCCGGGCGGCTACTCCGAGCGCAAGCACGCGTGGATCGTGCGCGACACCGACGCGCACTCGTGGGTCGAGGCCTGGTTCGACGGCCTCGGCTGGGTCACGTTCGACCCGACGCCGTCGGCGACGCCGGCCCGGTCGCAGATCGCCGCGCTCGAGCGGCCGGACGAGGCGTCGGACTCCGACGACGACGACATCGCGGGCGGCGACAGCGGCGGCTCGGCGCCGCGGACCGGCGGCGTCCGCCCGGACCTGCTCGGCGGCGCGGACGGCCAGGCCGGCGGGAGCTCCGGCTCCGCGGCGGCCGGCGGCGGCGTGGCCTGGTACTGGTTCGCGCTGGCGGGGGCGGCGCTCGTGGCGCTGCTGTCCTGGACCGTGCTGCGGGTGCGGCGCCGGAGCCTCGGCCCGGCTGCGGCGCTCGACCGCGCGATCGCCGAGCTCGAGCGCGCGCTGCGGCGGATCGGCGGGCGGCCCGAGGCGGCGAGCACGACGCTGTCGCAGCTCGAGCGGCGGGTCGACCGGTCGCCCGACGCGGTCGGCTACCTGCGCGCGCTGCGCGGCGGCCGCTATGCGCCGAGCGCGTCGCCGCCGACCTCGCGCGGGCGGCGGGCGCTGCGGCGCGAGCTGGGGCGGGCGCGCGGGCTGCGGGGGAAGCTGCGGGCGCTGCTCGCGCTGCCGCCCTGGCGCGCCTGAGCGGGTCCCGCGGGCGCTAGCCCGCGAGCGCGGCCCGGCGCGACTCCTGCCGCATCTCGGACAGGATCCGCTCGAGCCGCGGCTCCGCCGACGTGTCGACGTGCGTCATCGCCGCCGCCACGGCGGGGTGGCGCTCGGCGATCAGCGCGTGCATGCGGTGCGCGACGGCGCGGTACCCCGGATGCCCCTCGACGCCCGAGCGCAGCTCGATCAGGTGCATCGCCTCGCGCGCGTTCATGTCGAGCACGTAGCGGATCCGGTAGCCGAGGCAGAGCGCGTACGGCGCGGCGGCCGCGAGGCCCGCGCCGGCGAGCCGCTGGTACTCGGCGGCCGACCGCTCGAGCGCGGCGGCGTACGCGTCGCCCTCCCCGGCGGCGACGACCTCCTCCGGGACGCCGGCGCCGAGGTCGGGCGTCAGCCCCTGCCACTGCACGGTGAGCATCCGGTGGCGCTGGAGATCGCGGAACGCGCCGTAGTCCGAGACGATCTCGAAGCGGTAGCGGAGCGCCTCGAAGCCGCGGCCCGGGCGGTGCCGGCGGTTCGCGCGGTCGCCGGCGAGGTCGGCCAGCAGCTCGCCGCGCTCGGCGTCGCCCAGCGCGGCGACCGCCGCGCGGATCCGCTCCTCGCCCGTGCCCGCCGCCTCGAACAGGAGCGCGGTGAGCAGCTGCTCCTCGTCGCCGTCGACGTGCGTCAGCGCGACCGACGGCCGGGCGTCGGCCGGGTCGCCCTCGCGCAGCCCGAGTCGCGCGGCCCAGCGCTCGCCGGCCGCGCGCCGCTCGGCGAGGAAGCCCGCCCAGGCGCCGCCGCGGTCGGGCCGCTCGACCCGCGCGACGAAGCTCGGCATGACCGCCTTGATCGCCGCGAGGATCAGCTCGCCGTAGCGGCGCGCCTCGGGCAGCGGGTGGCCGATCAGGTGCAGGATCAGCTGCTCGTAGGTCTGACCCGTCGCGTAGATGCCCATGTGCGACAGCGACGCGGCGGGCAGCAGCCCGCGCAGGAGGTCGAGCGCCTTCGCGTTCACCGCGCGGGCGCGCGCGGCCTCGGACTCCCCCGCGGCGCGCGGGAACGTCTCGTCGACCCACGCGCGGACGCGCGGGAGCGCCGCCGCGTAGGTGTCGAACAGCGCGTCCATCGCGGCCTCGTACTCCGGGCCGAGCTCGGCGTCGCGGTAGTAGCGGTACCCGCCGCCCGGCATCGGCGCGTCGTAGGCGATGTAGCGCGTCGACTGCTCGAGGTAGGCGCCGAGCCGCGGCCGCTGCAGGACCTTGGTCAGCACGTTCGACACCCACTCGCAGGCGACGTGGGCGCCGCCGAGCTGGGCGACCGAGTCGTCGCCGTAGCCGACGAAGATCCGCTCGTAGAGCTTCGCGGCGCGCTCGCCCTCCGTCCCGTCCCACGCGCCGCCCTCGGGCACGGAGTCGGCGAACTCGTCGAGGAACAGCCGCCGCAGCGTGCCGGGGTAGCGCGAGTAGCGCGCGAACAGCGCGCCCTTCACCGTCTCGGGGAGGTTGACGAGCGCGAACACGGGACCGTCGAGATCGGTCACGTGCGGGGCGAGCCGCGCGCGCTCTGCCTCGGTGAGGCTGTCGGACGGGTAGCGCACCGGAGGGGTGAGGCTAGCGCCGGGAGCCGATGGCACGGCCGCGACCCCGCAAACAGCGGACACAGGCCCGTGCGGCCCCGCTCACACGCCGAGGCAGTCGAACCGGCGCTGCGGCGGGCCGCCGTTCACCCAGGCGATCGCGTCGACCAGGCGGCGCTCCTCGGTGACCCGCTCGTGCGCGAGGCCGAGCGCGACGCCGAGCCGCCCGCCGACGCTGAACCCGCGCTGCTCGCGCGTCGACGGCGTAGCCGTCGCGCTCGACGGTCCCGTGCGACCCGATCCGCACCGCGAGCGCGCGCAGGTCCGGCACGCCGCCGCCGGGTCGCAGCGCACGCTCGGCCACCGCCCGGCTCACCGGATCGCGCAGGTCGAGCCGCGCGGTGTACTCCTCGACGCGGTCGCCGCCGGACCGCGCGGCGCGCAGCGCGAGCTCGCGCGGGACGCCGCCGGCCCAGGTCAGCTCCGCGACGACGCCGCGGCGGCTCCCCGGCGCGGCCGGGAAGCCCGGGAGGTCGAGCGCGACCGCGGGCGCGTCGCTGCCGAGGTCGATCGTGACCGTCCGCGCGTCACCGGCCCGGCGCAGGCCGAGCACGGTCTCGCCGGCGGCCTCCACGCCCAGGCTCGCGAGCTCGGCGACGGCGGCCGCCGCCTGCGCGGAGGCGGTGCCCGCGAGCGCGTCCCAGCGCTCGTCCGGCGCGCGCCCGGCGGAGACGCGCGCGTCGCGCCGCGCGCCGTCCAGGAACGCGCGCGCCGCCGCCGCGTCGGGGAAGCGCCACGCGCGCCCGCTGCGATAGCCGGCGGTCAGCGTCGCCGACGCGCCCGCCTCGACCCCGACCGGGCTGAACGAGACGCCGACCCCGACCGTCCCGCCGGCCTCGTTCGCCTCGAGCCGCGTGACGACCGCGCTGCCGTCGGACCGCAGCGCGAGCTGCCACTCGCCGTGCCCGCCGAGCCGCACGACCGCGATGTCGACGGTCGTGTCCTGGCGGTCGCCGCGCTCGCGCGTGAGGCACGGCGGCAGGCCCGCCGCGGCCGCGTCCGCCGTCCGGCAGAGGTCGCCGCCGACGATGCAGATGCCGGTCCGGACCGTCGCCACGACGCGGTCGCCGACGCCCGGCACCGCCGCCGCGACGGCGGCCGCGCCCGCGAGCACCGCGCCGACCACGAGCAGGATCGCGACGTACTCGGCCGCGGCCTGGCCGCGCTCGCCTCGGATGCGGGTCACACCCGCCCATAGGCGGGTGCGGCGGAAGCTCGCCCCCCTAGAACAGGTTCGTGAACGCCGCGGCGGCGTCCTGCGCGAGGTTCAGCAACGGCGACGGCCAGATCCCGAAGAACATCGTCGCCGCCGCGCAGACGATGCCGAGCCCGACCACCTCGGGCTGCACGAGCCGCCGCGTCGACCCGCCGAGCCGCTCCGCGGCGGCGACGGCGTCCGGGTCCGCGTCGGCCTCGGCCGACCCGCCCGCGATCGCCGGCCGCGGCGTGCCGGAGGCCAGGGCCGGCGTCGCGCCGGCCTCGTCCGGCGCCCGCATCCAGACCGCGGCCACGACCCGCAGGTAGTAGGCGAGCGAGATCGCCGACCCGAGCACGATCACGACGCCGAGCCACGCGTAGCCGTTGTCGACCGCCGCGCCGATCAGCGTGACCTTGCCGAAGAAGCCGGCCGTCGCCGGGAACCCGGCCAGCGAGAGCATCGCGATCGTCATCGGCCACGCGAGCGCCGGCCGGTTCGCGCCGAGCCCGTAGAGCGAGGCGACCCCGTCGCCGAGCCCGGTCTCGCGCTCGCGGGCGACGATGACCGCGAACGCCGCGAGGTTCATCAGCAGGTACACGGCGAGGTAGAAGACGACGGCGCGGATGCCGAGCTGCGTGGTGACGACCACGCCCGCGAGCATGTAGCCCGCCTGCGCGACCGACGAGTACGCGAGCAGCCGCTTGAGCGACGACTGCCCGATCGCGCCCACGTTGCCGACCACGATCGTCACGACCGCGAGCGACGGCCAGCGCCGGCGCCCAGACGTCGGACTCGCCGACCACGGCGACGTCGAAGAAGCGGAGGATCACGCCGAACGCGGCGGCCTTCGTCGCGACCGCCATGAACGCGGTGATCGGCGTCGGCGCGCCCTCGTAGACGTCCGGCGTCCACTGGTGGAACGGCGCCACGGACGCCTTGAACGCGAGCCCGGCGACGACCAGCGCGATCCCGGTCAGCAGCAGCGCGTCGCCGCTCGCGGCGCTCACGCCGTCGGCGACCTCGGTGAAGCTCGTCCCGCCGGTCGCGCCGTAGACGAACGCGAGCCCGTACAGCAGCGTCGCCGAGCCGACCGACCCGATGATCAGGTACTTGAGCCCGGACTCGAGCGACCGCTCGCGCCGCATCTCGGTCGCGCAGAGCACGTAGAGCGGGATCGAGAGCAGCTCGTAGCCGATGAACACCGTCACGAGGTTCGTCGCGCCCGCGAGCACGAACATGCCGAGCACGACCGTGAGCAGGAGCGCGTGGAACTCGCCGTGCCCGGCCTCGCGCGGGGCGATCCCCTGCCAGGCGAGCAGCACGCAGGCCGCGGCCGCCGCGCAGAACAGGAAGCCGAGGAACAGCGTCAGGTCGTCCATCACCATCGCGCCCGAGATCACGCTGACGTTGTCGCCCCAGGTCGCGACCGCGAGCCCGAACGTCGCGCCGAGCGCCACGAGCGTGAGCAGCGGCACCAGCGTCTGGCGCACGAAGCGGGAGCGCAGCAGGCCCGCCAGCAGCACGACGCACGCCCCGGCGGTGAGCGCCACCAGCGGCGAGATCGCCATCCAGTCGATCTTCGGGCCGCTGATCGCGGCCGCGGCGAACAGGTTCACGGCGTCACCCCCGCTGCGCCACGGTGTCGGGCGTCGCCACGCCCACGACGCGCTCGACGCTCGCCTCGGAGCTCTTGAGCGCCTGCTGCGGATAGACCGCGAAGGCGATGATCACGGCCACCAGCGGCACGAGCACGAGCCCGTCGGCCACGCTCAGGTCGAACGAGCGCGTCTTCTCGCCCACCCGGTTGTGCATCGCGCGGATGAACATCCGCAGCATGTAGACCGACGCCATCGCGACGCCGGTGAAGGCGATGATCGCGATCACCAGCTTGGCGTTGAAGAGCCCGAGCAGGATCAGGAACTCGCCGGCGAAGTTCGCCGAGCCCGGCATCGCGAGCGTCGCCAGCGCGACGATCAGGAACAGCGTCGAGAGCACCGGCGCGCGGAACGCCACGCCGCCCATGTCGCGGATGTCGTCCGAGCCGGTCCGCTCGTGCAGCAGCGCGACGATGAAGAACAGCGGCGCGACCACGAGCCCGTGCTGGACCATCTGCAGCAGCGCGCCCTGCGCGCCGGCCGCCTCGCCCAGGGCGAAGATGCCCGAGCGTGATGAACCCGAGCTGCGCCATCGACGAGTAGCCGAGGATCAGCCGCGCGTTCGTCTGCGTGAACGCCTGCGCGGACCCGTAGAGCACCGAGGCGAGCGCGAGCAGCAGCATGATCATCTGGAAGTCCTGCGTGGCGTCGGGGAAGATCGGCAGCACGATCCGCAGGAACCCGTACGCCGCCACCTTCGACAGCACGGCGGAGAACACGGCGAGCACCGGCAGCGGCATGTTGCGATAGCCGTCGGGCATCCAGCCCTGGAACGGGAACGCCGGCATCTTGATCAGGAAGGCGAGCGCGAAGGCGACGAAGATCCACCGCTGCGGGCCCTCGGCGAGCTGCTCGGTCGCCAGTCGCTGGATCGAGAACGTGACCTCGTCACCCGGCGCCAGCACGCCCGTCGCGACCGCCGCGGCGAGCATCAGCAGCGAGCCGACCAGCGTGTAGACGACGAGCTTGAACGTCGCCGCGACCCGGTCCGGCCCGCCCCACTGCCCGACGAGGAAGTAGAACGGCACCAGCATCAGGTCGAAGAAGAGGACGAAGAGGATCAGGTCCTGGGCCATGAAGGCGCCGAGCACGGCGGTCTCCGCGACCCCCATCCACCAGGCGTAGAGCTTCACCCGGCTGTCCGGCGGCCGCACGCAGATCCAGATCGCGGACGCGGCGAAGAGCAGCGTCGTCAGCCCGATCAGCCACAGGTTCAGCCCGTCGACGCCGAGCGTGTAGCGGATCCCGAGCGACGGGATCCACTTGTCGTCGGTCAGGTACTGCAGCCGGTCCGACCCCGTGTCGAAGTCGAACAGCATCAGCACGGCGTAGAACAGCGACACGAGCGCCCCGACGAGCAGCCCGTACGGCGCGAGCGTGCGCGGCGCCAGCGCGCCGAGCGACGCCAGCACGAGCGGGAAGAAGAGCAGGATCGAGAGGTGGATCGTCACGAGGCGGAGATGAGGAAGTAGAGGGCGAGACCGGTGACGCCGACGAGCAGCAGCGCGGCGTAGTAGCGCAGGAAGCCGGACTGGATGGCGCGCACGGCGGCGGATCCTGCCCGGACCGCGCCCGTCGGGCCGCCGACGAGGATCCCGTTGATCACGACGCGCTCGAAGACGTCACGGGCGAAGCGGCCGAACATCGCGAACGGCCGCACGATCACCGCGTCGATGATCTCGTCGAAGTACCACTTGTGGGAGAACAGGGTGTAGAGCCCGGCCAGGCGCGTCCGCAGCGCGGTCACGCGGGTGCGCTCGCGGTCGACGACCCACAGCTGCCAGGCGAGGAAGATGCCGCCGAGCGAGAGCACCGTGCCGGCCACCCAGCCGCCCCAGGTCGCGCCGTCGGACGGCTCGAGCTCCGCGTAGTAGGGCGAGTCCGCGAACGTCGGCTCGAGGAAGTCGTGGATGACCGAGGTGAGGTGCCCGACCTGCAGCAGGCCGGCGAAGATCGCGCCGAACGCGAGCACGCTCATCGCCACCTTCATCGCCCACTCGCGCTCGGCGATCTGGTGGTCGGGGCCGGGGAAGCCCACCTCGACGTCCTCGACCTCGCCGGTCGCCGGGTTCGTCGGCTCGTGCGCGTGGTACAGGTGGCCATCCTCGAGCTCGCGCGCCTGCTCGACGGGCGGCCCGTAGAACGCGCGGAAGATCATCCGCCATGTGTAGATCGCGGTCATGAACGCGCCGACGTAGCCGAGCACGGCGAGCACGACGAACCAGCCGCCGCGCGTGATCAGCTGGGCGAGGATCTCGTCCTTCGAGAAGAAGCCCGCGAACGGCGGGACGCCGGCCAGCGACAGGCCGCCGATCGCCATGCAGCCGAACGTGAACGGCATCGCCTTCTTGAAGCCGCCCATCTTGTCGAGGTTCTGCTCGCTGGCCATCGCGCTGATGACCGAGCCGGCGGCCATGAAGAGCAGCGCCTTGAAGAACGCGTGCGTCATCAGGTGGAAGAGCCCGCCGACGTACGCGAACGACGCGACGCCCATGATCATGTAGCCGATCTGCGACATCGTCGAGTAGGCGATGACCCGCTTGAGGTCGGTGACCACGAGCGCGATCGTCGCGGCGACCAGCAGCGTCACGCAGCCGATCACCGAACCCACGTCGGCCGCCGTCGGCGCCTGCTCGAAGAACGGGTGCATGCGCGCGATCAGGTAGACGCCGGCGGTGACCATCGTCGCCGCGTGGATCAGGGCGGAGACCGGGGTCGGGCCCTCCATGGCGTCCGGGAGCCAGGTGTGGAACGGCACCTGCGCGGACTTCGCGAACGCGCCGACGAGGAGCAGGATGCAGCCGGCGACCAGGTCGCCGTCGTTGCGCGAGAACTCGCTCGCGGCGTCGAAGGCGCCGAGGAAGTCGAGCGTCCCCGTCGTCTTGAAGATGAAGTAGGTGCCGAGCACCAGGCCGACGTCGCCGACGACGTTGATGACGAACGCCTTGATGCCCGCCTTCGTCGCGGTGTTGCGCCGGAACCAGAAGCTGATCAGCAGGTACGACGCCGCGCCGACGAACGCCCAGCCGACGATCAGGAAGAAGAAGTTCCCCGCCAGGACCAGCAGCAGCATGCTGAACACGAAGAAGTTCAGGTACGCGAAGAACCGCGTGTAGCCGCGGTCCGAGCGCATGTACGCGAACGAGTACAGGTGGATCAGCGTCGAGATCCCCGTCACGACGAGCGCCATGAAGATCGACAGCGGATCGAGCAGGATCGCGAGCTGCGCGTCGACGCCGACGGTGTTCGCGTAGTCCCACGCGACCGACGTGACCTGGCGCTCCTCCTCGCCCAGGTCCTGCAGCTGGAACAGCGCGCCGACCGCGCAGACGAACGCGAGCGCGATCGCGAGCGTGCCGATCACGCCGTGGACCTTCGACGGCAGGATCTGCGACGTGAAGGCGATCAGGACCGTCCCGGCGAGCGGGAAGGCGAGGATCATCCAGCCCCAGGTCTCGAGGCTCATCCCTGCAGCTCCCGGAGCTCGTCGACGTCGACGGGGAGCTTGCGGCGGTAGATCGCCACGATCAGGCCGAGGCCGACCGCGACCTCACAGGCCGCGACGACCATGACGATCAGCGCGAAGATCTGGCCGTCCTGGTTCCCGTGGGCGCGCGCGAAGGCGACCAGCGCGAGGTTGCCCGCGTTGAGCATCAGCTCGAGGCAGAGCAGGATGACCAGCGGGTTGCGCCGCACGAGGATGCCCCCGGCGCCGATCGAGAAGACCAGCGCCGAGACGACGAGGTACCACTCCACGCTCATCGGCCGGGCGGTCCTTCCACCTCGATCATCGTCCCGGCCTCGCCGCCGCCGAGCTGGTCGCGCCCGCCGGTCCGCATGAGGTCGCCGACGGAGATCTCGCGCGGGTCCTCGAGGCCGGTGCGGCGGCGCGCGAGCACGACCGCGCCCACCGCGGCCACGAGCAGCAGGATCGAGGCGACCTCGAACGCGAGCAGGAAGTCGGTCAGCAGCAGCTGCCCGATCTGCTCCGGCGTGCCGAAGCCCTCGAACCACCCGGTGCCCTCGGTCGAGAGGACGCTCAGGCCGGAGCCGAGGATCGCGATCGACAGCTCGACGAACAGCGCGCCGGCGAACAGCGCGGACGCCCAGCGCAGGCTCGGCGAGCCGGCGCGGCTGATCGGGTCGGCGCCGCCGCCGACGTAGGCGACGACGAACAGGTACAGCACCATGACCGCGCCGACGTAGACGATCACCTGGGCCGCCGCCAGGAACTCCGCCCGCAGCAGCAGGAACAGCGAGGCGAGCGACAGCAGGTGGACGACGAGCGCGAGCACCGAGTAGAACGGGTTGCGCAGCGCCACGGTCCCGATCGCGCCCGCGAGGGCGCCGATCGCTCCCAGGAAGAAGAAGACCTCGGCCATGCGCGCGCTGAGGCTACTCGCCCGCCGAGCGCAGCGGCGTGCGCTCGAGCGGCTCCGCGAGGAGCATCTCCTTGGTGAAGATCAGGTCCGACCGGTTGTAGTCGGAGAGCTCGTAATCGTGGCCCATGGTGATCGCGTCGAACGGGCACGCCGCCTCGCAGTAGCCGCAGAAGATGCAGCGCGAGAGGTTGATCTCGTACACGGCCGCGTGGCGCTCGCCCGCGCTGACGCGGTTGTCCGGCGTGTTCTCGGCCGCGACGACGCGGATGCAGTCGGCCGGGCACGCCGCGGCGCAGAGCGAGCAGCCGACGCACTTCTCCAGCCCCGTGTCCTCGAACCGGTGCAGCTTGTGGCGGCCGCGGAAGCGCGGGTAGACCGGGGTCTTCTCCTCCGGGTACTGGTAGGTGTGCGGGCCCTCCGCCCAGCGGCCGAGCACGGTCTTCATGCCCCGCAGCGTCTCGCCGAAGGCGCGGTAGGTGCCGCGGACGGGCCCGCCCTTGGGGGCGCGCACCACCTCGATGACGTCGGGTCCGGGGTCGTACGGCATTACGTGGCCACCACCAGGATCGCTGTGACAAGGGCGTTCACGGTCGCCAGCGGCAGGAAGACCTTCCAGCCGAGCGACATGAGCTGGTCGTAGCGCAGACGCGGGAGCGTGGCGCGGATCCAGATGAAGAGGAAGAGCAGGACCAGGGTCTTGACGAGGACGACGAGCGGGTCGACCCAGGTCGGCGGGTCGACCCAGGGGATCGTCCAGCCGCCGAGGAACAGCGTCGCGGTGATCGCCGAGACGACGATGATGTTGAGGTACTCCGCCGCGTAGAAGGCGGCGAAGCGGCCGCCGCCGTACTCCGTGCTGTAGCCCTGGACGAGCTCGGCGTCCGCCTCCGCGAGGTCGAACGGCGGCCGGTTCGTCTCGGCGAAGCCGGCGACGAGCCAGATGATGAAGCCGACGAACTGCGGCAGGATGAACCACAGGTGGTCCTCCTGGTACTGGACGAGCTCGGTCAGCGACAGCGTCCCGGCCATCATGATCACGCCGACGAGCGCGAGGCCCTGCGCGATCTCGTAGGAGATCAGCTGCGCGGCGGCCCGCATCGAGCCCAGGAACGCGTACTTGCCGCCCGACGCCCAGCCGCCGAGCATCAGCCCGTAGAAGGCGATGCCGCCGAACGCGAACGCGTAGAGGATGCCGATGCTCGGGTCGATCCCGTAGAGCCCGACCTCCGTGCCGAAGATGTCGGCGGTGTTGCCGAACGGGACGATCGCGAGCGTCGCGACCGCGGTGAACATCGAGATCGCGGGCGCGAGCGCGAACATCCAGCCGACCGCGCCGTTGGGGCGGAACTGCTCCTTGAACAGCAGCTTCCCGATGTCGGCCATCGGCTGCAGCGCGCCGAACAGGCCGACGCGGTTGGGCCCGTAGCGGTGCTGGAAGCGGCCGAGGATCTTGCGCTCGGCCAGCAGCACGATCGGCACGAGCTGGAAGACGAGCGCGAAGATGACCAGCGCCTTGAGGATCTGGATCCACCAGTCCTCGTAGTAGCCGACGGTGGCGAGGACCGTCACGTCGAGCTCCCGTCGCCCTGCGGGTTCGTCGGCGGGATCTCCAGCCCGGCGCTCGGCGGCGCCTCGGCCTGGCCCTCGCCGGCCGGGGTCGCGATCGCGGCGGCGGCCGGCGCCTGCTCGGCGGCGCCGCCGATGCGGCGCACCGCGACGACCGGTTCGGTGAGCAGGTTCGCGGGCTGGTCGTGCGTGCCGTCGGCGAGGAACACCGAGCCGCCGGGGACGGAGGCGCGCAGCCGCGCGGCGCCGCGCACGCGCGTGCCGTTGGACCCGACCTCGACCTCGTCGCCGTCGCGGACGCCGAGCCGGTCGGCGTCGAGCGGGCGAGAGCTCGACGACCTGGCGCGGCCGCATGAAGCGCAGGACCGGCGAGAGGTCGACCTCGGGCGCCGCCCACAGCGAGCGCCAGGTGCCGAGCCGCAGCGCGCCGTCCGACGCCGCGCCGGGGGCGGGCGGGACCTCGAGCCGCGCGGGCTCCCACGGCGTCGCGCCGAGCGCGGCGGCCGCCTCGGTGGCGGGCCAGCGCACGCCGCGCCCGCCGATCGCGTCGAGCGTCAGCCCGGCGTAGAACGGGACCGCGGCGAAGAGCTGCTGCGAGGCCATCGGCCCCGACATCACGCCGAGGTCGGTGCCGGCGCGCTCCGCGACCTCGGCGATGACCTGCCAGCCGGCGCGCACGCCCGCGTCGAGCCGGCCGGGGCGGCCGATCGCGGGCCGCAGCCGCTGGAGCCGGCCGTCGGGATGGACGATCGTCCCCTCCTTCTCGGCGTAGGCCTCGGCCGGGAAGATCACGTCGGCGTGCTCGGCGAGCCCGTCGGTGAGCGTCGCCGCGTGGGCGATCACCGTCGTCGCCTTCTGCAGCGCGGCCTCCCAGCCGGCGCGGTCGCGCTCGGTCGAGAGCGGATCCGCGTGCAGCAGGTAGAGGACGCCGGCGTCGCCGTCGGCGAACGCGCGGACCAGGTCGGCGGGGCCGGGCGCGGCCACGTCGGCGTAGCCGGGGCCGTGGCGCGGCCGCGAAGCCGGCCTCGCGGATGCCGCGGCCGTTCGTCGCGGCCGGGATCTCGAGCAGCCCGGCGCCGGCGTGGTCGCCGAGCCCGAGCCGGGTGGCGAGGTTGAGCAGCGCCTGCGCGGCGCGCTCGCCGCGCGGCCCGGTCAGCAGCCGCTCGCCGTAGACGATCACGACGTCCTCGCCGGCGCCGCCGAGCCAGTCGGCCAGCGACGCGCACCGAGGTGGCGTTCGAGCCGGCCGCCGTGGCCGCGCCGCCGAGCGCGCCGTCGTCGCCGCCGAGCGCCGCGTCGAGCGCGACGAGCAGCGCCTCGCCGCCGCCGGGGGCGGAGCGCAGGACGGTCTCGGCGTTCGGGTCGAGCGCGGACGGGCCGCGCGGTGGCGACCGCGAGCCTGACGTGGTGGCGGCGCACGCCCTTGCGGATCCGCAGGTCGAGGATCGGCGCGTCGTCGACCGGGTCGCAGTCGAGCACCAGCACCGCGTGCGCGTACTCGAGGTCGGGCACCGTGGCCTGCAGCGCGGGGTCGGCGAGCGCGCGCGACAGCGCGGGCGACAGCGCGCGACCCGGGCGCGCCGGCGAGCTGCGCCGAGCCGAGGCCCTCGCGGAACAGCCGCCCGAGGAGGAAGGCCTCCTCGTTCGTGGTGTCCCCGCCGGCGAGCGCGGCGGCCTTGCCGCCGGCCTTCTTCAGCGCGCTCGCGGCGTGGTCGAGCGCCTTCTCCCACGTCGCGGGCAGCAGCACCGCGCCCTCGCGCACGAGCGGCTGCGTGATCCGCTCGTCGACGTGGGTGGCCTGGTAGGCGAAGCGGCCCTTGTCGCACAGCCAGCCGTCGTCGACCTCGTCGTGGTCGCGGGCGAGCACGCGCATCACGCGGTCGTCGCGGACGGTCAGCTCGACGTTGCACTGCGCCGGGCAGTAGGTGCAGATCGTGCCCGCGCCCTCGATGTCCCACGGGCGCGCGCGGAAGCGGTACGCGGTCGACGTGAGCGCGCCGACCGGGCACAGCTCGATGATGTTGCCGCTGAACGGCGCGACGTACGGATGGCCGTCGAACGTCGAGACGTAGGAGTGCGCGCCGCGCTCGGAGAGGATCAGCTGGTAGTCCTCGGAGATCTCCTGCGAGAAGCGCACGCAGCGGTAGCAGAGGATGCAGCGCTCGCGGTCGATCGCGATCAGCGGCGACAGCTCGAGCGGCTTGCGGAAGTGGCGCTTGGGCTCGATGAAGCGCGACGTGCCCGGGCCCCAGCCGTAGGTGATGTCCTGCAGCGGGCACTCGCCGCCCTTGTCGCAGACGGGGCAGTCGAGCGGGTGGTTGATGAGCAGGAACTCGACCACCGCGCGCTGCGCGGCGTGGACGCGCTCGGTCTGCGTGTGGACGACCATGCCGTCCTTGACCGGCGTCGAGCAGCCGGTCTGGAGCTTCGGGATGCCCTCGATCTCGACGAGGCACATCCGGCACGCGCCGACCGGCTGGCCGAGCTTCGGCTCGTAGCAGAAGACCGGGATCTCGACGTCGCCGTACTTGGCGGCGTCGACCAGCATCGCGTTCTCCGGCGCCGAGACCTCGCGGCCGTCGATCGTCAGCGTGATGAAGGTGACGTCGGGACGCGGCATCGGGCTACGTCAGCGCGGGCGTCGGCCCGGCGTGCTCGTCCTGGTTGACCTGGGGGATCGCGGCGCCGAGCCCGTTGCGCTCGCGCGCGGCCTCGATGTGCGCCTCGAACTCGCCGCGGAAGTGCTTGATCATCGAGGCGATCGGCATCGCCATGGCGTCGCCCAGCACGCACAGGCAGTTGCCCATGATCTGGTCGCAGATCGAGGCCATGATGTCGAGGTCCATCGGCGTCGCCTCGCCGCTGTCGATCCGCTCGAGCATCTTCACGGTCCAGTTCGTGCCCTCGCGGCACGGCGTGCACTTGCCGCACGACTCGTGGCGGTAGAACTTCGCCGTCTTGAGCGCGAGGTCGACGATCGAGACGTCCTCGTCGGCGACGATGATCGCGCCCGACCCGAGCATCGAGCCGGCCTTCGCCATCGAGTCGAAGTCGTACGGCAGGTCGAGGTACTCGTCGGTGCCCGGGAGCACCGGCGCGCTCGAGCCGCCGGGGAAGAAGCACTTGATCGCCTTGCCGCCGAGCGGGCCGCCCGCGAGGTCGTAGATGATCTCGCGCGTCGGCGTGCCGAGGACGATCTCGTAGTTGCCGGGCCGCTCGACGCAGCCGGAGACCGAGACGACCTTGGTGCCGGTCGAGCGCTCGACGCCGATCTTGGCGTACTCCTCGCCGCCCATCCGCAGGATGATCGGCGCGTTCATCAGCGTCTCGACGTTGTTGATCAGCGTCGGGCCCTGGTAGAGGCCCTGGACGGCCGGGAACGGCGGCTTGAGCCGCGGGTTGCCGCGCTTGCCCTCGAGCGCGTCGAGCAGCGCCGTCTCCTCGCCGCAGATGTAGGCGCCCGCGCCGCGGTGGACCCAGAGGTCGAGCGTGCCGAGCAGGTCCGCCGCCTTGGCCTCCTCGAGCGCGGCCTCGAGGATCGTCGCGACGTAGTCGTACTCGCCGCGGATGAAGATGAACGCCTTGTTCGCGTCGACCGCGTGCGCCGCGATCGCCACGCCCTCGATCAGCAGATGCGGGTTCTTCTGCATCAGCTCGCGGTCCTTGAACGTGCCCGGCTCGGACTCGTCCGCGTTGCAGACGACGTACTTGTCCATGTCGCCCTTGGGCAGGAACGACGCCTTGGTGCCCATCGCGAAGCCCGCGCCGCCGCGCCCGCGCAGGCCGGAGGCCTGGAGCTGGGCGAGGATGTCGGCGGAGTCCATCTCGAGCGCGCGGCTGAGCATCTCGTAGCCGCCGCGCTCGCGCCGGTAGACCTCGAGCGTGTTGAGGCCGGGCTCGTCGATGCCGTCGAACAGGAGCTGCATCACGCCTGGTCCTCCTCCCGGTGCGCGCCGGCGGTCGGGCGGCGCCGCAGTTGCTTGGCCTCGAGCACCGGCCGGCCCGCCTTGACGTCCTCGACGATCTGCCGGCAGTCGTCGGCGTCGAGCGGGCCGACGTACTCGCCGTTGACGGACGCCATCGGCGCGATGTCGCAGGCGCCGAGGCACTCGAACGCCTTGACGTGGAACGCCGGGTCGTCGCCGGCGGCGTCGAGCATCGCCTCGTAGAGCGCGTCCGCGCCGCGCAGCGAGCACGAGATGTTCGTGCACACGTAGACGTCGTTGCGGCCCTTCGGGACCGTCTCGAACATGTCGTAGAACGTCGCCACCGAGGTCAGGTAGCCGGGCGTCAGGCGCATCACGCACGCGACCTGCTCGATCGCGGTCGGCGAGCACCAGCCGTGCAGCTCCTGCGCGGCGTGCAGCGCGGGGATCGCGGCCGAGCGGAAGTCGGGGTAGCGGCCCATGTAGGACTCGATCTCGGCGCGCAGCGCGTCCGGCACCGGCGTGGTGGCCGGGTCCGGGACGGTCGCCGGGTCCTTGCTGAGGTCGGCGGCCTCGTCCCAGCCCGGGACGCGGCTGCCGTGCTCGTAGCGGAAGACCTTGGACGGGTCGATCGCGGCCATCAGCGGTCGATGCCCCCGAGCACCGGGTCGAGCATCCCGAGCGTCGCGATGAAGTCGGCGATGTAGAGGTCGCGGACCATCGGCCGGAAGCCCTGCAGGTTCACGAACGAGGGGTCGCGCATGTGCACGCGCGCGGGCTTGGAGGAGCCGTCCGCGCGGACGAAGCAGCCGAGCTCCCCGCGCGGCGACTCGATCGGGTAGTAGAACTCGCCCGGCGGGACGCGGAAGCCCTCGGTGACGAGCTTGAAGTGGTGGATCAGCGCCTCCATGCTCGTCGCCAGCTCGTGGCGCGGCGGCAGCGCGTACTTGCGGTTCTCGGTGATGTACGGGCCGTCGGGCAGGCCGTCGAGCGCCTGGTCGATGATCCGGCAGCACTCCTTGATCTCGAGGATCCGCACCATCATCCGGTCCCAGTTGTCGCCGGTCGTGCCGATCGGGATCTTGAAGTCGAAGTGCTCGTAGGAGGAGTACGGCGCCGCCTTGCGCAGGTCCCACGGATTGCCGGCCGCGCGCAGCAGCGGGCCGGTCACGCCGTGGTCGAGCAGCGTCTGCGCGTCGAGCGGCGCGACGTCGCGCAGCCGCTGCAGGACGATCTCGTTCTTCTTCAGGATCGCGAGGAACTGGTCGACGCGCTGGGGCATGATCGCCGTGAAGGTGCGGACCTTCTGCTCCCAGCCGACCGGGATGTCCTCGAAGACGCCGCCGACCTGGAAGTAGCGCGTGTGCATGCGCTGGCCCGACGACATCTCGAACAGGTCGAGGATCTGCTCGCGGTCGCGGAAGCAGTACCAGAACATCGAGATCGCGCCGAGGTCGAGCGCGGTCGTGCCCAGCCAGACCAGGTGGGACATGATCCGGTTGAGCTCCATGTGGATCACGCGCAGGTACTGCGCGCGCGGCGGGACCTCGAGGTCGAGGATCGACTCGACCGACGCCGACGAACGCCATCGCGTTGAAGTAGTACGCGAGGTAGTCCATCCGCTCGACGACCGGGATCGCCTTCCAGTACGCCTTGTCCTCGGCCGTCTTCTCGATCCCCGTGTGCACGTAGCCGATGACCGGCTTGATGTCGCGCACGACCTCGGCCTCGAGCGTCGCGATCAGCCGCAGCACCCCGTGGGTCGCCGGGTGGTGCGGGCCGAAGTTGATCGTCAGCAGCTCGTCGTTGTCCGGGTGCGCGATGTGGGAGAGCTCGATCGACTCCTCCATCTCGCGGTACGGGATGTCCGGCGTCGAGCCGCTGGTCGCGCGTGTCGATCTCGCTCATTCCCACCACTCCGGCGTCGTGGCGCTCGTTGTGCGTGAAGAGGACCGGCTCGCCGCCGATCGGGAAGTCGCGCCGCTGCGGGTGGCCCTCGTAGTCCTCGGGCATGAGGATCCGGCGCAGGTCCGGGTGGCCGTCGAAGAGCACGCCGAACATGTCGTAGATCTCGCGCTCCTGGTGGTCCGCGGTCGGCCACTCCGGCGTCACGCTCGGCACGTGCGGGTCGGCGACGGTCACGCGCGTGCGCACGGAGATGCGGTCGACCTCGTGCATGTCGAGCAGCTCGTAGTGCACGCCGAGCCGCGGCTCCTCGGGGAAGTAGTCGACGCCGTGGACCGAGGCGAGGAAGCGGAAGCCCTTGCCGCGCAGGTGCTCGAGCGTCGCCGGCACCGCGGCGGGCGCGACGAGCAGCGCCGCCTGGTCGCGGAAGAAGACGGTGTCGAGGACGCCGTCGGCGTCCACGTCGCGCAGCTCCTG
The DNA here is from genome assembly GCA_963791405.1 of uncultured Solirubrobacteraceae bacterium. Taxonomy (GTDB): domain Bacteria; phylum Actinomycetota; class Thermoleophilia; order Solirubrobacterales; family Solirubrobacteraceae; genus DASQMT01. The sequence continues at coordinate 87,547 of CAWBSJ010000008.1, read as the reverse complement.
GGCGATCAGCTCCAGTCCGGTGGCGTCAGGCACTCGGGTCCGCCCCGCCGGTCCCGCCCGACACGTTGATGCTCGTGATCGCGTCGGGGTCCTCGCGCTGGAGGTCGGCGACGACCTCCTCGGTGCCGCGGCCGCCGTAGCGGGTCCGCCAGCCCTCGTCGGACTGGGAGAGGATCGCGGCGCGCAGCTTGAGGATCCCGTGGGTGAGCGACTCGGGCCGCGGCGGGCAGCCGGGCACGTGGACGTCGACCGGGAGGAACTTGTCGCCCGGCACGAGCGCGTAGTTGTTGAACACGCCCATCGACGACGAGCACGCGCCCATCGCGATCACGTAGCGCGGCTCGAGCATCTGCTCGTAGATCCGCCGGATGACGGGCGCCATCTTGATCGAGATCCGGCCCGACAGGAAGATCGTGTCGGCCTGGCGCGGCGTCGCGCGGGCGGCCTCGAAGCCGAAGCGCGCGATGTCGATCCGCGGTCCGATGTGCGACATCCACTCGATCGCGCAGCAGGCGAGCCCGAACGACAGCGGGAAGTTGGCGTTCCCGACCGCCCAGCGGCCGGCCTTCTCGATCGTCGTGGTCAGCACGGACTGCTCGATGTGCTGCTCGAGCTCGGGCCCGTCGAGGTCGCCGCGGAGCATGTCGCGGGCGCGCAGCTGGCGCGCGCGGAACTCCGCGTTCGCCCCCGAGCCGAGCTGGTGCCGCGTCACCTCCATTCCAGCGCCCCCCTTCGCCATACGTACACGTAGGCGATCATCAGCAGCACGATGAAGACGATCGTCTCGATCAGCGCGAACGTCCCGAACGCCCCGAGCTGCAGCGCCACGGGGTAGAGCAGGATCGTCTCGATGTCGAACAGGATGAACAGCATCGCGACGAGGTAGAAGGAGATCCCGAAGCGGAAGTTCTGCTTCACGTCCGACGGGAGGCCGCACTCGTACGGATCGCCCTGGGAGCGCGGCGCGTGGTTGCGCTTGACGAACGTCCCCAGCACCGAGTTGATCGTCACGAAGATCAGCCCGAGCGCAGCGCCGAGGCCCAGGAAGACGAGCGCCGGAAGATAGGTGCGGATCATCGTTTGGGGATTTGTAGCACTGCTTGTGACGGATTGTTACTTAGTGACATTCTGCACTGGGGCCGAACGGTCTCACAGGTACCCCGACGCCCGTACCCCGAGAAGCGCGACGACGAGCGCGGAAGCGGCCATCACGCCGACCTCGCGGCGCACGATGGCACGAACGAGCTCGCGCTGCGCTTCGGCCGGCAGCGCGGCCGACCGCCTCGCGCCCCTCCAGCTTCCGGTGGTCGAGCTCGGTCTGGGCCGCGATCAGCCGCAGCTGCTCGGCGATGAAGGCGACCGCGAGCGGCGTCAGCCCGTAGACGAGATGCAGCGACGGCAGCTCCTCGCCGGACAGCACGAGCGCCAGGCCGATGAGCGGCCTCGGCGACCACGAGCAGCTGGCCGGCGCGCAGCAGCGGCCAGAAGCCGGGCGCCGGATGCCAGTACCACCAGGCCCAGGCGCCGTACGCCGCCGGCGGCGAGGTTGACGAGCACGAGCGCGACGCCCAGCGTGATGTGGACGGCGGTCACGCGAGGCTTCCGTACCCGCCGCGGAACCAGATCAGCGGCTCGCGGCGCGGGCCCGTCTCCGCGGCCTCGACGGCGCCGATCCCGATCGTGTGGTCGCCGCCGGGGAGCAGGCGGTCCAGCCGGCAGCCGACCCAGGCGAGCGCGTCCTCGAGCACGGGGATCCCGTCCTGCACCGCATGGGCGACGCCGGCGAACTTCTCCGCCTCGGGCAGCTTGGAGGCGAAGCGGCGCGCGACCGCGTCCTCGCCGGCCGCCAGCACGTTGACGCCGAAGCGCTCGGTGTCGCGCACCACGCGGAGCGTCCGTGCCCCGTGGTCGAAGCAGACGAGCAGCAGCAGCGGGTCGAGCGACAGCGAGCAGACCGCGTTGGCGGTCATCCCGACCGGCCCCTCGGGACCCGTCGCGGTCACGACCGCGACCCCGGTCGCGAAGTGCCCCATCACGGCGCGGAAACGGTCGGGCTCGACGGGATGCAGCGGCATGAACCAGCGGATTCTTCCGTATGCTCTCCGCCGTCATGCCCCGCCGTCTCGCCGTCGCCGCCGTGCTCGCCGTCGCCGCGTTCGCCGCCTCCTGCGGCGAGGAGGGCATCCAGCTGTCGAAGGACGACCCGGACTACGAGGGCGCGAAGATCTTCCAGCAGCACTGCTCGGGCTGCCACACGCTCGAGGCGGCCGGCACCGAGGGCTCCGCGGTCAAGGCGAACAGCCGCGAGTACAAGGACGGCCCGAACTTCGATCAGCGCGACGAGACGCGCGAGCAGGTCCTCTACGCGATCGAGAACGGCGGGTTCTCCTCGGGCCCGATGCCGCAGGACATCGTCGTCGGCGAGGACGCGCAGAAGGTGGCCGACTTCGTCGCGCGCTACTCGGGCGGCAAGACCCCGGTCGTGCAGTCCGAGGCGCCCCCCGAGGGCACGCAGCCCGACGCCAACCCCTAGCGGCCGTGCTCGACCTCAAGGCGATCCGGGATGATCCGGCGCCGGTCCGCGCCGCGCTGGCGCGCCGCCGCGACGGCTCCGACGCCGGCTCGACCGCGCGCTCGAGCTCGACGTCCGGCGGCGCGAGCTGCTGCCGGAGGTGGAGGGGATCCGCGCCCGCCAGAACGCGGCGTCGGCGGCGATCGCCGCGGCGAAGAAGGGCGGCGGGGACGCGTCCGGCGCGATCGCCGAGATGCAGGAGGTCGCGCGCCGCGGCAAGGCGCTGCGCGAGGAGCTCGACGGCGTCCAGGCCGATCTCGACGAGGCGCTCGCGCTGCTGCCCAACCCGCCGGACCCGACCGCGGCGGACGAGGACGAGGTGCTCTACGAGCGCGGCGAGTCCGGGCGCGAAGGCCGCGACCACCTCGAGCTCGCCGGCGCCTGGATCGACATGGAGGCCGGCGCGCGCGTCGCGGGCTCGCGCTTCGCCTACCTCAAGGGCGAGCTGGTGCTGCTCGAGCTCGCGCTCGTGCGCTGGGCGCTCGGGGTGCTGGGCGACAAGGGCTTCACGCCGGTGATCCCGCCGGTGCTCGTCCGCGAGGAGGCCCTGTTCGGCACCGGCTTCCTGCCCGACACCGAGCAGCAGATCTACACGCTGGCCGGCGACGACCTGTACCTCGCCGGGACGAGCGAGGTGCCGCTGGCGTCGCTGCACGCGGGCGAGATCGTCGAGTCGCTGCCGCTGCGCTACGCCGGGTTCTCCCCGTGCTTCCGGCGCGAGGCGGGCGCGGCCGGGCGCGACACGCGCGGGCTGTTCCGCGTCCACCAGTTCGACAAGGTCGAGATGTTCTCGTTCGTGGCGCCCGAGGACGCGGTCGCCGAGCACGAGCGGCTGCTCGCGAACGAGGAGGAGATCCTGACCGCGCTCGGGATCCCCTACCGCGTGGTCAACATCGGCGTCGCCGAGCTCGGCTCCTCGGCGGTCAAGAAGTACGACTGCGAGGCGTGGCTGCCGGGCCAGCAGCGCTTCCGCGAGCTGACCTCGACCTCGAACACGACCGACTTCCAGTCGCGCCGGCTCAACATCCGCTACCGGCCCGAGGGCGGCGGGCCGCGCCACGTGGCGACGCTCAACGGGACCGCGGTCGCGGTCGGCCGGACGCTGATCGCGATCATCGAGAACGGCCAGCGCGACGACGGCTCGGTCGCCATCCCGGAGGTCCTGCACGCGTGGGGTGCGCCGGCCGAGCTGCGGGTAGGCGACGGGTGATGCCCGAGACGCCGATCACGCCCGAGGACCCCGACATCCCCGCCGACCCGCCGCCGCCCGGCGACGGGGAGCCGGAGATCGACGACCAGCCGCTCGGCGTGCCGGACGAGCTCGAGGACGACGACGCGCCGCTGCCCGGTCTCCCGGAGACCGAGCCGCCGCAGGCCGACTAGACGAGCGCCGCGGCGACCACGATCGCCCCGGCGATCACCAGGGCGCCGAGCACGGCGAAGGCGAGCGGCATGCCGCTGCGCCGGCGCCGCCAGCGGCGTCGCCGGCGGTCGAGCGTGCTCGTGTAGATGTGCGACGGCGGTGGCATCGCCGGCACCATGAGAGCCGCGCGCGGCGGCGCGGTCAAGCGGTCTTCCCGCTCTCTCCGGCAAACCTCGTGCGGTTGCGCTCGAAGCACCGGAAAGCCGCCGGTGCAACGCCCCCACCGGCGCCCCGGGCGCCGGTGTGCGAGGGTGGAGGCGTGACGCCGAGAGGACGCTCCGGCCGGCGGCGCGGGTTCTTCGCCGCCCTGCGCCACGTCGGCGACATGGCCATCGACCTCGGGACCGCGAACACGGTGGTCTACGTGCGCGGTCGCGGGATCGTGCTGTCCGAGCCGTCGGTCGTCGCGATCGACGAGCGCACCGGCGAGGTCCACGCGGTCGGCGTCCGAGGCGCAGCTGATGATCGGCCGGACGCCGGCGAGCATCTCCGCCGACCGGCCGCTGCGCCACGGCGTCATCGCCGACTTCGAGGTGACCGAGGAGATGCTGCGCCGCTTCATGGGCAAGGTGCTCTCCAGCCGCTTCTCGCGCCCGCGGCTGGTGATGTGCGCGCCGTCCGGCGTGACCGAGGTCGAGCGCCGCGCGGTCGAGGAGGCCTCGCTGTCGGCCGGCGCGAGCGAGGTCCATCTGATCGAGGAGTCGCTCGCCGCCGCGATCGGCGCCGGGCTGCCGATCGCCGAGCCGGTCGGGCGGATGGTCGTCGACATCGGCGGCGGGACGTCCGAGGTCGCGGTGATCTCGCTCGGCGGGCTCGTCGTCAGCCGCTCGCTGCGGGTCGGCGGCTACGACCTCGACGAGGCGATCACGAGCCACATCCGCAACGAGCACCGGATGGCGATCGGCTCGCAGAGCGCGGAGGCGATCAAGCTGGCGATCGCGGCGGCGACGCCGCAGGCCGAGGAGCTCGTGACCGAGGTCCGCGGCCGCGACCTCACCTCCGGGCTGCCGCGCGAGGTCCAGCTGACCTCCGCCGACGTGCAGCCCGCGATCGAGGGCCCGCTCACCGACATCGTCGCCGCCGTGCACGCCGCGCTGGAGGAGACGCCGCCCGAGCTCGCGGCCGACATCACCAAGGAGGGCATCCTGCTCGCCGGCGGCGGGGCGCTGCTGCGCGGGCTCGTCGACCGGCTGGAGGCCGAGACCGGGATGCCGACGCGCGTCGCCGACGCGCCGCTCGAGTGCGTGGCGCTGGGCGCCGGGCAGTCGCTCGAGGAGCTCGACCGGATGGGCCGCGGCCGCCGCTAGCCCGGCAGGTCGCAGCGGACCGCGCCGCCGCTGAGGCCGTCCACGATCGCGCGGGTGTTCGCCGCGACCGAGCCGAGGTAGGTCGCGCCGTCGGAGCCGCGCGGGCCGAGCGAGTCCGCCCACAGCGCGCGGCCGATCCGCGCGCCCGCCTCGTCGGCCACCGCCCGCTCGACCTTCGGGTTCACCGAGCTCTCGGCGAAGATCGCCTTGACGCCGGCGTCGCGGATCGTCTGCACGAGCTGCGTCAGCTCCCCGGCCGACGGCTGGGCGAGCGTCGAGCGCGACGGGATCACGGCGCCGATCACCTCGAGGCCGTAGCGGCGCGCGTAGTAGCCGAGCGAGTCGTGGGTGGTCACGAGCTTGCGCTGCTGCGGCGGCAGCCGGTCCACGCAGGCGGCGACGGCCTCGTCGAGCGCGTCGATCCGCTCGGTGTAGGCGGCCGCGCGGTCGGCGAACCCGCGCGCGGCCGCCGGCTCGGCCTTCGCCAGGGCGGCCTCGATCGCCGCGACGGCGCGGGCCGCGTTGCGCGGGTCCTGCCACCAGTGCGGGTCGGGTCCGTCGTCGCCGGGGAGCGTCCGCACGTGGTCGATCAGCGTCAGCTGCGGGGCGTCGGAGCCGGAGCTGTCGATCGCGCCGTCGAGCCAGTGGTCGAGCTCGCCGCCCGAGCGGACGACGAGGTCGGCGCGCTCGAGCGCCTTGACGTCCTCGGGCCGGACCTCGTAGTCGTGCGGGTCGGAGTTGGGCTGGAGCAGCTGCACGACGTCGGCGCGGTCGCCGGCGACCGCGCGGGTGAGGTCGGCCGCCTGGGTGGTCGTCGCCACGACCGTGAGCCGGCCGTCGGCGCCCGGGTCCGCGCCGCCGCAGCTCGCGAGGGCGAGCCCGGCGCAGGCGAGCAGGAGGACGGCGAGGACGCGCATCGGGCGAGAGTCATACTGAGAATCATTCTCGTTGCGGTGCTCGGCGCGCGCCGTGATACCTTCCGCGGCTCGATGGGCCTGCTGCGTCCGAACCGCCGGCTGATCCTGGCCGCACTCGTGCTCGCGGGCGCGGTGCTGCTGGTCACCGCGCCGGTGTTCGTCCTCGCCATGGCGCCGGCGATCGCGCTCTTCGCGCTGGTCGCCCATCGGATCATGCCCGGCGAGGACCTCATCGTCCGGCTCCGCTCGGCCCCGCGCCCGCGGCGCCGGCCCGTGCCGCTCGCGCAGCGGCTCTACGACGCGCTCGTCCCGCACCGCATCGGCCGCCTGATCGCGTCCGGCCTCGCCGTGCGCCCGCCGCCCGCCGCGCCGATCGCCACCAGCTAGCGGCGCGCGGATCGACGGCCCGAGGGCCGGCCGCTGCGCCGGTCCCTGCCGATCGATGATGAGGAGGGGAGCGCGTGCGCGCGCATCTCGCCACCCGCGTCGTCGTCGCGGGCTCGCTCACCGCCGTGGCCTGTGCCACGCCCGCGGTGGCGGCCCCGGCGCCGTGCGGAGGAACACCCCAGATCGCCGACGCCGTCGGCGACGGGCACCATGAGAACACCGACGTGACGGCCGCGTGGCTGTCCGAGCAGGCGGGGCGCCTGCAGGCCGTGATCCAGCCCAGGATCGCGGTCTGGGAGCCCGCGCACGACGACTCGGACGCCGCGGGCTTCGCGCTGATCTACGACGCGGGCGGGCAGACGCGCTATGTGCGGGCCGAGGGCCCGCGCGGCGCGCCGGTCCGCTTCGACCACGGCACCTGGAGCGCCGCCGCCGGCTTCACGGGCCTCGGCCCGACGACCGGCGCGGCGGTGGCCGGGCCGGGCGGGTCGGTCACGATCGACGTGCCCGGGCTCCCGCCCGGCACGCTGCTGTCGCGGATCTTCGTCATGACGTACGACGGCGGCTCGGGCGCGGACCTCCACTGGGTCGACCGTGCCCCCGGCGGCGTCGGCCCGGCGGAGCAGGCGTTCGGCGCGGACTACGTGACGGGTTCCTGCGCGGGGACGCCGGGCGGGCCCGCCGCGGGCGGGACGACCGCGGTCGTCCTCGACGCGCGCCGCCGCCTCGTCGGCGGGGGCCGGACCGCGGTCGGCGGACGCGTCGTTCCCGCGCGGGCCGGCGTCGCCGTCGCGGTGACCGACGCGCGGCGGCCGGGCGCGTACGCGCACGGCGGTCACCCAGGCCGACGGGACGTTCTCGCTCGTGCTCCCGATCGGGCGCACGTCGACGGTCCGCGCCGTCGCCGAGGGGATCGCCTCCCAGACGCGCACGATCACCGTCCGCTCGACCGTGCGGATCCGCGTCCGCCGGCGCGCGGGCGGCGCGGCCGTGGTCCGCGGCCGCGTCGCACCGGACCTGCCGGGCCGGGTCCTGCTGCTGCGCGGCGAGGCGGTCCGGCCGGCCGCCACGGCGCGCGCCCGCGACGGGCGCTTCCGCATCCGGCTGGCCGCGCCTCGCCGCGGCCGCTACCAGGCCGTCTTCATCCCGTCCGGCGACGCCGCCGAGCGGTCCACCTCGAACACCGGAGTCATCCGATGAAGCTCACCCGCGCCGGCGCCGCCGGCCTCCTCGCCGCGCTGGCGGCCCCCGCGATCGCCGACGCCCATCCGTCGGTGTACGCGTCCCCCGCCCAGGTCGAGACCTCGCCAGGGACGTTCGCGCCGCAGATGCGCTACGTCGTCGCCAACCACGGCTTCACGTACGTGCTGCGCGAGTCCAACGCCGATCTCGGCAGCGGCGTCTTCGACTACAAGGCGATCCCCACCGCCCTGCGGACCGGCAAGGACTGGGCCTGGCTCGTCGCCAACGGGACGACCGGCGCCCAGGCCCACGCCCAGTGCGAGCTGCCCGCGCTCGAGAGCGAGGCGGCGATCCGCGTCGTGGCAGGGCGACGACCCGTTCTACGGCTACGTGCCGTTCCAGAAGGGGTCGGCCGGGCTGGAGGACGACCCCGCGACCTGGATCCCGGTGGTCAAGAGCCTCACCGGCATCGACCTCGCGACCGTGGCCGACCCGCAGGCCGCCTGCGAGGCGCAGGGTGGGACCTACGTCCCGGCCGACGCGACGCAGTCGAGCAACGCGGCGTTCAACTCCGGCCTGATCGAGCACACCGCGGCGCCGCTCGAGGCGGAGGTCGCGTCGGTCACGGCGGCGCGCGACGCGCTGCAGGGGCTGCTCGACGCCGCCAGGGCCGAGATCGCCCGGCTGGCCACGGGGACGGCGTCGCTGCGCGTCGCGCTGCCGAGCGCGCGGCTCTCCGCCGCGACCGCCACGCGACGGGGCATCCGCGTCGCGCTGACCGGCGCGCCCGGCACGGCGGCCAAGGCCCACCTGACGATCGGCGAGCGCCGCGCGCGCAAGCTGAAGGTCCGCTCCTCCGTGCTCGCGAGCGCGAAGGCCACCTTCGGCGCCGACGGCAAGGCCGCCGTGACGCTCAAGCCCGGCCCGAACGCCGGCCGCAGGCTGCGCGCGCTCGACCGCGCGATCGCCGATCACCGTGCGCGCCCGCGCCGGCGACCGGATCGCCACCGCGAGCGGCTCGCTCACCCCCTGACCACGAGAGAGGAACCGACCATGACCACGCACCGCACCACCACGCTCGCCATCGCCGCCGCCGCGACCCTCGCGCTGGCGGCGCCGGCCCTCGCGCACACCGAGGTCGAGTCCACGTCGCCGGCGGCCGGCGGCAAGGCCTCGACCTCGATCACGAAGGTCACCGTCACGTTCGGCGAGGCGATCCGCACCGGCACGCTGAAGGTCTACGGGCCCGGCGGCGGCAAGGTCTCCAAGGGCAGCGGCGGCCGCGACCCGCGCAAGATCACGCGCGTCAAGGCGCGGGCTGAAGGGCTCGCTCGCGGCCGGCCGCTACACGGTGAAGTGGCACGCGACCGCCGCCGACGGCCACCACCAGCACGGCTCCTTCCACTTCAAGCTGCGCTAGCCGGATGGACCGTCGCCGGATCGCCATCGCCGTGCTCGCCGCGTCCGCGGCGAGCGCGGCCGCGGCCGCGCCGGCGGCCGCCCACGTCCAGGTCACGCCGTCCGAGGTCGCGCCCGGCGACCCCGTGACCTTCACCGTCGTCGTCCCGGGCGAGGAGAGCGACGCGCACACCACCGAGGTGGCGCTCCAGGTGCCGAAGGGGCTGCTGCCGTTCGCGTACGAGGACCAGCCGGGCTGGCGCCGCACGCTCGAGCACGCGCCGGACGGCAGCGTGCGGCGTCGTCCGCTGGCGCGGTCGGCTCGCGACCGACGGCGTCGTCCGCTTCACCTTCCTGGCGGGCACGCCGGAGCGCGCGGGCGACCTCGTCTGGAAGGCCGTGCAGCGCTACGACGACGGCCACGAGGCCGCGTGGATCGGCGCGCCCGACTCCGACAACCCGGCGCCGGTCACGCGCGTGAGCGCGAGCGCCGCGCGCCAGAACGCGGGCGGCGAGGGCGCCGAGGCCGAGCCGGGCGCGGCGGCACCCGCCGCGACGCCGGCGCCCGCGCCCGCGGCGGACGACGGCGGCGGCAGCAGCGGCACGATCGGCATCGTCCTCGGCGCCGCCGGGCTGGTGCTCGGCGCGGTCGCGCTGGTCGTCGCGCTGCGCGGGCGGGCGAGGGCGGCGGCATGAGGCGCGCGCTCGTCCTCGCCGTCGCCCTGGCGGCGCTGCTCGCGGCGCCGGCGCTCGCCCACCAGGGCAACCCGAACTTCCTCTCCCAGGTCGACGCGATCACGCCCGCGACGCAGGGCGTGACCGTCGACGTGCTCAACCGCGACGACCGGCTGCTGCTCCACAACACGAGCGGCGAGGACGTCGTGATCGAGGGCTACGACAAGGAGCCCTACGCGCGCGTGCTCGCCGACGGGACCGTCCAGGTCAACACGAACTCCGAGGCCTACTACCTCAACGACGACCGCTACGCGAACGCGACCGTGCCGAAGGGGCTCCCGGCGACGCCCGCGTGGAAGGAGATCGACAAGACGGGCCGGTTCGAGTGGCACGACCACCGGATGCACTGGATGTCGCAGACGACGCCGCCGCAGGTCACCGACAAGGACGCGCGGACGAGGATCTTCGACTACCGGATCCCGATCCAGGTCGACGGGAAGCCGGGCGCGATCGCCGGGACGCTGTTCTGGACGCCGCTGCCCGGCGGCGGCCCGCCGCTCGGGGCGATCTTCGCGGGCGCCGCGATCGTCATCGCGCTCTGCATCCTCGTCGCGGTCGTGCGGTACCGGCGCCGCGCGGCGGAGGAGCGGCCGGCCGCGGAGGCGTGGTGATCCGCCGCGCCGTCCCGCTGCTGGCCGTCGCGCTGCTGCTGGCGTGCGCGCCGGCCGCGGGCGCGCACGCGCTGCTCGAGGGCACCGTCGCCCCAGCGGGGCGCGTCGCTCGACCGCGCGCCCGGGCAGGTCGTGCTCCGCTTCAGCGAGTCGGTCGAGGTCGCCTTCGGCGCGGTCCGGGTGTACGACGCGCGCGGCGGGCAGGTCCAGCAGGGCGATCCGTTCCACCCCGGCGGCGACCCGCGCCGTCGCCGTGCGGCTGCGATCCGGGCTCGCCGACGGCGGCTACACGGCGACCTACCGCGTGATCTCGGCGGACTCGCATCCGGTCTCGGGCGGCTTCGTGTTCGGGGTCGGGAAGGCCGCCGCGCCGGCGGCGACGGTCGGCGACCTGCTCGCGGGCGCGAAGGCCGGGCCGGTGACGTCGGTCGCGTTCGCGGTCGTCCGCGGGATCCAGTTCGGGGCGATCGCGCTCGCCGCCGGCGCGCTGATCCTCCTGCTCGCGGTCTGGCTGCCGGCGCTCGCGGCCCTCGCCGTGCCCGGCGCCGGCTGGGAGGCGGCCGCCGGCGCGTTCGCGGCGCGCCGGCGCGGCGCGCTGCTCGCCGCGGCCGCGGCGGGCCTCGCGGCCTCGCTGCTCGGGCTCGCGCTGCAGGCCGCGGTGGCGGAGGGCACGACGTTCTGGGCCGCGCTCGGCGACGCCCCGGACGTGCTCTCCACGCGCTTCGGGACGGTCTGGGGGCTCGGCGCGCTCGCCTGGCTCGCGGTCGGCGCGCTCGCGCTGCCCGCCCGCGCCGCGGCGCCCGCGGTGCGGCCCGCGACCGTGGGCGCGGCCGGCGTCGCCGTCGCGCGCGGCGGACCGGTGGACGGCGGCGCTCGCCGTCCCGCTCGCCTGGCTCGTGCTGCTGCCGGCGCTCGGCGGCCACGCGGGCGTCCAGGCGCCGGTCGCCGTGCTGCTGCCGGCCAACGTCGTCCACGTCGTCGCCGCGTCGGCCTGGATCGGGGGGCTCGCGCTGCTCGTGCTCGCGCTCCCCGCCGCCGCCGCGCGGCTCGAGCCGCCCGACCGGACGCGGCTCCTCACCGGCGCCGTCGGCCGCTTCTCGGCGCTCGCGCCGTTCGCCGTCGCGCTGCTGCTCGCGGGCGGGATCGTCCAGTCGGTGCTCGAGCTCGACGCGCTCGACGACCTGTGGGACACGGCCTACGGGCGGGCGATCATCGTCAAGAGCGTGCTCGTGCTCGGCCTGCTCGCGCTCGGGTTGCGCAACCGCCGCCGCACGCTGCCGGCGCTCGGGCGCGCAGCCGAGGCGGGCGCGTCGCCCGGCCGCCCCGGCCTCACGCTGCGGCGGGCGCTCCGCGCCGAGGTCGCGCTCGGCGTCGCGGCGCTCGCGGCCACCGGCGCCCTGGCCGGCTACTCCCCGACGAGCGCGACCGCGACCGGTCCCTACTCGGCGTCCGCGGACCTCGGCCCGGCGCGGGCGGAGCTCACCGTCGAGCCGGCGACGGCGGGCCCGAACGAGGTCCACCTGTACCTCTTCAAGCGCTCGGACGGGAGCCAGTGGGACGCGGCGCGCGGCCTCAGCGTGCACGCCTCGCTGCCGTCGGAGGGCGGCGCGCCGATCGCGCTCGACGCGCGCAAGGCCGGCCCCGGCCACTACGTGATCGGCGGCGCGCCGCTCGCGCCGGCGGGCGACTGGCGGCTCGCGGTCGACGCGCGGGTCTCCGAGTTCGACCAGTACGGGGCGCGGTTCACGGTGCCGGTGCGCTGAGGAACCGCCCGAGCGCGCGCTCGACCTCGGGCCGGTCCTGCGACTGCAGCGAGTGGCCGGCGCCGGCGACGACGAGCAGCCGGCCGCCGGGCGCGTGCGCGCGCTCGGCCCGCGCCCACTCGAGCGGCGTCGAGAGGTCGCGCGTGCCGGCGAGCAGCAACGTGGGGACGTCGGGCAGGTCGGCCGGCAGGTCGGGGAGGCGGACCGGCGTCGGCGGCCAGGCGAGGCACTGCTGCGCGACGCCGTTCCCGCTCGCGGTCGCGCGGTCGAACGGGCCGGGGTCGACCTGCGCCGCGGCCCGCCGCAGCTTCGCCGCGCGGCCGGCGAGCGGCGCCGCGGCGTCCCCCCACGGGGCCGCGACGTCGGCGCACAGCGTGCTCGCGTGGAGGCCCTGGCTGAGCGCCGGCGCCGGGAAGTCGTGGACGGCGGCGGCGGTCGCGGCCACGATCCGGTCGAGCGGGCCGGTGTCGCCGCGCGCCGCGGTCGCGAGCGCCCGCCGGATGCCGCCGAGCCGCGGGGTCCCGATCGTGTTCGCGGTGATCGTGTCGAGCAGCTCCGGGCCGTTGTCGTCGCGCGCGACGACCGTGCGCAGATCCCGCGCCGCGGCGCGGCCGAGGACGCGCGCCGTCGCCCGCATCGGGACCTCCCACGTCATCGTCAGCCCGGCGTGCGGGACGACCGAGTCGAGCACGAGCCGGTCGACGCGGTCCGGGTGCGCGAGCGCGTAGCGCTCGGCGACGTAGGTGCCGTACGAGGTGCCGTCCAGCGCGATCCGGTCGGCGCCGAGCGCCCGCCGCAGCAGCTCGAGGTCGGCGACCGTGTCGGTGGTGGCGAAGAAGCGCCGCTCGGGCCCGATCCGCGCGCCGCAGGCCCGCACCGCGCCCGCGCTGGGCGGCGTCAGGTCCGAGGCGCCCATCTCGCGCTGGAGCGCGGGGCAGCGGAGCGCGCCGGCGCCGGTGCCGCGCTGGTCGATCGCCACGATCCGCCAGCCGCCCGCGCCGGCGGCGCGCAGCCGCCTGCGCGTGCCGGGCACCGCGTAGCGCGCCGGCTGGCCCGGGCCGCCGGTGAGGTTGACGAGCACCGGGCCGTCGGCGGGGCCGGTCAGCGCGACCTTCAGGCCGAGCGTGCCCGGCGCCGCGCCCGCGTGGTCGAGCGGCACCCGCAGCGTCGCGCAGCGCGCGCCCGGGAGGTCCGCGCACGGCGCCGCGCCGGTGAGCCGCGGCGCGGGCGCGGCCTCCGCCTCCCGCGCGGTCGGCGCGGCGGTCGGCGTCGCCCGCGCGGCGGGCTTCGCATCGCCGCCGCCGCACCCGGCCACGACGAGCACCCCGAGCAGCAGCAGCGCACGCCGCATCGCCGGGACGGTACCGGCCAGCGGCAGCGGCGGAGCCTCTACAAGCCGTCGTTGACAGCCCGGCCCGGGCCGCTCTAGGCTCGATCCGGGATGCGCGAGCGCGGCGGCAAGGCGCCGGTCACGAGAACCGGGCGTTCGCGCGCGCCGGACGCGTCGCGCGCCGATCTCCACCCCGTCCTCGCCCTGCAGCGTCGCGCCGGCAACCGTGCGGTCGGCACGCTCGCGCGGGCCGGGAAGCCGCCAAAGTCGAAGACCGCCGGCACCGCCGGCAAGCGCGTCATCGTGATCGACGGGAACATCCTCGAGCAGATCAATCGCGGCAACGAGAAGGTCGCCGAGCAGCTCAAGACGTTCCTGAAGACCGAGAAGGTCGTGATCTCGAACTGGGCCTACAAGGAGGTCGTCAGCCAGCGCTACAACACGCTGCACGGCAAGGCCAACGAGCAGCTGGTCAAGGAGCTGGGGATCGAGATCAGCGCCCCGGCGTCGCCGGACACCTTCGCGAAGCTCCAGGAGGCCAACAAGACCAAGAACGCGAAGGGCGTCTGGAACAACCGCTACGTGCTCTCCGCCGAGAAGGACGCCCGCGTCGCCGCGGATGCGCTGCAGGCCGGGGGCGAGGTGTGGTCCGCCGACGACGCCTTCCGCAAGAACGGGCCGGCGGTCACCAAGCACCTCGGCGTCGGGGTCGCACCCGAGAGCAAGGTGCTGGTCACGGTCGGGAACAAGGCCAACAAGGACGTGCGCGTCGGCCGGCGGCTGATGGGCCTGCCGGAGGACTTGAGCATCAGCGGCGAGATGACGAGCAAGCCCGCCAGGACGCCGGCCGTCACCTCGGGACCGGCGGTGATCGTCGAGGACACGGCCCCGCGCGGCCAGGTCACCAAGGGCAAGACGACGACGCATGTGCGCTCCGGTGAGCTGGTGTCCGGCGAGATCGGCGGCAAGCCGCACGTCGGCGGGAGCGGCGCTGCGCCGGCCAAGGCCGGTAAGGAGGTGGCGTCCGAGGCGGTGGAGGGGATCGCCCGCAACCGGAAGCTCGCCGCGCGCATCGCGTCCAAGGTCGGGAAGGTCGCGTGGGCGGTCATCGAAGGGCTCATCCCGGATCCGCTCGACGCGATCGAGCTGCTGATCAACTTCGCCGAGTCCTTCACGGCTGCGAAGGCCGCGGTGCGCAAGCGCAACCTGGAGAAGGGGTTCGCCATGGGGTGGGCCTGCTACCTGCTCTTCCCGACCTGGGACCGCGCGCAGACGTTCGCACGCACGTACGCCGAGAAGGACGTCATCACGCAGGTGATCGACGCCGTCGGCGTCGCGGAGAACGCCTTCAACGAGGGCCTGGTGCGGGGGTTCCTGTACGGCGAGAAGCACTCGCCCGCGCAGCTCGACCGCGTCCGGCAGCGCGCGCTGGACGGCGTCCACCGGAGCGGGCGGACCGTCGAGGGCCACAACCTGGGCGACGGCGTCTACCAGTTCGTCCGCGACGACGTCCCCCTGTTCGCCGGCTCGCTCCTCGCCGCCACGCGCGAGATCCTCGCGGAGAGCGAGCGGCGCAAGGAGGCGCGCGAGGAGGCCGCGCGCCTGGAGCGCAACCGGGAACGGATCGAGCGGGACTACGAGATCGACATGGCCCGCAAGTGACGGGCTGACGCACCGGGCGCCGAGGCGGAGGGGGTGGGATTCGAACCCACGGACCCGGTGGACCCGGGTCAGCGGTTTTCAAGACCGCCGCATTCGACCGCTCTGCCACCCCTCCAGGGCGGAGAACGAGAATGTAGGGCCCGGCGGGGCGCCCCGCCTACTCGGCGGTGGCGCCCAGGCCGACCGGGCAGGAGACGCCCGTGCCCCCGAGGCCGCAGTAGCCGTTCGGGTTCTTGTCCAGGTACTGCTGGTGGTAGGCCTCGGCGTAGTAGAACGGGCCCGCCGCGGCGACCTCGGTCGTGATCTCGCCACGCCCGGCCGCGGTCAGCGACGTCTGGTAGCGGTCGCGTGAGGCCTCGACCGCCGCCTTCTGCTCGTCGGAGTCGTAGTAGACCGCCGAGCGGTACTGGGTGCCCATGTCGTTGCCCTGGCGCATGCCCTGGGTCGGGTCATGGCCCTCCCAGAAGGCGCGCAGGACCTCGTCGCGGGAGATCTTGGCGGGGTCGAAGACCACCAGCACGGCCTCGGTGTGGCCGGTCGACCCGCTGCAGACCTCCTCGTAGGTCGGGTTCGGCGTGAAGCCGCCGGCGTAGCCGACCGCCGTCGTGTACACGCCGGGCAGGCGCCAGAACACGCGCTCGGCGCCCCAGAAGCAGCCCATGCCCACCACGAGCGTCTCGGAGCCCTCCGGGAACGGCGGCTGCAGCGGGGTGCCGAGCACGTCATGGCTCGCCGGCACGGGCATCGCCGTCTCCCGTCCGGGCAACGCGCGATCGGGCTCGATCATCTTCGTCTTCTCACGGAACAGGAACATGACTACAGGGTATGCCCGAAGCCTTACGTCCGGGTGACACGCTTTACACTGGTCCGCTGGACCCCGGGAGCGCCCGGGGCTCCCGGAGAGGTGGCCGAGTGGCTGAAGGCACTCGCCTGCTAAGCGAGTATGGGGAGGCAATCTCCATCGCGGGTTCGAATCCCGCCCTCTCCGCTGGCGACGGCTACACTCGACCGTCGCTGTCTGCGCCCGTAGCTCAGCTGGATAGAGCGTCGGTCTACGGAACCGAAGGTCAGAGGTTCGAATCCTCTCGGGCGCGTCACACTCCCGCCTGTGCTGACTGCCGGCCGCCGCGGTCATCGGGGTTCCGGGGTCAGCGCCGTGGCGCTCGGGGTCCTCGCGGTCGTCGGCCTGGTGATCGCCTTCTCGCTCAGCTCGACGCTGGTGAAGCGCGCGGAGTCGCCCGGCGTGCTCGTCGCGTTCTGGCGCATGGTCGACCGTCAGCGTCGTCTGGAACGCGGTGCTCTGGGCCACGGGCCGCCACATCACCATGGCGGACGTCCGCCAGGCGTTCGTGCCCGGCATCTTCTTCGGCCTCAACCTCGCCGTCTTCTTCGCCGGCGCGACCCACAACAGCGTCGCCAACGCCGCCCTGATCGGCTCGCTCGCGACCTTCTTCATCGTCCCCGTCGGCGCCTGGCTGTTCGGCGAGTACATCGATCCGCGGGCGCTGGTCTTCGCGGTGCTCGCGTTCGGCGGCGTCGCGCTCGTGCTGTTCAGCGCCCCGCCGAACGGCGACGCCTCGCTCGAGGGGAACGTGTTCGGCGTGATCGCGATGCTGCTCCTCGTCGCGTACGTCGCGTCGACGAAGCACTTCCGCAGGGGCATGGACGTCACCACGTTCATGGCGACGATCTGCCCGATCGCGGCGCTGGCGGTGCTGCCGCTCGCGCTCGCCCATGGCGGCGTGCTCCAGATGAGCGGCACGGGCTGGACCTACATGCTGATCCTCACCTTCACCAGCGGCGTGGCGGCGCAGGGCCTGCTCGTGTTCGCGCAGAAGACGATCCAGATCGGCACGATCGGCATCGCGCAGGTCGCGCAGCCCGCGCTCGCGGTCGTGTGGTCCTTCCTGCTGCTCGGCGAGGTGGTGAACGGGCGGCAGATGGCCGGCATCGCCATCGTCGTCGCCGGCCTGCTGTGCTTCGTGCTCCTCAATCAGCGCGGGGCCCGGCCCGGGTCATCAGCCTGACCGCGCGCGCGTCGACCCGGTCGAGCTCGGCGACGAAGTGCGAGGCCGCGTCCATCCGCGCGTCGGCCCTCTGCGCAGCGAGCCCGCGCCAGCGCGTCGTCGCCCGCCCGCGCGGCCGATCGTCCGAGCGCATCGAGTGCGAAGACCTCGACGGGGGCATCGTCGCGGCGGCGGGCGTCGTCGAGGATCGCGGCGAGACGTTCGTACGCGCCGGCGCGGCGATCGGCGGCGTCGAGCGCCGCCAGCAGGCAGTCGCCGAGCGCCGCCTGCTCGCCGCCGCCCGCCGCCCGGTGCCACGCGTCCGCCTGCTCCAGCGCGGCCCGCGCCGCGCCCTCGCGCCCGAGGGCGCGCAGCACGCGGCCCCGGTGCACGCGCGCGAGCGCGGCCAGGCGCGCGTCGCCGGTGGCCTCCGCCTTCTCGTCGCGAGCGCCAGCGTGGCGGCGCCCGCCGCGTAGTCGCCGGCCTGGCACTGCGCGCGCCCGAGGCTCGAGAGCTGGTACGCCTCGGTCTGCAGGAAGCCGAGCCGGCCCGACGTGCTCCGCCGCGCGCCCGATGTGGAGGACGGCGTCGTCGAAGCGGTGCTCGAGCCGGGCCAGCTCGCCGAGCATCGCCTCCCGGCGGACGGCGAGCCACGGGTCGTCGACCTGCGCCAGCCAGTGATCGACCTGGTCGCGCGCGCGGATCGCGCGTCCGCGGTCGGCCGCCGAGATCGCCGCGCGGGAGGCGAAGAGCCAGTTCGCGGCCTGGTCCCAGGGGCGGTCCAGCGACCTGTACAGCGTGTCGGCGCGATCGGTGAGCGCCAGCGCCGCGGCGAACTCGCCCTGGTGCGAGACGACGTAGGCGAGGTGGTAGCAGCAGCGCGCCTGCAGGTCGACGTCGCCGATCGCGCCGGCCAGCGCCGTGGCGGTGGCGATGTGCGCGCGGGCGCGCTCGAGGTGACCGGTCGACGCCTCGATCCACGCCGCGAGCAGCAGCGCGCCGGCGCGGTCCGGGATCGGGGCCGCGTCGCCGGCGGCGCCGACGGCCGCCAGGATGCGCTGCGCGCCCCTGCTGTCGCCGAGCACGATCCAGGCCCAGCCGAAGCCGTTGACGATCTCGAGCCCGAGCAGCGGGTCGTGCGCGGCGGTCCAGGCGAGGGCGGCGTCGACGTTGGCACGCTCGGCCCGGGCGAACGCGAGGTGCTCAGCCTGGCGGGCGCTGCGCACGCCGGCGGTGGAGGCTCGCGCCGCCTCCGCGAACCACGCGGCGTGGGCGCCCAGGGCGCGGTCGGAGAGCTCGTGCCCGGCCAGCGCCTCGAGCGCGAACGCGCGGATGCTGTCGAGCAGCCGGTAGCGGGCGGACGCCCTCGCCGTCGACGATCACGAGCGACCGGCTCGCGAGCCGGCCGACGACGTCGATCGCCGCCGCCGCGGGCACGTCGAGCGCCTCGAGGACGGACTCGACCGCCGGCAGCGGCGCGCCGCCGGCGAACGGCGCGAGCGCCCACAGCCCCCGCTGGTCGTCGGGGAAGAGCAGCTCGTAGCTCCACCCGATCGTCGCCTTCAGCGCCCGCCGCCGCTCCGGCCTGCGGCTGGCCGGGTCGCTCAGCACGCTGAAGCGATCGTCGAGGCGGCGGCTGATCTCCTCGATCGAGAGCGTCCGCGTGCGTGCCGCCGCGAGCTCGATCGCCAGCGGCAGGCCGTCGAGCGAGCGGCACAGCTCCTGCGATCGCCTCCTCGGCGCCCGCGGACCGCGGGGCGCGGCGGGTGAACAGCTCCACCGCCTCGCGCGAGCGCGAGCGGCGCGAGCTCGACGACGGCCTCGCCGTCGACGTCGAGCGGGACCTGGCTGGTGCACAGGATCCGCAGGGAGGGGGCGGCGTCGAGCAGGCGGACCGCGAGCGCCGCGGCCGCGTCGACGACGTGCTCGCAGTTGTCGAGGATCACGCACGACGGGGCCGTCCCTGAGCCGCTCGAGCAGCGCCGCCTCGCCGCCGGTCACGTCCAGCGCCGCGATCACCGCGTCGAGGACCTCGTCCGCCGTCGTCGCGGTCTCCAGCCGCACCAGCCAGACCCGGGCGCCGCGAGCGCGCGGCCGGTGGCGATCGCCACCGCGGTCTTCCCGACGCCCGCCCGGCCCGACGAGCTCGACGAGCCGCCGGTCCGCGAGCAGGTCCGCCAGCGCGGCGATCTCCTCCTCGCGGCCGACCAGCTCCACCGACAGCGACGGCAGGTTCCCGGCGGCCGGTGGCGGCCGCGGAGCGGCGCGATCCGCGCCGCGCAGCGACGGATCGTGCCGGAGGATCTGGCGCTCGAGCTGCTGGAGCCGCGGCCCGGGATCGAGGCCGAGCTCGTCCGCCAGCAGGATCCGGACCCGCTGGTAGGTCGCCAGCGCGTCCGCCTGGCGCCCCGCGCGGTAGCGCGCCGTGATCAGCAGCGCCCACAGGCCCTCCTGGTACGGGTAGGACGCCACGGCCGCCTCCAGCTCGCCGATCAGGTCGCCGGCGTCGCCGAGCCCCAGGAGGGCCGCGAGCCGGGTCTCGATCAGCTTCATGCGCGCCTCGTCGAGCCGCGCCCGGTGCGTGCGTCGCCCAGTCGCCGTCGCCCGCGCCCGGCAGGAGGTCGCCGCGGTACCGGTCCAGCGCCGACTCGCTCAGGTCGGCGGCGCCGCGGTCGTCACCGGCGTCGAGCAGCCGCGCCGCCGCGGCGGTGTCGCGCAGGACGGCGAGCGCGTCGACCTCGGACGGCTCGACCGCGAGCCGGTAGCCGCCGTCGCCGCGCGACGACCACGAGCGGATCCCCGAGCGCGCGCCGCAGCCCGGAGACCTTCGACTGCAGCGTGTTGCGCCGCGTGTCGCGGCGACGCCGTGCCAGAGCTCGTCGACGAGCCGGTCGGTGCGCACGAGCCGCCCGGCGTCGAGCGCGAGCCGCACCAGCAGCTCCGATGCCTTGCCGCGCGGGACCGGCAATGAGCCGACCGTCGCGTGTGACCTCGACCGGGCCGAGCACGGAGATCCGCAGCACCGCGAAAGTGTATGGCCGTCAGCGCGGTCGTCAGCGGGTAGCGCTGGACGCTGGCCGCATGCCCCCCGAGCCCCCGAGCAGCTGATCCACCGGCTGGTGGTCGGCGACGCCGCGGCGATCGCGTCGATCATCGCGGCCTCGCGGACCAGCGACGACCCGGTGATCCTCGTCGCGGCGGCGCTCTTCACCCGCGACGACGACGGCCTCATGGCGCGCGCCGCGGACCTGGCGCGGACGACGCGCGACCGCCAGCTCGTCGCGATCGCGGCCGCGCACCTGCGCGGCCGAGCCGACCTCGTCGACGCCCTCGCCCGCGACCACCTCGTCGACCACCCCGACAACGTCCTCGTCGCCTGGATCGCCGGCGCGAGCCACCGGTCCGCGACACGTCCCGACCCACAGGAGCGCACATGACCCGCAAGCTCACCGCCGTCCTGCTCATCGTCGCGGCGGTCCTGGCCAACCTGGCCTTCACCGCCCTCGGCTCGATCTTCGACTACCCCGACGTGCTCGACGAGCCGGCGGGCGAGGTGCTCGCCTCCTTCCGCGACCACCAGGGCGCCGTCAGCGCCTGGTTCGCGGTGCTGGCGCTGTCGGCGGCGCTGCTCGCGCCCGTCGCGATCGGCGTCGGCCGCCTCTCGCCGGCAGCGCGCCATGCGGATCGCCGTCCCGGTCGGGATCGCGGCGGCCGTCGTCCAGGTCGTCGGCCTCCTGCGCTGGCCGATCCTCGTGCCCGGCTACGCCTCCGACGCCGCGAGCGCGGACCCCGGCGTCGCCGCCGGCGGACGCGACGCGTTCACGACCGCGAGCGACATCCTCGGCACGGCGCTCGGGGAGACCGTCGGCTACCTCCTGACCGCGACGTGGACGCTGCTCGTCGTCGTCGCGCTGGGCCGGGGCTTCACCGGGCGCTGGTTCCCGGCCCTGGGCGCCGTCGCGGCGGCGCTCGTCCTCGCCGGCGTCCTCTCGCCGTTCGGCGCTGCCCGTGATCGACACAGCGAACTTCGTCGGCTACGTGCTCTGGAGCGTGTGGCTGATCGCGTTCGCGATCGTGATCCTGCTCCACGAGCGGCGCCGCACCGCGGCGGCACCGCGCTCGATCCAGGACGGGGTGGCGGCGTGACCGCCGACGCGAAGGTGACGACGCGGCGGGCGAGCGTGCTGCGCTGGCTCCCGACGTTCGCCGGCTTCCCGCTCGGCGGCCTCGCCGCGGAGCTGCTCGCCGGCCCGGTCGACGGGATCGCCCCGGCGCTCGCGGGCGGCGCCATCACCGGCGCGGTCCTCGGCGCCGTCCAGGCGTGGGGCCTCCGCCCCGGCGGTCCGCCGCCGGCCCGGTGGATCGCCGCCACGACGGCCGGCCTGGCCGTGGGCCTCGGCGTCGGGTCGGCGGTCGTCGGCTACGGCACGAGCCTCGGCGACCTCGTCGTCCAGGGCGCGATCTGCGGGCTTGCGATCGGGATCGCGCAGGCGCTGCTGCTGCCCCGGCGCGTGGCGTCCCTGTGGGCGCCGGCGCTGAGCGCGCTGTGGGCGCTCGGCTGGGCGATCACCAGCTCGATCGGCGTCGACGTCGAGACGCAGTACACCGTGTTCGGCTCCAGCGGCGCGGTCGTGGTCACGCTCGCGACGACCGCCCTGCCCGTGGCGCTCAATGCGCGGGGGCGCGCATGACCGTCCTCAGTCCGGCTTGCGCGCCCGGCTCGGCGCGACGCGCGGCGGCTCGTCGGGCATCTTCGGGTAGACGGGCGGCCACGGCGCGTCCTGCAGCCCGTTCGCGCGGTCGCGCTCGTGCAGGGCGAGGAGCGGCTCGAGCGACTGCGGCGCCGTGTCGATCCCGGCCCACGGATCGCCGAGCGCGTCGAGCCGGTCCGGGACCGTCGCGATCGTCAGCTCGTCGGGATGGACGTCGCCCAGCTCGTCCCAGCGCAGCGGGCACGAGACCTGCGCGCCCGGGCGCGCGCGCACCGACCACGCCCCGAACACCGTCTTGTGCGGCGCGTTCTGGTTGAAGTCGACGAAGATCCGCTCGCCGCGCTCCTCCTTCCACCACGCCGCGGTGAGGACGTCGGGGCGGCGGCGCTCCAGCTCGCGCGCGACGGCCACGGCGGCCGAGCGGACGGCGTAGGAGTCCCAGCGCGGCTCGAGCCGCACGTGGACGTGGACGCCGCGGTTCCCGGTCGTCTTCGGATGGCCCGCGACGCCGAGCTCGTCGAGCAGCGCGCGCAGCGCGAAGGCGGCCGTGCGGACGTCGTCGAAGCTCGTGCCGGGCTGCGGGTCGAGGTCGAGCCGGAGCTCGTCGGCGTACGCCGGCTCGGCGGCCTGGAACGGCCACACGTGGAACCCGAGGCAGCCGAGGTTGACCGCCCAGGCGACGTGCGCGAGGTCGGCGGCCACGAGCGCGCGCGACGGCGTCCCGTTGACCGTGCTCACGGTGGTCGTCCGCAGCCACTCGGGCGCGCTCTGCGGGATCCGCTTCTGGAAGAACGACGGGCCGCCGGCGCCCTTCGGGAACCGCTGCAGCAGCACCGGGCGCCCGCCCATGTCGCGCGCGAGCGGCGCGGCGACGCGCTCGTAGTAGCGGACCAGGTCGCGCTTGGTCTCGCCGCGCTCGCCGAACAGGACCCGGTCCGGGCTGGAGAGCCGGACCTGCTGCCCGTCGAGCTCGAGCGTCACCGCGTCGCCGGCCATGGCCGGGACGATACGGGCCGCGCCGCCTAGCCCTCCCAGTCGCGGTTGAAGCCGCCGAGGTGCGGGTGCCACATCTCGTCGCCCGCGTGCTGGGTGAACTCGATCTTCAGCGTCGCGGGATCGACGCCGCCCGCCTCGTCGCAGACGCACGACGAGCGCGCGGCACAGCGCCGCGCGCGTCTCGAGCGGCCGCCCGCGCCGGACGTCGCACATCAGCAGTGCGCCCGGCGCGGCGGCGCCGTCCGCGCCGAAGCGCCAGACGCCGCCCGGGCCGAGGTCGTGGATCGCCACCGTGACCGTCTCCACCGGCGCGTCCATGATCGCGGCGTAGGTCGCGGCGAGGCGCTCGGCGAGCGCCCGCTTCGTCTCCGCGTCGTAGACGAGCGGGACGTCGAGCGCGAGCGACGGCATCAGCGCGCCTCCCGCCGCGCGGCCGGGCACGTACACGAGCCACGTCGCGAGCGCGAGCAGCGCCGCGACGGCGAGCGGGAGCACGATGCCGACCTCCAGCATCAGCGCCCCGGCGAGCGCGCCGAGCAGCATCGCGCCGACCGCCGCGATCCGGCGCGCGCTCCCGCGGCCGGTCCCGCCCGCCGGCGGCGACTCCGCCGCGAGCCCGGTGAGCGTGAGCGAGAGCACGGTCGTCGTGAGGTCCGGCACCGCGAGCTTGCGCACGGTCGCGTTGCGCACGCCCATCGCCAGCGCGAGCAGCACGATCGCGACGTAGGCGGAGACGTCGTCCTCGCGGATCTCCACCGCCGCGCACCAGCGCGCACGCGACGAGCAGCAGCGCGACCTCGATCGCCAGCGTCCGCGCCATGTGCTCCGGGTGGCGCGCGGCGAACCGCGCGCCGAGGCACGCCGCCGGCGGCCGCGCCGAGCAGGAACGCGCCGAGCGCGAGCAGCGGCGCGAGCACCGTGAGCCCGCCGGCGCCGGCGATCCCGAAGCCGAGGAAGACCACGTTGCCGGTCATGTTCGCGATGAACACGCGGCCCGAGGGCGAGGAACGAGACCGCGTCGATCAGGCCGGTCGTGAACGTCAGCACGAGCAGGGCCCGCGCCAGCGGGTGGTGGAGGCTCGCCGCCCGCTGGCCCAGTGGCGGCCGGTCGGTCACGGGCGGGACTCTGCCACGCCGCTACGCTCACGCGCATGACCGACAAGTGGCCCGAGGATCCGGAAGACGAGGTCGACCCCGCGTTCGCGCCGCTGGTCGAGGCGGGCGAGGGCGAGTCGGAGGGCTTCGAGGTCGCCGAGGCCGACCTGATCCGGCACGCCGAGCACGACGACCAGCACGGGACCGACCCGATCACGCGCGACGCGGCGGGCTTCGACAGGCCCGAGGACGCCGACCTCGAGGACGACGTCTACGGCGAGGCCGACGCCGGCGAGGGCGACGAGGAGGAGCAGCCGGACTAGGCGAAGCGCTGGACGAACGCGAGCGCCGTGTCGGCGACCTCGCGCCAGCCGCCGTCGATCACGAGCGCGTGCCCGCGGCCGGGGATCTCGACGATCTCCGTGACGCCCGGGTTGTCCTTCTGCTGCTTGTAGGACGCGTTCGCGATCGACCACGGGACCGTGTGGTCCTGCTCGCCCGAGATGATCAGCAGCGGGCCGCGCTCCGGGTTGTCGGTGTCGACCTTGACCTCGGTCCAGGGGTTGAGGTTCGCGGTCGCCGCCTGGAACAGCGGCGCGCCCGGCGCCGGCACCATGAACTCCTCGTAGAGCGCCTTGGCCTCGTCCTCGGCCACCGCGTTGGCGAACGCGTAGCGGAACTGGTCGTAGGTCAGCGGCACCGCGCGGTTGCGGTTGCGCGGGTTGGAGAGCACCGGGCTGCTCGCCCGCAGCGCCGAGATCGGGAGCGGCAGCACGCCGCGGAACGGCGCGGGGTCGATCGCCACGGCCACGGCCGCGAGCCCGCGCCCGGCGAGGATCTGCGCCATCAGGCCGCCGAACGAGTGCCCGATCACCACGGGCTTGCGCTCGAGCGTCCCGATCAGCTCCGCCACGTGGTCGGCCACGCCGCCGACGGTGTTGCCGGCCATCACCTCGGGATGCGCGTTGGCCTCGGCGACGGTCGGCGGGTCGTCGGGCCAGTCGGCCGTCACGGCCGCGAAGCCCGCCTCCTCGAACACGGCGGCCCAGCGGTCCCAGCTGCTCGGGAGCAGCCACAGCCCGTGGACGAAGACGACGGGGGTGCGGTCGGTCGCGTTGGCGGCGGCGACCTGCTCGGCGGGGGAGGCGGACTCGCGCTTGGCGGCGCTGGCCGTCCCGACACGTACCGCTCGACGCGGCGATCTGCACGGCGAGTGGCCGAGCGCCGCCCGCCGCGGCGTGGACGAGCACCCGCTGGCCCGGCTCGCAGCCGCGCGACCTCGGCGAGCGCCTGCCAGGCGGTCAGCCCGACGAGCGGCAGCGCGGCGGCCTCGACGTGGCTCAGGCCGCGGGCTTGCGCACGAAGTGGCGCGACGGCGCGGCGACGTACTCCGCGTAGCCGCCGGCCTGATCGGGGAAGTGCGGCATCCCGTAGACCGCGTCGCCCGGGCGGTAGAGGCCGGCGCCGGTCCCGCACTCGACGACCAGCCCGAGACGTCGTGCCCGAGGATCGGCGGGTCGCCCCAGTTCCCGCGGCCGCCGGAGGCGCGCGACTTCCAGTCCGTCGGGTTCACGCCCGCGGCGTGCACCTCGACGAGGATCTCGGTCGCCCGTGGCTCCGGTCGCTCGACCGTGACCGGCTCGAGGACCTCGGGGCCGCCCCAGCGCGGGGCGGCGATCGCGCGCATCGTGGCCATGCCGTCGGACGGCTAGCCGTCGCGGATCGCCCGCACGGTCGCGACCGTGTCCGCCTCGTCCGCCCGCTTGTCCTCGCGGTAGCGCTTCACGCGCGCGAACCGCAGGGCCATCCCCGACGGGTAGCGCGACGAGGTCTGGACGCCGTCGAAGGCGATCTCGACCACGAGCTCGGGCCGGACGAACACCGCGATCCCCTCGCGGTGCGTCTGCAGCGCGAGCAGCCGCTCGGTCTGCCACGCGAGCAGCTCGTCGGTCAGCCCCTTGAACGTCTTGCCGAGCATCGCCCAGCCGCCGGTCGCCTCGTCGCGCGCGCCGAGGTGCAGGTTCGAGAGCTTGCCGCGCCGGCGCCCGTGGCCCCACTCGGCCGCGAGCACGACGAGGTCGAGCGTGTGGACCGGCTTGACCTTGAGCCACGCGGCGCCGCGCCGGCCGGCCGCGTACGGGGCGTCGAGCGCCTTGACGACGACGCCCTCGTGCCCCGCGGCGACGGCGGCGTCGAAGGCGGCCTGCGCGGCGTCCGCGTCCGCGGCGACCACGCGCCGGATCCGGTGCGCCTCGGGCACGACGCGCTCGAGCGCCGCGCTGCGCTCCGACAGCGGCGCGTCGAGCAGGTCCTCGCCGTCGACGTGCAGGACGTCGAAGAACAGCGAGGCGAGCGGCACGCCGCGGCCGGCGCGCGTGCCGAACCGCGCGGCGGTCACCTGGAACGGCTCCGGCCGCCCGTCGTCGCGGAGCGCGATCGCCTCGCCGTCGAGCACGATCGCGGCGACCGGCAGCGCGCGGGCGAGCTCGACCACCTCGGGCAGCCGCGCGGTGACGTCGTCGAGCGTGCGCGTGTAGATCGCGACGTCGTCGCCGTCGCGGTGGACCTGGATCCGCGCGCCGTCGAGCTTCCAGTCGACCGCGGCCGGGCGCGATCTTCTCCGAGCGCGGCGGGGATGTCCGCCGCGGTGCCGGCGAGCATCGGCGCGAGCGGGCGCATGACCTGCAGCGCGACGGCGTCGAGGCCCGCGCGCCCGTCCGCGAGCGCGATCGCCGCCACCGCGGCGAGGTCGCCGTGCAGCATCAGCGCGCGCCGCAGCGCGGTCGCGGGGACGCCCGCGGCCTTCGCCACCGCCTCCGCCATCACCCCGGCCAGCGCGCCCTGGCGCAGGTCGCCGCCGAGCAGCCGGAGCAGGAACGCGCGCTCGTCCGCGGTCGCCCGCGCGAGCAGGTCGTGCACCGCGGCGCGCCGCGCGGCGACCGAGCCCGGCCCGGTCAGCCCGCCGATCGCGGTGAACGCGGCCTCGACGTCGGTCGACGGTCAGCGGCGGCGCGCCGGCGAGCGGCTCCGTCGCCGGCGCGTCGCGGAGCAGCGCCCAGCCGACGCCGATCTGGCGCTGGGTCAGCTCGCCGGAGAGCCAGCTGACGACCGGCGCGACCTCCGCGGGCGCGGCGCGGGCGAGCAGCTCGGCGAGCGCCGCGATCTTGGCGTTGCGGGCGGGGGTCGCCGTGACGGCGGCGGAGGCGTCGGCCAGCTCGGCGAGATCCACCCGCTAGATCATGCCGTCGAAGCGGCGGCCGAGGTACGCCGCCAGGTCGGGCCCGTCCGGGTTGCCGATCACGTGCTCGATCCAGGCGCGGCGCTCGAACTCGACGATCCCGAGCTCCCAGACGCAGCCCAGCGCGGTCTCCGGCGCGGGTTCGAGCCCGTCGATCTCCGCGCCGGCGAAGATCCGCGCGTGCAGCTCGTTCTCGTCCTGCCACCAGTAGATGAGCGCGATCGGGAAGCTGGCGTCGTGGGCGATCGCGAACGCGGCGCCGTGGTGCGCGTCGTCGACCGGCGGCAGGCTGCGCGCCGCGAGGGCGCGCGTGCGCTCGAGCAGCGCGGGGCGGACGCCGCGCTCCGGCGCGGCGAGGCCGTAGAGCTTCAGGCGCCAGTCGCCGAGCCGCTCCTCGGACACGAACGCACCGCGGCGCCCGTGGTAGGCGTGGTCGAGGCGGGAGGCGTGCACGGTCATGCCCCGATGGTCCCGCGCGCCGCGCCCCGCGCGGGACTGGCCCCGCCGCGCGATGCCCGATTGGCCCCATGGCACCCGCGGGTAAGGGAAGAAACGGATTTCATCCCATAAGGGGATGACCTGCCGTGCCGATACCGTTTGTATGAGCACCATGGTCAACGCCCACGTCGACATCTCCCAAGGGCTCGACGGCAATCCGGTCGTCCTGGCGTGCTTCGACCTCGCCGACGACGAGATCCGCGCCTCGGCCCACGCGGTGACGGCGGTGGCCGGCGAGCGCTACCGCACCGCCGAGCTGTCCGCGGACGACGTGCTCGAGCTGCGCGAGCTCACCGCGCTGTCGGACGAGCTCGCCGACCTCGCCCTGCGCCCGGGCATGCAGACCGTGGTCCTGCGCCCCGCGCGGCTCACCGCCTACCGCGACGCCGTCGCGCACTTCGTCGAGCTGCGCGACGAGGCCGAGTGGCTCCGCGAGGAGGACCGCGAGCCGCTCGCGATCGTGCGCGGCCTGCTGCGCTCGCTCGAGGACCTCTGCGCGGACGCGCTGCGCGCCGCGCTGTCGGGGCCCGAGGCCTCGCGCCCCGCCTGACGCCCGGACCAGGGATCTCCCCGATGCGCGATCGCGCCGCGGGCGGCGACGCTGGATCCATGCGCTCCACCGCCCGCCCGCTCGACCCCCGCGCCCTGCGCGCCGCGACCGTCGCCGGCGGCGTCGTCGCCCCGCTCGGGTCGCTGACCGCCGGCACGCTGACCTGGCCGGCGCGGCACGCGCACCGCGTGCTGCACGAGTGGCGGCTGTGGGCGCACGGGACGCCCGGGATCGTCCGGACCGCGGCGCGGATCGTCCGCGCGCCCGGCCGCTCGCCGGTCGTGGCGCTCGACGTCGCGGTCGGCGAGGACGTGCTCGCGCCGCTGCGGCGGCTCGAGCCCGCCGGTGACACCGTCGTCGTCGCGCCGGCGACGGCGATCGCGCTGCCCGACCCGGTCGCGCCGCGGCTGCGCCCGATCGCCCGCGCCTTCCGCCTGCGCGCGCTGCCGGGCGCCGCCGTCGACGCGCTCGTGGACGCCGCCGGCCCGGAGTCCCGCAGCGAGCTGCTCGTCGTCGAGCTGGCGCGCGCCGGCGGCGCCTGGACGGTCGCGGCGACCGGGCCCGGGCTCGACCCCGAGCAGGCGGAGCGCGTGCGGATCGCGCTCGACCGGCTGGACCGGGCGCTCGCCGCCTGGCGCTGAGCCGTGGCAGCATCCGCGGCGTGCCCGAGCCGCTGATCCTCGTCGACCCGCAGCCGCGGACGCTCGACATGATCTGCGACCCGCCGACCCGCGCGCGGCTGGAGGCGCTCGGCCGGCTCGTCGTCTCCGACGCGGAGCGGATGCCCGCCGCGCAGGTCGACGCCCATCTCCCCGAGGCGGTCGCGATCGTCGGCCAGACCGACCTGCCGGCGGAGCGGCTCGCGCGCGCGCCGCGGCTGCGCGCGGTGATCAACGTCGAGGGGAACCTGCTCCCGAACGTCGACTACGCCGCCGCGCGCGACCGCGGCATCCACGTGCTCGTCGCCAGCTCGGCGTTCGCGCCGGCCGTCGCCGAGGCGGCGCTCGGCATGGCGATCGACCTCGCGCGCGGGATCGGCGCCGCCGACCGGGCGATGCGCGCGGGGACCGAGACCTACGGCCTGGACGTCCAACGCCGGGCGCGTTCCTGCTCGCCGGCGCGCCGGTCGGGATCGTCGGGTTCGGCGACCTCGGCCGCGCGCTGCGGCGGCTGCTCGTCCCGTTCGGCTGCCCGGTGCGCGTCCACGACCCGTGGCTGCCGGAGCTCGTGATCCGCGCCGCCGGACGCCGAGCCGTCCGGGCTCGACGAGCTGCTCGCGGCGTCGCGCGTCGTGTTCGTCCTCGCGGCCGCGACGAGCGACAACCAGGGCTTCCTCGGCGAGCGCGAGCTGCGGCTGATCCCGCCCGGCGGCGTCCTGCTGCTGATGAGCCGCGCCGGCGTCGTCGACTTCGACGCGCTCGTGCGCGTCGTCGGCGAGGGGCGGATCCGCGCCGCCGCCGACGTCTTCCCGGAGGAGCCGCTGGCGCCGGACCACCCGGCGCGCGGGCTCGACGGGATGCTGCTCTCGCCCCATCGCGCGGGCGGGATGCCCGAGGCGTTCCTCGAGATCGGCCGGCTCGCGGTCGCGGACCTCGAGCTGATCCTGCGCGGGCTGCCGCCCGTCGCCTGCAAGCGCGCCGAGCCCGAGACCGTGGGGCGGATGCGCTCGCGCCCGGTCGAGCGCTCCTGACATACGCTGCGCGGGTGAGCGAGGACCGCGCCAAGCTCCGCGACGACCCCGCCCGCGCCGGGGCCCGCGCGCACTTCCGCTCGATGGGGATCGACCCCGAGCGGCTGGACGGCCCGATCGTGGGCATCGCCGCGACCTGGACCGGCACGATGCCGTGCAACCTCAACCAGCGCGAGCTGTCCGACGCCGCGGCCGCCGCGGTCGACGCGGCCGGCGGCGTGGCGCTGCCCTTCAACACGATCGCGGTCTCGGACAACCAGTCCCAGGGCACGCCCGGGATGCGGGCGTCGCTGGTCTCGCGCGAGGTGATCGCGGACTCGATCGAGCTGATGACGATCGCGCACGACTTCGACGCGCTCGTCTGCATCGTCGGCTGCGACAAGACGACGCCCGCGGCGCTGATGGCGCTCGCGCGGATCGACAAGCCGGCGGTGCTGCTCTACAGCGGCCCCCAGCGCGCCGGCCACCTCGGCGACCGCGAGCTGACGATCCTCGAGGTCTGGGAGGCGGTGGCCGCGCACCGGCGCGGGCTGCTGGAGCGCGCCGAGCTCGACGCGATCGAGCGCGCCGCCTGCCCGGGCGCGGGCACGTGCGCCGGGCAGTTCACGGCGAACACGATGGCGGTGGCGATCGACTGCCTCGGGCTGACCGAGCCCGGCGACGGGCTGATCCCCGCCGAGGACCGGGAGGCGAAGGCGGAGGCCGCGGCGCGGGCCGGGCGCCGGGCGGTCGCGATCGCGCGGCGGGCCGTCCGCGCGCGCGTTCCTCGACCGCCGCGCGCTGCGCAACGCGATGGCCGGGATCGCCGCCTCGGGCGGCTCCACCAACGGCGTGCTGCACCTGCTCGCGGTCGCGCGCGAGGCGGGCGTCGAGCTGACGCAGGACGAGCTGACCGCGCTCGCGGCGGACACGCCGGTGCTGGCGAGCCTGTCGCCGGGCGGCCGGCACGTCGCGGAGACGCTGCACCGCGCCGGCGGCACGCCGGCGCTGATCCGCGAGCTGATCGCGGGCGGGCTGCTCGACGGCGACGCGCCGACGGTCGCGGGCGTCTCGCTCGCCGCGGCGACGGCGGACGCGCCCGGCGCCCGACGGCGACGTCCTGTTCCCGCACGCCGCGCCGTACAAGCCGAGCGGCGCGCTGCGGACGCTGCGCGGCAACCTCGCGCCGGACGGCAGCCTCGTGAAGGTCGCCGGGATCGAGCGCACGAGCCAGACCGGCCCGGCGCGGGTGTTCGACGACGAGGCGTCCTGCGTCGCCGCCGTGCGCGCGGGCGCCGTCCAGCCGGGCGACGTGCTCGTCGTCCGCTACGAGGGCCCGGCCGGCGGGCCGGGGATGCGCGAGATGCTGAGCGTCACCTCGTCGGTCGTCGGCGTCGGGCTCGGCGAGTCGGTCGCGCTCGTCACCGACGGCCGCTTCTCCGGCGCGACGCGCGGGCTGATGGTCGGCCACGTGTCGCCCGAGGCGTACCGCGGCGGTCCGCTCGCCGCGGTCCGCGACGGCGACGTCATCACGATCGACACCGACGCCGGGCGTGCTGGCCGTCGACGTCCCCGACGCGGAGCTCGCCGCCCGGCTCGAGGGCTGGGCGCCGCCCGCGGACGGCCCGGCGGGCGGCGTCCTCGCGCGCTACCGCGCCTGCGTCGGCTCCGCGGCCGACGGCGCGGTGCTGGGCGTGCCCGGCTGATGCAGGCGCTCGTCCTCCGCCCCGGCGTGGCCGGCTCGACCGCGGTGGCGGCGATGCCGGACCCGCGGCCGGACGCGACGCAGGTGCTCGTCCGGCCCGTCGAGGTCGGCGTCTGCGGGACCGACCGCGAGATCTCCGAGGGCTGGTTCGGGATCGCGCCCGCCGGCGAGGAGCGGCTGATCCTCGGCCACGAGCTGCTCGGGCGCGTCGAGGCCGGCGGCCACGGGTTCGCCCGCGGCGACCTGGTCACCGCCACCGTGCGGCGCTCGTGCGGGCACTGCGCCGCGTGCGCGGAGGGCGCGCCGGACGCCTGCGAGACCGGCGACTACAGCGAGCACGGGATCACCCGCCTGCACGGCTTCGCCGCCGAGCTCGCGGTCGTGCCCGCCGAGCACCTCGTCGCGGTGCCGGAGGCGCTCGGCCGCGTCGGCGTGCTCGCCGAGCCCGCGTCGATCTGCGCCCGCGCGCTGCGCCACGTCCGGGCGGTCGGCGCCCGCCAGCCGTGGCACCCGGGCCGCGCGCTCGTGTTCGGCGCCGGCGCGATCGGGATGCTCTGCACGTACTTCCTGCGGCTCGACGGCCTCGAGGTCTGGACCTCCGCGCTCGAGCCGCCGGGGAGCGAGAAGGCGCGGCTCGTGGAGGCCGCGGGCGCGCGCTACGTCAACGGCCTGCCCGGCGACCCGGCCGACTTCGACGTCGTCATCCAGGCGGCGGGCAGCGCGCAGCTCTCGCTCGACGCGCTCGGCCTGCTGCGCCGCAACGGCGTCGCCTGCCTGCTCGGGATCGACGGGCACGACCAGGTCGTCCAGCTGCCCGGGCCGGTGATCGGGATCGACGCGATCCTCGGCAACCGCGCGCTGATCGCGAGCGTGAACGCGAACGTCGTCGACTGGCACGACGCGGTCGAGCGGCTC
This sequence comes from uncultured Solirubrobacteraceae bacterium, assembly GCA_963791405.1. Lineage (GTDB taxonomy): Bacteria > Actinomycetota > Thermoleophilia > Solirubrobacterales > Solirubrobacteraceae > DASQMT01. The sequence goes on along the minus strand of CAWBSJ010000008.1, from coordinate 54,876 downwards.
GCCGCCGCGCACGCGCGCTGGCCGGAGGCGCTCGAGCGCTTCGTCGGCCTGCGCGTGCCGCTCGACGACTACGCGGACGCGTTCGCGTTCGGCGGCGTCAAGGCGACGCTCACAGTGACGCCGTGAGGATGCGCGCGAGATCCTCGGCGCCGGCCTCGCGCGGCGCGACGACGAGCAGCCGCTGCTGCTTGAGCGCGCCCTCGACGAGCGCCGGCACGTCGTCCTCCGTGTAGCCGAGCTCGGCGACGCCGCTCGGCGCGCCGACGTCGCGCATCAGGTCGAGCAGCACGCCCGGCAGCGTGTCCGGGCCGGGGTGGACGATCCGCTCGCCGGCGAGCAGCTCGGCGACGTGGTGGTGGCGCTCGGGCATCGCCTCGTAGGTGAAGCGGAACGCGGCCGGCGCGGTGACGATGACCGAGTGGCCGTGCGGCACGAACGGGTGGTCGTCCGGGTAGCCGGGCGGCTGGTAGGCGTGCTTGAGCCCCGCGATCGGATAGGCGCACGCGTGCGGGATGTGGACGCCGGCCGAGCCGAAGCCGACGCCGGCCATCGTCGCCGCCAGCATCATCCGCCCGCGCGCCTCGACGTCGCCGGCGTCGGCGACCGCGCGGCGCAGGTAGCGGCCGCCGTACTCCAGCGCCTTCGCCGACCACACGTCCGCGACCGGGTTGGCGCCCTGGTAGGGCGGCCGGTCGTCCGGCGAGTCCGGCGCCTCGCGCTGGTCGTACGGCCGCGACAGGTACGACTCCGCCGCGTGGCAGACGACGTCGAGCCCGGAGCTCGACGTGACCTCGGCGGCGAGCGTCCGCGCGAGGTCGGGGTCGACGATCGCCTGCGCCGGGCGCAGGTAGCGGTGCGAGATGCCGGTCTTGACGCGCAGGTCGGGGATGTCGAGCACGGCGACGGTCGTCGCCTCGGCGCCGGTGCCCGACGTGGTCGGGATCGCGAGGTGCGGCTTGAGCGGGGCCGGCGGCTTGCGACCCGCGCCGACCGGCGGGTTCACGTAGTCCATCACCGGCGCGGGGTGCGAGACGATCAGGTCGGCGACCTTGGCGGTGTCGATGCTCGAGCCGCCGCCGACCGAGACGAAGCCGTCGACGCCGGCGTCGCGGGCGAAGTCGGCCGCCGCCTGGAGCGACTCCAGCGTCGGCTCGACCCGCGCGCGGTCCCAGACGACGACCTCGATCCCCGCGGCCGCGATCCGCTCGCGCACGCGGTCCGGGTGCCCGGTCGCCGCGACGCCCGGATCGGTCACCAGCAGCGCGCGGGTCACGCCGAGCCGCGCCAGCTCCCAGCCGGCGTCGTCCGCGGCGCCCGGCCCGAACTTCACCGGGGTCGCCTCGAGCGTGAAGATCGTCTCGCTCGCCATCGCGGGGCATCATCCCGCAGGCGGTGCCGGGCTGAGGCGCTCGAGCGCCGCGCGCAGCGGCGCGGGGATCGGCACCGGGCGGCGCGTCGCGCGGTCGACGAACACGTGGACGAACCAGCCGGTGGCCGCGCTCTCCTCCGCGCCGCCGCGGAACACCGCGAGCTCGTAGCGGACGCTGGAGCTGCCGATCCGCTCCGTCCGCAGCCCGACCTCGACCGCGTCCGGGAAGGCGATCGCGGCGGTGTAGGCGCAGTGCGACTCGGCGCAGACGCCGATCACCGCGCCGTGCTCGACGTCGAGCCCGCCCTCGCGGATCAGCCAGTCGTTGATCGCGGTGTCGAAGAAGGCGAAGTAGCGGACGTTGTTGACGTGGCCGTAGACGTCGTTGTCGTCCCAGCGCGTGGCGATCGGGTGCAGGTAGGGGAACTCGTGGCGTTGCATGCGGATGGTATATAGTGTGGCTATATGAATGCCGCCACCGCCACGCTACCCGAGCAGGTGGAGCTCAGCGTCACCCGCCTCGCCCACGTCCTGTTCCGCGGCGCGGGGCCCGGCCTGAGCCGCAGCGCCGCGTCCGCCCTGCACCGCATCGCGACGGCCGGCCCCCAGCGCATCACCGAGCTGGCGGCGTACGAGTCGATCGCCCAGCCGTCGGCGACGACGCTCGTGGGCCGGCTCGAGGGCCAGGGGCTCGTCACCCGCGCGCAGGACCCCGACGACGGCCGCGCCGTCCTCGTCGCGATCACGCCGGCCGGGCAGACGCTGCTCGACGAGCGCCGCCGGGCGCGCGCCGCGACCCTCGGCGCGCGGATCGACGCGCTCGATCCGGCGGAGCGCGAGACGCTGGCCGACGCCGTGCCGATCCTCGAGCGCCTCGCGGAGGCGATCGCGTGAACGCCGGCCTGCTGCGCCAGCCGAAGGCGGTCTGGGCGGTCGCGTTCGCGGCCGTGATCGCCTTCATGGGGATCGGGCTCGTCGACCCGATCCTGCCGGTGCTCGCGCAGGACCTCGACGCGTCGCCGAGCCAGGTGACGATGCTGTTCACGACGTACTTCGCGATCACCGGCGTGGCGATGCTCGGCACCGGCTTCGTCGCCTCGCGGGTCGGCGCCAAGCGCGCGCTGCTCGGCGGCCTCGCGCTCGTGATCGTCTTCAGCGCGCTCGCCGGCGCGTCGAGCACCGTCGCCCAGATCGCCGGCTTCCGCGCCGGCTGGGGCCTCGGCAACGCGCTGTTCATCGCCACCGCGCTGTCGGTCATCGTCGGCGCGGCGAGCGGCGGGATCGGCGGCGCGATCATGCTCTACGAGGCCGCGCTCGGGCTCGGCATCGCGTCCGGCCCGCTGCTCGGCGGCTTCCTCGGCGGGATCAGCTGGCGCGGCCCGTTCTTCGGCGTCGCCGTGCTGATGTCGATCGCCTTCGTGGCGATCGCGGTGCTGCTCGGCCGGACGCCCGCCCCGGCGCACAAGGTCTCGCTCGCCGACCCGATCAAGGCGCTGCGCCACCGCGGGCTGCTCGCGGCCGGCTATCGTCGCGCTCTTCTACAACTTCGGCTTCTTCACGCTGCTCGCCTACACGCCGTTCCCGCTGCACCTCGGCGCGCACGCGCTGGCTTCGTCTTCTTCGGCTGGGGCCTGCTCGTGGCGATCTTCTCCGTCTGGGTCGCGCCGGCCGCCAAGCGCCGGCTCGGCACCGTCGGGACGCTCGGCGTGGCGTTCGCCGCCTTCGCCGCCGTCCTGCTGGTGATGGCGCTCGCGATCGACTCGCAGGTCGCGCTGATCGCGTGCGTGGTCGTGTCGGGCGCGCTGATCGGCACCGTCAACACCGTGCTCACCGAGGCCGTGATGAAGGTCTCGCCGGTCGAGCGCCCGATCGCCTCGTCGGCGTACTCGTTCATGCGCTTCGGCGGCGGCGCGATCGCGCCCTGGCTCGCCGGGCGGCTGGCCGAGGACGTCGGCGTCGACATCCCCTACTTCGTCGGCGCCGCCGCGCTCGCGATCGCGCTGGTCCTGCTCTACGTGCTGCGCGCGGCGATCGCCGTCGCCGACGCGCCGGCGGCGGAGGAGCCCGCGGCCGAGCCGGCGGCGATCCTCGTCGCGGTCGACGCGAGCCCCGCCTCGGCCGCCGTCACCCGCGCCGCGGCGAGCCTCGCGGAGGAGCGCGGCGCGCGGGTCGAGGTCGTGCACGTGCTGGAGACCGACGTGGTCGGCGACGCCGCCGCCGACCTCGAGTCGACCGCGGGCGCGAAGGCGGTGCTCGACGCGCACGTGCGGCTGCTCGCCCGCCGCGGCGTCGACGCCCACGGCGCGCTCCTGCACGCCGTCGGCGACCACGAGGACACCGCGCAGGCGGTGCATCGAGCGGGCCGCACGCGGCCGGCGCCGGCGTCGTGATGCTCGGCACCGCGCACCGCGGCCGCGGCTCGCTCACCCGCACGCTCGCGGGCCGCGACGGGCTGGAGCTCGTCGTCGTGGAGCCCGACGAGGTCGCGGCCTAGGCGTCGCTGGACGTCGCCCAGAGGTTGATCCCGGCGTCGACCGCGTGGCGGTCGATCTCGGCGAGCTCGTCGTCGGAGAAGTCGAGCCGGTCGAGCGCGGCGACGTTCTGCTCGAGCTGCGCGACGCTCGACGCGCCGATCAGCGCCGAGGTCACGCGCGGATCGCGCAGGACCCAGGCGATCGCCATCTGCGCGAGCGCCTGGCCGCGGCCGCTGCGCGATCTCGTTCAGCGCGCGCACGTGCGCGAGGTTGTCCTCGCTCAGCAGGTCGGTGCTGAGCGACTTGCCCTCGGCCGCGCGCGACGCCTCCGGGCACGCCGTCGAGGTACTTGTCGGTCAGCATCCCCTGCGCGATCGGCGAGAAGACGATGCAGCCGACGCCCTCCTCGCCGAGCACGTCGAGCAGCTCGGGCTCGATCCAGCGGTTGAGCAGCGAGTAGCTCGGCTGGTGGATCAGCAGCGGCGTGCCGAGCTCGCGCAGCAGCCGCGCGGCCTCGCGCGTGCGCTCGTCCGAGTAGGACGAGATCCCGACGTAGAGCGCCTTCCCCTGGCGGACCGCCGTGTCGAGCGCGCCGACGGTCTCCTCCAGCGGCGTGTCCGGGTCGAAGCGGTGGCTGTAGAAGATGTCGACGTAGTCGAGCCCCATCCGCTGCAGGCTCTGGTCGAGCGAGGCGAGCAGGTACTTGCGCGAGCCCCACTCGCCGTACGGCCCGGGCCACATGTCGTAGCCGGCCTTGCTGCTGATGATCAGCTCGTCGCGGTACGGGCCGGAAGTCCTCGGCGAACAGGCGGCCGAAGTTGACCTCGGCGGAGCCGTAGGGCGGGCCGTAGTTGTTGGCGAGGTCGAAGTGGGTGATGCCGAGGTCGAAGGCGCGGCGCAGGATCGCCCGCTGCCCCTCGATCGGCTTGTCGTCGCCGAAGTTGTGCCAGAGCCCGAGGGACACGGCGGGGAGCTGGATCCCGCTGCGGCCGCAGCGGCGGTAGGGGATCGCGTCGTAGCGGTCCTCGGCGGCGACGTAGGTCATTCCGCGCACCCTACGAGAGGGGCGAGTTCGAGCGTGGGGCGCCTAAGGGTCGGTATGCGCGCCAGGACGCCCCAGACGCCGTGGTCGCCCGACAGGCGACGCGCGCAGGGCGGCGTCGTGTCACACGCGCAGTTGCGCGCCGCCGGGTTGTCGCCGGAGGCGATCAAGCGCCGGGTGCGGAGCGGGCGGCTGCACCGGCTCCACCGCGGGGTGTACGCCGTCGGGCACGAGGCGGTCGGGCGCGAGGGCCGGCGCTGGGCCGCGGTGCTCGCCCTCCGCGGCGCGTGCCTGAGCCACGGCAGCGCCGCGGCCGCGTTCGGGCTGACGGATCCGCCGTCCGTCATCCACGTCACGCGACCCGGCCGCGCGGGCCTCCGCTCGCGCGACGGCATCCGCGTCCACCGCCCCCGCGCGCTGCCCGGCGACGAGGTCACGACGCTCCGTGGCCTCGCGATCACCACGCCGGCGCGGACCCTGCTCGACCTGTCGGCGACCGCGCGGACCGCGACCCTCGCCACGGCGGTGGACCGCGCCGAGCAGCTCCGCCTCCTCGACTTCGCCGACCTCCACGAGCTGCTGACCCGGTACCCGGGCCGCCCCGGGACCCCTGCCCTCAGAGCGCTGTTGGCCGACGTACGACGCGCCCGCCGACGTCCGCAGCCACCTCGAGCGGCTCGTCCACGAGCTCTGCGGGCAGCAGCGCTGCCCCGACCGCAGGTCAACGTCGTCGTCCACGGCGCCGTCCGCGACTTCGCCTGGCAGGACCACCGGCTCGTCGTCGAGGCGGACTCCTACGCCTGGCACCGCTCCCCGGCCGCGCTGAACGCCGACCGCGAGCGCGACGTCGCCCTGACGCTCGCCGGCTGGCGCGTCCTGCGGTTCACCTACGCCCAGGTCACGCGCCGGCGCGGCTGGGTCGCCGCCTGCGCTCGCCGCCGCGCTCAGCCCGCGCTGCGGAGCTGGCGCGTCAGCTGGCGCAGGTCGCGCTCCGCCGCGGACGTCGCCGCGGCGGCCTCGCTCGCCGCGTCGCGCGCGGCGGCGGCCTCGGACTCGGAGCGCGTCAGCGTGCGCTCCGCCTCGGCGAGCCGCTCGTCGGCCGCGCGCGCGGCCTCCTCCAGCTCCGCCGCGGAGTCCGCGCAGCCGCTCGACCTCCGCCTCGGCCTCGGCGATCCGGCGCTCGAGCCCGGCGACCCGCTCGGCCTCCTCGCGCGCGGCCTGCTCGGCGGCGCGCGCCTCGGCCGCCCGCCGGCGCTCCGCGCGCTCGTCGTCGTCCGCCGCCTTCGCGGCGCGCGCCTCCTTCGTCCGCGCCGGCGGCGGCGCGTCGCCGCCCTCGACGACCAGGCCGGCGCGCAGCGCCTCGGCGCGGTCCTCGTCGACGGTGGCCTCCTGCAGCAGCGCGCGGATGCGCTCGAGCATCGGCTCCGACAGCGGCTTGCCGCCCGGCTGCGCGCGCTCCCGCGCGAGCGCGACGAGCGAGCGGGTCGCGTCGCGGTGCGCGGCCATCGCCTCGCGCAGGCCCTTGCCGGGCCGGGCGGACGCGTCGCGCAGCGCCTCGGCCGCGGCGAGCCAGTCGCCGACCGCGTCCGGCTCCTCGCGCGCGAGCAGGTTCAGCGCCCACGCGGGCGGCGTCGGCTTCGGCAGCTTCGCGACCGCGGCCGCCGCGTCCTTGTCCCCGGCCGCGCGCAGCTCGCGCGCGAGCCGCTTGCGCTCCTCCACGAAGTCCTCGAGCGGGACGGCGTACAGGCGGTCGGCCTCGGCCATACTCACCAGCCTATGCGTCGCATCCTCCTGTCCGCGCTGCCGCTCGCGCTCCTGATCCCCGCCACCGCCCACGCCCAGGCCAACCCCTGGCTGAAGGAGCGGGTCCTCAACATCGCCCACCAGGGCGGCGAGGACGAGTTCCCGTCGAACACCCTCTACGCCTTCAAGCGCGCGGTCCGCGCCGGGGCCGACATGCTCGAGCTCGACGTCGGCGTGACCAGGGACGGCAAGGTCGTCGTCTCCCACGACACCACGCTCGACCGGACCACGAACGGCCACGGAACGATCGCCTCGCACACGCTGCGCCAGATCAAGCGGCTCGACGGCGCGTACTGGTTCGCCAAGGGCGACGACGCGTATCGCCACGATCGCGCGAAGCGGGCGTACAAGCTGCGCGGGATCGCCACCGGCAAGCGCAAGCCGCCCAAGGGCTACACGCGGGCCGACTTCCGCGTCCCGACGCTCGAGGCCGTGATGCGGGCGTTCCCGCGCACGCCGATCAACGTCGAGATCAAGGGCCGGACGCCGGAGGAGGAGACGGCCGAGTACGTCGAGAACGCCGAGGCGCTGGCCGGGGTGCTGGGGCGGACGCAGCGCCGCGACATCATCGTCGTCTCGTTCCAGCAGGCGGCGGTGGACCGCTTCCACGCGCTCGTGCCCGAGATGCCGGTCGCGCCCGGGATCGACGGCAGCGCGGCCTACCTCCTCGGCGGCGGCTCGCCCGGCGACGGCGTCGTCGCCTTCCAGCTCCCGATCACCTACGAGCTCGCCGGCCAGACGCTGAGCGTCACCAACGCGGCGAACGTCGCGAAGGCGCACGGCGACGGCTACGCGTGGCACACCTGGCTGAGCGACGACGGGGAGAGCCCGGCGACCTGGAAGCAGCTCATCGACTGGTGCGTCGACGGCGTGATGACCGCGCGGCCCGTCGCGTTCGAGAAGGTCCTCCGCCGCCATCCGGCCCCGGAGGCCTGCGGATGATGGACCTCGACCCGGTCGAGGTGCGGATCCTCGGCTGCCTGATCGAGAAGCAGCGCACGACGCCGGACCAGTACCCGCTGAGCCTGAACGCGCTCCGGCTCGCGTGCAACCAGACGACGAACCGCGACCCGGTCGTCAAGTACGACGAGACGATGATCCGCGAGGCGCTGCACCGGCTCTCCCAGCGCCGCTACACCCGGCTGGCCAGCGGCCACACGAGCCGCGCCTACAAGTTCCGCCACCTGCTCGACGAGGCGCTGGGGCTCGACGCGGGCGAGCTCGCCGTCCTCGCCGTGCTGCTGCTGCGCGGCGCCCAGACGCCGGGCGAGCTCAAGCAGCGGACGGAGCGGATGCAGGGCTTCCCCGACCTCGGCCGCGGTGCAGGACGCGCTCGACGCGCTGATCGGGCGCGAGTACGCGATCCGGCTCGCGCGCCGGCCCGGGCAGAAGGAGGAGCGCTACGCCCACCTGCTCAGCGCCGAGAGCGCGGACGCCCCGCCCGTGGAGACCGCGCCGGAGCCGCTGGTCGCCGCGCCGCCGCGCCCGCCCGCGGCGAGCGGGCGGATCGAGGCGCTCGAGGGCGAGGTCGCGTGCGCTGCGCTCGGAGCTCGCCGCGCTGCGCGAGCAGGTGGACGCGCTGCGCACCGAGCTCGGCGCCTGAAACGGTCTCCGCTCGGACCACCTTCGTTGACACCCGGCGGGCGCGCCCTAGTGTGCGCGACTGTTCGAAGGTGTTCGAAGCTGTGCGGGAGGCTCGGGTGAAGCGCTTCGGGGTTGGACTGGCCGTGCTGATGGCGATCGGGCTGGCGTTCGCCGTGCCCGCGCAGGCGGCGTACAAGGCGCCGCAGGCGGTGAAGATCGACGTGATGGGCGAGTGGGCCCATCCCGACGACGACACCAGCATCATCGGGCCGTGCGGGGTCTGGCACGAGCGCTACGGCGTCCGCTGCGGGATCATCATGGTCACCCGCGGCGAGGGCGGCGGCAACGCCGTCGGCACCGAGATCGGCCCGCCGCTCGGGCTGCGGCGCGAGAACGAGGACCGCGTCGCGCACTACCGCTCCGGCACCGTCGACATCTTCAACCTCGACCGCGTCGACTTCTTCTACAACCAGAGCGCGCCGCTGACCCAGTACTTCTGGGGCGAGCGCGAGACGCTGCGGCGCGTCACGCGGATCATCCGCATGACCCAGCCCGAGGTCTACATCGGCTTCACGCCGTCGCTGCTCGCCGGCCACGGCAACCACCAGCAGGCCGGCCGCTACATCTGGGAGGGCGTCAAGGCGGCGGCCGACCCGAGCATGTTCCCGGAGCAGCTGCGCGGGCGGCACAAGCTCTCGACCTGGCAGGTCAAGAAGGTCTTCTCCGGCGGCTCGTCGGCCGGCACCGGCGGGACGACGACCGCGCCGGACTGCACGACCGGCTTCGTCCCGCTCGACCACGAGCACCGTGGCGGGCGTCTGGACGGGCTACGACTCGCCGTTCGACTGGCCGGCCGGGAACGTCCAGGGCAAGCCGGCGGGCACGCCGAAGAGCTGGGCGCAGGTCGCGCGCGAGGGCGCGGCCGCGTACCCGACGCAGAGCCGGACGATGTGGATGGGCGACCAGCCGCCGGGCTGCTCGCGCTTCGGCCAGACCGACGCGTTCGTCCCGTTCCAGCCGAACCTGAAGGCGGACGGGACCCCGAACCCGCTCGCGGGCAAGGACGACGCCGCGCTCTACGGCGCGGTGAAGCGCGACCCGGGCGGGCTCCCGCGCGGGACGCTCGAGCACATCGAGCTGTCCGACTTCTTCCTCGCGCCCGGCAAGCCGTTCGAGGCGACCGTGCACGTCCGCTCGGGCGAGGGCACGCTCGACCGCGGCACCGTCGAGCTGAAGGCGCCGGCGGGCTGGACGGTCGGCCCGGCGCAGCCGATCGGCCCGATCCGCGAGCGCCGCGACTCGACCGCGACGTTCGCGGTCACGCCGCCGGCGAACGCCGCGGTCAACGCGGACGTCAAGCTCTCCGCGCTCCTGCGCACCGGCCATCGCACCGGCTACACCGAGACCGTCGCGCGCGTCGTCTCGCCGGTCGAGGGCCGCTTCCAGCGCTGGGGCAAGTGGAAGGAGTACGACCACTGGCTCACGAACACGGCGCCGCGCGCGCTGCGCGTCGGCCGCTCCGCCGCCGTCACGTCGATGGGCCTCGGTGAGACGAAGACGATCGCCGTCGACGTCCACAACTGGTCCGACGAGGAGCAGAGCGGCACGGTGACGCTGGCGCTGCCGGCGAACTTCACCGCCGACGCCGCCTCGAAGCCGTACGGCCCGCTCGCGCCCGGCGCGGACGCGACCGTCGAGTTCGAGCTGACCAGCACCGACACGGCGCTCCCCGCCACGGCGGACGTGCCGATCCCGATCACGACGTCCTACGCGGGCGGCAGCGGCAGCGAGACGCTGACCGTGTCGCTCGTCCCGACGACGAGCATCCCGCAGGCGTCCGCGGCGCCCGACCGTCGACGGCCAGGAGGGCGCCGGCGAGTACGGCGGCCCCGCGCTCAACGTCGGCAAGCGCTGGGAGGGCACGGAGTGCGTCCCGGTCGGCGTCGACTGCGGGACGTCCGGCACGCCGGGCGACCCGGCGGCCAGCACGTACGCGAAGGTCACGTGGCAGGGCGACGACCTGTACTTCTTCGTCCACGTCCGCGACGACTTCCAGAGCTACGCGGTCAAGCCGGCGGAGTGCGTCGCGCACTGGCTCGCGGACTCGGTCGAGTTCCTGATCGACCCGCGCGGCACCGCCTCCGAGTCGAACATGGACACCGCGTCCACGTTCAAGCTCGGGGTGTTCCCGTTCACGAACGACCCGACCGGGCAGCAACGGCAACGGGCCGAACGGGCCCTGCTGGGAGCGCGACGCCGACAACCACCAGGGCTACTCGACCGGGCCGCTCGCCGACACGGTGAGCGACGCGCCGAACGCGCCCGGCGTGGAGGTCGCGTCCAGCGCGACCTGGGTCGGCACGAACGAGACGACGACCCCCCACGCGTACGCGGGCGGCGGCTACGACCTCGAGGTCAAGATCCCGATGGCGGATCTCCCCGCGGCCGTCGACCCCGAGCACATCGGGCTCAACATCACGCCGTACGACAACGACAACAACGCGGCGGAGGGCTCGACCACGCTCCGCCACATCGACGCCGGCCAGACCCGGCTGGCGTGGTCGGCGTTCGGCAGCGTCCAGTCCGACCCGTGGCGCTGGGGCCACGCGAGCGTCGCCGGCTACACGCCGCCGGCCGACCGGCCGACGACGCCGGAGCCGCCGAACGTGTCGAGCCCGAACCTCAACGGGGTCGACTCGCCGCAGACGATCGCGCAGTCGGCGCGCAACGGCGTGCCGATCAGCGGCCGCGACCCGGCGCCGCCCGAGAACCAGATCCGCAACGTCGACGTCGACCTCACCGCGAGCGCGGCGACGCTGCGGTTCCGCACGAACGGGACCGGCCGGGCGCACGTGTTCCTGTGGTCCGGGAACAAGGGCTACATCCCGGTCTGGGTGACGAGCTGCGCGTTCTCGGCCGACCCGCCGCCGGACTACGGGATGACCGCCTGCGCGCTCGGCGACGGGACGGTGCCGCCGTGGTCGCCGGACATGAGCGGGCGCGTCGTCCGCGACCAGGTCGTGCAGCTCCGGCGGCCGTCGCAGACGGTGACGATCCCGCTCGACGCCGCGGCCTACGAGAAGCTGCGGCAGGGCGGCTCGGCACTGATCTCGTTCGAGACCGAGGACGACGAGGTCCAGGCGCTGGACGTGCCGCTGCGGTGACCCGGCCGCTGATCCCCGCACGGCGGCGCCAGGAGATCCTGCGCGCCGTCCGTGCCGGGTCGACCCACGTCGGCGACCTCGCGCAGACGTTCGGCGTGTCGGAGATGACCGTCCGGCGCGACCTGCGCGAGCTCGCGGGCGCGGGGATGGTCGAGCGGGTCCGCGGCGGCGCCGTGCGGGCGGGCGGCGAGCCGCCGTTCGAGGAGTCCGCGGTCGAGCGGTTCGAGGCGAAGGACCGGATCGGCGCGGCCGCCGCGGCGCTGGTGGAGGATGGCCAGACCGTGATGATCGACATCGGGACGACGACGCTGCAGGCCGCGCGCCACCTGCACGGGCGCCCGCTCACCGTGGTCACGTCGAGCCTCGCGGTGCTCGAGGACCTGCTGCCCGACGAGGCGGTCGAGCTCGTGCTGCCCGGCGGGCTGGTGCGGCGCAACTACCGCTCGCTCGTCGGCGTGCTGGCCGAGGACTCGCTGCGCCAGCTGCAGGCCGACGTGCTGTTCCTCGGCGCGAGCGCGGTCGACGGCGCCTGCGCGGTGTGGGACTCGACGATGGTCGAGGTGCCGATCAAGCGGGCGATGATCGCCGCGGCGGAGCGCGTGGTGCTGCTCGCCGACGCGGCGAAGTTCAGCGGGAGCGGCAGCGTGCGCGTGTGCGCCGCCGACGCGCTCGACGTGCTCGTGACCGACGCGCCGCCGCCGGTCGACGCCGACGTGGAGGTCGTGCTCGCGTGAAGCTGACGATCGTCGGCGGCGGCGGGTTCCGCGTGCCGCTCGTCTACGGCGCGCTGCTCGGCAAGGCGGAGGCGCTCGGGCTCGAGGAGGTCGTGCTGCACGACGTCGACGCCGACCGGCTCGCGCGGATCGGCGCGGTGCTCGACGGGCTGGCGCAGGAGCGCGGCGGCCGGCTCCCGTTCCGCGCCACGACCGACCTCGACGACGCGCTCGAGGGGACCGACTACGTGTTCTGCGCGATCCGCTCCGGCCGGCTGGAGGGGCGCGTCGTCGACGAGCAGGTGCCGCTCGCGCTCGGCGTGCTCGGGCAGGAGACGACCGGCCCGGGCGGGATCTGCTTCGCGCTGCGGACGATCCCGGAGATGGTCGCGCTGGCCGAGGCGATGGCGGCGCGCGCGCCCGGCGCCTGGCTGATCAACTTCACCAACCCGGCGGGGATGGTCACGGAGGCGGTCCAGCAGGTGCTCGGGGAGCGGGCGATCGGGGTCTGCGACTCGCCGTCGGGGCTGTGCCGGCGCGTCGCCCGCGCGCTCGGCCGCGACCGCCGCGAGCTCGCCTTCGACTACTTCGGGCTCAACCACCTCGGCTGGCTCAAGGGCGTCCGCGACCACGACGGCGAGCTGCTGCCCGGGCTGCTGGCCGACGACGCCGCGCTCGCGGGCTTCGAGGAGGGGCGGCTGTTCGGCGGCGAGTGGCTGCGGACGCTCGCGATGGTCCCGAACGAGTACCTCTACTTCTTCTACTACGGGCGCGAGACGGTCGAGGCGATCCGCGCGAGCGCCGCGCCGCGCGGCGCCTTCCTGCTCGAGCAGCAGGCGGCGTTCTACGCCGCCGGCGGGCAGCCGCCGGCGGAGGCGCTCGCCGCCTGGCAGGCCACGCGCCACGACCGCGAGCGCACCTACATGGCCGAGGCGCGCAGCGCGGCCGGCGACGCCGGCGAGCACGAGATCGAGGAGAACGCCGGCTACGAGGCCGAGGCGATGGCGGTGCTCGAGGCGATGGTGCTCAACACGCGCTCGGTGCTGATCCTCAACACCGCGAACCGGTCCAGCCTGCCCGGGCTCGACGCGCGGGCGGTGGTCGAGGTGCCGTCGGTCGTCGGCCGGGCCGGGCCGCAGCCGCTCGCGGTCGGCGAGGTGCCGGCGCACGCGGGCGCGCTCGCTGGCGCAGATGAAGGACGTCGAGCGCGCGACGATCGAGGCGGCGCTGACCGGCTCGCGCACCGCCGCGGTGCGGGCGCTCGCGCTGCACCCGCTCGTCCCGTCGGTGACGACGGCGCGGGCGATCCTCGACGGCTACGTCGAGCGGCTGCCCGCGCTCGCGGCGTTCGCCGCCTAGCGCGGCGGCGCGCTCGTCCGGCGCGGGGCCCCGCGCGTCGACGCGCCGGTCGATGGCGGCGGGGACGGCCTGCCGCGCGCCGTCGCGGCGCACGACGACCGCGCGGCACCGGGTGCGGGCGCGGCCGGCCGGACGCCCGCACGCGGAGGAGCGCGAGATCCAGCTCCCGTCGCGCCGGAGCACCGCCGCGGCGCGCGCGATGCCGTCGTCGCCGCGCACGGTCACGCGCCCGCCGACCGCGTGGGCGACCGTCACGACGCGGTCCGGGGCCACGACGAAGCCGGTCGCGGTCAGCGCCCCGGGGCCCTCGACCGCGACGATCGCCGGGCCGCCGGGCGGCGGCGCCGCCGACGGCATGCCCGACGGCCACGCCGGCCAGGATCACCGGCACGGCGAGGACGATCGCGCCGGTCCGCGTCATCCCGGCGCCGGGCCGGACGTCTTGCGGACGACGAGCCCCGGCGCCATCAGCCGGGCCACGGGCGTCGCGCGGCCGTCGAGCCGCTCCAGCAGCAGCTCGAGCGCGAGCCGCCCCATCTCGCGGCTCGGCTGGTCGATCGTGGTGAGCGACATGTGGTGCAGCGCGGCGAGGAACGTGTTGTCGAAGCCGACGATCGAGACGTCGGCCGGGGACGCGCGACGCCGTCGTCCTCGAGCCGGTCGAGCACGCCCGCCGCGACGAGGTCGTTCGCCGCGAAGACCGCGGTCGGCAGGGCGTCGCGCGCAGCAGCGCCTCGGCGGCCGCGACGCCCGCCTCCTCGGTGAACTCGCCCGGGCACGACCCGCGCCTCGAGGCCGAGCGCGCGTCATCGCCTTCGCGTAGCCCGGCCCGGCGCGGCGCCGCGCCGGCGCCGCGGCCGCCGTCGACGTGCGCGATCCGGCGGTGGCCGAGCTCGCGCGAGGTGCTCGACCGCGAGCCGCGCGCCGGCCGCCTCGTCGACGAGGATCGCGTCGACGCCCGCGCACCCGGCGCCCGACGACGACGCGTCGGCGTGCCGCGCACCGCGGCGGCGATCTCCGCCGTCCGCATGCCGCGGGGAGACGAGGATGATCCCGTCCGTGCGGTACTCGAGCAGCGCCGTCGAGCATCGCGCGCTCGCGCCCGGCGCGGCGGCCGCCGGTGATCAGCAGCACGCGGTAGCCGAGCTCGGCGGCGAGCGCCTCGAGCCCGTCCGCGATCTCGGCGAAGAACGGGTTGTGCAGGTCGTTGAGCAGCACGCCGACGGTGTTCGTCCGGCGGCTGGCGAGGCTGCGCGCCATCGCGTTGGGGCGGTAGCCGAGCCGCGCGGCGGCGTCGAGCACGCGCGCGCCGCCGGTGCGGGCTGACCTGCGGGCTGTCGCGCATCACGAGCGAGACGAGCGCGCGCGAGACGCCCGGCGGCGGGCGCGACGTCCTCCATCGTCGGGGCCTGGCGCGCGCTTGACAGCCATGGCGCGGCGCGGAAGCATACTGGCGCGTCGATTGGAGCGCTCTAATTTCTTGGAGCGCTCCAACGACGGAGATGAGGAGCACGGAGCGAGGCGGCTCGACGAGGCACGCGCACGCGCGGCCGCCGCCCGCCGGCTCGCGGGCGCCCCGATCTCGTGGGGCGTGTGCGAGGTGCCCGGGCTGGGGCCTGCAGCTCCCGCCGGAGCGCGTGCTCGCCGAGATGGCCGGCGCTCGGCCTCGACGCGACCGAGCTCGGCCCGCTCGGCTGGCTCGCCGCCGATCCCGGCGCGCTGCGCGCGCGGCTCGACGGCTACGGCCTCGCGCTCGTCGGCGGGTTCGTCCCGCTCGTGCTGCACGAGGCCGAGCTCGGCGACGCTCGCGCGGCCGCGGCGGACGCGGCGCGCGGCTCGCCGCGGCGGGCGCCGACGTGTTCGTCGCCGCGCTCGTGCTGGACGCGGCCTGGTCCCGCGCCGCGCGCCGCTCGACGCCGCGCGGCTGGCCGCGCTCGTCGCGAACCTCGCCGAGCTCGCGGAGCTCGTGCGCCGCCCACGGGCTCGACGCTCGCGCTGCACCCGCACGCCGGCACGCTGGTCGAGACCGCGGCCGACGTCGAGCGGCTGCTCGCCGCGACCGACGTCGGCTGGTGCCTCGACACCGGCCACCTGCTGATCGGCGGCACCGACCCCGTCGCGTTCGCCGCGCGACCACGGCGACCGCATCGCCCACGTGCACCTCAAGGACGTCGACGCGGCGCGTCGCCGCGCGCTACCGCGCCGGCGAGCTCGACCTGATCGGGCGCGACGCAGCGCGGGCCTCTTCCGGCCGCTCGGGCAGGGGCGACGCGCGCATCGCCGAGGTGCTCGCCGCGCTCGACGCCCACGGGTACGAGCGCTGGCTCGTGCTCGAGCAGGACGTCGCCCTCACCGGCGCGGAGCCCCCGGTCGGCAGCGGTCCGGTGCTCGATGTGCAGGCGAGCATCGAGTTCCTCGCGAGCTGGCTCCGGAGAGAGAGGGTTGCGTGATGAAGCGACTGCGACTCGCGCTGACGGCGCTGCTGATGGTGCTCGGGCTCGCGGCGTTCGCCGCGGCCTGCGGCGGCGACGACGACGGCGGCGGACACCGACGGCACGCCGGCGACGAGCGACGACGTCGAGCCTGACCCAGGGCCAGGACCTCGACGATCGCCATGGTCACGCACTCCGACGAGGGCTCGTTCTGGTCGGTCGTCGAAGAAGGGCGCCGAGGAGGCCGCGCAAGGAGATGGGCGTCAACGCTGAAGTACTCCGAGTCCAACAACGACCCGCAGAAGCAGGCGCAGCTGATCGACGCCGCCGTCTCCCAGAAGGTCGACGGGCTCGCGGTCTCCGTGCCCGAACGCGGACGCGATCAAGGGCGCGCTCGCGAAGGCCACCGACGCCGGCATCCCGATCATCACGCTCAACTCGGGCGCGGACGACTTCCAGGCGCTCGGCGCGATCACGCACGTCGGCCAGACCGAGGACGATCGCCGGCGAGGCGCGCCGGCGCGAAGTTCAAGGAGGAGGGCGCCAAGAAGGTGCTCTGCGTCATCCACGAGCAGAGCAACATCGGCCTCAACCAGCGCTGCGACGGCGTCAAGCAGGGCTTCGGCGGCGAGGTCGACGAACCTCCAGGTCAAGGGCACCGCCGACATCGCCGACCACGCAGACCGAGATCAAGTCCAAGCTCCAGGCCGACAAGTCCTATCGACGCGGTGATGGCGCTCAACCCGGACATCGCGACGCGGCGCGCGACCGCGATCAAGGGCGCGAGCTCGGAGCGCGAAGCTCGCCACGTTCGACCTCACGCGGCGACGTCGTCACAGGCGATCGAGGACGGCGACGATCGAGTTCGCGGTCGACCAGCAGCAGTACCTGCAGGGCTACCTGCCGATCGTGTTCCTCGAGCTCTTCAAGACCAACGCGAACACCGTCGGCGGCGGCCAGCCCGTGCTCACCGGCCCGGGCTTCGTCGACCAAGGACAACGCCGCGACGGTCGAGAAGCTCGCGGAGGACGGCACGCGATGACGCACGGCGCCGCACGGCGCGCCGCCCGGCCGCCGAGCCGTCCCGGTCGGCGGACGAGCGGCTGGCCAACATCGGCCTCGCGGCGCGCGCTCCTGCGGCGCCCGGAGATCGGCGCGCTGCTCGGCGCGCGATCGTCGTCGGCGCGTTCTTCTGGATCACAGAACGACGCTGTTCCTCAAGCTCGACGGCATCGCGAACTGGACCGACGTCGCCTCGACGATCGGCATCCCGGCCGTCGCTGGTCGCGCTGCTGATGATCGGCGGCGAGTTCGACCTCTCCGCCGGCGTGATGACGGGCACGGCGGGCCTGATGATGGGCATGCTCGCGACCGAGGTCGGGACTGAACGATCTGGCTGGCGATCGTGCTCACGCTCGTCGTTCGCGGCGCGGCGATCGGCTTCATCAACGGCTACATGGTCATGCGGACCAAGCTGCCGAGCTTCATCGTCACGCTCGCGACGTTCTTCATGCCTGCAGGGCGTCAACCTCGGCGTCACCAAGGCGATCACCGACAAGGTGCGCGGTCGGCGGGCCTCGACCGACGTGCCGGGCTACGAGAGCGCGAACGAAGCTCTTCGGCGGCACGTTCTGGGCGCCGCACGACTTCCGGATCACGCGTGCTCTGGTGGATCGCCATCACGGTGCTCGCCACCTGGGTGCTCACCCGCACCCGCGTCGGCAACTGGATCTTCGGCGTCGGCGGCGACGCCAACGCCGCCCGCAACGTCGGCGTCCCGGTCGCGCGGGTGAAGATCGGGCTGTTCATGGCCACCGTCGTTCGTGTGCGCGCTCGCCGGGCATCATGATCGCGCTGCGGCTGGCCTCCACGCAGGCCGGCCAGGGCGTCGGCGAGGAGTTCCAGTACATCATCGCCGCGGTCGTCGGCGGCTGCGTGCTGACCGGCGGCTTCGGCTCGGCGATCGGCGCGTCGCTCGGCGCGACTGATCGTCGGCATGGCGTTCATCGGGATCCAGTTCTCGGGCTGGAACACCGACTGGCGGTTCCTGTTCCTCGGCGTGATCCTGCTCGTCGCCGTCCTCGTCAACAACCTACATCCGCAAGCGCGCGGAGGGAGCCCGGCGATGACCGCGCCGCTGCTCGAGGTGCGCGACGTCTCGAAGTTCTTCGGCAACGTCATCGCGCTCAAGGACGTCTCGGTCGGCGGTCGGCGCCGGCGAGGTCACGTGCGTGCTCGGCGACAACGGCGCCGGCAAGTCGACGCTTCATCAAGATCCTCTCCGGCGTGCACCCGCACGACGAGGGCGAGCTGCTGGTCGAGGGCGAGGAGACGCACTTCCACTCGCCGCGCGAGGCGCGAGGAGCGCGGCATCGCGACGGTCTTCCAGGACCTCGCGACCGTGCCGCTGATGTCGGTCTGGCGCAACTTCTTCCTCGGCTCGGAGCCGACGAACGGGCAGCGGGCCGCTGCGCGCGCATCGACGTGCAAGTTCGCGCAGCGACACGATGCGCGAGGAGATGCGCAAGATGGGCATCGACGTGCGCGACCCGGACCAGCCGGTCGGCACGCTGTCGGGCGGCGAGCGCCAGGCGGTGGCGATCGCCCGCGCCGTCTACTTCGGCGCGAAGGTGCTGATCCTCGACGAGCCGACGTCGGCGCTCGGCGTCAAGCAGTCCGGCGTCGTGCTGCGCTACATCGCGCAGGCGCGCGACCGCGGGCTCGGCGTGATCTTCATCACCCACAACCCGCACCACGCGTACCCGGTCGGCGATCGCTTCGTGATCCTCAACCGCGGCCGGCTGGTCGGCGACTGGCGGCGCGGGCGAGATCACGCCGCGACGAGCTCGTCCAGCAGATGTCCGGCGGCGCCGAGCTCGACGCAGCTCGACGCACGAGCTGGAGCGCCAGCTGGAGGGCGCGTGACCGAGGCGTGCAGCAGCGCCGGGCCGTGGCGGCCGCGCGGGCGCGCGCCGGATCGGCGTCGGCGTGATCGGCTTCGGCTGGCTCGGCCACGCGCACGCCCGCTCGCTCGCGCGGATCCCGACGCTGTTCGCGGACCGCGACCACGACCCGCGTGCTCGTCGCCTGCGCCGACCCGGCGCCGGCGCGGCGCGACGAGGCGGTCGGTCTTCGGCTTCGCGCGCGCGACCGCGGACTGGCGCGCGGTGATCGACGACCCCGCCGTCGACGTGGTCTGGATCGCCGCGCCGAACATGCTGCACGCCGAGCTGGTCGAGGCGGCGGCGCAGGCCGGCAAGCACGTGTTCTGCGAGAAGCCCGTCGGCGGCACGCCGGCGCAGACCGCGCGCGCGGAGCGCGCGGTCCGGCGCGCCGGCGTGATCGGCGGCGTCGGGTTCAACTACCGCTGGGCGCCGCTCGTGCGCTACGCCGCCGCAGCTGATCGCGGCCGGCGAGCTCGGCGCGCTGACGAACTACCGCGGCCGCTTCTTCTCCATGTACGGCGCCGACCCGCTCGGCGTGCTCTCCTGGCGCTTCCGGCTCGACGAGGGCGGCCACGGCGTCACGTCGCGACCTGCTGTCGCACGCCGTCGACCTCGCGCAGTTCCTCGCTCGGGCCGATCACGCGCGTGGTCGGCACGACCGCGACGTTCATCCCCGAGCGCCCGCTCGGCGGCCGGCGTCGCACTACGGCCGCGGCAGCGCCGACGACCCGACACGGCGAGGTGACCAACGAGGACTACGCCGGCGATGCTGTGCGAGTTCGCGAACGGCGCGCGCGGGACGTTCGAGGCGAGCCGCGCGATCGTCGGGCCGGAGAGCCAGATGGCGTTCGACGTCCACGGCACCGACGGGCGCGCTCGGCTGGGACTTCGAGGCGCTCAACGAGCTGCGCGTCTACCGCGCGACGACGCCGCGGCCCGGGCTACACGACGGTGCTCGGCGGCGACCGCTTCCCGCCGCACGGCGCGTTCGTCCCCGGCAGCGCGAACGGGATCGGCTACGAGGACCTGGTCGCGATCGAGGACGCCGCGTTCTGCGACGCGATCGCCGAGGAGCGCCCGTTCGCGCCCGGCTTCGACGACGCGCTCGCCTGGGTCGGCGGTGCAGGACGCGCTGCTGCGCTCGGCGACGTCCGGCCGCTGGGAGGACGTGTGTCCTGCGTGAGGCGACGCTGACGCGCTGCGCATCGGCGTGATCGGCGTCGGGCCGGATCGGGCAGCTGCACGCCGAGCTGCTCGCGCGGCGGGTCCCCGGCGCGGCGGCTGCCGCGCGTCTACGACGCCGTACGAGGCCGACGGCGCGCGCGGTCGCCGCCGCGGCTCGGCGTGCCCGCCGTCGCGGCGACGAGGAGCTGATCGCCGCGCCGACGCCGACGCGGTCGCGATCTGCACGCGCACCGACACGCACGCCGACCTGCTCGTCGCGGCCGCCGCGGCGGGCAAGGCGGTCTTCTGCGAGAAGCCCGTGTCGCTCGACCTCGCCGAGGTCGACCGCGCGCTCGCCGCCGTCGAGGCGGCCGGCATCCCGTTCCAGATCGGCTTCAACCGCCGCTTCGACCCCGCGCACCGCCCGTCCGCGACGCGGTCGCCGCCGGCGCGATCGGCGAGCCGCACCTCGTGCGCATCTCCAGCCGCGACCCCGAGCCGCCGCCGCCCGCGTACGTCCGCGGCTCCGGCGGGATGTTCCTCGACATGACGATCCACGACTTCGACATGGCGCGCTTCGTCACCGGCGCGGAGGTCGTCGAGGTCTTCGCGCGCGGCGCGGTGCGGATCGACCCGGCGTTCGCCGACGCGGGCGACGTCGACACCGCGCTCGTCACGCTCGTCCACGCGAACGGCTGCCTGACCGCGATCGACAACTCGCGCCGCGCGCGTTACGGCTACGACCAGCGCGTCGAGGTGTTCGGCTCGGCGGGATGGCCGCGTCGGAGAACCCGCTCGCGCACACCGGCGTCGTGCACGACCGCGGCCGGGCCGCGCGCGCCCACGCTGCCGCACTTGTTCCTCGAGCGCTACGTCCCGAGCTACGTGCGCGCGTGGGAGGCGTTCGTCGCCGCGGTCGCGACCGGCGCGCCGCCGCCGGTCACCGCGACCGACGCGCGCGCGCCGCTGGTGATCGGGCTCGCCGCCTGGCGGTCGCTGCGCGAGGGCCGGCCCGTGTCGCCGGTGGAGGCGGCGCCGCGTGAGGCTCCTCCTCACCGGCGCGTCGCGGGTTCGTCGGCTCCAACCTCGTCGCACGTGTTCGCGCGCGGCGGCGCCGACGTGCGTCGCGCCGTCGCACGCCGAGCTCGACCTGACCGACGGCGACGGCGACGCTGCGCCGAGGTCGGGCGACCGCGCCGGACGCGATCATCCACGCCGCGATCCTCGAACGCGTTCGGCCGGCGCTGCCCGGCGACCGGCGGCGGCGTGGGCGGCGTTCGTCGGCGCCACCCGCCACGTCGTCGACGCGGCCAACGCCGTGCGGCGCGCATGTGGTGCTCGTCTCCACGGACTGGGTGTTCGACGGGACGCAGGCGCCGGCGCGCCGAGGACGCGCCGCCGAACCCGGGCAAGCCGTACGGCTTGCTCAAGCCGGCGAGCGAGCTCGTCGTGCGGCGAGCGCGCCCAGCGCGGCACGATCGCTCGCATCGCCGGCGTCCAGGGCGCGCATCGCGCGCGTCCGACGCTGTCGCGCGAGCAGGATGCGCGGCTTCGGCTACCTCGTCGCCGTCGCTCGTCGACGCGCTGCGGCGCCGGCGAGCCGTTCACGGTCTGGGAGGACCGAGCTGATCAACATGCACGCGTCGCCGATCACTCGCCGTCCGACGCGGCGCGAGTTGATCCGGCGCGCGCTCGAGCGCGAGGCCACCGGCATCCTGCACTGCTGCGGCGGCGAGCACGTCGACCGCGCCACGCTCGCGCGCCGCGCCGCGGCCGCGTTCGGGCTCGATCCCGACGCTCGTGCGCACCGGACCGCCGCCGGCGCCGCCGTCCGCGCCGGTGCCGTACGACACGCGGCGCGACGCGACGGCGACGTCGCCCGCCTCGGCGTGGACGCCGCCAGGCCGCGCACGGCAGCTCGACACGAGTTGCGCCTCGAGCTCGACGAGTCTGTCTGGGCCACGACCTGACCGGGATCGCACGCGAAGCACTTGAGGACGCCGCATGAGCACCGAACGGCTGACCGTCGCCCAGGCGCTCGTCCGCTTCCTCGCCGCGCAGCACGTCGAGCGCGACGGCGGCGGCACCGGTTCTTCGCCGGCTGCCTCGGGATCTTCGGCCACGGCAACGTCGCCGGGCTCGGGCAGGCGCTCCAGCAGCACCACGACCTGCTGCCCTACCTCCCGGCGCGCAACGAGCAGGCGATGGTCCACGTCGCCTCGGGCTTCGCGCGCCAGTCGCAACCGGCTGCGGCGCCTTCGCGTGCACGTCGTCGGTCGGGCCCGGGCGCGACGAACATGGTCACCGGGGCGGCGCTCGCGACCGTCAACCGGCTGCCGGTGCTGCTGCTGCCCGGCGACACGTTCGCCGGCCGCGCGCCGCACCCGGTGCTCCAGCAGCTCGAGGCGCCGCACGACGGCACGGTCTCGGTCAACGACTGCTTCCGCCCGGTGACCCGCTACTTCGACCGCATCACGCGGCCGGAGCAGCTCGTCGACGCCGCGCTCGCCGCGATGCGCGTGCTGACCGACCCGGCCGAGACCGGCGCGGTCTGCCTCGCGCTGCCCGAGGACGTGCAGACCGAGGTCGTCGACGTCCCGGACGCGTTCCTCGAGGAGCGCACCTGGACGGTGTTCCGCCGCCCGCCCGCCCCGGACGCGCTCGCGCGCGCGGCCGCGCTGGTCGCGCGGCGCGCCGGCGCCCGCTCGTCGTCGCCGGCGGCGGCGTCGATCTACGCCGAGGCGACCGCGCGCGCTGCGCGCGTTCGCCGACGCGACGGGCATCCCGGTGGCGAGACCCAGGCCGGGCGCGGCGCGCTGCCCTCGGCGCATCCCGCGCGCGCTCGGCGCGATCGGCGCGACCGGCACGCCGGCGGCGAACCGCCTCGCGCGCGAGGCCGACCTCGTGATCGGCGTCGGCACGCGCTGGAGCGACTTCACGACCGCGTCGAAGTCGGCGTTCCAGGACCCGGGCGTGCGCTTCGTCGACGTCAACGTCGCCGCGCTCGACGCCGCCAAGCACGCGCGGGCTCGCGCGTCGAGGCCGACGCGCGGCTCGCGCTCGACGCGCTGCGCGCCGCGCTGGGCGGCCACCGCGCCGACGCGGACTGGACCGCGCGCGCGGCGGCGGCGGCGCGCGGCCTGGGACGCGGAGGTCCGCGCGCTCTACGCCGCCGGCCACGGCCCGCTGCCGAGCCAGGCGGAGGTGATCGGCGCCGTCAACGACGCCGCCGGCGGAGCGCGACGTCGTCGTCTGCGCCGCCGGCTCGATGCCCGGCGACCTGCACAAGCTGTGGCGCGACGACCGACCCCGACGGCAAGGGCTACCACGTCGAGTACGGCTACTCGTGCATGGGCTACGAGCTGCCGGGCGCGATGGGCGTGAAGCTCGCGGCGCCGGACCGGAGGTGTTCGCGCTGGTCGGCGACGGCGTCGTACCTGATGCTGCCCGGCGAGCTGGCGACGGCGGTCGCCGAGCGGATCGAGCTGATCGTCGTGCTGGTCCAGAACCACGGCTACGCGTCGATCGGCGCGCTCTCGCGCTCGGTCGGCGGCGCCGGCTTCGGGACGCACTACCGCGGTCGCGCCGCAACGGCGGCCTCCCGGTCGACGACGGGGCGGCCTACGACGCCGTGCCGGTCGACCTCGCCGCGAACGCGGAGAGCCTCGGCGCGCGGGTGCTCCGCGCGCGCACCGATCGCCGAGCTGCGCGACGGCGCTGCGCGACGGCGCGCGCGCATCGCGGCGGCCCGGTCGTCGTCCACGTCGAGACCGACCGCTACGCGGGCGTGCCGAGCTACGGCGCGTGGTGGGACGTCCCGGTCGCCGCGGTCGGCGGCGACGACGCCGTGCGCGCCGCGCGCGCCGAGTACGAGGCGGCGCGGCGCCGCCAGCGCGCGTACGTGGAGGCGCCGTGAGCTGAGCTGCTGCGTCCCGCCCGTCGCGCCCCGGCGCCGACGGCGCCGTCGCGCTCGTCACGCCCGCGTCGGCGGGCTGGTCGCACGTCGGCTTCGAGGCGCTGCTGCTCGAGCCCGGGCGGAGCGCCGAGCGCGACACCGGCGCGCGCGAGTGCTGCGTCGTGGTCATCGCCGGCCACGTCCACATCCGGTCGGAGCACGGCGACTGGCGCGACGTCGGCAGCCGCGTCACGCCGTTCGGCGGCGCGCCCGACGCGGCCTACCTCCCGCCGCGCACGCGCTTCGCGGTCGAGGGCGCCGGCGACGGCGGCGAGGTCGGCCTGTGCTTCGCGCCGGCCGGCGACGGCGCCCGCGCCCGCCTGCTGCCCGCGAGCGGGGTGACGCCCGAGGCGCGCGGGCACGGCGCGCACGCCCGCACCGTCCACGCGATCCTGATGGACGACGAGCCCGCCGACGCGCTGCTCGTGTGCGAGGTCGACACGCCGCCCGGCCACTGGTCGAGCTACCCGCCGCACAAGCACGACCGCGACGCGCTGCCGGACGAGTCGCGGCTCGAGGAGACCTACTACTTCCGCGTCGACCCGCCGCAGGGCTTCGGCGTCCACCGCGTCTACGGCGACGGGCTCGACGAGACGATCGCGGTGCGCGACCGCGACACCGTGCTCGTCCCGCACGGCTACCACACGGTCTCCGCCCCGCCCGGCTACGGTGTCTACTACCTCAACGTGATGGCGGGACCGGCGCGCGCCTGGGCCGTCGCCGACGACCCCGACCACGCCTGGACGAAGGGGTAGACGACCCGCCGCCAGAGACCCGGACGAGAGGTGATGAGAACCGGATCGGCCGCATCGGGCAGTGAGGGGCATGACCAGCTCGCCGGATCCTGACCGGGAACTCCTCGCCCGGTCGCTCGGAGACGCCGGCGCGTTCGAGCTCGTGTTCGACCGGCACTACGCGCCGATCAGGCGCTACGTCGCCCGCCGCCTGTCGCCGGGCTGCGCCGACGACGTCGCGGCCGAGGTGTTCTGCATCGCCTTCGACAAGCGCGGTCAGCTCGTCGCCGAGCACCCCGACTGCCCGGTCGGCGCGTGGCTCTACGGCATCGCGACGAACCTCATCCGCCGCCGGCGGCGCGACGAGCGCCGCCAGCTGCGGGCCTTCGCCCGCGCCGGCGGCGTCGCGCCGACGGCAGCGGCGGACCCGGACGATCGCGTCGACGCGCGCCGGGCCGCACCGCAGGTGGCCCGTGCGCTCGCGGCGCTCTCGGCCGACGAGCGCGACGTGCTGCTGCTCTACGCGCTGGCCGAGCTCGACTACCAGGGCATCGCCGATGCCCTGCAGATCCCGATCGGGACCGTGCGCTCCCGGCTCGCCCGCGCACGCGCTCGCGCCGGGCGCCACCTCGAGGGACCGACGACGACGCTGGAGACCCGCCATGCCTGACCTCGACCTGATCCGCGCCTTCCGCGACGACGTCACCGACGACCCGGCCGCCGAGGCGGCGGCCCGTGACCGGCTCCGCACCCACATCGCCGCGAGCGGCCGGCGTCGACGCCGGCCCGGGCGCCGGGCGGGCATCACCCTGGCCGCCTTCCTGCTGGTGAGCGGCACCGCCGCGGCCGCCGGGCTGCTCCTGACCGGCGACGACCTCGATCTCGGGACCGTGGCGTGCCTCGACACGGCGCGGACGCTCGATGCCGGCAGCGGGCGCGCAGTCTTCGTCGAGCCCGGCCCCGACCCCGTCTCCGCCTGCGCGCCGCTCTGGCGCGCCGGCCAGATCGACGGCCGGCGGCACGCCGAGGCCCCCGACCTCGTGGCCTGTGCCGCCCCCGGCCGTCCGGTCGTCGTGGTCCCGGGGCGCGCGGAGACCTGCCGCGGGCTCGGCCTCGAGCCGCTGCCGGCGGACTTCCCCGCCGCCGCCGCGGACCTCGGGCGCGCGAAGGCCGTGCTGCTCCGCGACGGGGACCTCCACCGGCCGCGGTCGGCGTGCGACGACCCGGCGGCGATCGCCGACCGGGCGCGCGGGCTCCTCGCGCGGGCAGGCGTCGAGGGCGTCCCCGTCGAGCTCACCGGGTCCGGCCCGTGCGCGGGCGTGTACGGCTTCGCCGGCGGGCGCGCCGTCACCGTCGAGCGCCTGAGCCGTGCCGCGGCGGCGGAGTACCGCGAGCATCGCGAGATCGGTCTCGCGCTCGACCCGCTCCTCGCGGGGCGCCGGGCGTGCGCCGACCCGCGGGCGTTCGCGGCCCGCGCCCGCGAACGCCTCGACGCGGCCGGCCTCGCCGGCGTGCGCGTCCGCGTCGAGGCGCGGGGCGGCCCGTGCGTCGACCTCGGCGGCTACGCCTTCGGCGAGCACGAGGTCGTGTTCAGCCGGACGGCGCCCTAGGGCGCGACGCGCATCGCGGCGGCGAGCTGGCCGCCGAGCGCGTGCGTCCCGCCCGCGTGGCGGACGCTGAGCGGCCCGCCGAACGGCTCCCGCTCGGTCAGCGTGAGCGTCACGCCGGGGACGATCCCGCGCTCGTGCAGGTAGCGCAGCATCGCGGGGTCGGAGTCCGAGACGCGGACGAAGGCGACGGTCTCGCCGACGTCGACGTCGGAGAGCGCGCGCGTCTCCTGCTCGGGCATGTCGAGGTCGGCGCTCGGGATCGGGTCGCCGTGGGGATCGAACGCGGGGTCGCCGAGCTTGGCGGCGATCCGCTCCGCGAGCTCGTCCGAGAGCACGTGCTCGAGCAGCTCGGCCTCCTCGTGGACGAGGTCCCAGGGCACGTCGAGCATCTCGACGAGGAGCAGCTCGAGCAGGCGGTGGTTGCGCAGCGTCCGCAGCGCGATCCGGCGGCCCTCGTCGGTGAGCTGGACGCCCTTGTAGCGCTCGTGGACGAGCAGGCCGAGCTCGTCGAGCCGGCGCAGCATCCCCGACACCGAGCCCGGCGTGACGCCGAGGCGCTCGGCGAGCGCGTTGGTCGGGACGGGGCCGTCGAGCCGCGTCTCCAGCGCGTACACCGCCTTCAGGTAGTCCTCGACCGCGCTCGACGCCGGGGCGGGCTGCTGCATACGTGCCAGCCTAGAGCGAACCTCGACTTGGGCTTGCCAAAACCTTCTATGATCCGCAACTGAACATGACGCTCGTCACCGAACAGGTCGCGCCGGCTCCGCCCGCACCGTCCGACCTGGAGCAGATCCGGAGCCGTGGCGCGATCCGCGGCCGGATCGCGCTCCTCGGCCCCGCGTTCGTCGCCGCCGTCGCCTACATCGACCCCGGCAACTTCGCCACCAACATCGCCGGCGGCGCGAAGTACGGCTTCCTGCTCGTCTGGGTGATCGTCGCCGCGAACCTGATGGCGATGCTCGTGCAGTACCTGTCGGCCAAGGTCGGCATCGCCACCGGCATGAGCCTGCCCGAGCTGTGCCGCGCGCACCTGCCGCGCCCCACGACCTGGGGGCTGTGGGTCCAGGCCGAGATCGTCGCGATCGCGACCGACCTGGCCGAGTTCGTCGGCGCCGCGATCGCACTCAACCTGCTGTTCGGGGTGCCGCCGTTCGCGGCCGGCCTGATCACCGCGGTCGTCGCGTTCGGGATCCTCGCCCTCCAGCAGCGCGGCTACCGCCGCTTCGAGCTGGCCATCGCGGGCTTCCTCGCGATCGTCTGCCTCGGCTTCCTCTACGACCTCACCCAGGTCTCGGTCGACCGCAGCGCCTTCTTCTCCGGCTTCGTGCCGGGCTTCGACGGGACCGACAGCGTGATGCTCGCCGTCGGCATCCTCGGCGCGACGGTGATGCCGCACGTCATCTACCTGCACGGCGCGCTGGTCCAGCGCCGGGTGCCCGCCCGCGACGACGAGGAGCGCCGCTCGCTGCTGCGCTTCCAGCGCCTCGACGTCGTCATCGCAATGGGCCTGGCGGGCGTGATCAACCTGACGATGCTGGTCGTCGCCGCATCGCTGTTCCACACCTCGGGCAACGCGGACATCGACTCGATCGAGGGCGCCTACGACGGCTTCGAGCGGCTGATCGGCGGCGGCGCGGCGCTCGCCTTCGCGGTCGCGCTGCTGGCCTCCGGACTGTCGAGCTCGAGCGTGGGGACGTACGCGGGCCAGGTCGTGATGCAGGGGTTCATCAACCGGCGGATCCCGCTCTTCCTGCGTCGACTCGTGACGATGCTGCCGGCGCTGGTCGTGCTGGCGATCGGCGTCAACGCCACCGACGCGCTCGTCGCCTCGCAGGTCGTGCTCTCGTTCGGGATCCCGTTCGCCCTCGTGCCGATGATCCTGCTGACCCGGCGGCGCGACGTGATGGGCACGTTCGTGAACCGGCGCGGGACCACGATCGTCGCCGGGATCGTCGCGACGCTGATCATCCTGCTCAACCTGTTCCTGCTGCAGCAGACGTTCTTCGGGTGAGCGAGCGCTACGCGCTGCCGCCGGAGCGGCTCGGGCGCTGGCTCGAGCGCTGGGCGGACGCGCACGGCGGCGTGGCGGGGACGGAGACGGGCGCGCGCGTGGTGATCACCGCGGCCGACGGCGCCGTCGTCGAGTGCGAGCCGCCGTTCCCGCCGGTCACGGGCGACCTGCTCGCCCACGTGGCGCGCGAGCGCACGGTCGGCGTGCTGCTCGTGCGGCTCGGCGGCCACGCCGCGGGCGTGTTCCGCGGCCGGGCGCTGGTCGACTCGAAGGTCGACAGCCGGCTCGTGCACGGGCGCCACCGCGCGGGCGGGTCGAGCGCGAACCGGTTCGCGCGGCGGCGGGCGGGGCAGGCGCGGGTCGCGCTGCAGGCGGCGGCCGGCGTCGCGGTGCGCGTGCTGGCCGGGCCGGCGGAGGCGGGCGCGCTCGACGCGGTCGTGCTCGGCGGCGACCGGCGCGCGCTCGGCGAGGTGCTGGAGGACCCGCGGCTGGCCGCGGTCCGCGCGCTCGCGGTCGAGCGCGTGCTGGAGGTCGGCGACCCGCGGCGCAAGGTCCTCGAGGCCACGCCCGACCTGTTCCTCGCCACGATCGTCCGGCCGCGCTGAGCGCGCGGCGGGCGGTCAGGCGCCGACGCCGACCTTGCCGACCGCGTTGCGCAGGCCGACGCAGCCGACGCATCCCACGCAGCCGATGCAGCCCACGCACCCGACGCACGCGAAGCAGCCGATGTTGCCGACCCCGCCGACGATCAGGGCGCTGCCGATCACGCCGGTGCTCATCGTCGTCGCCGCGGAGCCGATCACCCCCGCGCTCCCCGACACCGCCGCGCTGCCGATCACCCCGGCCGAGCCCGCCACCGCGGCGCTGCCGATCACGCCCGCGGAGCCGGCCACGGCCGCGCTCCCGACGACGCCCGCGGAGCCCGGTGTGCACAGCGATCGTCGGCGGACATCCGCCGCAGGGTAACGAGGTAACACCCGCGTGGGTGCGGCTGTCCGTAGGGCACGGACTAGGGACATCCCCGATGTACAGGCCACCGGTGCATCCGGATACTCGTCGTGTGGCTTCGTCCTCCCCAGATGTCATGGCTTCCCCGGATCTCACGCTCCCCTCGCTGGACGTGCGGCTGGTCGCACGGCGCGCGGCGCTCCCCCTCGCCCTCGCCGCCGTGGCCGCCGCCGTCCTGCTCTTCGCCGGCGGCCCCCTGCAGGTCATGACCGACGCGCTCTCCCGCGCGCTGTCGGCGGACCCGCGCTGGATCGCGCTGGCAGCCGTCGCCGAGCTCCTCTCCTTCGGCGGCTACATCGCGCTGTTCTGGCTCGTCGGCCACCGCGCCACTCCCCGGCTCGACCTCCGAGCCGGCGCGGAGATCACCCTCGGCGGCGCCGCCGCGACCCGCCTCATCCCCACGGCGGGCGTCGGCGGCGCCGCGCTGACCCTGTGGGCGATCACGAAGACCGGCATCAGCTCGCGCCGCGCCGGCCGCACGCTCCTCACCTTCCTCTCGCTCCTCTACGGCGCGTTCCTCGCGGGGATCGCGCTCTCCGGCGGCGCGATCGCGCTCGGCCTCGCCGGCTCCCACGGCCACGCGGGCGTCGCCGCGGTCGCCTCGCTCGCCGCCACCACCGCGATCGTCGTCGCCGTCCTCCTCTCCCTCCGCGGCGACGACGAGCGCGAGCGCGCCGGCCGGGTCGCGCGCGGCGCCGCCCTCCTCGGCTCGGCCGTCCGCGACGCCCGCGGGCTCGTCCGCCGCGGCGACGCGCGGCTCCTCGGCGCGCCGCTCTGGTGGGCGTTCGACGCGGCCGTGCTGTGGTGCACGTTCCAGGCGCTCGGCCAGCCGCCGGCGCTCGCCGTGCTCGCCTTCGCGTACTTCGCCGGCCAGGTCGGCAACACGATCCCGATCCCCGGCGCCGTCAGCGGCGGGATGGTCGGGACGCTGCTCGCGTTCGGCGTCGCGCCCGACCTCGCGCTCTCCGCCGTGCTCGCG
Organism: uncultured Solirubrobacteraceae bacterium; assembly: GCA_963791405.1. Classification (GTDB taxonomy): domain Bacteria; phylum Actinomycetota; class Thermoleophilia; order Solirubrobacterales; family Solirubrobacteraceae; genus DASQMT01. Next base: position 24,530 of record CAWBSJ010000008.1, on the reverse strand, counting down.
TACCGCGCCGTCGCGATCTGGCTGCCCGCCCCGATCGGGCTCGTCGCGCTCGGCGCCCTGCGCGCCCGGATCGCCCGCTGGGGCCAGGCCGACGACGAGGCCGCCGAGCTCGTCGAGGTCATCGTCGCCGGGCGGCGCCCCGCCCCGGCGCGGCGTCAGGGTGCGGTCATGCCGTGCGCCTGCGCCGGTTCGGCCTGACGCCGAACGGGCACCCCAGATCCCGGATGGGATCGACCGACGTCAGCTCGCTGGAGGAGCGCCTCCCGGCCACCGCGGCCAGCCTGGCCGTCGCCCGCGCCGCGATCCGCGACTTCACCGCCGGGCTCGGCGTCGACGTGTGCGGCGTCGAGCTCGCGGTCTCCGAGGCCGTCGCCGACGCGGTCGTCCACGGCGGCGGCTCCGTCGAGCTCACGGCGCGCTCCTCACCCCGCGCGCTGGAGGTCGTGATCCGCGACCGGCGCGACGACGGGGCGCCCCCGGTCGGCGAGCGGATCGCCATCATCCGGCGGCTCGCGCACGACATCGGGATCGCCGACGGGCGCGGCGAGCACGCGCTCACGCTGCGGTTCCGCCGCCTCGGGCGCGGCTAGCAGCAGCTCGCGCGCGACGTGGTCGGCGAGCAGCCGCCCGTCGAGCGAGAGCCGCGCGACGCCACGCGCGAGCGCGGCCGGATCGAGCAGGCCGCCGAGCCGCGCGGTGTCCTCGCCGTCCAGCGGCAGCCCCTCGGCGAGCCGGATCCGCAGCATCGTGCGCTCGGTGCGCAGCTGCCCGGCGTCCATCCGCTCGCGCCCGGCCGCCGGCGAGCGCCCCTGCGCCAGGCGGTCGGCGTAGCGCGCGGGATGGAGGACGTTCCACCAGCGGACGCCGCCGACGTGCGAGTGCGCGCCCGGGCCGAGTCCCCACCAGTCGTGCGAGCGCCAGTACGCCAGGTTGTGCGCGCAGCGGGCCGCCGGGCGTCGCGGCCCAGTTGCAGATCTCGTACCAGCGCAGGCCGGCCGCGGTGAGCGCGGCGTCGGCCATCCGGTAGCGCCGCGCCTGGGCGTCGCCGTCCGGGGCGGGCAGCTCGCCCGCGCCGCACCCGCCGCCGCAGCCGCGTGCCCGGCTCGACGACGAGCGGGTAGGCGCTGACGTGGTCGACCCCGGCCGCGACGACCGCGTCGAGCGACGCGGCCCAGTCGGCGTCGGTCTCGCCGGGCGTCCCGTAGATCAGGTCGAGCGAGACGTGCGCGAACCCCGCGTCGCGCGCCAGCCGCGCGGCGGCCGGCGCCGCGCCCGGCGTGTGCACGCGGTCGAGCGTCGCGAGCACGTGCGGGACCGCGCTCTGCATCCCGAGCGAGAGCCGGGTCGCGCCCGCCGCCCGCAGCGCCTCGCAGGCGGGCGCGGTCGACGGTCTCCGGGTTCGCCTCGACGGTGACCTCGGCGCCGTCCGCGCGCGGGATCGCCGCGAGGATCCGCGCGAGGTCGCCGGTCGCGAGCAGCGTCGGCGTGCCGCCCCCGACGAACACGGTGTCCGCGGGCGGGGCGCCCCCGAGCACGCGCTGCGCGAGCGCCCACTCGGCGAGCACGGCGTCCGCGTAGCCGTCCTGGCCCATCCCGACGTAGGTGTTGAAGTCGCAGTAGCCGCAGCGGCTGGCGCAGAACGGCACGTGGACGTAGACGCCGAACGGCCGCGCGCGCGGCCACGCCGGGCGGCAGCGCGCCGTCGGCCGGCGCCGGCTCGCCGTCCGGCAGCCTCACGCCGGGAACCGCGCGGGGTCGAAGGCGGCGGGCGGGCGCGTCCGCGCGGCCGAGCACGAGGTCGGCGACCAGCCGCGCCGAGCCCGGCCCGAGCGAGATCCCCCACGCGCCGTGGCCGGCGGCGACGAACACGTCGTCGCGGCCCGGGGCGCGGCCGAGCAGCGGCCGGCCGTCCGCCGACAGCGGGCGCGCGCACGCGCGCACCGACGCGATCGGGGTCGTCGCGAGCACCGGGACGAAGCGCGCGCCGTTCGCGCGCAGCCGCGGCGCCAGCGCGGCCGCGTCGGGCTCGGCCGCGAGGAACGTCGAGCCGAGCGACGACACGCCGTCCGCGGTGACCATGCTGAACAGCGGCGGCGGGTCGCCGCCCGCCTCGATCAGCGCGTCGATCCCGGCCTGCTCGACCGCGTGGCGCGGCGGCTCGGCGAGCCGGACCTCGACGTTGACGCCCCACAGCGGCGCGATCGGGCGCCAGGCGCCGGACGGATCGACGACCGCCGGCGTCCACGGCCCGGCCGCCACGACCACGGCGTCCGCGGCGACCGCACGGCCCCCGACGCTGATCCCGCCGGGCGCGAGCGCCGCGTCCGCGCCGATCGCGAGCTCCGCCCCGGCGGCGTCCGCGCGCGCCGCGAACGCCGCCGTGGCGGCCGCCGGCGGCACGGCGTAGCCCGCCTCGAGCCGGATCCCCGCGAGCCCGGGGGCGACGCACGGCTCGATCCGCGCGGGCTCGCCCGGCGCGAGCGCCTCCGCGCGCAGCTCGGGGAACGCCGCCAGCACGTCGAGCTCGTGGGCGAGCGCCGCCTCCTCCTCGGCGAGCACGATCAGGCCGCCGGGCTCGGCGGGCAGCGAGAAGCCGTGCGCGGCGAGCTCGCGGTAGTGCGCGACCGTCGCCTCGAACAGCGGCAGCAGCGTCGCGTCCATCGGGTGCTGGACGATCCCGCTGTTGCGCCCCGACGCGCCCGCGGCGATCGCCTCGCGCTCGGCCAGCAGCACCGAGGCGCCGGACTCGGCGAGGAAGGCCGCGGTCGCGCAGCCGACGATCCCGCCCCCGATCACCGCCACGTCGAAGCCCGGCATCGGGCGGACGCTAGTCGAAGCGGACCGGCACCGTCTCGCGCGTGCGCCCGTCGGCGCGCACGAGCCCGACCTGCGCGACCTGGCCGCTGCGGACGTCGGCCGCCGCCGAGCACCAGCCCGCCAGCGTCGTCCCGACGGGGCGGCCGTCGACGCTGACCACGTAGTCGCCCTCCACCAGCCCCGCCCGGGCCGCGCCGGAACCGGGGAGCACGCCGGTGATCCACAGGCCGGGCGGATAGCCGTAGTTGGAGACGTCGACGGGGATGGGGAAGCCGAGCTGCGCGCCCATCCAGCCGGCCGAGCGGCCCGCGCGCAGCTGATCGACGACCGCCTCCGCGCGGGCGGCCGAGACCGCGAACGCGCGCCGGCCGCGGATCGCGACGTCGACGCCGGCGACCTTCCCGTCGAGGTCGACGAGCGGCCCGCCGGAGAACCCGGGGTCGAGCACCGCGTCGCTCTGCAGGGCATGCGGGAACATCGGGATCTCGGGCGTGGGGTCCGGGAGCCGTGCGTGGTCGGCGGCCACGATCCCGCGGGTCGGCGCCGCCAGGTCGCCGGCCTCCGACGTGGCCGGGTAGCCGAGCGCGACCACCGGGTCGCCGCGGCCGGCGCCTCCGAACCCGAGCTCCGGTCCGCCCAGCCCGTCCGCGACGCGCAGCACCGCCAGGTCCTCGCACGGCGCCATGCCGGCGATGCTCGCCACCCGGTCGCGGGCGTAATAGAGCAGGCCCGTGTTGAGGACGTGCGCGGCGGTGACCACGAGGCCGTCGCCGGCGTCGAGCACCCAGCCGCTGCCGAGCCCGCTGCGCCTGCCGCCGCTGCGCGTCTCGATCTGGACGGTGGCCGGCGTGGCGGCGCGGATCGCGTCGGCGACCCGCTCGTCCTCGGTGCGGCGGGTGGCCAGGACGACCGCGAGCGCGACCAGCGCCACGGCGGCCGCGGCGAGCGCGCCGAGCAGGACGCGCCGCGTGCGCCGCGACCGCGCCTGGAGCCGGCCGACGAACGACCAGCTCGGGCCCTCCGTCTCGACCACGACCCGCGGCGGCCCCGGCGTGCCGGTCACCGCGGGCTCCTCGGCCAGGACGGCGATCCGCACGTCGCCGATCCGCACCTCCTCGCCGCCGCCGAGCAGGGCGTCCTGGACCGGCGCCCCGTCGACCAGCGTCCCGTTGACGGAGTCGAGGTCCTGGAGCCGGACGCCGGCCGTCCTCGGGCGTCAGCGACGCGTGCCGGCGCGACGCGCGCGGGTCGCGGACGACGAGATCCGAGCCCTGCACGCGACCGAGCACGAGCGGGCCCGCGATCTCGACGACGCGACCGGCGTCCTCGCCGGTGAGCACCTCGAGCCACATGGCCCCAAGCTAGCCCGTGATCGCGTCGGCGCCCAGCAGGCGGCGCAGCTTGACCTGGAGCTGCAACTGGGAGAACGGCGCGGCCAGCCGGTCGTCGGCGCCCGCGGCGGCGACCTCGCCGCCGTCCGCCTGCTTGTGGTCCACGAGCAGCAGGACCTTCGCGTCGCGCGTCACCGCGTCGCCGCGCAGCGCCGCGACGACCTCGCGGGCGGGCTGCCCGGGCGCGTTCCAGGCGAGGATCACGAGGTCGGGGCGCCCGTCGCGCACGCTCTCCAGCAGCGACTGGTCGGCGGCGGCGTCCTCGACGTCGATCCGCGGGCCGACGGCGACGCGCGCGAGCGCGCGCGTGTTGCCGTCCACGCCGGCGAGCAGGACCCGCGGGCGGCGCGCCGCCTCGACGTGGCCCGCGACCGGGCCGATCCCGGTCACGACCGAGCTGTGGTCGCCGGTCGCCGGGACGCGGCGGGCGCCGGTGGAGGTCGGGACGTCGGCCGCATCCCCGAACGCCGGGACCGGCCGCGGCGTCGCGGTGTCGGACAGCGGCCCGGCGGCGTCGATCACCGACGCGCGCCGCCGAGATCAGGTCGGCGCAGGTCTGGAACCGCCGCTCGGGCGCCTTCTCGAGCGCCTTGGCGATCACGGCGTCGAGGCCGCCGGGGAGGTCCGGGCGGACCGAGGTCAGCCGCGGCGGCTCCTCGGACAGATGGGCGTAGATGACGGCCACGTCGGTGTCGCGCGCGAACGGCAGCTCGCCGGAGAGCACGTGGTAGACGAGGCAGCCGAGCGAGTAGATGTCGCTGCGCGCGTCGACGCGGCCGCCCTCGATCTGCTCGGGCGCGACGTAGTGGATCGTCCCCACGACATCGCCCGCGCGCGTGAGCTGGGTGCGCGAGCCGTCGATCTGCTTCGTCAGGCCGAAGTCGGTGAGGAACGCCGTCCGGCCCTCGATCAGGACGTTCGCGGGCTTGACGTCGCGGTGGATCAGGCCCTGGGCGTGCGCGGCGTCGAGCGCGGCCGCGACCTGGCGGCAGACGTCGAGCGCGCGGTACGGCCGCAGCCGGCCCTGGGTGCGCAGGAACGCGGCGAGGTCGGAGCCCTGGATGTGCTGCATCGCGAGGTAGAGCAGGCCGTCCTCCTCGCCGGCGTCGTAGACGGTGACGATGTTCGGGTGCTGGAGCGCGGCGGCGATCCGCGCCTCGCGGTTGAAGCGCTCGCGGAAGCCCGCCGCCTCGGCGAGGTCGGGCGCGATCAGCTTGATCGCCGCGCGCCGCTTCAGGTTGAGATGTTCCGCCCGATAGACCAGGCCCATGCCGCCGCGCCCGATCAGCTCCTCGATCCGGTAGCCCGCGACGACCCTGCCCAGATGCGGGTCCGTTGTCGTGTCCGTCATGATCCTCTCGCAATGGATGACGACCTCCTGGCCGGCACCCGCATCCTGGTTATCGGCGGGGACCGCGAGGTGGCTGAGTCCCTTCGCAGCGATTTGTCCGCCGCGGGCAGCCCGTCGGTCGATCTGGTGCCCGCGCTCGAGCTCGTCGCGGCGCAGGCGGCCGCCGCGCAGCCGCAGGTCGTGGTCTGCCTCGGCGACGCCGATCCGGCCGCCGTGCGCGAGCGGCTCGACCCGCTCGGGCTGGGCTCCGCGCCGCCCGGTGGTCGCGGTCGGCGAGCTCGTGCAGGACGGCCGGCTCGACGCGGCCGGCGCACGGCGGCTGCGGCTCCTGCTCGAGCATCGCGAGCTGAGCGCGCGCCAGGGCGAGCTCGAGGCGATCGTCGCCGGGCAGGCGCTCAGCGCGTTCCGCGACCTCGAGGCGATCCGGCTGGACACCCTGCACCGGCTCGCGCTGGCGGCCGAGTACCGCGACGACAACTCGCCCGAGCACACGCAGCGCGTCGCCGCGCTCGCCGCCCGGATGGCGCGCCACCTCGGGGAGGGCGACCGCGCGGTCTGGCTCGTCCGCCAGGCGGCGCCGCTGCACGACCTCGGCAAGATCGCGATCCCCGACTCGATCCTGCTCAAGCCCGGGCGGCTGGAGCCGGAGGAGTACGAGGTGGTCAAGACCCACGCGGTGCTCGGCGCGCGCGTGCTCGAGGGGAGCGAGTCGGAGCTGCTGGCGGTCGCCGAGCGGATCGCGCGCTCGCACCACGAGCGCTGGGACGGCGGCGGCTACCCGGACGGGCTCGCGGGGGAGGCGATCCCGCTCGTGGCGCGGCTCGTCGCGGTCGCCGACGTGTTCGACGTGCTCGTGCACGAGCGGCCGTACAAGGAGGCCTGGAGCGTCGAGGACGCGGCCGGCGAGATCCGCGCGGCCGCCGGGACGCAGTTCGACCCCGGGGTCGTCGCGGCGTTCGACGCGCTCGGCGCCGGCGGCTGGACGGCCGCACTGAAGTCCAGCTGACGAGCGCCCGGGCTCAAGCCCGCGCGCGTCCCGGGCGATGGTCGTCGGGATGGCCCGTTCCGCGCTGCTCGCGGCCGCCGTCGTCGCGGGGGCGCTCGTCGCCGGCTGCGGCGGCGCCGCGCCCACCACCACCACCTCCACCACCCCGTCCCCGGCCGGTCTGCGGATCGAGGACACGGCGGGCCGCCTCGGCGGCGCCGTGACCCTCGAGCCCGGCACGCCGCTGCGCCGGCTCGCGCCCGCCCGGGCGGCCCGACCTGCGCGAGCGCCCCGGCGCCCGGCGCCGCGACGGCGTCGGCGCCGGCGCGGCGTGTCCCGCGCCCGACGTCGCGCCGGCAGCCGGCGAACCTCCCCGCCGTCGCCGCGACCACGCTCTGCCTGCTCAACGGCGAGCGCGCCGACCACGGCCTGCCGGCGCTCGCGGCGAACCCGCAGCTCGGCGCGGCGGCCGCGGCGTACGCGCAGGACCTCGTCGCCGGCTCGTACTTCTCCCACACCGGCCGCGACGGCTCGACGCTGCTCGACCGCATCCGCGGCACGGGCTACGTCCCGGCGGACCGGCCGTGGCGGCTCGGCGAGAACCTCGCCTGGGGCACCGGCGTGCTCGCCGCGCCGGGCGCGATCATGCGGGCGTGGATGAACTCGCCCGGCCACCGCGCGAACATCCTCGACCCCGGCTTCCGCGAGATCGGCGTCGGGATCGTGCCGGGGAACCCGGCGCAGGCCGACGGCGCCGGCGCGAGCTACGTCACCGAGTTCGGCGTCATCGAGGCCGCTGCCCGCCGCCGCGACCGTGTCCGCGCCCGCCGGCCGGCGCGCGAGCACCCCGCGGCGCAAGCGCGCCAAGCGCGCGCGGAGCACGCGCCACCGCCGCCACGGGAAGCCGCGCGGCCACGCCGCGCGGCGCCCGAAGGCGCACATCGCCATGTGAGCGTGGACGGCGCCCGGCGGCTTTGCGACAATCCGCACGACGTCCGCAAGACGAAAGGGGTGCCCATGGAGTCCTCCGCGACCAAGGCCCGCGTGCTCGTCGTCGCCAACCGCACCGCCGCGACCCCGGCGCTGCTGCGAGGCGGTGCGCGAGCGGGCCGCGAGCGGCCCGGCCGCCTTCACCCTGCTCGTCCCCTCGTCGGCGCACGGGCTGCACCAGCTCGTCGACCCGGAGGACCAGGGCCGCTCCGAGGCGGAGGACGTGATCGAGCTCGCGCTGCCGCTGCTCGAGGAGGCCGCGGGGGCGCCGGTGGAGCCGATGGTCGGCGTCCACGAGCCGCTCGCCGCGATCCAGGACGCCGTGAACCTCCACGGCTTCGACGAGCTGATCATCTCGACGCTGCCGACCCGCGTGTCCAAGTGGCTCAAGCTCGACCTGCCGCACAAGGCGGCCGGCCTGGGCCTGCCCGTGACGACCGTCACGGCGAAGGGGGTCGAGCGCATCGAGGCGCACGCCTGATCCGGTCCCGTACCCTGGGACGTGATGTCCCCGTTCTGGATCTGGGTGCAGGTGGCGATCGTGGTCTGCGTGCTCGCGAGCGCGGTGATCGCGGTCGTCAAGCTCGCGTGAGCGGCTAGCGCAGCGTCGCCGCGGCGGCGTCGACGAGGCCGGCGCCGTACTCGGGGTCGGGCCCCGGGACGCCGAGGTCGCGCGCGGTCGCCTTCAACCGGGCCTCGATCGCGGCCGGGCTCGGATGCGGGCCGATCACGCCGGAGGCGATCACCAGCGCGGCGGTCGCCGAGACGTGCGGCGTCGCCATCGAGGTGCCCTTGTAGTCGAGCGGGAGCCCGAACTGACGCGGCGTGGTCTCGAACGTCATCTGGACGATGTTGCGGCCCAGCGGTCGCCTGCCGGCAGTTCGGATCGCCCGGGAGGCGGGCGTCGCGGCCGCCGCCCGGGGCCACCAGGTCGAGCGTCGCGCCGGCGTTCGAGTACAGGGCGCGACAGCCGTTCTCGGTCGTCGCCCCGACGGAGAAGACGCTGGCCGCGCGCGCCGGGTAGGCGACGATCGAGTCGCGGTCGTTGCCCGACGCGCCGACGACGAGGACGCCCTTGGCGCGCGCGTAGCGCAGCGCGTCGAGGATGTCGGGGATCTGCCCGGCGGTGACGCCGGCGCCGAACTCGAACGACAGGTTGATGATGTCCGCGCCCTTGCGCGCCGCGAACCGGATCCCCTTCGAGATCGCCGCGCTGTCGCCCTCGCCCCAGCGGTCGAGCACCCGCACCGGCATGATCTGCGCGCCGAAGGCCAGCCCGGTGACGCCGACGCCGTTGTCGATCGTCTCGGCGATCGTGGAGGCGACGTGCGTCCCGTGGCCGTTCTCGTCGTCGGGCTTGCCGTCGCCGTCGACGAAGTCGCGGCCGGCCACGAAGCGGTTCCCGCGCAGGTCGGGCGAGCGGGCCGTGCCGCGGTGGTCGGCGTACGCGACGCCGGTGTCGAGCACCGCCACGACGACGCCGGCGCCGCCCAGGCGGCCGGCCTCGCCGGTGTGGTCCCAGGCGGCGGGGGCGTTGACCCCGAACGGGCCGACGAAGTTCCACTGGACCTGCTGCCAGCCGCCCGGGACGCCGGCGCGGCCGGGGTCGTTCGGGATGTAGGCGGCGCGGGCGATCAGGTTCGGCGTGGCGCTCAGGACGCCGGGCCGGCGGCGCAGCTCGGCGGCGCGCGCGCCGACCGTCTGGCCGGGGCGGGTCCGGACCACGCGCGTGCGCGGGGCGACGACGGCGGACGCGTGCGCCGTGCCGGGCGGCGCCGCGTCGGCCGCGTAGCGGACCACGACCTCGCCGGGCACGTGCTCGGCCGCCGCGGCGGAGGGCGCGAGAGCGGCGAGCCCGAGGGCTGCGAGCAGGAGCGGACGGCGGATCATCGTGGGGGAGCGCGGCTCAGGGGCGGCGAGCGGCACCCCTAGAACAGCTTCGGCGCACGGAAGTTGCCGGACAACCCTGAGATTCGTCCGGTCTGCGACGCTGAGCGCCCCGTGACCGTACCGGACGAGCACTTCATGCGCCTGGCCCTGCGCGAGGCGGAGCGCGCCCTGGAGCACGACGACGTCCCGGTCGGCGCGGTCGTCGCGCACGCCGGCGAGGTGATCGGGGCCGGCCACAACGAGCGCGAGCTGCGCCAGGACCCGACCGCCCACGCGGAGATCATCGCGCTGCGCGAGGCGGCCCAGCGGCTCGGGAGCTGGCGGATCCTCGACAGCACGCTCTACGTGACGCTCGAGCCGTGCGCGATGTGCGCGGGGGCGATCGTGCTCGGGCGCGTGGCGCGGGTCGTCTTCGGCACGGCCGACCCGAAGGCGGGCGCGGCCGGTAGCGTGATCGACGTGCTCGCCGAACCCCGCTTCAACCACCGGCCCGCCGTCGAGGGCGGGCTGCTGCGCGAGGAGTGCGCCGCGCTGCTCGTCGGCTTCTTCGCCGCGCGCCGCCGATGACCGCGCTCCCCGACGGCCTCCGCCTCGGCGCCGCGCACCTGAGCGTCGCCGACCTCGACCGCTCGGTCGGCTTCTACCAGGACGCGCTCGGGCTGCGCGTCCACCGGCGCGAGGACGCCGTCGCCGCGCTCGGCGCGGGCGGCGAGGACCTCCTCGTGCTCCACGAGGAGCCCGGCGCCCGGCCCGCGGCGGCCGCGCGGCCGGCCTGTTCCACTTCGCGCTGCTGTACCCGTCGCGCGAGGAGCTCGCCCGCGCCGTCGGGCGGCTCGCCGCGACGCGCACGCCCGTCTCCGGCGCCTCGGACCACGGCGTCTCGGAGGCGATCTACCTGCAGGATCCCGACAACCACGGGATCGAGCTCTACGCCGACCGGCCGCGCGCCGCGTGGCCGCCGCCGGAGGCGCCCGGGCAGCGCGTCGGGATGTACACGCGCGCGCTCGACCTCGACGACCTGCTCGCCACGATCGCCGGCGAGCCGCCCGTGGCGCAGGCCGGCGCAGGGCCTGCGCATGGGCCACCTCCACCTGCACGTCGGGGACCTGGACGCGGCGCGGGCGTTCTACGCGGACCGGCTCGGGCTCGAGCTGATGACCACGTACCCGGGCGCGCTGTTCCTCGCCGCCGGCGGCTATCACCACCACCTCGGCGCGAACACGTGGGCGGGCGAGGGCGTCGCCCCGGCGCCGCCCGGCACGGCGCGGCTCCTGGAGTGGACGATGCGCTTCGACGACCCCGCCGAGCTGGACGCCGTGCGGGAGCGGATGGGCGGCGAGGTGGTCGAGGACCCGTGGGGGATCCGCTTGCGTTTCGCGGGCGCGCCGGTAGAGTAGTTGTAGGCGCAACTAGAATGGAGGCGACGGGGATGAAGCTCGAAGGCATCCACCACATCACCGCGATCACGGGCGACGCGCCCGCGAACGTCGAGTTCTACGTCGGGGTCCTCGGGCTGCGGCTCGTCAAGAAGACCGTCAACCAGGACGACCCGACCGTCTACCACCTCTTCTACGCCGACGAGCAGGGCTCGCCGGGCGCCGACCTCACGTTCTTCGAGTACCCGGGCGCCGCGCGCGGCGAGGCCGGCGCCGGGATGGTCCACCGGATCGCCTGGCGCGTCGCGTCGCCGGCCGCGATCGACTTCTGGGAGCAGCGGCTCGCCGGCCGCGGCGTCGAGGCGGTGCGCGACGGCGACCGGCTCCTGTTCGCCGACCCGAGGGGCTCGCGCACGAGCTGCGGGTCGAGGACGTGCCGGACGCGCCGCTGATCGCCGACGCGCCCGACGTCCCGCGCGAGCACGCGCTGCAGGGCTTCGCGGGCGTGCGCGCGTACACGCGCGACCCGTCCGCCAGCGCGGCGCTCCTCGGCGAGACGCTCGGCTTCGGCGGCGGCGCGGACGGCGCCTGGGAGGTCCGCGGCGACGAGCGCGGCGGGACGTTCGCCTACGACGCCGCGCCCGCGGGCGCGGCGGCGCGGCCCGGCGCCGGCACCGTCCACCACATCGCGTTCGCGACGCGGATCGACGAGCACGACGCGTGGCGCGAGCGCGTGGCGCGCTCCGGCGCCCGGCCGACCGAGGTGATCGACCGGTTCTACTTCCGCTCGGTCTACTTCCGCGAGCCGAGCGGCGTGCTGTTCGAGCTCGCGACGATCGGCCCCGGGTTCGACGCCGACGAGGACGCCGGCCACCTCGGCGAGCGGCTGTCGCTCCCGCCGCGCTTCGAGTCGCTGCGCGACCAGCTCGAGCGGGTGCTGACGCCGCTGCCCGACCCGCGGGCGCGGGCCGCGACGTCCTGAGGGTAGGGTCGCGGGCGTGCCGTCGCCGCATCCCGCGACCCGCGTCCTCATCCAGCACCGCCGGCGCGTGCAGGAGATCCTGCGCGTGCTCTCGCACCACGGCGTCGCCGAGATGCTCGACGTCTCGGTCCGCACGCGGCTCGGCGACTTCATGCCCGACGCGGTGCGCGCCCGCACCGGGTCGCTCAGCGACGGCCAGCGGCTGCGCGAGGCGCTGACCGAGCTCGGCCCGACGTTCATCAAGCTCGGCCAGGTGCTGAGCACGCGGATCGACCTCGTCGGGCTCGACGTCGCGCTCGAGCTGCGCGAGCTGCAGACGAACGTGCCGGCCGATCCGCCCGACGTCGTGCGCGCGACGGTCGAGGCGGACCTCGGCCGGACGCTGGAGGAGGCGTTCGCGGCGTTCGACCTCGAGCCGCTCGCGTCCGCGTCGATCGCGCAGGCGCACGTCGCCGCGCTCGACGACGGCACCGAGGTCGTGGTCAAGGTCCAGCACGCGGGCATCCAGTCCGTGGTCGCGGCGGACTTCGACATCCTCGACGCGCTCGCCGCCGTCGCCGAGGAGCACGACGACACCGTCGCGCTGTACCGGCCGCGCGGGGTGCTCCGGCAGCTGCGGCGCACCGTGCAGGGGGAGCTCGACCTGGTGCGCGAGGCGACCGTGCTCGACCAGGTGCGCGAGAACTTCGCCGGCGAGGACGACGTGGTGATCCCGCGGCCGTACCCGGAGCTGTCGGGGCCGCGGGTGCTGACGATGACGCGCCTGCGCGGGCGGCGGCTCGACGACGTCGCCGCCGACGACACGATCGACCGCGAGGCGTTCGCGCTGCGCGCCGCGCGGATCTTCGTCGAGATGATCCTGCGCGACCGGCTCTTCCACGCCGACCCGCACCCGGGCAACGTGCTCGTCGAGAGCGGGGAGGACGGCCTGCGCTACGGGATCCTCGACTGGGGCGAGGTCGGGCGGATCGACGGGCCGCTCGAGGACCGGCTCGGCAGCTTCATCCTCGCGATCTCCGGCGGCGACCGGATCGACGTCGCCGACAGCCTGCTCGAGATCGTCACCGCCCCGCCCGTGCTCGACCTCGACGCCTACCGGCTCGACATCGCCGGCTGGCTCGACACGCACGGCTCGGCCGGGCTCGAGCACGTCGACGTCGCCGCCGCGGTCGAGGACCTCACGCGGATCGTGCGCGACCACCGGCTGCGGATGCCGCCGGACGTCGCGATGCTCGGCAAGACGCTGATCCAGCTCCAGGGCGACCTCTCGATCGCGGGCGCCGGGCTGCGGATCCCCGAGGCGCTGCACGGCTACGAGTCGCTGATCATCCGGCGCCGCGTCTCGCCCGAGCGGCTGCTCCGGGTCGCGCGCCGCGCGAGCCACGACTGGGAGCGGCTGCTCCAGCAGGCGCCGCGCGACGTCGCGGCGATCCTCGCCGCGGTGCGGATGGGCGAGATGGACGTCCCGCTGCGGATCGACTCGCTCGACCGCAACGTCAACCGGCTCGTCTACGGCGCTGCTCGCCGCGGCGCTGTTCAGCGGCTCGTCGAACCTGTGGGCGCGGCGGGTGCCGCCGCTCACCCGCAACGGCACGTCGATCCCCGGCGCGGCCGGGACGCTCGCCTCGGCGGCGTTCGCGGTCCGGCTCCTGCGCGCCGCGCGGCGCAGCGGCGGCGTCGACTGAGGCGCGGGGCGTGCCCGACGCGCTCGTCGTGGCCGAGGCGCAGGTCGCGGCGGTGCGCGACGACCCGGCGGCGCGGCTCGCGCTGATGGCGGAGGTGTTCCGCGGGCCGACGGGCCGCGCGCCGCGGCACCTGCCGTTCCGGCGGGCGGCGCTGTCGTTCATGCGCTGGCAGGCGCGCCGCGGCGTGCTCGAGCCGCTCGACGCGTCGCCGCCGGGCAGCGTCTGGTGGCGGGCGGTCAACGAGCGGCTGCTGCGGGACGGCTGCGAGACGGTCGCGCTCCTGGGCGGGCTCGCCGGCGAGCCGTCGTCGCGGGCCGTGCGGCTCTGGCTCGACTTCGGCGGGCGGCCGACGGGCCGCAACTGGTACCGGGCCCACAACGCGAGCATCGTCGCCGGGTACCTGGAGCATCGCGACCTCGCCGAGGCGGAAGCCGAGCCGGAGCGCTTCTTCATGAACGTCGCGCTGGTGCGCGTGCTGTACGCGCATGCGCTGGCCGCGGCGCCGCGGCTGGCGCTCGGACGGTTCGCCCCGCTCGGCCGCGTGCTCGGCGATCCCCGGCTCGGGATGGCCGGCGTCTTCCTCTCGCTCCGGCGCGTGCTGCCGGACCGCTACCCGCTCCCGCTCCACGTCGAGCGCTACATCGCCGAGGAGCAGCGGCTGGGCCGGCTGCTCGACTACGCGGTGATCGTGCCGCGGCTGCAGCGGCTGTACGCGTGGTCGGCTGCGGAGCTGGGGGAGCCGCGGCTGCTCGGGCTGGTGCGCGACGGCAGCCCGATCTACGCGTGGCCGTTCGAGCAGCGGCACGTCTGGCGCGGCGGGGAGATGCCGCTCGCCGGGCGGGTGCTGGCGCGTGCCACGCGGCCGCGCTGAAGCGCGCGGTCCAAATCGGCCGGCCTGCTGCGACGTAGGGTTGAGAGCCGCGCAGCGCGGCACGAGACCACGAACGTTGGAGGCGCGATGTCCCGCTACATGTTGCTCGTCTACGAGGAGGAGCTCGACCAGGCCGGCCAGGACGAGCGCGAGACCTCGCTGCCGCTGTTCCTGGAGCTCCACCGCACCCTGCGCGAGTCCGGGCTGCTGGTCGACGTGCAGCGGCTGTACTCGACGGACAGCGCGACGGCGGTCCGCGTGCGCGGCGACGACGTGGAGTTCACCGACGGGCCGTTCGCGGTGACGAAGGAGGTGCTCGCCGGCTACTACGTCCTCGAGTGCGAAGACCTCGACGAGGCGCTCAAGGTCGCCGCGCAGCTGCCGCCCGCGCGGTTCGGCACCGTCGAGGTGCGCCCGATCATGCCGGCCGGCGAGTGGCTGAACCGGGCGCGCGACGCCGGCGTCGACGTGCCCGACGGGGCCGCCGACGACCTCGCGTGACCGGCCGCGGCGATCCGGCCGAGGCGATCGCGGCCACGTTCCGGGACGAGCGCGCGATCGTGCTGGCCACCCTGATCCGGCAGGCCGGCGACTTCCAGCTGGCCGAGGACGCCGTGCAGGACGCGTTCGAGGCCGCGGTCGCGGGCTGGCGGCGCGACGGCATCCCGGCCAACCCGGGCGCGTGGATCACGACCGTCGCCCGGCGGCGGGCGATCGACCGCCTGCGCCGCGACCGGTCGGTCGCGGACCGCGCCCAGCGACTGGGCGAGCTGACGCTGCTGGATGCCCAGGAGGAGGAGCCACCGATGGAGGACGAGAGCGCGATCGTCGACGACCGGCTGCGGCTGATCTTCACGTGCTGCCACCCGGCGCTGGCGATGCCCGCGCGCGTGGCCCTGACCCTGCGCGCGCTCGGGGGCCTCACCACGACCGAGATCGCCCGCGCGTTCGTGGTCGCCGAGCCGACGATGGGCAAGCGGATCGTGCGCGCCAAGCGCAAGATCGCCGAGGCGAACATCCCCTACCGCGTGCCTGCCGACGAGGAGCTGCCCGACCGCCTCCGCGGCGTGCTGCGGGTGGTGTACCTCATCTTCAACGAGGGCTACGCGGCGACGGAGGGCGATCGCCTCGTCCGCGAGGAGCTGTGCGCCGAGGCGATCCGGCTCGGCGAGCTGCTGGCCCGGCTGATGCCCGACGACCCGGAGGTCTGGGGGCTGCTGGCGCTCATGCTGCTGCACGACGCCCGCCGCGCCGCCCGGGTGGATCCGAGCGGCCGCTACGCCGCGCTCGACGCCCAGGACCGCTCGCGCTGGGACGAGGACCGGATCCGCGACGGGCTCGAGAAGCTGCAGCGCGCCGTGCGCCTGCGACGACTCGGCGAGTACCAGCTGCAGGCCGCGATCACCGCGCTCCAGATCGAGGCCCCGAGCGCCGAGGCCACCGACTGGGCACAGATCGCCGAGCTGTACGGCGCGCTGGCCCGGCTCGCCCCGTCGCCGGTCGTCGAGCTCAACCGCGCGGTCGCCGTCGGGTTCGCGGCACGGCCCGTCCGCGGGTCTCGAGCTGCTCGGGCCGCTGCTCGGCGATCCGGCGCTCGAGCGCTACCAGCCGCTGCACGCGGCGCACGCCGAGCTGCTCACGCGCGCGGGCGACGCCGAGGGCGCCGCGCGCGCGTACGAGCGGGCGATCGAGCTGTCCGCCAACGCGGTCGAGCGCGCCGAGCTCGAGCGGCGTCTGCACGCGTCGCGCTGACCCCTGTCCAAATCGGCCCTCCTGCTGCGACGTCCTTTCAGAGGCCCTCCACGGCCTCGAACGTCCGTCACCCGAAAGGAGCCGACCATGCTCGACCTCGCCGTCATCACCGCCGGCCTCGCCCGCCGCCGCGTCGCTGCCCAGTTCGACCGCCGCAGCAGCGACCGCGTCGGGCCCACGCCGCGCAGCCGGAGCGGCGCGTGATGCGCAACCAACCCGATCCCAGACGCTGGAAGGCGCTCGCGCTGTTGTGCACCGCCTTCTTCATGGTCATCCTCGATTCCGCGATCGTGGTCGTGGCGCTGCCCTCGATCGACGCCGACCTGGCCTTCCGGGCCGGCGATCTGCAGTGGGTCCTGAGCGCCTACCTGCTCAGCTTCGGCGGCCTGCTCCTGCTGGGCGGGCGCGCCGCCGACCTCATGGGGCGGCGCCGCATGTTCATCGCCGGCTCGATCCTGTTCGCGCTCGCCTCGCTCGGCGCCGGCCTGGCCGGCACGAGCGCGGCGCTGCTCACCGCGCGCGTCGTGCAGGGCGTGGCGGCGGCGATCATGACGCCGACCGCCCTGTCGATCGTCATGACGACCTTCCCGGAGGGCGCGGAGCGCAACAAGGCGCTCGGCGTCTGGGGCTCGACCGGCGCCATCGGCGGCACCGCGGCCTGGCTGATCGGCGGTCCGATCACCGACGGCCTCGGCTGGGAGTGGATCTTCTTCATCAACGTGCCCGTCGCGGCCGCCGTGGCCGCGCTGAGCCCGGTGCTCCTGCGCGAGAGCCGCGCGACAGGCGCCCGGCGGCGGTTCGACCTCGCGGGCGCGGTGACGATCACGACCGCGCTGGTGGCGCTGGTCTACGCGGTCGTCGAGGCGCCGGACGCCGGCTGGGCGAGCGCCCGCACGCTGGGCCTGCTGGCGCTCGCGGCCGTGCTGACGCTGCTCTTCGCCCGCATCGAGTCGCGCTCCGTCGCGCCGCTGGCGCCGCTCGGCGTGTTCCGGTCGCGGTCGCTCGTGGGCGGCAACCTGGTGCTCTTCGCGCTGGGGACGATGGCCTTCGGCGTCCCGTTCATCCTCACCCAGTACGCGCAGGAGGTCCTCGGCTGGTCGCCGATCCAGTTCGGCCTCGCCTCCGTCGTGATGCCGCTCACCGCGGTGGCCGGCACCGTCACCGCCCAGGCGATCGCCAGCCGGGGCGGCGTCCGGCGCGTCGCGGTCGCCGGCATGGCGCTGACGGGCCTCGGCAGCCTGCTGCTGACGCAGGTGTCCGTCGGGGGCAGCTACCTCGGCGACCTGTTCCTCGCGCTGGTGCTGCTCGGCCCGGGCATCGGCGCCGCCTACGTCGCCGGCTCGATCGCCTCGCTGACCGGCGTGGCGGAGTCCGACGCCGGCCTGGCCTCGGGCCTGAACAACGCGTCGTTCCAGATCGGCGGCGCGGTGGGCGTGGCGATCCTGTCCACCGTCGCCGTGTCCGGCGCCGGCGGCGTCGAGTCGCTGGCCGGGCTGACCGACGGCTACCGCTCCGCCTTCGCGGCGGCGATCGCCGTCGCGGCGCTGGGCGTCGTGGCCGCCGGGCTGCTGCTCGGCGGCCGCCGCTCGCACCGCACCCGCCGCCGAGCCGGCGCGCGCCTGAACCGAACCAACCCGAACGAAGGGAGCACCCGATGAACTTGCCGCCGATCGTTTCCCCGCAGGAGTGGCAGGACGCGTGGGAGGAGCTGCTGGTGGAGGAGAAGGCGGTGATGCGCGTGCACGACGCGCTGGCCGCGAAGCGCCGCCGGATGCCGCGGATGGCCGTCGAGCGGGACTACCGCTTCGAGGGCCCGGACGGCCCGGTGGGCCTGCTCGACCTGTTCGCCGGCCGTCGCCAGCTGATCGTCTACCGCTTCTTCTTCGAGCCCGGGGTGGCCGACTGGCCCGTCGGCGGCTGCCGCGGCTGCTCGCTGGTGGCCGGCGACCAGGTCGGCAGCCTCGCGCACCTGAACGCCCGCGACACGACGCTCGTCTTCGTGTCGCGCGCGCCGCAGGCGGACATCGAGCGCTGGAAGGCGCGGATGGGCTGGGAGCGGATCCCGTGGTACACGCTGACCGACGACTTCGACAAGGACTTCGGGGTCGACGAGTGGCACGGCAACAACGCGTTCCTCCGCGACGGCGACGCGATCTACCGCACCTACCTCATCAACGGCCGCGGCGACGAGGCGCTGGGCGGCACGTTCGGGTACCTCGACATGACGGCGCTCGGCCGCCAGGAGGAGTGGGAGGACTCGCCGGACGGCTACCCGCAGTCGCCGGCCGGCGACTGGTGGCAGCTCCACGACGAGTACTAGAGGGTCTTCGTGCGGATCTCGAGGTCGCACGGCGTGGCGAGCAGCCGCGCCGGCCGCGGGTAGGCGTCGTCGAAGCGGTCGACGCGGCTGATCCGATAGCCGCGCCGGCCGTACCACGCCTTCAGGAACTCCTTGCTCGGGTGCGACCCGTCGCGCGGGACGAGCAGCTCGAGCTGCATCGCGCGCCGTCCGCGCTCGCGGCTGTGCGCCTCGACGTGGTCGAGCAGCGCTCGGCCGATGCCGCTGTTGCGCTCGCCGGGATCGGCCACGAGCAGCCCGAACTCGCTGGTGTCGGCGCTCACGTCGTGGATGCGCACGCTGCCCACGAGGCGTCCGCGCCGGGTCGCGGCGACGATCTCGCCGGCCCGGATCAGCCCGGCCATCTCCTCCGCCGTCGTACGCTCGCGGCCTTCCTGCCAGAGGCCGCGCTCGGCCTCCGCGTACACCACGTTGATGAGCGCGGCCAGCTCCTCCTCGCGGCCGGCCCGCGGCTCGAGCGGCTCGAGGCGGAGGTCGGGATCCGCGGTCATCGCGACCGAGGATAGGCGGCCCTCACGGCCGGGCGGTCGGTGAGCCGACGATGCCCGACGCGACGTCGGCGGTGCCGCCCGCGCCGCTCCGGTCGCCCAGCAGCTCGTAGGTCGCGGGATCGAAGATCAGCGACTGGCGCCCCTGGCTGCCCTCGTAGGCGACGCCGACGCCGGGCCGGCCGAGGACGTCGCGCTCCGCCTGCTGCTCGATGCCCGGGACGAGCGCCATCGCCCGCAGCACCGCGGCGCGCAGATCGGTCGGGAGCGGCATGGTGCGGAGCAGCTCGACGCCGATCACGAACGTCTGGTCGTCGACGCCGTTCCCGCACCGGCACGCGACCGCGGCGTCGTGGAACCGCGCGTAGAGCAGCCGGGGGTCGCGGGGGAGGCGGAGGAGCCGGCGGGGGCTGTAGGTCTGCGTGCCGAGGTACGAAGCCCGTGTGCATCCGGTCCTCCGAGGCGGGCGGGACGAGGTCGGGCCGGCCGTCGGCCTCCCAGCGGGCGCGGTCGCGGGCGTCCGGGAACCGGAGCGGCCCGGCCGGCCGGGTGGTCCAGCGCCGCGCGCCGTCGGCCGCGATCCACTCCTCGCGGACCTCCAGGCCCATCGCGGTGTACGCGCCGCCGCCGCCCTCGACGCCGGTCGTCCACTGCGTGCGGCTGCGCACGTACCAGTACTCGCCCGGCTTCAGGGCGCGGGGCAGCCCGCGGACCTCGCCGGCGGCGTGCCGCAGCGTCTGGGCGGCCCGGGCGGACTGGGCGCCGAAGCGGCCCTCGTCGCCGGTCAGGAGGAGGAGCGCCGCCGCGGCGACCGCCGCCGCGGCGCCGGCCGCCATCCGCGGCGCCCAGCGCGCGACGCGGCGGCGGCGGCCGCCGTCCCGCCACGCGCGGTCGGCGTGGGCGGTGGCGGCGAGGCCCGGGCCGGGGACGTCGGCCCGGAAGGAACGGATCAGATCGAGCTCACTCATGGGGCCTCAGGGAGTCGAGCTCGCCGGCGGCGGCGAGCGATTGACGGACGCGCGCGCGGGCGCGATGCAACCGGGACTTGACGGTGCCGGGCGCGATCG
Organism: uncultured Solirubrobacteraceae bacterium; assembly: GCA_963791405.1. Lineage (GTDB taxonomy): Bacteria > Actinomycetota > Thermoleophilia > Solirubrobacterales > Solirubrobacteraceae > DASQMT01. The sequence goes on along the minus strand of CAWBSJ010000008.1, from coordinate 4,526 downwards.
AGAGGGCGGCCGCGATCTCGGGCTGGCCCAGCTCCTCCCACGCGTAGAGCAGCAGGACGTCGCGCTCGTCGGCGGTCAGCGCGGCGAGCGCGGCGGCGAGCGCCGGGCCGGCCGCCGCGCCGTCGGCGCGGTCCGCGCCCCGCTCGGCGGGGGACGGCGCGGCCGCGTCGACGCCGGTCCGCGCGTAGGCGCGCAGCTCGCGCTCCTCGCGCCGCCAGTGGCGGTGCGCGAGCTTGGTCGCGATCCCGAAGAGCCAGGGCCGGGCGTCCGGGAAGGCGACGTCGTAGCGGCGGCGCTTGGCGAACGCCACCGCGAACGTCTCGGCGGCGAGCTCGTCGGCCAGGTCGCGGCCGAGGCGGCGGGCGAGGTACCGGTGGACGACGGGATGGTGGCGCTCGAAGACCGCGGCGAACGCGGCCGGCGCGGCGAGCGAGGCCTGCGATCGCCGCGGCGTCGGAGCCGGCGGGCGATCGCGGGGCGGCGTGGACGAGGGTCACACCCCTTCTCTCCCGCTGGGGCCGAACCGGTTCGCCGCGCCGCTACCCGGCCGCGATGCGCTGGCCGACGCGGATCTCGCCGTCGCGTGAGCACGTCGGCGCGCAGGCCGCCCCGGTGGATGAGCGCGCGCAGCGTCCCGGGGCTCCCCGTCTCCGCCGCCAGGCGCTCGAGATGCGCGCACGGCTCGCACAGGCGCTGGCCGAGGCACTCGACGGCGCCGATCGTGAAGCGCTCGCCGACGAGCGCGTTGAGGTCGATGCCGCGCGTGACGACGTTGCGGCGGGCCTGCTCCGGGGAGAGGCCGCCCGGGCAGCTCCAGCTCCTCGAGCACCTCGGCCTCGATCAGCGTGAGGTCGTGCCCGCGGTCGTGCGCGTCGGAGAACGTGCCGCGCCCGTCGAAGTACCGGTCGCCCTCGAGCCCCCGGCCGGCACGTGCCGGCGCGCCCTCGATCGCGACCATCGCCCCCTCCGGCTCCGGCGCGACGAGCACCGCCTCCACGGTGCCGGCGCGGCGCGGGGCGACCGCGTGGGTCGGCGACCACAGCGCCACGTCGGCCGGGGCGACGACGTAGCCGCGCCGCACCGTCTCGAACGCCTCAGGACCTCCCAGCGGGCTCCACGCGATCCCGGGCGGCGCGCCGAACGCGACCGCGGCGACCTCGCCGTCCGGCGCCGGCAGCAGCGCGAGCCACGGCCCCGGCCAGTTGAACCGCGCCGGCTCCTCGATCGGCACCAGCCCGAGCCCGCGCTGCGCGAGCCAGTTGCGCCACACCGTCCACGGCTCGGGATGGCCCGGACCCGGCAGGGGGACGGCGGCGACGTCGAGCTCGAGGATCGACGCGAGGCACGCCACGACCGAGCGCTGCAGCGGATCCCCGGACGCGGGCGGGCGGACGGTGCGCACGGGCCCATGGTGTCAGGCCGTTCGCGAGGCGGAGGGGGTGGGATTCGAACCCACGGTACGCTTGCACGCACAACGGTTTTCGAGACCGCCCGATTCAACCACTCTCGCACCCCTCCGAGAGCGCACACGAGGGTAGCGGGTCAGGATGGCTAGCCTGCCCCGGATGGACGAGGCGACGCTCGCGCGGTTCGCCGATCTCGTGATCGGCTTCGGCGCCAATGTGCAGCAGGATCAGATCGTGGCGATCGGGTGCGAGCCCGGCAAGGAGCCGCTCGTGCGCGCGCTCGCGGCGAGCGCCTACCGGCACGGCGCGAAGTTCGTCGACGTCGGCTGGTTCGACCCCTACGTGAAGCGCGCGCGGATCGAGCACGCGCGCCCCGAGACGCTCGAGTTCGTCCCGCCCTGGTACGGCGAGCGGGTGCTCGCGCTCGGCGAGCAGCGCGCGGCCCGCGTCGCGATCTCCGGCCCGTCGGCGCCCGGGCTGATGGCCGACCTCGACCCCGTGCTCGTCGGCAAGGACCGGCTGCCGACCGTGCCCGAGGGGATCAAGGTCGTCAACGAGCGCACGACGAACTGGACGATCTGCCCCGGCCCGACCCAGGTCTGGGCCGACCTCGTCTTCCCCGACCTCGAGCCGGGCGAGCGGCTCGCGCGGCTCGAGACCGAGCTGCTGCACGTCCTGCGCCTGGACGAGGACGACCCGATCGCCGCCTGGCGCGCGCGGGCCGACACGCTCGTCAGCACCGCCGAGCGGCTGACCGAGCGGCGCTTCGACGCGCTCCACTACGAGGGGCCCGGCACGGACTTCACGATCGGGCTGCTGCCGTCGTCGGGCTGGCGCGCGGCGCGCTTCCAGACCGTCGGCGGGATCGAGCACATGCCGAACCTGCCGACCGAGGAGGTGTTCACGACGCCCGATCCCGAGCGCACCTCGGGCACGGTCACCTCGACGAAGCCGCTCGTGCTGATCGACGGGACCGTCGTGCGCGACCTCGTCGTGCGCTTCGAGGCCGGCCGGGTGGCCGAGCTGACCGCGTCCGAGGGCGGCGAGACCCTCTCCACGATCGTCGGGACCGACGACGGCGCGGCCCGGCTCGGCGAGGTCGCGCTCGTCGACCGCGAGGGCCGGATCGGCGAGCTCGGGACGATCTTCTACGACACGCTGCTCGACGAGAACGCGGCGAGCCACATCGCGCTCGGCCAGGGCTTCCCGTTCCTGCTCGACGACGACGACCGCGAGCGCTCGAACGACAGCAAGATCCACATCGACTTCATGATCGGGTCGGACGAGCTCACCGTCACCGGCATCACGCCCGCGGGCGACCGCGTGCCCGTGCTGGCGGGCGGGAGCTGGCAGCTGTAGAGCGGCTACCCTTCTCAGCCGCTCCCGGAGAGGTGCCGGAGCGGCTGAACGGGCGCGACTGGAAATCGCGTGACGGGGGTCAACCTCGTCCGAGGGTTCGAATCCCTCCCTCTCCGCCTTACCGTCTCCTGTCGGCATGGGGAAGCACGGTGCATGGCGGTCGAACCGCCACCGATGAGTTTCGCCGGCTGGGCCGGTCCAGCAGTGGTACGCCATCGAGCCACCGACTGGAGACCCACCATGACCGACCCCGCACACGCCGGCCGCATGCTGTTCGTGAACCTGCCCGTCGCAGACGTCGAGCGCAGCAAGGCGTTCTTCGCGAAGCTCGGGTTCACCTTCAACCCGGCGATGACCGACGAGTCCGCCGCCTGCATGCTGGTCGGCGAGCACGCGTTCGTGATGCTGCTCAGCCGCGAGAAGTTCGCGGACTTCGCGAAGCTGCCGATCGCCGATCCCGCCACCCACACGCTGGCGCTCTACTGCTTCAGCGTGGCTTCCCGCGACGAGGTCGACACGGTCAGCGCCGCCGCGCTCGCGGCGGGCGGCGCTGAGGCGGACGACGCCGAGGACCACGGCTTCATGTACTCACGCAGCTTCTTCGACCTCGACGGCCACGGCTGGCAGGTCATGTGGATGGACCCGGCGGCGGCAGAGCAAGGACCCGAGACGTCCGCGGCCTGAGTTGAGCGGCGGAGCTTGGCCTGTTCCCTGGGGGCGGGGATTCGGGTTAGAGTCGCGAGAGCCTCGAGATGCGTGAGTCTCAGCCACCTGCCACGGAGCCCTCGGTCACGGCGCCGCCCCGTCTCCCTGCGGGCGGCATCTCCCCCGCTGCCGCGCAGCTGCTTGCGTTGCAGCGCTCAGCCGGCAACCGGGCAACGGCGCGGTTGCTCGCCCGCCGGACGCCGCCGGACCCGCGGCGTCCGCGGCGCGCGCTGTCGCGCATGCCCGAGTTCCGGCCGGACGACAAGCAGGAGCCCTCGAAGAAGAACCCCTGGCCGGATTGCACCCCGTTCCCCTTCGAGCACGAGGCCATCTCCGCCTGGAAGTTCTGGATGGGCAAGGTCGGAGCGCCGGATCGCCTCGCGAAGCGCTGCAGCTGCTCCCTCGTGGGCGACGCGTTCCGCGACTACTTCAACGCGGGTGGCGGCCGTCGAGTGAACAAGGACGACGGGAACTGCATCAGCGACCAGTGCGCCCGAGACGACAAGGCGCACGAGGACCTCGAGGCCCGGCTGCTGAAGGAATGGCACGATCAGGGCCCGGTGGCCGAGTCGGCGCTGGCGGGCGGTCGCACCGCCGAGCTCGACCTCGTCAAGGCATTGGAAGGAAGCGTCGTCGCGCCCCAGACCGTGCCGTTCGTGCAGGACGTGACGCTCGACATCACCTTCGCGAAGAACTCGCTCGCCGGCGGGCTGCTGTTCGGCGGCGGCACGCCGGCCGGGGAGACGGGCTCGGACTTCGGCCGCGACACCCGATGGGTGAGCGGCACCATCCGGCTCGAGCGCACCGATGGCGGCGAGAACCCCAACTTCATCGACGTCAAGGAGACCGTCGTCTTCAACTACACCGTCGACGACGCGCTCGACTTCTGCCCCGGCAACACGATCCGCAAGGTCGGCGAGGGGCTCGAAGGGATGGCCTACAACGAGTTGCTCTCGGACATGAGCCGGCTCGAGGCGTCCGGGATGACCAAGGACATCGCCTTCCACACCGAGTATCACCGCACGCACACGGCGAACCACTCGATCCGCCGGAAGC